>NZ_LT670842.1:0-921 GCF_900130135.1 Bacteroides togonis | reverse complement strand
GCACACCGTTTTCATAGATCACGTTGCCGCAATAGTCCGTTGTGGTGGTCGTACCGTTGATGACATGCTTCGTGCGGAGCTTGGTTCCGTCGGCGGCATAGGTGTATTCAATGGTGCTTCCGTCCGTGAATGTGACCTTGCGCGGTAAATTTAAACAATTATACTGAATTTCGGAAATGTTTTTATTCAAATCTTTCGTCAAATTACCGTTGGCATCGTAAGCATATTCGTTCGCCTGCTTTACGGCATCCTTGAACTCGAATCCGTTGTTGTAAGCAGAACTCGTCACAGCGTCATCCACCCGGTTCAGCTGGTTGCCGTTGAGCGTGAAGGTCAAGTTGTCTATCAAGCCATAGGACGAAGTACCCGTTTGTCCGTATCGTTGCAGAGCGAGTATGTTCCCGTTCTTGTCGTAACCAGTCACCTTTTCGGTGAAGCGGTTGGCGTTGCTGCCGATGTTCGTACCTTCGCCATAGACGGCATCCAGCATACGGTTCAGCCCGTCGTAAGTGAACTTGTAGCCGCGGGTGGTTGTCTCGCCGCCCGCCTGCCAGGTCATGCTGCTGATGTTGCCGTTGTAGCAGGGTGTGCCGTTGCCGGTGTTGTAATACAGGTTCTGCGAGAACTTGTTGCCGCTGATGCCCGTCAGCCAGCCGCGGAGGTTGTAGGCATAGGTCAGCTTCTGGGAGGCGTTGCCGTGCGGAGACATGCTTTGCAGCCTGCCCAGCTCGTCGTACGTGTTCTCGACCAGCGTCACCGTCACGCCGCCCAGCGTGTGCTCCACCTTCGTCAGCCGCTCCGCGTGGTCGTAGGTGTACTCGGTGACCTCCGTGAGTGTGGGCTTCCCGCCGGCCGTGTGCGTGTGGCTCACCACGGCGGGCTTGCCCGTGAAGGTATAGACGGTATTGGTCACGTCGTGAC
>NZ_LT670841.1:0-2051 GCF_900130135.1 Bacteroides togonis | reverse complement strand
GTCCATGACGACGGTCGCGGTGCGTTCCGTCAGGCGGACGAGTGAGGCGGCTACGGCGGTGGCGCAGGCTCCCGTGCCGCAGGCCTGCGTGATGCCCGAACCGCGCTCCCAGACGCGCATCCGTATGCGTCCGCCGGAGAGGATTTGGGCAAACTCCACGTTGATGCCGCCGGGAAACTGGGGATGCCGTTCGAGGCGGGGGCCGATGGCGGCCAGGTCGACGGCCTCCACGTCGGGCACGAAGAGCACCAGGTGCGGATTGCCCATCGACACGAACTGTCCGTGGCGGAAACCGTAGCCGTCACCCAAGTCTACCGTCCGCAGGTCGCGGGGAGCGCCCATGTCTACGGTCACCGTGGCGATGCGTCCGTCGGGGCCCGGATGGAGGACGAGGGTCTTGATGCCGGAGAGAGTGTCCAGGGTGACGGTGGTCCGGTTCGTCAGGCCCTCGTCGTAGACGTACTTGCCGATGCAACGGGAGGCGTTGCCGCACATGCGGGCCTCGGAGCCGTCGGCGTTGAAGATGCGCATGCTGAAGTCGGCCACGTCCGAGCGGCCTATCAGCACCAGCCCGTCGCTGCCGATGCCCGTGTGTGGGCGGCTCCATGCCACGGAGAGTTCGCCGGGGTTCTGGAGCGGGTTGCGGGTGGCGTCTACATAGATGTAGTCGTTGCCGGCTCCGTGCATCTTCGTAAAGCGTATCTTTTGTGTCATTATGTTTATCTTTAATCTGTTTATCTTTTCTATTTGCTTTTGTTTGATGCAAAATTATGAATTTATGTAATATGTTGTATTGTTTTGGATGGCTTTATGTATAAATAGTATGCATAACTTACGATTTGAAATTACAGAGGCCGTAAATCTTTCAATCTGTAACGTGTTTTGGAAGAGGCAGGGCGGTTTTGTCAGAAATGGCTTCAAAAGAAAGGGAGGCTCCGGCGATGGAGACCTCCCTTTCGGCCCTGTTCAATAGGCTTGTTCATGCACGCCTGCCACGGCGCGGCCGCTGGGGTCGTTCAGGTTGCGGAACGAGGCGTCCCAGGCCAGGGCTTCGGCGGTGGAGCAGGCCACGCTGGGAACGCTGGGAACGCTCCGGGCGGCCGACGCGCTGGGGAAGTGCTCCTCGAAGATGCTGCGGTAGTAGTATTCTTCCTTGTTCTGCGGCGGGTTGATGGGGAAGCGCTCGGCGGCATGGGCCATCTGCTCGTCGCTGACGGCGGCAGCGGTCACGGCCTTCAGCGTGTCGATCCACGAGTAGCCCACGCCGTCGGAGAACTGTTCCTTCTGGCGCCACGCCACGGCCTCGGGCAGCAGCGGGGCGAAGGCTTCGCGGACGATTTTCTTTTCGATGGTATGTCCGGGACACATCTTGGCCGCCGGGTTCAGGCGCATGGCGACGTCGAGGAATTCCTTGTCGAGGAAGGGGACGCGGCCTTCGACGCCCCAGGCCGAAAGGCTCTTGTTGGCGCGCAGGCAGTCGTAGAGGTGGAGCTTGGAGAGCTTGCGGACGGTCTCTTCGTGGAAAGCCTGTGCATTGGGGGCTTTATGGAAGTAGAGGTAGCCGCCGAACACCTCGTCCGCCCCTTCACCGCTGAGCACCATCTTGATGCCCATCGACTTGATGACGCGGGCCAGCAGGTACATCGGCGTGGAGGCGCGCACGGTGGTGACGTCGTAGGTCTCGATGTAGTAGATGACGTCGCGGATGGCGTCCAGCCCCTCCTGGATGGTGTAGTGGATTTCGTGGTGGACGGTGCCGATGTGCTCGGCAACGAGGCGGGCTTTTTCCAGGTCGGGCGCGCCCTTCAGGCCCACGGCGAAGGAGTGGAGCTGGGGCCACCAGGCGGCCTGCTGTCCGTCGGTCTCGATGCGGCGGTCGGCATAGAGGCGGGCCACGGCGGAGATGACGGACGAGTCCAGCCCGCCGGAGAGCAGCACGCCGTAGGGCACGTCGCTCATCAGCCGGCTCTTTTACACCTCCGGTTTGTATAAGAGAAAGCCCATAATCAATGACGGCAGCGCCGGATTCCTTTTGGGAGAAGCCCCGAGTG
>NZ_LT670840.1:0-2768 GCF_900130135.1 Bacteroides togonis | reverse complement strand
CTCACGGAGGTCACCGAGTACACCTACGACCACGCGGAGCGCCTGACGAAGGTGGAGCACACGCTGGGCGGCGTGACGGTGACCTTGGCTGAGAACACTTACGACGAGCTGGGCAGGCTGCAAAGCACGTCTCCGCACGGGAATACAACTCTTGCGCAGAGCTATACCTACAACATCCGCGACTGGCTGACGGGAATCGGCGGGAAGTTCACACAAAGCTTGCAGTACAACGACGGCGCAACTCCCTGTTATAACGGGAACATCAGCGGGATGACGTGGAAGGCGGATACTGAAACCACCACGCACGGGTATCAGTTCAGCTACGATAACCTGAACCGCATGCTGACCGCAGCCTACAGCGACGGCAGCAACGCCGACCGCTTCACGGAGAAGGTAACGGGCTACGACAAGAACGGGAACATCCTTGCCCTGCAACGCTACGGGCAGACGGGGGCAAGCAGCTACGGGCTTATCGACAACCTGACTTTCACCCTGAACGGCAACCAGTTGAACCGTGTGGACGACGCGGCAGGCACTGCGGCCTACAACAACGGTTTCGAGTTCAAAGATGCTGTAAAGCAGGAAAATGAGTACGCCTACGACGCCAACGGAAACCTTACGAAAGATTTGAACCGGAATATTTCCGATATTCAATATAATTTCTTAAATTTGCCAAGCAAGGTAGTCTTTGCGGACGGGAGCACCATTGAATACGTCTATGCCGCCGACGGCACAAAACTCCGTACGAAGCATGTCATCAACGGTACGACCACCACAACGGACTATTGCGGAAACGTGGTCTATGAGAACGGTGTGCAGAAGCTGCTGCTGACGGAGGAAGGATATGTCACCCTGGCCGACAAGCAGTACCATTACTTCCTGAAGGACCATCAGGGGAATAACCGGATGGTGGTAAGCCAAAGTGGAACCGTGGAGGAAGTAAATCATTACTACCCCTTCGGCGGTGTCTTCGCCAACTCTACGAGTGTACAGCCCTACAAGTACAACGGCAAGGAACTGGACACGAAGAACGGTTTGAACTGGTACGATTACGGGGCACGACATTATGACCCGGCGCTGGGAAGGTTTACGACTGTTGACCGTTATGCCGAGAAATACTCGTCCATGTCGCCTTACCAGTATGCGGCGAACAGTCCGGTCATGAATATTGATGTGAATGGAGACAGTATCATAGTACAACCTAATCCGAATGGAATAATTGATGAAATCAAATCGTGGCTTGGATTTGATACAAAGTACCAGAGTCAAGTGAAGGCTGATTTGAAGCAGTTGAAACGGGATGACCCTGTTGTCGGTAAAATGATTACCGAATTGGAGAAAAGCGAGAATATTCATGAAATTACAATGCCTGACGAGCGTTCCAGGTATCAAAATGCAACACTTTATAATTCTCAAAAAGCTGAAGAAGAAACGCCTCAAGGTTCCGTGGTGTTCTATGATCCAGAACGAAAAGAAGTTGGTAGCGAAAATGTTAGAACTTCTCGAGTCGGTTTGGTTCACGAACTTCAACATGCTTTGGATTTGGATAAAGGTGCTTTTGATCCAAACACAAGAATCAATGGAATTCTGAAAATGGATATCCGAGCCGTGAATATAGAGAATAGGATAAGAAAGGTTACAGGAGATACAAAAAGAATAAGATATGGGAAAAAAGAAATACCTCTTGAATTTTTGGAATAATTTTTTTCTTGTATTTTCAATCGTTTTTTTGATACAATTATTCTATTCTGAAAGACAAGAGAAAGTGAATAACGATTTGTCTGAGTTTATGACGACCAATCCTCGTTATAAATCAGTTAATGTAATGTATGACAATAATGAATATCATGTTCTGTGTGACGAAAATAGTTTGTATTTTGCAATAAATGAAAGTAGAAGTCTGGATAATAAAATTACTTCCTTTTCTTCGCGTGATATTATCTTGGTTGATAGTGCTACATTCGATCGCTTGAAAGACTATATTGTAATCCCTCACCCTAAAATTGATTCTATATATAGACAGATGGGATTAAGATATTTGTTGGATACATTTTTTGTTGGCAATATACCGAAAGCATATATTGAGTATGATACTTTATCAACCAACCAAATTGCAGAATTGAATTATGTTATGGATATTTTAATTCGCCAAGATTTTATTTTCTTTTGTGATTGTGAAAGTGGAATCCCAATTTTATTACCTTCTGTATCATTGCATTAAATAGAAAGCTCTGTCCAGAGAATGTTGGATACTAAAGTCTACATTTTGAACAGTCCTTGTTTGTGCTTACTATATAAGGAGGCTGTCTCAAAATAAAAAACAGAGATAAGCTTACTTACAATCTATAAGCTACAATATAAAAATCTCCTGCTTTTAGTCCTAATAATTGTAATAAACAAGGACTAAAGCAGGAATTTTTTATTACTAAGTTTCAATCTATAAGATTTTTACTTTTGCATTTTTATTTTGAGACAGCCTCTTTTTTATTTGGCTATCAGTTCAGCTACGCCGTCGAGGCTTCGACCACCTGTGGCTACAGCCTCCGCTCGTCCCATTCCGCTATTGCTCCTCTCGTGCCGCCGTTTCACGGTGACGTCCTCTGGCGGGTTGTCTGACGAGGGCGTGTATCCTTCGGGTTCGCTCGAAGTGGTCCGCTCGACGGACGAGGACGGTCACGTCCGCCTGTCGTTCCTCGACAAGCAGGGGCGCACGCTCCTGGACCGTGGGGTGCTCTCCGGTGACAGCTACGCCGACACGTACTACGTGT
>NZ_LT670839.1:0-6758 GCF_900130135.1 Bacteroides togonis | reverse complement strand
GCCTGGGTGTCTACGTCCACGGTCTGGCGGGCGACATCGCCGCGCGCAAGCAGGGCCGCACGGGCATGACGGCGGGCGATATCGCCACTTGCTTGCCCTTGGCATGGAAGCTGCTGGAAGAAAAGGATGAATGATTTTTCGGAGCCGTCGGAATGTCCGGCGGCTTCTCGGAGCATTGGGAGAGCCTGTCGGAATGTCCGAAAGCTTCTCCGCGCGTTTGGAGAGCCTGTCGGAATGTCCGAAAGCTTCTCCGCGCGTTTGGAGAGCCTGTCGGAATGTCCGAAAGCTTCTCCGCGTGTTTGGAGAGTCTGTCGGAATGTCCGAAAGCTTCTCCGCGCGTTTGGAGAGCCTGTCGGAATGTCCGAAAGCTTCTCCGCGCGTTTGGAGAGCCTGTCGGAATGTCCGAAAGCTTCTCCATGCGTTTGGACGGTCCGTCGGAATGTCCGCTGGGCTCTCTGCACATCGGGACGGGCCGTCGATGAAAATTCCGGTTATTTTCGGGTGGTGATGTGGAAGCAGGCCTGCTTGATTTCGTATTTCACGTAGCAGCGGTCGGCCCGGCGCAGGTCGCGCAGCACCTCGGCCAGCACCAGCTTCAGCGTGTCGGCGCCGACGTCCTGCATGGGGCGTCCGTCTTCGTCTTCCACCTTCTGGAAGCGCTTCCAGCTGATGTCGAACGTCGTTCCGTAGGCGTGGGTGGAGTTGCTCGAGGCGTTGGTGTTGCGGCGGCGCAGGCGCTTCACATCCTTCTCCGTGCGCAGGACGGAGGTGACGATGATGCGGTTCGGGTTGAGGCCCTTGGACGTGAGCGAGTCGAGGAAATTCTGCCCGATGGTGTCCAGCAGGGCTGCGGCGCCGGGTATGAGGTAGGGGATGGAGTGGGTGAGCGAGTCGACGGCATAGCGTTCGTTGGACTCAATAAAGGTCAGGCGGTCGGTCATTTCTTCCGCTTCTTCGCGCGAGGCGATGGGGCTGATGCCGATGGCCTGGGCCACGTTCAGCTGTTTCTGGTTCAGGTCGCCGAAGGTGCGGCCGAAGTTGGCCACGCCGTGGATGTTGCGCGGCTCGTTCATCTTCATCGACATGTCTTTCTTCTTGCATCCTGCAAAGGCGGAGGCGAGGCCTGCCGTCAGCAGCAGGCAGGGGAGGAGGCGCGAGGCCCGTTGGAACAGTTTCATTTTCATTGCTCGTATTAAGTCGTTTTGTTTCGTGGTTTCCCGTAAACCGCGTGCAAAGATACAGCAAACCTCGAAAGTACAAAAAGCAAAAGATAGTTTTCGTTTTTCTACTTCCGAGGCCTTTCCCTTTTATCCTTTAAAGATTTTTCCCGGCTTCGTAGGCCTGCGCCAGGGCCGGATGTCCTGCTATCTCTTCCGGATGCCATACGCCTCCGGCGAAGATGTTGCCTTTCACTTGCGGCCCTTCCAGACAGTCGAGGAAGCCCTGGAAGCTGTCGGCAATGCGACGGGCGATGGCGTCGTCGTCTTCGGCGGCGGCCGAGATGAAGTAGAATTCCTTGCCGGTCATCTCGGTATAGCGTCCGCAGCAGCGGTCTATCAGGGTTTTCATCTGGGCACTGATGGCATAGAAGTAGACAGGCGTACCCAGAACAATGACGTCGGCTGCTACCATCTTCTCGATGATTTCTGCCGCATCGTCTTTCTGCGGGCAGGGCTTTTGGAGGAAGCTGCAGGTGCTGCATCCCGTACAGTAGTGGATGGTTTTGTCACGCAGGAATATTTTTTCGACGGTGTGTCCACTTTCTACGGCTCCGCGCATGAATTCATTGCACAGCGTGTCCGAATTGCCGTTGCGGCGCGGACTGGAAGATAAAATCAATACTTTCTTTGTCATAATTTACGTTGTTAAAGGTTGTAGGCAAAGATACGCAGATTTTGCTTTCCGCATTGTATATAAATTGCGGATTGTATAATACAAAATACGTGGATTATCCGTACCTTTGCCTCCCAAAAGATTATTGGATGCAACGATATTTCATTGATTTGGCTTACGACGGCACGGCCTACCACGGCTGGCAGGTGCAGCCCAACGGAGTGAGCGTACAGGAGTGCCTCGAGAGGGCGTTGTCTACGTTGCTGCGCCGCGAGGTCGGCGTAGTGGGGGCCGGGCGTACGGATGCGGGGGTACATGCTTCGCTCATGGTGGCCCATTTTGATGCCGACGGTCCGCTGGACGAAGTTTTCATGACCGACAAGCTGAACCGCCTGCTGCCGCCGGATATCTCGGTGTACCGCCTGCGGGCAGTGAAGCCCGAAGCACATGCCCGCTTTGATGCCACCTCGCGCATGTACAAGTATTACGTTACGACGGCCAAGTATCCTTTTGACCGGCAATATCGTTGCCGACTTTTCCAACGCCCCGACTTCGATCGGATGAACGAGGCGGCCCGGACGTTATTCGAGTATACCGACTTCACCAGCTTCAGCAAGCTGCATACGGACGTGAAGACCAACAACTGTCGCATCATGGAGGCCGCCTGGACGCAGGTGGACGACGTGACGTGGGTCTTTACCATTCGTGCCGACCGTTTCCTGCGCAACATGGTTCGGGCGGTGGTAGGAACCTTGCTCGAGGTGGGCCGCGGCAAGATGGACGTTGACGGCTTCCGTCGCGTTATCGAGCAGAAAGACCGCTGCCGTGCGGGCACGTCGGTGCCGGGCAATGCCCTCTTTCTGGTGGACGTCACCTATCCTGACTCTCTGTTTATATAGTTCATAACCGATATTTTATATTTGTTTGATCCATGTGGTTACTTCTTGCTTTTCTCTCGGCTGCGTTGCTGGGATTTTATGATGCTTTCAAGAAAGAGTCGCTGCGCGACAATGCCGTGCTGCCGGTTCTGTTTCTGAATACCGTTTTCTCCAGTATGGTGTTCCTTCCTTTCATCCTGTTGTCCTTCTGGGCGCCCGACGTACTCAGCGGGACGATGTTCGACATGCCCGTAGCGGGCTGGGAGGCGCATAAATACATTCTGCTGAAGTCATTTATCGTTCTTTCGTCGTGGATATTCGGCTACTTCGGCATGAAGCACCTGCCGCTCACCATCGTCGGTCCCATCAATGCCACGCGTCCCGTCATGGTGCTCATCGGCGCCCTGCTGGTGTTTGGCGAGCGGCTGAACCTCTACCAGTGGATTGGCGTGCTGTTGGCCGTGCTTTCGTTCTTTATGCTGAGCCGTTCGGGTAAGAAGGAGGGCATCGATTTCAAACACAACAAGTGGATTCTGTTCATCGTTTTGGCGGCGGTGACGGGCGCCATCAGCGGCCTGTACGACAAGTACCTGATGACGCGGCTCCATCCCATGCTGGTGCAGTCGTGGTACAACGTCTACCAGGTGTTCATCATGTGCCCCATCATCCTGCTCCTGTGGTATCCGCAGCGCAAGACGAGCACGCCCTTCCGCTGGGAGTGGACCATTGTGGGCATCTCGTTGTTTCTCTGCGCAGCCGATTTCGTCTATTTCTACGCCCTCAGTTACGAGGATTCCATGATTTCCATTGTCTCGATGGTGCGTCGTGGCAGTGTGGTAGTCTCCTTCCTCTTCGGTGCCCTCTTCTTCCACGAAAAGAATCTGAAGAGCAAGGCGGTCGACCTCATCCTGGTGCTCATCGGTATGTTCTTCCTCTACCTGGGCAGCCGCTGACGGACGGATATAAGGAGATTTTAACGTCGGACGGTCTTGTATCTTTCCGCGTTAATTCTCATCTTTGCATCCGCAATTAAAATTCAATTGATCGTATGGCAGAAGATTTGTATATCAGCGGCGGCACGAAGGAAGAGCGCTATGCAGCCCTGCTCCCTCAGCTGGAAGGCCTCTTGGCGGGCGAAACCGACGAGGTGGCCAATCTGGCGAACGTGGCGGCAGCCTTGAAGGAGACGTTCGGCTTCTTTTGGGTGGGTTTCTATCGCGTGTCGGGCGACGAACTGGTGCTGGGGCCTTTTCAGGGGCCTGTGGCCTGTACGCGCATCCGCAAGGGACGTGGCGTCTGTGGCACGGCGTGGCAAGAAGCCCGCACGCTGGTGGTGCCCGATGTCGACGCCTTCCCCGGTCACATCGCCTGTAGTTCCCTTTCGCGCTCGGAAATTGTGGTGCCGTTGACCGACGGCGCGGGCGCGGTGTGGGGCGTGCTCGACGTGGATAGCAGTGAACTCAATACGTTCGACGAGGTGGATGCCCGCTGCCTGGAGGAAGTGTGCCGCCTGCTCCGTCGCAATGCAGACAAAAAAGAATAAAAGAATGAAGAAACTATATACCTTTATATCTGTAGCCCTTTTGGGCATGGCTCCCTTGTTCGGCCAGACGGCCAAAGATTGCTTCAAGGCGATGCCCGACAGCCTAACGCCTTTGTTGACGGAGGTCAACAAAGCCGACTGTATTGATTTCCTCGAAAGCAAGATGAAAGCGGAAGTGACTAATCGCTTGGGGCAGAAGTCCGAAATGACCGAACTTGCTCCCGACTATATTCGTATGCAGATGACGAGTCGCAGTTTCTGGCAAATGAAGATGTTGGATGTGAACGATTCGACGCGCGTTGTGTGCACGATTTCCACCGTCAACGGCCCTGTGCCCGACAGCGATGTCTGCTTCTATACCACGGAGTGGCAGGAACTTTCCGCCTCCTCTTTCCTTCAGATGCCTGTATTGGAAGACTTTCTTTCTGTCCCCGACTCTCTGAATGATAACGGTGTACGGCAAGCCATGAGTCAGGCAGATATGACATTGGTTATGGCCAACCTTTCTTCCAAAAACGACACGCTGACGTTCACTTTTACTACGCCCCGCTATATGGACAGCGAGGCGAATGAAGTGTTGAAACCTTTCATTCGCCCCGTGCTGAAATATGTGTGGAGGGAAGGACGCTTTGTACCCGTCACTTCCCTTTGATGCGGTCGAATCCTTCGCCGTACACGCCGATGACAGCGCTTTGCGATACGAACGCATTCGGGTCAATCTCTTTGATCAGATGGAAGATGATACCCGATTCGCGCTTTTTGGCCAGGATGAATAACATCTTGATTTCCTTTCCTGTATAGAAACCTGATGCGTTGATTACCGTTACGCCGCGGTGGGGATAGACATTGATGCGCTTGCCTATTTCTTCGTATTTGTCGCTGATGATGAAGAACTGTACCGACTGACGGGCGCTGTTTACCACCTGGTCAAGAACAAAGCTGCAAATGTAGAGCGTTACGTATCCGTATACAACTTTTTCCCAATCTTTTAGTACGAAATAGCTTGACGAAATGATAATCAAGTCGCATATCAGCATCACCTTTCCTAAGGTGATGTCTCTGTATTTATTGATGATAGCCGCAATAATATCTGTACCGCCCGTGCTTCCGTTTGACGAAAAGGCAATGCCGATGCCGCTCCCACAGAAGGAGGCGCCAATAACACAGGCCATGAATGGTTGGTCGTGAAGCAGTGTGATGCCTTGCGTCACCCGTTGGATCAGCGATAGGAAGAAGGTTAGGGTGAATACAGCAAAGATGGTCTTTATGCTGAATTTCCATCCCAAGATACGGATGGCTAATAGCAGTAAGATGAAATTGATAGAAAAGTAGACATACTGCACAGGAAGTCCAGTTGCAAAATAGACAATAGAAGCAATACCAGGTACGCCACCAGTCGTAATGTCGTTGGGCAACAAGAAAACGGTCCATCCGATGCCGTATAAAATCATTCCTAAGGCTATCATAACGTAGTCCTTGGCTTCGTGAATAGCCGCTTGTTTGGATGGAAATTTGAGTTTTGCGTTCATTTTCTTCTTCAAATTTAGTATAAGGTCCTTGAAAACGGGCGCAAAATTAATTCTTCTTTTGTTCAGAAACAAGAAAAGACTACATTTTTCATTCAGTCCTTATGAGGATCGTAATCTATTGACATCATGACTTTTTAATTCTTCTTATAGAAAGAATTTCTTCCTCAGTTATCGGTATCTTTTTCTCCAGTAGGCCAGAACTTTTTCTCCAGTTAGGGAAAAGCACCGTTTTCCTCTCCTTAAATCATCGCTTTCCTCTCCCTAACGCGCTGTTTTCTTGTTTTGTTCGCATAGAACTTACCTGTAGTTGTAATTGTAACGCGCGCGCCCATGCGCATGAAATATTATAATGTGCCGTCATTTCACCTTGTACATTTCGTCTTTGAAAATCCTGCTATAAAACATACTTGTAAATCAGCTATTTGCGAAAAAAGTTCAAGAAAGTGTCGAAAAAAATCGTTTGTAAGCTTGCAGTTATCTGAATAAGCTGTACTTTTGCACCCGCTTTCGGAAACGAAGCGGTGATACTTGACATGCTGTTGCAGGTGATTCTGGATGAAGTTGTCCTTTAGTGGCAGATGGCTTTCCCGCCTTTCGCATGAGAGAGGCCCAAGCGGAGAGCTCCTTCCCTCTGAGGTCTTCGAAAAAACTTTCGAAAAAAAACTTCTCAAAACATTTGGTGGTTTGAAAATAACTCCTTACCTTTGCACCCACTTTTGAGAAGTGAACCTCGAAGCTGAGCTTCGAAAAAAAAACTTCGAAAAAAGTTCCGCAAAAATTTGGAGGATATACGAAAAACTCCTTACCTTTGCAACCGCTTTCCGATAAAACGGAGGGCATCAAGAAGGGCGATCTTTGAAGAGATTTACATAAACAATACAGTAGTACAAGAGCAAAACTGGAAACAGTTTTGGGTAAAAAAAGAACCGTCAATACTTATATATATAGGTAATGAACTTTTGATCCGTAATCCTG
>NZ_LT670838.1:0-4145 GCF_900130135.1 Bacteroides togonis | reverse complement strand
AAAACCC
The DNA here is from genome assembly GCF_900130135.1 of Bacteroides togonis. NCBI lineage: Bacteria > Pseudomonadati > Bacteroidota > Bacteroidia > Bacteroidales > Bacteroidaceae > Bacteroides > Bacteroides togonis. The sequence continues at coordinate 4,138 of NZ_LT670838.1, read as the reverse complement.
ACTTGCGTGACCTGTTCGACAAGACTAATTTCAATGATGTCAAAGATCTAAATGATCCCCTGATTCCGGGGCTTTTTGATTAATTGTTTAACTCGTCCCATTTTAACGGGACACTAATGACCCGTTGTTTTACACTTCCAGATTTGTTTGCAGGCAAGATGCACGCACTGGTCTATCGTGTGTGGAAGAATAGAGTCAAAGGTCGTGATTGGTACGACTTTGAATGGTATGTACGTCATAATATACCACTTGATTTTGCTCATTTGGCAGAACGATGCAAGCAGTTCAACAATGAGAATATCACTCCAGAGTTATTCAAGGAGAAACTCATTGAGCGTCTCTCTTCAGCTGATATAAAACAAGTGAAAGAAGATGTATTGCCTTTCGTGCGCAATCCAAAAGAACTTGATATTTGGTCAAATGATTATTTCGTGCAGTTGGCCGGGATGGTAAGAATAGAATAATACAACATTAAGCTTTCTCCAAGAAATAACTACTAAAGTATTTATAGCTTTAGTAAGCCTGCACCTTTTCTTATTGGCGAAGTCAATCCAAGTAAGGTTATACTTATTCATAGTCTTATTATTTTGCAAAGAACTCAGTCTTCAACCAATAGGCATAAATCGGGTCTTGGAACGAGATTTCACCGGCCTTATTATCCAATATATCATTCTTGATAAGGGCAGCCTTTGAGCGGGATATTGAGGTCGTTGAAGAGATTTGATAGCGATGCATCACTTCAGTCGAGCTAATAGCCTTTTCTCCAGCTATAAGAGCCTTGAGGTAGTTCAGTTGCTGTGTGGTCAGTGTTTCGGTGATTGTTACAAACAACAGACTTAACTGCTCCATCAATGCTGTGTGCGCCTCACGTACAATCTCAACAGTACATACATCCTTTGTTCTGAGCCATGAAAGCTGTGCCAGCTGCTGTGCGTAGTATGGATGATTATCTACGAGCTTTGCAATCAAATGGCTTGCTTCATCGTTTATATTCTTGCCGGTATCAGCGAAACGACTCTTGAAAAACTCCACAAGGCAAGGCGTGTCAATCTTATTAAGAAACATCAGGTTGCCGAACTTGTAGAAGGGTTTGGATGAGTCGGTAAACACTTCCATCATCATGTGGCGCTTACTGCCATAGAGACAATAGGCCACACTTTGGTGCAGCTGCCAATGTGAACGCAACTTTTTCTGGAAATAGTCAGGGTCTGTAAATTCCGCGATATTTTGGAACTCATCTACGCAAATCACGATTTTCAGCCCCTTCTTCCTGGCAATCTTTTCGGCAAGATCGAGCACTTCATCTGGATTGCGCTTTACCTCCTCCCAATCAAAGTCAATTGAAACCTCATTAGTGTGGTCTGTACCGATTGAAATTTTGGGAACAAGGCGCGAAAAGAAAGTCTTCGCACTCTCGATTGCCTCCTCCCATTTTGTGGAAGTGGCAGCAATGACCTTTTGGGCGAGCAGTGAATAGAAATGCTCCTCGCTACGTACATTGAAAAGGTCGATATGACAGATTCGGAGGTTGCTGTCCTGCGCCATCGCTAATTTTGCAGCCTTATTTACAAGCGAACTTTTACCCCAACGGCGAGGAGAGATAATAATCGTGTTGATTAGCGACATAAAGTTCTGAACCAGGTCGGCTGTTTCTTTCTCACGGTCAGTAAAATTCTTCTCGGTAGCAATCTTTCCAAATATAAACGGAGTTTCCATAACACTCTATTTTTGATTTTCACCACAAATATAATACATAAAATGTAACTACAAAAAATGTTGCAACAAAAAGTGTATATACATTTATTGTAGTATTTTACTGATTCGTGTCTTCTTTGTATAAATATCAGGGTAAAAGTTGTACAATCATAATGAGTTTCGCTTTCCAGTAAGAAACAATATATTGTTTCTTATAGGTGAAATGCGAACTCTACGAATAATATAACAGCATTTAATGTCTTAACGTCCAATGATGTGGTCAAGCAGATTACGGTAAGAGTAAATTCGAAAAATTATTCCTGTAACACATCATAAAATAAAGTAAAACCGCTATATTTGTATATTATATGATAGTTTGAACTATGACAAAAAGTACGATGGGTACCAAGTTGCCAAGAAAATTGGAGCAGAAGATGCAAATTGTGGGTGAACAAATCAGACTTGCACGATTGCGTAGAAACCTTAGTATCGCTCAGATTGCCGAACGTGCTACCTGTTCGCCTCTTACTGTTTCACGTATCGAGAAAGGGGCACCGACAGTAGCAATAGGCATTTATCTTAGGGTGCTTTATGCGCTTCAGCTGGATGACGATATCCTTCTGCTTGCAAAAGAAGATACAATGGGAAAGGCCTTGCAGGATTTGAGCCTTAAGAAACGAGAAAGAGCATCCAAAAAGGAATAAGAAAAGACTCTATGTATTTGTTGATTTTGATTGGCTTAAAGAGCCAAAACTGATTGGAGGGCATATCAATATATAATAAGTGAAGTATTGTAGATACAAAAAATATAGACACATAAATGAGTAAGATTTATTTCCTTCCTGTAAAACATGGCGATGCGTTCATTATAGAATGCGTTCGTGGAGATACTCAGGGGTTAGTCGTTGTTGATGGTGGGCCAAGGAGTTGTGGGTTTGAGCTTAAGCGCAAGTTGAATGAGTTGGGCACTCCTGACCTTATGGTACTGACCCATTATGATGAAGATCATATTGGTGGAATTCTGCAGTTGGTAGACACATGCTTGGACGATAACATGATACCAGCTAAAGAGGTATGGGCAAACTGCGCAGGTTACGTAGAGGTGGCAGCGAGTAAGTATACAACTGCCGCACACGGTATGCTGCTATCCGTAAGGTTGAATGAATTGGCAAAGCAACATGGAATGGTCTGGCGTAATGATTTGCATGAGGGGATGGAGTTTGATAGGCCTTTTGCCAGCATAGAGGTGGTATCACCTACAGAGGATGTCACGAAGATGGTCATAGAGAAACAGAAAGATGAAGCGAGGCAGCTATTGAATGCGACTCAGAAGGATACGATAGACCTAGAGAAACCTCTCGATAAATTAGCAAAAGAAATACCCCCAGAGCCTAATCTGAAGAAGGATAATGAATTGGCAAATGCAGCGAGTATAGCCTTTATCCTAAGGTGTGATAATCTGAGCATATTGATGTTGGGCGACAGCTATCCCCAGAATGTGGAGAGATACCTGAGAGAGGAAAAAGGCTACTCTGAAGAAAACCCATTAGTCGTTGATTTCGTAAAGGTATCGCATCATGGAAGTAGAAACAATACGAGCAATAGTTTATTGGACATTATCCAATGTGATAAGTTTATTATATCGACCAACGGAGGCAACGGAAGTTCCAATCACCCCGATAGAACTACAATCGCTCATATTTTATGTCACACGAAAAGGAACATGGACACAAAAGTACATTTGTATTTTAATTATAAATTAGAACTGATTGAAACAAATGGTATTCCTTTTTTAAATGAAGGCGAATGTGAAAAATGGAATTTTGAAGTACATGATAATATCAAAGAACTATGAATCTGACAAAAGCAAACATAAAAGCCCTAAGAAAGGTAACAGTTAAGATTGAGTGTTCCAACAACAATAAAGGATCGGGCATCATCGTTTCTGTCGGAGAGAACCTCTATGTCCTTACTGCTGCACATATAATACAAAAAGATACCAAGGATGGCCCTCTAGACAAAGAGCAGATAGGTATTTTGCTCAAGAGGAACAGCCGGACATTCCACTTAACTGTGGAAGAAGTGGTTTACTACAACAAGCCAGAAGAGGATGATGCTACTGTGTTGCGTGTGATAAAACCCAACGGTATGCCCACATCGGGACTTGACCAAGTGCGACTATTGACAACGGATATATCTGGCCAAGCAATCCTCTGTGGCTTTCATAAAGACGACACTTCTCTGAAAATCTACGATGTTGTAAAACGAGGGGAAAAAAGTTGGGCAAGTACAGATATTCAACTTCAGTTTCAAAATTTAAGTCACTACTGTCCCGTAAAAGTGGATAAATAGTTCTTTGAAATTATTGAAATATAGTCAATTACGTGGTTTCTTGAGATGAAACGGACTTGATTTTGCAACTTTGCAGTCTAATACAAATGGC
>NZ_LT670837.1:0-1327 GCF_900130135.1 Bacteroides togonis | reverse complement strand
CTCGTCGGGCGCCATGCCGGCGCGGGGGATGACGAACAGCAGGCGCAGGCCCTCGGTGCTGGGCGTGACGTGTGCCAGGACGATGCCCAGCTCGGCCTCACGTCCACGCACTTTCTCGTCGTAGTAGCCGCGCGGATCGGGGATGTGGTCCACGTCGTACATCGACAGGCCGCTGGCGACGGCTTCGGCGTTCGTCCGCCGGCCACTCCGGAAAGTAGCGTGCGGGGTGATGACGGGGAGCATCTTCTTGCGTGCGGCTTTCAGGGTTTCGAAGTCGTCTTTCGACATTTCGCCCCGGCGCACGGCCTCGAGGGCGTCTTCTATCTCGGCGCAGACACGGGCCACGAGGGGCGAGTCCAGTGCCTGGCGGAGCAGCTCGGGGGTGCATTCGCGCACCACCCGGCTCTTTACGTTATTGCTTATTCCGAATTTCATAGCTTTAATGGATAATTGAGAATGGATAATGGATAGTTACTCAGAGCCTCGCATCGAACACGTGGTCCACAAAGTCGCTCGCCTGCCGGCTCTCGTCCATGAGGATGTCTGCCGGCGTGATGCCCGTCTCGTCCAGGGCGATGTTCAAAGCGAGCCGCACCCGTTTGGGGCCCACGCTGGCCCGTCCGTGGCGCAGGCGGATGTACTTGTAGTCACCGTTGCCGTTCGAAGTGTGGCGCACATGTTCGTTGAAGTTTCCCTCGTTGGGGTTTACCAGGCCGATAGTGCCCTGCAGGCGGCTGCCCGATGCGAGAAGGCGCTCGTAGGTCTTGTCGCTAAGTTGCAATTGGATAATCATAGTCGTGTCAAAAAAAGAGTTTTAATGTTGTGAATAGGGTTTACTAATTGAAAATCGTCTTTTTGGGGTTTTAATGGTTGGAAGCCCCCAATACGGAAAGCTCCCGCAATCACGAGGGGGGGGGAGGGGTTGTTTTCCTCGTGATTGCAGGAGCAAAGTTAGTGTATCGGAATGAGATTTACCTGGTACGTACCTGGTACGGTTGCATGTAACAATCTGATTTACAGAAGTGTTTGCGATATCGTTTTTTGGGGGAAGCTATTCCTCCAGCGCCCTGTTCACCCGCTGGATGAAGGCGTTCGAGCGGGGTTGGTCCATCCCCTTGTTGTAGGCCGAGCGGAGGTTCTCCGGCTTCATGCCCCACAGGCGGCCGAAGGTCTGCCACAGGTTTTCCACGCCCAGCCGGTCGGCCAGCAGAGAGGCCAGCACGCCCTTCTCGGCGTTCGAGAGCGAGAGCGGCTGCCAGCTGGCGTCCACGAGGCCGGCGTCCACAAGGCGGGCCAGCAAGGCTTCGGCGCGGGGCGTGCGTAGCGC
>NZ_LT670836.1:0-7604 GCF_900130135.1 Bacteroides togonis | reverse complement strand
CAACTTACAAGAACAGGTGGACAAACTTAAGGATCTTCAGACTTCAGTAGATGGTTTGAAGACTTCCATCGACGAGGCTAAGGCTGCTGCCGAACAGGCAAAGAAAGACGCTGCCGACGCTTTGGCAAAAGCTCAGGAAGCTCTGGATGCTGCCGGTGGAGGTGATGAAGCATTGAAAGAACAAGTTGCAAAGCTTGAAAAAGCAGTAGAAGAGCAGGCTCAGAAGATTGCTAAATTGGAAGAGTTAAGCGTGAAAGTTACTGAGTTGGAGAGCAAGATTGACAACGCCGCTACTAAGGAAGAATTGGCTGCACTTAAGGAAGAGTTCACTAAACTGAGCGCACAATTCATGAATATCGTTGGCGGACGTCTGACAAGCACAACACTTATTCCTGAATTCCACATCAACGGTATCCCTGCCATCACCTTTACGACTTTGCAATATACTCCTCAGGTATATGTAAAGAATGAGCATAAGGGCAACCTTGCTGATGGTACTACAAAACATGCAACCAAACCATGGTTAGATCATGAAAACGTTAAAGGTGCAAAAGCTTTGTATATTTCTACCGAGCTGAATGAAGCCAACTACCAGATGAATCCGAATATGGGTGTTACCAAGGATGACGTGGAAATGCCTTCATTCGATTGCATCAAGTCTACGAACATCACGACTAAAGCTGTTGATGTTGCCAACAACAAGCCTATTGAAGTTACAGGTTATGACATCAAAGATGGTATCATGACTGTTACGTTCAAGAAGAACAAAGAGTTCTTGGGTACTGTAATTGGAACTGATGATAAAGATAAGAAGGAAACATTCTACATGGCTTCTTTGAAGACTCCGATTGCAGAAGCTAATCTGACTGAAGAAGAGAAGGAAAAAGGTGAAGAAGTTGCTGTAAATTCTGAATATAGCAGAATCGAGGAAATCGTTGCCATTCCTTATCTGGCCAATAGCAAGACTGATTTCACTAAGCCAATAAACGATGATTTTGCAGACGAAACTCAAGGTACAGGTGACAATCTGTTCTACGTACATTACCATGACTCAATTTGTCTGTACAATTCTGGAAACGACCAATTGGTTGACGTTAGAGCTCAGTACAACGAGCCTCTTGATCTGAGCAAGCTTGTTACAGTTTGCGTTTCTTCAGATGAAAAGAGCCACGCTAACCACTCTGAATTGGAAAACTATGCAGACTATGGTTTGGAATTCCGTTTCGCTATGGCTTCAGCTAAATACTTGCAAGGTGGTCTGAAGACAGACGAACAGGCATTCGGTAAGATCCTGAACGGTCACTACCTGAAGTCTGAAGTATATGATGTAGAATTGGGTGACGATGAATATTCTAAGACCTCTATCGGTCGCGAACCGATTGTACGCGTATCTTTAGTTGATACGAAGAATAATAACCTTGTGGCTCAACGTTACATCAAAGTTCGTTGGACCGGTGAAAAGGAACAGACTATTGATGCTTACACATTCGCTCAAGATACTGTAACTTGCAAACATATGTTCCAGCAAATGTTCTCACAGGCAATGAATGAGAATGTTTACCACAAGATTAAGTTCGACGGAGGTCAAAGTATTAGTAAAAAACAGTTCCATGATATTTATAAGAGTCTAAAGATTAATGAATTGCGAAAGGATGGACAAAAAGTAGACTTAAGTAAATATGGAATATCAACAGACGCAACCAAGTGGGAAGAAGGTGCTAGTTGGATAAAGAAAGATGGAGATGAACAGATCAATGATGCTAATATTGATTTGCTATTCGCTATGTTGGAAGATAAAGAAGACAACACTTCATATAACTTGGTATGGGCTATGCAGCCTGAAATTGTAGGTGAACTGGCTAACGTAAATGGCAAGTATGCTTCTACATTCGAAATCGATGTTGAATATGTTGATGAGAGCGGTTTGAACGGCAACATCAAGCAGACATTCAAGCAGACCATCGTTGCTCCGACTCAAAAGTTTGCTTACCAAGGTACTTATTGGAAAGACGGTAAGGGCGAAGGTGTATTCAACGTGAACCCGATCGTATTCAACACTTCTATTGACGGTTGGTTAGGTGGTGCAGAGAATATACCTCACATTTATCCGGGCTTAACAGGTGGATGTGAACTGAAAGACTACAGCCACATTGAGGCAGACTTGGTAAATGGTTATATCTACGAGCCTACTAAGCAGAAACCGACTAGCTTGGCACAGTTCATCCAGTATATCCGTAATTGCGCTGAAGTGAAGTTCGTATTCGATGCTGACAGATTCAAAGATTACGATTACTTGGCTGGTTATAAGACTGATGGTACACAAACTCAATTGTGGAAGACAACCGTAGGTACACCTGTTGATGTTAATCATGATGCTCCGAATCCGAATATCGGTATGGATGATAAAGATATATGGGATTATGTGCAACCTGATAAAAACCTAGCTGCAACTATCAACAATTTCATGTCAGCTACTACTACTGAAAACCAGAAGAACTTGCCATGGGATTACAAAGAAGCATTAGGTGGTGTTGAGTTAGATCAGTGCTCTGCAATCATCCGTCTGCATGAAAAAGATGCTCTGAACGGTACAGATGCAGCAAAAGAACTGATCGGTCGCGCAGTTCCTGTTAAGCTGTTGGTTAAATACAATGACTATAACACTATCGCAGTTCAGAACTTTGAAGTATTCTTCATTAATCCTTTGGCTATAGACGGAGCAATTGGTGATAGCTTTGTGGATGCTGAAGTCGACGGTAGCTTCTTGAACGTTGCTAAGAATTTCAAATTCACAGATTGGAATGGTTACAAAGTCGCTTCTGCAGGTATCAAGGATGCTGATAAGACTGAAACTGATAAGGATGACTATGCACACCAGTTGTATGACTACTATGCTGTGAAGGAAGTAACATTCTTGACAGATAAGACTACAACAAGCTTGGCATGGGATGCTGCAACCAGCACTTATATCCACAAGGATGGTGTGAAAGATGGTGTATTGCCAACCGGACGTTCTTTGAAGATGATGAATTGGGTTGAAACAGATCCGAAGTCTAAAGCAGAGGAAGTTTCTTCTGACCCGACTCACTTGGCATACTTCAACAATGCCGGTACTCCGGTTAATGTTGACTACTTCCTGTACATTGACGTAAATGTTCAGTACAAGTGGGGAACTCTTTCTAAGAACGATCTGCAAGTTAGAGTTTCTAAAGCCGGTGGTACTCCTTCTGGTGAATAATGAATATGTTCTTTAAATGACTTAAATAAAGAGGGTATCCTTTAGGGATGCCCTCTTTTGTATCCAATAATTATATACTAAAGATATGCAGAAACATTTTATATTTATTATTGCAAGCTTTATTACCGCACTTTTCGTTGCCTGCGGGCCAAGTGCCAAGCAACATTCGTTCGATGGAGTTTTCTTTACTGAATCCGGTATACGTTTCGAGCTGAAACCGGACTCTACCACACTCATCCTGTTCCAGGATAGTACGACTTATGAAGGTACATGGACCATTTCGCATACTGCAGACAATCAGGAATATGCCAACATCGAGTTTGGTGGCTATCCGAAATATTACTATTTGAAAGATTCCAAGCTATATTACGAAGAAGAAGATATGCTCAGCGATCAATTCTCTACTCCTGTTGTATACGCAGATTAATATTACTTACTTTATTTTTCTGAAGTCGCATATTAGCTTTGTAACTATCAATATTATTAGGCTAACTATAAACTTTAGAAGCATAACTATGAACTTTAGAAATTGTGAAGTCATTAGTTGCTAAAGTGAGCTTATTCTATAGTCTTTCGCTTAGTATATATCTCACTTCTCAGTTTAACTTCAAATTGTACCTTCACGCTTTCACAGCTTTGTAATTTGCTGTAAGACAATATGATATTGTGAAAGATAATTGCGGGTAGATATACTGCTTTCAACGTAAAAGACTTTAAATCAAGGTGTTTTAGTGAAACTTCACTGAAAGGTGATAGAAACTTAGAAGTAAAAAAACTCCTGCTTTAGCCCTTGTTTATTGCAATTATAGGACTAAAAGCAGGAGATTTTTATGTTGCAGCTTATAGATTGTAAGTAAGCCTATCTCTATTTCTTTTTGTAGTGCTTTCTGATTTGACTTTCATAATGTCTTGTCCCCAGCAGAGGAGTCTTTTAAACAAAGATACCAATTACCTAAAAATCTGACAGGCTTTAAATAGAAATTTGTCGTATAGCTATTTGAAATTTGAATACTACATTTTACTTCATTATCGTTAGCTTGTTTGAATATAATGTGCTCAATATGATATTCGCTTACAGATAGCTCCTTTAGATAACTTGTCATTTGTTTCCAGCTATTTTCATCCAAGATAGTAGGTTCTTCTTGTAGATTGTCTTTACTAAGCTCATAAATCATAGCTGCAGCTTCATCACATTTACCTTCTTTCAGAAAATCCATAAAATGACTAACCATGTTTATCACCGCTATACTATCCTGTTGTGTAACTTTCATTGCTGGCCTTGAAGCCTTTATTGTATTGTTCTCAATATTCCTCTGTCTAGATTGGCAAGCTATCAAGACACTTAAGCAGACGCAAAGCCATAATAAGTTGTATTTCATAATACACATTTTATATAAAAAGAGCATCCTCTAGCTTGAGGATGCTCTCCCTTAGTTTTACATTTTTATACAATCGTCTTTATTGACCTACAGTAGGATGTACTGTTACATCAATATTCTTGACAGCAATCGTACCCCATTTGTAAGTAACAATAATCGGAAGGCGGATAATGAAGTCTTTACCTACAACTTGACCATTGTTCTTCCAAGTAATAGTACCCATGTGCTCCAAATCAACGCTTGTAGCCTCTGTGAATGTCACATCTACATTCGGATATTTATCTTTCAAAAGCGTACCACCATCTGTTGTACCATTGTTACCAAGTGTACCATTATTAAGATTGGTAGTAATCTTGGTTACATCCAGTGCAATGCTTTCTACACCATAGAATCCGAAGAGGTGTGTATTCTCAGCAAAGGCGTAATTACGCCAATCAATGAATGAAAGGATATCAGCCAAAGCAACTTCATCACCACCGTCTTTACCATCAACAACTCCGTCATTATCCTGCATTTCAATTGATATCGGACGAAGGAATCTTACGTCAAAGGTTTCATTCTCCAGCTTCACATTCTTAGTTGAGATTTGGTCAGTACCACCGCAAGCAGATGCTACGACTTCAATTTTAGCTGTTAAAGTTTCACCTTCACCCAGTTCCTTGTGGCTGGCATAGTTGAGCAAATCTTTAGCAACATTATTCTCCTGATATGTTACTACATTGTTATTCATAACTGCAATTGCAGTAGCTGTCAACTCGCTGAATGGAGTGATTGTACTAGCCATGAATTTTAAACCATCAGCACTCACACCTAAGTAGTAAGTAGTGCCGCTTACGCCTTTGACAGGAGTAACATCTGGAGTGATGAATTTGAAATTCTTTTTCAGTTTTGCATCTTGGAAATCTGCATAGACCTCATCTATACCTACAATCATAGCTTTTGTAGCATCGAATACATCAAACACATCCTTTTTAAATGTACAATTTGCAGAGTTATTATCACTAGCTGTTGTAGGAGTAGCCACATTGAAGTGTACTTCGTGATATCCAGTCTTACCTACAGACTGGCCTTTTGCAAACCAGTATTCGGCAAGTTTACTATTATCATCTACTTTACCAGCTGGAGTAACATTGCGCGGGTTAGGCTTCCAAGTCAAAGTCACGTATACATAATGTTTCGTATCATTGTCATTGGTCTTAGTGAAGCGAACAATGACACTTGCACTTTCTTGTGCAGTGAACGTTTCGTAAGCTTCGTTAGCACCGAGAGTCCAAGCAAGAACTTCTGTCATTGTAGGTTCTGTATCATCAACAGTCTTAATTACCTTACCCAAAGCTGTAGTAACAGGAGTTGCATCCATGGTAGTATTGGTGAACTGAGTAGCAGGAGTGGTATCCTCAATAAAGCCATCAAGTTTGTAATTCTTTTCGAACTCTTCCTTGGAGATACTTAAATCTGCATGTGCAATGATTCGCTCCTCAATTTGATGCCAGCTAAGCTTCTTTGTCAAATCTGCATTGCTACAATTAACTGTATAACCATCAGTGATTACGAACGGATCTATGACAGTAACCTTATTTTCTAACTCAGAATCTACAATTTTCACCTTAATGTAAGCAACAGCAGCATTCTGTTCACTAATAGTATCTTTCAAGATAACACGAACCAACGGTTCACGGCCAATGCTCGCACGATTTTGCTCACCATTATATCCCGCTTGTTGACCGTTTACTGTCATTTGCGGACGCAATACAGTAGAATTTGCGGCAGTCCAATTTGCATGAGCACTAGCAGATGTCTCATTTTGACCTTGGTAATAACCAACTAATTCAAAGATGTATTTGAAACCATCTTCTTTGACAATGCCATCTTTTGCATTAACATCCCAAGCTTTGTGTGTACCATTCTCTTTATAATGTGCCTGGACATATTCTGCTATATCTATTCCGTTGCTATTCCATGCCATTTCAATAGCAGCTTCGTTGTCGATAGCATCTTTTGCTTTTGTATACCAGTGATTACATCCTTCAAGTTTTGCGTTATCTAATGTTAAATCGGTAATCTCAGCCTTCTTGACTGCTGCATAGTCTGATGTAATCAGTGTATCGCCTTTAGTCGCATTTTTTGTTCCTGCTTGTAAAGCCAATACAGTCACCTTTCCATCTTTCTCAATATCCTTGATTGTTCCTTCTGTTAAATGTGCTTTTACAGTCAGCATTCCGGCTTTAATAGAACTCTTGTAAATTTGGGGTACTACTACTCCTGCTTTTGTATAGGCTTTATCATCGGCAATAAATGACAAATTAGCTGTAGGTAAGTAGTCCGGATTTACATTCGTAGGATTCAAGTGATAGTTCGCTGTCAAACCAGGAGTCATTTCAACCGTTGAACCTGTAGTCGGTGCATCTTCTTTATAATCTCCATTAGCATCTACTGTTCCTAAAGCCAATGCATCATAAATAAATGTTGCTGCACGCATTGCTTCAATGCCTTGATAATAAAAGTCGGGGGCAAAAACCAACGAATTCAGCGTTGCGGAAGCAATCATCAACTGAGTGGTTTTCCCTTCGTATGTAAATGTGTAACCTACTACTTCACCGTCTTTTTCAATAACACCTACCGCTACTTCGGCTTCTTTAGGTATTTGCACACCAGTCTTTTGACCATCGTAATAAATATAGTTATCTTCACCAACAGTCAACAAAGTTGCATCAAATGCAACTCCCCCATTTACTTCCATCGTATACGTTGAAGACTTACCATCACTACCTGTAAGGGTAATTGTAACTTTGTTGCCTTCAGTCGTTCCGCTCAACGAATACGTTGTGTTGTTGTCAGGAATGGTGTAATTGTTGGTTCCGTTTGTCGTAGTTACAGTCAGTACACCATCAACATACGAAACGCCTGTCACATAAGCCAAGTTGCCGAAATCAGTTTTCAGCTTCTCAAGGTCTCCTTCAACGCCTTCAATACGCTCTGTCAGCGAA
>NZ_LT670835.1:0-1595 GCF_900130135.1 Bacteroides togonis | reverse complement strand
CGGAACCAAGCTCCGCACGAAGCATGTCATCAACGGTACGACCACCACAACGGATTATTGCGGGAACGTGGTCTATGAAAACGGTGTGCAGAAGCTGCTGCTGACGGAAGCCGGTTACGTCACCCTGTCCGACCGGAAGTACCACTACTACCTGCAGGATCATCAGGGGAACAACCGGGTGGTGCTGAATCAGAACGGTACGGTAGAGGAGGTGAACCATTACTATCCCTTCGGAGGACTTTTCGCAAGCTCTACGAATGTCCAGCCTTACAAGTACAACGGGAAGGAATTGGATACGAAGAACGGTCTGAACTGGTACGATTACGGGGCACGACACTATGACCCGGCGCTGGGAAGGTTTACGACGGTGGATCCGATGGGGGAAGAATACTATGACATCAGTCCTTATGCTTATTGTGGGAACAATCCTATAAGGTTCATAGATCCTAATGGAATGAATTTTGGCCCAGGTGACCTATTCAAAACTCCAAGAGCTGCTGCTTTGGACTGGGGAATGTATTATAATGGAGCCTCCATTATACGTAAGCGTGAAATGGGTTCCTCTATTTATGAAGTTACAAAGAATGGAGATTTAAAATATGCTTATTCTGAAGCTGCGATAGGAGCAGAACATAAACTCCGAATCAGTAAAGCTCCACGTGGTAAACGAATCGTAGGAACAATTCACTCGCATGGTGGATATGATGAAAATTACAAGGATAACTCTTTTTTCAAAGCAGATTTAGCCAATAACCAGAAACTAAATACTGTAGGATATGTAGCGACTCCCAATGGAAGTTTATTGGAACATAATCCGAAAACGGGGAAAATAGAGATAATATCCGAAGAATTACCCAGTGATACAGAAGATCCTACTCGTAAAAATGAAATAATGCCTAAAGATAATCTTACCCCTAAACAACCATCAATTCTATCTAAAATAGAAAGTTGGCTTAAACAATTGTTTGAATGAATATGAAGTATTATGTATTATTCGGTATAATGTTACTGCTTTGCAGTTGTACTCACAAAAGTCATAATAATAAATCTGAAGGAGAGTTTCTTGTTTATACAGATTCTGCGTTGATTCAACATCTTTTGGAAAATAATGGTGTTAAAGCAGATTTTATTGTAGATACCTCATTAACACGTCTATATTTGGAAGATAAAGAGAATATGCATATTTCTAATCTTTGGAAAGGTGGAGAAGTCAAAACAGCAGCAGAAGCTTATCGAATAGCAGAACCTTATTTCCTTGCTATTAATCACGGGGACATTGAATTGGAAAAACCTATTCATATCAATTTGATAAATGATACGTTATGGGTAATCTATGGTTATCCTCAAGCCGTTGATGGAACTGTGTATTTTGGAGGTGAGATGTACATGGAAATTCAAAAATCAAATGGAATTATATTAAAAGTTATTTTGGGAGAATAATTTTTTGATGTAATATGTCAGATCAAACAAATGAAGGTGTGTCAAAAAGCACACCTTCTTTGTTTAGCACAAAGCCCCGACTTTCACAAGCTGGGGCTTTGTTATTACCTAAAGATTTTGTATCTTTAAGCCTAAAGATTTATACATATGGCAAA
>NZ_LT670834.1:0-1389 GCF_900130135.1 Bacteroides togonis | reverse complement strand
GCCGCCCATGCCGAAGGCCTCGGCTGCCCTATCGTGGGCGACCCGCTCTACGGCAAACCCGCCGACCGCCTCTACCTGCACGCCCGCTCGCTGCGCTTCGTCCATCCGGTTACAGGAAAAACGGTGGAGGCAATTTCAGAAATTCTCCGTATCTTTGTCCAAGCATAACCCTTTAAACGATAATATATGAAAAATCCTCTCCTCCTCCTCGCCCTCACCGCCCTCCTCTGGGCGGGATGCGGTTCCGTCCCCCTGACGGGACGCCGCCAGTTGCTCCTCGTCTCCGACCAGGAAGTCCTCTCGTCCAGCCTGACGCAGTACAACGACTACATGAAGACCGCCCCGCGCTCCTCGTCGGCCAAGCAGGCGGCCATGGTGAAACGCGTCGGCCAGAAGATAGCCCAGGCCACCGAGGCCTACCTCCGCCAGAACGGACTGGCCTCCGAAGTGAAGAACTTCCAGTGGGAGTTCAACCTCGTGGCGGACAAGCAGGTAAACGCCTTCTGCATGCCCGGCGGCAAGATTGTGGTCTACGAAGGGCTGATGAAACTCGTCACGTCGGACGACGAGCTGGCCGTGGTCATCGGTCACGAAGTGGCGCACGCCGTGGCCAAGCACAGCAACGAGCGCCTCAGCCAGCAGATGCTGGCACAGACGGGCGCCCAGCTGCTCAACTACTCCCTCGCCGAGAAGAGCGCCGCCATCCAGACGGCCGCCTCCACCATCTACGGACTGGGCGCGCAGGTGGGCGTCATGCTGCCCTTCTCGCGCAAGCACGAGACGGAGGCCGACTACATGGGCCTGGTGCTGATGCGCATGGCGGGCTACAACCCCGACGTGGCTGTCGGCTTCTGGCAGAAGATGTCGGCCTCGGGCAGCGGCTCCGTCCCCGAACTGCTCAGCACGCACCCCAGCGACGCCCGCCGCATCAGCGACATCCAGAAGGCGCTGCCGGAGATTAAAGCGAAATATTGAGATTTCAGATTTTAGGAATGTAGGGACGCACCACGGTGCGTCCGTTTTCCATTTCGCCGTCCGGGGCATTCGGACGCACCGTGGTGCGTCCCTACATCGAGGGTGCGGCGCAAAAAAAAGGGGCCGAAGCCCCTTTTTTAATGGAAAATTGAAAATGGAGAATGGAGAATGAATTTTCAATTCTCAATTATCCATTCTCCATTTACAGCGGGCTTCCGCCTTCGCCGTCGTCCTCCCCTCCGCCGGGTTCCGGTTCCGGCGTCGGTTCGGGGTCGGTGCCGCTCGAGGAACCGCCCGAAGTCGTGCCGTCCACGATGTCGGCATAGATGCCCACGATGCCGTTCAGATCGTTGATGAAGGCCAGCAGCTCGTCCGTGGGCTGCACGATGGCATAGGCATTCACCGTCTGCACAA
>NZ_LT670833.1:0-2007 GCF_900130135.1 Bacteroides togonis | reverse complement strand
CGAAGCATGTCATCAACGGTACTACCACCACAACGGACTATTGCGGGAACGTGGTCTATGAAAACGGTGTGCAGAAGCTGCTGCTGACGGAAGCCGGTTACGTCACCCTGGCGGACAAGAAGTATCACTACTACCTGACGGACCATCAGGGGAACAACCGGGTGGTGCTGAATCAGAACGGTACGGTAGAGGAGGTGAACCATTACTATCCCTTCGGAGGACTTTTCGCAAGCTCTACGAATGTCCAGCCTTACAAGTACAACGGTAAGGAGCTGGATACGAAGAACGGGCTGAACTGGTACGATTACGGGGCCAGACACTATGACCCTGCGCTGGGAAGGTTTATGACGGTTGACCGTTATGCCGAGAAATACTCGTCCATGTCGCCTTACCAGTATGCGGCGAATAATCCGGTCAATATCGTAGATATTAACGGAGACAGCTTGTCCATATCCGATCCGTCTTTGATTAAAGCCATAGAAAATGGTTTTATAAAGGGAAGTAATGTGCATATGGTATGGAATAACGGAGTATTGGATCCCAATTCTATCAAAGATCAGGCTTTGAATGGCAACGATTTCTTCCTGAAAGATTTATATGAGATTGCGAGTTCTGATAAGATGGTTGAATTGTCATTGTCTGATGTAAATACCTATAAACTGAATGGAAAAATTGTGAGAGAACCTTTCAGTATGGTTGCTGATGATAATTCTGCGGATTTAGGTTCTTTTTATGAGGAACAACTGCGAAAGATGGGGGAGCCTTTGGGTAGAGGTATTAGAGGTAATTTAGGCCAAACCTTGGTTCCTGACAAAAGTTTGCAGTCGGGAAAACAATCCCTTAATAACAATATACAGGTTATTATTAACGGAAAGAGTCTGATTAATCATCGTACTGTTGGTATTGCTCATGAATTTGGTCATGTCTTGTTGTATTTGAACAATCTACCATTTAGCCATGGGCAATCTGGAGTTGATGATTTTGTATATGGTAGAGCGTCTATTATGTCAAAACGATTAGGATATGATTATTAAGTATTTTTTTCTAATATTCTTTTTCTTTCTAGGTGAATTCTCTTTCTCCCAAGAAAAGCACAATTATTGTTTGTACGATGTTGATGGCTTCCCATTGTGGAGAAATCTGTCTGATACAGACTCTGTTTCACAAATGGAGTATATAACATTGACAAATCAGAAACTAAAAGTTGATTTATTGCAAAGAGTTCAATTCAAGGAAGGAAAAGATTCTTTGGAAAATTTCGTAAGAAAATTGTATTATAATCAGGAAAATTATGACTATATTGAGATAAATCAACGCGTTATCTTTGTGATTCTATTTGATAAAGATTTGAATATTTTAGAAATCCGGCAAATGCCTCCTAAACTTTGGCATAAGCAAGAAGAATATAAATTGTTATTTACAAAGATTTTAAAAAGTACTACCGGCATGTGGGAAACGCATGTGGCAGACCAAGAATGGTATATTTACTATTTTATTATACGTTGGTTTTAGAAATACTAGACGAACAAACATACGAATACCTTAAAATAGTATTCTATTATTAAGCGTATAAGCAACCTTTGGAATGATAAATAATTTGTTCCTAAGGTTGCTTTATTATTATTGATATTTGAACTTGACTGCGGAGCAACACCCTGTGCTTGAATCGTATGAACGACGTAGCAAACACTGCGGCCTACAACAACGGTTTCGAGTTCAAGGACGCCGTGAAGCAGGCCAATGAGTACGCCTACGACGCGAACGGCAATCTGACGAAAGATTTGAACCGTAACATTAGCAATATTCAATATAATTTCTTAAATTTGCCAAGCAAGGTCACGTTCGGTGACGGGAGCACCATTGAATATGTCTATGCCGCGGACGGAACCAAGCTCCGCACGAAGCATGTCATCAACGGTACGACCACCACAACGGATTATTGCGGGAACGTGGTCTATGAAAACGGTGTGCAGAAGCTGCTGCTGACGGAAGCCGGTTACGTCACCC
>NZ_LT670832.1:0-3969 GCF_900130135.1 Bacteroides togonis | reverse complement strand
AGCAGCCATTTGTATTAGACTGCAAAGTTGCAAAATCAAGTCCGTTTCATCTCAAGAAACCACGTAATTGACTATATTTCAATAATTTCAAAGAACTATTTATCCACTTTTACGGGACAGTAGTGACAACGGGTCATAAATGAATATGGCTGAAGCAATAGCTTCTGTTCCGTCTTGAAGTTCAACGGTGGGCAAGTATCCACTTCTATCTTTATCTTTATAGATTTCTCTGTTTGGAAAGTCACATCATACACATCGGTATTATCTTTAAGAAATGCCGATTCGATTTTCCCAAAACTCTTCTTATCTTTTTTCTTTATTTCAACCTCACGACCTACCATTGCAAAGGCATCAATGATAGCAGGGAAGTATTTCGTAAAATCGAAGGTATCATCTTGCGCAAGCAATGAGAAATCCATGTCCTCACTGAAACGCTGCAAGCCATGAAAGATTCTCAGACAAGTTCCGCCATAGAACGCAGCCGATTCAAAGAAGCCCCCAGCATACAGGCCTGCAAGTATCATTTGTTGGTTCACTTCAAATATGGCGTTTCTCTTATGTTGCTCCGTTGTTAAATCATAACGGGAGAGCATATTGTCGAATATTTCATTTTTCATCGTCTTAAGAATTTTAGAAGTGTTGAAATTGAATCAGCCTTTTTGCCAACCTTTATATAATCTTCAAATATGGTTGCGTCCATATTATAGAACTCATCCATATCCATACGAATATCCTGCTCAAGATATGTCTCTACATCCTTCATATAACGAAGAATGACTTTTGAGGAATTGGCAATCAAATCACACAAAGCCTTTTCCGGTGATGCAATGAGAAATGCATAGTCACCTTTATTCATACTCCTTACTCCTATCGGAAATGCCTTTCTTGAAATATATTTGTAGTCATAATTGCCGACTGGAGTTTGAAAGCTTCGGGGATGTTTTACAGTCATTGATTGATGAACATATACAGCCTCGGGGATAAGTCCATAATATCGTAGTGCAGTAGACATTGAAATATACGAAGGTGTATAGAGATGATTGGCAATCAACTCACTTGATAGAGTCTTTCCTGAATATTCGGGGTTGATCACATAAAGTCCCCGCTTCAATCTGATGATAATCCCTTGCTTTTCGAGCCAGGTTACTTTCTTGTCAGCAGACTTAAGTTCCGGATACAACGATTCAATGATTGAAGTCGTTACTGGAATGGTTCCTATTTCAGTTAATTTTCTATCCATACTGCAAATATAGCAATAAATTGAACAGAAAAAGAAATAATACTTCCTTTTCTATTCAGAATATTACTACTAAGGCAATCTTAAAAATAGCGACCGCTGCCACATAAGGCTGTTGTTTGTGACAATCACCGAAACACTGACCACACAGCAATTGAACTGTCCCAAAGCTCTTATTGCCTGCGAAAAGGCCATCAGTTCGACTGAAGTGATACATCGCTATCAAATCTCTTCAACGACCTCAATTTCCCGTTCAAAGGCCGCTCTTATCAAGGATGATATATTGGAAAATAAGGCTGATGAAATCTCGTTTGAAGACCCGATTTATGACTATTGAGTGAAGACCAAATACTTCGCAAAATACGGATTATGTCCCCCTTGGTTATAGAGCCATTTTTGTACCTTTTCTCATCAAAAAACGCCATTTTTCACAAGTTTTTGTACCGCACATTTTGATATTCAAGAAATTACACTTACTTTTACTTTCCAAAATGGAGGTACAAGCCGAGAATGGTGCTAAAAATCACTAACTTACACATTCTCAGATACTTGCCAACATGCTGGTTGTACCTTTTAGAGCGCTATACTATTGATAATCAACGATGTACACATACTGCATCGGTAAGTAGACACCCCTTCCGCCCTCCCCAGCGCCGCGCCGCCCCTGCCCTGTTTTACAGGCAGGAGGTGACGCCCAGCGTCGTGCCAATAGCCGTGAGGATGGTCACCAACGTCTGGATGACCAGTTTCCAAATAGATTTCTTGTCCATGTTTCTTTTTTTTAATTGATTAATTGAGAATTGAGAAATTGAGAATGTTTGTTCCTTGAAAAATGGAGAATTGGTCGTTGAGCATGCCCCGTCCGCTGGCTTGATTTTCAACTCGCAATTCCCCATTTTCAATTCTTAAAGCGGACTTCCGCCCTCGCCCTCGTCCGTACCGCCGCCGGCCGAAGCGCCGCCCGAAGCCTCGAGCGAAGCGTCGTAGACCATCCACTCGATGTCCGACGGCACCAGTCCGCGCGTGGACGTGCTACCCTTGGTCTGCGCGCCCTCACGCTGGGGCACGAACTGGACGCGGACGGCCCGCACCTGCTTCTGGAAATCGAACTCGTCTTCGTTCGTCACGCCCTTCGTGGCAAGGGTGTAGCGGAACGTGCCCAGTCCGTCCAGACGGACCGAACGGCCCTGCGACATGAGCTCGGCCATGACGCCCGGCAGCTCGCCCAGAACGGCCATGACGTCGGCGTAGGTCACGGTACACATGGCCGAAAGGCGCTGAGCCACTTTCTTCGTGGCTACCGGCTGGCCCACGGTGATGGCGGTGGGATACCACACGCCGTACTTTTCGTTGTGCTGTTTCTTGTAGAATGCCATAATTGTCAAAAGTTTTGTGTGTTAAACATTTCGTTGTGTTATCGCTGTTTCCCCGAGACTTTGTCTCCCCTTTCCCGATGCAAAGATATCGCCAAGGGGACGGAAAGCCAAAATCGTGAGGGGTGTAACCTCTAAAAATATGTTAATGGCGAAAGACTTTCTTCGCGGAAGTCGCCCGAAGGCTCCTGCCCCGACTGGCTGCCCCGGACGGAGGCGGCGAAGGGCAGGAGGCAGGAGGGCTCACGCAACGGGACGGCCGACGGGGAAGACGAGGCGTCACACATCACAAATCACAAATCACAATTATCGAAAATGAGTTTTCAACCGGCCGAAAGGAGCGGGAGCGAAAAATAATATTATATATATTATATATTATATAATATATATAATATTAAAATATTTAACACTTTCTTCTCTCAGACTTACGCACTATCCGATTCGGGTAATTGTGATTTGTGATTTGTGATCATTGTGACGTCGGACGAGCGGGCAGCGGGCGCAGGGATATACGGAGCGACCTGTTGATAACTTCTCTGCCATTTTCTTTTCCGATTGGAAGAATTATGCTACATTCGCAAATCCAAAGCCAACGAAGGTTTTGGTAAAAAATGTATGGTTATGTATTTTTTCTTTAACGACACAACAACAGAGATGTTAACCGAAACGAAAGGGAGCAATCGGGAGATTGAGGCGCCTTTCGAAGACGAAACAGACGAGATGATGAAAGACATTTTCATGGACCTGCGCAAGAAGCTGGACGAGGTGAAGGCGCGGTGCGACACGTACCGGAGGGAGCGCGACGAGGCCCGCACGCTGGCCGCCAGGAGGCTGAAGCGATGCCGCGAGCTGGAGGAACGAAACGCCCGGCTGGAGGCCGACCACGAACGCCACAAGGACAGCCTCGTGTGCCTGACCGACCGCCTGACCGCCCTCGAGCGGGAGAACGAGCGCCTGAGGACCGCCATCGGCCACCTCTACGGCGAATGCGCCGAGTTCGTACAGCAGGCCGCCGGTACGACGAAGCCGACCGTCGTGGCGCAGCACAACTACTACCCCGGCTCGCTCCACGTGAGCGGAAGCCACCTGCCCGACGCGCGCTTCAACCCCGCGCCGACGGAGCACAAACTGGACCCAAAATAATCTGACAACAAACACGAAAGGAGAACACTATGGAAACCAAAGAACCGACACCGACCATCGTACACAACTACTACGGCATCACGTTTCAGAACTGCTCGATGCCGAACGCCACCATCCAAACCATCAGCCAGCCCTCGACCGACGCCCAGCCTGCGCCTGCCACACGCGCGCCCGAGGATGCTCTGTCCGACGCGCTACGCACGCCCCGCGCCGAAG
>NZ_LT670831.1:0-2635 GCF_900130135.1 Bacteroides togonis | reverse complement strand
AAACCGTTGTTGTAGGCAGAACTCGTCACTGCGTCGTCCACACGGTTCAGCCGGTTGCCCTCAAGCGTGAACGTCAGATTGTCTATCAAACCGTAGCTGCTTGCCCCCGTCTGCCCGTAGCGGTGAAACCCCAGGATGTTCCCGTTCTTGTCGTAACCTGTCACTTTCTCGGTGAAGCGGTTTGTGTTGCTGCTTAGCGAAGTACCTTCGCCATAGACGGCATTGAGCATGCGGTTCAGCCCGTCGTAGGTGACAGATAAAAAACAATCCTTGAAACAGACAATATCTGAATCAAGGATTGAAAACTATTGTGGCTTAGCTCGTTTATTCCATTAAGTATATTGCTCTATTTTCCTGTTCACCAGACACGGCAATATAGTGTGTGTAATTAACAATGAAATATACTGTTACTACTAATTTTTTATTTTCACGAGGAGTCCATGACAATTCAAGGACATCAATAGGATAATTTATACCCACAGCTTTTAAAGCGGAAGATAAATAATAAAATGAAGGTCCGTCTCCACTTGTATAGTCCTTCCATAGATGATCAGAAAATGGAACGCCATATTTTTGCATTACCTCAGACAGCGTACATCCCGCTATCCCCAGGCAGGCAAAGGAAATTTGGTCGTCGGTTTCGTGGACAGAATCGCAATCTGCATGCTGATAATATTCGCGTATCCTGGTTTGAAGTTGAGCGAAATTATATTTATCCTCGCTACTTGGTTTCGTCTGGCTCCCCGAGCAGGACAGGCAGAGCAATACTATTCCTAATGCAAATGCTTTTTTCATTTTGGTTCTCTATTTTTGTCATTAATGTAATAAGTCGTTTTCATATAATCAACCCAAGGCACGTCTTTGTTCCATTTCATGAGGAATTCATGCAGTTCTATTGGCTGGGTCAATAGTATATCCAGGTTTTTCTTTTCCACCTTTCCATTCCATGCCCCCATAATATTATTACTCCACGAATCATCAACAGGTTGATCCTTTT
Source organism: Bacteroides togonis (assembly GCF_900130135.1). Taxonomy (NCBI): domain Bacteria; kingdom Pseudomonadati; phylum Bacteroidota; class Bacteroidia; order Bacteroidales; family Bacteroidaceae; genus Bacteroides; species Bacteroides togonis. Next base: position 1,638 of record NZ_LT670831.1, on the reverse strand, counting down.
GAGGACCATTCTTGATGTATTTATCAGCCAACCCGATTATATGTCCAAACTCATGAGGAGCCGAATTGTCGTCTCTGATGTTGAATCCATTACGTCCTTCGCCTCTTAAAAATCCTTGATTGGTATATTTGACTTTGGAGGTTGTTTCAGGATCCATTTTTACTTCCATATAATTATTCACTCCGTTGAAGTTCGGCTCTTCATCTTTGTTAGCATATACCTTTATGTCCCATTGCAGATTATAAGTTTTATCCTGATATTCATAGGTGGTCTGTTTCCCCCAGGTAGCCATGATACCGGCTTTATAGATTCCTGCCAATTGGGATGTGGCATAAGGACCGGTAAGGATAATATTGGCTCTAATCACGATATTATCACCATAGATGGAGATAATTCCATCTTTGCCGTTCGGATCGATATGCTTAATCGGGTTGTTGTAGCAATACGCATACGGCGAAGTCTCATAATACGATTCCGATGATGGATCCACCGTCATAAACCTTCCCAGCGCCGGGTCATACATGCGTGCCCCGTAATCGTACCAGTTCAGCCCGTTCTCCGTGTCCAGCTCCTTACCGTTGTACTTGTAGGGTTGTACACTCGTAGAGCTTGCAAACAGTCCTCCGAAGGGATAGTAATGGTTCACCTCCTCTACCGTACCGTCCTGATTCAGCACCACCCGGTTGTTCCCCTGATGATCCTGCAGGTAGTAGTGGTACTTCCGGTCGGACAGGGTGACGTAGCCGGCTTCCGTTAGCAGCAGCTTCTGCACACCATTTTCATAGACCACGTTCCCGCAATAGTCCGTCGTGGTGGTAGTACCGTTGATAACATGCTTCGTGCGGAGTTTCGTGCCGTCCGCGGCATAGACGTATTCAATGGTGCTCCCGTCACCGAACGTGACCTTGCCTGGCAAATTTAAGAAATTGTATTGAATATTGCTAATGTTCCGGTTCAAATCTTTCGTCAGATTGCCGTTCGCGTCGTAGGTGTACTCATTGGCCTGCTTTACGGCGTCCTTGAACTCGAAACCGTTGTTGTAGGCGGATGCCGTTACTGCGTCGTCCACACGATTCAGCTGGTTACCGTTTAGGGTGAAAGTCAGGTTGTCTATCAAACCGTAGCTGCTTGCCCCCGTCTGCCCGTAGCGGTGAAGCCCCAGGATGTTCCCGTTCTTGTCGTAACTTGTCACCTTCTCCGTGAAGCGGTCGGCGTTGGTGCCATCACTGTAAATGGCATCCTGCATGCGGTTCAAGTTGTCATAAGTAAACTTGTAACTGTGGGTCGTTGTCTCATTCCCCGCCTTCCACGTCATGCCGCTGATGTTCCCGTTATAACAGGGAGTTGCGCCGTCGTTGTACTGCAAGGTCTGCGTAAACTTCCCGTCAATCCCCGTCAGCCAGTCGCGGATGTTGTAGGTATAGCTCTGGGCGAGACTGGTGTTGCCGTGCGGAGTCTTGCTCTGCAGCCTGCCCAGTTCGTCGTAGGTATTCGAGACCAGCGTCACCTTAACGCCGCCCAGCGTGTGCTCCACCTTCGTCAGGCGCTCCGCGTGGTCGTAGGTGTACTCGGTGACCTCCGTGAGTGTGGGCTTCCCGCCGGCCGTGTGCGTGTGGCTCACCACGGCGGGCTTGCCCG
>NZ_LT670830.1:0-6448 GCF_900130135.1 Bacteroides togonis | reverse complement strand
CCACCCTCCAGTGGTTCGCCTCGCCCCACGACTTCTTCCGCCGCGCCGCCTCGCTGCTCCGCCCCGGCGGCGTGCTGGCCTTCACCACCTTCGGCCTGCGCAACCTGCACGAGATACGCACGCTGACAGGCAACGGGCTGGACTACACGCCGCCCCAGCAACTCCGCCGCGAGCTGGAAGACGCCGGATTCTGCATCCTCCATCTGGAGCAGGAAGAGGCCGTACTCCGCTTCCCCACCCCCGTCGACGTCCTGCGCCACCTGCGCATGACAGGCGTCACCGGCACGGAGAAGCAGACGTGGAGCCGCGGACGCCTGCAAGCGTTCTGCGACGAATACGTCCGCCGCTTCGGCTCGTCCGAAGGCGTGAGCCTGACGTATCAACCGATATATGTGATTTCTTCCAAAAAAACACCAACAATATGAACAACATCTACTTCATCAGCGGCATCGACACCGATGCCGGAAAATCCTACTGCACCGCCTGGTATGCGGCGCAACTCATCCAAAAAGGGAAACGGGTCATCACCCAGAAATTCATCCAGACAGGCAACGTGGGCCACAGCGAGGATATCGACCTGCACCGCCGCCTCATGGGCACCGGCTACCTGCCCGAAGACCGCGAAGGCCTCACCATGCCCGAAATCTTCTCCTATCCCGCCTCGCCCGACCTGGCCGCACGCATCGACCACCGCGAAATAAACTTCGAACACATCGACCGCGCCACGCAGGAACTGGCCCGCCGCTACGACACGGTGCTGGTCGAAGGTGCCGGCGGCCTGATGGTCCCCCTGAAGGACGAGTACCTCACCATCGACTACATCGCCGAACGGGGCTACCCGCTCGTCTTCGTCACCTCGGGCAAGCTGGGCAGCGTGAACCATACCCTCCTCAGCCTGGAAGCCGTGGCTCGCCGTGGCATCCGCCTCGACACCGTGCTCTACAACCTCTATCCCACTCTGGCCGACACCACCATCCAGCAGGACACGCAGCAGTACCTGCGCCGCTACCTCGGGCGCCACTTCCCGCAATGCCGCTTCCTGACGGTGCCCGTGCTGAAAGGGTAAGAAAAAAGGACGGGCAGGCAGTACAAGGTGTGGACGAAAATTTGTACTTTTGCGCAACACTATAACGAAACAAAATGGAAGCATTCGCATTCGACACAACAGAACAATACCTGCTGGCAGCAACCGGCATCCTACTGGCCGTCCAGGCCCTCTACTACCTCGCCCTCTACAATCGCATCCACCTGCGCAGCCGCAAGGCCGGGCGCGACGACCTGCACTTCACACAGGAGCTGCCGCCCTTGTCCGTCATCATCTGCGCCCACGAAGAAGTGGAAAATCTGCGCCGCAACCTGCCCGCCATCCTCGAACAGGACTATCCGCAGTTCGAAGTCATCGTCATCAATGACGGCGAGAAGGGTGAAAGCGAAGACTACCTGACCCAGCTCGAAAACCGCTACCGGAACCTTTACCACAGCTTCGTGCCCGACTCTTCACGCTATATCAGCCGTAAGAAGTTGGCCGTCACGCTGGGCATCCGCGCCGCCCGCTACGACTGGCTGGTGCTGACTGAAGCCAATTGCTGTCCGCAAAGTAACCAGTGGCTGCGCTTGATGGCCCGCAACTTCACCTCGCGCACCGAAGTGGTGTTGGGCTACAGCGGATACGAACGCGGCCGCAACTGGCTCCACCGCCGTGCCGCCTTCGACAGCCTGTTCACCGCCATGCGCTATCTGGGCTTCGCCCTGGCCGGCAGTCCCTACATGGGCATCGGCCGCAACCTGGCCTACCGCAAATCGCTCTTCTTCGACCAGAAAGGCTTCTCGGCCCACCTGAACCTGCGCCGCGGCGACGACGACCTCTTCGTCAACCAAGTGGCCCGCCGAGACAACACCCGCGTGGAAACCGATCCGGCAGCCGTTGTCCGTATGCAACCCCTGCTCCGCACCAAAGACTGGCGCGAAGAAAAGATAGGCTATGCCTCCACCGCCCGCCTCTACCACGGCGCACAGCGCTGGATCCTGGGATTCGAAACTTTCAGCCGCCTGCTGTTCCATGCAGCATGGATAGCGACGGTCGTCTTGGCTGCCCTGCATACCCACTGGTTGGTGGCAGCTCTCGGCTTCCTGCAGTTCGTATTCCGTTTCGTGATGCAGGCACTTGTCATCAACATCACAGCCAAAGATCTGGACGAGAAATACCGGCATTACTTACTCCTCCCCATCTTCGACATCCTGCAGCCGCTCCAGTCCCTGCGCTGGAAACTCTACTGCCTCTTCCGCGACAAGCGGGAGTTCCTGCGGAAATAAAAAAGAAAAAGTATCCATCATTCGTAGCGCATGGAGTCGGCTGGGCGGATACGCGTAATTAGATAGGATGGACCGACCAGCATCAACACCGAGGCAAGAAGTGTACCAACATTGAGTAACAGGAATATCCACAGATTGAAAGAAACAGGAACAGTATCCATGTAATACGTAGTAGGATCGAGCTTGAAGAGCCCGAAGAAACGCTGTACAAAATAAAAAGCCAGCCCGATAGCATTGCCCCACAACATTCCCTTACCAATGAGGAATACCGAAAACCACAAGAACAAGTGACGGATGGTGCGGTTATCAGCTCCCAGTGACTTCAGCACACCAATCATTGATGTGCGCTCGATAATGATGATGAGTAGTCCCGATATCATGGTGAAGCCCGCCACACCAATCATCAGCACCAAAATCACCCAAATGTTGACGTCCAAAATGCCAAGCCAGGCAAAGATGCCAGGATTGAGCTGTTCAATGTTGCGGGCACAGAACTCTTGTCCATAACGGTCGGTTTTTCCCTCCAGACCGGAAGCCAGTTCCCACGTAATATCTTCCAAGCGGCTGTAGTCGTTCACTGTCAGCTCCAGTCCGCTAAAGCGGTCGGTTTCCCAACGGTTCAGACGGTTCACCGTATAGAGGTCGGTAACAAGATAGAGGTTATCAAACTCGGTCAGATTGGTCTGATAAATGCCTGCGATGATCAAGCGACGCGCCCGGATATTATCCTGTATGAAATAAGTATCTATCTTGTCACCTAATTTCAGTTTCAGTTTGTCGGCCAATGAACGCGAAATAACTACCCGATTGGACGAAGCCGTATCGCTGAACTGAGGCATCTCGCCTTCGAGCAAATGACGACGGAAGAACTCCGTATCATACTCCGGCCCGATACCCTTGAGCAACATGCCTTGAAAAGCCTCGTCCGTCTTGATCATACCCGCCTTGAGCGAATAGCGCTGCACGTGGTAGATGTCTGTATTGGCACGCAGTGAATCCAATTCTGCCGTCGTCATCGAGATAGGAAGCGACTCATAAAGAGAACCGGCATTAAGGTTGGTTATTTGTATATGCGAACCGAAACCTGCAATCTTGTCGCGCACCTCTTTCTTAAATCCGACAATGACAGACACAGTTACAATCATCACCGCCAATCCGATGGCAATGCCAATCATAGCAATGAGTACCGCCGGCCGCGAAACCTGTTTGCCGGAGTCATTGTCACGATAGATACGATGCGCGATAAATAGAGGCAGGTTCATAATAAGTTACTCCGTTCTTCCTGGGTATGCCTCCAACGCTTTTTGAAGTACAAAGAGGGCACGCGTCAGATCTTCCTTTTTCAACACATAGGCAATGCGTACTTCATTGCGTCCAGCACCAGGTGTGGTGTAGAAGCCCGACGCGGGTGCCATGAATACCGTCTGACCTTCGTATTCGAAGTCGGACAAACACCAGGCACAGAACTTGTCCGAATCGTCCACCGGCAACTTGGCCACGGTATAGAAAGCTCCCATCGGAATGGGCGAATAGACACCGGGGATACGATTCAGTCCGTCGATGAGGCACTTACGACGCTCCACATACTCGTCGTACGTGTCACGCAGGTAGTCCTCTCCTGCATCAAGCGAAGCCTCGGCAGCAATCTGTCCAATCAAAGGAGGACTGAGACGGGCCTGGCAGAACTTCATTACAGCATCGCGAATTTCCTTGTTCTTTGTAATCAGCGCACCAATGCGAATACCGCACTCCGAATAACGCTTCGATACAGAATCAATAAGCACTACGTTCTGTTCGATACCCTCCAAATGGCAAGCAGAGATATAGGGCGAACCGGTATAGATGAACTCACGGTACACCTCATCCGAGAAGAGGAAGAGGTCATACTTCTTCACCAGGTCACGTATCTGGTTCATCTCGCGGCGGGTATAGAGATACCCCGTAGGATTGTTAGGATTGCAGATGAGGATGGCACGCGTACGCTCATTAATCAGCTCCTCAAATTTCTCCACCTTGGGTAGCGAAAAGCCTTCCTCAATGGTGGTAGCTATGGTACGTATCTTGGCGCCGGCCGAAATGGCAAAAGCCATGTAGTTAGCATAAGCCGGTTCGGGCACAATGATTTCGTCGCCCGGATTCAGACAGGCCATAAAGGAAAAAAGCACCGCCTCCGATCCACCCGAGGTCACGATGATATCATCTGCTGTCAAGTGGATGTTATATTTCTCGTAGTAGCCCACCAGCTTCTCACGATAGCTACGGTAGCCCGCGCTAGGGCTGTACTCCAACACCTTGCGGTCGATATTGCGAATGGCGTCGATGGCCACCTGCGGTGTAGGCAGGTCGGGCTGTCCGATGTTCAGATGAAACACATGTATGCCCCGCTGCTTGGCAGCGTCGGCCAGTGGAGCCAGTTTACGAATGGGAGATGCGGGCATCTCCGTCCCCCGGATAGATATTTTCGGCATGAGTTTTTCCTTTTTACAGTTTAGAGTTTTGCATTTGCTGAAACTTTCATTCCAATCATTTAGAAGTTGCAAATGTAGCGATTTATTTGATACCATAGGAGTGCATGGCATAAAAACTTTAAAAACCTTATCTATATTAAAAACGTTATGCTATGTGAAAAGAAACTCTTACCTTTGGATATACAAAAACGTCAATTATCATACCATGGTCATTAATCTCATAACATTTGCCTCGCTGCTCCACAAGCAGGCTTCCGTCCGCAGTTCCCATGAAATTGTTCTTGCCGAACTGGAAAAATATTTCACCGTACGCTTCGTAGACTACCAACAAATGAATAGCCTCACTCCTGATGATTTCAGCATCCTGTTTATCGCTACTGGAGGAGTGGAGCGACTAGTCATACAGCATTTCGAACAACTTCCCCGCCCTACCATATTATTAGCAGATGGTATGCAAAATTCACTCGCCGCAGCCCTCGAAATTTCATCCTGGCTCCGAACCCGTGGCATGCGAAGCGAGATTTTGCACGGAGAGCTGACAGAAATCATTAAACGTTTGCTTGTAATGTACAATAATTTTAAAGCACAACGCAAGCTTAACGGATCCCGTATCGGAGTTATTGGCACCCCATCCAGCTGGCTTATTTCCAGTAACGTCGATTATCTGTTGGCAAAACGCCGTTGGGGAATAGAATATACCGATATTCCTTTAGAACGTGTCACAGAATATTTCAACAGTATCTCAGATGACGAAGTGGGCAATGCCTGTGCTGAGTTGGCAGAAAAAGCATTAGCCTGTCGAGAGGCCTCACCTGAAGATATGCTGAAAGCCATGAAGATTTATAAAGCACTAAAACGAATTGTAGAGGAAGAAAAATTAGCTGCTTTGACATTGAGCTGCTTCAAGCTGATTGAGTCGACAGGAACAAGTGGATGCCTGGCGTTATCTTTGCTAAATGACGAAGGCATTATAGCTGGATGTGAAGGAGACTTGCAATCCATATTTACAATGTTGATTACCAAAACACTCACCGGTCAAGCAGCTTTCATGGCCAATCCATCTATGATCAATGCGCGCACCAATGAAATCATACTGGCTCATTGTACCATAGGATTAAAGCAGACTGAACAATTCATTCTACGCAGCCACTTTGAAACAGACATGAGCATCGGTATTCAAGGATTGCTTCCTTTGGGAGATGTGACAATCGTGAAATGTGGAGGAGAATGCCTGGATGAATATTACCTAACGACCGGCAGACTGACCGAAAATACCAATTATATCAACATGTGTCGTACACAGGTACGAATCAAACTGGATTCTCCAGCAAGTTATTTTCTAAAGAATCCATTAGGTAATCATCATATTTTAGTGCATGGTAACTACAAAACTCTGTTTGACGAGTTTCTGCAAGTAAATGCATGCAAACGAACCGAGTAACAAAAAAACTACCTCTTCTATACCTTAACAAGTTTGCGCAATTGCTACATAAATTGAAAAACAGAAGTTCAATCTATGCAACAATTGCGCAAGCTATCATAAATGAGGGTGTGTCGTAATACGCGATTCACCCTCTTTTCTTTATCAACGATAAGAGCGTTGTTAACTTTTTCAAGCAGCGATATTCTGAAGATAATCTCGATATTTTGTTCCCAATAGCTTAAAT
>NZ_LT670829.1:0-1851 GCF_900130135.1 Bacteroides togonis | reverse complement strand
CCGTAGGACCCACGTGCGCATCGTAACGCCAGTATTCCAACTGGGCCTCGGGATGAGACGAGCGCAGGCCGTCGAGCAGGGTGTAGACGCTTTCGGGAACACTCTGAGACTCGCTCAGTTCCGAAGGGGAAAGCCCGGCGGAGGTCAGCACAGAGAGAGGGAGGTTGCGCGCGGAGGCAAGCAGGTGCTTACCCCCGTGCGACCACAGCAGAGAGGTCACCGTACCGTCAGCCGAGGTCACCTGGCAGGGTTTGCCGCAGGGAAGGTACGAAGAGTAGCTCTCAACCGTGCGGAACGTGCCGCCCGAGCCGTCCGTGCTCTCCTCAACGGAGCGGAGGCTGTAGCCGCGGGCGGTCGAGGCGTCGGCCGCGTAACTGATAGACAAATAAAAAAGCAATCCTTGAAACAGACTACTGAATCAAGAATTGCTTTTACTAATGCATATCTCTCAGTGATTTATTAAATAAACTGATTAGACACGCGAATTACCATTCAAGCCAGAAATAATCTGGGGTACGCAAAGTATCCCATAACAGAATACCAACGTTGGGATCACATGAAATGACGATACTGGGGATATTGTCAATCCGATACCGGAATGTACTATCTATCGTTCTTCTCCCACAATATAACACAGTGTCTAAAGACGTAACACGTATCCTTATTTTTATGCTGTCATACCCTTTCTTGTCAAAACTGGCAACTTCCATTCCAAGCCAATCATCATAATATATCAGATTTTGATCATCCGACATGTTTACATACAGACTATCAAATACAAGAGTATCGTTTACCCAGCATTGCACGGAGTCTTTGCCGGTACGTTTTTTAAAATCTGTAAATACTCGAATGATAAAATCATTTGAGGGAATAGAACGATCCAAGCATCCCGCAAGCAAAGCAAGCAGACTTAGAAAAATGAATATACGTGTTTTCATCTCACTACTTATTTATTCATTATTTCATTTTTAATCTTTTGTCTCCAATCTGGTATATGTCGATTCAACTTCTTATGGATATAATTATCCCGAATGGCTTGTATTTGGGAACGATCCAACTGAGTCGCCTTGAGATAGTTTTCCTTTCCCCTCTGAACTATAATTTTTTGCGTCATCAGGTTCTTCGCATCCATTGTATGCTCCAACCCTCCCGAATGTCCGAGTTCATGGGCGAAAGTCCGATTATCATCATTATTCTGCATATTGGAGACCGTATTTGTTCCCACTCTTATGTCTAAGCTATTCATGTAAGTCTCAGCCATAACTACACTACCTTTCTTTTTTGTCAACTGATCTTGATCTACGATCTGAAAGACATGTTCATAGTCCTTTATATCATCCACGGAACTGACAGTCCTCAATTGCAGGTTCATTGTTGAAGTAAAGTTATCGCCAGAAGTCGTATACGCATCATTTACCTGATTTACAATCTTTTCAGTCAATCCTTTCATATCAAGTTCCTGATTACTGGAATTGTTTATCAGAACCGCTCTGACTGTTATTTTGTATTCCATTTTACCAGTCTCCTTGTTGTAATAGGTTTGTATGCGCCAATCTTTTCCATCAGGATCTACACGCCCTACAGGTTCATTTCCACAGTACGCATATGGACTTGAATTGTAATAAGATTCAGAAGATGGATCCACCGTCGTAAACCTTCCCAACGCCGGGTCATACATGCGTGCCCCGTAGTCGTACCAGTTCAGACCGTTCTTCGTGTCCAGCTCCTTCCCGTTGTACTTGTAAGGCTGAACGTTGTTTGACGAAGCAAACAGTCCTCCGAAGGGATAGTAATGGTTCACCTCCTCTACCGTACCGTTCTGATTCAGCACCACCCGGTTGTTCCCCTGAT
>NZ_LT670828.1:0-3193 GCF_900130135.1 Bacteroides togonis | reverse complement strand
GCAGAACCTTTATACGGCTTACTATTACGACACGCGCGGCCGCGTGACGCAGGCTGTGCAGAGCAACCTGCTGGGCGGTCACGACGTGACGTCGACGGTCTACACCTTCACGGGCAAGCCCGCCGTGGTGAGCCACACGCACACGGCCGGCGGGAAGCCCACACTCACGGAGGTCACCGAGTACACCTACGACCACGCGGAGCGCCTGACGAAGGTGGAGCACACGCTGGGCGGCGTGACGGTGACCTTGGCTGAGAACACTTACGACGAGCTGGGCAGGCTGCAAAGCATGTCTCCGCACGGCAACGCCTCCCAGAAGCTGACCTACGCTTACAACCTGCGCGACTGGCTGACGGGTATCAGCGGGAGCAAGTTCTCACAGAACCTATATTACAACACCGGGAACGGTACTCCCTGCTACAACGGAAACATCAGCGGCATGACGTGGCAGGCGGGTAATGAGACAACGCCCCGCGGCTACAAGTTCACCTACGACGGACTGAACCGTCTGCTGGATGCGGTCTATGGCGAAGGTACTTCGCTAAGCAGCAACGCGGGCCGTTTCACCGAGAAGGTGACAAGTTACGACAAGAACGGGAACATCCTCAGCCTTCAACGCTACGGGCAGACGGGGGCTTCGTCCTACGGTTTGATAGACAACCTGACCTTTACGCTCGACGGCAACCAACTGAACCGCGTGGATGACGCAGTGACGGCATCCGCCTACAACAACGGCTTCGAGTTCAAAGATGCTGTAAAGCAGGCCAATGAGTACGCCTACGACGCGAACGGCAATCTGACGAAAGATTTGAACCGTAACATTAGCAATATTCAATATAATTTCTTAAATTTGCCAGGCAAGGTCACGTTCGGTGACGGAAGCACCATTGAATATGTCTATGCCGCGGACGGCACGAAGCTCCGCACGAAGCATGTCATCAACGGTACTACCACCACAACGGACTATTGCGGGAACGTGGTCTATGAAAACGGTGTGCAGAAGCTGCTGCTGACGGAAGCCGGTTACGTCACCCTGGCGGACAAGAAGTATCATTACTACCTGACGGACCATCAGGGGAACAACCGGGTGGTGCTGAATCAGAACGGTACGGTAGAGGAGGTGAACCATTACTATCCCTTCGGAGGACTGTTTGCAAACTCTACGAATGTTCAGCCTTACAAGTACAACGGGAAGGAGCTGGACACGAAGAACGGGCTGAACTGGTACGACTACGGGGCACGACATTACGACCCTGCGCTGGGAAGGTTTATGACTGTTGACCGTTATGCCGAGAAATACTCGTCCATGTCGCCTTACCAGTATGCGGCGAATAATCCGGTAAATATCGTAGATATTAACGGAGATAGTATCATCACAACCCTTACAACGCAGGTTGGTGGAAAAACGGTAAATGTAGACTATACATACCGGACAGATCCGAAAGGAAACTATGGGTTCTTTGACGCACAGGGCAACAAATATTCGGGTGATAATGCTTTCATGAGTAATTTGTCCCAGGCCTTGGCTGATTTGAGGGAAGGAGCCATAGGAAATGCATTAGTCAATGAACTGATAAATAACGAAAGAAAGGTCAACATTGCAAATAGGGACAAGAACGGAGCAGATCCTGGTGGAGCATACGTCACATGGAATACCTCTATTACAAAAGGCGGTTTAAATACTGCCGGTAATACGACTCGCCCCGCTTATATTGGATTAGGCCATGAGCTTGCCCATATACAAGATATTTGGCGAGGAACGTATGATGGAACGACATGGTTTGCGACTTCCGAAAAGAATGTTCCTAATGCAGAGAAATTTGCTACACATGTTGAGAATCAAATAAGAGCGGAACATAATTTACCTTTAAGGAGTTATTATACAGACACGTCATATCCCAAAGCTCGTTTACTTATTCCAAATACTCGAGCAAGTCTGTTCCATAAACAAATGATGACTTTAGGAAATCGTTTAATCCCAACGACTCCTTATGTCTATTGAGAGAACTAGAAAATAAGAAAGTGTGTCAAAGATAATATATATTTAGGTCAATAGCAGTAGAGTTACTGTTTGCTGCATTCAATATGCCAATTGCTATTCAGTACTGAAGATGGATTTGACACACTTTCTTTTATTAACTTTATAAAAAGCGAAACAGCAATGAACAAACTCCTTTTTATCATTTTATTATTGAATACAACTTCTCCCATTTTTGCTCAAAACTGGAATAAACTATCTAGAAAAATAAAGAAAGAACACAAAGCCTATATGGAAAAAGCACTTGGGAAAATAGAATATGATAAAGTATTGGATGAAGATTACCCATCCATTTATCACTTCTATAGAAAACGGTTACATGTTTTTCAAAGACTTCGTGTAAATCCTCAAAATGATACGATTTATATACTAGAGACAGATGCAGACATTTTAAACCATTACAAAACAAGCACTTTATATACCCGGCATAATTTATTATCGTATCAGTTCGATTCTTCAATAAAAAGAAATAAAAAAGATTCTCTTTCTGTAAGCTGTAAACCTTTATATTCCATGTATATGTTACAATTGGCTACTCAATGGAATTTGGATAAGTTAAAAGAAGAAGGTGAAAAACATCATCCCATACCTTATGATTGCATTTGGCTGACTCGAATTGTCTTTAAGGATGGAAAATATGAAATAGATTGTTTCTATTTCAAAGATTTTTTCAATGTCAAACGTGATATTTCCGATGATTATTATTATAAAGCAGTTGATATGGCGACCGTATTAAAAAAAATCTTTCAGATACAATAATTGGAGACGGACACCGTCAGTCCGCTGGTCCGCAGCGTTGACGAGTCGATGGTCCAGAACAGCCAGCGTCTTCGCGAGCTGTACGGCAGTAGCTTCACCCGCCTTTCGGGCAAGGACTATGCGGTGGTGGACAACGACCCCACGGGCCGTGGCGAGACGCTGTACTACGGCGGTGGACTGTCCTACACACGCTCCGTGTCGCATACCCGTGAGGGCTCGTACAACCGGATCCGCCGGACGTCGGTTTCCACCAGCTCCGGCGTTGACGCGCTGACGGAGTACACCTATCCTTTCGACCGCCAGGGTCCGGTAGACCAACTGATGACCTCCGCGCACGACCTCTCCACTCCCGTCGAGGTGAAACAGTATGCCGGTGGGGAGCTGTACCGCACGGTG
>NZ_LT670827.1:0-9293 GCF_900130135.1 Bacteroides togonis | reverse complement strand
GCGGTGAAGGACCTGGCACGCTGCTCTTTTCTCGTGCCGCGCGAGTATGTGCTCTACCTGGACGAAGAGAGGCTTTTTGGAAATGAAGAATTAAGAATTAAGAATGAAGAATGGCCTGCGGATGGTGAAAATTCTTCATTCGGAGGCGAAGCCGACATTCTTCATTCTTCATTACCCAAGTTTAAGGGCGTACCATATAGTCAGATTATTCAACAATGGTTCAAGCTGGCAGGAGGCGAACCCGTGCAGGGCGAGCGCAACGACAAGCTCCACCGCCTGGCCTCGCACCTGCGCTACATTGCCGACAACGACGAGGCGCTGCTCCTGCAAGTGATGCCCCGCTACGGCCTGTCCGAGGAGGAGATGCGGGGGCTGATACACTCCGCCTGCTCGGCGAAATGGTACTCGATGCCGAAGATGATGCGACAAGCGATTGAAAATGAAGAACGAAAAATGAAGAATGAAGAATTGCCTGCGGATGATGAAAATTTTTCATTCGGAGGCGAAGCCGACATTCTTCATTCTTCATTACCCAAGCGCCTTCCTGCCCTGATAAAGCTCCTTGTGAGCCGTACGCCCGATGTTTACAAACCCGCCGTCGCACATGCTGTTTTCCCTGCGCTGGGGGTGCACTTGCACAAAGTACGCTTCCGCTACATCGACAACGTGGAGCACGAAGCCACCTTGATGAACGTGCTGATGGCCGGCACGGGCGCGGGAAAGGATTGCATCTCGGAGCCCATCAACCGCATCATGGCCGACATCCGCCGCCGCGATGAGGACAATCTCCGACGTGAGCGGGAGTGGAAGAACGAAGTCACCTCGAAGGGCGCCAACAAGGACAAGCGACAAAGGCCCGAAGGCTTGATCATTCAAGAGATTGACGCGGACATGACGAACCCCGCCTTCGTGATGCGCATGGCCGAGGCGGACGGACATTTTCTTTATACGAAGCTGAACGAAATCGACCAGTTCGACGCCCTTCGTGGAAGCGGACGGGGCGGCCAGCAATTCCAAATCATGTGCCTCGCCTTCGACCCCGGCAACCGCTACGGGCAGACGCGTGTGGGAGCGCAAAGCGTGACGGAGAAGGTGACCATCCGCTTCAATTGGAACGCCTCGACCACCATCCAGAAAGGGCGGCGGTACTTCTCAAAAGTTTTGACAGACGGACCCATCTCGCGCATCAACTTCTGCACCATCCCCGAGCGCGAAATCGGCGCGGACATGCCCGTCTATGGAACCTACGACGCCGCTTTCGACGAGGAACTTCGCCCCTACATCGAAAACCTCGTCAAGGCGCAGGGCTTGATAGATTGCCCGCAGGCCTACAAGCTCGCCCAAAAGCTCAAGGAAGAGTGTGCCGACTTCGCCCGCCTCTCGCAGAGCCGTGTGTACGAAAACCTCTCGTTTCGTGCCAACGTCATCGCTTACCTGAAGGCGTGCGTGCTCTACGTGGCGAACGGTTGCCGTTGGGACAAGACCTTCGAGGACTTCATCCGCTGGTCCTTGCAATACGACCTGGCTTGCAAGATGGAGTTCTTTGGCGATGCCATCGAAGCCGCCATGAACATGCCCGCACCCGACCCTCACAAACCCGGACGCCGCAACTTGCTGACCCTCCTGCCCGACGACTTCAGCTTCGACCAGGCCATGCGCGTGCGTCAGGAAGCGGGGCTCGACGCCAAGGGCACCAGCCACATGCTGAGCCAATGGAAGTTGCGCGGATACATCACAATTATCACAAATCACAATTACCGAAAACTAAAATACAGAAGCGATGGAATTGACCTTGACACGAACCGAAAAGACTAAAGACTACACCATGGGCCGCCTCGAGATAGACGGCGAACACTTTTGCGACACGCTGGAGCCTACGTGGCGCGACTTGGGCCCAGGCAGGCCCGGCCACAAGATAGCAGGCCGCACGGCCATCCCCGACGGACGCTACCCCGTGGCGGTCACCTGGAGCCCCAAGTTTAAAAAATGGCTGCCCCTGCTGCTCCACGTGCCCCAGTTCGAGGGCATCCGCATCCATGCCGGCAACACGCCCGACGACACGGAGGGATGCATCCTCGTGGGCCTGCGCGTGAAGCCCGGCAAGGTGCTCGACTCGCTCCTCTGGGAACATCGCCTCGTGCGCCGACTGGCCTCCCGCCCGCTGGGCGAAGGGGTGTGGATCAGCGTCGGCTGAGGGCGTACGCTTCAAGTGCACACACTCAAAATTTTCCGCACCAACATGACAAAAGATGAAATTAAACTTATAACTTTGAAGAAGCTAACGGGGGGAATGCATCGCATCCCTCCGTAGCAGAAAACCAATGGAGAACTCGAGAAAATGAGAAAAGAACGCTTACATTCCTGCCCCGAGCTGATAGACTACATCAACGAAATAGGCTTCCTGCCCCTGCTCAGCATGGGCGTCGAAGGCTGGTCGGCCGAAGAAGTGACGGACGAAGATTGCCAATACACCCGCCTGCCCGACGGCGGATGGGAATGGCCCCTCTGGACGTGGAAGGGCGCCATCCTTCAGGAGAGCGGATGCGCCTACGGCAAGTTCTTCCAAAACAAGGCGGCCTTCATCAGCCGCGAGTGGTGGCCGGACTTCTGCAACTATCGCCGGAGCGTCTGCCCCCGCCCCGAAGAAGGAAGCATCGAAGAAAGCATCCTCGACATCCTGCGGACCGAAGGGAGCCTCATCACCCGCGACCTGCGGGCGGCCTGTGGCTTCACAGGGCCGAAGATGCGGAGCCGCTTCGACGCCTACCTCACCCGCTTGGAGATGGGCGGCTATATCGTGACGGAAGATTTCGTCTATCCACACGACCGTCACGGACGGGAATATGGCTGGGGATGGTCTCTGCTCACTACGCCCGAAGCGCTCTTCGGACGCGAGGCTTGCCACCCCGACCGCACACCACAAAAATCGCGCGAGAGAATGCTCGACCATTTCAAAAAGATTTTGCCGAACATCCCCTCGCAAAAGCAAGACCTCCTGCTCAGATAATCCAAGCAAAACAGGCCTTCTGTATCTGTCCTATCTCCGCCGACGGCGTCAGAACTCGCTCGTGAAGTGGAACTTGATGTGCTTGAAGTCCATCTGCGCCATCTGGAGCACGTAGCCCGAGTCGGCCAGGAAGACGTCGCGCCCCTCGCGGTCCTTGGCCATGTACTGGTACTTGCGCTTCTTGAAGGCTTCGAGCTCGGCAGGGTCGTCGCTCTCGATCCAGCAGGCCTTGTAGAGGCTCACGGGTTCCCAGCGGCACTTGGCGTTGTACTCGTTCTCCAGGCGGTACTGGATGACCTCGAACTGGAGCTGGCCCACGGTGCCGATAATCTTGCGCCCGTTGAACTGGTTGACGAAGAGCTGGGCCACACCTTCGTCCATCAGCTGGTCGATACCCTTGGCCAGCTGCTTCTGCTTCATGGGGTCGGCGTTCTCGATGTACTTGAACATCTCCGGCGAGAAGCTGGGCAGGCCGCGGAAGTGGAGCTTCTCGCCCTCGGTCAGCGTGTCGCCTATCTTGAAGGTGCCGTTGTCCGGCAAGCCGATGATGTCGCCCGCCCAGGCCTCGTCGACGGTGGTCTTGCGCTGGGCCATGAACTGGGTGGGGCTGGAGAAGCGCATCACCTTGTCGTGGCGCACGTGGTAGTAGGGCGTGTTGCGCGAGAACTTGCCCGAACATACCTTGCAGAAGGCGATACACGAACGGTGGTTGGGGTCGATGTTGGCCGTAATCTTGAAGATGAAGCCGGTGAACTTGGGCTCGTCGGGCTGCACGTCGCGTTCCTCGGCCTTGACGGGACGGGGGCTGGGGGCTATCTTGACGAAGCAGTTCAGCAGCTCCTCGACACCGAAGTTATTCAACGCCGAACCGAAAAACACGGGAGCCACCTCGCCCTTGAGGTAGTCGCCGACATTGAACTCGGGATAGACGCCCTCGATAAGCTCCAGCTCGCTACGCAGGCGATCGGCCAGGTCGGTACCGATACGCTGGTCCAGTTCCTCGGTGTGGATGTCTACGGCCACCTTCTCCGTCACCACCTGTTTGGAGGGTTGGAAGAGGTTGAGGTTCTGCTCGTAGATGTTGTAGACGCCCTTGAAGCGGACACCGCTCTCGATGGGCCACGTCAGGGGACGCACGTGGATGTGGAGCTCTTCCTCGAGCTCGTCCAGCAGGTCGAAGGGGTCCTTGGCCTCGCGGTCCATCTTGTTGACGAAGATGATGACGGGGGTATTGCGCATGCGGCACACTTCCATGAGCTTGCGCGTCTGCGTCTCCACACCCTTGGCGCCGTCCACCACGATGATGACGCTATCGACGGCGGTCAGCGTGCGGTAGGTGTCTTCGGCAAAGTCCTGGTGACCAGGGGTATCAAGGATGTTGACCTTGTAGTCCTTATAGTCGAACTCCATGACCGAGGTGGTGACGGAGATACCACGCTGCTTCTCGATGTCCATCCAGTCGGACGTGGCGGTTTTCTTGATTTTGTTGCTCTTGACGGCGCCGGCCACCTGTATCTGTCCGCCGAAGAGCAGGAGCTTCTCGGTGAGCGAGGTCTTACCGGCATCGGGGTGCGCGATGATCGCAAACGTTCGTCTTCTTTCGATTTCCTGATTTGTTGCCATATATTTTCTTTTTCAGGTATGGATTACATTTTTCAATTTTCAACTTTCAATTTTCAATTTCTCCAAGCACTCGGCCAGCGATGCCTCCCAATGAGGGATGTCGATGCCATAGGTTTGCTTGATGCGCGTCTTGTCGAGCACAGAGTAGTGCGGACGGGGTGCCTTGGCCGGATATTCGTCCGTGTGCAAGGGGCTGACGCGACACGTGGTGATGCCCGCCAGACGATGAATGGCTATAGTGAAGTCGTACCACGAGCAGACGCCTTCATCGCTGAAGTGATAGATGCCGGGCACAATGCCCTGCTCGATGGCGGCAAAGATGGCCTGTGCCAGGTCGGCCGCATAGGTAGGCGTACCTATCTGGTCGAACACCACGCCCAGCGACTCGCGCTCGCGCCCCAGGCGGAGCATGGTCTTCACGAAGTTGTTGCCGAAGGTGGAGTAGAGCCAAGCGGTGCGTACAATCATGGCATGGCTACACTTCTGCATCACAACCTCTTCGCCCGCCAGCTTGGTGCGACCATAGACGGAGTTGGGACAGGGCGTATCGTCCTCGCGATAGGGCACGTGGGCCGTGCCGTCGAACACGTAGTCGGTAGACACCTGGATGAGAGCGGCCCCCATGGCTTCGGCGGCTTCGGCCAGGTAGCCGGGCGCCAGGTGGTTCAGACGATCGCAAAGCTCAGGATTGTCCTCGGCCTTGTCCACGGCCGTGTAGGCGGCGCAATTCACGACCACATCCACCCGACGGTCGGCGATGAAGGCACGCACGGCGTCGGCATCGCAAATGTCCAACTCCTGCACGTCGGTAAAGAAATAAGTGTGTTGCGGATGGGCGGCGGAGAGCACGCGCATCTCATTGCCAAGTTGACCGTTGGCGCCGGTTATCAGAATGTTCATATCAGTCGTCCAATTTGAGTTCTCCCTTTTTGTCCTTGTCGTAATAGTTGGCCAGCATCGAGACGAAAGCGCTCACGGCCTCCATCGCCTTGGCCGTCCCCTCGCTGATCTCCTTCTTCTGCAAACGCAGGAGCAAGACGCCATAGAGGGCTTCGAAGCAGGTCTCCAGCTCGGGCTCGTCCTTGTGACCATTGCGTTGGCGAAGCTCCACGATGAAAGGCAGCGCCTTGAAGTAGGCCGCGTTGTAGAAAGGATACTTCGTGGAGGCCAGCAGGGCGCCGTGTAGCTCGGTGAGGTTCTGGATGACGTTACGGTTGATTTGCAGGTGTCCCTTCTCCACCACCCCCTCGGCGCGCATCATGTCGCACAGGTTGGCATACCATTCTTCGAGTGCCGGACGTTGGTCTTCAGGATAACGATCGATGACCTGCTCGCGCAGGCGGTCGATGTCGCACCCGTTGGCACGTATCAGGTCTTCCACCTGCCACATGTATATCAAATATTCGGCAATGTTCTGTTCTTTTAGTTTTTTAGCGATTATCATTTCTGTTGACAACTAATACAAGGATTCTCCCATCAAAGTGAACACCAGGCCCAGTATCGACACGATGGCCACAATGCTACCAATCACACGATTCAATATCCAAATGCCGCGCAGGTTGAAGCGAGCGCGCACTTTGTTGACAAAATAAGTGATGCCGAACCACCACGAAAGGGCTCCCAAGGCAATGGCCAGATAGCCCGTGACGGCCTCGAACAGGAGTACGCCCGGACTGATGAACGCAAAGCGGGCGAAAAGTCCGACAAAAAGCAGAATGATAAGCGGGTTGGAAAGCGTAACAAAAAACGCCGTAATGAAATTATGCAAATACGTACCTTTACTGGTAGATACAGGGCGAAGTGAATGCACAGGATTGCTTCGGAAAGTATAGATACCAAAAGCCAGAAGCAAGACACTACCGAAGAGCTGAAGGTAAAAAATGTTCTTATTGACATAATCGAACACAAAGCTCATGCCATAGCCCGTCAGGAGGGCATAAAAGATATCGCTCATCGCGGCACCAATGCCCGTGACGAAACCATACCAACGGCCCTTATTCAACGTACGCTGGATGCATAATACACCCACAGGGCCCAGCGGCGCCGACACAATGACGCCGATAATAAAGCCCTTCCACAAGATATTGAATATGGTCTCCAACTGAATCATGGGTGCAAAGATAGTGCAAAGCGAGGGAAGTACAAAAGCGAAAACAGAGTTTTTGAGTTTTTGACTTTTTACGTCCGAGGTTCACCCTTCTTCCATTTTCCACACTTTTTTATCAACCCAACTTTCCGATCACCGCCACCTTGATAACTCCATCCAGCCGATTCTCGAACACGTGATAAGCCTTTTCAATCTCCGAAAGAGGGAAACGGTGAGTTATAAGCGGCGTAGTATCAATCTGGCCTTCGGCAATCAGACGAAGAATCTCTTCACAATCGCATCCATCCACACCGCCCGTCTTAAACGTAAGGTTCTTGCCATACATGTCGGGCAAGGGAAGAACTTGCGGACGGTCATAGAGGGCCACTACGGTAACAATCGCGTTCGGACGAGCACACTCCCATGCCAGTCGGAAGGTGTCATCGGCACCTGCCACTTCAATAACCACATCTGCCCCGCCATGTGCGCTATTCGCCTGAACATACGTCTTACACTCTTCAGGAGAAACGACCTGAACCTCAGGATAATGCATACGCAGGAAGCGAGCTCGCTCAGCCGACTTTTCGCATACAATGATACGTTGAGGATGCTTCAGACGAGCACAAAGCAAGGTACAAATGCCCGTAGGGCCTGCGCCTATGATAAGTACCGTATCTTCTGGCTTTATTTCCGAAATACGCGCCGCCCAAAAGCCCGTAGCCAAAATGTCGCCCACGAACAAGGCTTGCTCATCGGTCACCCCCTCAGGAATACGATTCAATCCCTGATCGGCATGGGGCACACGGACATATTCAGCCTGTCCCCCATCGATGCGACAACCCAATGCCCATCCTCCATCAGGGTCTTCACAATTGTTCACATAGCCATGCTGGCAAAAAAAGCATTCGCCACAGAAGGTTTCGACATTGACCGTCACCCGATCGCCAGGCTTAACGCTATGCACATCCGTTCCTACCTGCTCGACTATTCCTACCATCTCGTGCCCAACGGTAATGCCTAGCACGGCACGAGGCACACTTCCATGTTTGATATGCAAATCGCTGGTACAGATGCTCCCAAGCGTGACGCGCACCAAGGCGTCATGCGAATCTTTCAGCGTGGGTATTGGTTTCTCTAGCAAGGCAAATCGTCCACGCTCCACGTACGTATATGCTAACATTTTATTTCAATTTTCAGGTTCTTCATTCTTTCCATTTTCTTCCTCCACGACTTCTATCAGGAAACTAACGGGGCGAAAGCCGTCGTTACACGAAATCATGGCCGAACGCTTGTTCTTCATCCATCCGTCATACAGATCTGTTGCCCCATATGCCAAAGCCATTACAAAAGGCGACATGCTTTGCCAAGCGCTCTCACAAAGCCCTTTCGGCTTTTCCCAACCATTGGCTATGAAGACTTGTCCTTCTTCCACATCGCAGGCATGCTCCAGCGGGTTTTCATAACGCTCCATCAAATCCTTGTAACAAGCTTTACGCATAACGGTGATTTTAATCTTCCTCATATCCGTATTCCCAGAATCCAACAATCAATCTTTATATCTCAATTCCCAAAAGGCAACCGCCGAAGCGGCCGCTACATTGAGCGAATCCACTCCATGTGCCATCGGTATGCGTACCACGTAGTCTGCTTCGGCAATCGTTTCCATCGGCAAGCCATCCCCTTCGGTCCCCATGACGATAGCCAATCGCGACTCGGCCTTCAAGGCAGGATAATCCAACGGCACCGACTGATCCGTCAAGGCCATGGCCGCCGTACGAAAACCCATACGGCTCAACTCTTCGAGCGAACCATCCAACCAAGTCCAAGGCACAAGAAACACTGATCCCATCGACACGCGTACAGCCCTACGATTCAAAGGATCACAAGAATTGCGCGTCAATAATACCCCATCAATACCCAAGGCTGCCGCCGAACGAAAAATAGCGCCGATATTAGTCGTATCCACTACTCCATTTATGACCACCACACGATGTGCATGCCTGCACACATCCTCCACACTTCGAGGAACAGGACGCCGCATGGCACAAAGTACACCACGCGTCAAGGTATAGCCCGTCAATTCGGCCAACAAATCGCGTTCACCTGTATAAATAGGAATCTCTGAACAACGGGTAACGATATCAACCGCATCTCCCGTTATATGCTTCCGTTCACACAAAAGCGCCAACGGTTCATAACCCGCATCCAAAGCAACACGAATCACTTTAGGACTTTCAGCTATAAAGATACCCTTGTCTGGTTCCAAGCGATTGCGCAACTGGGCTTCGGTCAAAGCGCCAAATATTTCGACACCAGGATGCTGAAGAGAAGAAATTTCAATAATAGGCATACTACTCTGCTATTTACCAAACAAAGATACACAATATATCCTAAACAAACACCCATTATAAAGAAAAAGGCGCAATCCTTTCATAAACCTCTATAAACACAAAGAAGGTGTGTCAAAAAGCACACCTTCTTTGTTTAGCACAAAGCCCCGACTTTCACAAGCTGGGGCTTTGTTATTACCTAAAGATTTTGTATCTTTAAGCCTAAAGATTTATACATATGGCAAAG
>NZ_LT670826.1:0-809 GCF_900130135.1 Bacteroides togonis | reverse complement strand
GGGATACGCCTCGCCCAGCGTCAGCCAGATTGTCCCGATGATTGTCGGGCCGAGCGCCGACACCGTGCTGCGCGCCGAAGCCCTGCAACGCCACGGCTTCTACGCCCTACCCGTCCGTCCGCCTACGGTGCCCGAAGGCACGTCGCGCATCCGCTTCTCGCTGACCGCGGCCCTGACGGAAGACGAAGTGGACGCCATCCCCCTCTGACGACCGCCGAAGCCCTACGGAAAGCCGCGGAAACCTGTCCGCAAGGTTCCGAAGCCCTACGGAAGGCCGCGGAAAGCTGTCTGCAAGGTTCTGAAGCACTTCGGAAGGCCGCGGAAAGCTGTCCGCAAGGTTCCGAAGTACTACGGAAGGCCGCGGAAAGCTGTCTGCAAGGTTCTGAAGCACTTCGGAAGGCCGCGGAAAGCTGTCCGCAAGGTTCCGAAGCACTTCGGAAGGCCGCGGAAAGCTGTCCGCAAGGTCTCGAGGCCCTTCGGAAGGCCGCGGAAAGCTGTCCGCAACCTACAAAAACAAATGATTAACCCTGGAAACGAATGAAACAACTCTACCTCATCCACGAACACCATCCCCGCCTGCTCCTGTTCTTTGCCGGATGGGCGGCAGACGAAACGCCGTTCCGTCACTACCGCCCGCAGGGGATGGACTACCAGATCTGTTACGACTACCGCACACTGGACTTCGACGCCGCGCCCCTGCGCGCCTATGCCGAGGTGCACGTCGTAGGCTGGTCGATGGGCGTATGGGCCGCCTCGCACGTGCTGCCCTCGGCAGGCCTGAACGTGGCCAGCTGCACCGCCCTGAACGG
>NZ_LT670825.1:0-1152 GCF_900130135.1 Bacteroides togonis | reverse complement strand
GTGGTGAAGTGCATCGCCGCCGGCCGTCGCGCCGCCGCAGACATCGACCGGATGCTGAACGCAAAATGAGCCGCCGGCAGCGGGCCACACCGGTGAGGCACATCGCCGAAGCCCTGCGAAACCCAGCCTCACCGGTGAGGCACACCGCCGAAGCCCTGCGGAAACCAGCCTCACCGGTGAGGCTCGTCGCCGAAGCCCTGCGGAAACCTGCCACACCGGTGAGGCACGCCGCCGAAGCCCTGCGGAAACCCGCCACACCGGTGAGGCACACCGCCGAAGCCCTGCGGAAACCTGCCACACCGGTGAGGCCGACTGCCGAAGCCCTGCGGAGACTCGCCAACGATCGTTGGCAAACCTGAAAAACAATAAGTTACACCCGAAGCTCGCTCTCCTCATCCCCAGAAAGGAAATCGGAGCAGGAGCTTCCTTATAAACCATCAAGACATTATGTGTGGAATAGCCTGCATCTTCAACATCAAAGAGCAAACCCCTGAACTGAGGCAAAAAGCCCTCACCATGGCCAAACGCATCCGCCACCGCGGCCCCGACTGGAGCGGCATCTACTGTGGCGGCTCCGCCATCCTGGCCCACGAACGCCTGTCCATCGTCGACCCGCAAAGCGGCGGCCAGCCCCTCTACTCGCCCGACCGCCGGCAGGTGCTGGCCGTCAACGGCGAAATCTACAACCACCGCAACCTGCGCGCCGACTTCGCCGGTGAGTACCAGTTCCAGACGGGCAGCGACTGCGAGGTCATCCTCGCCCTCTACCGCCGCTACGGCACGGACTTCATCGAACGCCTGAGCGGCATCTTCGCCTTCGCCCTCTACGACGAGGAGCGCGACGAGTTCCTCATCGCCCGCGACCCCATCGGCGTCATACCCCTTTATATAGGGCGCGACGCCGACGGCACCCTCTACTGCGCCAGCGAGCTGAAAGCCCTCGAAGGCCTGTGCGACGAGTACGAGCCCTTCCTGCCCGGCCACTACTACTGGAGCCGCGAGGGCAAGATGCGCCGCTGGTACCGCCGCGACTGGACGGACTACGACGCCGTGCGCAACCGCTACGCCTCGCTGCCCGCCGACGAAGCCTGGCAGGCACAGGTGGCCGACGTGCGCACCGCCCTCGAAGCCGCCGTGCGCCGCCAGCTGATG
>NZ_LT670824.1:0-5433 GCF_900130135.1 Bacteroides togonis | reverse complement strand
CACCGTGCGGTACAGCTCCCCACCGGCATACTGTTTCACCTCGACGGGAGTGGAGAGGTCGTGCGCGGAGGTCATCAGTTGGTCTACCGGACCCTGGCGGTCGAAAGGATAGGTGTACTCCGTCAGCTCGTCCACGCCGGAGCTGGTGGAAACCGCCGTCCGGCGGATCCGGTTGTACGAGCCTTCCCGGGTATGCGACACGGAGCGTGTGTAGGACAGTCCACCGCCGTAGTACAGCGTCTCGCCACGGCCCATGGGGTCGTTGTCCACCACCGTATAGTCCTTGCCCGAAAGGCGGGTGAAGGTACTGCCGTACAGCTCGCGAAGACGCTGGCTGTTCTGGACCATCGACTCGTCAACGCCTTCCACCAGAGCGGTGCGTTTCAGCTCGTTCACCGTCACCAGACGGAAGGGACGGGCGTGGGTGCGTTCGCCGGACTTCCACGCGTGCTCGTGAAGCTCGCTGCGTGTCTCGCTGCACAGAAGCGAAGCGTTGTTCAGCGGCTCGTCGATGCTCTCGAGCATACCGGGGGTCGTGTAGTAGGAAGAGGGCCACTCCGAACGGTTGTCGTAGCAGTGGACCGTGGCCTCGCCCAAGTAAAAGCCTGAAACGGTAGAAGAGGAAGAAGAAGGAAAAGTGAGCGTGGGCGACACGTATTCCATCACACGGTCGAAGTAAACGCGGTCGTCTGCCGTCACCACGTTGCTGTGGCTGTAGAGCGTGTAGTCGACGCTGCGAACCGTCGGATTGGTGGTGCCGCCGCCTTCCACGTAGTGCTTCTGGAGTTCCTGACGGTAGGCAAGCGGGCTCATCGGGAAACGCGTGCATCCGATGCCTTCTTCTTCATCGCCCGAGTAGTAGAGGAAAAGGTGCCGGACTGCATGGCCCACCACCGGACGGTCCGTGATTTCCTTCACCAGAAGTCCACCGCCGTACATATAGCCGTCCGCCTCGCCGGGAGCCGGAATGCGGCCCATGGTGTAGGTATATTCGGTGGTGCCGCCGCCGGGCCAGGTAATCTGCCGGAGGCTGTAGGTCGTGGCAGCGGAAAGGTTACCGCGCTTGTCGGCGTCGCCAATTTCGAACGTATACGTCCGGCTGCCGTTCCGTATCTCGGCCTGCTGGCGGGCTACGAAGCCGGTATTGCCGGTCTGCCCGTTGTAGTAGCCCCAATAGTCGACGGCCTTGGTGTCCGGACTGAAACCGCCGCTGTAGTAGGCAAAACTGTAAGTCTCGACCGGATCGCCCGAGGCGTCCTTCACTTCAACCTTGTCCAGCAGCAGGCGCCCGTAGCTGTCGAGGTGCTTGGTCAGGCTGACCGTACGCAGAACTCCGTCCGGGTTGCGCACCGTGACGGTGGACAGGGCGTGGTGGGTGGCGTCGTAGCCGAACGTGACGCTGCCCCCGGCGAAACGGATCGTGCCGACAGGACGGATGTCCACCTGAGCCACCGCGCCGAAATAGGGACGCCCGCCCGCGCCGCTCCACGCTTCGAAGTTGGGCACTTCCGTCCCGTCGGCCTGCCGCGTCGTGCCGTTCATGTAGTAGTACGTTTCCTGGTTGCCGACCCCTTTCCAGTAACCGGGATGGGGAGGGACGCCCGCACCCGGAATTTCGTAATCCGGCCAGTTGTCCTCTACCGCGTAGTAGTCGTAACGACCGTTATAAACTTCCTGGGGGAGGTTCGTCACGTAGTCGAACGACAGAGTGTCGCCGTCGGGAGAGATCATCTGCGTGGCCTTCCAGGCGGTCACGGTCTGATACGTGTTCAGCAGGTTGGTCTCCTCGCGCGAGGCGCTGCTCCCTCCGAAGAGGTAACGCACGCCGTTGCCGTCGGTCACCGTCAGCCCGTTGCGGAAGTTGGCGCTCACCCGGGGAGCGTCGAGCTCCACCTCCAGCGGGTCGCGATGGAACATCCGGGGAGTGAAGGCATAGTTCGAAGCCTGCTCGAGCGCAAAGTCCGCCTGAACACCCCCCGGAAGGCGGATATGGAAGAAGTCTTCGAGCAGGTCGCAGGTGCCCATGCCCACTTTGGCCAAATACAGATCCGACTGGCTCGTCAGGTTCGACTTGTCATACAGGAAAGAACGTTCGTCCGGCAGTCCGCGCACCTCGCGGCTGATGACCGGCTCCGCCTCCAACGACCATCCCAGGGCCACCGGACCGTTCTTCTGGTCGGCCTTGACGCCGCCGGTCGTATAGACCAGAGAGACAGGCAGGCTGAACGATGCGGTACGGATGGTATAGAGCGGGATGCGGACGGTCACGCGGCCCGTCGCATAGTCTCCCCCATCGGGTTGTCGGCGGAACAGGCCGGAAGCCTGGACAGACGACGGATAAAAGTTCTGGGAACGGGCTGCAATGTCATAGCTCGAAGGAGTCTGCCCGTAGGAAGGCAGAAGGGAGACGGCAGCCAGAAACAACAGAAAAAGAATGGGTTTGTTCATAAGATACATACGATTAATGGTTTGAAAAAAAAGGCTGCCCCACGACTGGGAACAAACTGCGGGGCAGCCCCGTCCAGAATGGTGCGGAAAGGCTCCGCACATGCCTTACAACAGGTTCGCCGCCTGGGCGCCCAGCGCGCCCGCAATGGCCGAAGCCACGGCGATGATCACTTTCAGGATCGTGTCCCAAACAGATTTTTTGATTGCCATAGTTCTTTAATTGAAAATTGAGAATTGAGAATTGAGAATTTCTTTTAATGGAGAACTGAGAATGGAGTTATCCATTGTCACAGCGGACTGCCGCCCTCTTCTTCGTCGTCACCGTCGCCGCCGTCGGGTTCGGTGCCGCCCTGCACGTTCAGCTTCTTCAGCTGCGACTCCAGGTCGACGAAGTCGATGCGGTCCTCCACACGGGTGGTGGCGGGGTCCAGGTTGGGACGGATGGCGCTCGAGGCGCGGAAGTTGATGCGCACGGACTTGATCTGGTCCGCCCCGCAGTCCTCCTTCCGGTCCACGCCCTCGGTGGTGGCCGAGAGGCTGAAGACGCCGAAGCCGTCGACGTTCACCGAATGCCCGTTGTAGAGCTCGGCCCGCATGGCGGCGACGAAATTGGTCAGCACGCTGCGGATGTCGCCCAGCGTCAGCGAGCTGCTTTCCTTCATCTGCTGCGCCAGCGTGTCCAGCGTGGCCGACTTGCCCCAGACGATGAGCTGGGGGTGGTACTTCCCCGTGCCGTCCTTCAGTGCGGGGTTCTTGCGGAATACGCGTTTGTAGGTTACTGACATAATCGTTTGCTTTTTTAAAAAATTTGGCGTATGTTTGTACGGCGGGCATATACGCCTTCGCCCTGTCTTCCGGTCGACACCACAAAGGTGGGAAAAACTGCGGCGGCAGGATGCGGACTCGTGTCTGCCCGTGCGAACCTGTGCGCACTTGTGCGGACTCGGGCGGACTTATGCAGACTTCCGGGCCCGGCAAGACACAGAAGAGAGAGAAAAAGCATTCAAAAAAAAACGAGACAACAGCAAACAGCCCCATGATACAGCAATTGGAATTATTGGGACGTACGATAGAGAGGCAACTGGGAGTGTTATCCGCCATCGGCAGAACACTGGACCTCATCGAACAAAAAGAATACCCACCCGACACGACGCCCGACAAGCTATTGGAATATCTCCAATCCCTGAACCGGCAACTGACAAGATGCAGGGAAAACTTCAACGACAAGGACGAATGGCAGAAGAAGCTGACAAGCGCCAAATCCCCAACGGTGTTCTACTACAGAAGGAGACTGCCGCCTCAAGAAGAACAAAGATATCAGCATACCGGACAGAAAGAAATGAAACTGTTCGATACAGCCATGGAGAATCTGGAGAAAATATTCAGCGCAAAAAAAATCCTCAGCGAAAGACTCTGCATCGAACTGAGGAAAATGCTCAAAGAAGTCGAAGGGCAACTGAAGGAGAACGACAAACTGGTAGACAAGGAGCGAAAGGAAAAAGAACGGCAAAAGAAACTGATCGAAGAAGAACTCCTCCGCGCCAAGCGAAACGCCGCCTGGTGAACCGCAAAAGCGGCATAGTTCCTCCGCAGAACTATGCCGCTTCTCACAGAAAACATACCCGCTTGAGGGGCGGAACAATCACGGCTCTCCCAGATACTCCACCAGCAGCCGCACCTGCCGGAGGGAGAAACAGATGTCGTTCTTCCCCTCGCGGCCGGAGTAGAGGCGGTCGTGCAGTTCGCGGTTGTGGCGGATCCAGCGGTTCAGGCGGTTCATGGCCGTGCGGTCAGCCAGGCCGGGGCTGTAGAGGCGGGCCAGGTCCACCTTCAGGTAGGGACGGATGGCGAAGGGAGCTTCGTCGGCAGGCATCAGAGGGGTATCAGTCTTTTTCATAAGCTTCGGGATTTACGGGGTTGTCACTTTTTTTTATTGTCTTTCCCGCCGTTTTCGGCGATTTTGGGGTCCGTTTTCGGGGTTCGGGGTCATTTAAACCCGACGTCTGGCGCGACAAGCGCTTCTTGCGATACCCATCTTTCTGCTTCACAATCAGTTGCGCTTTCTGCGCCCGCTGGAGCATCCGCTTGGCCGTGCTGAGCGAGATGTCGGACGTCATGGCCGTCTCCACAAACTCGGTGTACGAAAATTTTCGTGGAAGGACGGCCAGCACCTGCTCCAGCAGGTGAGTCTTGCGCAGGGCGGGCATGGGACGGTCGCTGTCCGGCAGCGAGGTGCAGAGCAGCAGGCTGTGCTCCAGCACCGTCTGCGTAATGAGCAGCGCCGAGCGGAAGTCCGCGTCCGTACAGGTGTATTCGGGCGAATGGCGGAAACCGTCCCACTTGCGGAAGGCGGTGAGCAGGGCTGCCAGACGCATGGCCAGCAACCCGTGGCGGAAGATGATGCCCAGCAGCGTGTCGCGCCCCTCGGCGTGGGTCTCGGCCAGCAGGCGGCTGAAGAAGGCGGTGTGCCGCTCCCACTGCGCAGGCGTGAAGTTCACCCGCGTGGGGCTTTCCAGCAGGGCCAGGTGCATGCCCAGCAACTCCTCGCCCAGGGTGTGGAAGTAGGAGCCGAGGTCGGGCTGCACGCTGTCCGGGGCGCAGGACTCCCAGCAGACCGACGGCGGACGGGTGCACACGGCGAAGCGGCTGTAGAGCCCCGTCTCCAGCGAGCGGAAGAAGCGGGCAAACTGTTCGGGCGTGCCCGACATGGCCAGCGCCAGCTGCGGACGGCGTGCCACCAGCGGCAGCCCGTCCACCTTGTAGGACGAGGCCACCTCCTCGTGATGGGCCGCCTTCAGCAGGATGTCCTCGAAGCGGCCGTAGTCCGTCCCGATGGCTTCGGTCAGCGTGGCCATCTCGGTGGTGGCCATGGCGCAGCCGGCTTCGCCCGCCGCGGCCAGGCACTCGATCAGGCGGCTCTTGCTGATGGTGGCGGGCAGCTTGAAGTAGGGCATCTTCTCCTCCTCGGGCTTCAGGGCAAAGTCA
>NZ_LT670823.1:0-2254 GCF_900130135.1 Bacteroides togonis | reverse complement strand
ACGGAAGCACCATTGAATACACCTATGCCGCCGACGGAACCAAGCTCCGCACGAAGCATGTCATCAACGGTACGACCACCACAACGGACTATTGCGGCAACGTGATCTATGAAAACGGTGTGCAGAAACTGCTGCTGACGGAAGCCGGATACCTCACCCTGGCCGACAGCAAGTACCATTACTACCTGCAGGATCATCAGGGCAACAACCGAGTGGTTATCGACCAGAACGGGACTGTAGAGGAAACGAACCATTACTACCCCTTCGGAGGTGTCTTCGCCAACTCTACGAGTGTACAACCTTACAAATACAACGGCAAGGAACTGGACACGAAGAAAGGGCTGAACTGGTATGATTATGGGGCACGGCATTATGATGCGGCGATAGGAAGGTTTGCGACGGTGGATCCGATGGCGGAGAAGTATTATCCTTGGAGCCCTTATACTTATTGTTTGGATAATCCGATAAAATATATTGATCCTAATGGAGGACATGTGGTAGCAATTTCTAATGCAGAGCAGAAGATGATATTAAACACATTACCCAAAGATTTGAGACAATACGTCGTATTCAATAGTCAAGGATATATAAATCAAGATATTATTAAAGGGGTATCGGCTGATAGCCACAATTTTAATTATTTAAAAGATATGGTTTTATCAGAGACTATTGTAGAAGTAAAATTGGATAATAAATTTACTTATATAGATGAATATGGTAAAACCCAAGAAAGTAAAATGTCTTATTTAGGAGTTGACAAAGATTTTATTGGCAACAACGATGGAAAAGGAATAGGGACCTCTACTGGAGAAACAGGCTTCCTAGGAAAGACCCTCTTCCCTGATAAAAACGGTCTTCAAAATTCAACTGACGATAATATAAAAATTATTGTAAACTCAGAATTATCAGAAGAAGGACAAGCGCAGACTTATAGCCATGAAGCCAATGGTCATGCTCATACCTATATAAAGACTCAAGGTAATAGAAAACAAGCATCACATCAGTATGAAAATGGAAGCGTTGATCTAAATAGAGATTTATTCAAAAAAATAAATGAATCAATTAACGAAACAATAAAAAACATGAAATGAAGATAAGTTTTTTATTCATATCATTGCTATTATTTAGTTTTGGCTATCTACAAAATAGTCATAACAACATTTACCAGAAAGAAGATAAAATATATCAATTAATGGAACTGGATTCTATGCCAACTTTCAAAGGTGGCTACGATTCTTTAGTATCCTATATTGATAACCATTTCATTTTTCCTAAAATTCATGCAGAATCAAGTGTCCAAGGTAAAGTTATATGCATGTTTATTGTAACTGAAACTGGTAATATAACTAATGTAAAAATACTACAAGGTCTTGATGAATATATTAATAATGAAGTGGTAAGAGTAATATATTCGATGCCTCAATGGAATCCTGGTAAAAGAAATGGTCAGAATGTGAAAACTGAGTATTTCCTTTCAACATTTATTCGTATGCGTATAGAATAAAGTGAATTGATACATTCTAACTTTTAAGAATAAGTAATCCTTGATTCAGAAGTTCATTCTGTTTCAAGGATTACTTTTTTATAAATTATCTCCGCGGCTGGCTGACAGCCATCAGCGGCACCAAGTTCTCGCAGAACCTGTATTACAACACCGGCAACGGCACGCCCTGCTACAACGGCAACATCAGCAGCATGACCTGGCAGGCGGGCGGCGAGACAACCACCCGCGGCTACAAGTTCACCTACGACGGGCTGAACCGCATGCTGGATGCCGTCTATGGCGAAGGCACTTCGATAAGCAGCAACACCAACCGCTTCACCGAAAAGGTGACCGGTTACGACAAGAACGGGAACATACTTGCTCTGCAACGGTACGGGCAGACGGGAGCAAGCAGCTACGGGCTGATAGACAACCTGACCTTCACGCTCGATGGCAACCAGCTGAACCGGGTGGATGACGCTGTGACGAGTTCTGCTTACAACAACGGCTTCGAGTTCAAAGATGCTGTAAAGCAGGCTAATGAGTACGCTTACGACGCCAACGGTAATTTAACTAAAGATTTAAACAAAGGAATTAGCAACATATCGTATAATTGTTTAAATTTGCCAAGCAAGGTCACGTTTACGGACGGAAGCACCATTGAATACACCTATGCCGCCGACGGAACCAAGCTCCGCACGAAGCATGTCATCAACGGTACGACCACCACAACGGACTATTGCGGCAACGTGATCTATGAAAACGGTGTGC
>NZ_LT670822.1:0-1909 GCF_900130135.1 Bacteroides togonis | reverse complement strand
GAGGAGGAGAAGTCGCTGCCCATCGCGGGAGTCAGCACGTGGCGGAGCAGCCCGCGGGAGTCGTACACGTAGTACGTGTCGGCGTAGCTGTCACCGGAGAGCACCCCACGGTCCAGGAGCGTGCGCCCCTGCTTGTCGAGGAACGACAGGCGGACGTGACCGTCCTCGTCCGTCGAGCGGACCACTTCGAGAGAACCCGAAGGATACAGGCCCCCGTCGGACAGGACGCCCGAGGACGTCACCGTGTCTATTCCAAAATTCAGTTCAGATTTACTTCCTTTTATACATAAAACAAGAAGGTAATTCTTGAATCAGATTACTCCAAAACAAGAATTGCTCTTTTATTCATTATGTCTAATTCAAAAGGTCTATTTAACAATATTTCTTCTTATGGTAATCAAAGATTATAGTTGATAGATAGACAATGTTTATGATGGTATATCCCAAAAAGAACTTTATGCATTTTATAAACATATCTAAATAAAACGAAGAGTTATTCAATCCGTAATTTACCATATTAGTAATCATCACATATAAGAGTATAAAAGCTAAAATAACCGAACTAAACAAATAACCTACTGTAATCCATTTCATCATTTTCCTGTGTATTTAAATAAACTTTTCATGTGATTCTGAAGTCCTAAAGGGCTTATATATACTTTGGGTACTAGAACGCTTGTCCATTGTCCAAATGTTTTAGTTGGCTGTAGCATATATTCATTTAACATCTTAGATCCTGCTTCATGTAAAGCATTAGATACCATTACCGCACAATTATTATTCAAAATATGATATTGATCGATAATGCGTGCATTAGGACTATTATAATATTCTGACATTGGGTTAGAGGGGTTATTGGATGATGAATAAAATTTCGTATCTAAAACATCTATTAATTCGTCATCTGATATATCTGAAATAGTAAATGTAGAAACTTCAGTAGAAAGGCTTTTCTCTTTATTGTAAGATAAAGCTTCTTCTCCCGTAAGTCTTACTAAGACACCAGGTCCATCAGCTAAAGAATTGAAAGAACCGTTAGCTCCTTTGTTTGTTCCATCATATCTACCATAAGTATAAACAATTATATCATCTCCTTCCCCTGCACTAATCCAAGCGTGGCCTAAACCATGATTAGACGTTGTTTCTGTATAAACCCTAACACTGTCTCCATTTACATCAATATTCATGACCGGACTGTTCGCCGCATACTGGTAAGGCGACATGGACGAGTATTTCTCGGCATAACGGTCAACAGTCATAAACCTTCCCAGCGCAGGGTCGTAATGTCGTGCCCCGTAGTCGTACCAGTTCAGACCGTTCTTCGTATCCAATTCCTTCCCGTTGTACTTGTAAGGCTGAACGTTGTTTGACGAAGCAAACAGTCCTCCGAAGGGATAGTAATGGTTCACCTCCTCTACCGTACCGTTCTGATTCAGCACCACCCGGTTGTTCCCCTGATGGTCCGTCAGGTAGTAGTGGTACTTCTTGTCCGCCAGGGTGACGTAACCGGCTTCCGTCAGCAGCAGCTTCTGCACACCGTTTTCATAGACCACGTTCCCGCAATAATCCGTTGTGGTGGTCGTACCGTTGATGACATGCTTCGTGCGGAGCTTGGTTCCGTCGGCAGCATAGACGTATTCAATGGTGCTTCCGTCACCGAACGTGACCTTGCCTGGCAAATTTAAGAAATTATACTGAATATTGCTAATGTTACGGTTCAAATCTTTCGTCAGGTTGCCGTTCGCGTCGTAGGCATACTCATTGGCCTGCTTTACAGCATCTTTGAACTCGAAACCGTTGTTGTAGGCAGAACTCGTCACTGCGTCGTCCACACGGTTCAGCCGGTTGCCCTCAAGCGTGAACGTCAGATTGTCTATCAAACCGTAGCTGCTTGCCCCCGTCTGCCCGT
>NZ_LT670821.1:0-7149 GCF_900130135.1 Bacteroides togonis | reverse complement strand
TTTATGGGGTAAGGGGATTTTGTGTCTGCGACATTTCTGTTGTGCAAGAAATATGTACAATAAAATGAATTTTGTCGCTTTGCAAGCAAAATCCCACTAAACCCTATAGGTTGCGGATTTGAGGATTTATAATACCAGTTTCATATCACTCGTTGCCTTGATGAATTTGTCCATATCCTCGAAAAGTTTTTTAGGAGTTACCCTTGCATAAAGCTGGGTAGTTGTCAGATTGGTATGACCCAGCATTTTGCTGATTGTTTCAATAGGAACACCAGCTTCAAGGGTTATCAGACTTCCGAAGGTATGTCTTCCCATGTGATAGACCAGGTCACAGCTTATGCCAGCCAGATCCCGCAAACCTTTCATGTGTCGTCTCATATTGGGGTGGTGTATCATCGGGAAAAGTTCTTCCCTGTCATTCGAACGATATTTTTCTATAAGAGCGATAGCCTCCGGCAGCAATTTGACGCGGGCCAGATATTCATTCTTCTTTCTCAGATACTTTAACCATAAGTCGCCTTTATCGTCCTTGTATATATTATCTCCAGTGATTGAAACCGCATCCGCATACGGAACTCCTGTATAACAGGCAAAGAGAAATAAATCCCTGGCTATATTATGAGTGATTCTTTCCGGTGGTATTACGACATCACGGATCTTCTCAAAATCCTCACGACTCAAAGCCCGTGGTGGTTTCCGGTTCTCTTGGGGTAGTTTGAAATTCACAAAATAACGCTTCTCCGCATGTCCTTCCTTGAATGCCATCCGGCAGATTTTCTTCAGGATTGCCAGATAATGTCTTGCCGTATCTACCGCAAGTCCTTTGTCCTTCAGTATATAATCCTGAAACTCCCATGGGATGTGTTCATTCAACTGTCCAAAAGCAACATCACTTGTCTTGAATCGTTTTTGAATAAATTCGCCAAGATACCTGCGGGTGTAAATGTATGTTGACATGGAGCTTTTAGCTACATCAATACCGATTCTTGAGCGCATATCCTCGATATGCATATCAAGCCGTTTCAACAGAGTCATCTGGGTTTCTACACTTCCTTGTAAAAGCTCTTTTACGGCAGTCGCGTCAAAATCAATCTTACGTTCTACAAGTGAATCAAATGCAGAATTGACCAAAAGCAAGAGCTTGTCAATTTTCGCATTAATATCAACGGCTTCTTTACTCTTTCCATTCAGTCGGCTTTCTCTTGGATTCCATAACTCCGGAGTACATGACAGCTTACAACTGAATTGCGCCATCGTGTTGTTTACCGTTATTCGCCCCATTATCGGAGCCTTTCCGAATTTGTCAAGACCACTCTTTTTCAGGTAGAGCAGCACCTTGAATTTTTCTACTTTCATACGCTTATTTTTTTAATGGCAAAATTACCTATTTTATAAGCGTCCTTTGATATGCAAAATGCTGACATACAGTGAATAATAGCCTCTGTGACAGATTCTTTATTGTTCAGTCTGTTACCTATTCGGTTCAGGTAACTGGGCGACTAACATTCTGGTAACTGAACACCTGCAATATCCTATCCATTTTTGCTTTCCATTATCTCAGCAAAAAACAGAACTTTTGCTCATATTCAACCAATTACGTTTCCCTTTCTCATCCCTTCATCTGCTTGCTTCCTGTATTCTGTTCCACCTGGCACGTCACACGTTTGCTACGACCACAACTCTGGCTAAAGGCGTGCCGATTGAAACGGTGTCGAAAATGCTGGGGCATACGAACATTGAAACGACGCAAATCTATGCCCGCATAACCAATGAGAAGATAAGAAAGGATATGGAGGTCCTTGCGGGAAAACTGGATGCCATGTTATGACCTCCATACTGAAATTCCATATATAATAATGTATAAAAGCAACTATTATGGTGAAATTTGGCAATTTTGAAGTGGAATATAACCGCAATGCACCTGATAAGGTGAGCGTAAGGATAGAAACGGACGACAAGGGCGAGGTATGGTTGCCGAAATGCGACATCGCACGGGCGTATGGCGTATTTGTACAGTCGGTAAACGCAGGACTGAAATCCCTTGCAAAAACCGGGGATTTTGACGAATACACGGATGTACGGGTGGAACATTTTGTCTATAACGGAAAGAATTGCAGCACCGACCTTTACGGGTTGAAGACTATCGTCGCACTGGGATTCCGCATGAAGGGACTGAAATGCGAGGCATTCAGAAAATGGGCTGCAAGACGGCTGGCAGAATCATTTGAAAAGAAGAAAAGTACGGTGATTCTCTGCATGAGCGGCGAAAAGAGAAACAGCTGGAACTGAAAGCCGCAGGATATGGCGGATATACGTGTCGGGATAGTCTCCCCTGTTCGGGAGGCTGTCCCGACACGTGTTTTATACAAGTTAAAAAATGTAAAACTGTAAACACGCTTATCCGTAAACCGATAATAATGTGTAACTTAAATCCCTCTTAAACCTGTAATTAAAGACAGAAACGGTATGGTGGAAGAATTTGACCTGCTTGAAGAGGTGGAAGTGCAGTTCTGCGATGAGGAATGCACGGAGTCGGTATGGCACGGAGTGAATTACAGCGAGAGCCTGTTCTGCAGGGAGAAACCGAAGTCGGAACTGACGGTAGTCATCAGAGAGGAAGGCATGATGTACTTCCTGACTGCGGACATAAAGGAGTTTGCCGGCCTGTGCCGGAAACACGGGTGGTACATCGTCTCGCACCAGCGGTTCAGCGAGGCGATGGAAATCGGCATGTGCCTGATGGAAGCCGGGAAACATGCGGGATGGTATTCGCTGGGCAGGTCGAAGGAATGGAATGCCATGATGAGGGATGTGCTGAACTTTACGTTTGAAAGGGAGAAGAAAATGGACTTCTACCCGTACGAAACGATGTTCAAGGGAGAAGTTCTTATAGACGGATGCAGGTGTCACTACCTGCATGACTATTACCCAACGAAGATTGAAAAGACGGATACACACCAAAAACGGGTAAGCAACCTGATATTCCGTTTTAAGGAAGGAGGACACTGTGGCGAGCTGGTCGCACGGATACTGGCACTGTGTCTGAAACATGCGGGATTCAACGGAACGAAGGAAGACACGGTACTGATACCTATACCCGCATCGACAAGGGAAAGACAGCGGAAACGCTTTCCGGTGGTATGCTACTACCTGTCGGAATGGCTGGGCATTACGGACGGTTTCAAGGCCATCTGGATAGAGGAAGACCGCGAGCAGCTGAAAGGAAAGGGAAAGGATAAGGACATATTGCGGAACCTGCAATTCACACGGCGGTATATCAGAGGAAAGAATGTTGTCCTGCTGGATGATGTACTCACGACTGGGGAGAGCTTCAGGCAACTGCAACGAAAGATGAAACAACTGGGGGCATTGTCGGTTATCGGGGTGTTTCTGGGGAAGACGGTATGAAATTTACTATCTATCGGCAAATATTTCTATATGTGGCATTTTCAAATGCAATGGAAAAGCCAAACAAATTTGACCCCTTTGGCCAAAAAGAATTGACCCTTTTGGCCACAATATGATTGACCCTTCTGGTCCAAATAACATTGACCACTTAGCACGCATATTGCCAGAGATTTTTTTTGTGTAGATTTGAATCCCCGAGTCCTGGTGTAACGGGGTATTAATAAAATCTATACAAATGGATAAAAGAATCAAAAACATTTTAAGATGTTATGCGTCCGGAATGGGAATCAAGGAAACGGCATCCCTGTTTTGTACTTCCCGTAACACGGTCCGCAAGTATGTCCGTCTGTTTCTTTCAAGCGGGAAAAGTATTGAACAGCTTCTTTCTCTTTCCGATGAACAGTTGCATGAGATCTTCGGTTGTCCGGAGTCCCGTCATCGGGAACCTTCTGCCAGAAAGATTGAACTGGAAGCCTTGCTTCCCGGGTATGTATCCCGTCTGACACGCAAAGGAACAAGTATCAGAAAATTGTTCAAGGAGTATCATGCTGAATATCCTGAGGGCTATCAGCTGTCTTCCTTCAAACGGATTGTCCGCGAATACAGGTTTCACATCACGATCGTCGGTCACGTCGAGCATTATGCAGGTGATCAGATGTATATTGATTTTGCCGGCGACAGACTTGAGGTTGTTGATGAAATGACGGGTGAAACGAAGAAAGCCGAAGTATTCGTTGCCGTCCTTCCGTTCAGTCATTATACCTACTGCGAAGCCGTATGGTCGCAACGCAAGGAAGACCTGATAAGGGGATGCGAGAACGCCATGCGTTATTTTGAAGGTGTTCCGGCGGCCATTGTCCCTGATAATCTGAGAGCCGCCGTAACAAGAAGCGACCGTAACGAGCCTGTCATCAATGAAGATTTTGCCGCCTTTGCGGAATATTACGGCTGTGTGGTCTATCCGGCCCGTGTACGTCATCCCAAGGATAAGGCCCTGGTTGAAAATGCCGTGAAACTCCTCTACCGTTCCGTTTACCTTGACGTAGAAGGAATGACATTTACGAGTCTGGATGAGCTCAATACAGCCATCCGTATTTCCTTACTTGTATTTAACGGAAAGGTGATGGCCGGACGGGAAATGTCACGCAAGGAAATGTTTCTGCACGGCGAGAAAGACTATCTCCGTCCTCTTCCGTCCAAACGTTATGTCTTGAAGGAAAGAAAAATTATGACTGTAGGCAGAAACTCGTACGTTTCACTATTCAAGCATCATTACAGTGTTCCAAAGGAATATGTAGGAAAACGTGTGACCATTCTCTACGATGCCGATACGGTAGAAATCTACTGCAGCATGAATCTTATTGCCACCCACGACCGCTGTGATATCCCCTATACTTATTCATGGAAAAAGGAACACAACCTGCCGGGACACTATGGTCCTTATGACAAGGATCTGGAAGAACTTTTCCGGCGTGCCTCGGAAATGGACAATATAGTGTTGAATTATCTTCGGGAAGTGGAACGCGTCATGCAATATCCTCCCAAAGCGTTCAGATCTTGCCGGGGCATACTGGCTTTGGAGAAAAAATATGGCCGTGACCGTCTGGTCGCAGCCTGCGCCTGCGCAGACCAGAAGTTGCAATACGGATATCAGGCCATACGCGAGGTGCTTGAACTGGGAGAAGATGCGGATTTCCTTCCCGATGAAGACGGAAGAATGCAACCCGGTGTGACTTCCCCGGTTCCGTTGGTTCACAAAAACATACGTGGACGTGAATATTACAAAAAAGACAAACAAGAACAATAAAACTCTATTTTATGGAAATAAACAACAAGACTGCTCCCATTACGGGACAACAGGATCAGAATACCATATCACTGGATTTAATGAACCGCATGAAATTATACGGTATGGCAGAGGCTTTCAGAGAAAGTCTTGCCGGCACCACACCACAGTCCATGACCGCGGACTCTTTCCTGTCCATGCTACTTGCGCGCGAATGGGACTATCGTGCCCAGGCTGCAATAGTAAGGCTCACCAGGAATGCCTCATTCCGTTACAAGGCCTATATTGAACAGATTGACTATGCCGTAAACCGGGGACTGGACCGCAATCAGATGGAACGCCTCGCTACCCTTGACTTTGTGCATAAAGGGCAGAATCTTTTCATAACCGGTTCTTCCGGTACGGGGAAAAGCTATCTGGCGTGCGCCCTTGGTCACGAAGCATGTAAAAGAGGATTCCGGACTCTCTATGCCAATGCACCGAAACTGCTTGGCGCACTGAAAGTGGCAAAAATCAAAGGGGTACTTGAAGCGGAACTCAAGAAGATTGAACGCTGTCAGTTGCTCATCCTCGATGACCTGTTCCTCGTGCCGTTTGATGCCAAAGAACGTCCCATACTGCTTGAAATTATTGAAGACAGGCATGAACGGAAATCCATCATCATAACCTCTCAATACCCCACATCCAACTGGTATGACATGATTGGTGATCCGACAATAGCCGATGCTATCCTTGACCGTATCATCCACACGGCTCATACCATAGAGCTGTATGGTGAAAGTATGCGTAAGTTAAGGTCTAAGAAAAACAGATAAAATTAAAAAGGTAAAATAAAATTGACCCCCATCACCAGGACTTTTAAAGGGGCAATCGTATGATAAATAAGGTGGGCAGATTCTTTTTGGCCAAAGGGGTCAAATTTGTTTGGCTTTTCCAGGGGGTAAGGTTTAGTAACTTCGGCATTAGATGCGTTACATCCTCGGGACCAGCAATTTTGTTATTCTTGTATGCCTTAACAAGTTCTATCGCCATTTGAGGGTATCCACCTGCTAACTGTTTGATAACCAAAATGTCATTCTTGTTCTGTTCATCTTCGTGCAGTGCCTCACTAATATAGTGTCCTATGCTCTCCTCCATGTCTTGAGGTCTTAACTTAATAACAGGGAAAGTGATACGTTCAAGCTCTTCATTAAAATAGTCATGATGAGCAAAAATCAATCGAAATAAGTTGTTGTATTTATCTCTGATACTGATAATTTCCGTAACAAGTTCCATTGGGCAGTCATCCACGATGATAATTCCATCACTTTCGGGATTATCTTTCAGTATTTGCTTCAACTCGCCCATCAGTTTATCTCGATTACCATTAAATTTCGTATAATATCGGTTTGGTTCGCGTTCTGTCTCCTTGAAAGCCTCATAAATCAGTTTTGACTTACCCATTCCCGATAATGCTGTCAGCAGCAGCGTTGAAGTATCATCGTCCCTCAGTTGGTCGATAATCTCTTTCGTCTTATCGTTTTCTATAAAGTAACCAGTCTGATTCAGATTATAATCGGATTTGTCTAATAGATTTAACAGTTGACGGCTATCAACCTCTCGAGCCACACCGGTGTCGGCAATAAACGTATATTCACGACTGTCGACAATGGAGTCCAACAATCCGCTTGGAATATAATTGGATGAAGGCATACAAATAAACTCGTTGTTGTTCCCATCAAATCTACCTACTT
Organism: Bacteroides togonis; assembly: GCF_900130135.1. NCBI lineage: Bacteria > Pseudomonadati > Bacteroidota > Bacteroidia > Bacteroidales > Bacteroidaceae > Bacteroides > Bacteroides togonis. The sequence continues at coordinate 222 of NZ_LT670821.1, read as the reverse complement.
CCGACATATAGGCAACCATATACAGTACGTCGTCCGTACCTTGATAGAAGATACCTCCTCCAGATGTTCCTTCAAAGTTTATTTTAGGACTTAAATTCATTAGTGTCCCGTTAAAATGGGACGAGTTAAACAATTAATCAAAAAGCCCCGGAATCAGGGGATCATTTAGATCTTTGACATCATTGAAATTAGTCTTGTCGAACAGGTCACGCAAGTGGGTTT
>NZ_LT670820.1:3854570-3900443 GCF_900130135.1 Bacteroides togonis | reverse complement strand
TCATGTCAACCTTATTCAGGTGGCTATAGCACCGGGGTTCCACCTCTTCCCATTCCGAACAGAGAAGTTAAGCCCGGTCACGCCGATGGTACTGCGTAACAGTGGGAGAGTAGGTCGCCGCCGTTTTCTTGAGAAGTCCTCCGCAACAATCCTGTTGCGGGGGACTTTGTTTTTGTGCCCGCCGGGAGAATCCCTATCTCTTCCATGCAGTGCTTCGTTACGCCTCCACGCAGTGCTTTGTCTGTTCTTCATGCAGTGCTTTCTGATGTCCTCACACAGTGCTTCGGTGCACCCTCATATTGTACTTCGTCATTCTTTTATCCAGTGCTTCGTTGCATTCCTGGCTTCTGTTTTCTGCCTTTCTGTATAAAATTCATTTTTCTTGCGAAGATTTCTTCCTATTCTTTTGTGCATACGTTTTCTTTTACTACATTTGCAGTGTACTATTAATCTAATACACTATTATCCTTTAAATGATACGGATGATAGGCCTTTAATCTGTTATTTCAGGAGGATACTGGTGATGGAACATCAAATATTAATATGTTATGCTACAAGTAGAGAATATTTCGTTCAGTTATGGACGCCGAAAGCCCGAGGTGTTGTCGGACTTTTCGTTTTCCCTGGAGAAAGGCCGGGTGTATGGGTTGCTGGGGAAAAATGGAGTGGGCAAGTCCACTCTGTTGTATCTGATGTGCGGACTGCTGACGCCCAAGCATGGCCGCGTGATGTATCATGGGGTGGATATGCGGAGACGCCTGCCCGAAACGCTTCGGGATGTATTTCTGGTACCCGAGGAATTTGATCTGCCTGCCGTTTCGCTGGTTCAGTTTGTGGAGCTGAACAGCCCGTTCTATCCTAACTTCAGCAAGGAGGACATGATGACCTACCTGCATTTGTTCGAGATGGATTGGAACATTCATTTGGGTGGGTTGTCGATGGGGCAGAAGAAGAAAGTGTTCATGAGTTTTGCACTCGCCACGCATACCTCGCTGCTGCTGATGGACGAACCGACCAACGGACTGGACATTATGGCGAAGAGCCAGTTCCGTAAGTTCATCGCCTCGGGCATGTCGGACGAGCGGACGATTGTAATCTCCACCCATCAGGTGAGAGACATTGACAATGTGCTGGACCATGTGGTGATTATGAACAACAGCCGCGTGCTGCTCGACGAGTCTATCGCCCGCGTGACCGAACGGCTGGCATTCGTGGAGAGCGACAGCCCCGCCCTGGCCGAGGAGGCCTTGTACAAACTGCCTTCGGTTCAAGGCAACAGCCTGCTGCTGCCCAACCGCGAGGGCGTAGAGACGAAGCTCAACCTGGAGCTGCTCTTCGGTGCTGTATTGGCCGACCCCGAGAAGATAAAGGAATTGTTTCATTCTAAAGTGGAGGAGGAGAGATGATGCGTGATCGTTTTTTCAGCATGCCGCGTTTTCTGGATTACTGTCAGAAAGATTTGGTGGAGAACTGGCGGACGAATGTGTTGCGGCTGGTAGTGATGTATGGCGCTTTGGCTGTCATATTCATCTGGATGGGCTATTTGGAATATCATTGGGATTCGCGCAATGCAACTTTCTATCTGGAAAGACTTCAAATGTCGGATTCCCAATACAGGGACCCGGTTTGGGGTGCCCAGTTTGGAGTAGGATGTTTCCTCATCTTTATCATGGGAGCTTTGAGTGCCTCGTTCGTGATGGAATTCATGAAAGACAAGCGCCGTCGGATTTCGGCTCTGATGCTGCCGGCCACGATGTTCGAGAAGTACTTCTCCCGCTGGTTCATTTATACGCTGGTCTTTCTGCTGGCCTATGCCGTAGCTTTTGTATTGGCGGACCTGACGCGTGTATTGGTCTATTCGCTGGCCTATCCCGACTTCACTCAGGTGATACAGACGTTCCCCTACGGACGGTTGGGAGATGAAACCCTGTTTCCTCATTTCTTCAGTACAGGACGGTGGACGCTCTTTAGTTTTTCCTTCTACTTTGCCGTCCAGAGCGCCTATGTACTGGGCAGCGCCTTGTGGCCGAAGAATGCGTTCATCAAGACCACGGCGGCCCTGATTGTCGTCATTTCCATCTTTATGGCCGTACTGGTTTCGCTGGTCAAGTCGCTGACTTTCGGTCCTTATGGTCCCGACATGGAGGAAGAAACGGTGATGACGCTGTTCACTTGCCTCTTGTTCGCCTTTGCCATCTTCTGCTGGGTGACGGCCTACTATCGTTTGAAGGAAGCGGAAATCATTAATCGTTGGTAAGTATGGATTTTAGAGATACGAAAGCTATTTATCTGCAGATTGCCGACCGCATCTGCGACGAAGTGCTGGTGGGGAAGTTTGCCGAAGACGGCCGCATTCCCTCGGTGCGCGAGTATGCCGCCGTGGTGGAGGTGAATGCCAACACGGTGATGCGTTCGTTCGACCAGCTCCAGTCGCAGGGCATCATCTACAACAAGCGGGGCATCGGCTACTTTGTGGCCGCGGGTGCCCGCGAGCGGATTCTCGCCCTGCGCAAGGAACAGTTCCTGACGAACGAGGTCGACTATTTTTTCAAACAGCTGTACACGCTGGGCATTTCCGATGCCGAACTGGCGGCGATGTACCGCGATTATGCCAAGAATCAAGAAAAGAATAACAAGTTATGAAACGAACTACTTATGTTATATTGGGTGTACTGCTGGCCCTTTTGGCTGGTATGAGCGCCACCATTATCTATTGGGGAACGCACAGTGGAAGTGCGTCGGACATGACCGTCCGTCTGGAAGGGGAAGAGCGGATGCGTCCGTTGCCTGCCTGTAAGGTTATAAGATTCCGCATGGATAGAATGCTGCATAAACAAGGTGGCAACGACGAGTTGAATTATTATTTGGCCGTTAATAATATCCGTCTGAAAGTGACTTCGGCAGACACTGCTACTGGAAGCTTCTTTTATGTGGCCGATATAGAGGAGTTTATGGACTTTCAATCGCAGGGAGATACGTTGGACATTGTGTTCAGCTTTCCGCCCGAGAAGCTGAAGAAGAAAATGCCACAAGGGAAAATACCTTCCTATTTTAACCTGCAGGCTGAGCCTTTGGAATTACGCTTGCCCGAAAGCGTTGAGTACTTGAAAGGAGAGGTGTTTGATGCGGTAGAGTTGCAGGACTTGCAACGCGATTCGTTGGCCATTGATTTCTTCGACGGTCCTGCCACGGTATCTGTGCAGAATTCCCACTTCCGTGCCCTGTCTGCCTTGTCGCGTCAGTTGTGTTTGAACAGCGGTTCGGTGGACCGTTTGTATCTGAATCTGGACGGACTGTATAATTTCAAGGTTGAAACAGATTCCTTCCGCATCGATACTGAATACTTGAGCGGCTCGAGGAATGTGGACTTCCAGGCTGATCCACAGGAATGCCGTCGTATTTTATGGAATCCTTTGTCGGAGAATGCCAAGCTGAATCTGAAAATGAAGAATCCAAGTGAAATCCTCCTGCACGAATAAGCGGGAGGAGAGGATAAAACGAAAAAAGGAATTGCGATTGCAATTCCTTTTTTTGTTGGTTGCGGAGGCAAGACTCGAACTTACGACCTTTGGGTTATGAGCCCAACGAGCTACCAACTGCTCCACTCCGCGATGTTCTTGATTTCGGGTGCAAAGGTACGACTTATTTTTGAAAAAACAAATATTCGGCAGATATTTTTTTTATTTCTTGTGTGATAATGGGAAATGTCTTACTTTTGCACAGATTAATACGCAATGTGCAATTATTAAACCATGCCGTTATCCAAGACCAGAGCCCAGTTAGTGGACGTCGCCCGTCAGCTTTTTGCGAAGATGGGCGTCGAGAACACCACGATGAACGACATCGCCCTCGCTTCGAAGAAAGGGCGACGCACGCTCTATACCTACTTCAAGAGCAAGGAGGACATCTACCTGGCCGTGGTCGAGTCGCAGCTGGACATCCTGCTGGACACGATGAAGCGTGTGGCCGACAAGCACATCTCGCCCGACGAGAAGATGCTCGAGATGATCTACACCCGCCTGGACGTGGTGAAGGAAGTGGTCTACCGCAACGGTACGCTCCGTGCCGACTTCTTCCGCGACATCTGGAAGGTGGAGAAGGCACGTAAGCGGTTCGACGAAAAAGAGGTGCAGCTCTTCAAGGACGTGTTGCGCGAGGGCATGGAGACGGGTGTCTTTCAGATAGACGACCTCGACATGACCGCCGAGCTGGTGCACTATTGTGTGAAAGGTATCGAGGTGCCCTATATCCGCGGACAGATCGGAGCCAATCTGGACGACGCCACACGCGACAAGTACGTGGCACGCATCGTCTTCGGCGCCCTGCACCGCAAGGATCCGAAAGCACTGTGATACGGAGCGGAAAAGATAGTTTTACGACAAAGAAAAGATACTTTTAATTTTTAAACAATACGATTATGGGATTATTAACTGGAAAAACAGCCATCGTAACTGGTGCCGCACGTGGTATCGGTAAGGCTATCGCATTGAAGTTCGCCGCTGAAGGCGCCAATGTAGCATTTACGGACCTGCTAATCGACGAGAACGCCGAGAATACTGCCAAAGAAATCGAAGCCATGGGCGTGAAGGCCAAGGCTTACGCTTCGAACGCAGCCAACTTCGAGGATACGGCCAAGGTGGTAGAGGCCATCCATCAGGACTTCGGCCGCATCGACATCCTGGTGAACAACGCCGGCATCACCCGCGACGGCCTGATGATGCGCATGAGCGAGCAGCAGTGGGATATGGTCATCAACGTGAACCTGAAGTCGGCATTCAACTTCATCCACGCCTGTACGCCCATCATGATGCGCCAGAAAGCCGGCAGCATCATCAACATGGCTTCTGTAGTAGGTGTTCACGGCAATGCCGGACAGGCCAACTACTCGGCTTCGAAGGCTGGTATGATTGCTCTGGCGAAGTCTATCGCTCAGGAACTCGGCTCACGCGGCATCCGTGCCAACGCCATCGCTCCGGGCTTCATCATCACAGCCATGACCGACGCCCTGTCCGACGAAGTGAAGGCCGAATGGTGCAAGAAGATTCCTTTGCGCCGTGGCGGTACGCCCGAAGACGTGGCCAACGTGGCTACCTTCCTGGCATCCGACATGTCGTCCTACGTTTCGGGTCAGGTGATCCAGATCGACGGTGGTATGAACATGTAATGCAGCATTGAGATGACCGTCGTTTACGAGGACAATCACATTATTATCGTCAACAAGACCGCTTCGGAGATTGTTCAGGGAGACAAGACGGGCGACGTGCCCCTTTCGGAAACCGTCAAGCAGTATCTGAAAGAGAAGTACCACAAGCCCGGCAACGTCTTTATCGGTGTGACCCATCGCCTGGACCGCCCTGTGAGTGGTCTTGTTGTCTTTGCCAAGACCAGCAAGGCCCTGTTGCGCCTGAACGAGATGTTCAAGAACAGCGAGGTGAAGAAGACCTACTGGGCCATCGTGAAGCAGACGCCCGCCGAGACCGAGGGCGAGCTGGTGAACTACCTGGTGCGCAACGAGAAGCAGAACAAGAGCTACGCCTACGACACCGAGAAGCCCGGCAGCAAGAAGGCCATCCTGCACTATCGGCTCATCGCCCGTTCGGACAATTACAGCCTGCTGGAGGTGGACCTGAAGACGGGCCGCCACCATCAGATCCGTTGTCAGTTGGCCAAGATGGGCTGCCCCATCAAGGGCGACCTGAAGTATGGCTTTCCCCGCTCCAATCCCGACGGCAGTATCTGCCTGCATGCCCGCCGTGTGCGCTTCGTCCATCCTGTTTCGAAGGAACTGATCGATGTGGTGGCTCCCGTTCCGTCGGACAATCTGTGGCGCAGCCTCACAAGTTCTTTGTAAAACCTGTATTTTGAAAACACTGATTTTCTATGAAAAAAAGACTGATACTCCCGGCATTGCTGCTCTGTGCAGGAATGTCCCTGCAGGCGCAGCAACAGCAGGCGTCTGCTTTCTACCTGCGTCCCGCCGTATCGTTGCGGGCACCCCTCCAGGGGGATAGCATCAACTTCACGGGCGACAAGTTTGCCATGAAGGAACTGCTGAAAACCAAAGTGAACTTGGATTTCGACTCCTATACTTACGACCGCGTCGAGGCCGATACCGCCGGCTATGTCCGTGTAGCCCGTGCCGACCGTGACAATCTGCTCTACCTCTTCGCTACCAACCTGCGTGCCGAGCGCTTCATGAAGGGCAAGCTCAAGGTGGCTTCACCCGCCCGCTTCGAGGTGTTCGTCAACGGCGTGTCCAAGCATGTGAAAGATGCTGCCCAGGACAGCCTCTCGCAGGTGCATCCCGCTGAAATCAGCCTGCGTCTGGAGCCCGAAGCCGATAACGAAATCGTCATCAAGCTCCTTGCCTCGGCCGACGACAAGGCTGAACCTGTATTGAAGTGCACCTTCGAGGGCGATAAGGACTTCGAGAACGTACCCTTCCACATGGCTCCCGACCTGAAGCGCCGCCTGTCGCTCTACAATACCGCCTTCGGACGGAAAGTTTACTCCGTTTCCCTCTCGCCCGACGGCAAGTACCTGCTGACCTATTATTGGGACAACTACTCCACCAAACGTTCGCGCACGTGGCAGGAGCTGACCGAAGTGAAGACCGGTCGTATGATCCATCCCAACGTGCCCACCAATGCCCGCTGGATGCCCGTAAGCAGCAAGCTCTACTATACCGTGACGGGTGACGAAAAGAACGACTTGATTGTCTTCGATCCCGCCACCATGCGCGAGGAGACGGTGATGGCCAACCTGCCGGAGGGACGATTCACCTGGTCGCCCACGGAAGACTACCTCATTTATTCGTCCTCGGACGAAGGCGAGAAGGTGAGCGGCCCCCTGAAGCGCATGCTGATGCCCGACGACCGCATCCCCGGCTCGCGCAACCGCTCCTATCTGGTGAAGTACGATCTGAAGACGGGCGTTTCCGAGCGTCTGACCTACGGTTCGCGTCCCGTCTACCTGAACGATATTTCCTGGGACGGCGCCAAGCTGCTCTGCACCACGTCGAAACCCAACATCACGAAGTGTCCCTACAGCCTGACCACCCTGTTCGAAATCGACCTGAACACGATGAAGGCCGACACACTGGTGCGTGAGGACGCCTACCTCAACTCCGCCTCCTATTCGCCCGACAACCGTCAGCTGGTGCTGATCGGCAGTCCCGAGGCCTTTGGCGGCATCGGCAAGAACTGCGGTTCGCATCCCATTGCCAACGACTTCGACACGCAGGCTTTCCTGATGGACCTGACTACTAAGGAGATAACGCCCATCACGCGCGACTTCAATCCGTCGGTGTCTCTCCTGCAATGGAACCGTACAGACGGCTGTATCTATTTCAATACCACCGACAAGGACTGCCAGCACATCTACCGCTATACGCCGAAGAAAGGCACGTTCGAGATGCTCCCCCTGGCCGAAGATGTCATTTCGTCCTTTACGCTGGCCGACAAGGCTCCCCAGGTGGCAGCCTATGTAGGCGGTGGCAACACCTCGACCGGCGTGGCCTATCTGTACGACGGCAAGAAGCAGACATCCAAGCTGCTGGCCAATCCGATGCAGAAGACGCTGGACAAGATTGAGTTCGGCCGCATGGAAGAATGGAACTTCACGGCTTCGGACGGCACGACAATTGAAGGCATGATGTGTCTGCCTCCCGACTTCGATCCCGAGAAGAAATATCCGCTGATTGTCTACTACTATGGTGGTACTACACCCACTACGCGTGGCATGACCTCGCCCTACAGTCCGCAGCTCTTCGCTTCGCGCGACTATGTGGTTTATGTCATCCAGCCCAGCGGCACCATCGGCTACGGACAGGAATTCTCTGCCCGCCACGTCAATGCCTGGGGCGACTATACGGCTGACAACATCATCGAGGGTACCAAGAAATTCTGTGAGGCCCATCCGTTTGTCAATGCCAAGCGCATCGGCTGCTTGGGTGCCTCGTATGGCGGCTTCATGACCATGTATCTGCAGACCAAGACCGACATCTTTGCCGCTGCCGCCTCGCATGCCGGCATCAGCAACGTCACCAGCTACTGGGGTGAAGGCTATTGGGGCTATTCCTACAACGCCATTGCTGCCGCAGGCAGTTATCCCTGGTCGCAGCCCGACCTCTTTACCAAGCACGGCGCCCTGTTCAATGCCGACAAGATCCATACGCCCCTGCTGCTCCTGCACGGTACGGCCGACACCAATGTGCCCATCGGCGAGAGCATCCAGCTGTACAATGCGTTGAAGATTCTGGACCGGACGGTGGAATTTATTACCGTGGATGGTGAGAACCACTTTATTGCCGACTACGACAAACGTGTCCAGTGGCACAACTCCATTATGGCCTGGTTTGCCAAGTGGTTGCAGGACAGCCCCGAATGGTGGAACGACCTGTATCCCGAACGTCATTGGTAAGCGTAGAGAAACGTCAAAACGATAAAAAAGAAAAAGCCGCCCCCAGAATAGACAAGACGGGGCGGCTTTTTTCTTGTTAGTGGCTTACTGTTGTTCAGCAACTTGGGCAGATGTTTAGTTTGATGGGGATGGATTGTTTCATGACCGATGAATAGTAGGGCTGAAAATCTTCGGTTTTTTGAATTTAGCTCTCCTGGCAACTTCCTGAAGGGAAGTGTGCCAAAGAGAGCTCTCCACAAACAAACATAAACAGGGCTGCTACAATACTAACGTTTTACTTTCACTTGCTTTTGAGTATATATATATTGTTTAGGTTTAAGTTAGTCTGTTCAAGCAAGCGTTTGCTTACATGTAGAAAGGCTCAAATAGTGTGCCAGAAAACATACTGTTTTCTTATACTTTTGATAAACAGCCTGTTAGGTTCTGGCTGGCTGGAGGGGAAGTGTGGAAAAGGTTGTGGATGTGTGGAGTCGGGTGGGGAATATTTCCCCACTTTTATTCTACAATGAGTCCGACAGGTTGTAAAGTTTCAGTTTGTTGTATAGCGTCTTGCGGTCGATTCCCAGCATCTGGGCCGCGCGACTTTTGTTGTTGCCGGTCTGGCGTAGGGCTTCCAGAATGTGCTGTTTTTCCGTTTCTTCGTTGCGCAGGGATATGTTGGCGGTTGGCGTGTTGGCCGTCTGCTGCAGGTCGGAGAGCTCGTTCATGGTGATGAACTTTCCTGTAGCAAGCAGGGTAGCGCGGCGCACCATGTTCTTCATCTGGCGCAGGTTGCCCGGCCAATGATATTCGGTCAGGGCCTTGGAGGCCGCTTCGTCAAATCCCGTCAGATGCTTGTCCATTTCGCGGTTGGCCTGGTCGAGGAAGAAGTTGGCGAAGAGCAGGATGTCCTCGTGGCGGTCCTTCAGTTGTGGCATGCGCAGGGTGAACTCGTTGATGCGGTGGTACAGGTCTTCACGGAAGTGGCCGCGTTCGATGGCCTGCTCCAGGTTTTCGTTGGTAGCCGACACCAGACGCACGTCCACCTGTATCTCCTTGTTCGAGCCGATGGGGCGTATCTTGCGTTCCTGCAGGGCGCGGAGCAGCTGTATCTGTACTTCGTAGCTCAGGTTCCCGATTTCGTCCAGGAAGATGGTACCGCCGTTGGCCGCTACGAAGGCGCCCGTCTTGTCGGTCAGGGCACCGGTGAAGGCTCCCTTCACATGGCCGAAGAACTCGGAGGCTGCCAGTTCCTTGGGGATGGCACCGCAGTCGATGGCGATGAACGGATATTGGGCACGTTTGCTCAGCTGGTGGATGCGGTGAGCCACATACTCCTTGCCCGTGCCGCTGGCACCGTTAATGAGTACAGACATGTTGGTGGGCGCCACCAGTTTCACGTAGTTGTAGAGCTGCTTGGCGGCATCGCTTTCTCCCTCCAGAAAGTCCGACGCCGGTTCGGTTGGGGCATGCGCCGGTTTGGCCGGAGCTTCTTCCTGTGGCTTGGCGGCTGCCTCCCGTAGGGGAGTCTTCAGCGCTTCCTCCATTTTCTTCAGCAGTTCGTCGGGGTTGACGGGCTTGGCCACATAGTCCTGCGCTCCCAGCTTCATGGCCTGTACGGCCGACTGGATGTCCGCATAGCCGGTCATGATGATCAGTGGTGTCTGTCGTCCCTGTTCCCTCATCCACTTCAGCAGGTCGATGCCGTCGCGGTCGGGTAGGCGGAGGTCCGACAATATCAGGTCTATGGCATCCGATTCGACCATTTTCTGGGCACGCGCGATGCTGCTGGCCGATTGTACCTGAAAACCTTTCTTCGTGAGCCATGTCTTCAGGATCATGCTGTAAGTGATGTCATCTTCTACTATTAATATAGATTTCATAGCCTGAATTTTATTTTAATGTTACAAAGGTAAGTGGTTTTGGCTGATTTTAGTATATTTGCAGACTTAAATTAAACAAAAAGATAGAATGAAAAGGATTTCATTTGTATTATTAACCATACTGGCTTGCTGCCTTGTGGCCTGCAAGTCAGAGAAAAAAGCCAGAAACATGAGCGAAGAAACCAGACTGAAGATTGAGACCACCGCCGGCGACATCGTGGTGAAATTGTATAACGAAACGCCGAAACACCGTGATAACTTTATCAAGTTGGCCGAGGACGGTACCTACGAGGGCACCCTCTTTCATCGTGTCATCAAGGACTTCATGATCCAGGCAGGCGACCCCGAGTCGAAGAACGCTGCCAAGGGGCAGATGCTGGGGTCGGGCGACGTGGGCTACACCGTGCCTGCCGAGTTTGTCTATCCCAAGTATTTCCATAAGAAAGGCGCCCTGTCCGCTGCCCGCCAGGGAGACAATGTCAACCCTGAGAAAGCTTCGTCGGGTTGCCAGTTCTACATCGTGACCGGCAAGGTTTATAGCGATTCCACCCTGCTGGGCATGGAGCAGCAGATGAACCAGATGCGCTTCAACAACCTGTTCAACACGCTGGCCTCCAAGCATGCCAAGGACATCTACAAGATGCGCAAGGCAGGCGATCAGGAAGGACTGATGAACTTGCAGGACACCCTGATTGCGCAGGTAGAGAAGCAGCTGGCCGGCCAGCCCGAGTTCCGCTTTACACCCGAGCAGGTGAAGGCATACACCACCGTGGGCGGTACACCCCATCTGGACGGCGAATACACCGTCTTCGGCGAAGTGCTGGAAGGCATGGAAGTGGTCGACAAGATCCAGCGGGTGAAGACCGACCGCAACGACCGTCCCGAGGAAGACGTGAAGATCATCAAGGTCGAAGTGTTGGATTGAAAGGTCTGGGGGAGAGCTGGGTATGTTCAAGATTAACCGACTGACACTGGACAACGGCCTGAAACTGGTGCACTACGAGGATGCCAGCACGCAGATGGTGGCGCTGAACATCGTTTACGATGTCGGTGCACGCGACGAGCATCCCCGGCACACCGGCTTTGCCCACCTCTTCGAACACCTCATGTTCGGAGGCTCCCTGCACATCCCCGACTATGACATGCCGCTCCAGCTGGCGGGTGGCGAGAACAACGCCTGGACGAACAACGACATCACCAACTATTACCTCACCGTGCCCAAGGCAAACGTGGAGACGGGCTTCTGGTTGGAGTCCGACCGCATGTTGGGCCTCGACTTCAGCGAGCGCAGCCTGGAGGTACAGCGTGCGGTGGTGATGGAGGAGTTCAAGCAGCGTTGCCTCAACCAGCCCTACGGCGACGTGGGCCATCTCATCCGTCCGCTGGCCTATCGTGTCCATCCCTATCAGTGGCCCACCATCGGCAAGGAGCTGGAGCACATTGCACAGGCCACGCTCGACGAGGTGAAGGACTTCTTCTACCGCCACTATGCGCCCAACAATGCCGTGCTGGCCGTCACGGGCAACATCGGTTGGGAAGAAACCGTGCGCCTTGCGCAGAAATGGTTCGGCCCCATCCCCCGTCGCGAAGTGTCCGAACGCCGCTTGCCGCAGGAACCTGAGCAGACCGAAGAACGCCGCCTCTGCGTGGAGCGTCCCGTTCCCCTCGACGCGCTCTTCATGGCTTTCCACATGTGCCGCCGCGACGATCCCGACTATTACGCGTTCGACATTCTGTCCGATATTCTCTCCAACGGCCGCTCCAGCCGCCTGAACCTCCGCCTGGTGCAGGAGCGCAAACTCTTCTCCAGCATCGACGCCTACATTTCCGGCAGCCGCGATGCCGGTCTGCTTCACATCAGCGGCAAGCCCTCGCCGGGTGTTTCCCTCGACGAAGCCGAGGCCGCCGTCCGTGCCGAACTGGAATTGCTCCGTCGGGAGCTGGTAGACGAGCCGGAACTGGAGAAGGTGAAAAACAAGTTTGAGGCTTCCCAGATATTTGGTAATATGAATTACCTGAACGTAGCCACCAATCTCGCCTGGTTCGAACTGGCGGGGCAGGCCGACGACATCAACCGCGAGGTAGACAACTATCGTGCCGTCACAGCCGACCGTCTGCGTCAGGTGGCCGATCGGGCTTTCCGTCGCGAAAACGGCGTGGTGCTCCACTATCGCAAAGGCTGACCGATGCTGTGAAACAACGCTTTTGACGACTTTCTTCCGGTGAAGTTTCACCGTATTCGCTTGTATATTAGAATGTTGTGTTGAAACTTGCCTGCTGGTTCATGTTTCACCTCCGTGACTTTTCCTGCCTTTCAAGCAAATTCTTGATTGTTTGTGTGTTGCAGTTGTTTTGAAAGCGTGAGGCCAGAATGGTACGATCTTCCTTGGGATGGAAATAATCTTGATTTGCCAAATTGCCAAACGAAATTACGCCAAATTACCAAACGATTTTCCGCCAAATTGCCAAATTTGTATTATGATTTGTTTGATTTTCAGACGATTCCCGTATCTTTGCAAAAACTAAGTATTCATGGAATATAGAAATCGAATAGCAGATAAATTATTGCGTGATAAATTAGAAGCAATGGGGGCTGTTTTAATAGAGGGTCCCAAGGCTTGTGGTAAAACCACTACGGCTGAACAACAGGCTAAGAGCATCATTTATATGGATGACCCAGCCAAACAAGAACAATATAAACAGATGGCATAGACTAACATCCGTTTTTTGCTTGAAGGAAAAACTCCACGCCTGATTGATGAATGGCAACAAGTTCCTCAGTTTTGGGATGCCATTCGGTTTGAGGTGGATCATAGAGATGAAGACGGGCAATTCATGCTTACAGGGTCTGCCGTACCTGTTGATGCTAAAGAAATACATCACACAGGAACTGGAAGATATGGATGGCTTACCATGCGCCCTATGACTCTGTGGGAATCTGGTGAATCTACCGGTGAAATCAGTTTGTCAGATTTGTTTCTTGCGCCGGACAAAATAGGTGCTTTAAATAAACTTACATTACCAATGCTTGCATTTGTTGTTTGCCGTGGCGGGTGGCCTAAATCTTTGGCTAAAAAATCGGAAAAGGCAGCATTGCTGCAAGCAGCGGAATATTATAAAGCCATTACAAGCAGTGACATATCGCGAGTTGATAATGTGAAAAGAAACGAGGAGCGGGCAAAGAGAATCATGAGGTCATATGCCCGACATCAAGGTTCACAGGCTAGTATTGCAACAATTCTTGCGGATATATCAACAAATGAGACGGAAGAGGTTAGCGATGAAACGGTAGGAACATATCTTACTGCTTTGCGAAAAATATTTGTTATAGAGGATATGCCTGCATGGAATCCTAATTTAAGAAGTAAAACCGCGGTACGCACATCCGACACAAGGTATTATGTCGATCCTTCGGTGGGAGTAGCTGCTTTAGGACTTGGTCCTAATGACTTGATTAATGATCTGAATACTTTCGGATTGTTTTTTGAGACGATGTGTATCCGGGAGCTTCGTGTTTATGCAGATGCTTTGGATGGATCGGTCTATCATTATAGAGACAAAAATGGTTTGGAATGTGATGCGGTGGTGCATTTGCGTAATGGGTCGTATGGTCTTGTTGAAATAAAATTAGGCGGAGACAAACTTATTGAAGAAGGCGCAAAGACATTAATCGCACTTGCTAATATTATTGATACCTCCCGAATGAAAGCACCTGCATTTTGTATGGTATTGACCGGTGTAGGTGACTTTGCTTACAGGCGGACAGATGGAGTTTATGTTGTTCCTATTGGGTGTTTGAAAAATTAAATTGCTGTGAAACAACGCTTTTGACGACTTTCTTCCGGTGAAGTTTCACCGTATTCGCTTGTATATTAGAATGTTGCGTTGAAACTTGTTCTGCCGTTTGGAGGTATCGTAAATAATACCTATATTTGTCTTGTGATAAAAGCGAATTAGGGTATGCCGGAAATATTCAGAGCCTTTGGATTTTCGTTCATGTTTTTTAGTCGCGAACATGAACCGATACATGTGCATGTTGTAGGAAAAGACGGCATGGCGAAATATGTATGGGATGGAAACGAGTTTGTTTTCTACGAACAACACGGAATCAAGGCTCAGGATTTGAAGAGAATAGGCATGATGATAGAGGAAAATAGCGATATAATCATTAGGCATTGGAACAAGTATTTTGGAAAGGAGGCTGACAATGAAGATTACGAGAATATGGTTTGATGGTGAATATCTTTATGGTCTGGGGGACAATGGGAAGACCTATCGTCAATCCTTGCTATGGTATCCCGGATTGATGCAGGCAAACGAAGCGGAAAGGGAAGATTATACGATGAGTGTAGTCGGGATACATTGGCGTACGCTTGATGTGGATGTAAGCTTTGAGAGCTTTGAATACGAAGATGCGGAACCTACCAAATTGCAACGGTTCTTCCTTCTGCATAAGGAAATTAATGTGTCCGAATTTGCGAGACTTGTCGGGATAAACGCCACCCTTTTGCGTAATTATATCAACGGTTTCAAGAAACCGTCGAAGGAACGGGAAAATCAGATTTTGTGTCAAATACACAAACTGAGCGAAGAATACGCCCAAGTTGTATTTTAGTTCATGTTTCACCTTCGTGAAACCTTATCTTTCACTGTAAATATTTGATTTTTAGCTTGTTTGGCTTGTTGTGAAAGCGTGAAGCCGGAATCGGACAAACTTCGTTCACTTCTGTTCGGCAACATGGCAGGTCTTCGGTGCTAACTATGGACTTTAGGCAACTAACTATCTACTTTAGCGCGCTAACTATGGACTTTGGCGCGCTAATGATGGATACATATACCCAATGCCTCAAATACGTGTTTCAGTTATCTCGAAACAGAATGGAGGCGGCATATAGCGGAACGTTGGTCATCCAATCCTGGTTGCGGTAATCGGACATGGAAAAACGGAGGCCGTGCAACCCTTTATTGGCAGCGACAAAACAAGCTAAGGATTTTGAACGCAGGTTTTCCTCCGCCTTTACTTCTATCGGAACGATGTCGCTGCCATGCTGTATGATAAAATCAATCTCCAGTTTTGCATCGTTGCTGTAGTAGAATACAGAACTTTCGCATGTGGCTGTCAGCTGGCTCATGACATAGTTTTCCGTAAATGCGCCTTTGGCTTCCTCCATGCCGTTGTCGGCAATCAACAGTCTTTCTGCCGGTGTTTCACTCATGGCGCCCAGCAGTCCACAATCCAAAAGGAACAGTTTGAAAGCAGAGATGTTGGCATAGAATTTCAATGGAATCTTGGGTTGGGAAATTCTTTCGGCCTTGTACACCAGACCTGCATCCAGCAGCCACTGAATGGCTGCCTCGAAATCCTTGGCCCGTGCACCGGGACGGACAACGCCATAGATGAATTTCTTGTTTTCCTTTACAAGTTGGGAAGGCATCGACTGCCAGACCATACCTATGCGGTTAGCCTCCGAGGCGGATACATGTTTTGACATATCCTGCCGATAGGTAAAGAGTATGTTGTTTTGTACCGTCCTTACTTTCCTGGCATCATTTGATGATACGAACTCAGCCACAGCTTCCGGCATTCCTCCCACAAAGTAATACTCTCTCAAAGACTTGACATACTCGTTTTTGAGAAGCTTGACAGTAGCCCAGTCCTTGGCCCGTAGGATGTCAACCATTTGTTTCTTTCCTTTGGCCAACAGAAACTCATCAAAGGTCATGGGATAGATGTGCAATACGTCCACTTTGCCAACCGGAAAAGATTCTCCCCGGTGCATGGCTATTCCCAACAGTGAACCTGCCACGGCAACATGATATTGCGGTGCGTTCTCATAGAAATACTTCAAGACCGACAAACCGCGCGGTGCTTCCTGTATTTCGTCCAGAATAATCAATGTCTTACCGGCTTCGATACTCTGCCCGGTAATGGCGCCGATGGCCAACAAGATACGCCGCATGTCGTAATCTTCCGAAAACAGATTTCTGGCCAGTTCGTTGTTGTCACAATTGATATAAGCGACATTGGCGAACTCTTGTTCTCCGAAATGTTTAAGGATGTAAGTTTTCCCCACCTGACGTGCTCCGGCCAATACAAGAGGCTTCCGGCCTTTTTTGTTTTTCCAGACTTTTAGTTGCTCAATGATGTTTCTATGCATAATCCTTGTATTTCTGATGATCCCGATGCAAAAATACATATTTCCGACCGAACTTTAATGGGATATACGCATTTTTCTGACCGAATATTTTGATGTATAATACATTTTTCCGACCGAATATTCTTGAAATCATTCTTCTACGAAGTCAATCTGCTGATTTTTTTGTATGTTTGCACGCGCTATGCTACTTGTTGATAATACGATGAAGCCCCTCTATCCCTTGTGCCTGCTGGCAGTCTTGTTGTGGACCGCCTGCACCCATGCCGACTATTCCCGACGGATGGCCGAAGCCGACCGTGTGATGGACCTGTACCCCGACAGTGCCCTCCGCCTGTTGCAGGGCATCTCCCCCTCGGACCTGGAGGAGGGCGACCGCATGCGCCATCGGTTGCTGACGGTGGAGGCGGAGTGCCGTAACGGACAGATGCCGGCCAGCGACTCATTGCTGTGGCCGGTCATCGGCTATTTCCATCGGGCGGGCGATGTCTTTTGGGAGGCGCGTGGCGAGTACAACCGTGGCTGCATCCTTTATCAGAATCATCGGCAGGCGGGGCAAGCGTTGGACATCTTCCAGCGGGTAAAGGCACTGATGGAACAATGTGGAAATACCTGGTGGCTGGGGCGGACGTATGGCCGCATGGCTTATATCTATCACAGCCAGGGGATGTATCCGCAGGCCGATTCCCTCTATAGGCAAGCGGAACAGGTAGCTGTGCAAGTGGCCGATACAGCATTGTGGCTGGAAATTTTGGACAGGCGGAGTGTTCATCTGATAGCCAAAGGTGAAGATTGTTATCAAGAAGCGGAAACACAGTTGCTGAAGGCTTATAAATTGGCTCAGCACAAAAAGTTCCTAAAAAATAGGATTAGTTGTATAGAGACTTTGAGTCTGCTGTATAGTTATATGGAAGATGGAGAACAGGCCTTGCGATATGCTCAGGAGGCTTGGAAGTTGGAACCGGATACCACACAGAGCTATATGTCCAGTTTGCTGATAGGTGAAGCCTATTATCAGTTGAACCGTTACGATTCAGCTACGATTTGGCTTGAAAAGACGGTTGTGTGCCGTCCTTCTCTGGCTGTTCGTTCGGCAGCCTATATGCGTTTGGCTGATATTGCCGAAGAACTGGGAGATGTGGAAAAAGCATTGATGTATCAGAAAAAATATCAGCAGGCGGAATATGACCTTGCCGGGCGGGCACAGCAGGTGGCCGAGATCCGATTAACGGAACAGGATCAGGCACATCAGCAGGAACAGGCGCAAATGAAGCGGCTGATTCTGATTTGTTTGGCGGCGATTGGTGTATTGGCTGTTTGTATTGTGCTGTTGTTGGGATGGCGGATCAGGGAGCGGAAACGCCGCCGCAGGCAGATGGATACGTTGATGAAGTACTGGTGGCAGGAACATTGGATACTCTTGTCCGCAGAACCGTCGGCGGCCGAACCGGAAGTGAGGCTTCTGCCTCCTCCTGCGGAACGGGAGGAACAGTCGGCGTTCAACTTCGACAACCTGTCGGCTTGTCTGCAGGAGACGGAACCGTACGCCAAAGCTAAACGTATCCTGGCTCATTATAAATCGTATGCGGACTATGAGGAACACTTCACCGTGGAAGATCAGGACCAGCTGCTTCATTACATAGACCTTTATACCGATGGATTCATCGCCCGCCTGAAGAAGAAGGCTTCGCTTTCGGAGAACGACCTCCGCTTTTGCGGGCTTCATCTGTTGGGATGGTCCACCCAGGAGATTGCCGTCCTGCTGGAAAAAGACCGGTCTGGTGTGTACAAGCGGCAGAAACGCATTTTGCATCATTGTTTTCCCGAAGCGGGCGACGAAAAGCTGGAAAAGGTGTTGAAAAGCATCAAATAGCCCCGTTCCACACCTTCTCCACCTAAAAAAAATTTGTGGAAACCCGAAAATTCCACAAAAATTCCACAAATCCGGTGCTTTCAATAGGCTAATTTTGGGGTATTAAAAGCAAAAACATAGTTAACAAATGAAAGCATTGATTCTATTTTTAATTTCTTTATGGATGGGCACGCTGCCCTTCTATGCTAAGGATGGAAATACTTCTTCGACTACCACGACGACGGATACGGAGGAATCGGAAAAAAAGAAAATTCCCTTGCATGTTAAAGATACAAAGGATAAAGTAACTTATTCCCTTGTACAGCCCACTGCTTACGCTTGTTTATATGATAAGGTGGTTAGTGTAGACCTTGGCGAACTGCCCGGTATTTTTATCGTTCGTGTTACCAGCCTGTCTACAGGAGAAGAAGTCGCTTCGCAGACGGTTTGTGGGTTTGCGGAGATTGACTTGAGTTATTGTGCTGGCGGTACTTATCAGCTTGACATAGTGTCGGAGGATGAGTGGTTGCAAGGAGAATTTACGTTATAACCCGGCTTTAACTTTGCATTTATATGTCCGTTGATACCCATACCGCTTCTTTACTCTACCGCTACCTGCGGATGCTTTCCGTACGGGTAGACCGTGGTACAGTCGCCCGCCTGCTTGCCCATCCGTTGGGCAACAGCATGCGGGGGCTGAGCGACGCGTTGGACGGATTGGAAGTGCGGAATGCCGCCTATCAGCTTCCGCCGGAATACTTCGGTCAACTGGAAGCCCCGTTCATTGCGGTGACCCGGCAGGCAGAAGAACCTTTTTGTCTGGTAGAGCGGTTGCACGGTACCATGTTGACAGTGTACACACGCGGCAGGCGGATACGGGTGGATCGCGAAGCGTTTCTCCGTACTTGGACGGGCGGTGTACTGGTGGGTGAAGTGACGGCATACACCCGGCAGGACAGGTTCTTCCACATTTGGAACGTAGCCTATTGGATTCGTCGTTACAGCCTGTTGGCAGCGTGGATGCTGGCCACGGTGCTTGTTGTCGGTTGGGCATCTTCACCGATGGAGGCTTTCTATCGGTCCACGTTGTGTGCGGGTGTGTTGGTTGCCTCTGCTATCCTCTATAAAGAAACGGCCGACCGTAATTTCCTGCACCGTTTCTGCCACATCGGCAAGGCGGTGGATTGCAACGCGGTGTTGCAGTCCAGGGGCAGTCGTTTGGCGGGCGTGGGGTTAGGCGAATGGTCGTTGTTCTATTTTCTGACGTTGCTGCTGTTTGTGTTGGTTTCGCCTGCGGGAGGGTGGACGGTTGTGGCGGTGTGTGGGGTTGGCGCATTGGCTTTCACTTTCTATTCGTTGGCGTATCAGGTGTTTGTCGTCCGAAAGGGGTGTATGCTTTGCTTGGTTGTGGATGGGGTGATATGGCTGGGCATGCTGCCTTTGTACCGGTTGTGGCAGGCCGATGCCGGTTCGTTTCCTTCGTGGGGTACCGTGGTCGTGTTAGGTTTGTCGGCAGGCATCAGTTGGAGCCTTTGGCTGCAGGTCGGAACGTGGTTACATGCCGAGGGATTGTATCAGCGGTATCAGGTCCGTTGGGCGGGTCTGCTCAGTCCGCAGGCGTTTCGGGCATTGCAGGCGTTGGAGCCTGTGGTAGGCAACCCGCCTCCCGATGGCTTGTGCTTGTGCAACGGAGTGGAGGGGACGGAGCGGCTGCTGCTTGTGACTAACCCCACTTGCCGGAATTGTGCCCGTGTCCATCCACAATTGGAGGTCTTGTCGGCAAGTGTACCGGTGTCGTTGCTTCTGTTGACGTTCCCTTACGATGCGATGGGGCAGCGGGTAGCGCAGACGGTGATTGCCACCGGTCGTGTTCGCGGATGGAGGCAGGCGTTGGATGTGTTGGGTGCTTGGTTTCGGACGGGGCAGTTACCGCCGGATGCCGTACCGCCTGTAGCGGAAGATGTGGAACAGTGGAAGCGTCAGCAACTCTATTGTGTGGAGCAAGGATGGAATCGTACCCCTTGGGCTGTGGTGGGCAACCGTCCGATGCCGGAGGCGTATGAGTTACAAGACTTGAAATATGTATTGACATAAAGATATTGTTTTTCGCGAAAACAACGGCTGTTCTTGGATTTCAGCCTGAAATAAAGTCCGGAATAACTATTATTATTATTGATACATATGTAAGCGAATGGTACAAGAATTTGAAGAATTTCAAGTTTCCAAAGAAGCAATGAGTAAACTTAAAGGTGGAGTGATTGCCGCTTGTCGTTGTGCACAAAGTAATGAAATATTTATTCTAGCAGGTGATACGATGTTAGATGTTCTGGATGATGTACAACAATGGTGTGGAGATCATAATTCAGAATGCGTAAAGGTTTGAAGTAATAAAAGTGTAATGTTTTGTAAATTGAATTTCAGGTATGAAAAACAAATTTTTGAAATTTGAGTTGACAAAGGTTGAAATGAATAACCTTAAAGGAGGAGTGGTTCAAAATTGCCATTGTGGAGGTACTTCTCTTATTTTTCAAGTTGAAGGAACTACTTATGAAGATTTAGAAAAAACTGCAGGACGAAAATGTGGACTTGCTGGGTGGGCTTGTACGCCTGTGATTGTTTGATATGATTAATAGAAACAATATGGAATAAGGAATAAGGTCTGGTAAATAAGGCCTTAATTCCTTTTTTCGTATGCCCTTAATGACGTGGATTCATTTTTAATTTTAGAGCGATTTAAGAATCTTGAAATACTAGCAATGATACGTTTTTGTTAAACATAAGTTATGAGGTATTTGTGCTATTTTTTGTTGATAATTGTGCTCTTTGTAGAAGAGGCGTTTGCAAATGAGGCGAATGTGACTTTTATTGCAGATAAACCTTGTGAAGTGCTCATTTATAAACCTATAGATGGAGGGTATAATGATAAAGTTATAGCTGAACGGGGTATGGCTGAAGGTGGAAAGGCATTTCGCTTCAAAATGAAAATTTCTAAATCTGTATTTATATTGTGTAGATTTCCACAATATCAACGATCGTGCAATGTGTTATTATGTCCGAATGATTCTGTGACGATAATTTTGAAAAAACAGAGTTTGACCTTTCAGGGAGATAATTGTAATGGATTGCAATATTATTATGATAATTTTGAGAAAGAGCCAGATATTGATAATTATTTGAAAATGCAAAACGTTTTTAGAGAATATATTGATGGCAAAAGAAATTTGTATTCTGCTTTTAGGTCGTTAGAGAATGAATTGAATTATTCTTTTCTTTTTTTGAGGATACATAATATGTTGTCTGATGCAGAGATTTCAAAAGAATTTTCAGACATCCTTGAAAAAGAAATATATATGTATATTAATAGCGATATTGTTTCTTTTTTAGATTATGCTTTTTCTGAAAAACAGAAGAATAAGTCCTTGACAGTAAAAGACAGTCTTGAAATACAAGGAATGGTTGATTGTATATATGAAAAGTTACCTGTTTCTTATGATTTACTTAAGTATCCTTCTAATATTTATGTGTGGAGATACTATGGACATTATTACAAGGATAAAAAGTGTCCGGAAGAATATGATTCAGATATGTGTGGCCCATATACGAAGTACCTATTTGCATCGCCAGAAATGCAACCGGCTTTATTAGGACATGCGTGTTTGGTACAATTAAAATACAATACAGGGGAAATGGACTTAACTAAATTGAAAAAGTTCTTCAATGAAAAATTCCCCGAGAGTGAATATGCAGGCATTATTAACCAAAGAATTCGAGAAAAAACAGATTCCGATAATGAAACTTCTGTAAATTGGCATTTAATTTATGAACCGATAAATTGCTTGTCTCAACTCAGTAGTTTGCAAGAGTTACAGGGGAAATATCTGTACATTGACCTATGGGCAAGTTGGTGTATGCCATGTCGTGCCGAGTTCGACTACAAGGATCAAGTGAAAAATATAATGAAGAGCTATGAGAATGTAGAAACTGTATATATATCTATGGACACAAAGAAGCAAGAAAAGGCTTGGATGAACTGCATTGAACATTATAAGTTGGAGGGATTCCATTTGATGGCTTCCGCAGCCTTAGTGAAAAATATTACGAAAGAAATCTATAGTTCGGAACGTTTTGATATTCCTCGGTATGTATTAATCAGTCCTAATGGAAAAATCCTGAATGTGAACTTGCCAAGGCCGAGCGATTATTCACAATTGAAAGTGGTGTTGGATAGTATTATAAATGATGCCACGGATGGGAATGTCTGATAAAATGGGATTTTTTCCACTATACAATATAATCGAATTGGCGAATAGAACGTGTCCGTGGTGGGCAACCGTCCGATACCGGACGTGTATGAGATACAGGACTTGAAATATGTATTGACATAAAGATATTGTTTTTCGCGAAGACAACGGCTGTTCTTGGATTTCAGCCTGAAATAAAGTCCGAAAATAAATAGTGTATGACATTAAATTTTGAGAATTATGAAAAACTTAAATTCTTTTAAGGCGTTTGAATTGGGCAAGGCTCAAATGAATGCGATTGCTGGCGGAAGTAAAACATTCAATTGTGTTACAGGATATGCAGATGGAGATCGAGTTCCACGTACAGTTACTGTTGGTGATGAGTATACGCAAAGAGACGTTGAACGTGAGTTGACTTATCAGTCTTTAGGTGGTATTACTATTTGCGAACCTGCATAATATGACTTATACATAAAGGAATGCATTATGTTTTGATTACCGAAGAGTTTGTTAAAGGCGTATTCAAATGTATATGCATTCCTTTTTAATGTTCTCTAGAAGCAATGAAAGATTTTATTAGAGCTTTTTTCCTTACGCTATGGATGGGTTTATTGTGTTTCCCCATTTACGCACAAATAAAAAGCAATGAAGGTGAAACTGCTATTCTAAAGCTGTATTTGGACGATTATGTTTGTAGTGAAAGTCAGTGGGTTTATTTACATGGTTATAAGGACTGGGTTTCCGGGAATGAATGTACGATTTTCGATTCTGTATTTGTTGCCCAAGGAGAGCATGTTGTCCAATTGCAAACATATATTCCAGAAGCCCAAGCCGTGAATATTCTTTTTGAGAAACAAGGACCACTCAATATGCAGTTGGCGATAGAACCGAATTCCAGTTTGGGGATAACTGTGTGTGAAGAGGATGGTGATGTTTCCATCTTTAAAAGAGCCGAGCAAGGTGGTTCTTTAAATAACCGTTTACACGATTTTCTGGAAGAAAGATCGGAATATTTACGGCAAATCGGAACATTGTATCAAGAGAAAAAAGCAGAGGAAGCACAACGTTTGGAAAGAAATACCTTTGAAAAACGGCGTACGATGCTGTTGAATGCTGATGTGGCGGAAGAAGCTTATGAAATGGCCGTTTGCCTGAAGATTGATTTTCGTTCTTATTCAAAGGAAGTTGGTGATATATTAGAGCAAATTGCTTTAAAGTTTTCTACGTCAGGCTTGATTCAAGAGTATATGCATAAGAAAAAGGGCTTACCTGCAACTACAGAAGCCCGAAAATGTTCTTTGCGTATACAGGAGTTAAGGAAAAAAAGGAAAGACATCCTATTTTATCCTCAAAAGATTGGCGATGAATTGATTTTGTCTTTTCCAGATGCTATGGGAAATGAATTTACTACTGATCATCGTGCTGAGGATTTTGTACTGATAGATTTTTGGGCAAGTTGGTGTGTGCCTTGTAGAAAGGAAATGCCTAATATAAAGAAAGTTCAAAAGCAATATGGTAAGCGGTTACTTGTTTATGCCATTTCTTTGGATACGGATAGAAAAGCCTGGCAGGCAGCTATTGATAAAGATGATACCGGAAACTTTGTACATGTAATCGGTACGTATCCCAACGGACAACCTACACAAAATATGAAACGAATGCGAGTGCATTCTATTCCGAAGAATTTGCTTCTTGATAAGAACCAACGTATCATCGCTAAAGATTTACGTGGTGATGAACTGATGCAAACAATGGATAGTCTGATGACGAAATGAAATCCTTTCTTCACTACATCCAACACGACCAAATGGACTGCGGCCCTACCTGCCTGCGTATGGTGGCCGCCCACTATGGCAAACGCTACTCGCTGGAAGGACTACGCGAAAAGAGTTTCCTGACCCGCGAGGGAGTGTCAATGCTGGGTATCAGCGAGGCGGCTGAACGCATCGGGTTGCGGAGCCTGTGCGTGCAGGTGGATTACGAACGGCTGAGGGAAGCGCCCCTGCCGTGCATCGTGCATTGGAACCAGCAGCACTTCGTGGTGGTGTATCGCATGGACGGTCGGCATGTGTGGGTGGCCGATCCGGCGGCGGGGAAACTGAAATATACACGGGAGGAGTTCTGCCGCTGCTGGCTCAGCGCGAAGAAGGACGGGCTGGATATGGGCGTGGCGTTGCTGCTGGAGCCTACTCCGGAGTTTTATGCACAGGAGGACGACGACGAGGGGGAGATGGACCGGAAGGGATTCGCCTTCATGTACTCGTATCTGCGGCCTTACAAACAACTGGTGGGGCAACTGCTGCTGGGGCTGCTGCTGGGCAGCGGGATACAGCTGATGCAGCCTTTCCTGACACAGAGCGTGGTGGACTTCGGCATCAACAACCAGAATCTGGGTTTCATCTGGCTAGTGCTGGTGGCACAGCTGACGCTGACCTTCAGCAGCGCGGCGGTGGAGTTTATCCGCGGATGGATTCTGCTCCATCTGGGCACACGCATCAATATTGCCCTTATCTCCGACTTTCTGGCTAAACTGATGCGCCTGCCTATGGGCTACTTCGACACGAAGATGACGGGCGACATCCTGCAACGCATCAATGACCACACCCGCATCCAGAACTTCCTGACGGGCAGTAGCCTGAGCGTGGTGTTCTCCACGTTCAACATTGTGGTGTTCGGGGTGGTGCTGTTGCTCTACAGCCCGCTGGTGTTTTTCATCTTCATGGCAGGCAGCGCGCTTTACGTGGCCTACGTGTGGCTGTTCATGAAGAAGCGGGCGGAGCTGGATCACAAGCGCTTTGCCCAGCAGAGCGCCAACCAAAGCAGCGTGGTACAGCTGGTGACGGGTATGCAGGAAATCAAACTGAGCGCGTGCGAGCGACAGAAACGGTGGGAGTGGGAACGGATACAGGCACGCCTGTTCCGGGTGAACATCCGAAGCCTGGCCCTGCGGCAGTATCAGGATTCGGGCGCGGTGCTTATCAACCAGACAAAGAACGTAATCATCACGGGGCTGGTGGCCAGCTTCGTGGTGCAGGGCGACATGACGCTGGGCATGATGATGTCGGTGCAATACATCATCGGGCAGCTGAACAGCCCGGTGAACGAACTGATAGGTTTTGCGAGGGATATGCAGGACGCCCGCCTGAGCATGAACCGCCTGAGCGAGGTGCGCGACAAACCGGACGAGGAACCGGCCGGACGGGAAACCGTGCACGACATACCTCGCGGGCAGGACCTGCGGATGGAGAACCTGTGCTTCAAGTACGACCCGCTGGCCGAGACGTCTACGCTGGACCGTATCAGCCTGCGGGTGGAGGCAGGAAAACAGACGGCCATCGTAGGCATGAGCGGCAGCGGGAAGACAACGCTGGTGAAACTGCTGTTGGGTTTCTATCCGCCTGCGTCGGGCAGCATCATGCTGGGCGATGTGCCGCTGGAGGCCTACAGCGTGAGGGAATGGCGGAAACGGTGCGGGGTGGTGATGCAGGACGGGTTCATCTTTTCGGACACCATTGCGGGAAATATTGCTCCGGGAGTGGAACACATCGACAAGGAACGGCTTCGCCGGGCGGCGCAGATGGCCTGCATCGATGACTTTGTTGACGGCCTGCCGCTGGGATACAATACCCGCATCGGCAGTGAGGGGCATGGACTGAGCCAAGGGCAGAAGCAGCGTATCCTGATAGCGAGGGCGGTGTATAAGGATCCGGAATTCATCTTCTTCGACGAGGCGACCAATGCGCTGGACGCCAACAACGAACGGCGTATCATGGAGAACCTGCAACGCTTCTTTGAAGGAAGGACTTCGGTGGTGGTGGCCCACCGCCTGAGTACCGTGCGCCATGCCGACAAGATAGTGGTGATAGATCGTGGACGCATCAGCGAACAGGGTACGCACGAGGAACTGATAGCAAGGGGAGGGCAGTACTACAGACTGGTGAAGAACCAGTTGGAAATATGAAACGGACGGTTGGTGATTGGCGATGGAACAGAAAGAGATAGAACTGAGGAGCGAGGAAGTGCAGGAGATTTTGACACGGCCTCCGCATGCGCTGGTACGATGGGGCATCACGGTGTTCTTCGGAGTGCTGGCCCTTATTTTTGTGGGCGGATGCTTCTTCAAGTATCCCGACACGGTGGACGCTACCGTGACGGTGACCACCGAACATCCGCCGGTGTGGATTGTGGCCAAGGGAAGCGGCAAGCTGAAGGAACTGTATCGGCACGATCGGGATTCGGTGAGGGCAGGCGACATCATTGCCGTACTCGACAATCCGGCAGTGACGGCCGACGTACTGGCACTGAAAGAGGAACTGGCGGCATTCACCGTGACAGACAGCTGTGTACGGGCTGTACGTTTTCCCGAAAAACGGGCACTGGGAAGCATACAGACGGCTTATGCCTCGTTTTTGAGAAGCTTGACGGACTATCGCAACTTTCTGGCATTGGACCTGTACCGGCAGAAGCTGGAGGCGACGGCGCGGGAACTGAAGGAATACCGTACCTACATCGGGCACCTGCAGCGGCAGGTGGAGCTGGACAAGCGGCAAAGTACCATTGCAGAGACTGTGCACGCCCGGGAGAAAGGCCTGTACGAGAGTGGCCTGACAGCCAAGGCGGAATATGAGAAGGCGCAACAGGAACTGCTGTCCAAACGGCAGGGAACGGAACAACTGATGACTTCACTGTCTACAGCGCGCATTCAGAAAGCCCAGCTGGAGCAGAGCCTGATAGAGACGGAAATGGAACGGGAGCGGGAAGAGAACACGCAGCTGACCGCCCTGAAAGCGGCGTTGGGCGAACTGAAGACGCAGATAGGCGACTGGGAACTGTCTTTCCTGTTCGTCAGTCCGGCGGAAGGGATTCTGTCCTATAATAACGTATGGCAGAAGAACCAGAATGTGAACAGCGGTGACAAGGTGTTTTCGGTCGTAGCCGAAGACATGGGGGCTGTCATCGGGAAAATCAAACTGCCGGAATCGGGTTCGGGGAAAGTGAGGCCGGGGCAGCGGGTGAATATCAGTGTGGCGGGGTATCCGTATATGGAATTCGGTTTCCTGACGGGGTGTGTACAGACGGTGTCGCTGCTGGCCGATGAGGAAGGAATGTACACGGTGACTGTAAGCTTGCCGCAGGACTTGCGCACGTCCTACGGCAAACGGCTGGACTTCGGAGGTGAACTGGCGGGAACAGCACAGATTTTGGCCGACGAGCGGAGTGTGACGGCACGGCTGCTTAGCCCGCTTCGTTATTTATGGGAGAAATACAGGTAAAAAGGTTCTGAACGATATCGTTTGCTATCCGATGACAGCATTGAAGAAATAAAGAAATCGAGGAAAAAGCCCTGTTGTTTGTTAGTTTTTTCTTACTTTTGTCCCAATATGCGCTTATGGGCGCATTGCAGAATAACTAAACAAACGGCATAGCCAATGAAAGTAGTAGACTTGATAAACAGCAACCAGCATACCGCCTTCTCCTTTGAGGTGCTTCCACCTCTGAAGGGGACAGGCATCGAGAAGCTGTACGCCACCATAGACCTCCTGCGCGAGTTCGACCCCAAATACATCAATATCACCACCCACCGGAGCGAGTATGTCTATCAGGAACTGGGCAACGGACTTTACCAGCGGAAGCGCCTGAGACGCAGACCGGGCACGGTAGCCGTGGCGGCAGCCATACAGAACAAATACGGACTGACTACGGTTCCCCACTTGTTGTGCAGCGGATTTACGCGCGAGGACACGGAGTATGTCCTGCTGGATCTTCAGTTCCTGGGTATCACCGACCTGCTGGTGCTTCGCGGCGACAAGGCGAAGCACGAGGCGCGCTTTGTGCCCGAAGAGGGTGGGTATTCACATGCCATCGAACTGGAAGAACAGATCAACCGTTTCAACCAGGGAATCTTCGAGGATGGAAGTCCGATGACCGTGACGCGCACACCCTTCAGCTACGGCGTAGCCTGTTATCCCGAGAAACATGACGAGGCTCCCAACCTGGAGAGCGACCTGATGTGGCTGAAACGGAAGGTGGATGCCGGTGCGCAGTATGCCGTGACGCAGTTGTTCTATGACAACAACCGTTACTTCGACTTCGTGGAGCGTGCCCGCAAGGCGGGTATTACGGTGCCTATCATACCGGGCATCAAGCCCCTGAAACGTGCTGCACAGTTGAGCATCATTCCCAAGACATTCAAAGTGGACATCCCGCAGGAACTGGCTGAGGAAGTGGAGCGTTGCAAGAACGACGAACAGGTGAAGCAGGTGGGTATCGAGTGGTGCGTGCGCCAATGCCGCGAGCTGATGGCCCACGGCGTACCGAGCCTGCATTTCTATTCTGTGGCGGCTGAAGACAGCATACGCGAGGTGGCGAAACAGATTTTTTGAATGGAAAATTGAGAATGGCATGTTCAGTTTCGGGGATGTTATAGGGCAGAAAGAAGTAATCGGCCGCCTGAAAGCGGAGGTGGAGCAGGGGCGTACGGCCCATG
The DNA here is from genome assembly GCF_900130135.1 of Bacteroides togonis. Lineage (NCBI taxonomy): Bacteria > Pseudomonadati > Bacteroidota > Bacteroidia > Bacteroidales > Bacteroidaceae > Bacteroides > Bacteroides togonis. The sequence continues at coordinate 3,871,425 of NZ_LT670820.1, read as the reverse complement.
CGCTGCTGTTGACGGGGCCGAGGGGAGCGGGAAAGCTGCCTTTGGCGCTGGCGCTGGCACGGCGTCTGTGCTGCATGCACCCCGAAGGCGGGGAAGCTTGTGGACAGTGTGTCTCGTGTCGTCAGTGGGAAAAACTGGCTCATCCTGACGTACATTTTGTCTTTCCCATCGTGAACAACAAGAAGGTGAGCGACGACTACCTGCCTTTGTGGCGGAAGATGCTCATGGAAAGTACCTATACCGACCTGGGGCACTGGATGGAACTGATAGACGCCGGAAATACGCAACCTTTGATTTATGCTCCCGAAAGCGACCAGACATTTCGCAAACTGAGTCTGAAGTCCAGCCAAGGCGGATGGAGGGTCGTTGTGGTGTGGCTTCCCGAACGCATGAACGAGGCTTGTGCCAACAAGATGTTGAAGTTGCTGGAAGAACCGCCCGAGCGGACCGCTTTTCTGATGGTGAGTGAAGAGCCCGAACGGTTGCTGCCCACCATCGTGAGCCGCACGCAGCGTATCTACGTGCCCCGCATTGAGGAAGAGGACATGGTCCGTGTGTTGACAACCCGATACGGACAGACCAAGGAAGAGGCGCATTCGATGGCTCACAGGGCTGACGGAAGTTTCCTGAAGGTGTTGGAAATGATGGGGCAGAGCGGCGAGCAGGCTTTGTGTTTTGAACTTTTTACCCGGCTGATGCGTCTGGCCTGGCAGCGTGACATACGTGGCATGAAGGCCTGGAGTGAGCAGGTGGCTGTCTTGGGTCGTGAACGGCAGAAGATGTTTCTGGAATATGCCCAGCGGATGGTACGTGAGAATTTTATTGCAAACTTCCACCGGGGAGAAATGAACTATATGGGACCTGACGAACAGCAGTTTGCCACGCGTTTTGCTCCTTTCGTCAACGAGCGGAACATCGTCGGGATGACCGACCTGCTCGGCAAGGCTCAGGAACACATCCAGCAGAATGTGAATCCGCGAATGGTGTTCTTCGATCTGATACTGAACATGACGGTGCTGATTAAAATGAAAAATTGAGAATTGAAAATTATACATTATGACTGATTTTACACTACATAACGGAAGCGGGCGGCTTTGCCTCCGCAGTTGCGGACGGCAGGACAGGCAGCTGAATACGTATGACTGGCTGGCAGACATTCCCGGCAATGAAGCCGAGTCGGAGTATGTCGAAGTGCAGTTCAAGAATACGAGGAAAGGCTATTTCCGCAATTCCAACCGCCTGGAACTGGCGAAAGGAGATATTGTGGCGGTTGAGGCTACACCTGGCCACGATATCGGTGTCGTGACTTTGACTGGCCGCCTTGTACCCCTGCAGATGAAGAAAACCGGAGTGCGCAACGAAGCAGATATCCGCCGTATCTACCGTAAGGCTAAAGCGGCTGATATGGAGAAGTATGCTGAGGCCAAGGCGCGCGAGCATTCTACCATGATACGTGCCCGGCAAATAGCACTCAGCCTGGGGCTGGACATGAAAATCGGTGACGTGGAGTATCAGGGCGACGGTAATAAGGCCATCTTCTATTATATAGCCGAAGGTCGTGTGGATTTCCGTCAGCTCATCAAGGTGCTGGCCGAGGCTTTCAGGGTACGTATCGAAATGAAACAGATCGGAGCCCGTCAGGAGGCCGGACGCATTGGAGGCATAGGACCCTGTGGCCGTGAGTTGTGCTGTGCCACGTGGATGACCAGTTTTGTATCTGTCTCTACAGGAGCCGCACGCTATCAGGACATTTCGCCCAATCCGCAGAAGCTGGCCGGGCAATGTGCCAAACTGAAATGTTGCCTCAACTATGAGGTGGATGTCTATGTCGAAGCTCAGAAACGATTGCCCAGCAAGGAGATTACGCTGCGTACCAAGGATGCCGAGTGGTTCTACTTTAAGGCGGATATTCTGGCCGGACAGGTGACCTATTCGAGTGATAAGTCTATTCCTGCCAACTTGGTTACCATTCCTGCTCGCCGTGCTTTTGAAGTAATCAATATGAATCGCAAAGGAGCGGCGCCTGATACGTTGGCAGAAGCGGATAATGAAAAGAAGCAGGTTTCGGCCGACTTGTTGGAACAGGAAAGCGTGACCCGCTTTGATCGCAACCGCAAAGGAAAAGGGGGCAACGAAAACAAAGGTGGCGGAAACGGAGAAGGCAAGAAGAAAAAGAAGAAAAATAAAGGAGGCGGTGATGTACAGGCTCAAGAAGCAAAGCAGGAAGGAACTGCACAGGCTCCGGTAGAGGGCAAGAAAGAAAATAAAGAGGCCTCGACAGAAAAAACGGCCGAACCTTCACGCCCGAAAAACCGCCGCAACAGGTCGAAAAAGAACGCCAAGCCTGCGGATAAGAATGATGGCAAGCGGGAAGAAAAAGGAAGCGGTAATGCACAAGGTTGATGTAATGCGGCTTGTGACGGCAACGGCAGCCGTAATCCTGTTGACGGCTTGTGGAGAAAACGTCGTGTATAGCCATTATGAGGCTGTAGAGGGCAGGGGGTGGAGAAAGAACGACACCCTGTCCTTTACAACCACTGTTACGGTTCCCGACAAAAGCCTGGATGTCTATGTGGATGTGCGTCATGGCAATAATTATCCTTACCGCAATCTGGCTCTGTCATTGACCAGCATGTTGTCTTCTCCGGCGGATTCTCTTGTCCGTACAGATACCTTGCGATTGATGCTGGCCGATAGCGAAGGACGGTGGACAGGAGAAGGGTTTGCCAATCTTTATCATAACGCATCCTACGTGACGACGGTTCGGCTGGATACACCTGCCACTTGCCGTTTTGTCTTGTTGCCAGTTATGCAAGACTCACTTCTGCAAGGCGTGAGCGATGTTGGAGTCAGGATGGTTATCTCATCCTCTTCCCACGCCCCGCATCGATCCACAGGAATACGAACAGCAGAATAGTAAATCCCCATAAAGAAGAACCGCCGTAACTGAAGAACGGAAGCGGGATGCCGATGACTGGTGTCAGGCCAAGTACCATGCCTATGTTGATAAACAGGTGGAAGAAGAAGATTCCTAGCACGGAGTATCCATAGACACGTCCCGAGACGGTAGGCTGGCGTTCGGACAAATGGATCAGACGCAAGAGCAGGCACATGTAGAGCAACAGTACGAATACCGAGCCTACGAATCCTTCCTCTTCACCTACCGTACAAAAAATAAAATCGGTGTCCTGCTCGGGCACGTATTTCAGTTTCGTTTGTGTTCCATTCAGGAAACCTTTGCCCCAAAGACCGCCCGAGCCGATGGCGATTTTCGACTGGTTGACATTATAGCCAGCACCGGCCAAGTCTTCTTCCAACCCCAGTACTACTTTGATGCGGATCTGCTGATGAGGCTCCAGGACCTGGTTGAAAACATAGTCGCACGAGTACAAGAAGCCTACCGAGGCTATCATGAATGCCGAGACAAGTACATAGATCTTCCGCCGTTCGCGCAAGGCTAAAAATACAAGCCATCCCGCAGCACATGCGCAAAGTCCCCAAAGCACATAGACCACGTTGAATGTCCATAGCCAGCCGGATATGGCACAGGCTAAGGCTACCACTGCAATACACGTGATTGTCATCTGACTGACTATGGTACGGTTGCGTTGATAGACTTGAAGCAGGATAGGGGCGGAAATCAGAATGAGGCACAACACGGCGAACTCGCCCACGGAAGTGGAGTCATGGAGCATCGTGACATCGGCGTAGCGGATACCTACAACAAAGTAAACTACGGCACATACTCCGGCAAACAGAATCGCCCCCGGCATACCTTCGCGGTAAAGCATCAGAAAGAAAGACAGATAGACCAGGGCTGACCCCGTCTCGCGCTGTCCTACAATGAGCAGCATGGGGCAGGCTATCAGGAAAGCAATGGTCAGCACGTTGCGCCAGTTTTGGAGAACAAAGCCATAAGCTCCCATAAATTTGGCTAAAGCCAGTGCCGTAGCGAATTTGGCAAATTCGGCCGGCTGCAGACTTACCGGTCCCAGTATGAGCCATGAACGCGATCCTTTTGTGTCGGGTGCAATGAAGATGGTGACGAGTAACAATACCAGCATGCCCGCGTATATGATATAGGCGAAGGTATCATAGAACATATCGTCCAGCATCAATAATACAAAGCCTAAACCGAAGGAACAGATAATCCATACGAACTGTTTGCCTGCGCGGGTGGAAAAGTCCAGAAAATCGCGGTCTACATAATCATAACTTGCACCGCATACACTGAACCAGCCCCAAATGACCAGTAGCAGATAGATGACAACCGTCATCCAGTCTAGCGATTTCCAAATGCTATCTCTCCTCGTTACCATAAATAATTACTCGGTTACTGAAATCTTCGGCCAGTATCTCGTTCTGTGGCGAAAGTTTGCCATGCAGATATTGGTCCATCATTAATGCACCGATAGGTACACCGTAAGTCGCTCCCCAACCTCCGTTTTCTACATAGACGACGATGGCTATCTTGGGATCGTTCATCGGAGCGAATCCCATGAAAACGGAATGGTCTTTGCCATGCGGATTCTGTGCTGTACCGGTCTTTCCGCAAGCTTCTACTCCGGGAAGCAATGTGCCTACCAACCGGCATGTTCCGCTTCCTGTACTACCCGTAACGGCTGCCCGCATACCTTTCACGATGTCCTCGTAATATTCCTTTCGGATTGTCGGAGTGCGTACTGTCTGGTAAAGGCTGTCCAGCGGGTTGTCCTGTATTTCTTTTACGACATGTGGGGTGATAAAGTGGCCGCGGTTGGCAATTGTTGCTCCCAGATTGGCAATCTGCAATGGGGTGGCCAGAATTTCTCCCTGGCCGATGGCGATACTGATAATTGTCAATCCGTTCCAAGAGCCTTGGTAGATGCGGTCGTAATATTGTGAATTGGGGATGAAGCCTCGTAGTTCTCCTGGCAGGTCTACTCCCAGCTGGTAGCCGAAGCCTTGTGACACCATATCGTCTTTCCATACGGTAAGCGCTTCCTGCGGAGAACCGTATTTCTTGTCACCGATCATTTTGTATAATCCCCAGCAAAAATAGGAGTTGCACGAAGTGGCAATGGCCGGTATAAGCGGGAGGGGAGCTGCATGTCCGTGGCATCCGACCCGCAGCCCGCGGTGAATAAAGCCATGGGAGCATGGAAAAGGGGTGTCTTCCTGAATAATGCCTTCCTCCAAAAAGATCAGACCTTGTGTTGTCTTGAAAGTTGAGCCGGGAGGATAGGTACCCATGATGGCTCGGTTCAATAAAGGCTTTTGGCGATTCTTTTCCAGAAGTTGGTGGTTTTTTCCACGCTGCCGGCCGATCATCATGTGTGGATCGAAGCTGGGAGAAGACACCATGCAGAGAATTTCGCCCGTTTTAGGTTCAATGGCTACGATAGCGCCTATTTTGTTTTGCATCAGACGTTCGCCCAACATTTGAAGATCGATGTCGATACCCAGTTTCAGGTTCTTGCCAGGTACCGACGGACGGTCCAGTTGTCCGTCCATATAATGTCCCTGTATGCGGCCATGCGCATCGCGCAACAGGATTTCTACGCCTTTTTCGCCACGAAGGTATTTTTCGTAGGAACGTTCGACTCCCTGTTTGCCGATGTAGTCGCCGCGGATATAATAGTCGTCTTTTTCAATGTCGCGCATGGATACCTCGCCGATGTCGCCCAAGACATGACCGGCCGAATTATAGGAGTACTGGCGGATGGTGCGTCGTTGGATGGAGAAGCCGGGGAACTTATAGAGCTTTTCCTGAAACACGCCACATTCTTCGGCCGAAAGTTGCGTCATAAATACTTGGGGGGTGTATTTGGAGTAGCCCGGATTTTTACGGAAGTTGCGGACTTCTTCCATGCGTTGCAGGAACTGTTCGCGTGTGATTCCCAGTGAGCGGCAGAAATCGAGTGTGTCGAGTTGTGTCACTTCACGTGGAATGAATGTGATGTCATAGGCCGGTTGGTTAAAAACGAGCAGTTTGCCGTTTCGGTCGTAAATGGCTCCACGTGAGGGGTATTGTATTTTATTGAGGAAAGCATTGCTGTCGGCGTAGCGCTTGTACTTGTCTGAGAAGATCTGGAGTCCTGCCAGACGGAGAATGTATATCAGGACGATGCAAACGACAATTGCGCCGAGGATGTATTTCCGTTTTTCGAATGTATAATCTTTCGCCATCAGTCTGTTTATTTTTTAGTTCGTTTCATCGTTTACCTTTTTGGAAGAGCATTTCTAAAGCCAGTACGCAAAGCATGGTAAAGAGGGTGCTGGAGATGATCCGCAGTAACAACTCTGGCAGATGGGCGAAGGAGAATGATTCAAGTGAGAGCAATACGGCGTGGTGCAGTAACACGGCTGTGGTCGCATATTTCAGGAAGACATTTATTCCCATGGTATGGATGGCAGGGACAAGTGTCTCTTGGAGGTCACGGGGAACGAAAAGTCTCAGTAGGGTAGGACGGACGAAAGCGAGAAGTACTGTTGCGGTCGCATTCAATCCAGGGGTGTCTGAGAAGATATCGACCATCAACCCCAGTACGAATGCCCATAACATCAGCCTGTTTGTCGGCACGTCTGCCTCAAACTTCAAGAGCAGGTAGATGTACAGGAGAGGGGTGGCATAACCGCCGATGTGGAGGTTGTTCAATATCAATGCCTGCAACAAAACCAGTGCGACAAGCCATCCTGCTTTATGTAGATAGGTTATTGTCATTTTTTTTATTTCTGAATTTAGAACTCATTGTTCTTGTTCCAATGCTTTTTGTTCTTCCTGGCCACGTCGGGCAAGGATACGGACAGAACCCAGTTTGCCAAAGTCTGTCGCAAGTTTGATTCTGAGCAGGTAAGACAACCCGTCGTTGGAGTCGGCCATGTCGTCGACGACTCCTACCATAAGTCCTTGTGGAAAGACAGATGAAAATCCGCTGGTGACAACGGTATCGCCCAGATTGAACTCTGCATGTCTAGGAAGGTCTTTCAGATAGGCATAGCGGGGATCGCCTCCTTCCCATTTCAGATAGCCGAAATAGTCGCTTCCCTGGATCTTGCAGCTGATGCTGGACTTACTGTTGAGCAGAGGAAGGACCAACGAATAGCTTGGAGAAGTGCGGTAAACAATTCCTACTACACCGGCTGCACCTACTACGGCCATATCAGGCTTGACACCAGCTGCACTCCCTTGGTCGAGGGTTATGTAGTTGTCTGTTCGGTTCAGGCTGTTTTTTATCACATGCGCCTTGAAGCTTTGTTCGATTCCTGTGCCTGGCGGCATGTAGCGATCCAGCGCTTGGCGGACGGCAGAGTCGCCTACGTATCCGGATAAAGCGCTTTCAAGTTGCAAGACTCGTTGTTCCAGCCATACATTGCGGTCGAGCAAGTCTTCGTTGGCATCCTTCAGGTGGAAATAGGACGTGATGCTTCCCGTTACTTCGTAGACTTTTCCCGCAATCAGGTTGGCGGACGAAAGAGCCGCGCTGTGCTGGTAAGGACCGGTGTTGCACAACAAAAACAAGCTGACTGTCTCGAGTAGCAAGAAGAGGAGCCAGTGGTTGTATTTTAACAGGAAGTTAAGGAGGTCACGCACGTCTCTTATCTTAAATAACGGTTAGTGGTTAATGATGAACGGTTAGTGGTAAGGGGTTAACGGTTAGTATCCCCATTCAGATGGCTACTCACCGTTAACCGCTTACCACTAACCGCTGATTATTTATCGCATCAGGAACGAGAAACGATCTACATTCTTCAGCGCAATGCCTGTACCTTTGGCAACGGCGTGCAAAGGATCTTCGGCGATATGGAAAGGAATGTTGATCTTGTCTGTCAGACGCTTGTCGAGTCCGCGAAGCAGAGCGCCTCCACCAGCCAGATAGATACCGTTGTGTACGATGTCGGCATACAGTTCGGGTGGTGTGTTCTCCAGTGCGCTGAGGATAGCCGTTTCGATCTTCGAGATGGATTTCTCGAGGCAGTGGGCCACTTCCTGATAGCATACGGGCACTTCCATAGGCAGGGCCGTGATGCGGTTCGGGCCATGTACGATATAGTCTTCAGGGGCATCGTCGCCCAGGTCGGTCAAGGCGGCTCCCACATGTATCTTGATACGCTCGGCCATACGCTCGCTGACCTTCACGTTGTGCTGGCGGCTCATGTACTCCTGAATGTCGGCCGTAAGGTCGTCGCCTGCGATGCGGATGGAGTTGTTCGATACAATACCTCCCAACGAGATGACGGCGATTTCGGTCGAACCACCACCTATATCCACAATCATGTTACCTTCGGGCGCTTCTACGTCGATGCCGATACCGATAGCGGCGGCCATGGGTTCGAAGATGAGGTAAACGTCACGTCCACCAGCATGCTCGGCCGAGTCGCGCACGGCACGGAGCTCCACTTCGGTACTGCCTGAGGGCACGCCAATGACCATGCGGAGCGAAGGCGAAAAGAGACGGTGACGGGTGTTTACCATCTTGATGAGTCCGCGTATCATCTGCTCGCAGGCATAGAAGTCGGCGATAACGCCGTCGCGCAGGGGGCGGATGGTGCGGATGTTCTCATGCGTCTTCTCGTGCATGAGCTTGGCTTTCTCGCCCACGGCAATCATCTTGTCCGTACGGCGGTCGAGGGCCACAACCGAAGGTTCGTCTACCACAATCTTACCGTTGGAGGTAATGATGGTGTTGGCCGTGCCCAGGTCCATGGCTATTTCTTGGGTAAAAGAGAATAATCCCATCTTTTTAATGAAGAATTAAGAATGAAGAATTAAGAATGAAGAACGGAAAACAAGAATTCAGGCAGGCACTTCGATGCGCTCAAATTCTTCGTTCTTCATTCTTCATTATTTTTAGTGCTTGAAGTGACGGAAACCTGTTGTCACCATGGCGATGCCATGCTCGTTGCAGTAGTCAAAGCTCAGCTGGTCCTTGATGCTTCCGCCCGGCTGGATGACGGCTGTGATGCCTTCGTTGCCCGCAATCTCCACGCAATCGGGGAAGGGGAAGAAAGCGTCGCTGGCCATCACGGCTCCGTGCAGGTCGAAACCGAAGCTCTTGGCCTTCTCGATGGCCTGTTTCAGCGCATCCACACGGCTTGTCTGACCTACGCCACTGGCCAGCAGCTGGTGTCCCTTGGCCAGGACGATGGCGTTCGATTTGGAGTTCTTCACAATCTTGTTGGCGAAGAGCATATCGTCGATTTCCTGTGCGGTAGGAGCCTTGACGGTCACTACTTTCAAGTCTTCGGGGGTCTCAACCTTGAGGTCGCGGTCCTGTACCAGTACGCCGTTCAGCAACGAACGGAACTGCTTCGTGGGCAGTGCGCCCTGCTTGCGGGCCAGGATGATGCGGTTCTTCTTCTGACCTAAGATTTCGAGGGCGTCCACGTCATAGTCGGGAGCGATGATGACTTCGAAGAAGATTTTCGTGATTTCCTCGGCAGCAGCCTTGTCGATGACGGCGTTTGTGATGAGCACACCACCGAAAGCTGATACGGGGTCGCCTGCCAGGGCATCTTTCCAAGCCTCGAGCACCGTCGGACGGGTAGCCAAACCACAGGCATTGTTGTGCTTCAGGATGGCAAACGTCGTGTCATTGCCGAATTCGTTGATGAGGTCTACGGCAGCGTTGATGTCCAGCAGGTTGTTGTAGGAGATTTCCTTGCCGTGGATCTGGTCGAACATTTCGTCCAGATTGCCGTAGAAATATCCCTTCTGATGGGGGTTTTCGCCATAACGCAGGGTCTTCTGGTTGTTGGCCGAGTAGCGGAAGGCACTTCCTTCGCCACCGTCGAAATAGTTGAAGATGGCCGAGTCGTAGTGTGACGAAACGGCGAAAGCTTCCTTGGCAAACCAGCGGCGCTCTTCAATCGAAGTCGTGGCGCCATGCTCCATCAGCATGTCGCGCAGGGGCTGGTACTGTGCCTGCGAAGCTACGATGACCACGTCCTTGTAGTTCTTGGCAGCGGCGCGGATGAGCGAGATGCCGCCTATGTCGATTTTTTCGATGATGTCGGCTTCGGGTGCTCCGCTGGCTACGGTTGCCTCAAACGGATAGAGGTCTACGATAACGAGGTCTATTTCGGGGATTTCATATTTTTCGATCTGTTGCAGGTCCTGCTCCACGTCGCGGCGGCACAAGATGCCTCCGAACACTTTCGGGTGGAGCGTCTTTACGCGGCCGCCCAGGATGGACGGATAGGTGGTCAGTTCTTCTACCGCGCGGCAAGGATAACCCAGTCCTTCGATGAACTGGCGTGTGCCGCCTGTTGAGAGGAATTCCACACCTTCTTCGTGCAGTTTGGTAATGATTTCGTCCAAACCGTCTTTATGGTAAACAGATACCAATGCTGTTTTGATTCTCTTTGCTTCCGTCATGGCTATATGGTTTTTATGCGTATTATATAATAACCCCGCAAAGTTACAAATTTTGTTGGTTTACCCATATACACCTTGGCAAGAAATTTACTATAATTAAAAGAATGAGCGGTTTATGTTTTTCCCGTCCCAGTCGCCCCTTGTTGGGAAAGCATTGCTTTCTTCCTCGAAAAGCAGTGCTTTCCGTTTCGGAAAACGATGCTTTTCTGTTTGACAAGAAATGCCCGAACTTCCACAACGAGAAGTTCGGGCATTTTCAAAAGTTTTCCTGCCGATACGCCATGCGTTTCGGCAATGAAAGATATTTTACCAGATGGACACGCGTTCGGCGGCGGGGATGAACATCGGATCCTTGTCGGTAATGCCGAAGGCGTCATACCAGGCACCGATGTGAGGCAGGGCGCCGTTCACACGCCATTCGCCCAGCGAGTGTACATCGATTTTCGTCATTTGAAGTACAGCCTCTGGACGGATGTTGTTGGCCCATACGCCTGCATAAGCCAGGAAGAAACGCTGTTCGGGTGTAAAGCCGTCTTTCACTTCGAGCGGAGCACCAGCCGTAGCGTTCTTGAAGGCCTGGAAGGCAACTTGCAAGCCACCATGGTCGGCGATGTTCTCGCCCAGCGTCATCTTGCCGTTGGCATGTACACCAGGAGCCACCTCGATGCTGTCAAAGAAAGCTACCATCACGTTGGCGCGTTCTTCGAACTTCTTGGCGTCTTCTTCCGTCCACCAGTCTTTCAGGTTACCGTCCTTGTCGTACTGGCGGCCCTGGTCGTCGAATCCGTGCGTCATTTCGTGGCCGATTACCACGCCGATGGCTCCGTAGTTGAAGGCATCGTCTGCGTTCATGTCGAAGAAAGGCGGTTGCAGGATGGCGGCAGGGAAGCAGATTTCGTTGGTTGTCGGATTATAGTAGGCGTTTACCGTCTGAGGCGTCATCAGCCATTCGTCCTTGTCAACAGGCTTTCCGGCCTTGGCCACCATCTCGGCATGTCCCCACAGGTTGGCACGTTCGATGTTTGCCCAGTAGGAATCGTCCTTGATTTCCAGTGCGCTATAGTCTTTCCATTTGTCAGGATAGCCAATCTTTACGTGGAAGGTAGAGAGTTTCTCCAAAGCCTTCACCTTGGTGGAGTCGCCCATCCATTCAAGGGCTTGGATACGTTCGCCCAAGGCTGTCTGCAGGTTCTTCACAAGGCCTACCATACGTTCTTTGGCGGCGGCAGGGAAGTATCTCTCTACATACATTTGACCTACGGCTTCGCCCAGCATGGAGCTTACCACACTTACGGCCGTCTTCCAACGGGGTTGCATCTCTTGTGCACCCGACATCGTGCGGCTATAGAAGTCGAAGTTCTGCTCCTTTATGGCGTCGTTCAGATAGCTGGCGGCGGCGTCAATCAGCTTCCATTGCAGGTAGAGCTTCTGCTGGTCGAGGGGCAGGGTGTCGATAATCTTGACTGAAGCCTCGAGCGAAGCGGGCTGGCCGACGATGATTTCGTTCACATTGTTCAGGTCGAGTCCTTTCAGATAGGTATCCCAGTCGAAAGCGGCATATTGTTTCTTGATGTCGGCCATCGCCATCTTGTTGTAGTTGGCATGCGGATCACGCAGCTCCACACGCGAACGGAAGGCCTTGGCCAGACGAGTTTCCACGTCCATCACGGCCTTCATGCCCTGCTCGGCGGTAGCGTCATCGAAGCCGGCCAGCTGATACATTTTCTTTACATGCTCCTTGAAGGCCTCGCGAATCTTCACGGTAGCTTCATCGTCAAGCAGATAATAGTCGCGGTCGCCCATACTCAGGCCATATTGGGCCATTTGCACGGCGTTCATGTTGCTGTTCATCTCGTCGGCACCTACATAGATGGCGAGGTAGGCAGCGATGCCTTTCTTGTACATCTCAGCCAGCAACGGGTAAAGCTCTTTCTTGTCTTTCAGGGCGGCAATCTGGTCGAGTTCTGCCTTGATGGGAGCTACGCCTTCCTGATTCAGCTTGACGCTGTCCATGGCAATCTTATACATGTCGCCCACTTTCTGTGCGACAGAGCCTGCCTCGTGTTGCGTAGCGGCCAGTTCTTCGATAAGGCCCTGAATCTGCTTGCGGTTGTTTTCTGCCAGGACGGTGAACGAGCCATACTGGGAATACTCGTCGGTCAGCGGATTGTTCTTGATCCAACCGCCGCAGGCATAGCGGTAGAAGTCCGTACCTGGCAGGTTGGTTGTGTCCAGGTTGGCAAGGTCGATGCCGGCGGTCAGAGCCGTCTGCTGCTTGCCTGTGTTGCAGGATGCCAATGCCAGGCAAAGGGCTGCAACGGGGAAATAATACTTCAAATTCATAATCTCTATTGTTTAAAAGTTTACATTTTCTTGCTTATTTCTTGGCTTCCTCCAGTTCGGTCGAAGCGGCGTCCCATTCTTCCATCACGCGGTCGAGCTGTTGCTTCAACTTCTGGTGCTGTTCGTAGAGCGACATGTCCGAAGCTCCTTCAGGCGTAGCCATCTTTTCCTCGAGGATGGCAATGGCGGCTTCTGTCTGTTCGATTTCGGCCTCACAATCGGCTACGCGTCGCTCCAACTTTTTCAGGCGCTTGTTCAGTTCCTTCTGCTCTTCGTAGGACAGGCGGCCCGCTGAGGCTTGGGGGGCTTCCGCCGCCGACGGTTTCTTGGCTCCCGTAGGCGACTCCGACAGGGAAGGCGACTTCTGCAATTCGTTTAGGTTCTCGATCTGTTTCTTCTTCAGGAAGTCGTAGATGCCACCCAAGTGTTCCTTCACCACTCCGCCGCCGAACTCATAGACCTTAGTCGCAAGCCCGTCGAGAAAATCACGGTCGTGGCTCACGATAATTACCGTGCCGTCGAAGTCGCGGATGGCTTCCTTCAGCACGTCCTTGGAGCGCATGTCCAGGTGGTTGGTCGGTTCGTCGAGGATGAGGAAGTTCACCGGCTCGAGCAAGAGCTTGATCATGGCCAGGCGGGTGCGCTCGCCACCGCTGAGCACCTTCACCTTCTTGTCCGACGCCTCGCCGCCAAACATGAAGGCACCCAGGATGTCGCGAATCTTCAGACGGATGTCGCCCACGGCCACGCGGTCGATGGTGTCGAACACCGTCAGCTCGCCGTCCAACAGTTGCGCCTGGTTTTGCGCGAAGTAGCCTATCTGTACGTTGTGTCCCAGCGTCAGTTTACCCGTGTAGTCGGAAATTTCGCCCATGATACACTTTACCAGCGTAGACTTACCTTCGCCGTTCTTGCCCACGAAGGCCACCTTCTCGCCACGGTTGATGGTGAGGTTGACGTCGTGGAAAACTACGTGGTCGCCATAGGCTTTCGTCACATCTTCGCAGATGACGGGATAATTTCCGCTACGGCTGGAGCAGACAAACTTCAGGCGCAGGGCGGAGTTATCTTCCTCGTCCACCTCGATGCGTTCGATTTTCTCCAGCTGCTTGATGCGGCTTTGCACCTGCACGGCCTTGGTAGCCTTGTAGCGGAAACGTTCGATGAAAGCTTCGGTATCCTCAATCTGCTTCTGTTGGTTCTCGTAGGCACGGAGTTGTTGTTCACGGCGCTCCTTGCGTAGAACGACAAACTCGTCGTACTTCACTTTGTAATCGTAGATGCGTCCGCAGGATATTTCGATGGTACGGGTCGTGACGTTGTTCAGGAAAGCGCGGTCGTGGCTGACCAGCACCACGGCATTGGCGCGCGTGGCAAGGAAATTCTCCAGCCACTGGATGGACTCGATGTCCAGGTGGTTGGTAGGTTCGTCCAGCAGCAATACGTCGGGGCGGCGGAGCAGAAGCTTGGCCAGTTCGATGCGCATGCGCCATCCGCCCGAAAACTCGCTTGTGGGGCGGTCGAAGTCCGTACGGCTGAAGCCCAGGCCCTGGAGCGTGCGCTCTATCTCGGCCTGATAGTTGGTGCCTCCCATCATCAGGAAACGGTCGTTCTCGTGCGTGAAGCGGTCGATGAGCTTCTGATAGTCCTCGCTTTCGTAGTCGGTGCGGTCGGCCAGTTCCTGGTTCATGCGCTCGATGTCGGCTTGCATCTCGAAGATGTGTTCGAAAGCCAGCTCGGCTTCCTGCATCACCGTCCGCTCGTCGCTCAGTACCATCACCTGCGGCAGATAGCCGATGGTACACTCGCGGGGAATGGATACCGTACCCGCCGTGGGGTGCTGCAATCCGGCCAGTATCTTCAGCATGGTCGATTTGCCCGCCCCGTTCTTGCCCACCAGGGCGATGCGGTCTTTTTTGTTGATGACGTAAGACACGTCTTCGAACAGGGGCGTGGCGTTGAATTCCACTTTCAGTCCTTCTACAGATATCATAGAGTCAATGTCTTTTTTCGTTTGAGCCTGCAAAGGTAACGATTCGCGGCGAACTGTGGACAATTCTCGCCCATCAATTATTAATTATCAACAATTCTGCTTATCTTTGAAGCCTTAAACAAAGCGTAAATGAATCAGACAAATACCTACTATCGCGTCGGGCCGCACGTTCTCCGCATCGGCGGTGCCGAGTCGTTGGAGCCGTCCGCCTTGTTGCCTTCGTTCGCCCCGTTCGTCCTCTCGGTGGAGGAGAGAGAGAAGGCCGCGGAAGTCATCGAAGTGGACATCTGCCCGAGTGAGGTTACTGCCGTCACTGACGTCGAAGACACCTTCCCGCAACCCGTCTCTTTCGAATGGGAGAACGCCCGCTGCACCCTGCGGCGACGGGCCGACGGAAGCTACCGCATCGGCATCGCTCCGCTGAACAACCTCACCGTCGAGGCTTATGCCGACTGCACCGACCGTTTCCGTCGCAACGTCATCAACCTGCCCGAAGCCCTGCACCCGATGGCTCCGTTCGTGGTGAACAACTTCCTGATGATGATCTACACCTTTGCTACCGCCGAGCGGGGGACGCTGATGGTGCACGCCTCTGTCATCTGCTACGAAGGGCGTGGCTATCTTTTTCTGGGCAAGAGCGGCACGGGCAAGAGCACGCATACCCGCCTCTGGCTGAAGCATATCGAAGGGAGCCGCCTGCTGAACGACGACAACCCCGTGGTGGCTCTCGACCCCAAGACGGGCGAAATCACCGTCTATGGTACGCCTTGGAGTGGCAAGACGCCCTGCTATCTGAACGAGTCGGTGCCCGTCGGTGCTTTCGTCCGCCTGGAGCAGGCGCCCGCCAACGACATCAGCCGCCTGACGGCCACGCACGCCTTCGCCGCCTTGCTGCCCTCGTGCTCATGCCTCAAACAGGACGCGGCCATCTATAAAGGTATCATCGACACCGTGACGCGCATCGCCACCCGCATCCCTGTCTGCCATCTGAAGTGCCTGCCCGATGAGGCCGCCGCACGTCTCAGCATGCAGACCGTCACTCAAGCCAGAGGAGGACAGCCGTCATGAAGAAGAGCCTGCCCAACGACCTGCTCATCCCCGAGGTGGCCGAGCTTATCCGCCAAGGGCACACGGTGACGCTGACAGCGCGCGGCAACAGCATGACCCCGTTCATCGTCGACCGCCGCGACCGCGTGGTACTGAGTCCCTGCACCGACGCCCAGTTGCAACCCGGTGCCGTGGTACTGGCCCTGACGGACGACCATCGCTATGTGCTCCACCGCATCGTGTGTCGTCGGGGCGACGAGCTGATACTGCTGGGCGACGGCAACCTGCACCAGACGGAGCGGACAGACACCGGCCGCGTCGTCGGCCTGCTGACCGCCGTCATCCGCAAGGGGCGGACGTATCCCACGGACGGTGCCGTCTGGCTCCGTTACTCCCGCTGGTGGCGGCGGCTCACGCCCGTCAGACGGTGGTTACTGGCGATATACAGGAGAATATAAGAATGGATAATTGATAATGGATAATTGAATATGAAAATCAAACCCGAATTCATGCTTCATCAGATTGGCGAGGAATACATCGTCATGCACGACGGCTCCACGAACGTGGACTTCAGCCGCATCATCAACCTTAACCGCACGGCCGCCTACCTGTGGCAGTGTTTCCGCGACAAAGATTTTGACGCCGACGCCCTGACTGCCGCTCTGACCGAGCGCTACGATGTCGTCCCCGAACAGGCGCGTCGCGACGCCGAGGCCTTCATCCAGTCGCTGCAACGTTGCGGCATCCTCAGCTGACCGCGCCATGATGCAGCAAGCCTTCTTTTCGCTTGTCCGTGCCGGGCTGTGGAATACGCCCGCCGACGCGGCCCTCTTCCGCGGACTGGCTCCCGCCCAGTGGCAGGAGTTCCACCGGCTGGCGCATACGCAGTCGCTGCTGGCCGTCGTGTTCGACGGGCTGAACACCCTGCCTGCCGACCTGCGCCCGCCCCGTCCGCTTTACCTGCAATGGGCGGCGCAGACGCTCCAGATTGAGCAGGCCAACGACCGCCTCGACCGCATGATTGTCCGCCTCGACCGCCTCTACACCGACGCCGGCCTGCGCCCCGTCCTGCTCAAGGGGCAGGGCATGGCCGCCTGCTACCGCCAGCCCCGCCA
>NZ_LT670820.1:3580493-3854469 GCF_900130135.1 Bacteroides togonis | reverse complement strand
GTCAGCACGTCGCCGCTGCCGCCCGTCGCCATGCCCGGATTGCCCGTGGTGTTGAACCAGCAGCGGCCCGTGGGCGACACCACCGCCGTGTAGGCGCCCTTCAGCACGATGTGCGCCCCCGTGTTCTGCGCCAGCTCGCGCGCCTTTATCAGCCGCTCGTACGAGTTGTGGCACTTGCCCACCAGCCGCTCCAGCTCCTTGGGATGGGGCGTCAGAATGCTCCCCTCGGGCAGGTCGTTCAGGCCCGAACGATGCTCGCCCAGGGCGTTCAGCGCATCGGCGTCGACGACCATCGGCGTCTGGCACGTGCGTATCTGCTCCAGCACGGCGTCCACCGTCTGCGGGTCGCGTCCCAGGCCGGGACCGATACCCACGGCCTGATAGTCGTCCGTATCGGTCGGCTCGGAGAAGCGCGTCTCGCTGTAGTCCAGCTCGGTCATGGCCTCGGGTACGGACGTCTGCACCATGAAGTTGTTGCAGAACGGCACGTGCACCGTCAGCAGCCCCGCGCCCGAGCGCAGGCAGCCCCGCGCCGACAGGATGGAAGCCCCCGCCATGCCCTGCGAACCGGCAATGAGCAGCGCACGGCCGAAGTTGCCCTTGTGGGCGAAGCGTCCGCGCGGACGGAGCAGAGAAGGTACCTCGTCGTCATCGGCCAACTCGAAATCGGTATCCGTTTCTTCGATAGCTTCCTCGCTCAGGCCGATGTCCAGCAGGCGCCATTCGCCTACATAGGCTTCGTTCTCGGCAAAGAGGAAAGCCAGCTTGGGCAGTTGCAGGCTCAGGGTCAGGTCGGCGCGGACGATGTGGGCTGCTATATTATAGGTATTGTCTTCGCCCATCAGCCCCGAAGGTACGTCAATGGCCACCACATGGGCGGGCGAGGCGTTGATATACTTCACCACGGCGGCAAACCCTCCGCCCAACGGTTTGTTCAGCCCGCTGCCGAAGAGGCCGTCCACCACCACGTGGTCTGCCGTCAGTGTGGGAGGGGCAAACTGGGTGGAGATTTCATGGAAAGTGACGCCCTCCGTCGCCAGAAGGCGTTCGCGGTTCTCGGCACAGTCTTCGGAAAGCTTTCCCTGCGGATTGAAAAGGAAGACTTCCAGCCGATAGCCCTGTCCGGCCATCAGTCGTGCCACGGCCAGGGCATCGCCCCCGTTGTTGCCCGGTCCGGCGAATACGGTAAAGGGAGTTTCGGTGTCGGGCCACTGCTCCATGATGGCGTCGGCCAGCGCCCGTGCGGCCCGCTCCATCAGGTCGATGGAGGCAATGGGCTCGTGCTCGATGGTATAGGCATCCAGCTGTCGGATGCCCGAAGTCGGAAATATTTTCATAATGCTTGCTTACAGTTTTCTACAAAAGTAGGCATTCCGATTCTATTTCGCAAATGCAAACGCGTTTCATGCCATCTTTCTGAAAAATGTAGAAGGCAAAAAAGGACGTATTCGCCCGATAATTCGTAACTTCGCGCCGCAAAAACAAAGACCACACATGAATACAACCAACAAACATCCCAAAGGCCTCTATCTGATTTTCGCCACCAGTACGGCCGAGCGCTTCAGCTATTACGGCATGCGCGCCATCTTCATTCTGTTTCTCACCCAAGCCCTGTTGCTCGACACCGAGACGGCTGCTTCCATCTACGGCAGCTACACGGGCCTCGTCTATCTGACTCCGCTTATCGGCGGCTACGTGGCCGACAAGTATTGGGGTATCCGTCGTTCCGTCTTTTGGGGAGCCGTACTGATGGCCGTCGGGCAGTTTCTGATGTTCTTCAGCGCCTCCATGCTCGATGCCCAGGAATTGTCGAGGGGACTGATGTACGGCGGACTCACCTTCCTTATATTGGGCAACGGATTCTTCAAGCCCACGGTGTCGTCGCTCGTCGGGCAGCTGTACGAACCCGGCGACCGTCGGCTCGACTCGGCCTATACCATCTTCTATATGGGTGTCAACGTGGGGTCGTTCCTCGCTCCGCTTGTCTGCGGCTACTTCGGCGAGACAGGCAATCCGCAGGACTTCAAATGGGGCTTCCTGATTGCCGCCATCGTCACGGTGCTGACCGTCGTGCTGTTCGAGACGCAGAAGAACCGTTACCTCATCGGCCCCGACGGCCGGCAACTGGGCATCGTGCCCGATGCGCGCAAAGAGACGGAAGGCACCTCCGTAAAGGCCCGGACGCCCGAGGAAACCGCGCGCAAACGCCGCAACCTGTGGATATGCAGTGCGATGGCCGTCGTGCTGGCCCTGTTCTTCTACGGATGCTTCGGCAACGACTGGATCAGCATCGGCATCTTTACGGCCTGCATCGTCTTCCCGGCCAGCATCCTGATGGACGGCTCACTCACCAAGATTGAGCGCGACCGCATCCTGGTCATCTACATCATCGCCTTCTTCGTCATCTTCTTCTGGGCAGCCTACGAGCAGGCAGGCGCTTCGCTCACGCTGTTTGCCTCGGAGCAGACCGACCGCGTCATCTTCGGTTGGGAAATGCCTGCTTCGTGGATTCAGTCGTTCAATCCCTTCTTCGTCGTCATTCTGGCAGCCGTCATGCCGGGCGTATGGGGAGCACTGGCACGTCGGGGCATGGAGCCCACGTCACCCACCAAGCAGGCCATCGGTCTGCTGCTCCTGTCGCTGGGCTATCTGGTCATCTGCTTCGGCGTGAAGGACGTGCAGCCCGGCGTCAAGGTAAGCCTCATCTGGCTGACCGGACTGTACTTCATCCACACGATGGGCGAGATTGCCCTTTCGCCCATCGGCCTGTCGATGGTGAACAAGCTGACACCCGTCCGTTTCGCCTCCCTGATGATGGGCATCTGGTACCTGTCTACAGCCACGGCCAACAAGTTTGCCGGTACGCTCTCGGGCCTCTATCCCGAGGCGGAAAAGGTGAAGACGCTGATGGGTTACCGCATCGAAACGATGTACGACTTCTTTCTGGTGTTCGTCGTCATGTCGGCCGCCGCGTCGGTCATCCTCTTCCTGCTGTCGAAGAAATTGCAGAAGATGATGCACGGAGTGGAATAAATTCGCTACCTTTGCACCAATTTAATATTCACAAGTCCCATGGATAGCATACAGATCAAAGACAAGAAATTCACCGTCTCCATCAAAGAGGAGGATATACTGAAAGAAGTGAGCCGCGTGGCCGACGAAATCAACCGTGACCTGGCAGGCAAGAGCCCACTCTTCCTGAGCGTGTTGAACGGTTCGTTCATGTTCACCGCCGACCTGATGAAACGCATCACCATCCCCTGCGAGATCTCGTTCGTCAAGCTGGCCTCCTACCAGGGCGTGTCATCGACAGGCGCCGTCAAGGAAGTCATCGGCATCAACGAAGACCTGAGCGGACGCACCATCGTCATCGTGGAAGACATTGTAGACACAGGCCTCACCATGCAACGTCTGCTTGAGACGCTCGGTACCCGCGGCCCGAAGGAAATACACATCGCCACCCTGCTCGTCAAGCCCGAAAAGCTGAAGGTGGACCTCAACATCGAGTATGCCGCCATGCGCATCCCCAACGACTTCATCGTGGGTTACGGACTGGATTACGACGGCTTCGGACGGAACTATAAGGACATTTATACAGTTGTGAATGAAGAATGAGGAATGAGGAATGAAGAATGACAACCGTTCTTCATTCTCCATTCTCAATTCTTCATTCTTAATTCTTCATTCTTAATTAAAATATGCTGAACATTGTAATTTTCGGTGCCCCCGGCTCTGGCAAGGGCACACAAAGCGAGAGAATTGTAGCAAAGTATGGCATCAACCACATCTCCACAGGTGACGTGCTGCGTGCCGAAATAAAGAACGGAACCGAGCTGGGCAAGACAGCCAAGGGTTACATCGACCAGGGCCAGCTCCTCCCCGACAACCTGATTATCGACATCCTGGCCTCCACGCTGGACAGCTTCAAGGATTCGAAAGGCGTCATCTTCGACGGCTTTCCCCGCACCATCGCACAGGCCGAGGCTCTGAAGAAGATGCTGGCCGAACGCGGACAGCAGGTGAGCGTGATGCTCGACCTCGACGTGCCCGAAGACGAATTGATGAAGCGCCTCATCCTGCGCGGACAGCAGTCGGGCCGTGCCGACGACAACGAGGAGACCATCAAGAAGCGCCTCACCGTTTACCACAGCCAGACCGCTCCGCTCATCGACTGGTACAAGCAGGAAGGCCTCTACGCCCACATCAACGGACTGGGCGAGCTGGAGACCATCACTGCCGACATCTGCAAGGCGATTGATGCAGTGAAGTAAGCGCTTCTCACTCCAAAGAAACAAAAAATGCACCGGGCTTTTCCTCTCCCACCATCTCGGGCGTGCTGCAACTCCGGCAAGTCTGCCTATCTGTAGCCGACAACATCTCTACATCATAAATCTACAGACTTGCATCACGGAAGAATTTTATTTACCTTTGTCGTAGTTTCAGCAATAGAACTTTTTTTACTGAACTTATGTCTTACTTAATTACTCATTTACACATGAAACATTGTATCATCACATTCTGCCTTCTAGCATCCTTCATTTGGGACATCCAAGCACAGACCTCTCCAAGATACTCCATCGAATCGGCCGTCCGCTTCATCGAACTGGCACGGGCAGCCGAACAGGGGAAGCAACCTTCCGAAGCCGATTGGGAAGCTTTGTTTGCGACAAAAGGCTATCAGTCATTCTTCAGTATCCGTACCGATTGGGAAGAATGGCAACAGAATATCCGCAAGGCATTCACCACAGTCTTCGACCCTGCCTGCCGGGCCATGGCCGACAGCATCGCCCTGCAACCGATGGCAACGGACGCACCTTTTGAAAATTACTTTATCGTAAACTTCTATCAGATCCGCCAGCGGATGGATTCGCTGGAACATTTCTTGCACCATTCTGATTTTGAGCAACTCATGGAACAGGCATACAGCCGAGTGAAACAGTTCCTGCCGGCCGACGCGAAAGATTTGTCCCTGGCCGACCTGCCGATGTTCTATCTGGCTTTCGACCCGGAGTCGCGCGCCATGGGCGGAGCCGTATTCTTCGACATCAACCAGGTGTATGAGGACGGCAAGGAAGGGTTCATCAACACAGCTGCCCACGAACTGCACCATCACTACATGGATGCGCTCTGGGACTTGCGCTATCCGAAGGACTCGGACGACCCGGCACTGACGGCTCTCGTATACAACCAAATGGAAGGCACGGCCGACCTCATCAGCAAACCTGAAATGCCCGTCACCAAACTGGGACTATACGGGCCGGAGATTGTCAAGATGTACAACGACGACTATGCCGCAACCCCCGAAGTACTGAAACAACTTGACAACCTGACGTGCGACTATGCAGCCGGAAAAATTACAGCCGAGCAATTTGAAGAGGCCGCCGGCTGCGCCCACTTTGGAGGACATACCACCGGCGACTACATGGTATTTCTCATCCGTGACCAATTGGGGCTTCAGACTGCCATCGACTGTTTTTGCGACATACCGGCCTTCGTCCGCCGCTACAACGAAGCAGCCGCCAAAGCCGACACTTATGTCTTTTCCGATGCATTTGTGCAATATATAGACAAGGTGTGCCAAGAAATGAAAGGCGAATAGCTTCCTATATCCTAATGTATGCGAAATTATTCGTATCTTTGCCAACGCATCTATAATATTATAGCATTATGGCAGAATCGAACTTTGTAGACTATGTAAAGATATACTGCCGCTCGGGCAAGGGCGGCCGAGGTTCCACACACATGCGCCGCGCCAAATACGTGCCCAACGGAGGGCCTGACGGTGGCGACGGCGGACGCGGGGGGCACGTCATCCTGCGCGGCAACCGCAACTACTGGACCCTGCTCCACCTGCGCTACGACCGCCACATCATGGCCGGTCACGGCGAAAGCGGCTCCAAGAACCGTAGCTTCGGCAAGGACGGCGAAGACAAAGTCATCGAGGTGCCCTGCGGCACGGTGGTTTACAACGCCGAGACGGGCGAGTACATCTGCGACGTCACCGAACACGGACAGGAAGTGATTCTGCTGAAGGGAGGACGCGGCGGACTGGGCAACTGGCACTTCAAGACGGCTACCCGTCAGGCTCCGCGCTTCGCACAACCCGGCGAACCGATGCAGGAGATGACCGTCATCATGGAGCTGAAGCTGCTGGCCGACGTCGGACTGGTGGGCTTCCCCAACGCCGGCAAGTCAACTCTGCTCTCGGCCGTATCATCAGCCAAGCCGAAGATAGCCAACTACCCCTTCACCACGATGGAGCCCAACCTGGGCATCGTGTCCTACCGTGAAGGCAAGTCGTTCGTCATGGCCGACATCCCCGGCATCATCGAAGGAGCCAGTGAAGGCCGCGGACTGGGTCTGCGCTTCCTGCGCCACATCGAACGCAACTCGCTGCTGCTCTTCATGGTACCCGCCGACAGCGACGACATCACCAAGGAATACAACATCCTGCTGAACGAGTTGAAGAACTTCAACCCCGAAATGCTGGACAAGCAGCGCGTACTGGCCATCACCAAGTGCGACATGCTGGACCAGGAGCTGATGGACGAGATAGAGCCGACCCTGCCCCAGGACGTGCCCCACGTGTTCATCTCCGCCATCTCGGGCCTCGGCATCAACGTGCTGAAGGATATCCTGTGGGAGGAACTGAACAAGGAGAGCAACAAGATTGAGGGCAAGATAGAAAGCATCGCCCACCGCCCCAAGGACATGAGCCACCTGAAGGAGGAGCTGGCCGACGAAGGCGAAGACGAGGACCTCAGCATCGAGTATGTGGACGAGGACGACATCGAAGACCTCGAAGACTTCGAATACGAAGAAGAGGACTGGGAGGACGACAAGCAATGAGCCGCCTCAGCCCCGACAAACGAATGTTGGAGTATGCATTAAACGATGCATGCTCCGACATTTTTGCTTTCAGCACCACCCGCCACGGCGGCGTCAGCACAGGCACCTATGCCTCGCTGAACTGCACACCCTACACAGGTGACTCGGCCGAGAACGTCCGCCGCAACCAGGAACAGCTTCTGGAAGCCCTGCCGCAACGCCCGCAGGAACTCATCATCCCCTGGCAGACGCACGGCACGGCATCCCTCGTCATCGACACCGACTATCTGCAGGCCGACCCGCAAACACGCCACGAACGCCTGCAAGGCATCGACGCCCTCATCACCTGCGAACCGAGCGTCTGCCTCTGCATCTCGACGGCCGACTGCATTCCTATTCTATTGTATGACCAAAGGCACCGCGCCGTCGCCGCCGTCCATGCCGGCTGGCGGGGAACAGTGAACCGCATCGCCCTGCACACGTTGGAAAGGATGCGGGAACTCTACGGTACAGAGGGCAAGGACGTGCAGGCCGTCATCGGCCCCGGTATCTCGCTTGCCGCCTTCGAAGTGGGCGAAGAGGTGTACGAAGCCTTCCGCACCGCCAACTTCCCCATGCCCTACATCGCAGAATGGCACAACGATACCCACAAGCATCACATAGACCTCTGGGCCGCCAACCAACTGCAACTGCTGGGCTTCGGCCTGCCCGACACGCAGATAGAGACCGCCGGCATCTGTACCTACACCCGCCACAAAGACTTCTTCTCTGCCCGCAGGCTGGGAATCAAGTCGGGCAGGATGCTGTCGGGAATCATGATTAACCCCTAACAACCCTATGATTATGTATAATCTCACCGTATCCGAAGAACTGAAATCGCGCTGCCCCGAATACTGCGGAGCAGCCGTCTATGCCGAAGTGACCAATACGCCTCATAACGAAGGACTTTGGCAGGAAATAAACGCCTTCACCGAAGAACTGCGTGCCGCCGACACCACCGAAGGCATCAAGCACCGGCCCGCCATTGCCGCCACCCGCGAAGCCTACAAACGCTGCGGCAAGGACCCTAGCCGTTACCGTCCCTCTGCCGAAGCTCTGCGCCGGCGTCTGCTCCGCGGCTTGGAACTGTATCAGATTGATACGCTGGTGGACCTCATCAACCTCGTCTCCCTGCGCACGGGCTACAGCATCGGCGGTTTCGATGCCGACAAGATACAGGGCACCGACCTCTGCCTGGGTATCGGCCGGGCCGAAGAACCGTTCGAGGGCATCGGCCGCGGTGTGCTCAACATCGAAGGCCTGCCCGTCTTCCGCGACGCCATGGGCGGTATCGGCACCCCCACCAGCGACAACGAACGCACCAAGATGGATGTCGGTACCCGCCACATTCTGGCCATCATCAACGGCTACGACGGCGACACCACCCGCCTGCAACAGGCTGCCGAAATGACACAGGAACTTTTAAGAAAATACGCCTCATCCGACGGAGGAAACATCCATTACTTCGAATGAAAACAGTGTTATTCCTCCTCATCTGCCTTCTGCTCCCCCTACAAATACAGGCCCAGCAAAAGGCAGACACCTTCTCCAACATGGAGGTAAACCACATCCGAGTGGCTACGCAGGGGCTGTTCGACAAGAGTAGAACCATCCTGCTACACCTCGACAGTCTTGGAAAAGATGACTATTGTTTCCCCCTGCCCGGCGGTAAGGTTATCTCGCCCTATGGACGGGGCGGCGGACGGCATACAGGTATCGACATCAAGACGCGGGCCAACGACACTATCCGAAGTGCCTTCGCCGGTGTGGTACGCATGTCGAAACCCTACAGCGCCTACGGCAATGTCATTGTGGTTCGCCATCCCTCCGGCCTGGAGACCGTCTACAGCCACAACTCCAAAAACCTGGTGCAAAGCGGCGACACGGTAAAGGCCGGGCAAGCCATCGCTCTGACAGGACGCACAGGACGAGCCACTACCGAGCACCTGCACTTCGAAACACGCATCAACGGCCAGCACTTCAACCCCAACATTCTCTTCAACATGAAGGAAGAAAGCCTGCGGCACGAGTGCATCCGCTGCACCAAGAATGCAAACGGTATCGTCGTCAAGCCGGTGTTGAAAAATAACGGTACGAAGTGACACGGTTTTCCAAACGTTTCATTACCTTTGCAAGGCATTTCAATGAACAATTAAAACATATCAATGATAGAAAAACTGATTGTCCTCGAAGATATCGACCCGGTCATCTTTTACGGTGTAAACAACGCCAACATGCAGCTGATCAAGGCTCTTTACCCCAAATTGCGCATTGTGGCGCGCGGCAACGTCATCAAGGTGCTAGGCGATGAAGAAGAAATGTGTGCCTTCGAAGAAAACATCATCAAGCTGGAGAAGCACTGTGCTGAATACAATTCGCTGAAGGAAGAAGCCATTATCGACATCATCAAAGGCAATGCTCCGCAAGCGGAAAAGAGCGGCAACGTCATCGTGTTCAGTGTGACGGGCAAGCCCATCATCCCCCGAAGCGAAAACCAGCAGAAGCTGGTGGATGCCTTCCACAAGAACGACATGGTGTTTGCCATCGGCCCGGCCGGATCGGGCAAGACCTACACCGCCATCGCCCTGGCCGTGCGTGCCCTGAAGAACAAGGAAATCAAGAAAATCATCCTCAGCCGCCCCGCCGTGGAGGCAGGCGAGAAGCTCGGCTTCCTGCCCGGCGACATGAAAGACAAGATAGACCCATACCTGCAACCGCTCTACGACGCCTTGCAGGACATGATACCCGCCGCCAAGCTGAAGGAATACATGGAGCTGAACATCATCCAGATAGCTCCGCTGGCCTTCATGCGCGGACGTACACTGAACGATGCCGTCGTCATCCTCGACGAAGCTCAGAACACTACGACTGCCCAAATCAAGATGTTCCTCACCCGCATGGGCATGAACACCAAGATGATTGTGACGGGCGACATGACGCAGATCGACCTCCCCTCCTCGCAGACTTCCGGCCTCGTACAGGCCCTGAAAATACTGAAAGGTGTGAAGGGAATCAGCTTCATTGAGCTGAACAAGAAAGACATCGTCCGTCACAAACTGGTAACACAGATTGTGGAGGCATACGAAAAGTTTGAGAAAGAACAGAAAGCCGAACGCGAACGCCAGAAAGAAGAGAAGAAAAGCCAAACGACTAACACTAATCAAAATACATAACAGTTATGAAACAAGCGTTAACTAAAACTGATTTCAACTTTCCGGGACAGAAGAGTGTCTATCACGGAAAAGTACGTGACGTGTACAACATCAACAGCGAAAAGCTCGTCATGGTAGCAACCGACCGTATCTCGGCCTTCGACGTCATCCTGCCGAAAGGTATCCCCTTCAAGGGCCAGATGCTGAACCAGATTGCCGCCAAGTTCCTTGATGCCACGACCGACATCTGCCCCAACTGGAAGCTGGCTACACCCGACCCGATGGTGACCGTCGGCGTGATGTGTGAAGGTTTCCCTGTAGAAATGATTGTTCGCGGTTACCTCTGCGGCTCGGCCTGGCGTGCTTACAAGAGTGGTGTTCGTGAAATCTGCGGCGTACGTCTGCCCGAAGGAATGAAGGAGAACCAGAAGTTCCCCGAACCCATCATCACTCCGACGACCAAAGCCGAAATCGGTGAACACGACGCCGACATCTCCAAGGAAGAAATCCTGGCCAAGGGTCTGGCTACTCCCGAAGAATATGCCCTGCTGGAGAAATATACACTGGCCCTCTTCAAGCGCGGTACAGAGATTGCTGCCGAGCGTGGCCTCATCCTGGTAGATACGAAATATGAATTCGGCAAGCACAACGGCCAGATCTATCTGATGGACGAAATCCATACACCCGACTCCAGCCGCTACTTCTACAGCGAAGGCTATGAAGAGCGTTTCGAGAAAGGCGAACCCCAGAAGCAGCTCTCCAAAGAATTCGTACGCGAATGGCTGATGGACAACGGCTTCCAGGGCAAGGAAGGCCAACAGGTTCCCGAGATGACCGACGAAATCGTGACCTCTATCAGTGAACGCTACATTGAACTGTACGAGCACATCACCGGCGAAAAGTTCGTTCGTGAAACCACTGAAGACATTGCCGCACGTATCGAAAAGAATGTAACAGAATACCTAAACAAGTAATACAAGAGCACACTTGCTCCTGACATATACTTAACGCGGATTACGCGGAATAGCACGAATGTCACTATCCCTATTCCATGTAATCTGCGTCTGTTTTACCCAATCAGCAAGACTGTCAACGCAACATCACCACACGACGCAAGATAAGCTTCTTATATTGTCTCTTCATATCGTCAGGCAAGAAAGAGTGGTCTATCAGTTCAAACCACTTAGGTAGAGCTCGGCTGAATCGACGGGCCAGATTTTCAATCACTTTTTCTTCTACTCCCGAAGCTGTTATAGCCTTGTAGAAATCCGTCTTACGCAGACGATTCTTCTTTCCATTAAGGGTAAGAGCCAATTCTTCAGTATCTTCGGGCATCACCAGCGTAGTAGACAACATGTCATAAGCCGGAGTAAGCGTATATCCATTCATCAAATTGTAAAGCGAAAAGTTTTTAAGGTGCATGTCGGCATTACCTGTTATCCAACAAAAGACCACTACTTCCCAGAAATTAATAACATCGAGCTGTGGCGTAAAAGAATAACGACGAATAAGCTTGGCTATCTGCTCATAAGAGCCCTTATATTTATACTCTGTAAGCCGTTCGGACAGTTGGCACATGTCTTCCATAGCCACCTTATGACCATCGGGCAGACGGTCGATACGGCGGGTAATGTAACACAATTCACCATCGCTGAAACGTATCAAACTATGAGGTACTACATTGATTTTGGCAGCTTCGGCCAAGTGCATGGTAACATCTTCCAATTCAGGCAAAGCACGATAAGACTGCGTCTGCGGCTTCAAAATAAAACGTCCCCACAATCCTACTATGGTAAAGCGATCAGGTTCATTACGCCCACCTCTGTTAATATCAAGAGAAAGTTTAGCTTGCACCCCAGTAAGGGTAGTTTGACTGCGTACTACTTCACGAGCTAAATCACCCAGTTGACTGCGCACGTAAGGCAACTCAGGAGCCATACGGACACCAAAAAACTTGCGAGCACAAGCCGGATGAAAATCTTTCATTCCCTCACTTAATTCTTTATAACAATACAGACATCGACTCATGACTTTTTCTCCTCAGTTTCATTATCTGGTATCACACTGACAGCTCCAATACAATCTTTACAACAGGCTAGCAGAAGCGACATGCGGTCACGTTGATTAATCTTCCAACTCCGCTCGGCAATGTCCAGCAACCAGCCTTCGGGTATTAGTCCATCAAAGAATGGAAAAAGCACCGTATCATGATAAGGCTTCTCCGTCAATGGTAGTGTAAGGCTAACAGCTGCTGCATCAGACAAAGCCAAATAACTAGCGTCGTACGTGAAAGTAAAACCGTTTTCATCTTCTATCAACCTGCCAGCTAACCGGTCGTACAGATATACCTTAGCCCGTTTCATAACCTATCCTCCCTTGTTTTTACATCAACCTCCACAGGCCCTACCTGACGGCCAAACAAACTGAGCACTTGATTCACTTTATCCATCCGCAAGGTCTGTTTACCCTGCTCCAAATCGCGAACAAAACGTAACCCTACACCCGACTTATCTGCCAGGTCCACTTGCGTCAAACCAAACTGACGACGCATTTCCTTTACAAAATCTGCAATTACTGTATAAGTCATATCTATACCCTTTCGGGTACAAATATAATAAAATTCTTCACTGATTATACCTGTATGGGTATAATTAACCAAAAGCTACACAGATTTATACCCAAACGGGTATAAGTAAGCTTCTATATCCAAATATTCTTATAGCTTCTTCAAATAAAGAAGATAACGAATATACTGGAAAATATGCCACAAGTTACACACTGAACTACTTATTTTCTTAACTTTGCGCAAGAATATACCTATTTTTATGGATTATCCTCAGGAACATATTAAGCCATACGGTGAAGAAGGTACAAAAGCTGTACAGGTGGAACGCATGTTCAATCATATCGCTCCAACGTATGACCAACTGAACCACACCCTCTCAATGGGTATCGACCGTAGTTGGCGTAGAAAAGCGATCCATACACTCCGTCCCTATCACCCCCAACAAATACTGGACATAGCTACCGGTACGGGCGATTTTGCCATCCTGGCCTGCCGTGAGCTACAACCACAGTCTCTTATTGGTGCTGACATTTCGGAAGGCATGATGGAAGTAGGCCGTGAAAAGGTACAGCAGGCAGGTCTCGCGGATAAGGTATCTTTCGCCCGCGAAGATTGCACAGCGTTGTCTTTTGCAGATGCCACGTTCGATGCAGTAACAGTAGCTTTCGGTGTCCGCAATTTTGAGCATCTGGATATTGCACTTGGAGAAATGTGTCGTGTACTTCGCCCTAACGGACATTTGGTTATCCTTGAGTTATCTACACCCGACCGCTTTCCTATGAAGCAACTATTTACTCTTTACTCTAAAGTAGTAATGCCGCTTATTGGCAAACTGATATCCAAGGACAACAGCGCCTACACTTATCTACCCGAAAGCATTCGCGCTTTTCCGCAAGGAGAAGTGATGCAGCGGTCTATACGCAACGCCGGTTTCAGTCAGGTACGTTTCCGGCGATTAACATTCGGTATCTGTACCCTTTATGTAGCAACCAAATAAATCTACCTTTTAATTATGGACAAATACGGTTTAATCGGTTATCCGCTGAAGCATTCATTCTCCATCGGATACTTCAACGAAAAATTTCAGTCTGAGAATATTGATGCTGAATATGTAAACTTCGAAATACCACGTATCGAAGACTTCATGGAAGTCATCGAAGAAAACCCCAATCTCCGCGGCCTCAACGTCACCATTCCCTATAAAGAACAAGTCATCCCCTACCTAGATGAACTAGACAAGGATACTGCTAAGATAGGTGCCGTAAACGTCATTAAAATAATTCCCCAAGCTAAAGGAAAAGTAAAACTAGTAGGTTACAATTCTGACATCATTGGTTTTACGCGTTCCATTGAGCCCTTATTATTGCCTCATCATACTAAAGCCCTTATTTTAGGAACAGGAGGAGCTTCCAAAGCAGTTTTTCATGGATTAGCCAATTTGGGTATCCAATCTACTTTCGTATCACGTACTAAAAAAAGGAATGATATATTAACCTACGGAGAACTGACGCCTGAAATTATGCAGGAACATACCGTCATCGTGAATACGACTCCGCTAGGCATGTATCCTAAAGTAGATTTTTGTCCAGACATCCCCTACAACCAACTGACATCGAAACATTTGCTTTACGACCTATTATACAATCCCAGTGAAACTCTTTTTATGAAAAAAGGCATAGAGCAGGGGGCCACCGTAAAAAACGGATTGGAAATGCTACTACTCCAGGCTTTTGTATCATGGGAAATATGGAATAAATAGCTGAATAAAGAATGAGAAAAGCCATCAAATACAGCCTGATAGCTGTCATAGCCATAGCGGCCCTACTATTATGTGCCGGATACTACATGCTAGGATATGCCCTGAAACCTGAAGAGCTGGTTAGCCGCAGTCGTAACATTGAAAGTTCGCTTGAATATATGCGGCAAACTTATCCCGAAGTGGGACATTGGATCGACAGCCTACAAGCAGCTGAAGCTTTACACGACCTCTATATTGAAAATGATGAAGGCACTCCTTTACATGCCCTTTATGTACCAGCAGCCGATTCAACCAATCATACGGCAGTCATTGTACACGGATATACAGACAATTCCATCCGAATGATGATGATAGGTTATCTGTACAACCGTCAATTGGGATACAACATTTTACTACCTGATCTCTATGGGCACGGACTAAGTGGAGGTACTGAAGTACAAATGGGTTGGAAAGACCGACTCGACGTACTCCGTTGGACAGAAGAAGCCAATCATCTTTTTGGAGGAAACACAGAGATGGTAGTACATGGCATTTCAATGGGAGCAGCCACAACAATGTGTGTATCAGGCGAAGTACAACAGGGAATATACCAACAACCTTTTATCAAATGTTTTGTAGAAGACTGTGGCTATACCAGTGCTTGGGATGAATTTAAAGGCGAACTAAAAAATCAGTTTGGTCTACCTGCCTTTCCACTACTCTATGTAGCCAGTACATTATGCCACATAGAATACGGCTGGAGTTTCCAAGAAGCATCTCCATTGGAGCAAGTAAAGAAATGCACTCTCCCCATGCTCTTCATTCATGGCGATGCCGATACTTTCGTACCCACATGGATGGTACATCCACTGTACGAAGCCAAACCAGCTCCAAAAGAACTTTGGATTGTGCCTGGAGCCGAACATGCCGTAGCTTATAAAGAAAATACTGAGGCTTATACCCGCAAAGTCCGCGATTTTGTTGGGACATATATTCACTAAAAGAACGAATACATATCTTCATGAAGAAAATTATACTTTCTATCTTATTCTGTCAGCTTCTTTGTTTGACGACATGGGCACAAGTTGTTTATACTCCAGAGAATCTACCGAAAGTACACCTAGTAGACAAAACTCGCTATGTATGTGACCCCGAGAACATACTCAATGTGGCAGCTCGCGACAGCATTGACCGCATGCTTTATGCTCTGGAACAACAGACCGGTATTCAGACTGTAGTGGCCGTAGTACCCACCATTGGCGAGGCAGACTGCTTCGACTTCTGCCATCAGCTGCTTAATTCATGGGGAGTAGGACAGAAAGGTAAGGACAACGGACTCGTAATCCTGCTCGTTACCGACCAACGATGCATCCAGTTCTATACTGGTTATGGGTTGGAAGGCCCCCTACCCGATGCCATCTGCAAACGCATCCAGACACGCCATATGATACCCTATTTGAAGGAAAACCGATGGAGTGAAGGCATGGTGGCCGGCATCCGTGCTACCTGTGCACGCCTGGACGGTTCGATGGAGAACGACCTGCCAGCCGACGGAGATGACGATGGTGCAGGTAGCGTCTTTCTGGTACTTTTCGGTATCGTAGCGGTAGGTGTTTTCCTCGCAGTCATAGCTATGCACGCAGCTTCCAAATGTCCCAAATGCGGCCAGCACAAATTGCAGCGCAGCTCCAGCCGCCTCATTGCACTTCGCAACGGTGTCAGAACGGAAGACGTAACCTACACCTGCCGTAACTGTGGCCATCAGGTGATACGCCGCCAGCAATCTTACGATGACAATTATCGCGGACGGAGAGGAGGAGGCGGAGGTCCTTTCATCTTCGGAAGCGGAGGTGGCGGAGGATTCAGTGGAGGTAGCTTCGGCGGAGGAATGGGAGGAGGCGGAGGTGCCGGTTCCCGATTCTGACCTTCCCAAGAATTTGCTATTATTTTATTAATCTATCAAATTACTGAACAATATGAAAAAAGTAACGATTATCATCATTGTAGCTGTAGTAGCCGTTATCGCCATTTGGGCCATCAGCGGCTACAACAGCCTCGTCGGCATGGACGAGAACGTCAGCAACCAGTGGGCTAACGTGGAGACGCAGTACCAACGCCGTGCCGACCTCATCCCCAACCTGGTGAACACCGTCAAGGGGTATGCCGCTCACGAAAAGGAAACGTTGGAAGGCGTCATCGCCGCCCGCAGCCAAGCTACCCAAATCAAAGTGGACCCCACGGACCTGACGCCCGAGAAGCTGGCCGAATATCAGAAGGCACAGGGCCAGCTGGCCACCGCCCTGGGCAAGCTGCTTGCCATCACCGAAAACTACCCCGACCTGAAGGCCAACCAGAACTTCCTGGAGTTGCAGGCCCAGCTCGAAGGCACAGAGAACCGTATCAATGTAGCCCGCAAGAACTTCAACGACGCGGCCAAGGCCTACAACACCACCATCCGCCGCTTCCCCAAGAATATCCTTGCCGGTATGTTCGGCTTCGACAAGCGCGCCTACTTCGAGGCAGCTGAAGGTGCTGAGCAGGCTCCACAAGTGCAATTCTAAAATTCCCTATGACACAAGTCTGTGTTTTATCATTTAGAAACGGCTGTTTTCCCATAAAGAAACGGCCGTTTTCTTTATGAGAAAACAATCCTTTCTACTAAAAGCAACACCCTTAATTTCTATATGGGAAAAAACAACAAGCAGAATATCTGGAAAATGCCTGCCGCATAGTAGGCTATCTGCCGAATAATTGTTACTTTTGCATATTCAATTGAACAAAAATACATTATCTCATGAGTAATCAACGATACATGATGCGCGGCGTAAGCGCATCGAAAGAGGATGTTCACAACGCCATCAAGAACATCGACAAGGGCATTTTCCCGCAGGCCTTCTGCAAGATTATCCCCGACATACTGGGCGGCGACCCGGAGTATTGCAACATCATGCACGCCGACGGCGCAGGCACCAAGTCCTCGCTGGCCTACCTGTACTGGCGGGAGACGGGCGACCTCTCGGTGTGGAAAGGCATCGCGCAGGACGCGCTCATCATGAACATCGACGACCTGCTCTGCGTGGGCGCCGTGGACAACATCCTCGTCTCCTCCACCATCGGACGCAACAAGCTGCTGGTGCCGGGCGAAGTCATCTCCGCCATCATCAACGGCACGGACGAACTGCTGGCCGAGCTGCGTGAAATGGGCGTGGGCGTCTATGCCACGGGCGGCGAGACGGCCGACGTGGGCGACCTGGTGCGCACCATCATCGTAGACTCTACCGTGACCTGCCGCATGAAGCGCAGCGACGTCATCAACAACGCCAACATCCGTCCGGGCGACGTCATCGTGGGCCTCGCCAGCTACGGACAGGCTACTTACGAGAAGGAATACAACGGCGGCATGGGCAGCAACGGCCTGACCTCGGCCCGCCACGATGTCTTTGCCAAGTACCTGGCAGAGAAATATCCGGAAAGCTACGACAAGGCCGTGCCCGACGAACTGGTATATAGCGGCAAGCTGAAGCTGACCGACAAGGTAGAAGGCAGTCCGCTGGATGCAGGCAAGCTCGTCCTCTCGCCCACCCGTACCTATGCGCCGGTTGTCAAGAAGCTGCTCGACGCCCTGCGCCCCGAAATCCACGGCATGGTACACTGCTCGGGCGGCGCACAGACCAAGGTGCTGCACTTCGTGGGCGACAACTGCCGCGTCATCAAGGACAACCTCTTCCCCGTACCTCCCCTGTTCCGCACCATCAAGGAGCAGAGCGACACGGACTGGGCGGAGATGTACAAGGTATTCAACATGGGACACCGTCTGGAAGTCTACCTCTCGCCCGAGCATGCCGAGGAAGTCATCACCATCTCGAAGTCGTTCAACATCGACGCACAGGTCATCGGCCGTATCGAGGAAAGCGACAAGAAGGAGTTGATTATCCGCTCGGAGTTCGGTGAGTTCAGGTA
Organism: Bacteroides togonis; assembly: GCF_900130135.1. NCBI lineage: Bacteria > Pseudomonadati > Bacteroidota > Bacteroidia > Bacteroidales > Bacteroidaceae > Bacteroides > Bacteroides togonis. The sequence continues at coordinate 3,836,186 of NZ_LT670820.1, read as the reverse complement.
TTAATAAAAGATATTGAGCGCTATGGGCTATGTAGTCATTGGTCTGATTGTGGTGTGTGTATTGGCTTGGGGGCAATATTACCGGAGCAATACCCGCCGCAAGAAGAAATAAAGACACGGTAAAAGAGATAAATAACACTCCAAGGTCATGAAGAAAACTCTTGGAAAGCTCATTCTGTATGTCATACTGTGGATTGTAGCAGGTGCCGCACTGAGCGTTGTAGCTACACGCATCGGTTCAGACTATCTGCACAGCCTGGCTGTCATAGGTCCGCCCATGGTGGTAGGTTACCTGTCCAGTCTCGAAGACGGAAAGGAGAAAGGCCGCCGGTGGCGGTGGTGGCGGTTGGTGTTGCTGACAGGCATAGTCACCACAGCGTTCTGGCTGCTTGAGAAATTAGTGTAACAAGAACAACTCTTCAAGATAAGAATTATGGAACGAGAACATCAAGACAGAGATATGAAACACTTGCTCAAAGTCATTCTCGTGGCCATTGTCATCCTTACCTTCTGCTTCGGACTTTACGTCCTCAGCGACCAGTGGGATGCGCCTGTTCTCCGATTCCTGAACTACACCATCATCGGTGCAGCCACTGGAATCTACTCTGGTCCCCATCTTGCTCCCGAAGCCGATAAGGCGAAGTATCGCATGACTCCCAAGAAATGGATATTGAGCATCGCAGGCGTAGTCGTGTTTGCGGCAGTGCTGGCGTGGCTGATTGAGGGGAGGTTGTGGTAAAACAAATAATAAAGCTATCTTACTAAACAGAATAAAAAGTTATGGCTACATTAAAAATCCGTACCAACTTTGATTGTAATATCTATATTGATGATGAATTTACGGCACAAGCAACCAAAGATAAAATCACCAAAATAAACATCCCTAACTTAGGAAGATACCACGTTGATTCCCAACTGATTTTAAATCAATCTATTATATCCTTGTATCAAGATTCAGGATTAAACATTCCTATTTATCATAAAACTAACATAATAGAAATATCTAATAGTACTTATGAGTATTTATTAGTATATGATTTTTTATTTGAACTTGTAGCCTCTCATTTAGATTTTGTAAAAATAAAAGCCACTTCAATTTACCAATCAACCCAATCTATAGCTGAAAAATTAGGACTCTTATCTAATATAAAAAAAATTGTAAGTACACTATCAAAAAATATCCCTAAAGCTAACGATAAAGAGAAAGAAAAAGAATTAGAATCTTTAGAGACATCTATAATAAAAACAATAATGTTTATAGAAGATTACAAGACTAATATTAAGGAAAAAGTTTTAAGAATGAATTACAAAGACATTTTAAAACTAAATTGTTCCTTTATAGAAAAAACTGTAATCTCTGATTTCCCAAATGAAATTTTAGATGAAGATATAGATCTAGGTGAAGAAGAGATACTTTCCTATATCATATACCATGACTATGGATTCAAAATTAATCTACCTTATTATTTTAAAGAAGATTTCAAATATGGATTTGCTATCGTTCAAGACTCTAATAGTAACTGTGGAATAATTGACAAAGCTGGAAATTTAATATTGCCATGTAAATATAAAGATATTAAATTACTTTTTCAAACAAAAGATAATTCAATTATATATGGTATTGTAAAAGAAACCGAATCTTCAAATGAAGAACTTCATTTATTAAAAATTTGCGATACTTCTGATTATTCGAATGTATTTAGTGCAACTGTATATGATAATCTAAAATGCGTTTACAACGAAAAACTTGGCTTGATTGCAACTTTCATGTCTATACAACAATACATGGAAGAATATAATATACAAGATGAATACGATATAGATCCTGATGAAATTAGTTACAATATTAATATCATTGATGTAAAAAACGACGAATGGGATATACCTTCAGGTTGGGGAGAAATTAAAGAAATAACAGACAATCAATATATAATTTATTATAGACCCAACAATGGTTATGGGATAAGTATAATAGATTTAAAGTATCATTGTTTTGGAAGTTCCCTAATCGATAATTGTAAAGAAATATTTCACGTAGGAGGTGATTTCTTTGCGCTGAGAAAATATGATTTAACGCATGAACGAACTGATGTTGAAGAATGGTTTCTTAAGAAAAAAGATGATTGGAGAATATGGGAAGGATTTTGGAAGTTCTCAGAAACTGCTAACATCTTTAATACTGTTTTTTTCAATCCATGCTGTGGCATTATTCATAATACAATTATAAAAGAAGATGGAATCCCTTATGGCTTTTTCTATTACAAACCAGATCTATGGTCCGGTGATAAAATTGATTATGAAGATCTTATAGTCGTTAAAGGAAAAATCTTATATGACAATGATTATGCATCAAAACCTATAGAATTTGAATGTAGAGCGTTTGGATTTGCAGGAAGTGGAGAGGAGGTCTCTGAACTTTTTAGAGAATGGACATATTATAAAGATTTATATTAAAAAATAAATGGCAGAAAACAACACCATACTGGAAAAGCTCGACGGCCTCGTGGCCCGCTTCGAGGAAGTGTCGACACTGATTACCGACCCGGCAGTCATTGCCGACCAGAAGCGGTACGTCAAGCTGACGAAAGAATACAAGGAACTGGGCGATCTGATGGACGCCCGCAAGGAATACATACAGGTATTGAACGGCATCGACGAAGCCAAGGACATCATCGCCAACGAAAGCGATGCCGAGATGCGCGACATGGCCCGCGAGGAACTTGATGCCTGCCAGACGCGCCTGCCCGAACTGGAAGAGCACATCAAGCTGCTGCTCGTTCCGGCCGACCCGCAGGACAGCCGCAACGCCATCCTCGAGATACGTGGCGGTACGGGCGGCGACGAAGCGGCCATCTTTGCAGGCGACCTCTTCCGCATGTACTCCAAGTACTGCGACATCAAGGGCTGGAAGCTCGAAGTGTCCAGCGCCAACGAAGGAGCCGCAGGCGGCTTCAAGGAAATTATCTGCTCCGTTACGGGCGAGAACGTGTATGGCACACTGAAGTATGAGTCGGGCGTACACCGTGTACAGCGCGTGCCGGCCACGGAGACACAGGGCCGCGTGCATACCTCCGCCGCCTCGGTAGCCGTACTGCCCGAAGCTGAGGAGTTCGACGTGGTGATCAATGAAGGCGAAATCAAGTGGGACACCTTCCGAAGCGGCGGTGCAGGCGGTCAGAACGTGAACAAGGTAGAATCGGGCGTACGTCTGCGCTACAACTGGAAGAACCCGCTGACGGGTGTCGTAGAAGAAATCCTCATCGAGTGTACCGAGACGCGCGACCAGCCCAAGAACAAGGAGCGTGCCCTCTCGCGCCTGCGCACCTTCATCTACGACAAGGAGCATCAGAAGTACATCGACGACATCGCCTCCAAACGCAAGACGATGGTCAGCACGGGCGACCGCTCGGCCAAAATACGTACCTACAACTATCCGCAGGGACGCATCACTGACCACCGCATCAACTACACCATCTACAACCTGGCCGCTTTCATGGACGGCGACATACAGGACTGCATCGACCACCTCATCGTGGCTGAGAATGCGGAACGGTTGAAGGAAAGCGAATTGTAATACAACAAAAGATAGAAAATATGAACAAGCAACAACTTTTTGAAAACATCAAGAAGAAGCAGTCGTTCCTCTGCGTGGGGCTCGACACGGACATCAAGAAGATTCCCGAACACCTGCTGAAGGAAGAAGATCCCATCTTTGCCTTCAACAAGGCCATCATCGACGCTACGCAGGACCTCTGCATCGCCTACAAGCCCAACCTGGCTTTCTACGAGAGCATGGGCGTAAAGGGATGGATTGCCTTCGAGAAAACAGTGAACTACATCAAGCAGAACTATCCTGACCAGTTCATCATCGCCGACGCCAAGCGCGGCGACATCGGCAACACATCGGCCATGTATGCCCGCACCTTCTTCGAGGAGCTGGACATCGACTCCGTGACCGTAGCTCCCTACATGGGCGAGGACAGCGTGACGCCGTTCCTGACGTACGAAGGCAAGTGGGTCATCCTGTTAGCACTGACCAGCAACAAGGGGTCGCACGACTTCCAGCTGACGATGGACGTAGACGGCGAACGCCTCTTCGAGAAAGTACTCCGCAAGAGCCAGCAGTGGGCTAACGACGAGAACATGATGTACGTAGTAGGTGCTACACAGGGACGCATGTTCGAGGACATCCGCAAGGTTGTGCCCAACCACTTCCTGCTCGTGCCGGGCGTAGGCGCACAAGGCGGCTCGTTGGAAGAAGTCTGCAAGTATGGCATGACGAAGGAATGCGGCCTTATCGTCAACTCCAGCCGTGGCATCATCTACGTGGACAAGACAGAAAACTTCGCTGCCGCCAGCCGCAAGGCCGCACAGGAAGTACAGGCGCAGATGGCTGAGCAACTGAAGGCTATTCTTTGATTCTGCGAAAAGCTCCATTATATAACAGGGGTGTCGTTCAATCTTATGTATGAACGGCACCCCTGTTTCGTTGAATAAATATATGCTTTACCATCTTACTTCAGATACTCTCTGAAGAAGCTCTCAATCTTGTCGAAAGGTATTACCTGCAGGTTGTCGTACAGGTCGGTGTGGTTGGCGCCGGGGATGATGAGCAGTTCCTTGTTGTCGCCCGTCAGCTTCTGGAAGGCATCCCGACTGAAGTAGCACGAATGAGCTTTCTCTCCGTGAATCATCAGGACGGCGCTGCGTATTTCGTTGCTATAGGTCAGGATGGGCATGTTGATGAACGACAGCGAAGAAGTCTTGTTCCATCCGTCGTTCGAGTTGAGCGAACGCTTATGGTAGCCGCGCGGTGTCTTGTAGTAGGCATAGTAGTCTTTCACGAACTGGGGTGCGTCGGCAGGCAGCGGGTCCACCACACCGCCGGCACGTTCGTAGGAGCCGTTGCGGTAGTCGGCCGTGCGCTGGGCGTTGAGCTGGCGGCGGAGTTCGTAACGCTGGTCGGCATCCATCGAGTCGAAGTAACCGTTGGCATTCACGCGGCTCATGTCGTACATGGTCGAAGTGACCGTCGCCTTGATGCGCGTGTCGATGGCGGCAGCGTTCAAGGCCATGCCTCCCCAACCACAGATGCCGAGGATGCCGATGCGTTCAGGATCTACATCATCGCGGGTTGACAGATAGTCTACGGCCGCGCAGAAGTCTTCCGTATTGATGTCGGGCGAAGCCACATAGCGAGGTTGGCCGCCACTCTCGCCCGTAAACGATGGATCGAAGGCAATGGTCAGGAAGCCACGCTCGGCCAACGTCTGCGCATAGAGGCCGGACGACTGCTCCTTGACAGCTCCGAACGGTCCGCTCACGGCAATGGCTGCCAGCTTACCCGTCGCCTGCTTCGGCACGTAGAGGTCGGCCACAAGCGTAATGCCGTAACGGTTGTGGAAGGTCACTTTACTATGATTCACTTTGTCGCTCTGTGGGAACACCTTGTCCCACTCGCCGGTCAATTCCAATTTTTCCATATCATGTTGTTTTGAAGGGTTACACTTGTCCGTAACGTTTGCCGCACCAGCGGCGGTGAGACCTGCCAGCAGGAAAGCCGCCAACAGGCAGGGGAGAGTTTTCTTTCTGTTCATATCTTAGACCTTATTATACATTCTACATCATTCGCCACTCAAAGCGAGGCTCACGGTGACGTCTCCGTCGCCCAAAGCAGCTTTCAGTTCACTTTCCGACACGTTGTCAATCTTGCCGAGACGGGTGAGCGAATAGCTGTTGCGCCCGTAGTAGATGACGAAATAACGGCCCTGATACAGAATCAGGTCGCCCGGCACGGTCGAAATCTGTTCATCGTTGCGCGGCAGGGTAGTGCCTATCGGGCCCACCTTCTCCATCCGTGCATAGTCTTCCATCTCGATGGTGAGGTCTCCCTCGGCCAGCAGCGCCTTCAGCGCACGGGTCGAAGAGTTGTCTACCAGCGTGGCGGTGAATGTCTTTCCGCCTACTTTCAGTTTGATTGTACTTGTTTCCATATTCTCTTGATTTTCATTTTCCGATTCTCCCTCCTCCGGCTGGGCAGGCTGTTCGGGTACGGTGGGCTCGATATCCAATTCAGGGTCTGACGTGCAAGCCACCGCCATCCAAGGCAGCAACAGAAGGACAGGAATCAACAGATACATCTTCATGACGAAAAAGCATTAAAGTCTCTGATGCAAAGATACAGCGACAGAAGCCTCCGCCTTGTATACAGATTACGGAAGAAATAACGGGAATTACGGATAGATGTACAGATTTCTTCCCCACTCTCCCCGCCTCCCCCTTGTTTATCTCCTTGAAATCTCCTACCTTTGGGCGTAAACAAATAAGAACATCCGACCATGAATCACGAAAACAACGTTGCCACCGCCTCAGGAAAGACGGACAACATGCCCAAAGACTATATCTACTGTCCTGCCGCCGACGGAGCCTGTCCCCGCGCTCCGCAATGCTTGCGTGCCATCGCCTATCGTCAGTTGACGGCAACAGAGGCTTCGGACAAGCCTGGCCCCATCCGCATTGTGCACCCTGCCTGCGTCGCCCATGCACAGAAGGGATGCGATTACTACCGCGACAGCACGCCCGTGCGCTTCGCCCAAGGCATGACGAAACTGTTCGACGAGATCCCCCACCGACTGGAGGCAGACATCAGACGGCGCATCATGGCTTGCTTCTCTTGCAGAAGCTATTACTTCCAAAGCCGGAAGGGCGAACGACTCATCACGCCCAAGGAGCAACAGGCCATAGCAAACGTCTTCCGCCAGGCAGGACTGAAAGCCGAACCGGAGTTCGACAACTACGTCGAGGAAACTTACTGGTAATCAGCCGCCAAGCAGTTTATTTCAGTTTACTAAAAATAAACTGCCAGTTTAACCGTAATAAACTGAGAGTTTAAAGCTATTAAACTGACAGTTTAAACGGAGTAAACTGACGGTTTAAAGGCTTTGAACTGGGAGTACACAGACGATAAACGGAGACCATCTGCCCATCGTCCCATCCAATCCTCACCCTAAAAACAGAAATCATGAGCTACGAACGCAAAATCATTAACGACCCCGTCTTCGGGTTCATCAACATACCGAAGGGACTGCTCTACGACCTCGTGTGCCATCCACTGCTACAACGCCTGACGCGCATCCGCCAGTTGGGCCTGTCGTCCGTGGTCTATCCCGGCGCCCAACATACACGCTTCCAGCACTCGCTCGGCGCCTTCTACCTGATGACCGAGGCCATCCAGCACCTGACGGCCAAGGGCAACTTCATCTTCGACAGCGAGGCCGAAGCCGTCAAGGCCGCCATCCTGATGCACGACATCGGCCACGGGCCCTTCTCGCACGTGCTGGAAGACACCATCGTGCGCGGCGTCTCCCACGAAGACATCTCCTTGCTGCTGATGGAGCGCATCAACCGCGAAATGAACGGGCAGCTGACGCTGGCCATCCAGATATTCAAGGACGAGTATCCCAAGCGCTTCCTCCACCAGCTGGTCAGCGGCCAGCTCGACATGGACCGCCTGGACTACCTGCGGCGCGACAGCTTCTACACGGGCGTCACCGAGGGAAACATCGGCTCGGCGCGCATCATCAAGATGCTCGACGTGAAGGACGACCACCTCGTCGTCGAGGAGAAAGGCATCTACTCCATCGAGAACTTCCTCATGGCCCGCCGTCTGATGTATTGGCAGGTATATCTGCACAAGGCCTCCGTGGCCTACGAGCGGATGCTCATCGCCGCCTTGCTCCGTGCCAAGGAGCTGGCCGCCAAGGGCGAAGACCTCTTCGCCTCGCCCGCCCTGCGCTTCTTCCTCTACAACGACGTGGACCGCACGCGCTTCTACGACGACCCAGCCTGCCTGGAGAACTTCATCCGCCTGGACGACAACGACATCTGGACAGCTCTCAAGGTATGGAGCGACCATCCCGACAAGGTCCTGTCTACGCTAAGTACGGGCATGGTGGACCGCCGCCTGTTCAAGGTGGAAATCTCCACCGAACCCGCCACCGAGGAGCGCAAGCAGGAACTGACGGCACAGATAGCCGCCGCGCTGGACCTGACGCCCGCCGAAGCCGCCTGGTTCGTCTCCGTCCCCAGCATCGAGAAGAACATGTACAACCCCGCCGACGACAGCATCGACATCCTCTACAAGGACGGCACCACGAAAAACATCGCCGAGGCATCGGACATGCTCAACATCCAGCTGCTCTCGAAGAAGGTAAAAAAATACTACCTTTGCTACCTGAGGCTGCATAGATAAGTATAAAATATTCACCCAAGGACAAGGAAATATAAAAAAAAAGTCCGTTATTTGTGTTTTGAAAACCATTTAGCAAGAAACAGACATGGAATTTTCAGCCAAACAAATAGCTGCCTATATACAGGGAGAAATCGTAGGAGACGAAAATGCGACCGTGCATACCTTCGCCAAAATTGAAGAAGGAATCCCCGGCGCCATCTCTTTTCTGTCCAATCCGAAGTACACTCCCTATATCTACGAGTCGAAGGCCAGCATCATCTTGGTGAACAAGGACTTCGAACCCGAGCATGAAATAAAAGCCACCCTTATCAAGGTGGATAACGCTTATGAGAGCCTTGCCAAGCTACTTACGCTCTACGAACAGAGCAAACCGCAACTGAAGGGTATCGACCCGTTGGCCTACGTAGCCCCCACAGCCAAGGTGGGAGAAAACGTCTACATTGCTCCCTTTGCCTACGTAGGCGATGGAGTAGTAATCGGCGACGGCACTGCCCTGCATCCGCATGCCACTGTCTGTGCCGGAGCCCGCGTAGGTAGTCATTGTATCCTCTATCCGGGCGCAACCGTCTATCACGACTGCCGTGTAGGCAACAACTGCATCCTGCATGCCGGATGCGTCATCGGCGCCGATGGCTTCGGATTTGCCCCGACACCCGAAGGATACGAAAAAATTCCACAAATCGGCATCACTATTCTCGAAGACAACGTTGAGATAGGTGCCAATACTTGCGTAGACCGCGCCACCATGGGAGCCACTATCGTACACAGCGGTGTGAAGCTGGATAACCTCGTCCAGATAGCCCACAACGACGAGATAGGTTCACACACGGTGATGGCCGCACAGGTAGGCGTCGCCGGTTCGACCAAGATAGGCGAATGGTGTATGTTTGGCGGACAAGTAGGCATCGCCGGTCACATCCATATCGGCGATAAAGTAACGTTTGGTGCCCAGTCGGGCGTGCCCAGCAGCACTGAAAGCAACCAGCGACTGATAGGCACACCACCTATGGAAGAAAAGCCCTATTTCAAGTCGCAGGCTATCTTCCGCAAGCTGCCCGACATGTATTTCGAACTAAATGCGCTCCGCAAAGAATTGAATGAACTGAAACAACAATTAAAGAAATAATCCATGTTGAAACAAAAGACTCTGAAAGACAGCTTTTCGCTCAGTGGAAAAGGCCTCCACACAGGCCTCAACCTGACCGTAACCTTCAACCCGGCTCCTGAAAACCACGGATATAAAATCCAGCGGACCGACCTCGAAGGACAGCCCGTCATCGACGCAGTGGCCGAAAACGTGGTCGAGACGACACGTGGCACTGTACTGGCCAAAAACAATGTAAAGGTCAGCACCGTAGAACATGGCATGGCAGCCCTCTATGCTTTGGGTATAGACAACTGCCTGATACAAGTGAACGGACCTGAATTCCCTATTCTGGACGGAAGCGCCCAATATTATGTAAAAGAAATAGAACGCGTAGGATTCGAAGAGCAAAACGCCGTAAAAGACTTCTATATCATCAAGTCGAAGACGGAGTTCCGCGACGAAAAGACCGGTTCGTCCATCATCCTGTTGCCCGACGAGAGCTTCAGCCTGAACGTACTGGTTTCCTATGATTCAATCATCCTTCCCAACCAGTTTGCCACGCTGGAAGACATGGGCAAGTTCAAGGATGAAGTGGCAGCCAGCCGCACCTTCGTCTTTGTACGCGAGATTGAGCCTCTGCTTCAGGCAGGTCTCATCAAGGGAGGCGACTTGGACAACGCCATCGTCATCTACGAACGCGAAATGTCGCAGGAAAACTTCGACAAGCTGGCCGACGTGATGGGCGTGCCCCACATGGACGCCAAGCAACTGGGCTACATCAACCACAAACCGCTGGTATGGCCCAACGAATGTGCCCGCCACAAACTGCTCGACGTTATCGGCGACATGGCTCTGATCGGTAAACCCATCAAGGGACGCATCATCGCTACCCGTCCGGGCCACACTATCAACAACAAGTTTGCCCGTCAGATGCGCAAGGAAATCCGCCTGCACGAGATACAGGCTCCGACATATGACTGCAACCGTCCGCCTATCATGGACGTAAACCGCATCCGCGAACTCCTCCCCCACCGCTATCCCATGCAGCTGGTAGACAAGGTCATCGAGATTGGTGCCAACTACATCGTAGGCGTGAAGAACGTCACAGCCAACGAACCATTCTTTGTCGGCCACTTTCCGCAAGAACCAGTCATGCCAGGTGTACTCCAGATCGAAGCCATGGCACAGACAGGCGGCCTGCTGGTTCTGAACTCCGTCGACGAACCTGAACGCTATTCTACCTACTTCTTAAAGATAGACGGCGTGAAGTTCCGCCAGAAGGTAGTGCCAGGCGACACACTGATATTCCGTGTAGAACTGTTGGCTCCTATCCGCCGCGGCGTATCCACCATGAAAGGATACGTATTCGTAGGTGAGAAGGTAGTCTGCGAAGCAGAGTTCATGGCACAGATAGTAAAGAACAAATAAAATTAATAATGAAGAATGAAGAATGAAGAATTTCTTTGGAACACGCCTCATTGTGCAGCCTGAATTCTTCATTCTTCATTCTTAATTCTTCATTTATATTATGATCAGTCCCTTAGCATACATCCATCCCGAAGCGAAGATCGGCGAGAACGTGGAAATTGCTCCTTTTGTCTTCATTGACAAGAATGTAGTCATCGGTGACAATAACAAGATAATGGCCCACGCCAGTATCCTGTATGGTAGCCGCATCGGAAACGGTAACACCATTTTTCCCGGCGCTGTCATCGGTGCTATTCCGCAAGACCTGAAGTTCAGGGGCGAAGAAACAACTGCCGAGATAGGTGACAATAATACCATCCGCGAAAATGTGACCATCAACCGTGGCACAGCAGCCAAAGGACGTACCATTGTAGGTAACAATAACTTGTTGATGGAAGGGGTTCACGTAGCCCACGATGCTCTAATCGGTAGCGGTTGTATCATTGGAAACTCCACGAAAATGGCTGGAGAAATCGTTATTGACGACAACTCCATCATTAGCGCCAACGTCCTGATGCACCAGTTCTGTCGCGTAGGCGGCTATGGTATGATTCAAGGAGGATGCCGCTTCAGCAAAGATATCCCGCCCTACATCATCGCCGGACGTGAACCGATCTGTTATGCAGGCCTCAATATTGTAGGACTGCGCCGTCGCGGTTTCTCCAACGAGACCATCGAGGCCATCCACAATGCCTACCGCCTCATTTACCAAAGCGGCCTCAACACGACCGATGCCCTGAACAAAATAGAAGCGGAGATGGAAATGACACCCGAAATACGTTACATCGTCGACTTTATACGAAGTTCAGAACGTGGTATTATTCCTGGAGGAAAATAATAAACTAACAAACTCTAGTAACCAACAAACTCAAACTATGATTTATAGATTTACCCTTATCTCTGACGAATCGGACGATTTTGTCAGAGAAATACAAATCGATCCGGAAGCCACTTTCTATGACTTCCACAAGGCTATTCTCCAATCTGTTGGATATACAGATGACCAGATGACATCCTTCTTCATCTGTGATGAAGATTGGGAAAAGGAGAAAGAAGTAACCTTGGAAGAAATGGACGACAACTCCGAAATAGACAGCTGGGTGATGAAAGAAACCCGCATCGACGAATTGGTAGAAGACGAAAAACAAAAGTTGCTCTACGTGTTCGATTACATGACTGAACGCTGTTTCTTCATCGAGCTTAGTGAAATCATCACCGGCAAGCACATGAAGGGTGCCAAATGTACCAAGAAAGAAGGCGATGCTCCCAAACAGACGGTAGACTTCGCTGAATTCGAAGCCAAGAACAATGCGGCCCTTGACCTCGACGAAAACTTCTACGGCGACGAAGACTTCGATATGGACGACTTCGACAAAGACGGCTTCGGCGGTTTCGACGAGGGTAGCGGCGGCAATCCTTACGACGAAGACAGATACTAAATGCAATGAAGAATGAAGAATTTCCTCTTTGCGGATGAATGAAGAATTCATCCCATTGCCCCAAATTCTTCATTCTTCATTTTTAATTCTTCATTCCCCCTTGACTCTCCTCGTACTCATAGGCCCCACCGGCGTAGGCAAGACGGAACTGAGCCTGCGACTGGCAGAAGCGTTCGACACATGTATTGTGTCGGCCGACTCGCGTCAACTGTATGCCGACCTGAAGATAGGTACCGCCGCCCCGACCGAAGAACAGCTCCGGCGAGTGAAGCACTACATGGTGGGCACGCTAGGCTTGACCGATTACTACAGCGCCGCCCAATACGAAGCGGAAGTCATGAAACTTCTTGAACAGCTGTTCAAAGAAAAAGAAGTCGTCGTACTGACCGGCGGTTCCATGATGTATGTGGATGCCGTCTGCAAAGGCATCGACGACATCCCTACCGTAGACAATGAGACGCGCGCACTGATGCTCCACCGCTACGAAGAGGAAGGCCTCGACCGCCTCTGCGCCGAACTCCGCCTGCTTGATCCCGAATACTACCAGATAGTTGACCTGAAAAACCCCAAGCGTGTCATCCATGCCCTCGAAATCTGCTACATGACGGGGAAAACCTACACATCCTTCCGCACCCAGCAGATCAAGCCCCGCCCCTTCCGTATCGTCAAGGTGGGACTGACCCGCTACCGCGAGGAACTCTACGACCGCATCAACCGCCGCGTGGATCAGATGATGGCCGACGGCCTGCTGGAAGAAGTCCGCCGCGTCTATCCGCACAAAGACTACAACTCATTGAACACCGTGGGCTACAAGGAACTCTTCAAATACCTGGACGGTGAGTGGACACTGGACTTTGCCGTGGAGAAAATCAAACAAAATTCCCGCATCTACTCCCGCAAGCAAATGACCTGGTTCAAGCGCGACACTGACATCCGTTGGTTCCACCCTGAACAAGAAACGGAGATACTAGCGTACCTCCGTTCTCAAGTCTAAAATTACCTGTACATACATCTTTTATTATGGCAACGCCCGCACCGTCTGCTTCAGACGGATGTCCTGGCTCGATGCACCGACCATAAACTCGAATTCACCCGGCTCTACCGTCCAGCGCATGTTGCGGTCCAACAGCTGAAGGTCTTCGGGAGTGAGGTGGAAAATGACTTCCTTCGTTTCACCCGGCTGCAAAGAAACGCGTTCGAAACCACGGAGCTGCGAGTCGTAGGTAATGACGCTACTCACCTTGTCACGCACGTAAAGTTGCACCACTTCGTCGCCTGCCCGCTTGCCGGTATTGGTCACCTTCACACAAATGGTATAGTCGCCCTGAGTAGACTGTTCGAGCGGCGTCACCTCAAGGTCGGAATAATCGAAAGTGGTATAACTCAAACCGTAACCAAAAGGATAAAGCTCGCCTAAGACACGTGTTGAACCTGCGCCATTGGGTCCCGAAGAAGGCTGTGCACCATGAGAACCCGGCTTAAAGGGGAAGTTCAATTCAATCTGTCCCACACTCTTTGGGAAGGTCACTGTGAGCTTACCGCCCGGATTGTGCTCGCCAAAAAGGGTCTCGGCAATCACCGTTCCGCCCTGACAGTTAGGGAACCAAGTTTCCAGAATAGCGGGGATATGCTTGTCAGCCCAATTGATGGTGAGTGGCTGGCCGTTGATGAGTACCAGCACGACAGGCTTGCCTGTAGCATAGAGGGCTTCTAGCAACTGTTGCTGACGGCCAGGTAAGTCGAGCGAGGTACGTGAACGGCTTTCGCCTGTACGGTATTCATCCTCGCCCAATACAGCGATAATAACGTCACAATCTCCAGCCTTCTGTACAGCCTCAGCCATATCTGCCTTCTCTTCATCAGTCAGCGGAGAGGGCAGAATTTCGGTAGCGGGCCACCCTTTGTCTATGATATCGCATCCCTTGGCATAAACCACTTCGGCCCTGCCTTTCAGATAGGCACGGAGGCCGTCGAGCACGGTTACCTTTTCCAGGCGATTGGGGCCGTAACGACTCTCCATGAAGTTACTCTCATCGGCTAACGGACCAGTAACGAGCACCTTACGAATCTTTTGACGGTCCAGCGGAAGGAGGTTACCTTCGTTCTTCAGCAAAATAAGCGACTGTTGCTGTATCTGCTTGACAAAGTCCATGTTGCGGTCCACACCTCCCACCTTGTCCGAAGCTTTCGTGTCCTCCACATACGGATGGTCGAACAATCCCAGGCGAAATTTCACACGCAGCACTTCGGCCACACGTTTGTCGATAGTGGCCATTGAAATCTTCTTCTGCTCCAGCAGACGACGAATGGGCAGGATGAAATCGGCCGGTTTCGTAAAATGGGTACGCACGTTCAAACCTGCTTCGAGCACCTGGCGCACGGCCTCATCATAGGTATCAGCCACATGGTGCTTTGTCTGCACATACTCCACCGCCTCGCTATCACTCACCACATAACCGTCAAAGCCATACTCCTCGCGCAGCAGTTCGGTGAGAAAATAGTAACTGGCCGTCACAGGCACGCCATCCCAATCGTTGTAGCTGCTCATAACGCCCATCGGATGAGCCTCCTGAATAACTTTCTTGAAAGGATAGAGATAAAGTTGGTGCAATTCACGTGGCGCTACATGCGGATCAGTACGGCAATTACCATCGCGTCCGCCCTTGGGCACACTATAGACGGCATAATGTTTCAGCGTCGAAGCTACGCCCTGCGACTGGATGCCCTTTACCATCTCCGCACCCAGCGAAGCAATCAGATAAGGATCTTCGCCGTAGCACTCCAACGTACGGCCCCAGCGGGGATCGCGCACCACGTCGAGGATGGGGGCATAGACATTGGTATAGCCTAAGGCCCGAGCTTCCTGCCCGGCGATGGTACCTGCTTGATACACTAAATCACGGTTCCACGTACTGCCGATGGCTATCGGTGCAGGCAGAGGTGTAGCCTTGGTGTGGTTCAGGCCGTGGATGCCTTCGTTACTGAAGTCCACGGGAATACCCAGCCTCGTTTCTTCCACAAACCAACGCTGCACACGGTTGATGGCTTCGGCATGGTTGCTGAAAGGATAGAACATCTGTTCTACTCGGTGCGACTTGCCGCCTACGCCGTTGAGCATCTCGTCGATGTTGGCGATACCATCCTTCCACACCTCCGACTTCCATCGTTCTGTAGGAAGAGAGTCCTTCAGCACACGCCCGTAGCCATAGAGGGTGGCCAGCTGGCAGGTTTTCTCATTGATGTTCATCTGGCGAAGCAAGTCGTCCACCCGCTTGTCCACTGGCAGCGTGGGATCCTCGTAGACATCCTTCACGCCGTTCTTGTTGAAATCAATCCACCCCTTGTGGTAGATGGACTTATTCTGTGCCTGCTGGGGCAGGGCCACACAAAGGCCCAGCAACGCCGCCAGCATCGTTCGTTTGTTCTTCATGCTTTTCTCTCTATATATCTTTTCATTACTTGTAACACTTCCACATCTCTTCCCTGTCCAGCTTGCGATAAAGCGCCTGCATCTCCTGCCTGTCCACCCGACCCTTGCGGCGCCAACCTTCCAATACAAGCTCCGCCAGACGGAAATTCTCTTCTTCAAGGGGAGCCAAACGCTGCATGTAGCCACTACCCTCAGCATTGTATAGCAAAGCCCAGTGCATATAACGGTCGCTACCCATACCCCACTTCAGAGAAAACACCTGATCCTTTAAATGCAAAGAAGCATCAGACAAAGGTGAGGTACCCAACGTCTTGTCCATTGTTACCATCGACGGTAATTCCTCGTCTACCCACAACGGAACGGCCATGCCCGTAGGCGGATAGCCCAACACCGTCCACATCGTCGTCAGTTCAGCAGCCTCGCCCGGCTTCACACCTTGTACTACAACAGAACAGGAGGTACTGCTTCGCGAAATGAAGTCTTGCTCCACAAACCAGCCCGAAGCATCCGATCCTGTGAAAGGAGACTGGCGAAGGTCAATGCCTAGCAGGCAGTTGTGAAAAGAGCGGGACAGATCGTTAAAAAGATGCTGGGGGCTGACAGCCTGCGCACGTGCCAAAGGATCTAACACCCGCACGGCCTCCTTGTAGCGCACCACGCCTGCTCCAGGCCCGTACTGTCCCGACTGGGAAAAGTTGGTGCGAGCCACATAACCGTCAGGCGCCGTAGCAGGATCGTTGGCGTCGTATATCTTATAGGTATAGTAATCCACCTCAAACACCATGGCACCTCCTTGGGCATCTATTGCCCCAAAGTTAGCCTCTATCCGACTGGGCTTAGCGAGGGTGTCGAGGAAGTGGCGGAAATCGTCTACCGTGGCACAAACCTCAAGTGCCCGATAGATGACGCGGCCGTTGGCCTCGCCCCGCTCCTCGCCGTCCTTCACGTCCACGAGGTTATAACTCTGCGTATTCATCAGCGCAAAACCTGCCGAATTGGTCCCTATCCACGCTTCGTGCTTCAGGTGGAAGTCTGCGCTATTGACCACGGCAATGAAGTCGTACTTCTCGCCGCGGACATACTCCACGTGGTTTTTCAGAAAATCAGTGTCGCGATGTTTCCACAACAAGGGGCGACCGTCGGGTGTCGCCCGGCCGGACACGACAGCCGAAGTGCAGGCCAGCGCAGGCGTCAGCCAGGCAGCCAGCAGAGCAGTCAAAAGCAGGATGTTTTTCATTTCAAAGTCTCGTTTACGTTCACAAAGTACAAAGATACTATTTTAAACGGAAAAACCATGCCCTTACGGACAGGGATAACAAAAAGAAAGCAAATCCTTCATTTTACTGACAAGCCATTTTTTCAGAAAAGCCAAGAAAAGAAGAAAAAGAGGGAAAAGCAGGAAGCAAAAACAGAAAAAGCAGACTTTTAAGCAACAAAACGTCCACTTTCTGTCGGTAAAACATAGGTTTCCTGCAAGCAGAAAGTAGGTTTTATGACGAAAGAAAGCCGTTTTTCAAGCAAAAGTAGGTATGTTTTGAGGCCAAATAACGCCTGTTTCCCATGAAAAAACCGCCGAAAGAGGACAAAAACCTCGTTTCGGCGGCTTCAAATGGCGGTTTTCCACGCTATTTCAAATGTAAAGTTTTCGCTATCTTCCTGTCTATAAGAGAGAAAGGTGGTTGCTACTCCATTCTTTTCCACCAAGCCCGCCTCGCGTCCGAAATACGCGATTCTCGCGGACTTGGGAAATCAAAGTGTCACTTTGACAAGGCAAATACCTGTTTCTCCAACTTCTTTTTCAAGACTCCCATCCGATAACCTTTCCATATCTCCAGTATCTTCCCGTCGGGAGCTATCAGTACAAAATAAGGGATGCCGCTCATTTTGTAACGCGACGCAAGCGTCCGCCCGCCAGCTTTCAGTTCGTTCCATTGGTGGCCGGGCATCTCGTGTTCGGACAGAAAAGTAGTCCACCGCTCTTTATCGTCGGTACAAATACCTACCAACGCCAGCTTATCCGCATAGATTTCGGCTATCTCCTTCAGCTCCGGCTCTGCCATGCGACAAGGACCGCAAGCCACACTCCAAAAGTCAAGCAGAATGTAGCGGCCTTTCAGCTCGGACAAGTGATGCTTCCCGCCTTCAGCGTCATAAAGAAGCCCATCCACCATCTCGTCACCTTCATCCACCGTAGGAGCGGGAAAAGCGTACGACTCCATCAGTTTCCCCCTCTCCGTATTCTGCCAATCGAGGGGAAGACGGGCATAGAGCTGCTGGAAGTCGGGACGACAGGAGGCCAGGAAGTCTTGTTGGCCTGTGGCATACCAGGCGATTTCCAGAAACTTATCCAACCATGCTTCCGTTACGGGTATCGTCTTCAGATAGGAAAGTCCCTTGCTGACAATACGATTGTTCAGTTCACGCAAGCGTTTCAAAGATAAGCTGTCCCCTCGCTCGGTTTCTTCGTCCAGACGGAGGATTTCTTCCACTTCGGCGGCAACGCAGGCCTCATAACCCAACATGTCTTTCTGCAGACCGACGTTAGTCGTTACCGTCCATCGGTTCAACCACTTGTCCTCACCTTGAAAGTCAATCCAACCGCCAGGCTCCACCCACAAGTCGAGTACCCAGTTGGGAAAGCCTTTTCCCCAACCGAAAAACCTCAGATGACGAGGGCGGGAAATCGTATCTTCATAAACCATCTGTCCGTCCTGCAAGGAGAACTCGGCAATGGCTTTGGCGGCGCTCATGTGGGGATTGAAATCATAAAGCACTCCCTTCACACTGTCGGGCATGTTCTTCAAGTTCCAACGGATGACGAATTTCCCATCGGAAGGGGAAGCTCCCCACGCCGTTCCACAGCAAGCAATCCAGACAAGCAGCCACGCCAAGTACTTCATCATAGCTATGCTCATTCTTCCTCCAGCTTCACTACCAAAATAGGTGAAGCCTTGAGCCGGGCCTCCTTCATGCCGATATAGGTCACCTTGAGCATGGCATCGTTAGGGGCCGTGAGCGTGAATTTGCCATCCACGTCGGTCACAGTACCGTTGGTCGTACCTTCAATCGTGATACAGGCACCGATAACGGGCTCGCCCTGCGAGTCCACCACCTGCCCACTGACCTTCAGTTCGCCGTCCTTTGCGCTGGCAGCAGACTTGGTACGTATATAGAGAACACCGTTCTTGCCCGCCTCGCCATAAAGGGAAGTAGCAGCCTCATCCTTCAGCACGGTAATGGACTCAATCTCGTCCCGCGACAAAGACTTGAAGGTGGCTTCATCCACTAGTTTGTCATCTATTACTACCTGCGCCTTCATGGCACTATCCGACACGCGGATGGTGGACACAGTGCCTGCCAAGGGTTTCGGTTCTTCCTTCTTCAACGTGACCAGCATTACGGCTTTCTTACTCTTGTCTGTCGTATATTGAGCCACATCAGTCGGTTCCTTCAGGATACTGAAAGAGTGGATGCGGTCGGGATTGAGAGCCCCGAGGATTTCGGGAGTCACCTCCTGACCATCGATTACTATCAACATATCCGCATAATCAGCATGGGTACCTTTTACTATAATCACATCGTTCTTTTTGTCCGAAGCCTCCGACACCACATCCTCCAGCTTGAATAGTACAGGAACAGTATATTTCACCGTCACCGCCTTTCCCTTCTGCATGCCCGGCTTCCACTTGGGCATGGAGCGAACGAGGCGGACAGCCTCGGCATCGAGCAGGCGGTCAACACTGCGCAACACACTCGCATCGCTGATGGCGCCATTCTTGTTGATCAGGAACTGGACAACCACGCGTCCCTGCATGCCTGCCTTCTTGGCCTCTTCAGGATAGCGAAGGTTCTTCTTGAAATACTCCATCAGCCCCGCCATACCACCGTCAGGGAACTCAGGCATCTGCTCCACCACCTCGAAGACGGGCTCGTCGGGCATCAAGGTATCTTTCACCGCGACGGAGGCAGTTTCTACCTGATTTGTTTTCATACTTGCCACCAAATCATTAACTTTGGCGCTTGAAAGCTCGTCGGCTACAGCCGACACTTCGGGACGGGCAAAGGCCGACACGGCCAGTGCCGCCAGCGGGAGTACATAGAGGTACTTCACCCGCGCCCACGGACTTGACTTTTCTTTTAACATCATAGTGATACGTTTTTTAAGTGAACTGTGATTAAAGCTGTTGGCCATAGAGTAGAGCCTTGTGCCGACAGCTTTTTTTATTAACAACATCTGATATTTCTTTGCGTCCACGCCCTCGCGCAACACGGTATCGTCGGCCTCGTACTCGTGGATGGTCTGCAATTCTTGCTTCAGAAGCCATGCGGCGGGGTTGAACCACTGCACGAAAATGCAGAGGTCGGCCAACAGCAGGTCCCATGAGTGGTGGTTGCGGATATGTGCCAGCTCGTGGATGAGTATCTCGCGACCGTTCTCCTCTAGGTCCTTGCGCGAGAGGACAATGTAGCGCATCCAGCTGAAAGGGGCGATGTCACGATTGTGCACCACCAGCCTTACATTCTCCACCCTGCCCGGCAACCAGTCGGCCAGCCGCTCCAGACGGCCTCGACGAAGCAAGACAGCCAGCCGCCCCAGCGACCATAGGTTACGCACGGCAAAGAAGACAATGCCCGCCAGATAGACCAGCAGAGCCACGCGCACCCACAGGGCCGTAGTGGGTTGAGCCACAGCCTCGCCCTCCGTCTGCACATCGGCCAGCAGGAGGAGTTGCTCCAACGTGAGCATCGTCTCGTGGACAGGAGCGGGACGATTCACGCTGACTTCCACCAGCGGCAGCACGGACGAGAGCACCAGCAACCCCAGCAGGGCAAAGCGGTTGAAGCGATGAAACGTGTCGCGGCTCATCAGCAATTTATAGAACAGGTAGAATACCGCCAGGCAGGCAGCAGACTTAAGTATGTAGACTAAAAAGGTTCCCATATTCATTTGTCAACTTAAAACGTTCCTAATGCTTTCTCCAACTCCTGCTTCATAACCTCCGTGCCTGGGAAACCTACATGTTGGTACACCACGCGGCCTTCCCTGTCCAGTATCAGGTAGGCGGGGATGCCTGTGAACTGATATTTCTTCAACAGGTCGGCATTCTGTGCGTTGGTCAGATAATAATGCTCGCCGTGAATGTCGGGAATCATCGTCTTCCATAACACCTGCGGAGAGGTTTCGTCGGTCACGAACACAAAGTCCACCTCCTTGCCCTTCAGTTCCTCCTTCATCGGCTTCATGCTCTTCATGGCCTGACGGCACGGGCCGCACCACGTGGCCCAAAAGTCTATCAACACCACACGTCCCTTGTGACGGGCAGCAATGGCCGGCAACAGGCTGTCGCCCCTGACGGAAGCGTCCAGCGTAGCAATGGTGTAACCGTCGCCTTCATTGGCAGACTTTTTCAGAGCCTCTGCGTATTCGTGGTGTTTGGTCAGGACATATTCGCGAATGGCAGGCGTCTGCAGGCTGTCCACCTTGGCCAGCAACGTATCGGGCAGCGGAGCCATACGTCCCAGATAGCGGCGCGCCATCTCGTTCAAGGCCGTGCTTTCCATATCCTTGCACCAGGCATGGTCTGCGGCAAGGTCGTGAGCCTCACTCAAGGCCGACACAATGCTCGAATAGCGCGTGGTCATCATCATGGCTGGTGAGCGGAGGGAGTCAAGTGCCATGATTTCGTCGCGGAAGCCAGGCCCTTCTACCAAGTTGCCCCGCTTCTGCCCTTTAGCCCGTGGAGCATAACCTATGATGTACTTGGCAGAGGAAACGTTGCTGAATGTAAGAGCCTGCAATTCCAAGTGCAACAACCTCTTCACAGGCTCACTGAGCGAAGCATCGCTCTCCAGCCACCGATTCACCCGTGCGTAATAAGCCAATACCTTCTCTTTCAGTTCGTCCACCGACAAGGTACCGATATCATCCAGTTCGTCGGTCGCATCCAGGCTGTAAGGGCCATTGGCCAAGGCTGTGTTCAGTCCGTCGTAATTGCCCTCGAACCACACCTTCTGCACGTCCTTGTATTCTTCGCCAAAGAGATGCGTACCCGCCATCTGCATGGCATAATAGTTAATGGTCATCGTCACCTCGCTACCTGGCACCACAAAGACCGAAAACTTCCGTCTGCCCACGTAGAATGACTTCAACCCCGGATGGGTCAGGTAGTCGTCTATCACACAAACGCCGTCCTTCTCTTCGACTGAAACAGGCAGGAACGACTGCGCGCCCCATTCGCTCAAGCCATAACGGATATTGCCCGGAGATACCTTGCCCAAGAAACGGACGGTGATGCGGAACTTTCCAAAGGCAGGCTCGGCCGTCGGCAGAGGGCGATCATAGTCAGGCCGATGACTGATCAAACGTTCAGGCACAACGATTTCGGGCTTTTTGCCGTCCAAATGTATCTGATTCAGCTTCCAACCACGGTCCACATTTTCCTGAAAGTCAAACGTGGCGACATCGAGCGGAAGTGGCTCGAATGTCCACTGCATGCTGACTTTCCCGTTAGCGGCTACCTCCAAATCCTCCGCGGTCGAAATGCCTTCAGCCTTCTTCAAGGCATATTGCTTGCCTCCGGCCGACAAAGTGGCCGAAGGGGACAACCTGATTTCATCTCCCATGGCTCCGGCATAATAGTCCACGTCGACCACCGTACGATCATCATAGAGAGATACACAGCTCACTTCCAGCCTTGTCTCCCCACCCAGGAAGTAAGGTTTCTCCACCACCTTCAGTTGTGCGTACCCACTTAACCAGCACGGCACGGACAACATTATCAATAATATCTTTTTCATACGGATTCTATTCTAAATTATCCAACTGATCATTGTTTCTCGCCCGACACCTGCCGGATAGCCTCCAGCAGTTCATCGCGCTTCTGCTGGCTGGTGCCTATCACGAGCTTGCGCACCACGCCTTGCTTGTCGAGTACCACCGTTGTGGGCGTCTGCTGCACGCCGAACATATTCCACAACACGGAGTCGCCTGCCACCTGATGGAAGCGAAAGCCACGACGCTCTACAATCTTCTGTATCTGTTCGGGCGTATTCCAGGTGACGGCCAGGTAGTTCACGTCGGGACAGGCATCCATCCACCCGTTCAACTCGGGCATCTCGCGGATGCAAGGGCCGCAACCTGTGTACCAGAAGTTCAACACCAGCGGACGTCCCTGCGTATTGCCATCGGTCCAGCGGGTGCCGTCCGTGGCCTGCACACTGAAGGGCTTGATGCGCTCGCCCTCGTTCAAGGCCATCTTGGGGACGTAATCGCTTATTGACAGGAACTTTTTGTTCTCTTTCGCCTTCTCCAGCCAATAGTTGGCATCCTTCACTTCCAACAGGGGAACGGCATATTTCTTCGATTCTTCGCTCAATTTAATACCCGTCACCAGCATCATCGTTCGTCCGTCGTCGCTTTTCAGGATGGACATCTGGTAAGTGGCTCCCTGAAGTTCGGAGGGCGATTCGGTGAAGAAACAGCCGTCCACCAACAGCTTCGGCTCCTTTTTGCCGTCCGACTGCCCCCACGAAAGCAAGACGAAGCCACAAAGCAACCCCATTATCAAGAGCAAGCGCTTCCTCATAACTGCCCCTCCTCGACCTTCTGTATCAGTTCCTTGAGCTCCTTCAGCGAGATGTCCTCCTCCTTCACCAGCGACGACACGGCGCCCAGGTAGGAGTTATTGAAATACTTGCTGATGACGCTCCGCAAGGTACGGCGGCTGAAGTCGTCGCGGCTGACGGTGGCATAATATTGATAGGTGTTGCCATAGGCCTTGTGCGACAGGTAACCTTTCTCTTCGAGCCCGCGCACAATGGTGGACAGGGTATTGAAATGAGGCTTCGGCTCGTCATAAAAAGCTAGCATTTCTTTTACGAACAGCGGGCCTTTTTCCCAGAAAAAGCCCATGATTTCTTCTTCTTTTGCGGTCAGTCCTTTCATAATTACCTTTTGTTTTCCGCAAATAACGAAAGAATTTAGTTCATAAACTAATTTTTCTCGTTAATAAGAACTAAAAGATTTAGTTTACTTGAGGAAAGGAAAGAAAACAGTGCTTTCCAAGGACGAAAGCACCGTTTTGCGAGGACGAAAACATTGCTTTCCATCCAAGAACGAAATACCTACAAATGGGGATTGCGCCATCCACCAAAAAATCGTTAATTTGCGGCCGAGTAAAGAACAACCGCTGCCATAAGGCAGTTATAACAGTAACAAGCATTTACGCCCATGAACGAACCTCATAAATACCGCGCCACAGACAAGATGAGCGACCTCATCTGCGACAATTACTCCCTACTGATGGTGATGAGCCGCTTCGGCTTGTCGCTGGGCTTCGGCGACCGTTCGGTGAAGGACGTCTGCCAGGCACAGGGAGTGGACTACAAGACCTTTCTGGCCGTAGCCAACTTCATCAGCCACGAGCCCTATACGTACAGCGGCGAGGAGGACGACTTCTCGCTCACCGCCCTGATGGACTACCTGAAGCGGGCGCACACGTACTTCCTCGACTTCAACCTGCCTGCCATCCGACGCAAGCTCATCGAGGCCATCGACTGTTCGGGTACCAACGATGTGGCCTTCCTCATCCTGAAGTTCTTCGACGAATATGCCAAGGAGGTGCGCCGCCACATGGAGTACGAGAACCAGGCCGTCTTCACCTACGTGGACGGGCTGTTGCGAGGCCACCTGTCCAATACCTATGACATCGCCACCTTCGCCAGCCACCACAACCAGATAGACCGCAAACTGACGGAACTGAAGAACATCATCATCAAGTATTACCCCGAAAAGGAGAACAACAACCTGCTGAACGCCGTCCTGTTCGATATCTTCAATTGTGAGCAGGACCTGGCGTCGCACTGCCAGGTGGAGGACTATATGTTTGTGCCCGCCGTGGCGCAAATGGAAAGGAGACTGAAAGATGAGCACCAATAACCAGTCGTTGAAGATAGTCGTGGCCGAAGCGTCCATCATCATCCGAAGTGGCGTATCGGCCGTATTGAAACGCATCCCCAACCTCGACATCCATCCCATCGAGGTGAACTCGGTCGAAGCGCTGAGCCACTACGCCCACCTGCACCAGCCGGACATGGTCATCATCAATCCTTCGTTCGACGGATGGTTCAACCTGCCCGCCTTCAAGGCCGAACATCCCCGCCTGACGGGTGTGAAGTACATCGCCCTCATCTCGTCGGTAACGCACAACAACGTGCTGAAGGAGTACGACGAGCGCTTCTCCATCTGCGATGACCTCGACATCATCGCCGCCAAGCTGAACGGCCTGCTCCGTGGCGACGAGGAGGAAGAAGAGGAGAAGGACAACGAATCGGACACGCTGAGCCAGCGCGAAAAGGAAATCGTGACCTGCGTTGTGAAGGGCATGACGAACAAAGCTATTGCCGACAAGCTCTTCCTGAGCATCCACACCGTCATCACCCACCGCCGCAACATCGCGCGCAAGCTGCAGATACACTCGCCCGCCGGCCTCACCATCTATGCCATCGTCAACAAGCTAGTGGAGTTGAGCGACATCAAGGAGAAACTTTAAAAGTATTCCTTCATCATAAATTACGCAGATTGATACAGATATCTATAATTGCCTGCATCAATCTGCGTTAATTTGTAATAGCTCTAAAAAAAAATCCCGCTCCACGATATCACATCGGGAAGCGGGGATTTATTTACCTTAATAAAAGTGGTTACGTAATTATGACTAACTAATTCATTCAAATCTGATGTTGCAAAGATAGCGCATCGGCATGGATAGTACAATCACTAAAATTAGGTATATTACCAGAAAGGAAACAATGAATTAGGTATCACACAAACTGTCTATTTTGACTGAGGCACTTTTGCTTTTGTTCTTTTCGCACCTTCAAAGCGTTATTTATCGACTCAGGCTGCCCTATCTTACTTTTCTTTATTATATATTTAGCATCGAAAACCAACTATAATCCACTTTTTGACATGAAAAACCTTATTCTTGCCGGCAGCTTGTGCACAGCCGGCATTGCTCTCACATCCTGCCTTTCCACGCATGAGAAGGATAAACAGGCAACACCCGACAGGCCAAACATCATCTTCATCTTGGCCGACGACATGGGATACGGAGATCTATCCTGCTATGGCAACAAATACGTACAGACGCCCAACATCGACAAGTTAGCTGAAACTGGTACACGCTTTGAACAGTGTTATGCAGGAAGTGGCATTAGTTCACCATCAAGATGCGCATTGATGACAGGAAAAAATACAGGAAATACCCGTATACGCGATAATATGTGTACTGCTGGAGGCATTGCCGGCATCAAAGTGAATCCTGGCGGAGACTCCACGATCGTACGACGAGCCAATCTGCTACCCCAAGACACGACAATCGCCACCGTGCTCAGCGCAGCAGGTTATCGTACATGCCTGGTTAATAAATGGCACTTGGACGGCTACGACAAAGGTGCGTCTCCCAACCATCGAGGCTTTGACGAATTCTACGGATGGACCATTTCTACCGTCCATAGCAATTCGCCCTACTATTATCCCTACTATCGTTTCCATGGCGACTCACTTATCAATATCCCTGAAAATGCAAACGGGAAACATGGTATACACAATAACGACTTGAGCACCAATGATGCCATTGCCTTCATTCGCAGAAATAAAAACAATCCCTTCTTCCTATACCTTGCCTACGATGCACCTCATGAGCCCTATAACATAGACCAAACAGCTTGGTATGAAGGGCAAGAAACATGGACACCAGACACCAAACGGTACGCTTCCCTCATCACACACATGGATGCTGCCATCGGCCGGTTGCTAAACGAGCTGGAGCAACTCAATCTACGAGAAAACACACTGATTATCTTTGCATCAGATAATGGAGCTGCTATTCAGGCCCCTCTCGAAGTGTTGAATTGCAATGCCGGTTTCAAAGGACGGAAAGGAATGCTCTATGAAGGCGGAATACGCGTCCCCTTCATCGTTAACCAGCCCGGCAAGGTCCCTGTACAGAAACTCGAAAACATGATCTATTTCCCAGACATGATGCCAACACTTGCCGCTTTGACTGAAGCTACTGCCTATCTGCCCAAGGACCTCAATGGTATGAATATTCTCCCTCTTTTCTATGGTCAGCAGATAAACACAAACGACCGAATGCTTTATTGGGAATTCCCAGGCAAGCAACGTGCAGCACGCAAAGGCGACTGGAAATGCGTAACCATCAAACCCGACCAGCCTTTAGAGTTATACAATTTAAAGGAAGATCCATCCGAAACAACCAATTTGGCCAACAAATACCCTGAAATGGTACAAGAGTTTGACCAAGCCATGCAAAAGATGCATGTACCTTCACCTTATTGGCCTCAACCTGGCGAAACATTCTGAACATCTATCCCAGACGACTAATAAAAAAGCGGAGATATACTCAACGTACGTCTCCGCTTATTATTAATTTGCTTTTCAACTAAATGTGCTTTATCTCTCGCTTCCATATCCCATGGAGAGCATTTCGCTTTCGCCCATAATGGACAAAGCATTTATCAAATAAACCAATAATTTTTTCATAATCAAAACCCTTTCTTTACTAATAGTTGAAACTGGTTTTCAATTCTCTTTTTCAATTGGGGAATGTAAATGCTTAGAGCATTACATAACCCCAAATGTTCTTGTCGGCCTTTCCGACATTCTTAAAGATTTTCTTTAACATTTTCATTTTGTTATCCTCCTAAAACAATTTTGTTATCCTATTGAAAACTTACCGAAATCTCATTGATTTCATGTTTTACAACACAAAATTAGTGCCTTTATTTAAAATCGCAAGCGTTCAGAAGGCGAAAAATATGTTTTATAGCATATTTCTTGACCTGCATCAATTTTTCTAAAGTTCACACATACCATTCTCTGCCAAAATGTATTTTTTGTCATGCGAGACAGACAGATTGGCAGAAAAAAACCGCATCCCTATACGGAGGAATGCGGTCCTTATACCTTATATTATATAAAAGACTTATTTCTCAGGAGTCTTGGCCAGCGTAGCAACCAAGAAATCGTAGAACTTCGCTACTGTTGGGATATAAGCACGTTCGTCAGGTGAGTGAGGAGAACGCAACGTTGGGCCAAAGGAAATCATATCGAGATTCTTATAGGTAGCGCCAATGATGCCACATTCCAATCCTGCATGGATGACCTTCACGGCAGGTTCAACTCCAAATTGTTCTTTATAAGACAACTTCATGGCCTGCAAAATAGGAGAATTGACATTAGGTTGCCAGCCAGAATAGGCTCCGCTGAACTCTACCTTCATACCAGCCATCGAGAAACAAGAGGCCAAGCTGTCGGCCAGAAAATCTTTCATCGTGTCACACGAGCTGCGCGCCAAAATACGCACTTCCGCCTTTCCGCCGGCAATGATGACGATGGCTAGATTAGAGGAAGTTTCTACTGTATCGGGCACAGTCGGTATCATACGCATCACACCGTCCTGACAAGCCATCAGCACATTGATCATGTTGTCCTGAATTTCCTCTGGTACTACAGCAGCAGGTACGTCTGTTTCCTCCATCTTCAAGCTGATGTTGCTCTCGATAGTCGTGTACTCATCGTTGATCTGAGCTTCATATTCTTGAATGTATTCATTCAGCCCATCCATATCTTCTGGGTTGAACAGCAAAACGGCATGTGCCTCGCGTGGGATGGCATTGCGCATGTTACCACCCTCAAAGCTAGCCAGCTGGCAATCGAACTCGACCAACAGGTCGTGTACCACACGAGCCAGTAACTTATTGGCGTTGCCTCGTCCCTGATTGATTTCCAAACCAGAATGTCCGCCACGAAGCCCTTTCAACGTCAGCTTGCGGGCTACAAAACCTTCGGCAGGTGCCTCTTCCTTATACTCCAGCATGGCAGTGATGTCGATACCACCTGCGCAACCGATGTAGAGTTCACCTTCATCCTCCGAGTCGAGATTGAGCAGGATATCCCCCTTCAGGGTACCTTCCTTAAGGCCGAAAGCGCCATACATGCCCGTCTCTTCATCCTTCGTAATGAGCACTTCCAAAGGACCGTGCTTCAAGTCCTGAGCCTCGAGCACTGCCATGGCAGCCGCTACGCCCAAGCCATTGTCGGCACCCAAAGTCGTACCTTTAGCCTTCACCCAATCGCCATCCACATAGGTTTCGATCGGGTCTTTTGTAAAATCATGTACTGTATCATTGTTCTTCTGCGGCACCATGTCCATGTGGGCCTGCATGATGACCCCTTTGCGATTCTCCATGCCTGGAGTAGCCGGCTTACGAATGATGACATTGCCGACCTCGTCGACAAACGACTCCAATCCAAGTTCTTTGCCGAAGTTCACCAGAAATTCGGTCACTTTTTCTACATGCCCTGACGGGCGGGGTATCTGAGTCAGTGAATAAAAATGCTTCCACACATTCTGCGGAGCAAGCTGTAAGATTGTACTCATAATGAAAAAAGAATTAGTTTTTCGCAAAGATAAGACTATATTTCAAGAAAACATCTTTCCCAATAAAGATTTTCGCCCACCTGAAAATGTCGGCCGATACAAACTTTCCCATTCACGCCCCGACAGACAAGCGACCTGCCATTTTCTGAACAATCTGCACATTCAGTTCCTACTGCCCGTAATGATAAACAGAAAGCACCGTTTTACCTGCACGAAAGCACTGCTTTCCACCTCACAAAACAATGTATTAGTTTTATTAACATAAATCTATGCGTTTATCCAAACGACGAAACGTGCGCCATCCATTGTTTTTCCGCAAATTATTTCCGACATCCGATTTCTTTTTGTTACTTTTGCATTCTATTATAACATACCATAGCAATAGAAAGATGGATACGGACCTGACTACATATAGCTTGCTGAACAGCATCACTACCCCTGAAGACCTACGGAAACTGAGGGTAGAACAGCTGCCCGAAGTCTGCAAGGAATTGAGACAGGACATCATCGAAGAAGTGTCGCGCAACCCTGGACACTTTGCCGCCAGCCTGGGTACTGTAGAACTCACCGTGGCCTTGCATTACGTCTATAATACGCCTTACGACCGCATCGTATGGGACGTGGGGCACCAAGCCTATGGGCACAAGATACTGACGGGACGTCGCGACGCCTTCTCGACCAACCGCCGCTTCAAGGGTATCAAGCCCTTCCCCTCGCCTGAAGAGAGCGAATACGACACCTTTGCCTGCGGACATGCGTCGAACTCCATTTCGGCTGCCCTGGGCATGTGCGTGGCCGCCCGGCAGAAGGGCGAAACCAGTCGCAGGATAGTGGCCGTCATTGGCGACGGCAGCATGAGCGGCGGACTGGCCTTCGAGGGGCTGAACAACGCCTCGTCCACGCCGAACGACCTGCTCATCATCCTGAACGACAACGACATGGCCATCGACCGCAGCGTGGGAGGCATGAAGCAGTACCTCTTCAACCTCACTACGAGCAACCGCTACAACCAGCTGCGCTTCAAGATGTCGCGCATCCTCTTCAAGATGGGCATCCTCAACGAAGAGCGGCGCAAGGCTCTCATCCGCTTTGCCAACAGCCTGAAGTCCATGGCCGCCCAGCAGCAGAACATCTTCGAAGGCATGAACATCCGATACTTCGGGCCCATCGACGGACACGACGTGAAGAATCTGGCACGCGTGCTCCACGACATCAAGGACCTGAAGGGCCCCAAGATACTTCACCTGCACACCACCAAGGGCAAGGGCTTCGAGCCGGCCGAAAAAGATCCCGGCGTGTGGCACGCGCCCGGCAAGTTCAACCCCGACACGGGCGAACGCATCCTGGCCGACACCAGCCACCTGCCGCCCCTCTACCAGGACGTATTCGGCGAGACGCTCGTGGAGCTGGCACGGCAGAACCCGCGTATTGTGGGCGTGACACCCGCCATGCCCACCGGCTGCTCCATGAACAAGCTCATGGAAGCCATGCCCGACCGCGCCTTCGACGTGGGCATCGCCGAGGGACATGCGGCCACCTTCTCGGGCGGCATGGCCAAGGAAGGGCTGCAACCCTTCTGCAACATCTACTCGAGCTTCATGCAGCGTGCCTACGACAACGTGATACACGACATCGCCCTGCTGCGCCTGCCCGTGGTGCTTTGCCTGGACCGTGCCGGCCTGGTGGGCGAAGACGGCCCCACACACCACGGCGTATTCGACCTGGCTTACTTCCGCCCCATCCCCAACCTGACCATTGCCTCGCCTCTGGACGAGCACGAACTGCGCCGCCTGATGTACACCGCCCAGCTGTCCGACAAGGGGCCGTTCGTCATCCGCTATCCGCGCGGACGGGGCGTGCTGCTCGACTGGCGCTGCCCGCTGGAAGAGATACCCGTGGGCAAAGGACGCCGCCTGAAGGATGGCACGGACATAGCCATCATCACACTGGGTCCTATCGGCAACATAGCAGCACGCGCCATCGCGCGAGCCGAAAAAGAGCAAGGATTGTCTATCGCCCACTACGACCTGCGCTTCCTCAAGCCACTGGACGAGGAAATGCTCCACGAGATAGGACAACGCTTCCAACGCATCGTCACAGTGGAAGACGGCGTCATCAGCGGAGGCATGGGCAGCGCCGTACTGGAGTTTATGGCCGACAATGGTTACAAGCCCGACGTGCGCCGTATCGGCGTGCCCGACCAGTTCATCGAACATGGTACAGTGGCCGAGCTCTACCA
Organism: Bacteroides togonis; assembly: GCF_900130135.1. Lineage (NCBI taxonomy): Bacteria > Pseudomonadati > Bacteroidota > Bacteroidia > Bacteroidales > Bacteroidaceae > Bacteroides > Bacteroides togonis. Next base: position 3,804,807 of record NZ_LT670820.1, on the reverse strand, counting down.
CCTGTGCGGCATGGACGAAGAAGGCATCTGCCACCAATTATCAACGAACAATAGACAATGAATAATTAACGATTAATATTCTGATTGTAAAGTGAAAATCATCATAGCTGGTGCCGGCGCAGTAGGCACACACCTAGCCAAGTTGCTCTCGCGCGAGAAGCAAGACATCATCCTGATGGACGAAAACGAAGAACGCCTCAACGCCTTCGGATCGAACTTCGACCTGATGGCTTTCAACGACTCTCCGACATCCGTATCTGGCCTGAAGGAAGCAGGCGTAGAAGATGCCGACTTGTTCATCGCCGTCACTCCTGATGAAAGCCGCAATGTCACGGCTTGCTTGCTAGCAGCTAATCTTGGCGCACAAAAAACCGTTGCCCGCATAGACAACTACGAATACTTATTGCCCAAAAACAAAGATTTTTTCCAAAAACTAGGTGTCCATTCACTGATCTATCCAGAGATGTTGGCCGCCAAAGAAATCGTAGCCTCTATCCGCATGAGTTGGGTGCGTCAATGGTGGGAATTCTGTGGAGGAGCCCTGATCTTGATAGGTACCAAAATGCGTGAAAAGGCAGAAATTCTAAACATACCTCTACACCAATTAGGAGGTCCTGACCTTCCCTACCACATCGTAGCTATCAAACGAGGCAACGAGACACTTATTCCACGAGGCGACGACGTCATCAAGCTGCATGATATTGTCTATTTTACCACTACACGCAAATATATCCCCTACGTACGCAAAGTAGCGGGCAAGGAAGATTATCCTGACGTACGCAACGTTATGATCATGGGAGGAAGTCGGATTGCCACACGAACAGCACAATATATCCCCGATTACATGCAAATGAAGATCATCGACAACGACCTGAGCCGATGCAATCGCTTGAGCGAAATATTAGATGATCGAATTATGATCATAAATGGAGATGGTCGCGACATGGACTTACTGTTGGAAGAGGGATTGAAGAATACAGAAGCTTTTGTGGCACTGACAGGCAGTTCTGAAACAAACATCTTGGCTTGTCTGGCCGCCAAACGTATGGGTGTACGTAAAACTGTAGCAGAAGTAGAAAACATCGACTACATCGGCATGGCTGAAAGCTTAGATATCGGCACTGTAATTAATAAGAAGATGATAGCCGCCAGTCATATCTACCAAATGATGCTTGATGCCGACGTAAGCAACGTAAAGTGCCTTACTGTAGCCAATGCCGATGTAGCCGAATTCACAGTCAAGGCAGGCTCCAAGATCACCAAACATCCAGTTAAGGATTTAGGTATGCCCAAAGGAGTTACTATCGGCGGCCTTATCCGTCAGGGCGAAGGTGTTGTCGTAACAGGTAATACCCTAATACAACCAGGAGATCATGTTGTTGTTTTCTGCCTAAGTATGATGATCAAGAAAATCGAGCATTACTTTAGTTAAGTTTGACATAGGATAAGAAGTGTAAAAAAAAACATTTTTTGTCATTCCGAGATTACAAATAGATAAATTCTTATTTGTAATTTTGCAGACCGAAAATGAAAAGGGGAGAAACGTCTCCCCATAACAAACACTAAAATCTTGTCAGATTTATGAATTTTACCTTCTTAGTTACCGTCGTGTTGACGGCTGTCATTTTCGTGGGCGTAGTCATCGCCATTTCTCATGCGATAGCGCCCCGCTCGTACAATCCACAGAAGATGGAGCCCTATGAATGCGGTATTCCTACCCGAGGCCGTTCATGGATGCAGTTCCGCGTAGGCTATTACCTCTTCGCTATTCTTTTTCTAATGTTTGAAGTAGAAACGGTCTTTCTTTTTCCATGGGCTATCACTGTGAAACAACTGGGACCGCAAACTTTAACAGGTATCCTCTTCTTTTTCTTTGTATTAGTGCTGGGACTGGCTTATGCCTGGCGGAAAGGAGCACTCGAATGGAAGTAACGAAGAAACCCGTCATCAAGTCCATCCCTTACGAAGAATTTCAGGACAACGAAACACTCGAGAAAATCATTCAAGAACTGAACGCCGGCGGCGTGAACGTCGTAGTAGGAGCATTAGATACGCTTATCGACTGGGGCCGCAGCAATTCCCTCTGGCCTCTGACCTTCGCTACCAGCTGCTGTGGCATCGAATTCATGGCTGTATGTGCCGCCCGATACGACATCGCTCGCTTCGGTTTCGAAGTAACCCGAAACAGTCCCCGACAAGCCGATGTCATCCTCGTAAGCGGTACCATCACCCACAAGATGGCCCCTGTACTCCGACGCCTGTACGACCAGATGGCCGACCCCAAATACGTAGTGGCCGTAGGCGGATGCGCCGTCAGCGGAGGTCCCTTCCGCAAGTCCTACCACGTGGTGCAGGGTGTGGACCAGATACTGCCCGTCGACGTCTATGTACCCGGCTGTCCTCCACGCCCCGAAGCCTTCCTCTATGGCATGATGCAATTGCAACGCAAGGTGAAGATTGAAAAATTCTTCGGAGGAGTGAACAGAAAAATGAAAAACGAGGAAAAGAAGAACGAAGAATAATATGGAAGAAAAGACACTATACATCGAGCCCAGGCAGCTGCACGACGAAATGCTGCGCCTGAAGAACGAACAGAAAATAGACTTCCTGGAAAGCCTGACAGGCATGGACTGGGGAGTACCCGACGAAAAAGACGCGGAAGACACGCTGAGAGGCCTTGGCGTAGTCTACCACCTGGAGTCGACCGAGAACGGCCAACGCATGGTGGTGAAGACATCGACCCTCGACCGCCTGCACCCCGAACTGCCCTCCATGACCGACCTGTGGAAAGGCGCCGAGCTGCCCGAACGCGAGGTGTACGACTTCTTCGGCATCCTCTTTGTGGGACACCCCGACATGCGACGCCTCTTCCTGCGCAACGACTGGGTGGGCTACCCCCTGCGCAAGGACAACGACCCGCAGAAGGAGAACCCCCTGCGCATGACCAATGAGGAAACCGTCGACACCACCTACGAAATCAAGACCACCCAGGACGGCGAGCTGACCGAAGAGGAAACGGTGCTCTTCGGCGACGACGAATACGTGGTGAACATCGGCCCCCAACACCCCGCCACGCACGGCGTGCTCCGCTTCCGCGTGTCGCTCGAGGGCGAGAACATCCACAAGATTGACGTGAACTGCGGATACATCCACCGCGGCATCGAGAAGATGAACGAGAGCCTGACCTACCCCCAGACACTGGCCCTGACCGACCGTCTGGACTACCTGGGCGCCATGCAGAACCGCCACGCCCTGTGCATGTGCATCGAGAAGGCCATGGGCGTGGAAGTGAGCCCCCGCGTACAATACATCCGCACCATCATGGACGAGCTGCAGCGCATCGACTCGCACATCCTGTTCTTCTCCTGCCTCTGCCAGGACCTGGGCGCCACGACAGCCTTCCTCTATGGCTTCCGCGACCGCGAGAAGGTGCTCGACATCTTCGAGGAGACCTGCGGCGGACGCCTCATCCTGAACTACAACACCATCGGCGGCGTGCAGGCCGACCTCCATCCCAACTTCGTGAAGCGCGTCAAGGAGTTCATCCCCTACATGCGCCACAACCTGCAGGAATACCACGACATCTTCACGGGCAACATCATCGCCCAGCAGCGCCTCAAAGGCATCGGCGTGCTGAGCCGCGAAGACGCCATCTCCTTCGGAGCGACAGGGGGTACGGGCCGTGCCAGCGGATGGGCGTGCGACGTACGCAAGCGCATGCCCTACGGCGTCTACGACCAGGTAGAGTTCAAGCAGATTGTCCGCACCGAAGGCGACTGCTTCGCCCGCTACATGGTGCGCATGGACGAAATCGAAGAGAGCCTCCACATCATCGAACAGCTCATCGACAACATCCCCGAAGGTCCCTATCAGGAAAAGATGAAACCCATCATCCGCGTGCCCGAAGGCAGCTGGTATGCCGCCGTCGAAGGCAGCCGCGGCGAGTTTGGCGTCTACCTCGAGAGCCGGGGCGACAAGACTCCCTACCGTCTGCACTACCGTGCCACGGGCCTGCCGCTGGTGGGCACCGTCAACACCATCTGCCGCGGAGCGAAGATTGCCGACCTCATCGCCATCGGAGGTACACTGGACTATGTGGTGCCCGACATCGACCGATAATCAATGGAGAATGGAAAATGGAGAATGGGAAATGGCTTGCCTGTCGCCCATTCCCAATTATCAATTATCAATTATCAATTCAATAAATGTTTGACTTTAGTATTGTAACAAGCTGGATACACCAAATGCTGACCTCCCTGATGCCCGAAGGGCTGGCGGTCTTCATCGAGTGTGTCGTCATAGGCGTGTGCATCGTGCTGATGTATGCCATCCTCGCCATCGTCCTGATCTACATGGAGCGCAAGGTGTGCGCCTTCTTCCAGTGCCGCCTCGGCCCGAACCGCGTGGGCAAATATGGCTCCCTGCAGGTGTTCTGCGATGTGTTCAAGATGCTCACCAAGGAAATCTTCACTCCCAAGGGCGCCGACCGCTTCCTCTACAACCTGGCCCCCTACATGGTGATACTGGCCTCGTTCCTCACCTTCGCCTGCCTGCCCATGAACAAGGGGCTGGAGGTGCTCGACTTCAACGTAGGCATCTTCTTCCTGCTCTCGGCCTCGAGCATCGGCGTGGTGGGTATCCTGCTGGCCGGCTGGAGCTCCAACAACAAGTTCTCGCTCATCGGCGCCATGCGAAGCGGCGCACAGATCGTGAGCTACGAGCTGTCCGTGGGCATGAGCATCCTCACCATGGTCGTGCTGACGGGCACTTTGCAGATCTCGGAAATCGTGGGCGGACAGGCCGACGGCTGGCTCATCTTCAAGGGCCACATCCCCGCCGTCATCGCCTTCCTCATCTACCTCATCGCCGGCAATGCCGAGTGTAACCGCGGCCCCTTCGACCTGCCCGAGGCCGAAAGCGAGCTGACCGCCGGCTACCACACGGAGTATAGCGGCATGCACTTCGGCTTCTACTACCTGGCCGAGTATCTGAACCTCTTCATCGTAGCCGCCGTGGCCGCCACCGTCTTCCTGGGCGGATGGATGCCCTTCCACATCGTGGGTCTGGACGGCTTCAACGCAGTGATGGACTACATCCCCGGCTTCGTGTGGTTCTTTGCCAAGGCCTTCTTCGTCGTCTTCCTCATGATGTGGATGCGATGGACCTTCCCCCGTCTGCGCATCGACCAGATACTGACGCTGGAGTGGAAATACCTCATCCCCCTCTCCATGCTCAACCTGCTGCTCATGAGCGTACTCGTGGCTTACGGGCTGCACTTCTAAAGATAACCAGGTATCAGGTATAAAAAAAATTATCATTCAGCAATAATGGAAAATAACAACACTTATTTCAGCAGCTTCTTCAAGGGCATCAAGAGCTTGTCCATCGGCCTGAAGACCACCATGCGTGAGTTCTTCACGCCCAAGGTAACGGAGCAATACCCCGAAAACCGCAAGGAGCTGAAGATGTTCGACCGCTTCCGCGGCACCCTCGTCATGCCCCACAACGAGCAGAACGAGCACCGCTGCGTGGCCTGCGGCCTGTGCCAGATGGCCTGCCCCAACGGCACCATCCGCGTGACAAGCGAAACCGTCGAGACAGAGGACGGCAAGAAGAAAAAAATACTTGCCAAGTATGAGTACAACCTCGGTTCGTGCATGTTCTGCCAGCTCTGCGTCAACGCCTGCCCACACGGCGCCATCACCTTCGACCAGCAGTTCGAACATGCCGTGTTCGACCGCTCGAAACTCATCCTCACCCTCAACCACCCGGGCAGCCATGTGGAAGAGAAGAAAAAACTAACCACTAATGATTAAGAAGAAATGGAAATAACTCTTGAAACAGTCATATTTTACTTTCTGGCGGCCTTCATCACCGTCTTCTCCCTGCTGACGGTGACCACCACACGCATGGTGCGTTCGGCCACCTATCTGCTGTTCGTGCTCTTCGGTACGGCCGGCATCTATTTCCTTCTGGGATATACCTTCCTGGGTTCCGTGCAGATCATGGTATATGCGGGCGGCATCGTCGTGCTCTACGTCTTCTCCATCCTGCTCACCAGCGGCGAGGGCGACAAAGCCGTCAAGCTGAAGCGGAGCAAGTTCCTGGCCGGATTGGGCACCACCGTTGCGGGAGCCGCCATCGTGCTCTTCATCACCCTGAAACACAAGTTTCTGGCCACAACCGATCTGAAACCAATAGAAATCAGTTTCAGCACTATCGGCCAACAAATGTTCAGCAGCGACAAATATGGGTACCTGCTACCTTTTGAAGCTGTCAGTCTCTTGTTACTGGCTTGCATCGTGGGCGGGCTGCTCATTGCACGAAAGAGATAACAACATAAAAAGATTACGACTTATGATACACATAGAATATTACCTGATCGTGTCGGCCATCATGTTCTTTGCGGGTATCTACGGATTCTTCACCCGCCGCAACACACTGGCCATATTGATTTCCATCGAGCTGATACTGAACGCTACAGACATCAACTTTGCCGTGTTCAACCGCTTTCTTTTTCCGGGAAGCCTTGAAGGTTATTTCTTCGCCCTGTTCTCCATCGCCATCTCGGCTGCGGAAACAGCTATCGCCATTGCCATCATGATCAACATCTACCGCAACATCCGAAGCATTCAGGTGAACAATCTGGATGAAATGAAGTGGTGATTCTGATGGTTTAGGTTTTTAGGTATTAGGTTTTAATTTTCAATTTTAAATTATCCATTATTATGGAATATACAATTCTTATTCTTCTCCTTCCGTTCCTCTCTTTCCTCACGCTGGGGATTGGGGGCAAATGGATGACACACCGCACGGCGGGCCTCATCGGTACCGTAGTGCTGGGCGCGGTGGCCGTACTCTCCTATCTGACGGCCTGGAGCTACTTCAGCGCGCCGCGACTGGCCGACGGGACGTATGCTACGCTAATGCCCTACAACTTCCACTGGCTGCCTTTCAGCGAGAACCTGAGCATTGACATGGGTATCCTGCTCGACCCCATCTCGGTAGTGATGCTCATCGTCATCTCGACCGTCAGCCTGATGGTACACATCTACTCCTTCGGCTACATGAAGGGTGAGCGGGGTTTCCAACGCTACTATGCCTTTCTGTCGCTCTTCACCATGTCCATGCTGGGCCTGGTGGTAGCCACGAACATCTTCCAGATGTACCTCTTCTGGGAGCTGGTGGGTGTATCGTCCTATCTGCTCATCGGATTCTATTATACCAAACCTGCCGCCATCGCCGCTTCGAAGAAAGCGTTCATCGTGACGCGCTTCGCCGACCTGGGCTTCCTCATCGGTATCCTGGTGTATGGTTACTATGCAGGCACCTATACATTCACCCCCACTGAGATGGCTTTGGCCAAAGGTGGTGCCATGCTTCCGCTGGCCTTGGGGCTGATGTTCATCGGCGGTGCAGGCAAGAGTGCCATGTTCCCCCTGCACATCTGGCTGCCCGACGCCATGGAGGGTCCGACGCCTGTCAGTGCCCTCATCCATGCCGCTACGATGGTGGTAGCGGGTGTCTATCTGGTGGCCCGCATGTTCCCGCTGTTCATCGCCTATGCGCCCGAGACGCTTCACATCGTGGCCTACGTGGGTGCCTTCACCGCTTTCTATGCGGCATCGGTAGCCTGCGTGCAGAGCGACATCAAGCGTGTGCTGGCCTTCTCCACCATTTCGCAGATCGGCTTCATGATGGTGGCCCTCGGCGTATGTACGTCGGCCGACCCTCACGAAGGTGGGTTGGGCTACATGGCCAGCATGTTCCACCTCTTCACCCACGCCATGTTCAAGGCCCTGCTCTTCCTCGGCGCGGGCAGCATCATCCATGCCGTCCACAGCAACGAGATGTCAGCCATGGGAGGTCTGCGCAAGTATATGCCCATCACCCACTGGACATTCCTCATCGCCTGTCTGGCCATTGCGGGCATCCCGCCGTTCTCGGGCTTCTTCTCGAAGGACGAGATTCTGACAGCCTGCTTCCAGTTCAGCCCTGCCATGGGATGGATTATGACGATTATCGCCGCCATGACGGCATTCTATATGTTCCGTCTTTACTTCGGCATCTTCTGGGGTAAAGAGAACAAGGAACTTCATGCTGAACATACACCGCACGAAAGTCCGTTGAGCATGACTTTCCCGCTGATGGTACTGGCTGCCATTACCCTTGTGGCTGGTTTCATTCCTTTCGGACACCTAGTTTCGTCAAACGGACTGGCCTACGACATCCACATTGACAAAAGCGTGGCCAGCACAAGCATCGCCGTGGCTGCCTTGGCCATTGCGATTGCCACTCCGATGTACCTGTATGAGCGCCAGCCTTTGGCCGACGCCCTGCAACGTCGCTTCCGTGGCCTGTGGACAGCTGCCTACCACCGCTTCTACATTGACGAAATTTATCAGTTCATCACGCACAAGATCATCTTCGGATGCATCAGCCGCCCCATCGCCTGGTGGGACCGCCACGTGGTGGACGGGTTCTTCAACTTCCTGGCATGGGGTGCCGAAGCGACCAGCGACGAGATACGCGGCCTGCAAAGCGGACGCATCCAGCAATATGCTTTGGTCTTCCTGCTGGGAACACTGGCCCTGATACTTATTTTAATTATATAATGGAAAATGGAGAAGGGAGATTTCAACTTTTCATTTTCAATTTTCAATTTTCAATTATCCATTAAATAAAATGAACTTCTTATCCTTATTTGTTCTGATTCCCCTGCTGATGCTTCTCGGCCTGTGGCTGGCACGCGGCATCGGCCAGATACGCGCCGTGATGGTGACGGGAGCTTCGGCCCTGCTCGTGCTGGCAGGTGTGCTCACCGTGATGTATCTCAACGCCCGTGCCGGAGGAGCTACCAACGAAATGCTTTTCTGCGCCGACGTGGCCTGGTATCCTGCCCTCAACATCCATTATTCGGTAGGAGTAGACGGCATATCCGTAGCCATGCTGCTGCTTTCGGCTATCATTGTCTTTACAGGCACCTTCGCCTCATGGCGACTGCAGCCGCTCACCAAGGAATATTTCCTGTGGTTCACGTTCCTGTCTTTGGGCGTGTTCGGCTTCTTTATTTCCATCGACCTGTTCACCATGTTCATGTTCTATGAAGTGGCCCTGATACCGATGTATCTGCTCATCGGCGTATGGGGTTCGGGCCGCAAGGAATACTCCGCCATGAAGCTGACGCTGATGCTGATGGGCGGTTCGGCCTTCCTGCTGATAGGCATCCTGGGCATCTACTACGGTAGCGGCGCCACCACGATGAACCTCACCGAAATAGCCGCCCTGCACAACATACCTGTTGAACAACAGCGCATCTGGTTCCCACTCACCTTCTTGGGCTTCGGTGTGCTGGGCGCCCTGTTCCCCTTCCATACGTGGAGCCCCGACGGTCATGCTTCGGCGCCGACGGCGGTGTCCATGCTCCACGCGGGCGTGCTGATGAAGCTGGGAGGCTACGGTTGCTTCCGCATCGCCATGTATCTGATGCCCGAAGCTGCCAATGAGCTGGGCTGGATCTTCCTGGTACTGACAGGCATTTCGGTTGTCTATGGTGCCTTCTCGGCCTGCGTACAGACTGACTTGAAATACATCAACGCCTACTCCTCGGTGAGCCACTGCGGCCTGGTGCTCTTCGCCATCCTGATGATGAACCAGACGGCCTGCACGGGTGCCGTGCTCCAGATGTTGAGCCACGGTCTGATGACGGCCCTCTTCTTTGCCCTCATCGGTATGATTTACGGACGGACGCACACCCGCGACATCCGCGAGCTGTCGGGCCTGATGAAGATTATGCCGTTCCTCTCCGTCTGCTATGTCATTGCCGGTCTGGCCAACCTGGGTCTGCCGGGCTTGAGCGGCTTCGTGGCCGAGATGACCATCTTCAACGGTGCTTTCCAGCATGCCGACGTATTCCACCGCACGTGGACCGTGATCGCCTGCTGCAGTATTGTCATCACGGCAGTCTACATCCTGCGTCTAGTGGGCAAGATACTTTACGGTACCTGTACCAATGAGCATCACCTGACGCTGACCGACGCCACATGGGACGAACGCACGGCGGTTATCATCCTCATCGTCTGCGTAGCTGCCTTGGGTATGGCTCCGTGGTGGATCAGCGGAATGATAGGCGACAGCGTGCTGCCCATCGTAAACTTTATTAATGGATAATGGAAATTTATCAATTGTCAATTTTCAATTCTCAATTAGCAAAATGGATTATAGTCAATTTCTCGTGATGAAAGAAGAGCTGTCGCTGATAGCTGTCATCCTCATCCTCTTCATAGCCGACCTGTTCATGAGTCCCGACGCACACAAGCGTGACGGACGGCCCGTGCTGAATACTATGCTGCCCGTGGTTCTCATGGCCCTACATACGCTGGTAACCATCGTGCCCGGTCCCGTAGCCGAAGCTTTCGGCGGTATGTACTACAATTCGCCCATCCAGCACATCGTGAAGTCCATCCTGAGCATCGGCACCTTGATTGTCTTCCTGATGGCACACGAATGGATGCGTCGCCCCGACACGTGCCACAAGCAAGGTGAGTTCTACTTCCTCACCCTCTCCACGTTGCTGGGCATGTATCTGATGATTTCCGCCGGCCACTTCCTGATGTTCTTCATCGGCCTGGAGACGGCCAGCGTGCCGATGGCCGCGCTGGTGGCTTTCGACAAGTACCGCCACCATTCGGCCGAGGCTGGCGCCAAATACATCCTGATGGCACTGTTCTCCAGCGGCCTGCTGCTCTACGGCATCTCGCTTATCTATGGTACAGTGGGTACACTTTATTTTGCAGACATTCCTGCTCATCTGGACGGCAGTGCCCTGCAAATAATGGCCTTTGTGTTCTTCCTGTCAGGTATGGGATTCAAGATCTCACTTGTGCCCTTCCACCTCTGGACAGCCGATGTCTACGAAGGTGCTCCTTCGACGGTGACGGCCTATCTGAGTGTCATTTCCAAAGGCTCGGCCGCTTTCGTGCTGATGGCCATGCTGGTCAAGGTGTTCGCACCGATGGTTGAGCAGTGGCAAACGCTCCTCTATTGGATCATCATTGCCTCCATCACGCTGGCCAATCTTTTCGCTCTGCGTCAGGAGAACCTGAAGCGACTGATGGCCTTTTCGAGTATCTCGCAGGCGGGCTACATCATGCTGGGCGTCATCGCCGGCAGCGCACAGGGTATGACAGCACTGGTTTACTACATTCTGATCTACCTCTTCGCCAACCTGGGCGTGTTTGCCGTCATCACCATCGTGGCCCTGCGCGCACACAAATTCACGCTGACGGAATACAACGGCCTCTACACGACCAACCCGCGCCTGGCGTTCCTCATGACGCTCTGCCTGTTCTCGCTGGCAGGTATTCCGCCGTTTGCAGGCTTCTTCTCGAAGTTCTTTATCTTCGCAGCAGCCTTCCACAGCGGCTTCCACCTGCTGGTGTTCATCGCCCTGGCCAACACGGTCATCTCGCTCTACTACTACCTGCGCGTGGTGAAGGCAATGTACATCAATCGCAGCGACGAACCTATCGCCGCCTTCCGCAGCGACAACTACACGCGCGCCGCCCTGCTTATCTGTACGCTGGGCATCACGGTGCTGAGCATCGTCAGCGCATCCTACGAGTCCATCGGCCGCTACGCCTTCGGGATGTAAAGGCCGCGCCGACCGACACACGGCTTCGCGCCCGCGAAATCCACTTTCCGGCTTCGGGAAACGGGGGTCGCGGGCGCGAAACGTATTTTCCGGTTTCAGAAAACGGATTTCGCAGGCGCGAAACGCATTTTTCCGTTTCAGAAAACGGATTTCGCGGGTGCGAAACGCATTTTTCCGTTTCAGAAACGGATTTCACGGACGCGAAACGCATTTTCCGGTTCCAGGAAGGGATTTCGCGGGCGCGAAATGCCCCGAAGCGGAATGTAACACCCGCGTAACGTTTCCGAAACAGACATGTACCCGCCGCGTAACAAGCATGTAACTCCGTCTCCTCATCTTTGCAGCGGAAAAAAGAAACGCATAAAAGATGAGTATGAAAGCAGATTTAGGAAAAATCCTCTTCCTTATTTTATTCCTCACCCTGACGGCCATGACCGCCCTGGCAGGCACCGTGAAGGGAACCATAACGGATAAACAGACGAAAGAACCGCTGACCGGAGCCACTGTGCAGGTGGCCGGAAACACCCAAGGCGCCGTGGCAGACATTGACGGATGCTATACACTCCAAGTGCCCGACGGAGTGTACGACCTCGTGGTGCGTTACGTGGGCTATGTAGATATCAACGCCAGCCAGGTAAAGGTAAGCGGCGAAACGGTGCTGAACTTCGAGATGGAAACCGATGCGCAGACCTTGGGCGAGGTGTCTGTCGTGGCCAAAAAGAACCTGGAAGGCGAACGCGCCCTGCAGGTCGAGCGACAGAAGGCCACGCTAGCCATCGAAAACCTGGGCGCCAAGGAAATGAGCCTCAAAGGCATCGGCAACGTACAGGAAGGCGTGAAGCAGATTACGGGTATCTCCATCGCCGAGTCGGGCCAGCTCATCGTGCGCGGACTGGGCGACCGCTACAGCTCCACCACACTGAACGGACTGCCCATCGCCTCACCCAACCCCGACAACAAGCTCATCCCGCTCGATCTCTTCCCCTCGAGTACGGTGCAGAACATCACCGTCAGCAAAGTCTATGATGCCAGCGCTTTTGCCGACTATAGCGGAGCGCACATCGACATCAGCACCAAGGAAAACGTGACAGACCAGTTCCTGAACGTCAGCTTCAACGTAGGCGGACGGTTCAATACCCTGGGACGCGACTTCTACCAGATGGACCGCGACAGGACGCTCTTCAAGACGCCCTCGCTCGACGAAAAAATCTACGACATGCCGCTGCTAGACTTCGACGAATATGTAACACAACACAACATCTTCCATACCACTTTTGATGTGGACCGACGTATAGCCCTGCCCGAATTCGGCGGTAACCTGGGCTTCGGACGCAACTTCGCCGTAGGCGAACAGACCTTGAGTGTGCTGGGTTCTTTCAGCCTCAGCAACGAGACGCAGCGCATGAACGACGCCTTCTACAAGACACTCGAAGCCACAGGCAACGTACAGAACGACTTCACCTACAACGAATACACCTCTATATTGAAAATGGCCGCCCTGGCCTCCGTGGGCTACACCCTGCGCCAGCACGACCGCATCGGCTATACCTTCTTCTATGCCCGCAATGCCAGCGACTCCTATCAGAGCCGCGAAGGCGTGGACGCCGAAGGGCATAATCTGTGGGGAAGCAACGACATCACCCACATCTATACCCTCCAGAACCACCAGCTGAACGGACACCATGAACTGGGCAGCCAATGGGAACTTAACTGGGCAGGCTCCTATGGAAAAACAGGTAGCGAAGAGCCCGACCGCCGCCAGGTGATGTTCACCAAGGACGATGACGGCAACCTGCAACTCTTCAAGCTGAACCGCCAGGAAACCATGCGCTACTTCGGCGAACTGAACGAAGAGGAATGGGTGGGCAACCTCGACCTGAAATACAACTGGACAGAACAGAACTTTGTCAAGATGGGTGTGGCCTACAAGAACAAGGACCGCGACTACATGGGTACCCGTTTCTATTACAACGTGAACAAGCTGAACCCCACCATCGACAACATCTACGACACCGACGGTTTCCTCAATCAGGAGAATGTAGAGAACGGCAGCATCGTCATCGAACGCAAGATGCAGCCCCACGACACCTACCGCGCCGGTATGGACATCTATGCAGGCTACATCCAGACGGACTTCTATCCGCTCAGCTCCCTGCTCGTCAACGTCGGCCTGCGCTACGAAATGACCAAGCAATGGGTGGAATACGCCATCGAAGGCGACCAGAAGTATCAGCGTCGCCGCGACCTGAACAAGAACGACTTCTTCCCCACCGTCAATCTGAAATACACCATGAACGAGCGGAACAACCTGCGTATGTCGCTCTCGCGTACCGTGACGCGCCCCTCGTTCATCGAGATGGCCCCCTTCCTTTATCAGGAATCCTACGGTTCGGCACAGATCCGCGGTAACGAGGAGCTGCAGAACGGCTACAACTATAACTTCGACCTGCGCTACGAACGCTTCGGCCAGAACGGCGACATGCTCTCAGCAACGGTTTACTACAAGTTCCTCGACAACCCCATCGAACGTATCCAGAAGCTGCAGGGCGGAGCTACCATGCACTCCTTCCAGAATGCCGACCAGGGCATGGCGACGGGCGTGGAGCTCGAATTCCGCAAACAGCTGGTGCGCGACCTGCGCCTGGGTGCCAACGTCTCCTATATGTATACCAACGTGAAACTGCCCGAAGGTGGTGCCTACACCAACAAGGACCGTTCGCTGCAAGGCGCCTCGCCCATCCTACTGAATGCCGACCTCACCTACTCGCCCCGCTTCGATGAAGACCGCCAGCTCAACCTGTCGCTCCTCTACAACCTGCAGGGCAAGCGCATCCATGCCGTCGGCGTGTCACAGCTGGGCGACATCGACCAGATGGCTGTCCATACGCTGAACTTCAATGCCAGCTACAGCTTCAACCGCCACCTCAGTGCCCGCCTCCAGGTCAGCGACCTGCTGAACCGTGCCATCGTCTTCAAGCAGGAAGTTCCCAAGACAGGCGAATATGTGGAAGTGGAACGCTTTAAGGAAGGCACAGCCTTCGAAGTAGGCATCAGCTATAATTTCTAATCACATTCAAGACAAAATCATACATTACTCTATAACTTAAAACTTTAAATTATGAACAGAAAATTGTTTTCAATGGCCCTTTTGGCCGGTATGACACTCTTTGCCGCATGTAGCGACGACGAAACAACCAACAACGGTGACAACAACGGTATTGCCGACGGCACAACCCTGAGCGGCACTGTCACCGAAGACGTTACCCTGAAATCTGGCAACACTTATAAACTGAGCGGCGCCTATACCGTAGAAGAAGGCGCTACACTGAACATCGAACCGGGTGTAAAAATCATTTCTGTCTATGACGACAACGTAGACTATATACTCGTTAAACAGGGAGCTAAAATCAATGCCAAAGGTACGGCAGACGCTCCTATCGTAATGACATCCGAAAAAGAAGAAGCAGGCGCTTGGGGCGGTATCCACATCTGCGGACGTGCCCACACCAATGCCGAAGGCGGTAAGGGAAGCTCTGAAATCGGCGGTGCCGAATATGGAGGCAACGACGACAAGGACAACTCAGGCACGCTGCAATACGTACGCCTGGAGTACACAGGTTATGCTTTCGATGAAGAACACGAAGCCAACGGCATCAGCTTCTATGGCGTAGGCAACGGAACAACAGTAGACCACTGTGTAGCCTACAAAGGATCGGACGACGGTTTCGAATTCTTCGGCGGATCGGTCAACATCAGCAACATGGTAGTCATCAGCTGTAGCGACGACTCATTCGACTGGACGGAAGGATGGAACGGTACGGCTACCGACCTCGTGGCTTATCAGGAAGCAGAAGCTACTCTGGGCTACGACTGTGACTGCCTGATCGAGGCCGACAACAACGAAAACAACTACAGCGCTACTCCCATCGCCCATCCTACACTGAAGAATCTCATCCTCGTAGGCAACGGTGGTTCCAAGCAAGGCGTACGCCTGCGTCGCGGCACCCAAGTTACGATGGACAACGCCCAAATCTGTGGTAAAGGCAAGGCGCTGACCGTAGAAAGCACTGAAACCGAAACGGCGCTGACCGATGGTACTTCCAGCATCATCAACACCACTATCGCCAACGATGTAGACAGCGAAAAAGGTATCTATACCAACGATGTCTTTGCTGCAGCTGAAGGCAACAAGGTAGACGCCAACCTGAGCTATGCTTCATTGGACGACATCAAAGCCGCTTGCAACTGGATGACAGGCAACTGGGTAAAATAATTCCCTCACCAAATAAAACTTGCAGAATTGCCCAAGTTTACGATATCAATCGTATTCTTGGGCAATTTATCTTTTCCAGCTGCTCAAGTAGCTGTTTACATCTTTCTTCATCCGAAAGCATTGCTTTATCCGATGCAAAAAATGGGTTCTCCCCCTCGAAATACACATTCCCGTTTCAAAAAATGGGTTTCGACCCCTCGAAATGCATTTTCCCGTTTCAAAAAATGGATTTCGACCCCTCGAAATGTACTTTTCCGTTTCAAAAAATGGGTTTCGACCCCTCGAAATGTACTTTTCCGTTTCAAAAAATGGGTTTCGACCCCTCGAAATGTACTTTTCCGTTTCAAAAATGGGTTTCGACCCCTCGAAATGCCCCGAATCAAGAAACAACGGTGAAAGCCGTCCGTTTCATCCTTCGATAAACATAGATGAAAGCGGGAATGAGGAAAGCATCGGCAAAGACCCAAGCCGTCGGATCGCCGAAGCAAACGGCAATGTACCCCCAGGCAGGCACGGCAATGACACTGACCAAAATACGGGCTATCATTTCGGACACCCCCGAAAGCATGGCCAGATTGGTGAAGCCAGATCCTTGGATGGTGTAGCGCAGGATGCAAAGCAATCCCAACACAGGAAAGAAACAAACGGCGGCATGAAGGAACAACACGGCATCGGCCAAGATTTCCACCTCGGAAGCATCCACAAAGAGCCGTACAAACATGCGCGAACCCGGCATGAGCACGCAGAAGGTAAATGCCCAATAAATCATCATCATCAGTGCACTGGACTTCACGCCCAGCCAAATGCGCTCAGGTTTGCCGGCACCATAGTTCTGGCCGGCAAAGGTAGCCATGGCAATACCCAGACTTTCGAAGGGACACATAAAGAACATCTTGATGCGGATGGCAGCCGAATAGGCGGCTACACAGGCGGTACCCAACGCATTGTTGGCACTCTGAAGCATGATGCTGCCAATGGCAGTAATAGAAAACTGAAGTCCCATAGGTACACCGATAGAAAGCATGGTACGCGCCAGACGACCGTCAAAACGTCGCTCGGCAGGTGTCGTGCGAAGAATGTCGAAATGGCGCATCATGTAAAAGTAACACAAGATTGCCGACACCCCCTGGGCTATCAGCGTGGCAATAGCGGCACCGGCTACTCCCCACCCCAACACAAGAATGCAGAAAAGGTCGAGCAAGATATTCAGCACGGTAGAAAACAACAGAAACCAGAAAGGTGTCTTGCTGTCGCCCAATGCACGAATGACACTGGAGAGAAGATTATAATAAAAAGTACAAGGAATGCCTATAAAGGTGACCAGCAAATAATAATAGGCATCATCAAAAATATTTTCAGGCGTGCGTATCAGACGTAAAATCCAGCCGCAAAGCAAGGCTGTAATCACCGCCAACGACAAGGACATGACAGCTGTCAGCTTAAGGCTGACTGCCACATAACGACGCATGGTGACATAGTCGCGTGCACCAAACTTCTGTGCCACAGGGATGCCAAAGCCTCCGCAACAGCCGTTACAGAATCCCAAAATCAAGAAAACGATCGAAGTACTGGCGCCAACCGCGGCCAACGGATTGATGCCCAAGAATATTCCGACAATAGCAGCATCGACCATCGAATAGGTCTGCTGCAACAGATTGCCCATCAGCAGGGGCAACGCAAAATAAAAAATTTGCGGCAGGGTACGTCCCTCCGTCATTTCCACCGACTTAGCCATGTATATATTCTCCTGAAATCGGGTGCAAAATTAGCAAAAAAAGGAAAGCAGACGAATTGATTTATATCAAATAGCATCAGGCAGGTCACTCGCATTCAGCACTGTACTTTGAGCCAGATATTCAGGCGTGGGAGCATAAATATACATCACACTTCCGTCCTTGATCGCATCAATAATGGGGCGTGACAATTTCTGCGGCAAAGCAGGGCATCCGAAGCTGCGTCCCAGCCTTCCACCCCGACTGGCCACTGAAGGATCGGCATAGGCAGCACCATGTACTACGATAGCCCGCTCGCGAGCACGGTCATTGATACCTTTCTCCAATCCGTCAAGAAGGAGAGAATAGCCGTTACTCCCCTGATAAGTGGAGCCGGTAAGATAGAAGCCAAGGGAACTTTTATAGGAGCCGTATTCATTGGAAAAAGAAGTGGCATAGTTCTCACCACTATTTTTCCCATGGGCTACAACAGAAGAGAAAAGTAAACGGCGCCGAGCCATATCGAACACAAAAAAGCGTTCGGCCGTGGAAGGCAAAGAGAAATCTATCAGCGTCAATACGTCGCGCTTACGCCCTTCAATACGCTGATACCCTGTTACGGCTTGTCGGAAGGCTTTCCAATTGACTACGCCTTCCAATTCCATGTCGTGGTAAAGACTGCGGCAGGCATCCGCTTCCGAAACAAGAGAAGCTGTCGGACGTTGAGATACGCCGCCTTCCTCCCGCCACATTGTACACGGAAGTAACCATAACAGACACAAAAGGATATATCGTAACTTCATTCTGGAAAATCCTAAAACGTTCGGGCGCAAAATTACAGAATTTCGTCCGAACGTCTGTCAGACAGATAGTTAAAAGTGACAAATGCTCTTTCCTCTATTCAATGACGACCACTAACGCTTGCTCCACAGGCGCCCAATCAAAAATGAATTTTGAATGAGACGTGGCATTGCGTACACACATGTGTGAACGAGGCGTAGTGCCCAGCGACCAACTATACTCTATCATGGCTGTACGTGGCACATTGACCGGCACTCCATGGATGTAGGCACCATTGGTGAAACGGCTGGCATAGGGAGCATATCCCCCCGTCTCAGCCGAACCATCTTTCAGGAAAACCATACGCGTCTTCTTTTGCTGAACGAGATACATGCCAAGAGGAGTTTCCTGCGCATAAGGTGGCGCATGCCGACCTGTCGTGGCAGGGTTCATGCTGCGTATCTTCCATTCTCCTCTGCCCGTCCGCTCCAACGTAGCAATGTTTTGGTCACGACGATCGACAAAGATGACGTGGTGAAAAACTGTAGTGTCTGCCAAGGGTTTCAGATAACGTTCAGGTACAAGCCATTCTTCTTCGAACGTAGCCGGCAGGATACGGCAAAAGCTACCTTCACGCCCCTGCAGATAGGCGATGGTGCCATCACGCCCGTAACGTTCGGGAGTCAACGTATCAGTCAAAAGATAAAGAGGTACAGATTGATAACGCTCCACACCCAATGTATCGGCTACACGACGGTAGGCATTACGTACATAGCGACGCACCAGCGGAGCTTCACTATTCAAATTTCGATAATTCTGCAACACAACCCAGCGGACAGAATCCTGCTGCATGTTTTCAATATAAGCCAGACACTTACGCATCACCTCCCATTTGAAAGAACGCACCGTGTCTTTATAAGGATAAACGTCGTCCAGAGTATATTTGTCGTAAAGCAGTTCTTTGGTCAATATCACATCCGAAGCCTTTAACAAAGACACTTCAGGCAAAATTATTTCTTCCCTTGCCGATAATGTATCATGTTTCTCCTCCATTCTCTCCCCCAAGGTTGCCGAATCGCCAACAACCTGTGCCTCTCGCTGCCTGCCACAAGCAACCAGCAAACTAATAACAGACAATAAAAGGACAAAATGTTTCATAACAAATATTTGATTGTCAAATCAAAACAACTCTATCAACTACATTGTTCACAAAAATACGGACGGACCTTCAAGCTATACCAACCAGCTCTATAAATCTTTTGACAAATATAAAATTTATTTTGTATCTTACCAAGTTTGCAACCAAGTTGCATCCTCAAAACCTTACCTTTGTAGCAGGTAAAACAATACAAAAAAAAAGATGAGTTGCCAATGTTGTTCGCACAATCACGTGCACACCGCCTGTTGCAGGCAAAAAGGTTTTATAGAAGCATATGGTCGGATGATGTTATCAGGACTATTACTGATTGGAGGTATCATATTACAAGCCACAGAAGTTACCCTGTTTCAACAGAAAGGTATATCCCTCGTCTGGTATCTGGCTGCCTACCTGCCTGTAGCCCTCCCTGTATTAAAGGAGGCTTGGAAAGAACTGGCTCGAGGAGAATACTTTAACGAATTTACCCTGATGTTTATTGCAACCATCGGTGCTTTTGCCATCGGCGAATACCCCGAAGGCGTAGCGGTAATGCTTTTCTACTCGTTAGGAGAACACTTTCAGGACAAGGCAGTAAACAAAGCCCGTCGAGACATCCGTGCTTTACTCGATATCCGTCCAGAAAAGGCTGTTGTCATCCGCAACGGACAGGCTATAGAGGTCTCCCCACAAGAAGTACAGATAGGAGAAGTGATTGAAGTCAAAGCAGGCGGACGTGTTCCCCTCGACGGAACTTTATGTAATGAGAACGCCAACTTCAACACGGCAGCCCTGACTGGTGAAAGTCTACCCCGCGATATAAAGAAAAATGAAGAAGTGCTGGCCGGTATGATTTCTACAGAACGGACAGTACAGATCCATGTCACACGACCCTTTGCCGACAGTGCCTTGTCGCGCATTCTACGTATGGTACAGGATGCCTCGGAGCGGAAAGCACCCGCCGAACTGTTTATCCGCAAGTTTGCCCGCGTCTATACGCCTGTCGTCACCGCCCTGGCAGTTCTTATCGTCCTTATCCCTTGGCTCTGGTCGCTACGCGGCAGTACCTTCGATTATGTGTTCAGCGATTGGCTCTACCGTGCATTGGTCTTTCTGGTTGTATCGTGCCCCTGCGCACTAGTGGTCAGTATTCCGCTGAGTTATTTTGGAGGTATCGGAGCTGCGTCACGACAAGGCATCTTGTTCAAAGGAGGAAACTATCTGGATGCTATCAGCCGTATCAATACCGTTGTGTTCGACAAAACCGGCACCCTTACCCGAGGCGAATTCGATGTGCAAACTTGCGTACCTCAGCCTGGTATCAGCGAAGAACGCCTTATCCAGTTAGCCGCCTCGGCAGAACAGGACAGCACGCATCCATTGGCAGGAGGTTTGATACGCTACGCCCAAACTCATCGTATCAGCCTATTGTCCATATCGAACGTCGAAGAAATGGCAGGTTGCGGCATACAAGCCACCCTTGACAATCAAACAGTATTGGTAGGAAACATTCACCTGCTGGAACGTGAAAGCATCGCCTATCCTTCAGCCTTGCATGAAGTAAAAGGAACAATCGTAGCATGTGCCGTCAATGGCCAATACATCGGCTATCTCACCCTAACCGACACCTTGAAAGCCGATGCCCGACAGGCCATCAACGAACTAAAGGAGTTGAACATTAAAAAAATTCAGATACTTTCGGGTGACAAACAATCCATTGTCACTACCTTTGCACAGCAGCTAAGTATTGAACAGGCCTACGGAGATTTACTGCCCGAAGCCAAGGTGAAACATATAGAAAACTTGAAGCAGGACAACACTTGCCGCATAGCTTTTGTCGGCGACGGCATCAATGACGCACCTGCCCTGGCCTTGAGCCACGTAGGCATTGCCATGGGAGAATGGGGAAGCGACGCTGCCATCGAAACCGCCGACGTCGTGATACAAACCGACCAGCCCTCACGCATCGCCACCGCCATCCGAGCTGGACGACAAACACGTCGCATTGTCTGGCAGAACATCCTGCTTGCATTGGGAGTTAAGATAGCCGTATTGGTACTGGGAGCAGCTGGAATGGCAACCTTATGGGAAGCCGTATTTGCTGATGTAGGAGTTGCTCTGCTGGCTGTACTTAACGCCATGCGGATACAGAAATTGATAAAATAAAAGATTATATGGAGGAAAATACTTATCTGGAGTTATTAGCCAAACGCGAAATACAACCAACCGCCATACGCTTACTGGTACTAAAAACCATGATGCAAGCCGGTCAGTCTGTTTCGCTGGCCGATCTGGAAGACAGGCTCGACACTGTGGATCGTTCAAGCATATTTCGAACCCTTACCCTCTTCCTATCACACCACCTCATTCACAGCATCGACGACGGAACAGGTTCATTCAAATATGCCGTATGCAGCTCATCATGCTCATGCGAAGTGAACGACCTGCACACCCATTTCCATTGTGAGAAGTGCAACCGAACCTTCTGCTTTACCAACATTCCCACGCCGATGGTAAAGCTACCTGAAGGCTTCAGCCTCCACAGCATTAACTATGTACTGAAAGGTATTTGTCCGGATTGTGCTGCGAAAGAACATCAAAAGGGCCTTTGAACAACTACAAGTTCAAAGGCCCTGCTATCAGAATTCCGATATAGTGGAGCTGGAGGGAATCGAACCCTCGTCCAAACGAGGAAATCATAAGCTTTCTACATGCTTATCTCTGCCTTCGATTTTCGAATGCAGGCAAGACCAGGGCCACCAACCTGCACCTTATCTCCTAAAACTTCGCAAAGGCCGCGGAGAAAGACCTGAGCTATTCCCGATTTTGCTGTGCCACTTTACCAAACGCTTCGGAACAAGAGCTTTTGAGTGACATCCCGTTTCCACCACTTTGGCGGAAATAAAGCTAATCTACTGTACTTCGATTAAGCAGCGAGAGCATAATTTTCGTTGCCAGATAAAAGTTTGATAACTGAGATTAGAGTGGAAATTACCGACCCACTGCATGCTTACCTACCATTTCTACCCGCTGTCAAATCCAGTCAACCCCGGAGTCTTGATGCACGGTTTATAGAAATCGTGGCTACAAAGATAGAAACTTATTTTCATTTGTCCGCCTCCTCGCTCAAAAAAATTGCGGTATGCGTAGCCGACAATGCCACAAAAAGAGCGGAAACGAACATAGTAAGTACCTTTTGGAAAATATTATCCACCGAAACGGACAATATTACCATCAAACATTAATTGAAAATGTCTACTTTTGCAAAAAACAAAAATCTGAGTATCCATGAAGAAACTGATTGTAACGACCCTGCTGGCCGGCGGATGCCTGTCCATCCTCTATGCCCAGACAACCAAGACAACTCCGAAAACCTATAAGCCTACCAAGACGGAAATGTACCGCAAGGGCTGGATTGATTTTAACAAGAACGGCGTGAAGGATGTCTACGAAGACCCCAACGCCCCCATCGACGCACGCATCGAGGACCTGCTCGGCCAGATGACACTCGACGAGAAAACCTGTCAGATGGTGACCCTCTACGGCTACCAGCGCGTGCTGAAGGACGACCTGCCCACACCCGAATGGAAACAGGCGTTGTGGAAAGACGGCATCGGCGCCATCGACGAGCACCTGAACGGCTTCCACCAGTGGGGTCTGCCGCCCTCGGACAACGAGAATGTATGGCCGGCCTCGCGCCACGCCTGGGCCTTGAACGAAGTGCAGCGTTTCTTCGTCGAAGAGACACGCCTGGGCATCCCCGTAGACTTCACCAACGAGGGCATCCGCGGCGTGGAGAGCTACCGCGCCACCAACTTCCCCACCCAGCTGGGCATCGGACACACCTGGAACCGGAGCCTCGTGCGCCGCATCGGCGAGATAACGGGGCGCGAAGCCCGCATGCTGGGCTATACCAATGTCTATGCCCCCATCCTCGACGTGGGGCGCGACCAGCGCTGGGGACGCTATGAAGAAGTGTATGGCGAGTCGCCTTACCTTGTGGCCGAACTGGGCATCGAGATGGTACATAGCTTGCAGAAGGACCATCAGGTAGCCGCCACGGCCAAGCACTTCGTGGCTTACAGTAATAACAAGGGCGCCCGCGAAGGCATGGCGCGCGTCGACCCGCAAATGTCGCCGCGCGAAGTGGAGATGATACACGTCTATCCCTTCCGACGCGTCATTCAAGAAGCAGGATTGCTGGGTGTGATGAGCTCGTACAACGACTACAACGGCATCCCCATCCAGGGCAGTTTCTACTGGCTCACCACCCGCCTGCGCGGCGAGATGGGCTTCAAGGGATATGTCGTGTCGGACAGCGACGCCGTCGAATACCTCTACACCAAGCACGGCACGGCCAAGGACATGAAGGAAGCCGTGCGCCAGAGCGTGGAGGCAGGGCTGAACGTGCGCTGTACCTTCCGCTCGCCCGAATCGTTCGTGGAGCCGCTCCGCGAACTGGTAAAGGAGGGCGGCCTGAGCGAAGAGTTGATAAACGACCGCGTACGCGATATCCTGCGCGTGAAGTTCCTCGTCGGCCTCTTTGATGCTCCCTACCAGACCGACCTGGCCGGAGCCGACGAAGAGGTGGAGAATCCTACAAACGAAGATGTGGCTCTGCAGGCTTCGCGCGAAAGCATTGTCCTGCTGAAAAACGACAAGCAAACTTTGCCCCTCGACATCGACCGCATTAAGACCATTGCCGTCTGCGGCCCCAATGCCGACGAAGAAGGCTATGCGCTGACCCACTATGGCCCGCTGGCCGTCGATGTAACGACGGTGCTCGAAGGCATCCAAGCCAAAGTGGAAGACAAGGCCGAAGTGCTCTACACCAAGGGTTGCGACCTGGTGGATGCCCACTGGCCCGAAAGTGAACTGATAGAATATCCGCTGACCGATGACGAACAGGCCGAAATAGACCGTGCCGTAGCCAACGCCCGACGTGCCGACGTGGCCGTCGTGGTACTGGGAGGCGGCCAGCGCACCTGCGGCGAGAACAAGTCGCGCAGTAGTCTCGACCTGCCCGGCCGCCAGCTGAAGCTGCTCCAGGCCGTACAGGCCACTGGCAAGCCCGTCGTACTGGTACTTATCAACGGACGTCCTCTCTCCATCAACTGGGCCGACAAATTCGTGCCCGCCATCGTCGAAGCCTGGTATCCTGGCTCCAAAGGTGGTACGGCAGTAGCCGACGTGCTCTTTGGCGACTACAATCCCGGCGGCAAGCTTACCGTTACCTTCCCCAAAAGTGTGGGACAAATACCATTCAATTTCCCCTGCAAGCCTTCATCGCAAGTGGACGGCGGCAAGAATCCCGGTCCCGACGGTAACATGTCGCGTGTTAACGGCGCCCTCTATCCCTTCGGCTACGGCTTGAGCTATACCACCTTTGAATACTCCAACCTCAAGATCAGTCCTGCCGTCATCACCCCGAACGAAACGGTCACCGTCACCCTAAACGTGACCAATACCGGCAGTCGGGCTGGCGACGAAGTGGTACAGCTCTACACGCGCGACGTGGTAAGCAGCGTCACGACTTACGAAAAGAATCTAGCCGGCTTCGAGCGCGTCCATCTCCAGCCGGGTGAGACGAAGCAAGTCACTTTCCACCTCGACCGCAAGCAGTTGGAGCTGCTCAACGCCGACATGAAATGGGTGGTAGAGCCGGGTGAATTCGTCGTCATGGCCGCCGCCTCGTCCGAAGACATCCGCCAAACCGCTGTGCTCCGCGTGGAAGACTATGCCACACGCAACGCCTGTCTGAAAGCACAGAAGAAAGAAAGTCCCGTCACCGCCAGCACCAACCCCGAAAGTGTGCTGAACGTGCTCGACGGAAAGCCCGAAACCTACTGGCAGGGCAACAAAGGCGACTACCTGACCGTTGCCCTGAAAGGTAACCCGAAAGTGGACGAAGTGACCCTGACCTTCAGCCGCGACAACCAGCTGCCCGCCAACTTCGAGATTCAGCTCTCGGGTGGTGGAGGCCAGTTCCTGACCGTTTATTCGGGTACCGTCAGCGAGTACAACAAGCCGCATACCTATACCTTCCGCGGCACGACAGCCAGCGACCTACGTATTTTACTAAACGACGACCGGGTGGGTATTGCCGAAGTTAATTTGAAGCTACCATAAGAAGCACCTAATTAACTCTCTAGCCACGAATTGTGCAAATTAGAATAACAACTCTAATACCAAATTTTGCACAATTCGTGGCTCAGTTCTTTTGTTAATTATGGCAAAATCTATTCACGGCAAAAATAACTTAACTATCTTTGTTAAATTAAAGAAAACACTAACTAACACCCAAAGAAGCATGAAGAAAAATATATTCTTACTGTCATCTGTACTCACAATGAGCCTTTTGGCATCAGCACAAACAGAAGTTACCGTGGGAGTGACACAAGGCAAAGATTATGGAGTCACTTATATGCTCCCGCAGACTGAAATTGAAATAAAGGTACATACCACTAAACATACATACACCCCTGGCGAATTCTGTCGTTATGCTGACCGTTACCTGCGCCTTTCAGGTGTATCGGATGAACCCGAAGTCTATTGGACAATCGACAAAATAGAAACAGGCGTAGTCGGAGTACCCGACAAAGACAATGTCTATTTCGTAAAGATGAAAGACAAGACCGTAGCCCCCCTAATGGAACTGACAGAAAATGGCATCGTACGCTCTATCAATCTACCTTTTAGTGGTAAGCAAGAAAATACACCAGATAAGTCTAAAGAAGGAAAAACAATCAAAGATGTTGATGCGCGTAGTTTCTTGACCGAAGAAATCCTGATGGCGAGCTCCAATGCCAAAATGGCCGAACTAGTCGCCAAAGAAATTTATAATATACGCGAAAGTAAGAACGCTCTAGTACGAGGTGAAGCAGACAATATGCCAACCGATGGCAACCAACTGAAAATCATGCTAGATAACCTGAACCTACAAGAACAAGCCATGACAGAAATGTTTGCTGGTAAAGAAAAGAAAGAAACAAAAATATTCAACATCCGTATTGTACCACAAGAGAAAGAAGATGAGATAGCACTACGTTTCTCACGTAAATTGGGTGTCGTAGACAATGACAATTTAGCAGGTGAACCGATTTATATCAGCATTAAAAACATGAATGTCCCAAACCTTTCGACCACCGAAGGGAAAAAGAAGTTAGAAGGCATCATCTACAATGTACCAGGAAGAGCAAAAGTTATACTGACCTATCAAGGTAAAAATCTGTTCGACAATGAACTCCCTATAACCCAATTTGGTACACAAGAATATCTTGCTCCCGTATTATTCAACAAGAAATCCACAACCAAAGTGTTGTTTGATACCAATACAGGAGCTTTATTAAAAGTAGATAGAGAAGAAAACTAAATCAATCTTCATCTCAAAGCCCTCAAATGAATAAGTCCATCTTTTTGTAGCTGCATAAAATAAGCAGCTACACGGGAAGGATAGCTCTCATCTCCACCAAAATGTGACGCAAGCAGTTCAATAATTTCCTGCACAGTGCGCTGCCCGTCAATCAATCTCCATACAGCCGTTCCATGTTCCTCAAGTTGAATACGCACATGCGATGACAAAGACTTGGGCAATAACCAACGTTGCATCCACGCTTTACGAAAACGAGGAAGGATGAGTACCACGTACTCACCCTCCCATTCCGTACAAACATTCTCTGCACATGCAGGAACTGTATCCAAAAGATTATATTTTACTTGCTTCTCCGACATCCGACAATATCATTCTTTGATATTAGGAGCTTCCAAGCCTAGCCCTTTCTTACGATCTACAACCTTCAAAACAAAACCCAAAATCAAAGCAGCTACACCTAGACAAGCAAGCATAACAAGCGGAGCTGTATAATCATAAGAAACTGCTGCTTCCTCAGGCGTAATCACTCCATTCTGTAAATCTGCCACGAGCTGAGGATTGGTTTTATCAAGAACCTTACCAATTAACAACGGAAATAACCAGAGGCCAATATTCTGAATCCAAAAAATAAGAGCATATGCGCTACCGATAATTTTTGCATCAACCAACTTAGGCACACTTGGCCACAAAGATGCCGGAACTAAAGAAAAACTTGCTCCCAGAACCAAAATAGTGAGATAAGCAACTACAATTCCTCCAACAGCACTCTCCTTAAGTGTAGGCAAAACAAATGCGAACGTCAAATGGCAGAAAATCAGCAACAAAGAGCCAATCACCAACATACTGGCAGCCTTCCCTTTATGATCAACATAGTTCCCAAGAATCGGCGTAATACCAACAGCGAGCAAAGGAAATACCGCAAACACAGTCTCTGCACTCTGACGCATATAACCCATATAACAGAAAATAACCAATGCTACACCTGCCACAACCAATAGACCATTTTTCATGGAGGCGCGCTTAGAGAAATTACTAGCAAAAGCAGCAGCAGCTACAACCAACATAATCAAGTATTGAATAACAGTTACAGTATTGGTTGCCCAAAAAGAGTCAGCCGGTACTTCTGTAAATACTAGATTACATTGAAGCATATTAACTGCATATTTCTGGAAAGGGAAAATAGCAGAATAATACAATACGCACAACAAAGCAACCAGCCAAAAACCGCTACTTGACAAAATACTTCCCAAATCACTTATCTTAAACGGATCATCCTTTTCCTCGGCCTCACCTGTTTGTGCATCCAATTTCTTATCCATAAAGAAATAGACGATAAACATTATCAATGCAATCATTAGCAACACTACGCCAAAAGCAACAGAACGAGAAACATCAATCACTCCCCCCAATTTGGCAAACATTGGTGAAAAGATCATGCAGGTAGCCACTCCTAAACGGGCAAGAGCCATCTCCGATCCCATAGCCAAAGCCATTTCACGTCCTTTAAACCATTTGACAATACCACGAGACACTGTAATACCAGCCATTTCAACTCCACAGCCAAATATCATAAAACCTACAGCCGCAAATTTGGCAGATGCAGGCATGCCCTCATAAAACGGAGAAATGCCCAGTTCATCAAAACCAGGAATATAGTTCAGATTATTGTTGAACCAAGTCTCAAGTCCACTACCTTGAAAACTCTCGGTTACAGCATACCAATTTATAACAGCTCCCACAAGCATCACTGCTCCAGAAAGGACAGCCGTAAAACGTACCCCCATCTTGTCCAAGATAATACCTGCAAAGATGAGGAAAAAGACAAATACATTCAAAAAGGTTTCAGAACCTTGCATCGTTCCAAAAGCCGTAGAGTCCCAACCGCAAGTAGATTGCATCAAGTCTTTAATGGGGGACAAAATATCCATAAAGATATAGGAACAGAACATGGCAAAAGCCAAGAACAACAGAACCATCCAGCGTATACCCGCCGAATCACGTAATGTCTGATGAATTTGGGAAGTAGAATTCATTATATCAACTGTTTATGAGAAACAAAAAACGAGATTGCTCCATAATAATATGCAGCAATCCCGCTATTTCAGAAATTATAATTTTATATCAATTTACAGAGTCTGCAGGAGCATTTGCCGCAGGAGCTTCCGTCTGAGGAGCAGCTGTACCTACAGGCATATTATAAGGATTGGTTGCTTCCTGTTGTTGTGCCTGCTCCATAATTACATCACCTTCACGTACAGTAGCAGACGGTAACACATAAGCAGTAGCAATACTAAGAACAACCATTACGGCAGCCAATGTCCATGTAGCTTTTTCCAAGAAATCTGTTGTTTTGCGTACACCCATAATCTGATTGGATGAAGAAAATCCGGAAGCCAAACCGCCTCCTTTCGAATTTTGAATTAAAACAATGAAGCACATCAGCACAGATGCAAGCAACATTAAAATAACTAATAATAAATACATTTCTACTTATTTTGATTTAGCGTTAATAATCAATTTTTCCAAAAATCGGATTTGGTCTGCAAAGTAAGCATTTTTTTTTGGATAATTCAAGCTTAACTTTTTAATTATTTCAAGTGCCTTCTCATATCGGTGCTGTTTTATATAAATTTTAGCCAATGTTTCAGTAAAATAGCTATCATCCTCCCTTCCTACCACACAATCTTCACTCTTTTCTTCCTCTTCGCCCTCTGCTTGATCATCATTAACAGAAATCGGCATTGAAATCAAAGGTGAAGTACTTTCTTCCGACACATCTGCCAACAAAACATCTTTATCCATTTGAGATTTATCAGCATTCATTTGCTCAGTCGGAAGGTTCTTTTCATCCGCATTCATCTTGTTCAAGAAACCATCAATCAAGTCCTGCCCACGTAAAGGCCGCATTTTATTCTCGACAACATCATCCGCTTTATCATCATGTAGCAAATAAGCTGTGTAATCCATTGTATAATCCAGCTCTGACGACTGAGATTGTACATCCGGCATTTTTGAAAGAAAAGCATCTATAAGAAACAAAGTACGATCAATTCCAGGTTCATCTTTCTCCAAGATAGAAACAGATTGTTCGTTACGATTTAATTTATAGTTCTCACCTTCAATAAGGTAAAACAAAGATCGCCTGTCCGCAACATAAAGTACAGCCTTTCTTAATTCTGCACCAAAACTCACATCGTGGAGCAAATATAAATTCTTTAAATACAGCAAACGAACGGACTGAAAATAAGGATAACGCGCAACTAATGTTCGCAATTCATACAACGAATCCTGATTTAAAGTTTCTGGATGCTGAATCCATTGTTGTAACTGAACAGCCGTCATCTTTTACCAATTAGCGACCGTTGCGTTAAAGATCTGTTCTGTAATATCTTTAACCATCAACGTTATCAGATTATCTTGTACATCAGTCAACAACTGACCTGAATCATAAGTTTGGAAAGCTGAGAACTGCTGTTCAAAGTCTTCTTCATGATTAGTATTGTTGACATATCGTACATTCACCGTCAACGTAACTTTCACCTTCGAAGCAAAGCCACTGGCATCTACAGACTCATTATATTGATTATACCCAGTAATTTCACCATCAATTTCCAAATCACCTCCAGAGTTTACAATCTGCAAACGAGTCTGCTGTATAAACATATCCTTCAGCTTCGTATTAAATTCCACTGCCAAAGGTGCGTATACATACTCTGCCCGATTAGGAAAATCGGAAATAGAAATTGTCTTAACTTTCGTATAATCAATGGAACTAATCGGAGCTAATCCCAAAGAAATGCGGCATGAATACACAATAAAAGCCAAACAAGCACAAACAGCGATAATTCCAATCTTTTTAATCCAACCCATATTCCTTTATTTTTCTATATAAAGTACGCTCGGATATGTTCAAATCTTGAGCCGCACTTTTCCGTTTTCCATGGTGCTTCTCAAGAGCCTTACGGATCATATCCTTTTCTACATCATCTAAAGCTAACGATTCTTCTACATACTCTTCTGTATCTTGAATATCATCATCATTCACAGAAGATGAAAGCGGAGTTGCAGGTTGCACAGCAGAATGAATAATGGTAGTCACATTCGGTTCAACCGTTGCAGGTGTCACAAGCTGAGGTTGAGAAGGAGAAGTGTAATAAGACGATTTAATGCCACTCCCCGCACCTGTAGCCGCCCGCTCAGTCATAATCTCATGAACAAGCTTTTTCAGCTCCGTCACATCCTGGCGCATATCAAATAAGACCTGGTAAAGAATCTCGCGTTCACTACCAAACCCTTTACTTTCCTTATTTCCTAATAAAGCAGGCAAACGTTGTGCATTATTCTCAGGCAAATAATTTTTCAAAATATCTGCATTAATTTCCCGATTAGCCTCAATAATAGAAATTTGTTCTGTAATATTCTTCAACTGTCGCACATTACCAGGCCAAGTATAGGCCATCAACATCTGGCGTGCATCCTCAGTCAGTTGTAGAGGAGGCATATGGTACTTCTCGGCAAAATCAGAAGCAAATTTACGGAAAAGCAAAACAACGTCTTCTCCCCGTTCACGCAAAGGCGGTATCTGAATAGGTACTGTGTTCAAACGATAATACAAGTCTTCACGGAATCGCCCTTCGGCAATGGCCTGCACCAAATTGACATTGGTAGCAGCCACGATGCGAACATCTGTCTTCTCTACCTTAGAAGAACCCACTTTTATGAATTCCCCACTTTCGAGCACGCGAAGCAGGCGCGCCTGGGTAGGCAAAGGTAATTCACCTACTTCGTCCAAAAAGATAGTACCACCATTTGCTTCACCAAAATAACCTTTACGCTCACTGATAGCTCCAGTAAAGGCTCCTTTCTCATGCCCAAACAATTCCGAATCAATAGTCCCTTCAGGAATAGCACCACAGTTTACAGCAATATATTGTCCATGCTTGCGACGGCTATATTGATGTATAATCTGCGGAAAACTTTCCTTTCCGACACCACTCTCTCCAGTTATCAGTACAGACAAGTCTGTCGGTGCCACTTGCATAGCAACATCGATTCCTCGCAGCAAGGCTTCATTGTTTCCAATGATGCCAAAACGCAACTTGACTTGCTGTATCTCTGCCTTCACCATATTATAATTCCGCTTCTGTTGTTGAATCCAACTTCAATTTGTCACTGTCATCACGCTTCTCATAATACAATTTCCGAAGCGGATTGGAACGAGCCTGCAGATCACGCTGACGATTACGGTACACATCAATCGCTACATAAATAGCCTGACGGAATGAATCTTCAGATGCAACACCTTTCCCCGCTATATCATAGGCAGTACCATGTGCAGGCGAAGTACGCACGACAGGAAGTCCAGCCGTAAAGTTCACACCTTCATCCATCGCAAGTGCCTTAAAAGGTGCCAAACCTTGATCATGGTACATGGCTAATATACCATCAAAATGTGAAAATCCACCTGCTCCCATAAAACCATCGACAGGGAAAGGACCAAAACAAAGAATACCTTCTTCACCAGCTTCTTTCATCGCAGGAATAATAATATCCTGTTCTTCAGTACCCAACAGGCCTTCATCACCAGCGTGTGGATTAAGCGAAAGAACAGCAATACGAGGTATCTCAATATCAAAGTCCAATTTCAATGAGCGATGGAATATACGTAATTTTTCCTTTATCAATTCCTTATTTAACACTGAGGCGATTTTACTCACAGGGATATGTCCTGTAACAAGTGCCACACGCAAATCATTCTTCATCAAAATCATAAGCGCCTTCTCACCCTCGCCAAGTGTTTGTTCAATATACTCAGTATGACCAGGGAAATGAAAGTCTTTTGACTGAATTGTATGTTTATTGATAGGAGCCGTCACAATCACATCAATCAGCCCTTTTTTATACTCTTCAACAGCCTTCTCCAAAGCAGCTAAAGCGGCATGACCTGCTTCAAAAGTAGGATTGGCAAACTCAACTTTCACTTCATCATCATTGCAGTTGACAATACTTAAACGATCTGGAGCTGCATCTTCTGCCGACTCTACGATACTGAAATTAGTCGGCAAATCAAGAGACTTGCGATGGTAAGCAGCAACTTTTGGGGAACCATATACGATAGGGGTACACAATTCCAACATTGCAGGCTCTGCAAATGTTTTCAAAATTACCTCATAACCAACTCCGTTGATATCGCCTTGTGTAATGCCGATTCTTATCTTATTATCTTCCATTCTTATTTCTTCTCGTTAATAATTGTATCATTGGACGCCTTTTCATTCTGAAGATCCTTTCCGTTTCCCGCTTTCTGTTCTTTAGCAGGCAAACGTAATGTATAAAGGGACGCTTCCATCTGGCGAACCAAATTTCGTTTCAATTTATCTGGTGAATAAACAAAGATTTCAGAAACAATAATACGCTGATTCTTTTCATCCAAACGCATATGGGAAACAAACGGCCCTCCCATAAAGTCACCCTTAATACGCCATAAGCCACGTGCTTCAAGCGCATAAGCATCTTGAACGGAAATAGGCTTTACATCCGTCAATAATGTATCAGTTGCCATATACATACCTTCGCGCGCCCCAGGAATATTAACCTTCATCACTGAATCGCGCTTGGCCAGAAAATATTCCTTCGTAAAAGTATCTTTATCGCGATAAGGGAAAGAATAGATCACGAAGTTCTGATCGCCTGTTGCCGTATTGGTTCCTGCCCAAAGGAAATTTTCCCCTAATTTATGAGAAGTCAGTTCACCTGGCACCCACACTTCGCAATCAAACATTTTTTTCACCTCGTTGTATACAAAATTATTGTGCTTAGTCTCCAGTATAGTGATCTGACGGTTCATCTCGGCACGAGTGAAGAAATCGATAATAGCCTGTCGATGCTCTGCCACATAGGGGGCAAAGGATTCCTCGTCAGGCGCCTGTATCGTCAATATAGCCTGTGGAGAAGCATATACATCTTTACTATACTTCATCTTGGGTTGAGTATAGATGTCACGTACATCGACCACTATAATATTGCGAATCAACTTTAGCGTTGCGTCGTAATGAGCAGGATCGGTATACATAATTCTAAAAGAACGCTCAGATTGAGGTAAACCAGGTACATCTGAATCAAGTACATCGTAGAGAGCACGACCAGCAGGACGTTCCCACATTTGTTGGTCTATCACAACCAAAATCTCATATGCTCGACCACTGGATGTAGGAGTCAACAATCCCTTGCCGCTCTTCTTACCACCACAAGATGAGAACACAGCCAATACCACAAACAGACTAAAGTAATACAAGAACCTTTTCATATCTTCACCTTTTTAAATTTCACAAAACTACAAAGAATGCCTTTATCCGCCATGCCAAAGTTAATAATTTATATTAATTCTTGTTTTCCGCCTCCTGTTTGGCAGTAGACAACATTCCACAAGCTGCAAATATATCTTCTCCACGAGAAGCACGTATGGTTGTAAACAAGCCATGCGATGTTAAATAATCGCGAAAACGAATCATCGTGTCCATATCCGCCCCCTCCAAGTCGACACCTGGAATGGCATGGAATCGGATCAAGTTCACACGACAATCCAAACCACGCAGAAGCTTCAACAGTTCTTTTGCATAAGGAACTGTATCATTTACGCCCTTGAAAACAATGTATTCAAAAGACAAACGGCGTTGTTTACTAAAATCATAGTCATGTAACAAATCTACAATCTCTGTAATAGAAAAAGCTTTCTCGGCCGGCATCAATTCTCTACGTTGCAAAGGTAACGGAGAATGAAGACTCACAGCCAAATGGCAATCGCTTTCTTCAATGAAACGCTTCAGGCCTTTACGCAATCCGACAGTAGAAAGCGTCACTCGCTTCGGACTCCAAGCGTAACCATAAGTAGCGGTCATTATCTCAAGAGCCTTCAGTACTTCATCCAAATTATCCAGTGGTTCACCCATTCCCATCATCACTACATTCGTAAGCTTGTCTCTTTCAGGCAACGAATGAATCTG
Source organism: Bacteroides togonis (assembly GCF_900130135.1). Lineage (NCBI taxonomy): Bacteria > Pseudomonadati > Bacteroidota > Bacteroidia > Bacteroidales > Bacteroidaceae > Bacteroides > Bacteroides togonis. Next base: position 3,769,879 of record NZ_LT670820.1, on the reverse strand, counting down.
ATTTAAGATCTGATTGGCTGTCAGATTAGCCGAAAAGCCCTGCTTGCCTGTCATACAAAACTTACAACTCATCTTACAGCCAACCTGTGAAGACACACACAAAGTTGCCCTATCATCATCTGGTATATAAACAGCTTCCACGTAATGCCCCTCTCCAACCTGATAAAGATATTTCACGGTACCATCTGAAGAACGCATTGCGTCTACAGGAGAGTATGCACCAACCTCGTATCCTTCCTTTAACATTTCACGATGCTTTAAGGAAAGATTGGTCATTTCATCAATAGAATCTACTTTCTTGTCATACAACCAAGACGCAATCTGTTTGGCAGAGAAAGAAGGCATCCCCAGATTTTTCACGACAGATTGCAACTCGGACAAAGTCATTCCCAAAAGAGGTCGTTTTTGCATACTATATTTCTTAAAGTTTCAACTATGCAAAGGTAAAAATAAAGTTGCATAAAAACAACAGGAGCCATCCAAGCGATTTGGACAGCTCCTGCATCAATATTATAATCTAAATTATTTATCAAAAGAACAGATAACGCTCATCTTTGACTTCTGCCTTCAGATAAAGATCGTTGATAAACTGTCTCACAACCAAGTTGGTATACATGTTTTGCAACTTGTCTACTTCAGCTTGCTGCTCGAAAGTTTCATTAAGTTTATCTTTCGCATAAGGCTGCAGAACAAAGACACCTGCATTACCCTTTATCGGAGCGCTCAATTGATTAACTTCGCCTACCGGTACATATGCGCTAACCAAAGGCTCACTGCTACGCAATGCAGATACGAAAGCCGGAGCATCAAATGTCACATGCTTCACTGAGTCAGAAACTGCACCAGACATATTCTTATACTGATCAAACGAAGAAGCATTAGCAGCTTTCATATCAGCCATAATTTTCTCAGCCTTCTTGTCACGTACCAACTGCATTCTCAGTTCATTGTGTACAGCAGACAAGGGACGATAGCCTTCAGGATTTACAGCAACCAATCCAACGACCATCATGTGATCACTTTCGCCACACTCATACAAACCAGAAACTTCACCCGGCTTCGCAGAGAACACCCATCTCAAGGCTTCCTTTGTACCACGAACACCACCAATGTTGTGTTCAGCGCTGTAAAGATCAGTACGGTCAAGCAGTCTATAGCCAGCATCTTCTGCATTGGCTACAAGTTCTTCCAGCGTTCCATTGGAAGCAATGAATTGGCTGAAGTCATTGTAAGCCTTGCTATAAGTTTCCTTGCTAAATTCAATCGTACGCTTAACCACAGCCACTTTATATTTATCCTTAACAGCTTTCTTGGCAGTTACCTGAAGAATAACATTACCTTGTCCCAGAGCAATATTCTTCAACTCGTTTGTCTCTGCATCTACAACAGCCGTAATATACTTCAAATTATCGCCATCCACCTGAGCGCCTTCGTAGTTAGCAGAAGTAATCCAAACAGATTCACCTGTTTGTCCATACTTCTTAGCCAATTCTGCAAAATCAGCTCCACCCTTAATGGCTCCATAAATACTGTCAGCCAAAGCCTTTGTCTTCTCAGGAGTTTCAGCTGCAACCTGAATCTGACGGTATTGGATAGAGTCAGGCAAAGCGGCTTTTGCCAATTTCTTGAATGAGTTCAATGTATTGTCGGCAGCATTGTAATAAGGGCCAAACACATCGCCTACAGATACAGAATCCAAACGTGCGACAACATCAGAAGGCAAAGCTCTTGTGGTATAATACAAGTCCACATAAGGCTGCTCTGAACCAGTAGAGCGAACCAGTGAAGCATAATCAGAAGTTGCAGCAGCAAGCTGGGCAGTATATTCATCCATTTCCTTGCGCAATTCTGCCTTATCTTCTTCGCTAGCAGTTACCTGTACATCAATATACTTGATATTACGAGTTTCTACATATTGGCGATACTGTTCTTTCTTCTCATCATAAGCAGCTTTCAACTCTGCATCTGTAACCTTCACCGTTGAATCAGCAATTGTAGAATAAGGAATAGCAGCCAACTGCAAATCCATCTGATTTACTCGGCCATCGAAAGCAGATTGAGCCTCAACAGGATTGGAAAGCAATGATTTTGCAATAAGTGTACTATACTTTTCCTGCAAGCGAGTCTGTACGAGCGTTTTCTCGATGAACGACCACAGCTTGTACATAGAATCATAGTATTCAGCGTATTGTGCAGGCATCTGACTTTTGTTCATCTTAGCATAGTCAGCCAAGAATTTCATCAACATATCCTTATCGAAAGCACCTGTCTGAGGATTGCGGAAAGGAGTTTGAGCCAAAAGCGGATGAGTACCCTCATTAATAATAGACTTTATTTCTTCCTTAGATACTGTCAAGCCTAATTTCTTAGCCTCAGCTTCTATCAGTTTGTTATTAACATAAGTTCTCCAAACTTCGTCTCGCAGCTGATTCATCTGGTCATCTGTCAAGTTATTGCCACTCGAAAATTTAACCACTTCTGCATATTCCTCAACTAAAGACTGATAATCTTGGGCTGAAAGTACTTCACCATTCACCTCACCCACATCTTGTGACTGATGCGGCTGCAAAACCCTCCATGCATCACCTGCAATGAAGGCAAACAATGCCAAGCCCACAGCAATCACCAATAATGGTCCTTTAGACCGAATGTTTTGTAATGTTGCCATTTTTTATTAATTGATTTATTTGTTTATTATTCTTTTTCTCGCTCCAAACAGTTTTTAGCGCACGAAGATACAAAAAATGCTAATATACATCTATTTATTCCAAGAAAAATTACGCTTTATAAAAATTATTCGACCACTTTCAGCTTTACTAGCTCTATTTTAGTAGCTGTAACCTTGATGATTTTAAACTGAAACTTTCCGATAACAACCACTTCATTCAACTTGGGGAAGCTTTGATAAGTATTCAGAATCAGACCTCCGATTGTCAAATAATCATCTGATTCAGGCAAATCAAGTGTAAAAGTTTCATTTACTTTTTCTATTTCAAGGCGGGCAGACAACAAATATTCATGTTCGGCTATTTGCCTGCATACATAAGACGTATTGTCATGTTCATCTTCAATATCTCCAAAAATTTCTTCCACCAAATCTTCGAGCGACACGATGCCAGAAGTTCCACCAAACTCATCGACAACCACAGCCAACGTTTTCTTTTGCTGCATAAAAATTTTCATCAGCTTATGAGCTGGCATGGTCTCGGGTACAATAGGAATTTCCTTCACATTATTGCGCCAATCTGTCGGATTGCGGAACATCTCCGAAGAATGGATATATCCCACGACATTATCTATATTGCCTTTGTACACAATAATTTTCGACAGTCCTGACTCGACAAACAGATTATTGAGTTCTTCGAGGGAAAGAGAATCCTCCATATCGACAGCCACAATCTCCGTGCGTGGTACAATACAATCGCGTATCTTGACATTCGAAAAATCGAGTGCATTCTGAAAGATTTTCACCTCCGTATCCAGTTCCTTTTCGTCTTCAGCATTCTCGATACCCGACTGAACGAAATAATCCAAATCGACTTTACCAAAAGCTTTATCAGAAGCTTCTTTATTGACTCGTATTCCAAATATGCGCAAACATAGGAAAGACAAACACGAAGCAAACTTAGAAACAGGGAAAAGGACGACATAACACACAAACAGAGGAACTGCACAAACACGCAGCATCAAGTTCGGATTGATCTTAAAAAGATTCTTAGGCAAAAACTCTCCTGTCACAAGGATAATCAGCGTAGAAATGACAGTCTGAATCAATACCTGCAGAAAATGATTGTCAATGATTCCAGCCAACAGATATCCCTCTATAATCTGTGCCATCAAAATACCATAAATGACCAGAGCGATATTGTTGCCTACCAGCATCGTAGATATAAAGTTATTGGGATTTCTGAAGAAATAAGACAATATGGATGTCGTCACTCCTGGCTTCTTATCCATCTCAAAGCGGAGCTTATCTACAGAAACATAAGCAATCTCCATCCCTGAAAAGAAAGCGGAGAAGGCCATCGTAACCAATAAAGATATCAATATCCCCATATATAGAAAATCAATTGACAGAGTCTGTTTGCAAGGAGTCGGCTGGAGCCTCCCCACTTTCTTCGTCTATATAAAAAATACCGTTTGTCTTAAAGAAAACATATTTGGACAACTGTTCATCCGACTCGAACCCCACAGCATAAATGATCTGGTCAGGCTGTTCAATGCGCACCTCTTTATCTGAATACACTTTCTTCTTATTCTGATCCCAATACAACAACTCGGTATCAAACTTCTCTCCCTTCAGGTTTTGAATATGTACATTGCTTATCAACTTCCATAACCGTTGCTTGTCATAGTAATAGGCTGTATCCGCTTCGATACTGGCTTCGACCTGAAACAACGAATCGAACTTCTCGACATATACTCCCTTTTCAAAAGCCCAATATGAAGGCGATTTACGATCGTAAACCTTCCATTCTTCTGCATTTACACGGTAGCGTATAACTCCTGAATCGGACACCAATGTAGTAACTCCACGAGTATCCATCACAGGTAAAGAATCGCGTTCGGTAATAGCCTCGCCCAATTCTTTCTTACGTCCAGAACAGGAAGAGAATAAAAGAAGCATAACCATTGCCATTGAGGCAATGGTTATGCTTAAATTCTTATGTACTACGACTTGTAAAGGTCTCAGAGACATATATTTTTATCTGATGGTTGTGCTCTCGCCAATCCAACCTTCAACCGTAATGCGGTCTCCAGCTTTGTAACCCAACATGAAGAGATCCTTGATTTCGGGCACGTGAGCAGAGTAAGTTCTAATCAGTTCATTAGCCTGATCAGCTACAGAAGGATCAACAGATTTAGCTCTCTGCAGCTTATCGAGCACTACATAGTAAGTACACTTATTCAAGGCAGGTTCATCACTCCAGCGAGGATTTGAGCCATAAGCTGTTGCCAACAGAATGTATGCATTACCATAATTCTCGTTGAAGCTGAGAGCTTTGTAACAATAGCTACGTACCTGCGACCACTTCTTAGCACCAAACATAGCACCAGCAGCAGCATAAGCCATTTCTGCTTTCTTGGCATTATCAGTTTCCATAGACAAAGCTTCTTCGAAGTACTTCACAGCAGTCTCATAATCACCCTTCTTATAAGCCTGAGCAGCGCAACCTACAGCAGCATCAGCAGTCGGATTAATCTTATACATGTAGTAAGAAGCCTGGAAGTAAGCTTCGCTTTCCGTACACTTCATCATCTTAAGCACACTGATAGCTTTCTTCAGGAAAGTAGAGTCATTCTGATTAGCTTCTACCTGAGGACCATAAATATTTTGCAAAGACTCACAATCAGCCACACCACTGTTAATAAAGATAGCGTCAACTGTTTCCTTCATCTTTTCGATGTTGGTTTTCTTGGCAGCAGCAGTCTCAGCAGCCAATGCGTCATTCAAATATTGACCTACGTTCAGATAGTCCTGGAAGAACTGATCTGTATGAGAAATGTCAGCCTTCACGATACGCATAGAAGCGTCCATGAAATAATAGAAGATAGGACTCCAAGTTTCAGCCTTGTCTGTTTCAACAGACTCTTTCAACCAACCATAAGCTTGCTTTAAATCGGGTTTCGGTGCATAAGTCAAGTAATCGATAGCCTTACGTCCCAAAGCACCGGCTACAGAGTAAGTCAGCTTGGTACCCTTGGAAGCAAATTCGGGCATGTACTTCATCTTCAAGTCATGCACTTCCATCAATTCATTGAAATATTTCTGATATTCAGCAGAATTACGATCCTTGATAGGCTTCATCAAACCAGCCAGAATATCTTCTGCATCCGTAAAGGTATAAAATCTCAGTGTAGGACAATCCTTCAACACTTCCATACAGGGAGCATAGGCATCTTTCCAGTTCTTCGCCTTAGCAGCTTCGTGAGAAATACTACTGTTGGCTTTACAGTCATTTTGTGCGTAAGCGCCGGTCGCTCCACCAGCAAGGAGCAATACAGCTACAAGCGTCTTAATTTTCATTGTATTCAAATTTTTAGTTGTTATGTTTCAATGTCCAAATACCTTAATCCACTTTCCGTTTGAAGAACCAGCGTTCGTTGAATGTCACACCGACGACAAGCCTCAATGTATTTTCATCGACAAAGGTCACTTTCGATCCGTGGGTCTTCGCATACTGTGCTGTCACGCTCAACACGGAGCGGGTACGCGGTATCGGAAGACCAAAACCGGCAGATACTCCAAATTCCTTTGCGGCACGTTCACCTTCTATCTTATAGTAAGGAAGCGAATAATAGGCTCCCAAACGATATTTGACATGAGCGAAGTAGCTACGTCCTATCAGATTAGGGATGTATTCAGCTCCTATTCCGATACGCATTCTGGAACAAAACGCATCGGCATTGTTCATATAGCTTACTTTGTTCCATTCCTGCAACAGGAAGTCGGCTCCCACCGTCAGACGTTTGTCATATACATAAGCCAAGCCAGCACCGATAGACAACGGAATACCATAAGTTGCCACACTGTCGCGCGAAGTATAAGTAGCTCCGGTTGTAGAATTACCTACCGCTTCGCTAATCGAGGTCTTACCTCCCAAATCGTGTTTGGGAGAGAACACGGCTCCAAATGTCAACGCATTCTTCTTTCCCCAGGTTTGCGTATACTGTACGCCAAAATCGAGCTTATAGCTTTTCCAAACAGCGTCCAACGTTTTCTGATAAGGAAACTTATTGGCATCCGAGGGAAATGTCAGGTACGAAGTCCGTGCTATATCTCCCCAAAGATACGAAATATTTGCACCAACAGAAAGATTTTTAAATATTTTAAATCCTAATCCGACATAAGCCTGATGCAAGCCTCCTTCGCCAGAGTAGGTCACAGAGCTGGAATTAGAAGAATTCTCAGTATCTTCTCTATATTCTCCCATGCTATAACCCACATTCGAAAAAGGGATCAAACCCAAGCTCATACCACACCAGCGAGCCAATCTGAACTGCATGGTAATATAATCGAAGCTGGAATTTTTGGCATTCTGTTTCAGCGTACCGTCACTGAAGTTCGTGTTTTGCAACGAAACTGCTCCATCAAAAATAAATGTCAAGGAATCAACCGCCGTATAGGAAGCCGGATTGGCAAAGTTCACCTGCGTACCGTCACGCAAGCCATAGGCCACTCCGCCCATTGCCTTGCTATTACTCGACCCCTGGTCTGCCAGATGCCCGTATCCATACCTTGTATAAGGTGAGTTTGTATTATTTTGGGCCATTACTTCCCCGCAAAACAAGCTGAGCACAAGCGCCAAGAGTGTCTGTTTATATCTCGTCATTATTGTATATCAATATTCGGTTTAATCCTTTCAACACTAAAAATCTGTCTGCAAAGATGATACTTTTTAAGTTTGTATCAAAAGAAAATTCGTCGCCCCCCGTTAAAAAAACCAAAAGTTCAGGATATTTATCTTTCATTGCACGGATGTAGCCTGCCATTTCGTATTCAATACCCTTCAACACTCCTGCACGGATGGCCGTCTCTGTATCCTTTCCCATCGGGAGCAAGCGTCCCTCGGCCTCGACAAGAGGAAGGCGCCCTGTATAGTGGTTCAGAGCCCTGAAACGCATCTGTAGGCCGGGCGAAATATTTCCGCCATGATATCGGCCGGCCGCATCCACAAATTCATACGTGATACACGTGCCGGCATCTATTACCAGAATATCCCTACCAGGGAATCGCTCAGCAGCGCCCACCACAGCCGCCATACGGTCGTAGCCCAACGTGCGGGGCGTTTCATAAAGGTTCTCCACAGGGAGAGGGGTATCAGCACCCAGCCTCAACAGGGGGCAGGGCAATTCAGCCAAACGGGCTTCTGCCTCGTCTGTCAGGTCGATAACCGTAGCCACAATAGCCTTTTCGATGGGATAGCGGCGGCAGACATCAGGTAGCGCCTCCAGCGTGAAGTTGGAGTTGTAGACCACATCCTTCAAATCTGCCCCCTCAAAAAGGGCAATTTTGGCCACCGTATTCCCTATGTCAATAATCAAATTCACTGCTATCACTTTTTTGCGGGTGCAAAGATACGACTTTATTCCATTATTTCGCATATCATAAAGCATTGCGTTCGTAGGAAGAAAGCATCGTTTTCCACCTGACAAAACAGCCTTTTCCGCACAAATAGTCACAGACGCCCCTGCAAGACAAGCAAATCGCCCTGACGCAAGGGATATTTTCAGAGGAAAGACAGACTTTCTTGTGACAAAACAAAAAAGTTGGCGACAGATAAAGCAAATATCAACCTTATTATTTATCTTTGTTAGCTTAATAAAGTTAGCAATTAACAAGACTACCAATATGAAAGATTTCTTCAAATTTACCTTCGCGACCGTCACGGGTATCATCCTGTCCTGCGTCGTGCTGTTCTTTGGAGGCATGCTGATACTGTTCAGCGCCCTGGCCTCATCCGAAGCCGAAACACAAGTAAGCTCCAACTCCGTCATGATGCTCGAGCTGAAAGGCGAACTGAGAGAAAGAAACGAGGCGATGCCTTACGAGACATTGTTCAGTGACGATTATCAAGTATATGGATTAGACGACATTCTCTCCTCCATCCGCAAGGCCAAGGAAAATGAAAACATCAAAGGTATCTACCTGCAGCTCAGCTACCTGACCGCCGGCTATGCCGCCATCGAGGAGATACGCAACACGCTGCTCGACTTCAAGGAAAGCGGCAAGTTCATCGTAGCCTATGCCGACAACTACCAGCAGAGCCTGTACTACCTGGCCAGCGTAGCCGACAAGGTGCTGATGAATCCCAAAGGTTCGCTCGAATGGCGAGGCATCGCCTCGACTCCCATCTTCTACAAAGACTTGCTCGAAAAGATAGGTGTCGAGATGCAGATTTTCAAGGTGGGTACCTACAAGTCGGCCGTAGAGCCCTTCATCGCCACCGAAATGAGCCCTGCCAACCGCGAACAGGTGACGGCCTACATCAACTCCGTATGGGGCGCTGTGACCAAGGCCGTATCCGAGTCACGCAACGTCAGCGTAGACAAGCTCAACCAGTATGCCGACAACATGATCATGTTCGAGCCTTCGGAAGAAGCCGTGAAATGCGGCTTGGTGGACACCTTAATATATAAGAACGACGTACGCGACTACCTGAAGCCCCTGGCCGGCCTCGACAAGGACGACGACCTGCCCGTATTGGGATTGCAGGACATGGTGAACGTGCGCAAGAACCAGCCGAAGGACAAGAGCGGCAACATCGTGGCCGTATACTACGCCAGCGGCGAAATCGTCGACTACGAAAGTTCATCGTTCAGCGACCAACCTACCATCATCCCTTCCAAGGTCATCCGCGACCTGCGCCGCCTGCAGGAGAATGACGATGTAAAGGCCGTCGTGCTCCGCGTAAACTCACCCGGCGGAAGTGCCTACGGCTCCGAGCAGCTGTGGTATGCCGTCAGCCAACTGAAGAAAGAGAAGCCCGTCATCGTCTCCATGGGCGAATATGCCGCCTCGGGCGGATACTATATGTCGTGCAATGCCGACACCATCGTGGCCGAGCCCACTACCCTGACAGGCTCCATCGGCATCTTCGGCATGTACCCCAACGTGAAGGGACTGACCGATAAGATAGGTCTTGACTTCGATGTAGTGAAGACCAACGCATACGCCGACTTCGGCGCTACCGGCCGCCCCATGAACGAGGGTGAGAAGGCCCTGATGCAGAAGATGGTGAACCAAGGTTACGACCTCTTCCTGACCCGCTGCTCCGAAGGGCGCGGTATTGCCAAGGAGGAGCTGGACAAGATTGCCCAAGGCCGCGTATGGACGGGCAGCACCGCCAAGGAACTGGGCCTCGTCGACGAGCTGGGCGGATTGGACCGTGCCCTGGAGATTGCCTGCCAGAAAGCCGGCATCGATGCCTATACCGTCGTATCCTATCCGGCCAAGCAGACGTTCCTCGAGATGCTGATGAACACCAATCCGGGCACTTACCTCAAGTCGCGCTTCCTCAGTGGCAAGGCTGGCGAACTTTACCGCCAGTTCAGCATTCTGGAGAACTTCGACAAGCGCGACCGCATCCAGGCACGCCTGCCCTTCGAACTGAATGTAGAATAATACCGCTCCTGTACAGATGACAGAACGTACCGTCCCCATACACCGCTGGCTTCTCCCCCTCTCATGGATCTATGGAGGGGGAGTGTGGCTCCGCAACAAGCTCTTCGACTGGAAAATTCTCCAGTCGAAGAGCTTTGACATCCCTGTCATCTGCATCGGGAACCTGACCGTAGGCGGTACGGGCAAGACGCCCCACACGGAGTATCTGATACGGTTGTTGCAACAGGCAGGACTGAACGTCGCCGTACTGAGCCGCGGCTACAAGCGTAAAAGTAAAGGCTATATACTGGCAGACACCCATAGCAATGCCACCCAGATAGGCGACGAACCCTATCAGATGAAAGAAAAATTCCCTCAGGCACACATAGCGGTCGATGCCGACCGCCGCCATGGCATCAGCCAACTGCTGGAGCTGGACAATCCCCACCCCGACGTCATTCTGCTGGACGATGCCTTCCAGCACCGCTACGTGCAGGCAGGCCTGAACATTCTGCTGACCGACTACAACCGCCTGTTCACCGAAGACAGCCTGCTGCCCGCAGGACGGTTGCGCGAACCCGCCTCGGGCAAGACCCGTGCACAGATAATCATCGTCACCAAGTGTCCGCAAGACATCAAGCCGATTGACTTCAATATCACAGGGAAGCAGCTCAGCCTGTATCCCTTCCAACAACTTTACTTCACACGCATACGTTATGGCATGCCTGTAGCCGTATTTCCACAAGCCATGGCCGACCGTCCCTTGTCCAAAGTACTGAGCGGTGAAGAGCATGTACTCCTCGTCACCGGCATCGCATCACCACAACCGCTCGTCGAAGAAGTAAAACTCTACGCCAAAAGCCTCAGACAGTTCTCCTTCTCCGACCATCACGACTTCAACGAGAAAGACCTGAGGCTCATCGAAAAAGAATTTTCACAAATGGAGGGATGCCAGCGTCTCATCATCACAACCGAGAAAGACGCGGCACGGCTCAAGGCCCAACCAGCATTGAGCGAAGACCTGAAGCCTTACATTTACGCCATCCCCATCGAAGTGGAAATCCTATTGAACCAACAAGAATCCTTTAACCAAAACATTATTGGCTATGTTAGAAAAAATTCAAGAAACAGCAGCTTACCTCAAAAGTAAGATGCACACGCAACCCGAAACAGCTATTATCCTTGGCACCGGTTTGGGAAGCCTGGCCGGCGAAATCACCGAGAAGTATGAAATAAAGTACGAGGATATCCCCAACTTTCCCGTCTCGACCGTCGAAGGGCATAGCGGAAAGCTCATCTTCGGCAAGCTGGGCAACAAGGACATCATGGCCATGCAGGGCCGCTTCCACTACTATGAAGGCTATTCGATGAAGGAAGTGACCTTCCCCGTCCGTGTCATGCGCGAACTGGGTATCAAGACATTGTTCGTATCCAATGCCAGCGGTGGCACCAACCCAACCTTCGAAATCGGCGACCTGATGATTATCACCGACCACATCAACTATTTCCCCGAACATCCTCTGCGCGGCAAGAACATCCCCTACGGTCCCCGCTTCCCAGACATGAGCGAAGCCTACGACAAGGAACTCATCCGCAAGGCCGACGCCATTGCCGCCGAAAAAGGCATCAAGGTGCAACACGGCGTTTACCTGGGCACACAGGGTCCGACGTTCGAAACGTCTGCCGAATACAAACTCTTCCACATCCTGGGCGCCGACGCCGTTGGCATGTCCACCGTACCCGAAGTCATCGTGGCCAACCATTGCGGCATCAAGGTCTTCGGCGTATCAGTCATCACCGACCTGGGTGTAGAGGGCAAGATTGTAGAAGTGTCGCACGAAGAGGTTCAGAAGGCAGCCGACGCCGCCCAACCCCGCATGACCGAAATCATGCGCGAACTCATCAACCGTGCTTGAGACAAACGATATTTGATATTATAAACAAGTAAAGATGAGAACAGAAATAGCTACCCTCGGCGAGTTTGGCCTCATAGACCATCTGACCGAAGGTATCCAACCTAAAAACGAATCGACCCGCTACGGCATCGGCGACGATGCCGCCGTACTCTCCTATCCTGCCGACAAGGAAGTGCTGATCACGACCGACCTCCTGCTCGAAGGCGTACACTTCGACCTGACCTATGTGCCTCTGAAGCACCTGGGCTACAAGGCCGCCGTGGTCAACTTCTCCGACATTTATGCCATGAACGGCACTCCCAAACAGATTACCGTTTCGTTGGGATTATCCAAACGTTTCTGTGTGGAAGATATGGAGGAACTGTATGCCGGCATCCGTCTGGCTTGCGAGGCCTACAATGTGGACATCGTGGGTGGTGACACCTGCTCGTCCTACACAGGCCTCACCATCAGTATTACCTGTATCGGCGAAGGTGAAAAAGGCAAAACCGTCTATCGCAACGGCGCCAAGGAAACCGACTTGATATGCGTCAGCGGAGATTTGGGTGCGGCCTATATGGGTCTCCAGCTGTTGGAGCGCGAGAAGGCCGTACTGAAAGGTACCGACAAGGACGTACAGCCCGACTTCGCCGGCAAGGAATACCTGCTGGAGCGCCAACTCAAGCCCGAAGCCCGCAAAGACATCATCGAGCGGTTGCGCAAGGCAGGCATACAACCCACAGCCATGATGGACATCTCCGACGGCCTCTCGTCCGAACTAATGCACATCTGCTCGCAAAGCAAGGTAGGTTGCCGCGTTTACGAAGAACACATCCCCATCGACTACCAAACGGCAGTCATGGCCGAAGAGTTCAATATGAACCTAACTACCTGTGCACTGAACGGAGGCGAAGACTACGAATTGTTGTTTACTGTGCCCATCGCCGACCACGAAAAAGTGGCTGACATGGAAGGCGTCAAGCTGATAGGACACATCACCAAACCCGAGCTGGGTTGTGCCCTCATTACCCGTGACGGTCAGGAGTTCGAATTGAAAGCCCAAGGATGGAATCCTCTAAAAAATGGTGGAAACACGACTGAACCTGCCGAATAAGGGAAACAACAAGAAGATAATTAAAAAAAGATTCATTCATTAAGCACTGGTTATAAGGAAGTTACTCCTAAACCAGTGTTTTTTATTCGCTCACCGCTTGCAGAATCCAATTTTTTCACTACCTTTGCAACCGCAAATCAAAAGCAATGGTGTCATAGCTCAGTTGGTAGAGCAAAGGACTGAAAATCCTTGTGTCCCCGGTTCGATTCCTGGTGACACCACATAAAAGAAGCGACCAAATAATTGGCCGCTTCTTTTTGGTTTAAACCAATTCCTCAAGACTCGCCATAATAAGCCGATGAGGATAAGCGGAAAGCTCTGCATACGTCGTAACACCATGGGTGACACCTCCAAAGCTAACATCGGCCGCCTGAGCCGTCTCGGCATCGACCACACTATCGCCCACATAAAGCACATCTTCCTTACGGACATGCAAGCGATCCAAAGCTATCAATACGCCTTCAGGCGAAGGTTTGGCAGCCGAGACATCTTCACCACCGACAATAAGGTCGAACACATCGTCCAATCCTTTGACCACGAGCAACTCACGGATGCGATAGCGAAACTTCGTAGAGATGATACCCAATTGTACACCACCCGCCTTCAGCCGACGAAGCACGCCTTCCACTTCGGGGAAAAGTACTGTATTGGACGTCATATAAACATCAGCTTCCTTCACGTACTCACGACGAAATTCGGCCAGGCAGGCAACATCCGTCACGCCAGTCAATAGAGAAAAAGACTCTTCCAACGTCTTGCCAATGGTGCGCTTGATGTCATCATCCGTAGGCGAAGTGTAGCCATGACGGTCGAGCACATGGCGGAAACAAGTGACGATGCCTCGCGACGAGTCGGCCAGTGTGTAATCGAAGTCGAAAAGATAAACCTTGTATTCCATAGTGTTTTAACAGCTTGATTATTGCATATTAACAGCCATTTCCAATTGTTGGAGAGCTTTACGAAGCTGTTGGCGCGGACAACCGACATTGAGCCTCATGAAACCACGGCCGGGCTCGCCAAACATAGTGCCCGAATTCAGTGCCAGACGGGCCTTGTCGGCAAACAAATGCTCCAGCTCCTCTTGGCTAAGCCCCAAAGCACGACAATCGAGAAACACGAGATAGGAAGCCTGTGGGCGTATCATGCCGATGGAGGGGATATGCTCCTTCAGATAGGCTTCGGTGAAGTCTATATTGCCCTGAATATAGGCAAGCATCTGCCCCAGCCATTCCTCGCCGTGTTCGAAAGCAGCCTTGCAACCAATGTAAGCAAAAAGGTGCCCTTCACAAAATTCGCCTGCCTCCATAAAGGTTTGGAAGCGTCCGCGCAAAGTATCGTCGGGCACGATAGCAAAGGAACTCTGAATGCCAGGCATGTTGAACGTTTTGCTGGGCGCCATGAAGGTGACGCAATTGGAAGCAGCCGCCTCGCTTACCGAAGCAAAAGGATGGTGCTTATAGGGCGGCAAGGTGAGGTCAGCATGAATTTCGTCGGAGATGACCAACGTACCGCTTTCCTTGCAAATGTCGGCTATCTGGCGAAGCTCGTCCACCGTCCACACACGCCCGCCAGGGTTGTGAGGATTGCAGAGAATGAGTGCCTTGCATCCCTGCACGTCGCGACGCAGGCGGTCGAAGTCGATGTGATAGTGCCCGTCGCGCAAGTCGAGCGGCGAACGCACGACCTCGCGCTTCAGCCGTTCGGTAACAAGGAAGAAGGGATGATAGACGGGCGTCATTACCAGCACACGGTCGCCCGGCTGCGTAAAGCAGAGCAGGGCAAAAGCCTGGGCACGCACGATACCCGGCACAAACGTCAGCCAATCGGGGCGTACTTCCCACTGATGGCGCTTCTGCAACCAGCGGCAAATGGTGGTGTCCCAACCTTCACAAGCCGAGGTATATCCCAACACTTCGTGCTCCAGCCTATGGCGCAAGGCATCCATCACAAAAGGCGGCGTACGAAAATCCATATCGGCCACCCACATAGCCGTCAGGTCGTTGCGCCCCCAAACGTTCTTCATACCGTCCCACTTCACCGAATCGGTGCCGCGACGATCTATTACTTCATCGAAATTATATTGCATTTCCTTTTTGATTTATAAGGTTTCACTTCTTTATTCCATCTATCACTTATCCGTAAAACTATGTTTTCTTGATGGGAAAGCATCGTTTTATCGAGAAGAAAACAGTGCTTTCCACTCTGCCCGCCAAAGCGTGCCCTGACCGAAGCCAATCTTCCGTTAGATGGGGAACCAGACGAACACCGCCACATCCCACACTGCATGCGACACGATGATGGCCCACATACGTCGCGGATACAAGCGGTAAAGTCCGCCCCACACCACGCCTGCCACCAGTGCCGCCATCACGAGCATGAAGTTGCACGAAGCAGCATGCACCAACGCGTAAACCAACGTCGTCACCACAAAGCCGGCATTAGGAGTCCAACGCCGCGAAAGCGTGCGTTGCACATATCCACGCCAAAAGATTTCTTCGGCAGGGCCTATCAATACCAGCATCAAGACGGAGAGCAACCAAGGCGATGCTCCCTCCTTCATGCCATAAATCAGATTGACCTGCGGGCGGGCGAAGTCGAAAAGCCACGTCGACACTTTGTCGCCCGTCCAGAAGATGCCCCACAAAGCCGCGGCAATGACTATGCCCAGCAACAGATTCGTCCAGCTACTATCGGCCTCACGCCGCCAACCTGCATCGAAACGAAGGGACAAGACAGAGAGCGTCAGAGCCGAAAGAGACATCATCAGCCAAAAGTTGACATGCGGCGCCGTCAGAGGCGAAAACATGACCGACCACAACACGGCGGCCAACACGATGGACAGGACCAATCTTTTCATGAGAATACACGGGCTAAAACGAACGACAAGGCAAAAAGCAGACTAAACAATAACTGGAGCTTGGCCGTCAGCTCGTCGAGGCGAGAGATGCCCTCCATGCCACACATCGAGTAAGAAGCCATCAGACGCACATTGCCCACGGCAGGTATCAGCGCAGGAAGCACCAACAGGCTCCACCAAGGAAAGACTCCTGTGGCGGCACAGCCGATGATCCACACGAAGGGGAGCAACACTTCCAGATAATAAACTAGCATGGACGTCCGTGCACCCACCGTCATGGCCAGGGTACGGATATCGGCCCGCACGTCGGTTTCAATGTCGCGCGTGTTGTTGGCGTGCAGGATAGCTACGGTGATGAGCCCCACAGGGACACCTGCCCACATCGTCGACCAATCCATCGTACCCGTCGCCACATAGGCCGTGCCCAGCATGGGCAGCAGCGCATAAGCCACGAAGATAACCACGTCGCCCAGCGCACGATACTTCAACGCCGGATAGAGCAGCGTACAAGCCGCTCCGCCGATACCTATATATAATAGGGGAAGCCCTGTCCGAAGCATCAATCCGACACCTGCTATCAGCGCCACCACGAGCAGCGAGAGCGAAAGGCGGAAAATCTCCTGCGGACGGAAGAGGCCGCCTGTCAGCGTACGCACGCCATGGGTGTCTTCGCGATCCACGTGGTGCTTGTAATCGAAATAGTCGCTCCACGTATTGCCTGCGGCATGAAACACGATGATGTTGAGCAACGCCCATACACCGTTTGTCCAGTTCACGTCTTGTTGCATCCAATAGAGATAAGCCAACGTCACCGCCACAGGCATAGCCGAGGCAGGAAACGACCAGGGCCGAACGGCCACCAGCCAATCTTTCAAAACATGTTTCTTCATATACAAAAACTTGTTATAGGTTAGGGGGTACAAATGTACGAAATATCTTCGCCATTTCCTGAAAAAGGAAAGAGAATGCACTAGATTATTCCGCCTAAAATCTTTAATTTTGTGCCCCAGATAAAGAATTGAACGCAATGACCAAAGCTCTGTTTTTCGACATCGACGGAACGCTCGTCAGCTTCCGCACCCACGAGATACCCGCCTCGGCCGTCGAGGCATTGTCGGCCGCCAAGGCCAAAGGCCACCGCATCTTCATCGCTACCGGCCGTCCGCGCGTCATCATCAACAACCTGGGTCCCTTGCAGGAACGAGGACTGATAGACGGTTATGTCACGATGAACGGCGCCTATTGCTTCGTGGGCGACCAAGTGATCTACAAGAGCTCCATACCAGCCGACGACGTCCGCACGCTCACCGACTATTGTGCCCAGAGGAGCATCCCCTGCATCGTAGTGGGCGAACACACCATCTGCGTCTGCCAGCCTGACGAACGTGTGCAACAGATCTTCCACGAACACTTGCGTGTCACGACACCCCTCCCCGACACACCTCTCCATGAGGCTATTGACGGCAAGGAAATCTTCCAGCTGACGCCCTTCCTCGACGAAGCGCAGGAGGCGGAAATAGTGCCTTCCCTCACCCATTGCGAGATGGGCCGCTGGCATCCGGCCTTTGTCGATGTCACCGCCCGCGGCAACACCAAGCAACGAGGCATCGACGAAATCATCCGCCACTTCGGCATTCGCCTCGAAGACACCATTGCTTTCGGCGACGGAGGTAACGACATTTCCATGCTTCGCCATGCAGGTATCGGCATCGCCATGGGTAACGCCCGTGACGAAGTAAAAGCCGCCGCCAACTATATCACCGATACGGTGGACGAAGACGGTATAGCGAAAGCCATTCAGAAATGGATAATGGAGAATGGATAAAGCCTTCCTCCCCGACACCAGCAACCGTGAGTTTCAGGACGCCCTGAACCTCGTGAAGTACACCCGCCAGTCGCTCTTCCTGACGGGGAAGGCCGGTACGGGCAAATCGACCTTCCTGCGCTACGTCTGCGACAACGTACGCAAGAAACACGTCGTGCTAGCCCCCACAGGCATCGCCGCCATCAACGCGGGCGGAAGTACCCTGCATAGCTTTTTCAAGCTACCCTTCCACCCCCTGCTGCCCGACGATCCCAACCTGAGCCTGCAGAAGGGACGCATCCACGAGTTCTTCAAGTACACCAAGCCCCACCGCAAGCTGCTCGAGGAGCTGGAGCTGGTCATCATCGACGAGATTTCGATGGTGCGGGCCGACATCATCGATGCCGTCGACCGCATCCTGCGCGTCTATAGCCACAACCTTCGCGAACCCTTCGGCGGCAAGCAGCTGCTGCTCGTGGGCGATGTCTTCCAGCTGGAGCCTGTGGTGAAGGCCGACGAGCGCGACATCCTGAACCGCTTCTACCCCACGCCCTATTTCTTCTCCGCCCGTGTATTCGGCCAGATAGAACTGGTATCAATCGAATTGCAAAAGGTGTACCGCCAGAGTGACCCGAAGTTCATCGGCGTGCTGGACCACATCCGCAACAACACCGCCGGCTCCGCTGACCTCCAGCTGCTCAACACCCGCTACACCACAGCCACCGAGCCCGCCGACGCCGACGACCTCTACATCACCCTGGCCACCCGCCGCGACAACGTAGACTACATCAACGAGCGCCACCTGAAGGAGCTCCCCGGCCAGCCCGAAAGCTTCCTCGGCGAAGTGCACGGCGACTTTCCCGAAAGCAGCTTGCCCACCTCACAGGAACTGGTACTAAAGCCTGGCGCACAAGTCATCTTCATCAAGAATGACTACGAACGCCGGTGGGTAAACGGCACCATCGGCGTGGTGAGCGGCTTCGACCTCGACGGCGAGACGCTCTACATCACCACCGACGACGGCCGTGCCTGCGACGTTCGCCGCGAGACGTGGCGCAACATCCGCTACACCTACAACGAAGAGAAGAAGCAGATTGAGGAAGAAGAACTGGGCACGTTCACCCAGTTCCCCGTCCGCCTGGCGTGGGCCATCACCGTCCACAAGAGTCAGGGACTGACATTCAGCCGCGTGGTCATCGACTTCACGGGCGGTGTCTTCGCAGGCGGGCAAACCTACGTGGCCCTGAGCCGATGTACCTCGCTCGAAGGTATCCGCCTAAGAAAGCCCGTCAGCCGTGCCGATGTCTTTGTCCGCCCCGAAATTGTACAATTCGCCGAACGTTTCAACAACCGCCAAGCCATCGACCGCGCCCTGAAGCAGGCACAGGCCGACGTGCAATATGCCGCCGCAACCAAAGCTTTCGACCGTGGCGACTTCGATACCTTCCTCACGGAGTTCTTCAAGGCCATCCACTCGCGCTACGACATCGAGCGCCCCGCCGCCCAGCGCCTCATCCGCCGCAAGCTGAACGTCATCAACCGTCTGCGCGAAGAAAACCGTGCCCTGCGTACCGCCGCACTCGAAAAGGAGAAGACCCTCGTGAAATATGCCCGCGAATACATCAACATGGGCGACGAATGCCTGAAGCACGACATGAAGGAAGCTGCCTTGCGCAACTATGAGAAAGCCGTGGCCCTCTGCCCCAAGTTTAAGGAAGCGTGGAAAAAAATCAAGAAACTGGATAAGGAAATGCGGAAAGAATAAACGCAAAGAGGGGAAAAATGACTACATTTGCGCAACCATTATTGCCAAAAGTCATGCTACTGAAACTCTACAACAAGAACAACAACCCCGCCGATCTGCAACGCGTAGTCGACCTGCTGAACGACGGCGGCCTCATCATCTATCCTACCGACACCATGTATGCCATCGGATGCCACGGCCTGAAGGAACGTGCCATCGAGCGCATCTGCCGCCTGAAGGACATCGATCCCAAGAAGAACAACCTCTCCATTATCTGCTACGACTTGAGCAGCATCAGCGAGTACGCCAAGGTGGACAACGCCACCTTCAAGCTGATGAAACGCAACCTGCCTGGCCCGTTCACCTTTATCCTGAACGGCACCACGCGCCTGCCCAAAATCTTCCGCAACCGCAAGGAAGTAGGCATCCGCATGCCCGACAACCCCATTATCCGTGAGATTGCACGCCTACTGGATGCACCCATTATGACCACTACCCTGCCTCACGACAAAGATGAAGACATCGAATACGTCACCGACCCCGAACTGATTGACGAGAAATGGGGCGACACGGTGGACCTCATCATTGACGGCGGTATCGGAAACATGGAAGGTTCTACGGTAGTGGATTGTACGCAGGGCGAGGCGGAAATCATACGCCAGGGAGCCGGATGGCTGGAGGAAGGATAAAAAATGAAGAATGAAGAATATCGGCTTCGCCTCCGAATGAAGAATTATTCCGTACGCAGGGAAATTCTTCATTCTTAATTCTTCATTCTTAATTCTTCATTCTTCATTTAAAAAGTTTTACTTCAAAAGTGACTCTGGATCCAAGTGGTCGGCCTCGATGTCCTTGAAGTAGCGGTACGTACCCACCTTCAGTTCATCAGTAGCGGCATCGTCGCAGATAATGATACCCTTCTCGTGCATCTGCAGGGCGCTGATAGTCCACATCTGCATTACAGGGCCTTCTACGGCATGATACAGGGCGCGTGCCTTGTTGTGGCCATTTACAATGATCATCACTTCCTTGGCGCTGAGTACAGTGCCTACACCTACGGTCAAAGCCGTCTTGGGCACCTTGTTCACATCGTTGTCGAAGAAGCGTGAATTGGCAATGATGGTATCCGTAGTCAGCGTCTTCTGGCGGGTACGAGACGAAAGGGAAGAACCCGGCTCGTTGAAGGCGATGTGACCATCAGGACCAATACCACCCATGAAGAGATCAATACCACCGTACGACTTGATTTTCTCCTCGTAGCGAGCACATTCGGCGTCGAGGTCGGCAGCGTTGCCGTTCAGTATGTTGGTATTCTCCGGCTTGATGTCGATGTGGCTGAAGAAGTTGTTCCACATGAAAGAATAGTAGCTTTCGGGGTGTTCCTTCGGCAGGCCTACATATTCGTCCATGTTGAAAGTAACAACATTCTGGAAGGAAACGAGTCCCTTCTTGTTCAGGTCAATCAGCTCCTTGTACATGCCCAGGGGTGAAGAACCTGTGGGGCATCCCAATACAAAGGGTTTCTCCGCCGTAGGATTGGCGGCCTTGATCTTCGCAGCTACATAGTGAGCTGCCCACTTCGATACGGATTGGTAATCCGGCTGAATGATTAGTCTCATGTCTGATTAATTTATAAGGTTAGTAATATTTATTTCCGATCCTTCTTCAGGCGGTCGGCCATGGCGCGAGCCAGGTTTTCACACTGCTCGTAGGTAATTTCCTTCATGGCCTGCTTCATTTCTACAGGGTCGCCCACAATTTCCAGCTTGCTCTTTTCGGCAAACTCAGCGATACGCTTCACGGCAGCACCTGCCCACGTAAACGAACCGAACCAGCCCAGATAGCGTCCCTTCACTTCGCGCACCAGTATCTTGGAGAGGAGCGAATCCACTTCGGGATAAATCTGGTTACTATACGTAGGGCTGCCCACAATGAGGCCGCGATATTTGAAGATATCTTTCAGTATATATGAAGGATTGCTCTTGCTTACGTTGTGCATCACAATGTTCTTGATACCTTGGGCAGACAGCTCGGCGGCAATGGCTTCGGCCATCTGCTCCGTATTGCCATACATGCTGCCGTAGGCGATGACCACGCCTTCCTCGGCCTCGTAGCGGCTCAGGCGGTCGTAAACGCCTACCACGCGAGCAATGTTCTCCGTCCAAACCGGCCCGTGGGTTGAACAGATGGTCGTAATGGGCAGGTGTCCCAGCTTGGCCAGTGCCTTCTGCACGGGGTTGCCATACTTACCCACGATGTTGGAGTAGTAGCGCACCATTTCCTCCCAGTACTTGTCCAAGTTGATGCGTGTGTCGAGGAAGCCGCCATCCAGCGTGCCGAAGCAGCCGAAAGCGTCGCCGGCAAAGAGGATGCCGTCGGTTTCGTCGAAAGTCATCATCGTCTCGGGCCAGTGTACCATCGGTGTCAGGTAGAATTTCAGTTTATGGTGGCCCAGGTCGAGCATCGACTCGTCTTTCACCTCGTAGCGGTCGCCCGTCACGCCATAATAGCCCTCGATCATGCCGAAGGTCTGCTTGTTGCCCACGATGACAATGTCGGGGTAGTGCTGCTTGATAAGGCGGATAGATCCCGAGTGGTCGGGCTCCATGTGGTTGATGATGAGGTATTGGATAGGGCGGTCGCCGATGATGCAACGGATTTTGCGCAGATACGTCTCGAAGAAGCACGCGTCCACGGTGTCCACCAGCGCCACGATGTCGTCGTCTATCAGATACGAGTTGTAAGAAACACCGTAGGGCAAAGGCCACATTCCTTCGAAAAGGTGTTTGTTACGGTCGTTCACTCCCACGTAATGTACTTTTCCTTTAATCAATGTTTTCTGATTCATACTTTGATAGTCTTATTTGGATTCATTCCAGTCATGATACGTGATGCAAAAATACAATATTTTTATTGATTATACAACTTTCCCTGGCAGGCGTCCAGTTCTTTCATTCTTTTTTGCAGGCGGTGGTTGAATTCGTAGTTCTTCAGCCCCCAATCGGGTGCGATGAGCAGCTCCTTGGGCGACTGGGAAACGAAACGCTCCAGCACCAGGTCAGGGCGCAGACGCTGGATGTAATCCACCACCAGAGCGATGTATTCGTCCACGTCGTCGAACAGGTGGAAGTCTTCGGGCCGCTCCTCGTACTCGCGCGCCATGCGGGTACCGCGTATCAGTTGCAACTGGTGCAGCTTCAGGGTGTCGAGTGGCAGACGCGAGATGTCCGCCGCCTGTCCCAACATGTCCTCGCGCGACTCGCCAGGCAGCCCCAGGATGACGTGTCCGCCTACGGGCAGCCCGCGGGCGGCCGTACGCTCCACGGAGTCCATCGCCGCCTGCCACGTGTGTCCACGGTTGATGCGGCGCAGGGTGCGGTCCAGCGTACTCTCGATGCCATACTCCACCAGCACGAATGCCCTCTTGGAAAGCGTCTCCAGGTAGTCCAGCAAGGCATCGGGCATGCAGTCGGGACGCGTACCGATGACCAGCCCCACCACGTCGTCCACCGCCAGTGCCTCCTCGTACTTGCGCTTCAGCGCCTCCAGCTCGCCATACGTATTGGTGTAGGCCTGGAAGTAAGCCAGGTACTTCATTTCGGGGTACTTGTGCGCAAAGAAGCGTTTCCCTTCCTCCAACTGCACGGCCACTGTCTTCTCTGTACGGCAATATTCGGGGTTGAACGTCTGGTTGTTGCAATACGTACATCCTCCGTAACCCACCGTTCCGTCACGGTTGGGGCACGTGAATCCCGCATTAAGTGAAATCTTCTGCACTTTGCCGGGGAAAAAGTGCTTCAGAAAAGTCGGGAAATCGTTGTAAAGTGTTCTTGTCTCCATTGCCATCCCAAAGATACTCAAAAGCTGGCGAATTACCAAGAGCACAAGCATCATTTCAGGGCATACACAATCAACAAAATACTTAACAGTCTGAAAAACTGAAACATACAACGATTCAAGAAGAACAGGATGTGTTGCTCTTTGGAGATTGGAAAGAAACGAAAACGTGACAGTGTGACAATTGTGACAAATGACAATTAGTAAAATCGACTTTTTAACCTGAATCGGGAAGAGAGTGTTAAATATTTTAATACTATATATATTATATATAAATATATAATATATATAGTATTAATTTTCTATTTCCCGTTTTTCTGTGACAGATTTACTAATTGTCATTTGTCACAATTGTCACACGTCACGCTTTTATCTACTATTTCCCAAGCCAATAAACGCTTTCCTGAAAGTATAGCCACAAGAACCGTGCAGACATAAAACAAAAACGAAGTGCAACACCCAAATCCACAGCACACGCACGCTGCGCTGCCAATCGGAAAGCACCGCTTTGTACGCACGAAAGCATCGTTTTCCTCCCTGCAAATCAACGCATTAGTTTTATTAACACGAAATCCGATTTTCGTTAACAGATTTTTAGAACATACAAATACCCCGTTTTTGGCCGCCTGAAGAAGATGGCATACCTTTGCTTCTGCCAACAGGGAAAGAGGGGGATGAGCGGCAGACGACGGGGGCCTGCCACTCATCCGATAGATAATAAAGTTTACTTTTTCTGCGCCTTTTCGGCCTGAAGCTTCTCTTCGATAGGGTCCTGATACTGGGCCTGAAGCTTCTTCAGCTCGGCACGGAGGTCTTCCGTCACCTGCTCGTAGCCAGGCTGGCCGTAGAGGTTGTGCATCTCAGTGGGGTCTTCCTGCAGGTCGTAAAGTTCCCATTCGTCGATGTCATTGTAGAAGTGGATGAGCTTGTAGCGCTCGGTGCGCACGCCATAGTGGCGCTTCACCATGTGCTCAGCCGGATACTCGTAGAAGTGGTAATAGAGCGACTTGCGCCAGTCGGCCGGCTTTTCGCCACGGAGCAGGGGCAGCAGGGAGACGCCTTGGATATCGTCGGGGATAGGTGCTCCGGCCAGGTCGAGGAAGGTAGGCGCGTAGTCGATGTTCTGAACCATCTGCGGGATGTCGCCACGGGTCTGGAAGTCTTTGGGCAGACGCATCACGAGCGGCGTACGCATGGACTCCTCGTACA
This sequence comes from Bacteroides togonis, assembly GCF_900130135.1. Lineage (NCBI taxonomy): Bacteria > Pseudomonadati > Bacteroidota > Bacteroidia > Bacteroidales > Bacteroidaceae > Bacteroides > Bacteroides togonis. The sequence continues at coordinate 3,745,314 of NZ_LT670820.1, read as the reverse complement.
TGAAGCGCTTGTCGAACCAGCCGTGCTCGCCCATGTAGAAGCCTTGGTCGGAGGTATAGACCACGAGGGTGTTGTCCAGCAAGCCTTTCTCCTGCAGGTAGTCGAGCACACGGCCCACGTTGTCGTCGAGCGACTTCACTACCTTGGCATAGTCGCGCATGTAGCGCTGGTACTTCCATTCGGCCAGGTCGCGTCCCTGCGGGTTCTTCTTGTAGAACTCCTCGATGATGGGTGCGTAGAAGGCATCGTACTGGGCACGTTCTTCAGGCGTAAGGCGGCCAACATAAGCTTCGTAAGCACCCTTCAGCGGCGACTTCAGGTCTTTGCGATACATCTTTGTATCATACATGATGTCCATGTCCTTCCAGATGCTCATCTCCTGAGCAGCAGCGGCCGGACGACCTTCGTAGTCGTCATAGAAGTTATCGGGCATGGGGAAAGTCTTGTCTTCGTACAGGGAAAGGTACTTCAGCTCGGGCAACCAATTGCGATGGATAGCCTTATGGTGGATGAAGAGGCAGAAGGGCTTATCCTTGTCGCGCTGGTTCTCCATCCAGTCGATGCTCTTGTCGGTAATGAGGTTGGTCAGGTAACCTTTCTCCTTGACGGTATCGTTCTGCATGGTAATGAAGCGCGGATTGTAATAGTCACCCTGGCCGGGCAGGATTTCCCAATAGTCGAAGCCGGTAGGCAAGCTTTCGAGGTGCCACTTGCCGACAATGGCCGTTTGGTAGCCCGCCTGCTGGAGGAGCTTGGGCATGGTCTGCTGGGAGCCGTCGAACACGCAGGTAGTGTTGTCTGTGAAGCCGTTGGCGTGGCTGTGCTTGCCCGTAATCATGCAGGCACGGCTGGGACCACTCAGCGAATTGGCCACAAAGCTGTTGGTGAAGCGCACACCATCGGCGGCGATGCGGTCGAGGTTGGGCGTTTCGATGTAGCGCTGGTCATAGCAGCTCATCATCTGCGCCGTGTGGTCGTCGGTCATGATGTAGACGATGTTGTATGGCTTGGCCTCGGCCTTCTTCTGCGCGGAGCAGGACGAGAGCAGGGGCAACACAACTGCCGTGCCTGAAAGCGAGCACAGCAGGGAAGCTGAAAAGTTGAAATTCTTCATGCAAAGGTAAATTATTGGTTATAGACTTTCAGGTTGGTGATCTTGCTCTTGAACGAGCCGGCCTTCTTGAGCGGGAAGACGAGGGTGCGAACGTAGTTCATGGAGTCCTTGCCACCGTTGAAGTAGCGTTTCTGGATGTCCATCGTCTCGACGAGCTTGCCGTTGATGAGAAGCGAAGTGGAGCGATTGTCCCCCTTCACCTGCACGTTCAGCTTTTCGCCCGGATAGGGACGGAACTGGAAGGAGTTCAGATAGCCATCGCGGGCAAAGCCAAAACGTCCGCTAATGGGGTCGGCCAGGTAGAAGACTGCGTTATCCGAACGGAACAGCTCGGTACCGGGAGCCTCATCAGCTGCCTCGAGGTCGAAGCTGACGGTATAGCCGTAGCCAATCTCCTCGTGGGCGAGATTGGTATTTGGATGTACTTCGGCCACTTCATAAACCAGGCCTTCGGTGCGTCCGATACGTCCCAGTTGGTTGACACCAGGAGCTTCGCTCAAGCCCTGACGCAGACGGTCGAAGTCAACATAAGGTAAATCGACCTGCGCATCCCAAGTCTTCGCAGCCAGCGTCTGCAAGGCGGGGAAGAGGCGGTGGTGGATGTCCTTGACGGAGATGCCGTTGCCCACATGGTCGTTCCATACGGCAAACATGCCGCCCAAGATGGCGGGGTCTTTCTCCTCGAAGACAGCCTTAGCCACATGGGCAGGCGTCCACTTCTCATAGAGGTATTGAGTGTTCAGGTAGTCGTAGTAATAACCGGCAGCAGGCACAATGTAAACCAGCCCGTCGGGGATGCTGATGAGCTTATAACCCTGACGCACCATCTCCTTGGGGTCGGCATATCCGTTGTACCAGGCACTCATGATAACGTTCTCCGACTTGACGGGTGTTTCGCCGGCAGCATGAGTCAGAGCGCCCCATACGCAGGCCTGCTTGCCGTAACTTTCCACCAGACGGATGTAATGGTCGGTGAAGGCACGGAACTTCTCGACTACGTCTTTCTTCTTATTGGAGTACTCATCGGTACCGATGTGGACACGCGGGCCGCGGAATACAGGTTTGTCACCCTCCAGATATTCCTTGAAGAGGCCGTCCATGAACTTGTAAGTCTCGGGATTGAACAGGTCGAGATGGTCCATACCATACTCCTGGCTACCTATCTCAGGCTTGTAATGGGTGAAAGCCAACGTATGGGCAGGCGCATCGATTTCGGGGATAATCTCTACGAAACGTGAAGCAGCCTCTTCCTGGAAGTCGATAAACTCGCGTTTGGTGTAGTAACCGTCGCGAGCGGTGAGGCCGGGATAGGTATCGCACTCCAGACGGAAAGCGGCGTAGGTGCGTCCCCAGTCGTGGCCAAAGAACTGCTTGAAGCCGTTGTCGTTGAGGTGTACCTGCAAGGTGTTCATCTTATAATAGGCCATCATCTTCACCAGGTCGCGCATATAGGACATGGGAATGAACTTGCGCCCACAATCCATCATGAAGCCGCGCATGGCGTAGTCGGGCCAGTCGCGCAACTGACCTTTCGGCAACTGATGTTTTTCTGTCTGCTCACTCATCTGGAGCAAAGTTCGCGTAGCCCAGTAGGCACCAACAGCCTCAGGGGCAGAGACGGTGACGTAGCGATCCGTACGGATAGCATAACCTTCTCGACCCAACTTCTTGTCTTTCTTCAGCGTAAAATAAATGTCACCAGCAGAAGGCTTGCCCTGAATTACTTCAGGAGTGACACCGAACATCTGCCCATAGTCGGCGGCAAAGGCTTCGGCCACTGAACGTAAGGCTTCCTGCGCATAAACGACACGCATATCAGCCGAAGGAATAAAAGCCCCTTCACTCCCCTTCCACTCTTTCAGTTCGGGGACAACAAAAGGTTTCTCATTCTGGGCATACAAACCCATCTGCACAAACAATGAAAATACAACAAGGCACAAAGCCTTCGAAACAAAACGGATTTTAATCATATAGAAATTGGTTAAAGTTAACAATACCAGCGGTCAAAGATAACCATTTTTCGCCAAACAAGCATCATCTTTATAAAAAGAAATACGGCCGACATCTATTCTCCTCGAAAAAGGAAGAAAGATATCGGCCGTAACCATTCTTTACAAAGGCTATCGACAAAGCGACATTACTCACGACGGCCCATAAAAATCATAATGTAGTAAATAAGCGTAGCCAACGAACCCAAGGCGGCCACTACATAGGTGTAGGCGGCAGAGCGGAGGGCGTCTTCGGCCTTAGCGTGATTGTAGGAGTTGGTGATGCCGCTCGCACTGAGCCATACCAACGCCCTGCGGCTGGCATTGATTTCCACCGGCAGAGTGATGAAGCTGAACAACGTGGTCATCGCAAAGAGGATGATACCTGCCAGCAGGAAGTTCGAATTGACATCCAGCAACAAGATACCGGCCAACAATACCCACGTCATGATGCTCGACGCGAACGAAACGACCGGCACCAGCTTGCTACGCAGGGTGAGCGGCGCATAGGCACGGGCGTGTTGTAAAGCGTGTCCGCACTCGTGAGCAGCTACGGCAGCGGCCATGATACTATTGCTGGAGTAAACGCTCTCGCTCAGGTTGACGGTCTTGTTGGCAGGGTTGTAGTGGTCGGTCAGATGACCGGGCGTACAAGTAACCTGCACATCATAGATACCGTTGTCGTTAAGCATCTTACGAGCCACGTCGGCACCTGTCATACCGTTACCTGTAGGTATTTGCGAGTATTTCTTGAACTTGTTTTGCAGGTTCATCTGCACCAACCAGCTCACAACGGCTACGCCGATAAATATAATCCATTGCATTCCTATTACCATAATCTATTATTCTCTATTATTTTAATCATTTGACAATATGCGTTTTTCTACCAAGTGCAAATAGTTTGCCAAAGATAAGCGATGACAGGCAAGTAGCCTCAGGAATTAACACAGATTATAAATTTTCCATTGTTTTACGTCCCAATCAATCAAGTTGCAATTCTACAACCTTATCCACTTCTGTAGGGATTTCGTCAAGCTGAAGAACAATGCCACCGTCCACGCGCTTGAATTTCAAGGCCTGACGGCTTGCAAAATCCATCGCACGTTTCACCTTCTGGCCTTCCAAAGGCAAGAAGAGTACCTTGTCCTGCAAATCAAGGATATGGACAAACAAACGATCACCCTTCTGCGTAGTCACACCCCAAGGATGAGGAGCCACGCAACCGCCACGCGTACCATAGATGGTTTCGCCATAGGTCTTCATCCACTCGCCCATCTCCTTCAAGCGCTCTACGGCTACCTGAGGCAGACATCCATCAGGCTGAGGGCCGATGTTCATCAGCAGGTTGGCATCCTTGCCGGCGGCCTTCACCAGATAATGAATCAAGGTTTTGGTCGACTTATAATTCTGGTCGGTAATCTTGTAGCCCCACATGCCGTTCATTGTCTCGCACGTTTCCAGCGGCAGGCTGCTGATGTCCTGCCCCGAAAGGCCGGCCTTGTTTTCACCCGGCAGGTCGCGTTCGAAAATCTGGATATCCTCGCCCTCAAAAGGCGTCTGATGATGATTGTTGCCTACAAGGCAAGCGGGTTGAAGCTTGTGTATCAGCTCATACTGACCAGGCAATTGCCAGTCGAAATCGGAATTTTGATCCTGATCCCACCAGCCGTCGAACCAAATGGCACCTATCGGACCATAGTTGGTGAGCAGCTCCGTCAGCTGGTTGTTCATGAATTGATAATAGCTCGGCCAGTTGCCTTTGGCGTCAGGACGGCCTGTCCCCCTACCCGTGCGTCCCCAAGGATAGTCTTCACGATACCAGTCGAGGTGTGAATAATAGAGATGCAGACGGATGCCCTGCTTGTGACACTCGTCGGCCAGTTCCTTCAAAATGTCGCGTTTGAAAGGCGTAGCGTCTACCACATTGTAGTCGGAGTATTTCGTGTCGAACATGGAGAAGCCTTCGTGATGACGGCTGGTGAAACAAATGTACTTGGCACCCGAAGCCTTAATGGCGGCCACCCACTCGGCGGCATTGAATTTCGAAGGATAGAATCCGCCTGCCAATTTGGCATACTCTTTATAATTCAAGTTATTGTTGGTCATTGTCCATTCGCCTGTAGCCAGCATGGCATACAAGCCCCAATGGAGGAAAATGCCGAAACGGGCATCACGAAACTCTTGGCGAGATTTCAGATTTTCTTCCGTAGGCGTATAACTTTGAGCACGTACGGGAAGTGACAAACAAGCCCCTACTAAAAGGGCTAAAGCTAAAAGATGTGTCTTCATGAAGAAAAGGGTGTTTTAAGTGAATGAAAACTATGTTTTAAGGAACAAAAAACGTAGACTTCCTGAAACGGACAGGAAAGCCTACGTTTTGTCTATCACATCCGAATTATTCTTCGGTATATCGTTCGATGGTCTGTTCGCGGTCGGGACCTACGGACACAATCTTGATGGGCACACCCAGCTGCTCTTCGAGGAAGGACAGGTAGGCATTGAATTCTTCGGGGAACTCGTCCTCGCTCTGCATCTTGGTCATGTCGGTCTGCCAACCGGGCAGCTCTACGTAGACAGGCTCCACGCCCTCGGCAATGTCGAAGGGGAAGTAGTCGATTTCCTCGCCGTTCATCTTGTAGGCCACACAAGCCTTGATGGTTTCGAACGTGTCGAGCACGTCGCTCTTCATCATGATGAGCTTCGTCACGCCGTCTACCATGATGGCATATTTCAATGCTACGAGGTCGATCCATCCGCAACGACGACGACGGCCGGTGACGGAACCGAATTCGTGTCCGAGGGTACAGATCTTGTCGCCCGTCTCGTCGAAGAGCTCGGTGGGGAAAGGACCGGCACCTACGCGCGTACAATAGGCTTTGAAGATGCCATAGACATCTCCAATCTTACAAGGAGCCACGCCCAAGCCCGTGCAGGCACCTGCACAGATGGTGTTGGACGAAGTAACGAAAGGATAAGAACCGAAATCGATATCGAGCATCGTGCCCTGTGCACCCTCGCAGAGGACAGACTTGCCTTCGTTCAGGAGGCCGTTGATTTCGTGTTCGCTGTCCACCAGCTGGAATTGCTTCAGGTATTCGATACCTTCGAACCAGGCCTTTTCGGCCTCAGCCAAGTCGTATTCGAAGTTCAGGCTCTTGAGTATCTGCTCGTGGCGGGCTTTGGCGGCGGCATACTTCTGGTCGAAGTTGTGCAGCAGGTCGCCCACGCGCAAACCGTTGCGACTCACCTTGTCGGTATAGGTAGGACCGATGCCCTTGCCTGTCGTACCCACTTTGGCATCGCCCTTGGCAGCCTCATAGGCGGCGTCGAGCAGACGGTGGGTAGGCATGATGAGATGAGCCTTCTTCGAAATGTGAAGGCGTTGCTTCAGGTCGTGACCCGAGGCTTCGAGCGCTTCGGCCTCAGCCTTGAAGAGGGCCGGGTCGAGCACCACGCCGTTACCGATGATATTCACCTTATCGCCCTGGAAAATTCCCGAAGGAATCGAGCGGAGTACATACTTCTGGCCTTCGAACTCCAGCGTATGGCCGGCATTCGGGCCACCCTGAAAACGGGCCACCACGTCATAGCGCGGCGTCAGTACGTCGACGACTTTGCCTTTGCCTTCGTCGCCCCATTGTAATCCTAACAGTACATCTACTTTCATTTTTCTTTCTTATGAATGTTGTTTTTCAATTTTTTCTTGTTGGCCCGCTCGCACTTGCTGCACAACCCATAGATATAGAGAGAATAGTGTGTCAGGTTGAAGCGGCTGAGCTTGGTGTGCTCGATGGCGTGCTGGAGGTCTTCGTTCTGAAACTCCGTCACCTTGCCACACTGGGTACAGATCTGATGATGGTGCGTATCGCGGTTGTAGCTCTTCTCGTATTGCGACGAATTGCCGAACTGGTGCTTGATGACCAGCCGCGCGTTGATAAGCAGGATAATGGTGTTGTAGAGGGTAGCCCTGCTGACGCGGAACTTTTCCTGGTCGGCCATGAGCGAGTAGAGCGTGTCGATGTCGAAATGGCCGTCGATGGAGTAGATGGTATCGAGTATGGCATAGCGTTCGGGAGTCTTCCGATGCCCGTTCGCATTGAGATATTCGGTGAATATCTGCTTGACCGTATCTTTCACATTTTGAACCTCCATCCTTCAGTCCATTTTCTTTTTTATCAGCCAACAAAGTTAAGCCTTTTTTGTGGAAAGCAAGTAATAATAGAGATTTTTTCTTTAGAAACTACAGAGAAAGAGAAAAAAGAACTTCGAAGTAAGAACATAATATCTTAAGTAAGGACATAATATAACTACCTACTATTGATATTACTTTAATATGACTACAACAGACTAGTGATTATAGTTAGTATACCTACTTACTATCAACTACTACTTAACTACTCATTAACTACTCATCATAAGTAGTAACGATGAAAATCGGGAAAAGTTTCTTTTTTTTGTAACTTTTTTACTACTTTATTTTACAAAACCGCTATCAGAAGAAGAAATACCCGGGAAGAGTCCAACCTTAAAATCTTAGCTGAAAATCATAAATTTGCATACAAAAACTCTTTTCGATGGTTTGAAACCTTCCGAAATAACCAACTTGGCAACTTTTCAAGTAAAGAAAAATTACCTTCAAGGCATCCTCGAGAAATCTTCCATCTCATAATCCCCAATTCAGAATCGAGATTTCCGAATATCTCAAATCCCACAATTCTGAGACCAATTCATCCCGGACTTGTCAGATGCCTGAATATCATAAGTTTAACTACAAAATAACATACATTTTCGCGCTCGAAAATTCACAAAAAATCAATTAATACATTTTTTGCTGTTATTTCATAGGTTAAGAATGCAAATGTAAACAAAAGAGCTATTAAATCATATTAATTTAAGATAATATTTGTTATATGCAGAACAACTAAAATAAACTATTTACGTTATACTATTAAAGAGAAAGAAGAAAAAACAAAAGTCAGAAATAAAATGGAATTACATCAAAACCACCAATTACAACATAGACAACATGGCCCGAACCTTACAGGGACATTTCCATAGAGACAACAGGACATGGCCCAACAAGTATTTCCACAAAGCCATTGTTACAAATCTATCCGAAATACAAACAGAATATTAACCTAAAAACAACACGAATATGGCATTTTATAAAAAAGCATATAACCCCAAAACCAATGTGTATTATCCCCGCGCAATTACAATAGGCTCCGCCGTCAATACTGACCAAATAGCAGAAGCCTTAGCAAACAGGAGCACTGTCACCAAAACAGACGTCAAAGCAGTATTGACAGAAATGGCAGACGTCATGTCACAATACATGGCACAAGGCAAAAGTGTAAAACTGGAAGGCCTCGGCTCTTTCCGATTGGGATTAAACACAAAAGGCGTAGCAAACGAAGAAGACTTCGATTTCCAGACGCAACTACAACATGTAAAAGTAAACTTTACCCCCGAAACCAGCTACCCTGCCTCTACAGGGTCAGCCACCCGCAGCATGGTAAGCAAAAATATCGAATGGATTGAATACGACAAAGCACAGACCACACCCGGTACCGAAGAAGAAGGAAACCCATCTGAAGGAGAAGAAGGCGGAAGCCCGTTATAACAAGCTGAATTTCAACAAAAAGCAAACAAGCCGACAAATACAGAGCATATTTGTCGGCTCATTTGCCACTCGTAATCAGCAGGCTGGTTTTCCGTACTTGAAAGCTTAGCTACGGTAGTACTCTATCAAGAACTACCCCCATTTGAAACTGCTTATGACAGCTTCCAGTTCCTTTTCCCACAGGCTTTCATCTTCTCTCCTATAAGAGAGCGTCATGACAATATTTTGATCATCATTAGATAGTAGATAGGTATTCACGTTTGTGTGATAATTTCCTTCACCCTTCCTTGTGTATTCAATGTTTAGAGCATATATAGTTCCGATTCTAACCCACCTCACCTCGGGTTTTCCTAGCAATTCGTAATCCCCAACGTCTACTTCTTTTTGAAAATAGCGAATATCCTCAATAGACAGTTCTTCTTTTTCATCTGCTTTCAAGAATTCCCCCTTCTGCCCTTGTTCGAAATCAATAATGATCCGGCAATAAGTATTGATTGCAGAAGGGTTTCTTGCAACCAGTCCCTTTTGGATAAAGATGATGGGGGTTCTTTTAATACGTCTCCTTTTCCAGTGATAATCGTACATATCGGGCGTATAAATGCAATTTGTATCTTTTACTTCCATCGAAGGAGGTATTTTAATGCTAAATGCCCCATACATCTGATATGTATCCCAATCTTTCGTAAAATTTGACTGCTCCATTAAGACTGGTTCATCGTAATACCCCGATAAATACCGTTCCCGATTTTCTTCTTTCTTTTCTTCGATTTGTATATCGACAACGGTTCCCAATACACCCAATATCAATATGATTAATATAGCCAACGGGATTGCATATTTATTTTTCATTGCCGTTGAAAGCTTTTGAGGATTCTTTGAAACCTTGATATACCCAAATTGCAGCCAAGTATAATATAAATCCAACAATGGGAGTAACGAAGATAGCAGTCACAACATCATCCTCGTCTTGCCCTGCTGCTACGATTACCGTTAATATAAGACATAATACACATAATAGCCTATTGCATCCTACTGATAATGGGAACCAATAACTACGTGAGGGCATCTGCTTATTTTCATTCGGATTGGTTTCTTTTATTGTCTTAATGTTCGTTTGGTGTTCATCAATGACAATATGATTTTTCTTAGAATCTATTTCTTCTATTTTCATAGTATTAAAGTTAAAGTTTAGAAACAGCACAAAGACCGAAAATGAAAGCAATAGAGAGAAGTATTACTCCTGCGACAGTCCAACTTTTTTGTACTTTCTCAAATTCTTCCACCGATTTCCACGCTTTATTATTCCAGGCTATTTTATTTCCTCTTACACCTAACCAAAAAGAAATGATAAGACCTGGAATTGAAAACAAAATCCCTATATAAGGTATATTCATAAAGCAATATAACAGGAATAGTAGAACACCTAACCCTTTTTTCCCATTACCTAAACACCATATCCACCCCATTAAGAAGGCACCCCAATTGAAAGAATTGAATTTGGCTGGAAATGTTTTTTCATCAAAAGAGACATTAAAGCCCTTTTTGCAATGACGACACTTCATCACAGCATCTTTTTCACCCAAACATTTATCCACCACTAATTTTTCCCCACAATTTGAACAAACCGTCTTTTCCATAACAGCACTTTCATAATTATTATCTTCAGCTCCCAAGATAGTTATAAAAACAAAAAAGCGTGGAACTGCATGCCCACGTTCTGATTGGAGGTCCTGAGAAAACCTTGATACAAGTGTAGGAAATAGCAGCCCACGCTATATGCGTGAGAACCACTATGCTATCCTCTTGTATCAATTCGAAATTTCTCAGGTTTCCAATCACAAGATAAGCATAACGCTTCTTAAAATTCTAATATGTATTGTGCAGAGTCGCTACTCTTGCACGGCAAAAATATAAAAAAAGAACTGCACTCCAAAGGTTTAATAAAAACTTTTGAAGTACAGTTCTTTCTTTTTTTGAATTCCCCCTTCTTACTTACGCCTTTACCCTCCTACTTCATCCTTTACCAAACCATATAGAAGTTGCTCCGATTCTTTCGATGAATCTTTCATACCGTCCACACATCGGCAAGCCCTGAACGCATGTTCCTCGCTATGCTCCATGAAGCGGCGGAGGGCGGCGGAAACGGCATTGCGTACTGCATAAGAACCGGCGAGGAAACACGACACGGCCTGGTCGAGAAACTCATTGGCCACACGATCTTCCATATCGCCCTTCTTCTGAAGCAGACGAGCGATGGTGAGAAAGCCGCACACCTGCGCCAACTCGCGTTCGTCCGCTATCCAACGAAAAGCCTTGGCGGGTGCATAGGGCAGGTGCTGGAAAAGGTTCATCGACGTGAGTTCGGCAATCTCGACCGTGGGCATGGTGTCTATCCATATGTCGGCAATCTCGGGCAGGAAGGTTTCGACGGGCTGGAGCAAACCGGCCAGTATCTTGCACTCACGGATGTCTTCCTTCCATAAAGCCTGAGCCAAAGTGTGATTCTTTTCATAGGCGGCAGCAATCCCCTTGATGCGGGGCAGCTCGACACCAAAGTTCAGTTTATAGACAAGCCCCTTCTCGCGCATGCTTTGCGACACAGCTCCGTTCATCGAAAGTCGGAGCTGGGTCTTGAGATCTTTCAGTTGTTCGTGTAAATCCATCATTCAAATATATAGAAAATAACAATATAAGACTGTTTCTTGGGACACTTTAGGCACGAACGACACGAATTGTCACATCGGTTTGTCCGTGAAAATCCGTGGCATCCGTGCCTAAAGACAGGTATAGCGTACGTCAGACCTTATTCGTTGACGTAAGGCAGGGTGGCGTAATCCTTACTATAACGGAGCATCTGCTCGGCATAGCCTTCGTCGTAGGTCACCTTCACGTCGGTGATGTTGCCTTCGGCATCGGCCACAGGCTCATACTTCGGATTGACAAAACCTTTGTAAGGAGCCAGGTTCAGTTTCTTGTAACGTTCGAGTACCTCGGCATGCAGTTCGGGATCGACCTTCACGGCATAGTTTTCGACCAGCTGGCGGGCACCTTCGAAGTCGCCTGTCGACTTGATGCGCTGGATTTCGGCCAGCAATTCGCCGAAGAGGGTGCGCACCTTGGCGTAGTCGTTCACTACCACGTAGGTCTTGCCGTCCTTCTTCTTCAATTCAACCACCTTGTCGGCCGCTCCCTTCTCGTACACCCAACGAGCGATGAGGGCACGGTTGCGCATGTGGGCTTCCTCAATCTGATTACCCGGCTCGATACGTACCAACTGAGTCATCAAGCCGTTCATCAGGTAGGTATAGAACTGGGCCTTGTAGGCATCGGCATCAGGCAGGAGTCCCAACTCAACCAGCTTGGGATCGGCCACATAGTAGAGGCCGAACAAGTCAGCACGGGCTTCTTCGATAGTAGAGCCGTAAGCCTTCAGGGCGTCGGGATCGACACCAGGAAGCAGCTTGCCCGAACCGTGGCCGAGACATTCGTGCAGGTCGGTATGAAGCTCGTCGGTCAGGTCGGCATACTTGTTGATATTATCCAGTTCGGCCTGGCTATAAACAAACTCTTCGTTGAAGCCATTGCCATGGGCGGCCTTATTGTAGGCATCGGTGATGTTGCCGATGGTCACCGACTTGGAGCCATGCTGGCTACGTATCCAGTTGGCATTAGGCAGGTTGATGCCGATGGCCGTGGCAGGATAGAGGTCGCCAGCCAAGATGGCGGCGGTGATAACCTTGGCCGAAACGCCTTTCACTTCTTCTTTCTTGAATTGCTTGTCCACGGGCGAATGGTCTTCGAACCACTGAGCATTGGCACTGATAGTTTCCGTACGACGAGTAGCCTCAAGGTCCTTGAAGTTGACAAGCGACTCCCAGCTGGCCTTCATACCCAGCGGATCGCCATAGCTTTCGGTAAAGCCGTTCACGAAATCCACGCGCGAATTCAGATCCTTCACCCACAGGATGGCATAATCGTCGAAGGTCTTCAGGTCGCCTGTTTCGTAGTACTCCACCAATTTGGCGATGACGGCTTTCTGTTCGGGTGTCTCGGCTACGCCTTCGGCTTTCTTCAGCCAGTAGACAATCTTCTCGAGTGCCTGACCGTAAAGTCCACCCACCTTCCATACCTTTTCTTGAACACGGCCGTTTTCCTTCACCAAACGGCTGTTTAGTCCATAGGAAACGGGCGTTTCGTCCTTGGGATCCTTCAGGGCGTTGTAGAAGTCTTCGGCTTCCTTCTGCGTCACACCCTCATAGTAGTTGCAGGCGGAGGTGAGCACCAGGTCTTCGCCATCGGCCTGATTGACGCGCTTGGGCATCACGGCCGGATCGAAAATGACGGGGAAAATCTCGTCACAGAATTGCTCCAGCGTCTGCCCTTCGGCCAAAGGAAGCTCAGAAGCATCGACACTGGCCAAAGCCTGCTTGAAGAATTCGGGAGTGAAGCCCGGCACAAACTTTTCGCATCCGTAGTGATGATGAATGCCGTTAGAGAACCATACGCGCTTGAGGTAAACCTCCATTGCCTTGAAGTCGGCCGACTGTTTGTCGCCCTTATAACCTGTATAAACGGCCTCCAATACCTTACGAATGCGAAGATTGTATTTACCATTCTGGTCAAAGAGAATATCCCGACCTTGCAAAGCGGCTTCTGTCAGATAATAAACCAGTTGTTTTTGCTGGAGTGAGAGTTCCTCAAATCCAGGTACGCGATAGCGTAAAATCTGTAAATCAGCAAATTGTTCCACGTTATAATCAAATTTTTCTGCCTCAGCAGTCGTTTGTTGAGAAGCGCCTCCACATGCCGTCAGCATAGACAAGGCAGCTACCATTGAAAAGAAATGCTTTTTCATATTATCAGCTTATTGGGATTACAAATAAAAAAGGAAGTATCCGGGGAGGGAAAATCCCCAGATATTTCCTTTCAATCTATCTCCTCTTCAGGAGTCGGATTATTTTTTCTTTTCCGCATGCTTCTTGCGGTAGCTGTTAGGTGTTTCACCTACATTCTTATAGAAAGCGGCATAGAAAGACTGACGATTGGCAAAACCTACCATCGTACTGATTTCCTCCACATTCTTGTCGGCATACCGCTTGTCCTTCAGCAAATGCATAGCTTCTTTCACACGATATTCGTTCAAAAGACAGGAATAATTCATTCCGAAACGAGAATTGACTACAGCAGACAAGTAACGGGTATTGGTTTCCAACTCTTTGGCCAAATCTTTGGCAGAATAGTCACGATCTCTGTACTTTTTCTGCACAACAATGATATTAAGGATCTTGTCATACAGTTCGTCAGCCAACTCTGGACGGATCAATGCGCGATAAGCCGCATCTTTTTCTTTTTTCTCACGCAAATTATAGGGGCGTTTTTTCGGAGCCTCTTCTTGCGTTTTGTTTTCTAAATCACTCATCAAATAAACTGGTTAGGGGTTGTACATTAATTGCCTATTTTATAAGGCTTGACAAAAGTCTGTTTTTTTTTTGAAATATGCAAGAATTATGGTACTTTTTTTCAACGTCGAAAGGATAAAAAAAGTTGAATAAAGGAATAATTATTTAACACTTCCCTCCAAAATTGAAGAAAGCTTTTCCGAACATTCATGAGAAGAGAGAAACGGATATTCAAATAATTGCTGTATTTTTGCCCAAGAAAAAAAGCAGACAGCAACTGATGAACCCAATACAACAAGTACTTAAAACCTATTTTGGATATACCGATTTCCGTCCATTACAAGAGGAAATTATCAGCCACCTGCTACTGAATAAAGATGCACTGGTGCTGATGCCGACAGGTGGCGGGAAGTCTGTCTGCTACCAAGTGCCAGCCATCATTTGCAAAGGGACTGCCATTGTGGTATCACCACTCATCTCACTCATGAAAGACCAGGTAGAGAGTCTCCGAAACAATGGTATCGCCGCAGCAGCTCTGAACAGCAACAACGACGAAACGGAAAACCTACGCATTCGACGTGCCTGCATGGAAGGGAAATTAAAGTTACTCTATATCTCTCCCGAAAAGCTGGTGGCAGAAGCCAATTATTTCCTGCGCGACATACACGTTTCCTTCTTCGCCATCGACGAAGCACACTGCATCTCGCAATGGGGACACGACTTCCGTCCCGAATACACCCAACTTGGCATTTTACGTAGTCTCTTCCCACAAACACCCGTTATCGCCCTTACCGCTACGGCAGACAAGTTGACACGCGAAGACATTGTCAAGCAACTTCACCTGCGAGAGCCTCGTATCTTCCTTTCTTCATTTGACCGTCCTAACCTGAGCCTCACCGTCAAACGGGGATACCAATCGAAGGAAAAGAATAAAGCCATCCTTGAATTCATTGCCCAACATCGGGGAGAAAGTGGCATCATCTATTGCATGAGCCGAAAAAATACGGAAAACGTGGCACAAATGCTACAAAAAAACGGTATCCGAACCGCCATCTACCACGCAGGACTAGAAACCGAAAAGCGTAACCGTGCGCAAGACGACTTCATCAACGACCGAGTACAAGTGGTATGTGCCACCGTCGCCTTCGGCATGGGCATCGACAAGAGCAACGTGCGGTGGGTCATCCACTACAACCTGCCCAAGAGCATTGAGAGTTTCTATCAGGAAATAGGACGTGCAGGACGCGACGGCTTGCCGAGCGACACGCTACTCTTCTATTCGATGGCCGACCTCATCATGCTAACCAAATTTGCAACCGAAAGTGGACAAAGTGAAATCAATTTGGAAAAACTCCAACGCATGCAACAATATGCCGAGGCCGACATTTGCCGCCGACGCATCCTGCTGAACTACTTCGGCGAGCAACGAATGCACGATTGCGGCAATTGCGACGTATGCAAAAATCCTCCTGAACGATTCGATGGTACCATCATCGTGCAAAAAGCATTGAGTGCTATCGCCCGTACCAACCAGCAGGTAGGCACCCCGATGCTGGTAGACATCCTGCGCGGCAATCTGAATGCAGAACTGAAAGAAAAAGGTTATCACCAACTGAAAACCTATGGTGCCGGACGCGATATACCGGCCCGCGACTGGCAGGACTACCTGCTACAGATGTTGCAAATGGGATATTTCGAGGTGGCCTACAACGAAAGCAACCATCTGAAGATTACTCCAGCCGGAAGTGATGTGCTATTTGGCAGGGAAAAGGCACACCTGGTAGTGATACGTAGAGAAGAGATATCGGCCACACGAGGAAGGAAAAAAAGAACATCTGCTCCCGTCATGCGCGAACTGTCTCTGGGCATGGAAAGCGGAGAAAGCACCGACCTTTTCGAAGCTCTTAGAAGCCTACGCAAACGGCTAGCAGACGAAGAGGTACTGCCTGCTTACCTCGTTCTGTCCGACAAAGTTCTGCATCTGCTGGCCGTTCAACGACCAACCACGCTCGACGCTTTCGGCAACGTAAGCGGCATCAGCGACTATAAGAAAAAGAAATATGGGAAAGAGTTTGTAAAGCTCATCCGAAATTTTGTCTGATACTCTACTTTCCTATTTGCATTGATTCATCAACTCTCGTACCTCACTTTGAGGCACGCCCAACGATACTGCTTTTTCCAGATCGCGTTTGGCCAGTGTTTTCTTCTTTAACATCAGATGTACACGACCACGCATCAGATAAGCTTCCGATTGACGAGGATCAAGGCGAATGGCCTCATCCAAATCCAGCAAGGCTTGGTCGGGCTTCAACATGTCAAGCTCCACACCGGCACGAACCACACAAACAGTGGCCAATTCACCAGTGGTATAAGGTCTCGTCCCGCCTTTATCGGCCAGCATACCATCCAACACGACCAACGCTTCATCATAACGAACTTCCCTTTGACACAAAGTTGCCAGTCCCAAACGAGCGCTATAATTCTGTGGATCCACTTTCAGAAGCGTATCGTAATCAAGGCGGGCAAACTTGTAGTCACGTTGCTGCATATAAATATAGGCCCGCATCAATAATGCTTCAACATTGTGAGGCTCTAATTCAATAACCTGTGAATAATCTGCACGCGCCTTGTCATTCTGCCCCAGCTCAAGCGAAAGAGTAGCATGATTCATCAAAATAGGTACAGACATGGGAGCCATGTTCAAAGCTAATCGATAAGACTCCAAAGCCTGCTCATAGCGACGCTGGCTACGTTGAATGGTACCCAAATTGGAAAAGAGAAGGGCATTGCGCGGATTGGCTGGCTCCAGTTTCAAGGCCTGACGGATACACTTTTCTGCTAATTCAAGGCTATCTTGTTCTGTAGCGGCTACGGCACGTTCACACCATTCATCATAGGTTTGTGACAGAGCTATAAGGCAAGAGACCAGAGTTAAAAAGATGGATAGAACGATTTTCCTCATATTTATTCTAGTTAATATACTAATAACGATGCGCAATCAATACAATCCCGCCGACAAGTAGCGCTCGCCTGTATCGGGCAGGAGCACCACAATGCGTTTGCCTTGCAGATCGGAACGGGAAGCCAACGTGCACGCGGCATGGAGGGCAGCCCCCGAAGAAATGCCCGCCAACAGACCTTCGGTAGCAGCCAGTTCACGAGCGGCACGAAAGGCGTCGTCGTCGGCCACGGAAAGCACCTCGTCGATGACAGAAGCATCGTAATTGCCGGGCACGAAGTTGGCGCCGATGCCCTGCAGGCGATGCGGCCCCGCCTTACCGCCACTGAGTACGGGCGAGGAAGCGGGCTCAACAGCTACCACACGTACAGCAGCGTTATGCTTCTTCAACGCACGGGCCACGCCGCTGACGGTGCCGCCCGTACCGACGCCCGCCACAAAGACATCGACCTGCCCGTCCGTGTCGGCCCACACTTCCTCGCCGGTGGTGCGCTCGTGCACGGCGGCGTTCGCGGGATTATCGAACTGTTGGAGGATGACGGCGTCGGACGTAGCGTCACGCAGGGCTTCGGCCTTGGCAATGGAACCCGCCATACCCTCGGCACCAGGTGTCAACACGATCTCCGCACCCAGCGCCTTCAGCAGGTTGCGGCGTTCGAGACTCATCGTCTCGGGCATGGTGAGGACGAGGCGGTAGCCCTTGATCGTGGCTACCATAGCCAGTCCAATGCCCGTATTGCCGCTGGTGGGCTCGATGAGCGTAGCGCCCGGACGCAGCAGGCCGCGCGCCTCGGCATCCTCGATCATGGCCAGGGCGGTACGTGCCTTGACGCTGCCCGAGGGGTTGAACATCTCCAACTTCGCCACCAGCGGGCACGTCAGGCCGTGCAGGCGGCTGTAGGCCACAAGCTCCATAAGCGGCGTGCGGCCCACAAGGTCGATGAGATTCCTGGCTATCATGGTATGTCAGGCTTTTTTCAAATAATCTACCAACCAGGCGCCGACCTCCTTCGTACCGTACTTGGCACCGCCTTCCACCTGAATCTCAGGGGTGCGTACGTTGGCATCGAGCGAAGCATCGACCGCACGACGTATTAAGGCACCCTCTTCCTTGAGGTTGAAGTACTCGAAGAGCATGGCCACGGACAGTACCTGCGCCAGCGGATTGGCGATGTTCAGCCCCTTGGCCTGCGGCCACGAACCGTGGATGGGCTCGAATACCGGCGTGCTCTCGCCCGTAGAGGCTGAGGGAAGCAGCCCCATCGAACCGCTGATAACGGAACCCTCGTCGGTGAGGATGTCGCCAAAGGTATTCTCGGTCACCATGACGTCGAAGAAACGCGGTTCCTGAATCATCTTCATGGCAGCGTTGTCCACGAACATGTAGTCGGTCGTCACTTCGGGATATTGCGGAGCCATCTCCTGGGCAATCTGACGCCAAAGGCGGGAAGAGGCCAACACATTGGCCTTGTCGACTACGGTGAGATGCTTGCGGCGCTTCATGGCGTACTCGAAGCCGACGCGAAGGATGCGCTCCACCTCGGGACGGGTGTAGTAGTTCGTATCCCAGGCCTTGTCGTTGTCCTGGTACTTCTCACCGAAATACATGCCACCCGTCAGCTCGCGGATGCAGAGGAAGTCGGCGCCTTCGACCAGTTCGGCACGCAGGGGCGACTTGTGCAGGAGGCACTTGAAGGTCTGCACCGGGCGGATGTTGGCAAAGAGACCCAGCTTCTTACGCATGGCCAGCAGTCCCTGTTCGGGACGCACCTTGGCCGTAGGGTCGTTGTCGAACTTGGGGTCGCCCACGGCGGAGAAGAGCACGGCATCCGCGTTCTTGCATACCTGATAGGTCTCTTCGGGGAAGGGGTCGCCCACCTCGTCGATGGCATGTGCGCCGCAGAGGGCATATTCGTACGACACCTTGTGACCAAACTTCTCGCATACGGCGGTCATTACATCCACCCCTACGGCGGATATTTCGGGGCCGATACCGTCACCGGCCAACACTGCTACTTTCAGTTCCATGTTGTTTATTCGTTGTTTTTTAGTAATTCTTCTACTTTATCTTTGTATTGCTTGTTCTTGAGGCGCACGCGGTCGGCGGCGATAAAGCCTGCGGTGAGCAGGGCCGCCGTCACGAGGCTGACCAGCAGATTTCCGTCTTTCCACTCCTCGCCGGGGCTTATCCAGCGTAACAGGCCGTTGACGGCCAGCAGCAGGACGAAGACCAGCACGTAGCGCTGCCAGGGTTTCAGGTGTATCTTCTTCATATCCGATTCTCGCTTTTGGGGCTCAAAATAAGCATTTTATTCCGTATCTCCGGCTCTAATTTTTCTTAAAACTACACTGTTTCCCAACCTTCTTCCGAGAGACGGACCGGAAACACGCCGCTCCGCTCCGAACTACACGCCGGTGCGGTCACAACTACACGCTGCTCCGGTCTCGGCTACACGCTGCTCCGGTTCCGGCTACACGCCGGTGTTTTGCAAAGGGGATTCCGAAGGCTCTCCAAAGCCGTCCTCGATGAGGTTCAGCATCTTCATCGTAGCCTTGATGGCCGCCTCCGTCTGGTCGGCGTCCAGTCCGCGGGTGCGGAACACCTTGTCGTCGAAGCTCCACGTGATGACCGTCTGTACGAAAGCGTCCGTGCGCCCGCCGGGGGGGATGCTGACGGCGTAGTTGGTCAGCATGGGGAAGCGCCGGCCCAGCGTACCCTTGTACACCTTGCGCAGGGCGCGGACGAAGGCGTCGTACTGACCGTCGCCGCTGCTGTTCTCCTCGTACTCCTTGCCGTTGATTTCCACCTTGATGGTGGCCATCGGCTTCAGCCCGTAGGCCAGGTTGACGATGTAGCTCTTCAGCTTGACGCATTCGGTGCGGACGTCGTGCTTCAGCACGTCGGAAACGATGTAGGGCAGGTCTTCCTGCGTGACGAGCTCCTTCTTGTCGCCCAGCTCGATGATGCGCTCGGTCACCTTGCGCATCGACTCGTCGTCCAGCTGTAGCCCCAGGTCTTCCAGGTTCTTGCGGATGTTGGCCTTACCGGAGTTCTTGCCCAAGGCATACTCGCGCCGTCGGCCGAAGCGTTCGGGCAGCAGATCGTTGTAATAGAGGTTGCGCTTGTTGTCGCCGTCGGCATGTACGCCCGCCACCTGCGTGAAGACGTTTTCGCCCACAATGGGCTTGTTGGCAGGGATGGCAATGCCGGAGTACGACTCCACGACACGGCTCACCTCGTTCAGGCGGCTTTCGTCGATGCCAGTCACGGCATTGAAGTGGTCCTTCAGAATGGCTTGCACACTGGCCAACGGTGCGTTGCCGGCACGTTCGCCCAGGCCGTTGATGGTGGTGTGCAATCCTCGGCAACCGCTCAGCACGGCGGCCAGCACGTTGGACACGGCCAGGTCATAGTCGTTGTGGGCATGGAAATCGAAATGAGTATCAGGATAACGCTTCTTCATCTTGCGCATAAACTCAATGACCTGCAGGGGGTTGAGTATGCCCAGCGTATCGGGCAGCATGAAGCGGCGGATACCTGTATCGGCAAGGGCGTCCATCAGCTGGAAGACGTATTCGGGCGAGTCCTTCATACCATTGCTCCAATCTTCGAGGTAAACATTGACCTCCATGTCGAGCCCCTCGGCGTAGTCCACTACCGCACGGATGTCGGCGATGTGTTCCTCGGGCGTCTTCTTCAGCTGGTAGGTGCAGTGTTTGAGCGAGCCCTTGCACAGCAAGTTGATGACACGGCACCCTGCGGAGTGTATCCAGTCTACAGACGCATGCCCGTCCACAAAGCCGAGCACCTCGACACGTTGCAACAGGCCACGTCGAGCAGCCCAGTCGCAAATCATGCGTACGGCATCGGCCTCGCCGTCGGACACGCGGGCGGAGGCAACCTCGACGCGATCCACCTTCAGCTCCTCGAGCAGCAAACGAGCTATCATCAGCTTCTCGTGGGGCACGAAAGAGACGCCGCTAGTCTGCTCCCCGTCGCGCAGAGTGGTGTCCATGATTTCTATTTTGACTTGTTTTCCCATGCTTCTATCTTATCTTTATTTTCCACAAGGAAGTCGATGTCGTCCAGTCCGTTCATCAGGCAATGCTTCTTGTAGGCATTGATTTCGAAGGTCTCGCTACGGCCCGTTGCCTTGTTGGTCACGGTCTGGGCGGGCAGGTTCACTTCCACCTCAGTCTTGGGGTCAGCGGCGATGCTTTCGAACAGTTCCTTCAGGAAACCTTCGCTCACCACGACAGGGAGCACGAAGTTGTTCAGTTCGTTGTTCTTGTGAATATCGGCAAAGAAACTGGAGATAACTACGCGGAAGCCATACCCGGCAATGGCCCAGGCAGCATGTTCGCGGCTGGAGCCCGAACCGAAGTTCTTGCCGGCCACGAGGATGCAGCCGCTGTAGGTGGGGTTGTTCAGCACGAAGTCCTTGTTCAGTGTGCCGTCGGCATTGTAGCGCCAGTCGCGGAAGAGGTTGTCGCCGAAAAACTTCTCCTCGCGGGTTGTCGCCTTGAGGAAGCGGGCGGGGATGATCTGGTCTGTATCCACGTTCTCCAACGGAAGGGGAACGCAGGTGGAGGTTATGATGTTAAATTTCTGTTTCATTATTCGTCTATTGAATGTTACGATACATCTTTTCTTTGTTCTCAATAAAGCAATGATTTGCAGTCCTTAAAGCAGTGCTTTACGGACTACAAAACACTGTTTTAATCCAGCAATGTCCGCGGGTCGGTAATCACGCCCGTCACGGCGGCCGCGGCAGCAGTCAGCGGGCTGGCCAGCAGTGTGCGCGAACCGGGGCCTTGACGTCCTTCGAAGTTGCGGTTCGACGTGGACACGGCATACTTGCCCGCAGGCACCTTGTCGTCATTCATCGCCAGACAGGCCGAACAGCCCGGCTGACGGATTTCGAAACCAGCCTCGGCCAATATTTTGTCCAGCCCTTCCTCACGTATCTGCGCATCGACCATCCACGAGCCGGGCACCAGCCAAGCCACCACGTGCGGAGCCTTCTTGCGTCCCTTGGCGATGGAGGCAAAAGCACGGAAGTCTTCGATGCGACCGTTGGTGCAAGCACCAAGGAACACGTAGTCCACTGTCTTGCCCAACAAAGACTCGCCCGGCTCGAAGCCCATGTAGCCCAGCGATTTCTTGAACGAAGTCTGTGCCGCCTCGCCCATGCCTTCGGTCGTAGGGATGTGAGCGGTGATACCCATGCCCATGCCGGGGTTGGTACCGTAAGTAATCATCGGCTCGATGTCGGCGGCGTCGAAACGTACTTCCTTGTCGAAAACGGCATCGTCATCGCTCTTCAGCATCTTCCAATAAGCCACAGCCTTGTCCCACGCTTCGCCCTTCGGAGCATATTCACGACCTTTGATGTAGGCGAAGGTCACCTCGTCGGGTGCCACCATGCCGCCGCGTGCCCCCATCTCGATGGAGAGGTTACACAAAGTCAGACGGCCCTCCATCGTCAGGCTGCGTACGGCCTCGCCCGCATATTCCACGAAATAGCCCGTAGCACCGCTGGTTGTCATCTTCGACATCATGTAGAGAGCCAGGTCCTTGGCCGTCACTCCCTTGCCCAGCCTACCATCGACGGTAATACGCATCGTTTTGGGCCGTGTCTGGAGGATACATTGCGAAGCCATTACCATCTCCACCTCGCTGGTACCGATACCAAAGGCTACGGCACCCATCGCTCCGTGGGTCGAGGTATGGGAGTCGCCGCAGACAATGGTCATACCCGGCAACGTCAGTCCCCGTTCAGGACCTACAACGTGAATGATGCCGTTCTTTGGATTCATCATGCCGAAGTGTGTCAAGCCAAATTCCTCGGCATTCTTTGCCAACGTATCTACTTGTGTACGAGAAACCGGGTCTTCAATCGGCTTGTCCTGATCATGCGTCGGCGTGTTATGATCGGGCATGCAAAATATCTTCTCAGGACGGAAACAACGAAGACCGCGGGCACGCAAACCCTCGAAAGCTTGAGGACTGGTTACCTCGTGGCAATAGAGACGGTCGATGTAAAGTTGTGTAGGGCCGTCCTCTACCTTCTGTACCACGTGGGCGTCCCATATTTTATCAAAGAGTGTATTCATATCTATCAATGGATGCTATTAAATCATGACTTAAATTTGTTGATACAGTCGATATAGGCCTCGACAGAAGCGGCGATGATATCGGTATTGGCACCAAAACCGTAATAGATGCGGTTGTCGTACTCCACCTGCATGTGTACCTTACCCATGTCGTCGCTACCCTTGCTGATAGCCTGAATGGTAAATTCCTTCAGCGTCATCTGACGGTCGATAATCTTCTTCAAAGCCTTGATGGCAGCATCTACCGGACCGTTTCCGCTGGCGGCCGCCTCGAACTTTTCGCCCGAGATATTCAAACCAAGGCTGGCTACAGAGCGAACGCCCACACCACTGGTCACTTGCAAATACTCCAACTTAATGCGATGATTTTGGGTACGGTCAGCACCGGCCAAGACGAGGATGTCGTCGTCGTTGATATCTTTCTTCTTGTCGGCCAGTTTGAGGAATTCTTCGTATATTTTATCCAGCTTTTCTTGCGTCAGTTCTACGCCCAACACATGCAGACGGTTCTTTAAAGCAGCACGTCCGCTACGGGCGGTCAGTACGATGGAGTTGTCGTCGATACCCACGTCGTGCGGGTCGATGATTTCATACGTCTGTACGTTCTTCAACACGCCGTCCTGGTGGATACCCGAAGAGTGGGCAAAAGCATTGCGCCCCACGATGGCTTTGTTGGGCTGGACAGGCATATTCATCAGACTGGATACCATACGGCTCGTTGGATAGATTTTCTGCGTATTGATATTCGTCTCGATGTCGATGTCCTTGTGACACTTGATGATCATCGCAATTTCTTCCAGCGACGTGTTGCCCGCACGCTCGCCGATACCGTTAATGGTCACTTCCACCTGACGGGCGCCGTTCAATACACCTGCCATCGTATTGGCCGTTGCCATACCCAGGTCGTTATGGCAATGAGTGGAAATAACGGCGTTGTGAATACCGTCCACATGCTCCATCAGGTATTTGATCTTGGCACCATACTCCGAAGGCAGGCAGTAACCTGTCGTATCGGGGATGTTCACCACCGTCGCTCCCGCCTTAATGACGGCCTCGATGACACGGGCCAGGTATTCATTCTCCGTACGGCCGGCATCTTCGGCATAGAACTCCACGTCGTCCACAAAGCGGCGGGCATACTTCACGGCAGCCACGGCGCGCTCGATGATTTCCTCACGATTGGAGTTGAATTTATAGCGGATGTGCGAATCCGAAGTACCGATACCCGTGTGGATACGTTTGTGTTTGGCATATTTCAAGGCTTCAGCCGCTACGTCGATATCTTTCTGTACGGCACGTGTCAAGGCACAGATGGTAGGCCATGTCACTGCTTTGGATATTTCAATCACCGAATTGAAGTCGCCCGGGCTCGAAATGGGGAAGCCCGCTTCAATAACGTCCACGCCCAACAGTTCCAGTTGCTTGGCCACTTGGATTTTCTCTACTGTGTTCAACTGACATCCCGGAACCTGCTCACCATCGCGGAGCGTTGTGTCGAAAATAAATAATCTGTCACTCATCTTGTATATCGTATTTATAGTTATGTCCAACAAAAAAGCCTTTCGCACTACGGAAGTGAGAAAGGCTTCATATATCATTCAACATACATATAATCACGCACGACACTCACTTCCGCTACATCTTCCTAGCAGAATAATAATGCCGCACAGCAGAATATATGTAAAGTTCTGAATCATCTTATCTTCTTTTTGACTTTAAAACGCTGCAAAGGTAGAGATTATTTCATAGCATGCAAACAAATCCGTTACTTTTTTCAATCAAAATGCGACATTCTATAACAATACGCATATTATTGCAGTTAATATGAAACGAATCGAGGCGTATCCTCTGTGGACACGCCCCGATCTTTTTTATTTCTTTATCGAAAGGTTATTTCTCGCAAGCATTGTCGCACGCCTTTTTCGGGCAGGATGCGTTCTCGCAATCGCCGGCACAAGTTCCGTTACAGGTTCCATTGCAAGTACTATCATTGGCACAACATTCTCCTGCGCCTTTTGTGCATGCAGAATCACAAACTTGCGTGGTCGTTTCCGAATTTGCCTCTGCCGCCTTCTTGTTGCCACAGGACATCATAGCCAACGAAAACACCAACGCTACAGCTAAAAATACTCTCGTCTTCATAAATCAATTCTTCTTTTTTTAATGTATTAATATAAATTTCAGCGCAAATATAGTGAAACTCGCCCGATTTCGGATGGATTTAGGAAGAATAATGTAAACTATTGGGCTTTCAGGGAGATACGCAGCATTATTCCGCATTTGTAAATGTGTGCTTTGAAGCCGTTTTTTGAATAGTTAAGCGAAAAAATTGCTACCTATCCGTTGCCCATTCCAGTTGTATGGAGTTGTTTGAAAATCCTTTCTGCTCCGACCGTAAAGAACGCAGTTTCATCATTTTGGCTTAGCGAAGGTACTTATTTTTTTTGAGATATGAAAAATATAGGTTCCGGAAGTCAATGGTGATAGCTTTGTCGATGTCTGACGATATTTTACATGCCGATGATTAACTCTGTCTCCGTTAACTTTGCAAACAATGGAACAGATTATGAATCAGACAGATGTAAAGGTTTCGTTCTACCTTAAAAAGAGCGAGGCGGATGCCAAGGGAAACTGTCCCGTGATGGCACGGCTTATTGTCGGCAAGCACTCTGAAACAGCATTCAGTGTCAAGTTTCGTGTGCCACAGTCATTGTGGTCATCCGGACGGGCGTGTGGAAAAAGTGTTGCGGCAAGAGACATAAACAATAGACTGGATGAAATACGTGCTGCCGCGCTCGGCATCTATGCGGAACAATCCGCAATCCGTGAGGATGTAACAGCTGAAGATGTAAAGCATCAACTTTTGGGTATGGCTTCGGAACAGGAAACCCTATTAAGCTATTTCAGACTTTTCATTAGAAATTTCGAGAAACGTGTTGGGATCAATCGTACGGAAAAGACATTGAGGGCTTACCGCAATTCCTACAATCATCTGGTACGTTTTTTACAGATGCAATATAAGCTGTCAGATATCCCTTTTGCCGCATTGGACCGTTCCTTCATTGAAAAATATGACTTGTATCTACGTACGGAATGTTGTCTGGCTTCAGGCACAATAGTCAATCTTACCGTCCAACTGAAAACAATTGTCGGAGAAGCTATTGCTGACGGTATAATAACAGTATTTCCGTTTGTCGGATATGAACCGGTACATCCGAAGCCGGAACAGAAATATCTCACTTCTGAAGAATTGGATAGAATTATGACAACACCTCTGCATGATCAGATTCTTTATCATGTGAGAGATATGTTCCTGTTTTCCTGCTACACGGGTATACCCTACAGTGACATGCGTCTGTTGACAAATGAAAATCTTTCTCTTGCGGAAGACGGTACCTGGTGGATCAGAAGTTCTCGCAAGAAAACAGGAGTTGATTTTGAAATACCCCTTATGGAACTGCCGTTTCGTATCATAGAAAAATACCGTGATATGGCTCCTAAAGGAAAGCTTCTCCCTATGTATTCCAACAGTTCGTTGAATCGTTACTTGAAACGCATCGCCGAAATTTGCGGTATAGGGCGTAAGCTGGTTTTCCATGCAGCCCGGC
The DNA here is from genome assembly GCF_900130135.1 of Bacteroides togonis. Taxonomy (NCBI): domain Bacteria; kingdom Pseudomonadati; phylum Bacteroidota; class Bacteroidia; order Bacteroidales; family Bacteroidaceae; genus Bacteroides; species Bacteroides togonis. The sequence continues at coordinate 3,718,506 of NZ_LT670820.1, read as the reverse complement.
ATACCTATGCGACAGAAATTACTCTTTCGCATGGAGTCCCGTTGGAGACAGTCAGTAAAATGTTGGGACACAGTCGTATTGAGACCACACAGCATTATGCAAAGGTGACAGACAACAAGATAGATACAGATACGAAAACATTGGACAAGAAAATTTCTGAAAGATTTTCTGTAGTCATTTGATAAACGAATAAAAGGACAAGATTATGAAAGAAAAAATTAACAATACGGAAATCAGACATCGCAGTACATTTGCGATATTGTTTTATATAAACCGTACCAAAATCCGTAAGGATGGAACATGCCAGTTGCTGTGCAAGATAAGCATAGATGCCAAATGGGAACAGATAGGGACGAAAGTGTCTGTCAATCCTGCCGTCTGGAATCCGGAAAAGGGACGGGCTGACGGCCGCAGTGAGAATGCCCTTACCGTCAACCGGGCCATTGATGATTTGACCAAAGAAATAAATGAGCATTACAGACGGATAAAGAGCAGTCTGGGATTCATTACGGCAGAGCAGGTGAAGAATGCCGTGATGGGTGTCGGACAGAAGCCGCTTACACTCCTGGCTCTTTTCCGGGAGCATAACGAGGAGTTCAAAAAACGTATCGGAATAGACCGGATAAAAGAAACTTATGACTCTTACCTGCGTTCATATAAGCATCTTTCGGCTTTCATCGAGGAAAAACGTGGTGTAGAGGATGTCCTGCTACGTAATCTTGACCGTGTGTTCTATGATGACTTTGAGCTCTTTCTTAGAACAGACAGGAAGTTAAGTCCGAAGAGCGTGCATGAACATCTTTACAGATTGAAAAAGATGACCATGCGGGCCGTCAGTCAGGGCACTATACGTCGTGATCCGTACTGCCGTCTCCATCCGGAACTGCCCAAACGGAAAAGCCGTCATCTGAAACTGGAAGACCTGAAGACACTGCTTACAACTCCAGTCAATAAGCCACAGCTTCAGTTTGTCAGAGACATGTTCATCTTCTCCACCTTTACTGGACTTGCCTATACGGATTTGAAAAAACTGAGGGTAAATGATATTACCCAGTCTGAAGACGGTTCATGGTGGATTCATATCCACCGCCAGAAAACAGGAACACTGTCTTCTGTCCGATTGCTGGATATTCCGTTGAAGATAATCGAGAAATACCGGGAACAGAGAAAGGATGACAAGGTCTTCAATCTGTATAGTCGTACGTATTTCATTATGCTCGCCCACCAGTTGGGTGAAGTTTATGGATTTGAACTTACATTTCATAAGGCACGACACAATTTCGGAACTCATATAACCCTTTCATTGGGTGTTCCAATCGAGACAGTCGGCAAAATGATGGGGCACATGCGTATTGAGACCACGCAGCTTTATGCCAAAGTGACTGACAGGAAAGTGGACGAGGACATGAAACGGCTGAAAGCAGCCGGAATGGACCGAACTTTTGGCTTGTACGAAGAAGAGGTTATTGTCAGGAAACGGAGAAGGAAATTCGGATACCAATTGTCCGACAACAAAGAAACGACCTTGTAACGAGGCCGTTTCTTTTGCATTGTTTCATACCCATCGCTGTTCTTCCCTGCATCTTTTATATGCGTCGTCAAGAACTTTCTGTATGTCTGACTCTTTGTAAAGGGCTTTTCCCTGCACAAGGTAGTAAGGTATCACGCCGAGGGTCCGGTATTCCTGCAAGGTACGCCGGCTTACTTTCAACAGCTTTGAAAGTTCCTCGTCCGTGAGGAAATAATCACCGTGGAATGCGGGTCTCGGAGCTGTCCTTATTGCGTCTATCATACGCTCCATGTTTTCCAGCCCTTTGAAAATAGTATCAATCCGCTGGTCCTTTCTGTCTATAAGATCGTAACTCATGGCTTTCTTTTTTGTGGGTGATAACTTGATTCCAATATGCTTTGCACATCTTCCGGCTTGTAGAAGAACTTGTTCTTGATCCGGGTAAAAGGCAACAGCCCTTTCTCTCGATATACCTGAAGCGTTCTTTTGGATATGCGGAGAACCCCGCACACCTCCTGATTGTCCATCCATTTTTTCAGTCCCGCGTCTTTGGCCGGACTGCATATACCGGTGACCTTTTTCTCTATCATGCTGAGTCGGACAACCAGTTCGTCAAATGTCCGTTTGTCTATACATATAATTTCCATACTGCCGTTTTGTTAGGATTGAATACCGAACTCCTTTTTAATCTTTGCCGGAAGTACCTTTCCTTTCCTGCTCAGGAAGTCCTGGACTTCCGAAGCTTTGTAATAGGTACGTCCGTCAATCATGTAGTATGTGACGAGCTTCTTCTGGCGGTAGCGTGCAAGTGTACGCTTGGTAACACCAAGGAGTTCGCACATATCCTGGTTGTCAAGCAGTTTGTCACCCTCAAGGGCGGCAGTCTGCCTGTTCATGCGGTTCAGTCTGTCGTCTATCCTGTCAAACCGTTCCATTATCTGGTGGAGCATCATCTGGAATGTCTCCCTGTCTATCTGTATCATAATGAATTCTGTTTTTAGTGTAATAATTCCATTTTTTACACCGTGTTGCGCAACAGGTTTCATTATGATATAGGCCAAAACATGGACCAATGGAGCATATTGCCACATAAAAACATGGCAAGTCACTGAATAATAGAGAAATAAAAAATCAGCCCCATAAAAACGAGACTGATGGAAGCATTGCAAATGCAATATGTCGCAATACCTTATTGCAATGTTTTGCAATAAATCAGGCGGCAAATTCCGTTTTTGAATGTTTTGGTTTTTACGATTTTCCATTCACCCTGCGGTATATGTTTTGAGACGGATTTGTAGTCTGGACGGGTGGATGGAAACAGGAAGATGATTATCTCGTCAATAAGATGATAAAGTGAGAGGCCACGCAGGAGTTCTATGCTTTCTTCGTCATGTATTTCGGCTTGATAAAGGACTGATGGGGCTGACATGTCTTTCTCACACATGAAATCCACAAGCGGATAACCCGGATATAGCCGGCGGGTACTCTTACCGCGTCCATATGAAAATCCGTCCTTATCGTCTCTCAGCCATTGTCGCAACGGATCGTCCTCTGTCGGAATGGAGCCGTCTAATGTCATTGCTATCAGAACCCGTAACCTTGCCATACCTTTTTCCTTCAAATAAAAAGCGTGAAACTCACGCACTATCAGGTAGAGGCTCTGGTAAGCCCATTGTAGAATCATGCATGAGCTCACGCTATAAGACATAGCATAAGCTACACGCAATAGTCTCTACAATTTGAAATTTACCAGATTTCTACCTGAGACGTCTTGCGACTTATGTTGTAACATTCGGCAAGGCTCCAAGCAATGCCGATATTCTTTTCTTATGTTTTGACCGTCTGTCCTGCATGGCAGGACTTCCGATCATTTACAAATGTAGGCATTTTATTCCGAACAAGCATATAGAATACCTGTTATTTTCTGTTCAACCCGTATTTTTTCATCTTACGGTATAGCGTGGACGGGTCGATATGCAGCATGGCTGCGGCATGTTTGCGATTCCCGTGGGAGATTTTCAAAGCCTGGACTATCGAGCGTTTCTCTTCTGCATCGTTTTCGGGGAAAAGATTGATCTCCTCATTTGCCGCTTCCATTTTAATGTTCAGGTCGGTTGTTTTAATGAGCGGCTGTTTTGCCATGAGTACCGCCCTTCTTATTCTGTTATGCAGTTCCCGCACATTTCCCGGCCAATGGTAAGAGAGAAGCAGTTGTTCCGCTTCAGGGCTGAATCCCTCGGTTGGTCTTTTCAGTTCTCCGGAAAATTTTTTCCTGAAATGGTTTGCCAACGGCAGGATATCTTCAGGACATTCGTGCAGGGAAGGCATGACAATCTCGAATTCGCATAACCGGTGGTATAGGTCTTCCCTGAACCGTTTTTCCTGTATGGCAAGTTGGAGGTCCTCGTTTGTAGCGGCTACAATCCTGACATCAGCCCGTTTTTCCCTGTTGCTACCTATTGGAATGTATGTACCATCCTGAAGCACTCGTAAGAGCATAGCCTGGACTTCAACAGACAATGTACCTATCTCGTCAAGGAAAAGGGTGCCGCCTTTCGCCATTTCAAAATACCCGTCCTTATTGGTGTCGGCACCGGTAAATGTACCTTTTATGTGTCCGAAGAAGAGTGAAGGTGCGAGTTCCTTGGGTATAACTCCACAATTCACGGCGACAAACGGCATATCCCTCCGTTCTCCCATATAGTGGATACGCTGTGCCACCGATTCTTTTCCGGCGCCGTTCGGACCAAGTATGAGTACCGAAATATCAAACGGCGCAACAGTATTGACCAGATGTTCTATTTCTTTCATCTGAAGGCTGTTTCTGGGTAGCAAGCCCTTGTCCTTGTCACATATTACGGAACGAGGGTGGAAAATGTCTTTCAGTTGTCTCTGTAGTTCGTCCATTTGTACCGGTTTGGCCAGATAGTCTTTGGCTCCCAGTTTTATGGCTTGCACAGCACCCGGTACTGAAGCATATCCGGTCATGATAATGAAAGGAATATCCATCCGTTCCTTCCGCATCCATTCGAGCAAAGATATACCGTCCCCTTCCGGCAGGCGTACGTCGGACAGCACGAGGTCGAAACTTTCTTTCTTGAGCAGTTTTCGTGCCCCTGGTTCATCTATTGTTATCTCTGCTTCATAGCCGGATTTTTCCAGCCATTTTTTCTGTTGCCCGGCGAGCATGATGTTATCTTCAACTATCAGAATCCTGTATTTCATTCATGTTTTCATTTAATTATGTCCGTCCATTTCCGATAATCGGCTTTTTGTTTCGGCTATCAGCCAGTCAATTCTCTTGACAATTCTTTCTACATCGGTGCGGAATTCATACTCATCCGTATTTCCCGCAAACAGCTCACGGTTGTATGGTTCCAATTCATGGGATATGCCCAATTGTTCCCACACCGGATACATCCGGTGCAGTGTTTCCCTTATTCTCTTTTTGTCGGGGTTTAACGGATTCAGAGCTTCCCGCAAGTCCGAACTGTTCCTGCTGGATTCCTCTATAAGAGTCTCCAAGGTCCAGCGTTCGTCTCCCGTAGTGACATACAGAGCCTCGAAATCTGGGGAACGGTTATCATCCATAGTTCTGTCCTGTCCAATGAGTGACGAGAGAAATACAAGCAGGTCTCTTGTATAGAACGGCTTGTGGATACAGCCGGCAAATCCTGCCTGAATATAGCGGTCTGCATTGCCATCGTTACGGGCGGTCATTGCAGCTATGGGAATTGTCCGTGAATTTCCTATGTTGGAAAGGCGTAGCAGATGCAACAGGGCAAAACCTCCCGTACCACGCATCTGTATATCGGTCAGCAACAGGTCGTATTCTCCGGTTCTCAATGCTTTGACCACTTCCTGTGCATTGGTACAGGCTCGGCATGAGATACCGTTCCGTTCCATCATTTCAACTGTGTTGCGCAGCTGTATGGGATCGTCATCGACTACAAGAACCCGTCGCGGGAGTCTGAGACTTCCTGCTTCCGGTTTTGAATTGTCTATTACAGGATCATCAGTTTTTCTAAGCGGAATTTCCACCTTGAATTCGCTACCTTTACCGACCTGGCTCGAAACAGAGAGTCTTCCTCCAAACAGGTTCACCAGCCCTTTCGTAATGGAAAGTCCTAGCCCGAAGCCTTCTGAATCCAAATCCGGAGCAGCCCGTTCAAAGGGCTGGAAAATACGTTGTGTTGTGTTCTCGTCCATTCCTATCCCCGTATCTTTGACCTGTAGTGAAAGAGCACCGTCTTCATAACTTGCTTGAAGTTTGATACAACCTGTACGGGTGAATTTTACAGCATTCTCCAGAATGTTGATCACTATCTGCCTTATGCGGTCTGCATCGCCAAGGGCGGTGATGCCGCAACCCATAAAATCCTTGTCAAACATCAGTCCTTTGTCGTTCGCCTTGCGTGTGTATTCTTCAGCGATGCTTTCCAGAAAGGATTCAAGATGGAAAGGAATTTCGTTCAAGGTTTCTTTAGCATCGTCCAAACGGGAGAGGTCAAGCAGGCTGTTGGCTAGTCGGGTGATATGACGGGATGATTCAAGGATGTTTCCGAGATAGGCATTGCGGCGTTTCCGGTCCCGAGTATCCATGGCCAGTTCAGCACTGCCACTGATGGCATTGAGAGGTCCTCGTATGTCGTGGGAAAGTGTGATGATTATTTTCTTGCGCATGTCGGAGAGTGTACGGTTTTGTGCTGCCGTATCTTCCAGTTCAGCCTTGTCCCGTTCCCTTTGGTTAATGTCACGCATAATGATAAGGTGCGAGATGATGAGCAGGATGATGGCCATGCCGATTACTCCTGCCATTAAAAAGAATGACATTTTCTCTGCTTCTGTCATTTTTAACTCTCTTTGTGAGAAGGCAGTCTGTGCCTGTTCGTCAAGGTCATTTATAAGTTTGTTCAATGTCCTGTTCAATTCCCTATTGCGCATACGGAGGCTGTCGGCATAAATATCCATTTCGCTCGCTTGCCTTTGCTGTATGGCTATCAGGCTGTCGCTGAAATCATGAAGTTCTTTTTGGGATGGCATTACTTGCATTTCTTCTTTTTTCCCGAAGAATCCTGCAATCCCTTTTTTCTTTTGTTCTATGGTACGGATACGTGTCGCACGTCTCGCCACTTCCGGCAACTGGTTTACCAGCAGGCTGTCCGCTTCGGTCCGTCGCCCAAACATTTCCATTATGTGCAGTAGGTGTGTCTCCTTTTCGGCAAGCAGAGCACGAAGAGTGTCTATCTGTTCCGGGCGTACATATTCACGGCAGTGCCGTTTAAGCGAGTTCAGTAAACTGTCGGCTTGAAGTCGGCGGTTACGATAGTATAGATAGTCCGCTTTGTTCCAATTTACCACACCCTCACCCAATGTAGCGAGCCCCGTAATACGGCGATGTGCCGTGTTGATACTACGACGTATATGGCTTATGTTTGCCGTTTCAGCCTCAATTTCGCGCATCCGCTGCCGTTCATATACTAAAATGGCGGCCATGCTACCAATGACCGCCAAAAGGATGACATAGCCGAGAATAATCTTATGCTGTATATTCATATATCATTTACATACAATAGGGTATGCTATTATCTTTTTTATACTTTTTGTCAGAAATAGTCTCCCATTATCAATTCTTGTATACCTGATAAATATTTAGGATGAGAGTGACGATGATCAAATCTATATATAATATTTCTACAATCATTTACAAAAGAAGCCTTTAGACATGTCTTAATAAATTTAGCAACTCTTTCATCTTTTTCCTCAAAATATAAAAGATATGTTGAATTTCCATCTTTTATATCTAAAGCAGAATCTTCATCATTAATTTTTAAGTGAAGATGAATTTTAATATTTTTTTCAGTTGTATCAATTATCAATAATATTGAATGATGTGATTCATCTATTTCAGTTTTAATTTTTGTCTCATCTATTATTCCGCTGGAGATAGCGTCCTTATAAAGCTTTAGACCTTGTGCGGTTTCTGTAATTCGTTGAATAATTTTCAGTCCTTCCATATATTTCATTTCCCTTTTTTTTTCATATACTTTTGATACTAAATCTCTTAAGATGGCTTCTGGAGAATCTTTACTGTCATCATATCGTCCTTTATGTTTAGGATGTGCACAATCTCTGATATCTAGTTCTTTTGCTAAATGATCTCTCAACTTTTTACTATCTTTAAGTCTTCTATCTTTCTCGTCTATTAAACATTGTTTTGTTTTTATATCAAGAATACGACTTTCCTTATTCATCTGTATCTTTTTTTCGTACATAATATTATAATTTAATGATTTCATTAATGTATTTGGCATTTATTTTATGATTTATATTTTTTACACAAACAATCGCACACCGTCTTACCACATTCGTAATGGAACCCCCTGAAAGTTCCGTTTCGGCGGCTTTTGCGATGAGTTCTTCCGCATCATCCCCGAGCCATTCTTTCGGGAGCATACTGCGCCAGAGGGCGGCACGGAGTTCCTCATCAGGCATCGGGAAATAGATGATAGACTGGAAGCGGCGGGAGAAGGCTTCGTCGATGTTGGATTTCAGATTGGTGGCAAGTATGACCGTGCCGGGAAAATCCTCGATGCGTTGAAGCAGGTAGGCTACTTCCTGATTAGCATGACGATCGTTGGAGGTGTTGGTCGATGTACGTTTGCCGAATAAAGCATCCGCTTCGTCGAAGAACAGAATCCAATTGCGGTTCTCCGCCAGGTCGAAAACTTTGGCGAGGTTCTTTTCCGTCTCACCGATGTATTTCGATACAATCATGGACAAATCCACACGATACACGTCCATCTGGTTTTTCTTGCCGAGCAGAGTAGCTGCAAGGGTCTTTCCTGTTCCAGGTGGGCCATAGAACAAGGCACGGTATCCAGGCTTCAAGATGCGTTTCAACCCCCAATCCTCCATGATGGTGTGCTGGTGTGCAATCCATGTATTGATTTCTTCAAGGGCTTCGTATGTGTTGTAATCCAATATCATGTCCTCCCATTCCAATGGAGTTGTAATGAGCTTGGCCGGAAAACCGATTGTATAGTCTGGTTTATATTCCCGATCCAGCAGGACATGGCTCAGAAACTCTTCGGAGGGACGGAGCTGGCCGCTCAGGAACGGTTCGCCTTCGCCGGCTCCTTCCAGCCGCAAGATATTCTGCGTATAGAACCAGTGGTCCCGCTGGAACATGTGAATGACAGCCTTTTTTTTCTCCATGTCCTCTCCGGCGATAATGAACGAAGCGGTCTCGCCGGTGGGCAGGAAGCCACCATGAGACAGCCCTTTCCAGCCGCCGAACTCGGTGTACTGGCGGTCGAAGTTTTTGTTCTGCACGAAGAAGATATCCAATGCCTGCGGACAAGTATGTGGCATCAGAGCCAACATGATAATAACCCGTTCGTTGAACGTGATTTCCTGTCTGCCGGTCATGCTTTCCAGCCATTCGTCAGCAGGTGGTGTGACTTCCTCTATTGAGGCGTATTCACATCCTTGCTGAAAATACAGCTGTATGGCTGTGGTCAGCATCCTTTCAAACCATTCGATATGCGCTGTCATCATAGGCTACATCATTTCTGCATTTAATAACTGTTTGCTTTTGCACCCATCACATCGGCCTCATGTTCGAGGTCCACATTATCATTTACGGGCAGTCCGCTCACTTCGGTGGTCGGTTCGACACGGCCTGCCATCTGCTGAGCTACATGCCATGCCTCGTGGGGCAGATGCTGCTCCTGACCGGGAGCGATATGGATGTCCGTCCCTTGTGTATAGGCCAATGCCTGTACGGTTGCCGGTTTGTCCGAATTGTAGTGCACACGCACATCGTCCATAGAGAAGCCGGACAGGTCTTCGATGCCCGCTTTCAGATTATCGGGCATACCTGTCTCGTTCTTCTTCTGTACAGGCTGCTCGAATTTACCCTGTAGGGCTTCATCATCGTCTTCTTCACGCTGTATGGGTTGCACGAATTTTCCCTGCAACGGTTCGTCTTCTTCGTCATCAAGCCGTTGTACAAGCTGTTCGAACTTGCCCTGTAAAGTCTCGTCCTCGTCGTCAAGACGTTGTACGGGTTCTGCCACGGCCTGCAATATTCCGGCAGGACGGTTATCCGCAAACTCCAATGCGCCTTCACCATTACGCTTCTGCTGGATGGTACGCGCCACTTTGTTTTGATAGGTCTTTTCCGCTTCCATATAGGTATATATTTAATTGTTATAATTCTCAAAGTCAAATTCTTCCTTGTCACGCCAGATGACATTGATTTTCTTCTTGAGCCACGGCAACCGTATCTGTCGATATGACCACGGCAGGGTATCCAGCAGGATGTCGTAGGAACGGTTTTCCACATACAGCACCCATTTGTCTTCACGCTGTTCCAGTTTGCCCGGACGTTCGATGAAACTATGCTGGAAACCTTTTACCGAGGTATTCTTCAGCTTGTCCCAGTTCGACTTCACTCCCGAAAGCATGGATTCTACGGTCTGTATTTCCTGACTGGTCAGGGTCAATGTTTTCGGTAAAGGCACATAGAACGGGCATCCGGTAAGAATGCGGTTGAATGCCAGTTCCTGTTCCTTGTATTCACGAGGCTCTCCCGTAACAATCCGCTGCAGGATAAAGATGGCGCGGATCCGGGCTTCGGCATCCTTCAGGTCTTTCTTGCCGTCTTCTTTTTCTTCCAGCAAGCCAAGCATTCCAAACAGGCGCGTGAACCAAACAGCCAGCAAGCACAGTCCGGCATTCGGCACTTCGATGTATTCCGGCAGTACGGATTCTTCCAACGCCTGTTCCGCATCGGTCAGGTGCAGTTCCTCTTCCACAATCTTAACAACCGCTTCCAGTGCGGTTTTCCTTTCGGCAGGTAGTGGTGATTCCGTCTGTTTTTCTTCTTCCGGTTCTTTCTGTTCCGACCTGTTTTCAACTCCTGAGCCGGTGGACCGTTCACGGATGTACTCCGGCATTCCGTTTTCCCATGAGAGGGCAATGACATTCTCCAGATACTTCTTGACGATGTCCGAAGCGTTGCCGTAACGGATGCGTTCTATAGGATAAGAAGCCACAAACCGTACCAGTCCTTCAGCAAGTACTTTATTTTCTATTCCGTATTTTTCCGAAACCGTTCCGACTGTCCGCCCCAAGGTGTCTCCCAGAGAGAGAGACATGCCGGAAATCATTTCCAGCCAATCTTCAACACCAAGCCATTCACTCCATTGAGCGGAAGCGACATGCCTCCTGCCGGGAGTACTGACGGTCGAATACCGTACCAGTTTCCAGAGCAGTTCCGGTTGCCAGCGGGCATAATGGCGTAATATCTGTGATTTTTCCGTATCACTGACAGACGGGGACAACAACCATGTCGCCCATTCATCGAAGAGTGTTTCGTCCTGTCCGGTTCCGGAAACGTCGAAAGAGAGTGAAGCTGCTTTCTGTTCGGATGTACTCTTGTTTTCAGTATCCTCCAAGGGTGTTTCCGGCGTGATTATACGAACAGTCTGTCGTTCTATTGTTTTCCATTGACCGCGGTCTGCATCCGTATATTCTCTGTTCCCAGTCAGGATATGATGAAGGTGGCGCAGGAAAAGGGAAACGGTCGCTTCCACATTCATTATTCCCATGTCTACTCTTGCCGTCATCATGCGGAGCGTGGCTTTCGCAACGGACTGTTCCCATTCTTCGCTACCGCCTGTAAACAATACGTTACCAGGCAATACTGTATTTATCGCTCCGATGGTTTGGAACAACCTTTCTGACAACATGGAATCTGACTGTCCGAGAAGATAAAGCAAGGCATCCTTGCCGATGATTTCAGCCCACAGTTCAACAGTGCCTTCATCCAAGGTGACGGTTTCCCGAAGCAGACGTATTGCTTCTTTGGGCGAATCATTCATATAATGACGGAACACCTCACTTTTCAATGCGGATGTGTATGTACCGTCTCGCAACCAGCCGGTCAGTCCGGTCATGTCGTTTACATATTGTTCAAATGCGGTTCGTGTCTCATTCAAGGCAATCCTGTCAGGATTGTCATCCTCCGGAATCCGGTGTAAAGCGGTATTTGTATTAGTCGGATTGCCGTAGTGAACATCCGATGCAGGCCATTCAGAAGTCCGGTCCTCCGAACGGATGTATCTCCATGTCCGGACCAATAAGGACAATAGAAAGTTGTCTTCCAAGTCCGGAAGGGTTCTTATCGTATTGGAGTCGTGATATGTCCTTTCATTATCCGCTACTGCCGTATCGGGAATACGTAACAATCGGCTGATCAGTGATTCGAGAACCGTCTTTATGTTGTTGCTGTCATTGCCGGTCACGGCAGAAAGCAACCGTACAACCGCATCGTTCGCCGATATGGAAACTGTCCTGATATCCCATGAAGCGAGTGACCGGAATAGTGAATGCCATACGTCTTTTACAGGACGTGACACAAGTACTGCTACTGTCTCGATATGCTGTACAAGCCATCCGATAAAGCGTACGGCATCCGTCCCGGCTTTTGGGCTGTAAACCTGTCCGGCGAGCCTCATGATGAGGTTACGTAATGCTGTCCTGTCAAGCAGGGCGAAGACGGTATCCGACAGTTTCTCCGACAGCAAGACAGAAACCAGTTCGTTTTCCTTGCCCCGATAAATGTCGAACCATTGCAGTACAAATATCTTCTTTGCCTGTTCCGGTATGCTGTTGTCCGAAAGGACGGTCTTTAGGGAAGTGATTATCTTCCCAGCCTGATTATCCATGCGGGAACGGTCTTTCGTAATGTCCGTAAACCCTGATTCGGACATGCCGGCAGCTTCCAGGATTCCGGCATATACATCGTCATCGGACGGAAGTTCCCGTCCGGTTACTTCTTTATAAAACAATCCGGACAGCATCCGCATCCGGGCCGAAGCGGAATCCGAATCCGGGTATGCACCCATGGAAATCCCTTGCCATACGGCCATCTTCAAAGCATTTGTCACCCGGTCTTTTCCGGCATCCCGTAACCACATGACGGATGCGGATGCCTTTTCAACCGTATCAGACAGGACGGCAAGTGTCTCCGCCAGTTGCAGGGAAACATGTCCCGCAAGTCTCATCAAAGCCGTCTGTCCGGTCAGAGCCGCCAGTAAGGACAGATACTTCCTGTCCGGTCGCCCTGTCAGCCACCGTATTAACAGTTCAGGCTTGTCCTGTATCAGCCGTGAGAGCGTTCTGCGCTTCATCCCGTCCGGCAGTTCCGTATTTTCCAGCCATCTGTCGAATGCGCCGTCATTGCGGGCAAGGGCCTCGGGAACCTGGACAGACAAGGATACTTCATCTGCCTTTTCATCAGACGTTGGTCTGCCGGTATGCCCGGCTGTATCTTGTTCTGTCCGAATCAGGGACAGTTGGAGCAATATGTAATACAGTTCCCATACATAGCTGTCGCCGCTTTCGGGAGAGCCGTCCTTGTCCAGCCGCTGGTTATGGTAGATGATGTCAAGCACGGTCAGGTAATAGTCCGCTCCGAACACTTCCAGCAGGAACTGCATGGTCATATCCACTTTTGAAAGATAGACGGGTGAATTTCTCTTATGTATGAAAGTCAGCAGGCTGCGGTTCAGGTAAATCCGGAAATGTGGCTTGTCCCCGAACATGGGCACCCCGTTGAATGGGTAATACTCCAGAAGCCATCCGTACAGTCTGTACCAGTATTCCGGCACGCCGATTTCCGCATGGTCTTCCGTTTCGGTGGCCATGATGGACCTGACATGCGGATTTTCCAGCAACTCCGCCATGAAGTCCAGTCTGCCGGAGTCGTGCGAAACATGGATGAACCATACCACACTCTGGGGTACCGTTTCCAGAATCATGGACAGAAGTCTCTGACGTTCGTAGCGACCAAGTGAAAATTCGTGGGAGAACAGCATGGAAAGGAATGAATCGGTTCCTGCCCCGTCAGCCGCACTGAAAAACAACTTTTCAAGCTGGGCGCTGTCCAGTCGGGTAAACAGCCTCGCCAGTACATGGGGATGTTCCATCAGGGGGAACAGCCGGTTTCCGTACCCCATATCCATGTATTTGCGGAGTTCTTCATACAGGTCGAAGTCCGGCCTTTCCCATTCCGGCAGGCAGAAACCGTGCTCCAGATAATGCAGCAGGTTTTCAAAACGTCTTGTACGGGCATTTCCGGCCGAGACAGACTCCGGAATATCCGTCCGTAAAATTTCCTTATATGACAAGAATTTCTTTTCCAGCTCTTCGCGGAACCTGACAGGAAAAACTTCAAGGAACCGTTCCTGAGGTATGCTTCCCAGATCCAATTCCAGGGTGGGAATTTCCAGGCAGGTCTCCATGTCATCGTATGCGGCGAAGAATTCTTCCAGAATGTCCGTCACACAGTGTCGGCAGAACCCGTCCCAGTCCGCATAAAGGTTTCTGGCAAACATTTCGTCCGCCATCCTGAACCTGAACGATATTTTGTCAATCACTGTCATACGTCTCTGTGTTATATCCTATCCCTGTCCCTGTTTTTCTATTATATCCATCATCGTTTTCTGCAGGAGCGGTTTCAGGTCTTCGGGCAACCTGCCAGCCAAGCAGTCGTGCCATTTCCTGTAACATTCCTCAAACCGTTGCATCTGCGAGGAGCGTAGCCAGCAGGTTTCCATCTTCAGATGGGCCGGCAGTACCGACCGTGCCAGTTGCGTACAGGCATCCCTGAAGCGCATGGAACGTGTTCTGGCCGTCCATCCGGTGAACACCAACAGTACCGTCAGCGGTTCGGCGGGGTCGAACAGGCTCTTTTCCACCACATATACGGCCTCGCATTGCCGGTTCAGGTCACGCAGGTAACGGCACAGGGTATTGGCCCATCCCCGGAGTCTCTGCTTGTCGTCCGAACGACCGAGGTTCATACGCAGACGTTCTTCCCGTCCCTGGAATACAAGAAGCCATTCTCCGTTGCCCACTTTCACCAGATTGTAGGCACTCAGGCGGATTCCTTCGCGGAAGAGCGAGCCGCTGATCCAGTTGGAATTGAATATCGGCAGGTGACGCCTCAATTCTTCATCGCGTTCCAGTTTTTCCGCTTCCGTCTTGGGCGGCTCATCCGGTTCGATTGCTTCCACTGTGTCGGTAACGAAAAGGGAATCGTCAATCATGGCCGAGTTCATCAGTTCACGGACGCGCTGTCCTTTCTCACCGTCACCCATCAGAATCAGGTTATGCCCGGGAAGTACGTTGCCTACGGAAATCTCCTCGTCGCAGTTGAAGTCCAGCAGGAGGGAAAGATAGCGTTTTATCGTCGGTATGTTTTCTCCACCGTATGCTCCCGTGATGTCCATTCCCCGTGAACGGTAACGTGTCAGCCTCGGCAGTTCCCTCAGGAAGGCCATCCGTCGGCGCAGCCTGCCGCTTTCCGTACGGCTGTAGTAATCGAATTCCCTGAGCCATACGGGGGCACTGTCTACACCGTATAATCCGTCGAGGAAATCCATGTATTCGTTTTTCAGGTCTGCCACTTTCCGGAACTTGTCCCTGACCTTACGCATGTCAAGTTCCTCATCCGGAAGCGTGGGGATGCGTCCGGGGGTATCGGTGTCTCTCAGGGAAAGCACGCTTTTCAGCCCGTCCAGTTCTTCCAGACCGCGTTTCATCAGCAGGTCGAACAGCCTGAGATAGCTGCCGAAGTTCACCGCTTCCGCCCTTTCCTTCCCGTCCGTACCGCTCATGAAATCCGCATCGGCGGTATGGTAACACTTGGGAAGTTCCCGGCTTACCGGATAATGGCCATATACATTCCTATAGTGGGCTTTTCGCACCAACTCCTGCACGGACGTATCTCCGTGCATGTCATTCATGCCACGGCCCTTTTCCTGCATGAAGTGCCGCATACGCAAGGTGGAGCGCATGAAATACATGGCTTTCAGCCTCTCCTTGAACTCGTCCACATCGGCATAGACCTGTTCATCTCGCACTTTCACCTTCACGTTCCGGAAATCGTCCGGAATCAGAAGCATATATCCGTCGCTGAAGTCCGTTACAGGGTGTCCGTCCCTGTCCTTGAACCAGCAGGTCTTGAAGTCCCTGAGACCTTCGATACCGTAAAGTATCCAATAGAGTTCCCGCTCCGTATTCACCTGGTCGGGAATCACTACCCGTACATCCTTTACCGGACCGTCATACCAGACATCGGGGCTGCACGTTTCCCCGGAATGTCCGGAACCGTCCATTTCCAGTTGTACCGAACCGGAAAGATACTGCATGGCATTCCAATAAATCTGTACCAGTATCTCGGTAGCGTTATATCCGGGCAATATCTCGAATTCGGTTTCAAAAGTCAATTCCTTCGGGTGTTCCACTTCCACTTTGCCGATGTTCTCGCACAAGTTGCGGTGTCTGTTCAGGAAACTCCTCACGCGGTTGACAATACCGTTCTCATCCTCAAAGAAAGGGGAAAGGCGGAGCGTGAAATCGTAGGCACGGGCTTCACGGTCTGTCTTCACGGTCACATTCTGCACCATCGGGAAACGGGCAAGGACAAGCCTGCGGTAATCATCGGCCGTGACGGGAGTCGTAGGATAGACCTCGGAAGCCGGGAACAGACCGTATCTGCCCACCTGCCATGTCCCGTCCGTATCAGTCAGGTAATCCTCCAGGTCGAAATCCAGTTTATAGTCAATTTCCGTCAAGGCATAGTTCACCGTGTCGGCCACGGTCACTCCGGGATCATGGGGATTGTAGTCGGTCCACACTTCTCCTGAAATGCGCTGAAGCTCTTCAAGCGTTTTCCGTTGGAGGACGGTATAAAGATCGTCCCCTTCCGGCCGGGTTATATATAATGATTTGTCAGCCATCCTGTCTGAAATTAGGTTTTACATATCCCACAAAGTCTCTATCCGGCAGGAAATGTACTCCTCGCCGTACCTGTTCCGACAGCTTTTCATCTGCAGATACAGCTTGCGGTCCTGTATCTGCCAGCGTATCTTGATTTTACCGGACCATCCCCACCAGTGTCTCCTGCGGGACGACATCTTGCGGCGCGTACCGTCCGAATGGGAAGCGGTAGCTTCGCAAAAGGCATATTTCCCGGAACGCGGATGATGCCAGCAGGCGGAAATGCGGTACACCCTGCATCCGTCACTCTTCCTTTTCACGGCGGCCTCTACGGGCAGGTCGTGCCAGTAGCCGTCGGCCTTCACCTTCACGATACCGTCGCTGTCCGGCACGCTCTCTTCCTTCGGTTCTTTCCGGTCTTCTCCACTGCCGTTGTCCTTTCGTTCCTGCATGGCCACACTTCCGTCCTTTCCGATAATCAGGAACTTCACCCCCTGTCCGTTACTGATGACCAGTGAACCGTCGTCTGCCAGCGAGATTCGCCACAAGGGTTTTGTATCCGGCAATACGGGCTGTCTGCTGAACAGCGAAGCAAGAACCCGTCCGTTGCCGGCAGGGTACAATATCAGTCCGTCGTCCTCGGAGGCGGTCAGACATCCGTCATCGTTGATGTTGTGCAACGAATCGATCAGGGCGGCAAACTGTTCTTCAGTTGGAACCCGACCTTTTTGAAAGTACGACTTGAGCGTCTCCCTGTTTTTATGCCTGTTATCCATGGTGTGTCCTATTATTTGTTATCAATTATCTTATCACAAAATCATCGCCGATACGTGCCTCTTCCACCCCGGATCGGTTTTCTGTCAGGTCGATATGGATATCCTTGACATACAGCACTCCGCCAATGGTCGAAGCGATGTACCAGAGGTCATTTTCGGCTGTTTCATTCCGGGCTCCATCGACTCTCAGCAAGATGGTCTCCGTGACGGCCTCGTCGTTGCCCACACGGGCCAGCAGAGCTTCGTAAGAGAATTTCAGTGCCAGGTCAGGAAGGGTGCCGTCCTCCAGCCAGGTACAGAAAAATCTCCTGATGCGGCGTTTCAGCCTGCGCCGCACTTCGCCTATGTCCTGCACTCCTTGACGGACTACTGCCTTGAAGGTGACATCTATCGGCTCGTAAACCGGATTGATGACCCTTATCCGGGCGAACGGGGAGGATTTCGAGCGGAGGTAATCTTCCATCTCGGCGAGTTTCCACAGCGGAAGGAGCGGATAGGTACGTCTGGCAGGTTTAGGGAATACCACCACCGTCACGTTGCCTTCCTGTCCGGAGGAAGGAATACAGCAGGCCTTTTCAATATCGGAGAACTTTTCAATGACTAACGCCTCGTAGTCGCCTGGGCATACGGCCCTGCCACGGGTGGAGATACGGATACGTTCACGGATATGGGAGACTGCAGCTGTTTCGGCAGGTATGCCCCCGTAGCCCGGAAGCGGCTGTTCCACACCGGCAATACGGCTGTCTTCCGCAAGCGTGGAGCTAATGGTGCCTGCCGGCAATGGGTTCCCGTCGCCGTTTTCCGCTGTCACATGGAAGCAGTTCATCCAGACGCCTTCTACTGCCGTATCCGTTGGGGCACTTCCTTCGGGGAAATGGAACATCAGCCATGCCCTGTCGTCTTCTCCGTGTTCAGGGCATTGCACCTCGATGAATCCGCTCCGTGTCAGACCTTCCGTTTCTTCGCACAGGATATATTCCTGCGGGAGTTCCTTCCATCCCTCACCGTGCCGGTAACAGGAAACGGCCATACGTCCGCTTCCGTTCCTGCCTGTACAGTTAGCGACCTTGTCGCCGGTCATGACATATCTCAGGCTGAAGCAAAGTCTGATATGTGCCGTGTCACCCAGCCGGGTAAACCCGAGAACCAGTGAAGGCACTGCCATGGCAGGGACAAAAAGAGGCAGCGAGTCACCGTCCGCACTGGTGTATTCATCGCATCCGGCCGTTTCGGACACCTGAAGCAGATGTGACGTACCTGTGTCACCCGGTATGAACGTCTCGTCCGATTCATATCCGAAAGAGGCTTCCGCCAGCAGAGGGACCTGCGGCATTTCCGGTACGGGAATGTGATGTTTTTCCTTTTCCTTGCCATTGTGCATCATGGCTGCCGCATAGAGCGTATAATAATCATTCACGCCGAAGCCGATTTCGGGAGATTCCAGCGTGAGACGGTAAAGCCCTTTTCTGTCGTGTGCGTCCGCATAACCGGCAGATCCGTCCAGGTTCAGTTCCATTACGGCGCGGTCGGACAATGCACCATTGTCTGCCGTCCTGAACAGTTGGATGGGAGAACCCGTACACGGACGCCACCGGTTGCCTGCCAGCCATTCACATCCTATCTTGAAACTGCTGTTGCTGATGGCGGTCTGTGTGCCGTAGTGGAGGTATATCTCCCGATAGCTTTTTTCCGGCAGTCGGTTCCATATTCCTTTCAGAGACACCCTGACAATATTCTTCAATGCCGTTTCCGGATGGCCGAACACGAGCCTGCTGCCACGTTCTCCCAACGGGCCGAAGGGATAGAACGGTTGTCCCGGATCCATATCTCCCAGGTCGCCACGCAGAATGAATCCTTTCATGCCTTCCACTCTGGTCCGGATACGTATGTTCCGGATGCGTAATCCTTCCGGCAGGGTGTCTGTCTTGCTCCGGTCCGCAAAAAGGACCTTGACAGCCGGATATTCCGTATCGAGCCCGTGGATATCCCCGACGCACGGTGCCGGACACGGGTCATCTTCTTCGAATGAAAAGGTAAATTCAAGCACATCTCCACCGGCCCTGTATGCCGGCTTGCTTGTCAGCGGCATCCAGCCTTCCTCGCTGCTGACAAAGAGCCTGAATGAGGGGACATCTTCCTCCTCCCCGGTCCAGAGGCCGGAAAGCGATGCTCCGTCGTCGTTCCGTAAATAAAATCCGAGTTCCACGTCGCGCCTGCCCTCCGATAGAACGAGGCTTCGTGAAACGACCAGCCACCCGTATTCGAGTTCCTCGGATGCGGCATTGCTGTCGGGGAAAAGAGAGAAGACAGGATTCTCTGCCGTGAGCAGGGACATCGTGTGATACTTTCCGTCCTTGCGGAATACAGACTGTACAGACGCCAGGTTGCCGGGGACAACGTACGCCTTTTCATCGAGCCTGTAGAGCAGGTCATCGCCTCCGGATGTCTTACCTGCCGGAAAAACGGTTCCTTTGGGTAGCGAGAAAGTTTCCGTTGTCCGGTTCCTGTCCGGAATTACAGTGACGTAAGTACCGTCCTGTACGGCTCCTTTCGGCTTGTCATGCAGAATCTCCCTGCGGTAGAATTCCGTCCAGTCCGAAAATCTGCCGTTGAAATTCGAGACAATTCCGCAATAGTTCCGTACCATGGTCAGCAACAAGGCGAGCGAAGCATCCATGTCGCCTCCTGATTCTATGCGGGCCATGTAAGTGTCCGCCTTTGCCTGTATATCCTCCAGGACACCCAGCATCTGGTAATACGGCTGGCTTCTGTTGTCCATGAACGAAGGCATGCTGCGCATCCGCTTTTCCTCTTTTCTCGAAGGGAGTGCGGATTCGAGTCTTTCCTTGATTTCCAAGGCCACCAACATCGCAGGACTGTCAGAGCTGTAGCCGTGTGACATACGGATGAAACGGTCCAGACGCAATATCCAGTCCGTACAATTGTTCATCAGCTTCCGTGTGAACCACTTTTGGGCAGAGGTGCCCTGTCCTTCCACGAAAGAAGTGATGTAGCTGCCGAGGTGCTTGCGGACAATCTCCACCAGCACGACCAGCACATGGTCTTTCCACAGGCAGGAAAGGCGGTCCGTCTCTTTGCCGTCGGCGTCCCGTAACGGCAGGTCGCCGCTTACGGACATGAGCCAGCGGAACAGCTCATGCCAGTCACATTCCAAGGCACGGAAACCATCCAAGGTTGCGGTATCCTTCATACATTCTTCCCGCAACGTGCCTTTCAGTTCGTATGTCGTCTTTTCTGCCATAGGGTCAACTTTATCGGATTCGTACTTTCAATGCTTGCTCACAGTCCGACAAGGTCCGTTCCTTCATTCAGGTAAAAGGGATAGACCATGTTGGTACGGCGGTTTGTCTGATGGATGGTATAGTCGAGGCAAATCTTCAGGATGCCTGCTTTCTGATCCACCTCGAAATCCACCCGGTTCAGATCCACGCGCGGCTCGAACATCACCACGGAACGCTCTATCTCATCGCGCAGCAGGGTCTGTGTGGAGACATCCATAATCTCGAATACATATCGCCGTATCGGACAGCCGTAGCCGTAGCGGTGGACGCGTTCGCCGGGCGAAGTGCTCAGCAGCGTCCACAGACTCTGGCGGATGTTCTCCTCATAGGCGGCCATCTTGGTGGGAGTGCCGTCCTTATCTAATGCCGGAGGAAAGCTCCAGCCGTTACCGAGGAATGCCCTGTTTTCGTTCATATTTCGTTCTATATAGTGTTACTATTTCATTTATTCTCAAATCTTGTTCTTGGCAGACTGGAAAAAGGAAACCGCCTGCCTTTTGCGGTTGTTCGCAAAAGAACAAGCGGAATAATGGAATTGTGTAAATGTTTGTTTGGGCTACAACTTCGATAAAAAACTGCTTTTGCAGTGTCAGCCCCTGTCGTCCTTACCGGAAGGCAAACCTCGGATTTCCTGTTTTATATGGGCTTTAACCTTTTGTCTGTCAAGCTACAAAAGCAATGCTTTTATTTCGCATTGCTAATATTTAACGAATATTCTTCCATTATTCCTTTTTCCTGTATATCAAAGAACGCTGTTGCTTTGTGGTTACGGATTACAAATCCTGATACTCATTGCCGTCGGATTGCAAATCCGACGGGACGGGAAAAATGATTTATTCAACTCAATATATACGCCATCGCCCAAAACCATCTCGGAAAACCTTATTATGAAAATCTTGTTCATAAAATTTCCAATTATTGTAAGTTCCATTCCACCCTCTATTAATTATTTTATTTTGAGGAAATACATGATTAACAATATCACCTAGTCCACCATTTTGTCTAGCTAAAGCATGACCAGCATCCCATCGTGTTCCTGGAATTACAGGATTTTGTACTTGAAGTATAGGACTTCTATAAATATGTCCAACGTCATTCAATGCATCCGCTTGGTTAGTATATGTCACATATACTAAGTTAAAATTATTCGGAGCAATCATATTATTGTTAACATGATTTCTTGTAACCGGATTAGTTTTTGTTCCTCTTCCTAATTCGTTACTATCAATGACATATTCAAAAGGGAATCCTCCTGTATGAATGTCATACCGCAAGCATTGTAATAATGTGTTTTTTGTATTCATTCGTTTTCTTTCGATATTCCCCGTAGATTCAATTATTCGTCTGAGAGCCTCCTTATTTTGTCTTGCTGCGTACATATCTATCAAATTTTTAAGATTATTACTCAATTAAAACACTTTAGCTTCACCGCCTTCGTTGTTGCTGCCGGAGGATGACGTTGTTACCGTGCCCTTGTCAATGCTCTGTTCCACCTTGTTGGCGGCATCATGCATCTTTTGCTTGGGCGTGAAAATGATTTTCGGGGCCTTCAGCGCATTTTTTACGGTGACCTCCGCAGCAATCATCCTCCTATCTGTACCGTGGGGCATCCGGCTACGATGACGCCGCCGTGTGCCGTCGTGTCACCCATGCGGGCGGCAGGCTTCCCACCTATAAAGACCGTTGCGGAGCCTTTGACAATCGTGTCTGGAGGACCGGTGCAGACGCATAAATCGCCTACGACTGCCGCAGGCAGTTTACCGATCAATACGTTGGGTACTCCGGGTCCTGTGATAGGGCCGCCCACATGCGGTATCGGCGATGGGAATGCCGGAGTCTGCATGGGACAGGTGTGCATGTCTGTAAGTCTTGCTGCCGGTGGCATATTGTCCTCCTTTCTTTTTTAGTTGATCATTACCATCGCACCTTTAATGGTGGTCTGGCCGCTGGCAGAAACTTCTGCCGTGGCGTTGCCTTTGACGGTAGCGCCTATTTTAGCCTGCACTTTGACATTCAAGCCCTCGAGACTGGCATCCTGCTTGGCTGTGCCGCTGAGTTTCATCGTGGCATCCATTGAAATGTTGCCTTTTGCCGTCAGCTTGATGTCTTTGGCAGACGAGAGCGAGATACCATTCTTGTCCATCTTGACGCTGTTGCCGTTCTGGTCGGACAAGGTGATGGATTTCCCGTCGTCGTTGATTTCCACTTTGTTATTACCGGGTGTGGAGACCGTTATTATTTTCTTCTCCTCGTCGAACTCAATGCGCATTTTCTCGCGTGTGACGAGGGCTTTCCTGTTGTTCTTCGCTTCGTATTCGTAGGGAGGCTTATGCTTGTTCCCGTACAGGCTTCCGAGAATTACCGGGTGCGTCGGGTCGTTGTTCACGAATCCCACCAGCACCTCATCATCCGGCTCGGGAAGCCAGAAGGAACCTGAACCTCCTGTGGCGTAAAGGGTTGACAGGCGTGCCCAAAGCAGTTTTTCCTTGCCGTCCATCCATGGCAGTTCCACCTGTATGCGGCATTGCTTCAGCGGGTCGCCGTCCAGTTTTTTCACCACAGCCGTGTGCAGTCCTTCCATACCCGGAAGCAGCCCTGCTGCCGGCGGACTTACCACATCCGATTCGTCGGTGATGTTGCCGGGACTGATACCTATTCCGGCTTTGGTAATCCACTCGTTCTTCTCGATGATATGGGTTACGGAGCCGATGAAAGCCTTCCCGTTGAACCGTTTGCCGAGACCCTTCAGCTCGATGATACAGCCCGGTATGGCTTCGGCGGCACCATAGAAGCTGAACGTGCCGTGATAACGGGCGAGTCCGGCCTTCAATGCCATGCTGTCCGCCCATGCCTTCAGCACAGAACTGTCGGTCGGGGCATCCGTCTGGAGCAGCATGTTGCCGTCGGCAGAAAGGTCACCCGCCTTCAGGTCGCCCTGGCTGTTCAGTGACGGTGCGGATGCTGATGCCTTGACCTGCTTCTGTTCTTCCGGATTCCATGACACGGCATCATAGCCGGAATACTGGTCGCCTGCCGAAAGTCCGGCATCGAAATCTATCAGGTCGCTGCCGTAGGTGACAGTCAGGACGGGTGATGCGCTTACTTTCGGTTTGAATACCTTGATGTCCTTTCCCACGGTCAGGATGAACATTCCGCAGGCATCGGCACGGGAGAGGGCGAAGTCCCAGTCCGTACAATAGTATTGCACCATTTCAGGATGCTGGTAGTCCGTACTGTCCACCGATACGTTTCCATAATCCTTCAGCACTTCCCTGATCATGTCCGCATCCTTCTTTTTCTCGAAGATACGGTTGTGCCGTCCCTGCGTGGCGGGCCATGCGTTGTCGCGGCACTCCACCACCATCATGGAACGATGTCCCTTCCCGATGCGGATGGCTGTCTGCATGATGATGCCCTCGAACAAGGTCTTCTGGTCGTTCAGGTCGCCCGCGTCAATGCGGATGGCATTTCCGGGCTTGAAACTGTCCGAATCACTCTCATCGAAAGTCTGGGCATCCATGTCCCCGGCGTTGAAGCAGAGGGTGGCCTTGCCGATACGGTTCAGTTCAAGACGTATTTTGACTGAAACGAGTTCGTAGGAACCGTCGAGCCTGGTACCGCCTGCGTAAACTGTCCAGGCAAGGATACGGTCTGCATATTTCGATGGAGAGTCGGCCATATTGTAATATTATTTTCTACTGGTTTACAATAGCTTGTTCATTCTTTTTTGAGCGGCGGGAACAGCAGTTCCGTTCCTGCCGGTATATTCCTGAATCCGTCAAGGTTGTTGAACCTTGCCACTTCACGCACAAGCAGCGAATCACCGTATATCTTGTGACAGAGATAGGGCAGCGTTTCACCTTCTTTCACGGTAATGAGCCGTGACATATCCGGCGACTTTTTGGAGAATTTCTTGCGTTCTTCCTCACTGCTGCGATAGCCCGTGAACGCCAGAGTTACCGATGCCCGTAGAGGAATCCCCTTATTGTCGAAGAGGGTATAATCCACATCCATCTTCTTCACCTGCCCTTTGAATAATACTGCGCCATACAGCACCTTTACATAGGAAGGACGATGACTTTCCGTCTTGTATATATATAGCAGGTTTTCTACTTTCTGTATTTCATTATATACCTGATCGGCCTCCTTGGTCCCTTCCACAATGCCCGTGCAATCGATAGTGAACTTGAACGAGAGATTCTCCGCACGGTAACGGACGAACTTCACATTCCCGCCGATGGTTCCGAGCTGTCGGTCTTCGGCATACTCTATCACTTTATCGAATTTGAACGTATTGGGTTCCAGCAGTGCGTCATAGCTGCCAATCTCACTGCTGTAATTCCCATCCGTATATGCCGTGAATGTCAGATTATTCATTGCTACAGTTTTTTACGATTCAACGTTCTCTTTTTCTGATGTCCGTTGTATGTCCAGGCTCCTCCATTTCGGACAGTTCCTCCAGTACAGCCCGTTTGACAAGTTCCAATGTCTTCGGCGAAATCTCCTCCGGAAGAATGATTTTCTTTTCCACAACCGTACTTACCTGTATTTCCTTAATGATTATCGGCATTATTCACTCCTCCTTAATGATTTATACCGCAAGGTGATGGTTTCAACGGCTACCTTGCTTTCGGATGCATTCAACGGATTGATTGACCATTTAATAGGGAAAGTCCATTCGCAAGTCCACTTTGCAACTATATTATCTTGTTCATCAAGAAGAGAGATAAGTAGTGTACATGGTGTAATTTTAATTCCTTCCTTGAATCTGAAGGCGTTATTGATCCATAAAGAAATATCCTCATTGACGGGTTCAAGCGCACGTTTCAGAATTATATTCGTATATTTCACATCTTCAGGCAGTTCAATATTATCTTCACCTTTTGCAAGCACAAGCTCCTGACTCAAGCCGTCCACTTCCGCAAAGGAGGCGGATGCCTTGTCTCCTCCTTTCCATTGGAAGTCCACCCGGAAGTGGAAGAGTACAGGAGGTTTCCATGTATTTGAGTCAGAAGCCATCCTTGTTCGTTTTTTAAGGTTTACATTATGCCGGTGTCACACCTTCATGGGCGAGTACGATGGTTTCCATTGACACGCCGTTGCCGTCGGCCTTGAAGCCCTCTACGGTATATTTCTTCGGCCAGGCATTGGTGAGTTTCCAGCTCTGTACAGGACTTCCGCTCTCGTCCAGCAGGGCCACTGTGACGCTGGCACGCTTGATGGTGTTCATCTTCACGGTGTTGATCCAGTCCCATAACTTCTTGTCGTCCTTGAACATTGCCTTTTTAAGAGTTACATCACCGCTCTTCTTCAGTCCAGGCATTTTGATTTTGGTGAATCCTGGCATGTCACCTGATCGGTACTCTATTACATCGAACTCCATATCGAGTCCGGACACCTCCTTGCAGGAGATTTTTCCTACCTCGGAGATCTCTACGCTAAAATGAAATTCCGGCACGGGCCACGTGGTAGCGCTCTGTGCTGATCCGTCTTCTGCCATAATATCTTATTTTTTAATGTTTATATATAACTAAATTTACCTGTCATATCAGCTCTTCTGCATCTGCTGCTGGAAGGTGATTTCGATGAACTCGGCCGGACGGGTGATGGCCACCAGTACGGTAACGCGCATGATTCCGTCAAGGATGTCATTCGCTGTCATCGTATCGCCCAGCCCTACATGGATTTCGTAGGCATCTTCCGGAGTGGAACCGGCAAGTCCGCCACGTTTCCATACGCTGCGCAGGAAATTGTCAATCATGGATTTCACATTCATCCAGGTAGCCGCCACATTAGGCTCGAACACATACGCCTTGGCTGCGTTCTTGACCGACTCTTCGAGGAAAATCATCGTACGGCGCACGTTCACATACCGCCAGTCCTGCGAGTTGCCGTCGAGTGTACGGGCTCCCCATACCTTGATGCCTTCGCCCGGGAATGTGCGGATGGCGTTCACCGCCTTACCGTTCATCGGCATGTTCAGGTCTTCCTGCTGTGCGTTGTCGATGTTTTCCGTCGGGCTGTTCACATAGTTGACGGACACGTTTGCAGGAGCCTTCCATACGCCGCGCGTATTGTCCACCATGGTATATAGTCCTGCCATCGCTGCTGACGGAGGAAGGAGGTTCAGCCTGTCTTTCACACGGTTGACAATGTACTGATAGCCCGGAAGGTTCTGCAGCAGGGCATTGTGCAGGTTGTTCTTCATGGCCGCAATTTCGTCCGGCGTGCAGTCCGCAGTCTCGGCAGGTTCCGTTTCCGCTCCGGTTTCGTCTGTCACGGCAGGTTTTACGACCTTCTTGCCGGCGGCGATATCGGAGTAGGTCTCTTCAAAATACTTCGGGAACTTCGAGCCCGGGGCAAAGAACGGTGTCAGGTCCGGTGCGGAAGTGTCCGCCCATACCAGTACGGAACCGTCTATGTCCTTGTCGGAAAGTACGGAGGTATTCAGCCACGGATAATACGCTGCTCCATAGGAAAGGAAGTTCGCTCCCACGTTCGTGCGGAACTTGTCTATCTGTTCCGACATCACCTCGTTGGCCTTGGCCTTGGGCTGTACGTCGAGGATGGCGAAGCGGTTCATCATCTTTCCGCAGTGTGCCAGCATCTGTCCCTGGATGTCCTTGCAGTCCGGTGTGGATGCGGCTTCAGGAACGACAACCATCGTGATTTCCTGTTCCTTCTCCAGTGCGGCGAGCGCCGCCACCACCTTCTCCTTGTCCACCGGCGCACCTTCAGCGTATGTGCCTACAGACACGATGTAGCAGGTGCCGCCACCGTTGGCGAAGAACATCACCATGTTGTAATAGAGTGAGAACGGGTTTTCCGTATCCGCCACTTTGAGGGCTTTCGTGCCGTCCGATGAAGGGATGGAAAAGAGAACCTTCTCATCCTCCGCCGGGGCTTCGCCTACGGAAAGTGTGAATACCGGTGACGGTGCCCCTCCAAAATACTGCTGGAACTCCGTCATGGAAGTGATTTTCCACGGCTTTCCGCTTAATGAATCAGGACCGTTCTGTGCCTTCTCCGTGATGCCGATGAAAGCAGGGATAGCGGTAGCGGCTTCGACTACCGAGTTCGGAAAGGCGCTCTTCTCTACGATGTAAACGCCTGGTGTCTTCATTTGTGCCATACGCTTTTGTTTTAAATAGTTAGACAATCAGTTATCTGGTATATTCAGTTTATTAGAGATAGCAGACCTGCCTGAGCAGGCCCGGTTCCGCATCCAGGAACTTGCCCGGTTCCGGTGGCGGGACGTACTTGAGCAATACCTGCCTGCGTCCGCTCCCTGTTGCAGACGAGAACACCTTGAGCCTGTAGGCATAGTGTTCCTTCATGGGGACAGCCTCCTGTGAAACGGTGCGAAGCACTTCCAGCCCGTATGCTTTGAATGTCTTGAACGGCGTGAACGCCAGCGTGCCGCCCTGTTCTTCCATCCGGCATTGCCTGGGATCAGGGCTGCCTCCATCGCGGGGCACCAGCAGGTATTCCCATTTGCATTGCGGGGCATGGAAACGAAGCGTGCAGGTCTTGTGTTTTTCTTTCTGTGCGGCTGCAAGGATTTTCTCCGTCATCAGGATGCTTACCGAACAGAAGCCGCTGCCGATACGCCTTCTGTCAGCGGATTCGCGGATGGCTTCTGCCGCCTCAACCGTATCGCGTGATGCAGGCAACTCCAGGGTATAGGCATTTTCGGGGCGCAGTGCCGCCCAATCCGTGAACAGGACGAAAGCCGGATCCGTAATGCAGAGTTCCGCTTCGACCTTGTCGGAAGAGGTGTCCACCCCCGCACTGTCGCAGTCATACAACAGTGTCCACTCGTTGACCGCTGTCTGTCTGAACAGCAGTCCTCTTCGCCGGCACAAATCGACCCCACCGGCTTTGAGCCGGAAAGCGAGGGCACGACAGGCAAGATTGTCATAGTAGTCGTGCTCCACACGAAGGCTGTATAACGGTCGATAAGTGCCCATATATCTAACTTTTGATTATATTTATGTTTTCACATCCGTAGTTCCTGCCATGCTGCTGCCGGACATGATTTCGGCGGAATCCACTGTCAGTCCGCGAACCTTGCAGATGAACGAAGGGTAATACTGCCCTCCCATGGTCGTCCAGATGTTGTGCAGATCCGTAGTGGACATGGGGACCAGTTCCAAAGTATAACTTTCATTGCCGACCTCGAACCGAGGCAGCGACTGAATGAAAGTGAGTGCATCGGACAATACTGACAACGCTTCGGCATACCGTTTGTCTTCATATACTGCCGCCATCATGATGTGCATGTTCAGCAGCAGCGGCTGACGTCTGCCGGCATAGCCGGTTGCGGCACGCTGCATATAGCCGCCATCGCCGCTGGCTTCCCGTTCCAGATTAACGAGAGAGACCACCAGCTTGTTGGGGCATTGCTCGCCGGCAGAGCCTATCAGCCCGACCTCGGCCACCCCTTCGGGCTGCCGGTGTGAGCGGGCCAGATATTCATCCAGCCGTGCAGCGTAAGTTGTCAGTATCTTGCGTATCATAAATGCCTAAAATTTACTATTTTATATCCAATCAGCCAAACTTTTGGGCTGCCTTTTTATTGATTTTGCACCAATTCAAGTAATGAATTGACGAGATTAATTTGGTATCGCCAACTTTCATTTTCAGCGGTCAGGGCGTCGTTCATGGCATCCTTGGCTCCTGACCAGTTACCGTCCGTCACCTGTGTGGTTCCGCCGGTGCCTACCTGGTCTTCACCGATGCCTTGTGTCTGGCCGTTGTCTCCCCAGTAGCAGGCGGTGATGATACCGCCACCAGACATGGAGCCCTTGAAGTTCCTTCCCGCCACGCCGCCTGTGGTTCCGGTCGGGCCGCTGACATCTTCCTTGGCATGGTAGCAGGCAGTCAGGATGCCGAAATTGTTGCTTCCCGTTACGCCGCCTACATAGATGGTGCCGCTTCCGCTACCGGTCACGCTGCCCGTGGCATAGCAGGCGGTCAGGGTGCCGCCTCCGTTGTATCCCACCACGCCGCCGGCATGGGAGTTGTTCGTACCGTCATTTTCAACGGTCACGTCGCGCGTGGCGTAGCAGCCGGTCAGGGAGGCCCCACTATTCGTTTCTCCCGCTATGCCGCCGGCAAAGATCACGCCCTTCACTGTGGCCGAGGAGTTGCACCCGGTGATGGAACCGCCCCGTTGAGAGCCCACCACGCCACCTGCGAACGTTGTGCCGCTGACGCTGCCCGACACCGAGCAGTTTTCAATGGTACCCCAGCTATCTCCTGCCACGCCGCCGGCATAGCCCGAACTGTTATCGCTTTCTATCTGTACGCCCTCCAGCACCACGTTCTTCACCGTGCCGCCGGAGCCGATGTAGCCGAACAGACCCGCATATTGGTCACTTCCCGTCACGGTCAGCCCCGTGATGGTCTTGCCATTGCCGTCGAAGGTGCCGGTGTATGCTTTGTTATCATCTTTGCCTATCGGTGTCCAGTCGATGCCCTTCAGGTCGATGTCGGCCGTCAGGGTGATATTGATGCCTAACTTCCATTCTTCGTTCACCAGCTTGGCGATGTTCTTCAGGCCCTCGGTGGAGGTCACGGTGTAGTTGCCCTGTCCGTCGTCGGTATATCCCTTGTCCTTGTTCAGCGTGATGTTGTAGAACTTGCCCGCTTCGGGGGTGATGGCGGCAGAGAGGTTGCGTTCCTCGGTGCCGTTTGCCTGCAGCTTGGTTATCGTGTAGCCGGGCACCACGTTCGCCTCCCAGCAGGTGATGGCGTTGCCGTTTTCGGTGTATTCGCACTTCTTCATCTCTATCCAGCTCTCTTGCGAGCCTTGCACTACCGTGCCCTTTTCATAAGTACACTGTGTGTAGGCATAGAGCTGGAGGCTTTGCACTTCGCCGAGTGCATCGTCCGTGGGTGTCACGCGCACCTTCGCCAGAGCGTGGGTGAAACTCAGGGTGACGGGGGTCTGGTAGTCGCCCGTGCCCGTGGCGCCCAGCAGGTAGGCAAGACTTTGGCTCTGGTCGCCGAGGTCGAGGGTGCCGTCCGTGGCGGGATACCAGGCGGTGACGGTGTGGTCCTCGTCCCTGTCGCTCCAGTACAGGGGTATTTCGGCTTCGGCGGAACCGTCGTCCTGCACGGTGTAGGTGCCGACCTCTCCCTCGCCGTCTATCTGCACGGCGAACTTGTCGTCCGCGTCGAACGTGCTGCTTTTGCCGTCCCCGTCCTCGCTGACGCGCGTCGCCGGTGCGCCCCAGGGCTGTGCCTCGCCGCCCTCCACACTGAGGGTGATGCGGGCTATCTCCAGCGGGTATTGTCCTTCGGGCAGACGGTCGCCGTCCGCCAGTTCGTCCTTCGTGCAGGCAGCCGTGGCAAGGAGCAGTGCGGCTGCGGCGAGAAGTATCCGGATGGAATGTCTTTTCTTCATATCGTGATGTTTTTTATTTGTTTTCGTTTTGTGCTGCCGCCGCCTGCGAAGGCGGCCGTCGCACCATAATATCTATGGGCAGCTCCGGCTTGACGCATGCGCCGGGGCAGCGGTATGTGGGGCTTACAGCGTGATGCTTACATTGTTCGTTTCTCCGGGTTCCCACGGGGTAATCTCCGGTTCTTCCACCGTGATGCCCTTGTTGCTGAGCGTTATGTTGTAGGTGTAGGCATAGCCTGCGGAGAACTGATTCGCTACGGGCTTGGATGGATTCGGCAGCGTGGCTGTGTATTCCACGCCGTTGTACACCACACTCAGGTTAAGGGGCGTTGTAAAATCCAATGTCTGCGGGAAAATGAAGAGTTGCGAGGTGGTGGCGCCGTCGTCAAACCACATGGTAATCGGCGAGGGATAGTTGACAGTCAGGGCGGTTTCACCGGTAGTGGTGTTGAAAGTGCCTACAGTCTTCAGACCCTC
This sequence comes from Bacteroides togonis, assembly GCF_900130135.1. Lineage (NCBI taxonomy): Bacteria > Pseudomonadati > Bacteroidota > Bacteroidia > Bacteroidales > Bacteroidaceae > Bacteroides > Bacteroides togonis. Next base: position 3,687,234 of record NZ_LT670820.1, on the reverse strand, counting down.
TAATATGCAGTGTTTAAGAATTTTTTCGCTGAAGTCAACGCCTTCGCCCTCCAAAAAATTGAACTTGACGAGGCTCATGCAGTGCTTGAACGCATGCTCGCCGGTGAAGCTCACCGTCGGGCTGCTGGTGCTGCCCGTGGCTCCCGAGGCGAAAAGGAAGTCTATTTCGGGGCCCTGACCGTATTGATCGGTGTTGACTGACACGATTCCATTCTGCAATTCGCTGTCCTCCCTATACGGGTAGTAGGCGCTGAAGGTCTTCGTTTCGGTGTCATTGAAATAGATGGTTGTACCCTTGGGCCCGAACTGGCCGTTCTCTCTCACGTAGGGCACGTTGGTGATGTCTTCGCTGTTGATGCCGATACAGTCGTTGTCGGTAAAGCCGGTCCCCTCCGAATTGACGCGGGTGGATACGGCCTTATAGATGTCGGCGGTGAACTGTGCGGCTACGGGGCCGTCGTTGTTCAAAATCTCATTTTCATTGTTGCAGGCGGCAAGTGACAATGCCAGCACTGCGAGTGCAAAGTGTTTAGTCTTCATTTTATTCATTGTTAATTGTTAATTGTCTTACATTTCCGCGCTAACGTCGCCTCCGTCCCCCGTTTCCCATCCGGTAATCTCGAATCCTGAAAATTCCGTCTCTTCTGGGGTCTCGACCAGTGTGCCTCCGAGGGTCAGCGACTCGCTCTTTCCGGCGTTGAAATCCTTGAGGGCTTCCGTGAGGTCGCTCTCCAGCGTCGTGGGGAGCGGGTTGCCGTCAGCATAGCGGATTTCGCCCGTCAGCAGCTGCTCCGTGCCGGTCACACCCAGCAGCCGCACCGTGGCCGTCCACTTGCCGGCATCGGCTCCTTCGGTAATCTTCGTGAAGGGCAGCACGACGCTCGAAGCGGCTCCGTAGGTATCGGTAGCGAAGTCAAGTGTCCCGGCTGCACCCGTCAGGCTGGCTGCAATCTCCGTGATGCGTCCGGCGGCATCACCGGTAGGCTCGATGACAAGCGTCAGCTCACGCACCTGCTGCTTCATTGCGGCGGTCAGCGGATAGTCCTTGTCTTTCTCGATGCTCACCTGTTCCGTATGGGTGAAGAACCACCCCGGAGCATTGTCCACAAAGGCATCCGTGCCTGCCCGGTTTCCCGTGGCTGCGGCAATGGTGGCGGTGGTACCGCTTACCGTGATTCCTTCAGCCGGGTTCCACACCGCAAGGGTGTAGCTGCCCGGAGCAAACAGATGGTCGGGGGCATGGGTGGCGGAAGTCTCCGTACCCGTATAGTCACCCATCGAGACCGTCCATGTGGCAGGTATGTCGATGCCCTCACCGCGGGCCGACCAGTCGGCTGTCACCGCAATCTTCCCGTAGTCGGGGTGCGGCGTGTCATAGAGCGTGTCCTTCACGCAGGAAGAGAGCAGCACGGCGGCTGCCATTCCCATCATATTTATATATTGTCTTACTTTCATATCGTCTTCCTCCCTCTGTTAGAAAAGTTTCCACACCAATGTCACACCGGCGTTGATGGGGCCCCACCAGTCCTTTGTCTCACTGCCTTTGCGCACTCGTACACCGTCGATGACTTCATATTTCTCATAGTCGGCATTCAGGTAGCCCAGACCGAGGCTGAAATCGAGGGCCAGTGCCTTGTTCAGCCGCAGCTGATAGCCGCCGGTGATGCCGCCGCCAATCAGGTCACCCTGCTTGCCCGTGCCGGAGAGCTTGTAGTTGAACTGCCCTGCCTTGAACATCGCGCCCACATACCAGGCTTTCTTCTCACCCATATAGTAACGTACTTCCGGAGCCACTTCCCAAAGGGCGTAGCGGCGGTCCTTGTCGTTCCAGCTCCATGAAGTCCACGAGCCGTTTACGGCAATGCCCCATGATGGGCTGATACGCCATTCCACGCCAAGGTCGGGTGTCAGGGTCGCCCAGCGCAGCAGGTTCGCCCGCAGGGACAGATGATAATCGGTTAGGGTTTCTGTTTCCGACGGAGTATCGGCAACGATGGTATTTTGCTGTGTTGCCGTCTGTTGCTGTTGGGCCGCCCTTTCGGCTTCTGCCTTTTCAGCGGCAAGTCGGGCTTCTTCCGCTTTGCGCTGCTCCTCGGCGAGACGCTCCTGCCCGGCACGTTTCTCGGCTTCCAAGCGCTCGGCTTCCGCTTTGCGCCGTGCCTCTGCTTCCGCATCTGATACGGTTGTTTCTTCAGCCGGCACCGTCAGGCGCACGGTCACGAAATCGCCCTCTGCCGGATGGTTGCGGGTGATGAAACTTTCTTCCTTGATTCCCGCACGTGTAATCAATTCTGATTTTACGCGGTTCGAGCGAATTTTGGCTATCGCGAGGTTTTCTTTTTCGCCATTCAAGGAATTGCAGTAGCCATCGACATAAAGCGGCAGCTTGCCGTCAAGAATGTCCGTCTTGTTGCTTTCAATGCACTCCAGCAGACGGGCGAGTTCCATGTCATTGCCGTTCCAGGGAACATAGAACATGTCCTTCTGCGGCACGAAGCGGAAGGTGTAGGTCGTGTCTGCTTTCTGCTGCGCAAAGACAGGAAAAGTTACTGCCGTCAGCCACAGGAACAGAGTAAGAAAAGAGATTTTTCTGCTCATATAAACTTGAATTTGTTATCTTTGTACTCTCCAAAAGTAATAAATAGCATTTACCGGCACAAATATTATAAATACTTTTTCCGCAAAATTTTAGCGTTTTATACTATTTGCAGATTGAGCACTTTTCAAATTGTTGTATGAGCACTTTTTTGCTGATTGAGCACTTTTATTTTGTCAATAGAGCACTTTTAGTCAATAGAAAATTCTGGTTTTATCATAAAATTACTCCATATTGGCTTTTCTCCACTTGGCCGGTGTGTATCCTTCTTTCTTGGTAAAAGATTTGATGAAGTAACTACGGGATAAGAAGCCTGATGATTCAGCCAATTTCTGCACACTCATTTCGGGATGTCCCTTCAGTAGTTTTTTGGCGTATTCCAGTCTTAGTCCGGTTATCCATTCACAGAATGAGACCTTATATTTCTCCTTTATATAAGCAATCAGATATGTTCTGTTTGTATCGAGCATTTGTGTCAAATCCTGTATGGTTAGCCCCGGCTGCGTGTAACCGTTACGCTCCAGCCATGGAATCAGATTGTTCTCGATGTTTTCAAAATATTTAGGCAATTCCTTTTCTGATTCAGCCTTTACTTCTTCAACCGGTTCATTTCCTATCTCCAAAGTACGTTCAACCTGTTCATAAAATATCATATAGTTCTGGTAAGAATAAAACAGGTAGCTGTAGAACGGTATCGATGACAGAATCCAGATGTAAACATATTTATCCGGAAGGAATGTCAATAGTCCGCATCCGACACCGAAGATAATAGCCCAGTAAGTGAATATGGAAAGCCATTTGATATACGCGTCGATGTCATCCGCTTGAGTGTCTTCAAAAATCCGGATCGCCTTATTATAAGCCCGAAGAAGTCTGCAAGCCAGAACCAATCCATAAATGACCAGCCAAGCAGCCAGAACCAGCAATGCAACCGTCTGGAAGATTCCTTTCGGCAGTAGCAGCAATACAATACAGGAAAGGATAGAATATATAATCCAAAGACTGATATGTGTGCATAATCGACGTTTCGTTATGTAAAAACGGTCTAACAGAATTGTGAGTGCCGAACTGAAAAGCCAGTAGCACAGGAAGTAGGTTGAAAGGTTCATCAGAATGGCAGCATCGGCATTCTTGAACCTGATTCCGAAAAAGAAATGTACGGAATAGTTCACCGCGAGCAACAGCATGGCCACACCCATAATCCGGCGGGAACGCAGATAGTTCCTGAAAATGCTCTTTTCCGGCATTTTGAATAATAGTAAGTAAACGCCGAAGAATAACATCAACGGCAGCGCAAAAATAAGTGAATAGCTGTATAATGATGGTTCCATTTTTATATTATGCTTAATGATTTCTGTTTGCAAAGTTACGGAAAATATCAGTTTTCAGGATTATTTTCCAAGTTCTTTTTATCTTTTAATCATATGGAAACGCTTTTATATTATACAGTTATCGGATTCATTTTCATGGTGGAGAGGTTCAAGTACAGTCCGTGATGTTCAATCATGCCATTGCGGAACATCTTCCACAGGATGTTACAGCCGAGCTGTGCCAGCGTGGAGTTAATGAACAGGTCCTGCTTCTCCAGAGCCTCCGCCAGCGAGCAGCTCGGTCCGGAGTCTTTCTCCTTAACCTTCTCATATTTCACATAGCGGGTGATTACCTTCAGCGATTCGACTGTCTCGTACAGTTTGGATGCCGGTTGCCTGATTTTCTTCGGCACGGTTCCGAGGATGACTTGTCCCGTGTCCTGCGTATTCCCGAAGTCCATCCAGTACATGGGCGTTTCGTGGCTTCTGTATTCTGATATAGGCACGGCTTTCAGTATGTTCCAGAGGTCGAGCCGGGATTTGATGTTGTCCGTACAGGTGATTGTGATGTTGGCCAGGTTTTCCCGTCTGGTGTCCTTCATGATTGTCGGATAGATGTCCGGTATCGCCTTCCAGTCGTTGCCGAAGAAGTTGTTTATGCGTGTGACGAGACACTGCGCCTTGTTCAGTCCGATGTCCGATGGACTGAAGAGCTGCCGCCCGATGTTGGCTTCCGTCACGATGTCGGAATCATACACGGTTATGAACAGTCCGGGGTGTCCGAGTCCCCTGAGTGCCGTGTCGAGCCTTGCCAGACAGGTAAGCACCTGCGAGCCTGTTCCTCCCGCTCCGATAAGGTTTACCGTCACCGGATGCTGCGGGTTTATGAGATAGTTGTCGATGTAATGTACCCTTTTCATTTCAGTATGTCTTTAAGTTTCATATTGTTCAACGGTTTCAGTTCGTCGAGGTTGAAATCCCTGTCCCGTGCCGCCTTTGTCACCAGCACGAGGTTTGACTTTGTCGGGTTCCCGTTTCCTCCCAGGTGGGTGAATTCCGTCAGCCAGAATTTCTTTTCCCAGTATTCGAGCAGGTTCGCATAGGTCAGGTTCCGGGGTTTCTCTATTCTTGCCGAACCGAGACACACGCTTGAGCCTGTCACGTTGAACAGAGGCGCCGCATATAGTGCCGTCTCCATGTCAGGCAGGTTGTCCTTATAGGCATAAACATCCAGCTGTGTTTCTTTGGCCTGATAGATTATGCCAGGCAGGTTGTATTGCGCGTTCTCGATTCCGAGATTTTCCACGAAATACATCATCCGTTTCCCGGGAGGATTGTACCAGATGTATTCCTCGCTTCCCTTACGTGTGTCCGCATACAGCAGATTGGACGGCAGTCTGCCATACGGCGTTCCGCTGTATGTTTCCGAGTAGTTGCGTACCAGTTCATTCATGAATTCCACAGTTACAGGGTGTCCTTCACCCATTCTTCCCTTCGCGTCAATGCTCCGCTGTTCCAGGAAATACTTTTTGTCCTGGGCATAGGTGTAAGCTATCAGTACCGCACGGGGGCAAAGGGTGGTATGTATCGTATTCGTAAGTTCATTCTTTTCCATCTTCTTTATTCGATATATGGTTTATGAATTTGTCCGCCCATCTGAAAAAACGTTCGGGATAATCGTCTTCCATTCTGAACAGGCTGTCAGTTTCCGGTGATATTTTCATTGTGGTGACGGGAATCAGGTCATATGTTTCTTGCCTCTCTGAATTGTATTGGTTTTCAAGGCTTTCCGTTACAATATCATAGATGTCATAAGCTATCCGTATCTGTCTGTCAAGTCCCATCGGCCAGTAATCCGGTTCCTCCTCGAAGTACGGGTCATAGCAGTAGTGCATGATCGGTTTTTCCGGAAAGAGAAACTGCACTCCCTCTGTCATCAGTTCCAGCAGGGTCGTTTCCCATTTGTCCTTCGGGGAATATTTCCGTATGGCGGCGGGTAGATTCTTGTAATAGGATGTCTTTTCCACCCGTTTCAGCAACCTGCGGACTTTCCCTTTCCTGTATGAACGGATTGTGGCGAGCCTGTTCCGTGTGTCGGTTTCAGGTTCGTCCCATTCCGCCGTTTCAAGCCAGTCGAGTACCATGTCCGTTTCTTCACCGTCCAGTATCGTGGCGATTCCATTGGCATTAGCCATATCGCAGATGAACGATATTGAGATCCGTTTCAAGACCGGGTTCAGTGCTTCCACGAATTTTACGGGGAAATAGTACAGCGTATATTCTCCCCATTGGTGGTATTTCCACAGGTTGAAATACAGGTGTTGCTGATTTTGTTCTATGTTGACACCCACATTGTCCTTGAGCAGGGTTTCCATGTCATATACCAGCTGGTTGATGCTTTCCCCGATATTCCTTCCGGGGACATGATGGGCTTTTACCCCCATGAGTTCCGCATATTTCCGGTATGAGGCGAGCAGGAATCCGTAGTTTTCATCCGTCAGTATATTGAACGGCTCCCCATCGTAGTCCTTTATGAGAAAACCAGGTACGATATTGGAGAAAGCCGTACTTAAAAAATGATTACGGCACCGCTGGGCGCCGCAATCCTTTTTCTCTTTTCTGTTCCGTAACGGTAGGCTTGTCCGGTTCCTTGTATGATGTACCTTGCAAGCTGTTCCATTTGGGATTCGCTCAATAGTCTGCATGATTCCTTCTTTTTTCTGTTGTCCTTTGCCATATCCTTTATCCTTTCGTTCCGATGGTTGTCTTGAACTCATATTCCGCCATGTCCTCCCTGATGACCGGACCGTGTACGGTGGCCGTCGTCAGTTCCGGGTACATGTTCGAATAGTAGCCCATGACCATGTCCGGCGAGATGTTCGGATCCGGGTCCTGAAGGGTTATATACTCTGTTCCTTTCTTGAATCTGAATGAACGTATCATTCCTTTAATTTCGAGTGCCATGGCTTAAACTGTCTGATAAGATGAATACTTGGGTTCCAGCATGGACTGTGGGAAATCAACGTATTCCTCATAGTCCTTCTCACTATATGCGGGGTACTCCTGGTCGGAGAGGTACGGTTGCTGCTGTTCGTCCTCTTGCATGAGCCTCTCTTCCTGCCACTCCCGCATTTCAGGCTGCGGCGGGTATTGAGGTTGGGGAGGCTGCTGTCCGCCTGTCCGCTGCACGTATTGCGCGTGCGGCTGTATCTGCGGTCTTGCCTGCGGCTGTGGCGGCTGTTGTTGCGGCGGCCATATTCCCGGTTGCTGCGGATGCTGCGTGTATGCCTGTTGCGGTCTCTGCGGTGCGGGCTGTGCCTGTCCCGGCATCTGTGGCTGTGTGTATGCCGGTTGCGGCGGTACAGGCTGCGGCGGTTTTTGCGCCACTGTCTGTCCCTGTCCAGGCATAGGAGGCTGCGGAGACTGTGTATATACAGGCTGTGGCGGTACAGTCTGTTGCGGATGTTGCGCCTGCGGTGTCTGTGCATATGCCGTCTGTTCCGGCTGTGCTTCCTGCTCCATCAGGTCGAAAAGGCTGCCCTTGTTCATTTCGGAAGTTGCCGCCTTTATCTTCTCCTCTATTTCCTTCAGCTGGGCGGCTGTTGCATACGCTTTCGCCTGTCCGAGCACATTGATGACCTCCCTGTGATTCTTGGCGGCTGTCAGTTCTTCCGCCTTCTTCATCAGTTTCTCGTACTTTTCCCGTTTCTCGCGTTCTTCCTTCGTTTCCTTGGATTTCGCTTCCTTGGCGGCCTTGCTGCTGGCGGCGGCCTTGTCCGCCTGAGCCTCGAACTGTGCCATGTTGGAGATCAGCCCGCAGGCTTTCTGTATCGGTCTTGTGACTGCCTGCAGGAATCCTGTGTCAAGTTCCTGCGGTGTGCCCGTGACAGTCAGCGGCACGATGTGGTTCTGGGCCTCGTCCTTGAGTCCGTTCGACTTGGGTAATGTGGAAACGGTCAGTTGTCCGTTTGTCTTGCGGATGACGATCGTGAGGTCCACGCTTTCCGTCATCATCTGGTGGATTGCTGTGAAAAACATAATTGAAAAAAATTAAATGATTAGACGATGTGTTTCAATATTCGCTGAAGAATTCTGCCAGCAGCCTGTCCCTGTCCGGATGTCTGCATATTTCCAGAACGGGGTTCAGCAGCTTTGAGATGTGAACGGGGCCGGTGGTTCCCCTTGGCGGCAGCTTGATTGCCGGTTGCGGGACGTGTACTTTCGGTCTTCTTGTCACGGGTATCCCTATCGGGGCAGGTGACTGTCTTGTGATGATCGCTTGTTGCATATTCTTTAATTTTTAACTGTGAATACCCGGGCTTTGGCAGCCCGTTGAACTACAAGGGCCCAACGGCAAATGCTTCCGGAAAGGCAGGGTTTTCGGGAAAAATACCGGAGCGCAGCGAGGATGATTTTTTCCGAAACCGCTTGCGGCCTGACCTTGCCGTCCGACAAGAAGCGTTTGCCAACTTTGCCCTGTAGTTCTCGGTTTGCCAATGTCTGTGTTTTTAGTCCATTCCCTTTTCTTCCCGTGTCATTTCCGGCTGTGACGGATACAGAAAGAGCCGCCCGCTCCCGGACAGCTCCCTTATGCTGCAATGATAAATTCCGTGCATGTTCCATATCGTCAGATTTCAGAAGACCAGAAAACTCAGGATGCACAGAATGATGGCCAGTGCCACGAGAAAACAGGCTATACGGTAGAGGAACCTGAAGAATCCCCTGAAACAGATGATGGCCACGGCGGTCCATACGGGCGATATGCCGTGGGAATAGAGCCAGCTGAATATGATGGCTGCTGTTACGGCCAGCGCGAGTGTCCTTGTCCATCTGCTGTCCGCTATCTTTCTGATACGTTCTTTTGCTTTCATAATCTTCATGTGTTTGGCGGGAATGCCATTCCCGGTTTCAGGGGCTTTCTTGCAGTCCGCCTCCACAGGCAAGGTTTTCGGGGAAAATACCGGAGCCTCGGGCGAGGATGATTTTTCCCAGAAACCGTAAGGCCCGACCTTGCCGGTGGAAACGGGCGGGCTGCGACCTTTGCCCCGCGAATCGGGATGGCTTCATCATTTCCTTTTCCTGCCGTTCCCGTTTTTGGGGAACGAGAGTGTCAGGGTGAACCCGGCGTCGAAAGTGACCGAAGCGTCGAAAGCCACGCCCTTCTTTCCCTTGAATCCCTTGATGAGCCGTGTGGAGCCGGAGGAGAAAAGCTGTTCCAGATGCTGGTCCGTCAGTTCCTTGTTCAGGAATCTGCGGTACACGGTCAGTCCGCACCCTTTATTGTCGCAGCGGGCACTCTTCTCCCTGACGATGATGTGTCCGGTCTTGCATTTGGGACAGGTGAACGTGCGGGCGGCTACCGCCGGAAGGCTGAGGTTCAGGATTTCACGGGTAGCCTTGCGGGTGTAGTCCGTGATGGATGCCATGAACGTGTCCGGTCCGAGCGTGTGCCGCTCTATCTGGAGCAGGGTCTTCTCCCAGCTTCCTGTCAGGGAAACGTCCGCCACGAGCATGTCCTTCACCGCATCGTAGATATGGAGTCCCTTTTCCGTGGGGACGATGCTCTTGCCGGAGCGGGCGATATAGTCACGCTTGAACAGTGTGGTGATGATGGCGGCTCTTGTGGCGGGCGTGCCGATGCCCAGCTCCTTCACGGCCTCGCGTGCCTGTTCGTCGGCTATCTCCCTGCCGCAGGTCTCCATCGCTGCCAGCAGCGTGGCTTCGGTATAGAGCGGTCTGGGCACGGTCTTCTTCTGGGCCAGTCCGAATCCTGAAACCGGTACCGTGTCCCCTTCGGCAAATACGGCCGTACCCTCGTCGGTTTCCGGTTCGTCGTCCTGCCTGTCCTCTTTCCTGCGGAAGATGCCGCGCCATCCCGGACTGACGACAAGGGAGCTTTTCGAGCGGAAATCCATGTTGTCCAGACGGCATTCCATAAGAATCAGTTCCTTCTCGCAGCAGGGCGAGAACGCCTCCAGCATACGTCCGGCTATCAGCGTATAGACGGCCTCTTCCGCCTCGGAAAGCCCTTCGGGTGCGATGCCGGTCGTGATGAGGGCATGGTGGTCCGTCACTTTGCTGTCGTCCACGCTGCGGGTGTTGAGACACGCAAAGTCAAGGATTCCGGCACTTGTGGCGAATCCCGGCATGGCCAAGATTCTTTCCAGCAGACCGGGCACGCAGGCCATCACATCGTGCGGAATATACCGGCTTCCCGTTCTCGGGTAGGAAATGAGCTTCTTCTCGTAGAGCGACTGGGCGATGTCCAGCGTCTTTGCTGCGGCCAGGTCGAGATACACGTTGCAGTCCTTCTGGAGTGCCGTCAGGTCGTAGAGCAGCGGCGGCTGTTGCAGGGTTTTCCTGCGCTCCACTTTCGTGACCGTCGCCGAAGAATCGGGAGAGAGACTGCGGTAGGCGGCTTCCGCCTTCTGCCTGTCGTCAAAGGTCGCGGGATGGAAGAAGCGGCGGTGTGACGTGCCGCCATTGAGGGTGTCATGCAGCTGCCAGTATGGTGTGGATACGAAACTGCGGTTCTCCCTGTAGCGGCTGCATATCATGGCGAGCGTCGGAGTCTGCACCCGTCCGATCGAGTTGTTGGAAGAGCCGGAGACGATGGCCAGGGCACGGCTGGCGTTCATGCCCACCAGCCAGTCCGCCTTCGCGCGGCTGTCGGCGGCGGCATACAGGCTGTCGTATTCCGAGCCGTCCTTCAGTTCCTCCAGCCCTTTCCGTATGGCCTCGTCGGTCAGCGAGGAGATCCACAGGCGTCTGAACGGTTTCGTGCAGCCCAGAAAGTCGTATATCCAGCGGAAGATAAGTTCCCCTTCGCGACCGGCATCGGTAGCCACGATGATGCTGTCACAGCGGTTGAACACGTTTTCTATGACTTTCAGCTGTTTCGAGGAGGCGATGTCCGTAACCATTCCCCTGTCCGTGCGTACCTGTCTGGAGACCAGACGGAACGGGTCCGGCAGCATCGGCAGCTCCTCCGCCGCCGTTTTCGTGTAACCGTAAGTGTCCGGCATGGCCAGTGACACGAGGTGTCCCAGTGCCCAGGTCACCATATATCCGTTACCGGAACAGTAGCCGTCATTTCTTGTATCAGCCCCGACTACACGGGCTATGTCCAAGCCTACACTCGGCTTTTCACTGATGATTGCTATCATATTGGATAAAAATTAAGCCGTTTCCCGTTTTCCATGCGGAAGACAGGAAACGGCGGTAAGACATCGGTTTACTTGATAATTGCTCTCAGGTTATTTGCCCAGCGGTGTCACTCCCTGGATTTCCAGCAGCGGCGCCTCGCCCTTGCGGACCAGCTGGAGGGTGGCGTCCATCACCACGTCCACGCCGAGGAGCACGAGGCTCAGGGACATCACTTTCGTTTTCTCTCCCCTGAGGAGGGTGTCCATCTCGCCGGAGAGTTCCAGCTCGTCCTTCATGATACCGATACCGGAGAGTTCGTCCCAGTTCACTTCATCAGCCTTGAAAGGCATGTCGTTTCCGTTTTCCTTTTTCATATTTCTTTCTTTTTTTGATTCAACATTTATTTTTCAGTTGCCTGCCATCAGGCAATGCTCGCACCCTTTGACTTGCGGTTGCCCTGTTCCTGTCGCTGATTGTTTGCCACCACGTTGCGCTGCGAGGCGTCACGCTTGCGGTCGGGATTCTCGTTGTAGAAGTCCAGCCGTCCCTGGTTGAAGTTCGCCTTGACGTACTGCGAGATGGTCTTCCCGTCATATCCCTTGATGCCTTCCACCAGCACGGCCTTTCCGCTTTGCAGGTCAGCACGCTGCTTTCTGGTCAGCTCCACGTCCCACACCTTGGTAGGAATCTTGAAATCCTCGCGCTGCTCGAAGCCGTCCGGCGTGCGGGAGTAGCTCAGGCGTCCCGTCTCCAGGTCGGCCTTGATGAAGGAGGAGAATTCCTCTCCCTTGCGGTTCACCATGTCATTGAGGAAGATCACCTTGCCGTCACGGAGCTGCTGCTGTTCCTCCAGCGATATTTTCACGCCGTTGATTTCGTTGGGGATATAGATTTCGCGTGCGCCCTCCGGCGAGTCCGGGTTGTAGCGGGTGTAGGACGGGCGGCCTGTCGCCTCGTCCAGCTTCACGTAGGAGGAGAATACCTCACCGTCCTTGCGCTGCATTCCCTCGACGAAGATGGCTTTTCCGGCGTTCAGGTCCTCAATCTGTTTCTGTGTCAGTTCCACGCCCCCGAGTGTCTGGCGATTGAAGAGCTTGTCGTTCTCGAAGATGAACTCTACGCCCCTGCGTTCGGCATTCACCTGGATGAAGGCGTTGAACTCGTTGCCGGACTTGGCGATCATGCCCTCGACATAGACCTTCTTGCCTTCACGCAGGTCGTTCTGCTCCTGCTCGGTCAGCTCCACGCCCTTGATTTCCCTCGGGATGAAGGCGTTCTCCGCTTTCATGGCTACCACCTCGTTGGTCAGCTTGTCGATGCTGATGAAGGATGGGATATACTCCCCGTTACGCCCTTTCAGTTCCACGACACGTCCCATGTTGCCCGTTTCGAGCAGGTTCTTCTTGTCCTCGTCGGAGAAGATATGTCCGAAATACGGTCGGTCAAGGTCGGGTTTCTGCCGGATACCGTGGATGCCGAGTACCACATCGCCCGCCATGGACTGCTGGAAGGACAGGCGTGCGTCCGTCCTCAGTACGGCCGAGCCGAAGTTCATGCTGATGGGCACGACCTGGTTGGTCTTGTAGCCACGGAGCATCTGTTCGAGCAGTCCGCGTTCCTGAAGGTATTCACGGGAGATTCCGAAATTCTTTAGCTGTTCCCAGTTGATCATGGACTCGTTGTAACGGTACTGGGGGGACTGGGTCTGCGGCTGGCTGTCGGCTGCGGCAGCCTGCTGCTGGGTTTCATTTTTCTTTGCCATTTCTTCTTGATTTTTTTGGTTGATACTTTGGTTTTCCTTGTTGCGCGGAACAATCTCGTACTGCTTGAGAAATTCCTCCACGGCTTTTGTCTTTTTTCCTGCGGCGATGTCCTCGATGGCCTGCTGCACGGCAGGGTCGTCCAGCCTGTCTTCCTTGACGGAGAGGATTCCGAAACGTGTCGGGTCTTTCAGCTGGCTCCAGAAGTTCTTGATGAAGTTCTCGAAGGCGTCTGCATAGCGGTCAATCTTCAGGAAGGAGTTCCGGTTCTGCCTGTCGGCGGCTACTGTGTTGAATTTTCCGTCCTGTCCGATTTGCGACACCGCTTCCAGAATCAGTTCCATCTTGTCGAGGATGAACACGATGTCACTCATCTGCTCGTTTTCGGAGACCTGCGGTTTCGGGGGGTCTTCCCTTGCATTTTTCTTTGCCATAATTTTTGATTTTTAGTGTTGATAACTCATGTTGTCACCGCAAATATATAGGAGAAAAGTTGATAAATAATTGATTTGCAATGTGTTAGGACACACATTACATCTTGTGTCATCACATTACACCGCAGGCCGGAGAAAACGGAGTGAAAAAACGGGGTAAAACGGCAGGAAAAGGAGAAAAAACAAAAGGCGGCAAAGGAAAGGGAAAAGGCTGGAACAGGCCGGACATGCACGGGCGTGGTGGTACGCACTACCGCACGGAAGAAAAGGAAAAACTGTAATTATGCAGAGTTGGGAGCGAGCTGCTTTTGTCCCCCTTGATGTGTCCTTTTGTGACAGGATGCGGATTTCCGTTTAGTGGAATAACCGGATGGCGTAATCCATTGGGATGGCATACGGGAGCATGGTTCTCCCGCCGGATTCTTTTTTATGTTGACCTGTATCTATGCGTCGTAGGTCGCTTCGCTTGCTAAGTCCCGGTACTTTCCCCAACTCGGACGGCAATACCGGAGCGTTTTTTCGGGCGGAAAATTACCGCAGGGAATTTTGTGTCCCGAAAACCGGAGGCTTGAACGTGGAGGTATTCGCCCTCCGAGTTAACTTCTCTGAAGGGACTTATCAAGTGAAGCGTGGCTTATGATGCCATTTTATAGAAATATGGAGAAAAATTCCCTTTCAACATAAAAAATGCAATAAATCTGCGTAAGTAGTCAAAAAATGACTACTTTTGCAATGCCATTGCAGTTAAATTATGAAGAAGCATATAGAAACTTTGTCAGATTGGATTGAAAGCCGGGAAGTAAGGGGATATTACACCTTCACTAAAGAGGATATAGAAAAGCAATTCCCCTCAGCGGGTAAGGTATATATTAAAACCGCATTGTACCGTTTGGCCGCCAAAGCGAAGATAGTTTCTCCCTGGCGTAATTTTTATGTCATTATGCCTGTTGAATATTCGTTAAAAGGCGTAATTCCGCCTGTTTTCTATATGGATCAGCTGATGTCTTATCTTGGGAAAAGATATTATGTTGCTCTTTTGAATGCGGCTTCATTTTATGGCGCGTCACATCAAAGAGTACAGACATTTTCCCTCATGGTGGAACAACCGGGCATGAGGAATACTTCAAAGAGCGGAACATCCATATTGTTCTTTTCCAAGAAGGAAATAAGTATGGAATTTGTAAGGAAGCACAAGACGCAGACAGGTCATATCAATGTTTCTTGTCCTGAACTGACAGCTGTTGACCTGGTGGAAAACGAAAAAAGTGTAGGTGGTCTGAATCGCGTCTGCACCGTGTTGAATGAATTGGTTGAGACAATGAATCTGGACAGCCTGGATGATTCCTTTTTCAAGACATCGGCCATACCGGTCTTTCAACGTCTGGGTTATATTCTGGAACATGTATTGGAAAGAGCGGATTTGGCGGAAACCTTATATTCCAAAATGGAGGTTGCAGGACTGAAATTTAGAAAGATACCGTTTAAGATAAACAAACCGACAGAGGGTTGTGAGGTTGACAAGAAATGGAAAGTAATCATTAACCAGGAAATAGAAATAGACGAATGATACCGGAATTTGCAATCAGAGAATGGAGCGAACATGTTCCATGGACAGAGTCCGAACAGGTCGAACAGGATCTGCTGATATGCAGAGCCTTGACTGAGATATACAAGGATGAATATCTTGCTTCCCATCTGGCTTTTCGCGGAGGGACCGCATTACACAAGTTGTTTCTCTCGCCCCAACCCAGGTACAGTGAAGATATTGACTTGGTACAGATTAATGCAGAACCGATCAAAGAGACCTATGACCATATAAGAGATGCACTCGCTTTTCTCGGAGAGCCGAAAGTGAAGCAGAAAAAGCACAACAACACTTTGATTTTCAGGCTGGAATCAGAATCCATACCAGTAGTCCCGATTCATCTGAAAGTGGAAATCAACTGCAAGGAACATTTCAGTGTACTGCCTATGCAACGTATGCCATTTTCAGTGGTCAACAAATGGTATAACGGAAAATGCGATGTCCTGACTTATCAGTTGGATGAACTGGTTGGTACAAAACTGCGTGCCTTGTACCAACGGAGAAAAGGACGTGATTTGTATGATTTGTACAAGGCCTTGACCACATCAGACATCAACATAGACAACGTGCTGGCTTGCTATCAGAAGTATATGGAATTTGTGGTTGACCATATTCCTACTTACAAAGAATTTATTATCAATATGGAAGACAAAATGCAGGATGATGAGTTCTTGGGTGATACCATGCAGTTGCTTCGGCCGGATGAAGAGTTCAATCCGCAGGAAGGCTATGAGGTGGTACGAACGCTCCTGTTAGACAGGTTACAAAAGTGATGAAAGCCCATTTTCTCATTTACTGGGGGAAATGGGCTTTACAGGATTTTATCTTCAGGTGTGTATGCTCCATCCATGGAACGGATTGAGCATCACGGCGTATGATTCGTCCGGTCTGCCATGATAGAGTACCCCTCCGACGACTCCAGTCCGTCCGTCGGGAGTTCTTTCGGCGAATCCGAACGAATGGGGTGCAAAGTCCCAGTAGAGTTCTATTTCATATTTCCCGTTTGAGTTCTTTTCCCACTGTTGCAATCGTTCGATGCACTGTTGTAAGGTATTGTCTCCGATACTTTTTGCGTATTCCACCACCTTGTCGTAGTGTTCCTGACATTTGATTATCATATTCATTCATTTTTATGTTGTCTGTAACAGTTCTTCATATTCACCGAAGCTGAAACATCCGGCTATGACAAAATCTTCCCCGCTTCTGTCAGCCAGCGACAGCAGGCTGTCCAGAGTATCGCAGTAGAAGAAGATTTCATCGTCCATTTCCGTATCGGAATCCATGTCCAGGGCTATTCTTGTCTCCAGTGTCTCCAAGGTGTCGTTCCAGCGTATGATGCATTCGAGGAAATGCGGTTCACGTCCCTTTTCAGTACGGTACTCCTGATATTTTTCACGGATTTCCTTCTTGATTTCCTCCGGCTTCTTCCAGGAACTGTCATCCACGATTTCAAGACTCAGCCCCTCGACAAGCAGGCACGTGCCTTTGTCATATACCATCAGGGTACGTTTTCCCATGTGGCTTTTTCTCAAGTTTTCCCAATCGGGAATGTCCCATCGTTCGGTAGTCCATACTCCCCGGTAATTTTCGGGGACAGCGAGGTATTCGCTCAGTGTCATTCTTTTCATTTTTCTGTGTATTTATGGTGAAACAAAAAGAACCTTGCAGGTCTTGCAAGGCTCTCCAAATGCGGGATAGCGGTCAAACTCGTTGCAGGCGTCCCAATTAACGCTCATCGTGTATCCTTTCGGGAAATGTGTGCCGACAAACTTTTCAATCATGGCCCGTTCCTCTTCGTTCAGGCTGCCGTCCTCTTCCGTTCCGTATTCCAGGGCATATATGGCCCATTCGGGAATGTTGTCCCATTCCGTCTTTTTCATGTGCGCTGCCATAGCATACCGTTTATGCGGCGGAAAGTCTGCCGATTATCTCCTGAAGTTCCTGTTCCCATTTTCCGTCGCCATTGCCGAAGGATGGATAGGTAAGCTGGTACCAGTTGTGGTAGTCGAAGAGTTTCATCCTCAGCGGATAGTAGTCGAATATTTTCCGGCCGTCCCTGAAGATGCGGATATGATTTATACCTACGTTCATGGCCTGTAGTCCGTGTCCGTTTAGAATCTCATGGAATCTTTCCATCGGGGTGAAGTTGCTTCTGCTCATATCTTTCATTTTTTTGAGTTAGACATCTGCGGCTTGTCAAGCCGGTATTTTATTTCTTGCCTGCCTTTCTGTCCCGTGCCGGATTGCGCAAGGCTTTGCGAAAAAATACCGGAGCCCCCGGGCGAGGATGATTTTTTCAGCAAACCACGGAGGGGCCCGGCCTTGCACAATCCAGCGGGCACGGGACGACCTTTGCAGGCGGAAATAAAACAGCGGTCTCCTTTTTCCTTTATTCTCCGTCATTGTTCTCTTCTCCCTCCTGCTGCGGGATGAGGTGTCTCAGCTCCGGATCATTTTTTATTCTTTCCATTTCTTCTTCTATTATCTGCAAGACATCCGCCTTTATCTGCGAGTAGTTGCGGTCAATCTGCTGCTGCATGATATCGTTTCCGTCCGCGTCCCTGAACTCGTTGATGACAGGAATTTTCCTGTAGGCTTTCATCTCTTCCGATACCTTTGCGCTGTCCACGATGATGCGGGCATGGAAAATCTTCTGCTCTATCTCCTCCCCGAAGTTGTCGGCCACGCTGCCCACGAACGTACCCTGCGAAAGGTTGGCTATCTTGGAGGCCGGTATCAGGGAATCAAGCTGCGTATTGATGGAAGTCGAAGTGTCCTGACGGTTGATGGATATGGACTGCCGCTGCTGGAGAATCTTGCCGAACCGTTCCGACAGTGATTTTGCCGTTTCTCCAACCACCTGTCCGCTGAAGATGTTGCCCACCGTGTTTTGGATTACCTTCGCTTCCTTATCCCCGTAGTCACGTGCCAGTTGCGAGAAGTCCTGGAAGCCGAGACAGACGGCCACCTTGTTGCTTCGGGCCGTCGCAATCAGGTTGTCGATACCACGGAAGTAGATGGTGGGCAGCTCGTCGATGATGATGGAGCTCTTGAGCTGCCCTTTCTTGTTCACCAGTTTCACGATACGGGAGTTGTACAGTCCCAATGCTGCCGAATAGATATTCTGCCTGTCCGGGTTGTTACCCACGCAAAGGATTTTGGGGTGTGCGGGATTGTTCAAATCCAGCGTGAAATCATCCCCCGTCATCACCCAGTACAGCTGTGGCGAAATCATCCTTGAAAGCGGGATTTTCGCACTTGCGATTTGGCCTTGCAACTGGTCCTGTGCGCCTCCTTGCCAGGCGTCCATGAACGGGGAGAGGTAGTTTTCGAGGGACGGATACGAGGTCAGAATCGTGAAAATATCCGCATAGGGCTTGTTCAGAAATTCGATCGCATGAGGGAACGTACAGTACTTTCCGTCTTTGTAAATCCGCAAATACCAGATAATTGCGGCCAGCAGGATAATCGGTGACTCCACGAAAAAATCACCCTGTTTCTGTATCCAGGTCTTGTTCAAATTGAGCATTATGGTATAGGCACTTTCGTAGGCATCGCTGATATCTGCCATGAATCTAGGATTGATTGGATTGCAGCGGTGGCTGCGTCTGGGGTCGTCGAAATTGATGACGTAGAATTCCGGCTTGACCTTGTAATGTTGTCTGTGCTTGAGCAGATGGTTGTAGGCTATCTCCGAGAGGTCCGGAAACTTGTAGTCGTAGATATACATGGCAAATGATTTCTCGATCTGCTGTTTGATGTAGTTGTTCACCACGGCATAGCTCTTTCCCGAGCCTGGTGTTCCCAGCACGATAGAGGCCCGGAACGGGTTCACGATATTGATCCAGCCGTCCCATTCCTTGCCCTGATAGACAAATTTCGTGGGCAGGTTGACGGAATACTCGTTCTCCATGAGCCTTGTTTCCTGCATGAAACTTTCGTTGGCGGTGTTGAACACGTCCTCCATGAGGTTATGCTTCAGCATACGGCTAATCCATACTCCCGACATGAGCAGGAGAATGTAGCCTGCGGTGAGCGTCAGCGTATATACGGTAGCGTTCACCGTCGGGTTGAACGGCAGGTCGAGCATCCACCAGTTCATGAAGAAAAGGACGATGCCGCCGAGGAAGGCGGCGTATATCTTCCGCCACGTCATCTTCTGGTTCTTGACCCCTTTCGTACCCAGGCACGAAAGGCCCAGGAATATGAAGGCGAACACTTTCGTCACAAGCAGGTTGCTGAACAGTCCTGCCGTCCTCTGGAAGTTCAGCAGGATTCTGTCCACGACTCCGATGTTGATACCCATATCCACGAATGTCCCGTAGCAGAACCAGTAGACGTGGATGACAATAAACACGATGGAAATGGCACGCATGAACTCCATGACCTTGGCCAGTCCTCTCAAATCATCTTCTTGTTGCATAACTGTAAAAATTTTGATGGTTGGTAATTGACAATCAGGATATGCCGCGTGAACGGCGTTTCTTCTTTTTCTTGCGTTGCAGCCTGCGGGCGAGTGCCTCCTCCTGCGGGTCCGGCCCGTTGATGTCGGGACTGAATATCCCGAAAGCCTGCTCGATGGTACTTTCCATGCTGTCGGAAAGGCTCTCCCGTGTGCCGGCATATTGTCCGGGAGCTTCCTGTTCCGGAAATTCCTGCGGCCTGCTGAAAAGCTGTTCGAAGGCGTTGGCGGAAAACTCCTTGCCCAGACGGGAGCCGTTATATACCTCACGGTTCCTGTGGTCGATGAAAGTCACGCCGTAGATGCGGCCTTCCTCGTTTTCCCTGAACACCACATCGATGCCCTTTTCCCCGAGAAGCCGGATGAAGTCTTCCCGGTTTCCACGGCATCCGTGCATGGCCAGCGCGACGGTGTCATGGATTTTCGGCTGCCACTTCCGGCTCCTGAAGTCACGGACATTGACGGCAATCCTTTTTTCTATCCCTTCGTAGCCGAAGCGCTTGCCGATGAGCGAGGACTTGATAGGCGTGCATACCGGCCTGCCCGTATCGTCTGTCAGGGTATATACGATACCGTTGTAGGGTGAACCTTCAAATTCTCCTCGAACCTGTTTGGCCTCGATGTTGAAACATGAGAGCATGGCGCTGAACTCCCCGAATGTCTGGAAGCGGTAGGCGGTGAACACGCTCTTGAGGATATTGCCGACCTGACGTTTCACGTCCCCGTCCCGGTAGTCCGCTTTCTTTAGATACGGTTCCAGCAGTTCATTCCGCTTGTCTGCCACAGGTTTGAGCCCGAATTTGTTTTCCAGTTCCCGGCAGGCTTTCATCGAGCGGTTCCATTCGTATGCGTCACTGATTTTCTCGCCGTTCTCCTTTACGCAGGTGGAGACAATATGGACATGCCTGCGGTCAATGTCTTCGTGCAGATAAACGATGTAGGGCTGGTCGCCGTAGCCCATCTTCTGCATGTACTCGCGTGCCAGTTCCGCGAACTGCCCGTCCGTGAGGCGGTCGTCCACCGAGGGATTCAGGGAGATGTGCAGTACCGGTTTCTCCGTGTTTCTGTTGGCTGCGAGATAGCTCTCGAAAGCCCACAGCGTCTGCTGCATGACATTGTGGGGATTTCCGCTGAGGTCGGTAATCATGCGGTTGCCTGCGATGATACGGGCGGTTGCCTCGTCCACTTTACGCTGGTTGTAGATGACCGCCCCGTAGAGCGATACACCACGGTTGATCTTAGCTACCATTCTGCTGCTCCTCCTTCCTTCTTTTTATAAGGTATTCCTCCTCGAACTCCCGGGTAAGCATGACAATCCGCTTGCTCAGTACCACCAAGTCGATAGTGGCTTTCTCCAGATTTCGGAGCAGGGCGAATGCCCGCTTCTCGCCGAAATTGGACTTGACTGCCTTCACCGTCTGGTTGTAGTTGTTGCCGATAGCCTGGAACTGGTGGTAGAAATTGGTCAGCCTGATGTAGTAGTCCATCGCCGCTTTGTCGATTCTGACTACCTTCATTTCGCGTCCGAAAATCATCGCCTTGATGAATCTTGCCCGTTGTTTCATCCCGGATTTTTCAAACAGCAGCTCGAAATTTCCGTTCTCTTCCGAAGTCAGTTTGATACCGTAGCGGAATACTGCCGGGTCGGTCTTCGGTTTTCTGCCCGTGCTTCTTCTTGTTCTTCTTTTACTGTTTTCTTCCATACGCATTGAGATTTTCTGTTTCTGATTTTACGTCATGGATTTCCGACTTTGGAGGAAATCCCTCCCGAGCCTTCAGGCGAGTGGCAAGTTTGTTTTGGGATGCCCGAATCATTTCGGGCTGCCCAAAACACAACTTGCTATGTTCGCTTGAACATGAATTTGCCTGAAGTCAAATTGAGTTTTGACCTTCAGCCTCATTCTTCGGCTTCGGGATAGCTCCATCCGGTATCCATTCCGTTGTCGGTGGCAAAGTTACGGCGGTATATTTATCTGTAAAACAGCGGATTATATGTAACAAGATGTCATACGGTGACAAGGGTCGTCACCGTCTCCGGATGATGGTGATTATTCGGGAAAATCCTCTTTTATTTGCAGTGCGGACGGTTGCAACAGACAGGTCTGTACCTGTTTCCCTGTTGTTCTGTCGGTTCGTGTAACCGGCTGTTGCAGTACACAGACAGACATTGGTCGGGTTATTTGTCTGTTGCAACCGATGACGTTTGGTTTGTCGGTTGGTGCGCACCATACAACCGTATCACCAAGCAAGCAGACAACAGACAGATAAGACAACCGTGTAATAAACAATTAAAACAATCAGTTATGAAGAAGAACCCGTTATTCGTTGCCGTGAGCAACCAGAAAGGAGGAGTAGGCAAAAGTACGATGCTTGTAACGCTTGCCAGTCTCCTGAGTTATTCGATGGACAGGAATATCGCCATCGTTGACTGTGATTCCACCCAGCGCAGCCTGTTCAATCTGAGGGAGCGTGACATGGAAATGGTGGAGAAGAACAAGAAGTATATGGTACAGCTTGATGAGCAGAGGCTTAGAGGCCGCAGGATTTATCCTATCCGAAGGGCAAGGCCGGAGGATGCGCGTCAGATTGCCGGAGAACTTGCGGAAACAGGTGATTATGACATCATTTTCATAGACTTGCCAGGGACAATGGATGTGTCAGGCGTCTTGCAGACCATTTTCAATGTGGACTATGTGCTGACTCCCATTGCCGCCGACAATTTTGTCATGGACAGCAGTTTCAGTTTTGCAAGCAGTGTCATGAAGTTCACGAGGGAACGGAAGGATATTCCCCTGAAAGATGTATTCCTGTTCTGGACTAAGGTCAGAAGAAGAAGCAATACCGAAGTACTCAACAATTATATGGCACTGATGAAGAAACAGGGACTTAAAGTACTGGATTCTACCATCCCGGATTTGTGCCGTTATGAGAAGGAGTTTTCCTCGTCATCCAGAACATTTTTCCGTTGTTCTCTTTTGCCTCCTCCGGCAGGACAGCTCAAGGGCAGCGGTTTGCAGGAACTGGCCGATGAATTGATTGTAAAACTTAATTTTTAATGAATATGGCAAAGAAGATCGTGAAAGTGGATGAGGATGCTGTCCGTGGGTATATGGTAGCCGCCATGACCGACAAGCCCGGTAGGAATGACAATGCCAGGGAAGAGGATACATCTTCTGAAGTGGAGTCCGAGCCGGAACCTGTCGGGGATACCGTGCCGGACAGACCGAAGACACGCAGAAAACGTGAGTCGGACAGTGGCTTCCGACAGAAATATCTGGTGAATACCCCCATGCCGGGACGTATTCAGGTGTATCTTAACCGTAAGCTGTACGATGAGATAAAGAACTATCTTCATGTAATAGCTCCGGAGGTTAGCATTTCAAGTTATATCAGCAATATCATTGCGGAGCATATCGAACTTAACATAGATGAAATTACCCAAATGTATAAGGAACGTTTTTCACCCCCTAAAATTTGAAAGTTATGGAAATGTCAGTATTTTATTTTTCAGTAAAGTTGGTGTCAGCCATCTACATATTGCATAAAGTGTGGGCAATCATTTTCTGCCCTGTGTCGTATGATTTCTGGGACAGGCTTCTTCGTCATGCCCGCCGTATACGTGTTGGACTGTGGAGGAAACGGAAAAAACGCATGGTGGAGAAAGCGGGAAAGAATTCCGGGAAAACCTTTGTCGGAGACAGTCGGGGTTCGGCTGTAAAGGATGGTACATACTCGCCTGTACGGGCGGACAATGATACGGACGATGACGTGATCGGCAAGACAAACATTGTATATCTGGAAGACCCGGATATGGCCCGCAAGATACCTGTACGCACTATGGAACTGGAGAAGGTCGCAATCGACCAGGATGAAGAGATTAACTCGGATGACGTGGAAAATAGAATCACTTCCGGTAACGGATTGACGGAATCGGACAGACAGGACCTCATGGCTTCCGAGGAGTCTATTCCTGACCCTGAGTTCTCCAAGCCTCTTACTTTTGAAGAACTGAGTAATGTGGCAGAGGTACTGATGTCTGCCACGGAAGACCGGAAAAACATTCAGGCTGCCGCAGAAACCCTGTACCGTCTTCAGGATACGGATCTGTTCGGATTCTTTTCCACTGAGATAAGTACAACCGCCCAGGTCGAAAAACTGCTGAAGGAGCATCTGGACTCCTCTGGACGGCTGCTGTCTGAAACGGAAGTTTCAAAGCGGAATTCAAAAAGGAATGTTATTGATTGGAACAAGTATATGTAAAGATGGAACAGACCGTTAAACGTAAAGGCATAGGCTCTGAAAACCCTTCGTCAGAAAATTCAGCCGGACATAGAGCTGTCTTGATATTGTCAGATGATGATATTCAGGATTTTGTCAGAAAGGAAAAGGAGAATATGCAGAAAATAGGAATGTTGTTGGACAATATGATGGATCAAATCAATAATGTACCGGAATATGTCCCGGACAACTCGGATGAGTCATTTGATATTGGAAAATATGTTTAAGTTAAATAGTTCTATATATCATTGATTCAGGATAATTTGTCGTTATTTTGCAATCAGATAAAGAAAGGTCTATGGCAGTAACAAAAGCAATATTGGAAAAATGGATGGCGGCCCAGAAGCGTCACCGTCTGTCGGACAGGCATGTGCAGATGGCACGTGAACTTGGTCTGAATCCTGACAAACTCGGGAAGATTGACAACCACAGACAGGAGCCGTGGAAAGTTCCGCTTCCGCAGTTCATAGAGAATATCTACTTCAAGAGGTTCAAGCGTGAGCAGCCTGAAACTGTCAGGCCGCTGAAACAGATTCTGAAGGAAATGGAATTCAAAAAGAAGCTGCAAAAAGAGAAAAAGGAGGAACGAAGGAAACAGCGTGTCTTCTCTTCCGATTCAGCAGCAGAGTAAACAGCGTTCACATGACATGAAGCGAAGTCTGAAAGCCGCCCGGTTTTCAGACTTCGCTTTTTTGATTCTGACAAGTTGCAGCGTTTTTATTTTTTCATGGAGAGTGCCCGTTTTTATATTCTCCCTTATTTCAAGCGGCTGCCCAAAATTCTTTTTCATATCGTTTGGAAATCCCTTTCCGATGTAACGTAATGACACCCGATGTCATGCATCGTCAGTGTTGTAAATCAATTAATTAAGCGTTATATATTCGTGGTCGAAATCATTTTTTGTCTCACCAATTAAAAGTTTCGACACATGAAAAAAAGATTCTTTTTTGCAGCCATGATGCTGCTTGCAACGACAGGGGCCTTCGCCCAGGGTAACGGTATCGGCGGTATCACTGAAGCCACCAACATGGTCACTTCCTATTTCGATCCGGGAACCAAATTGATTTATGCCATCGGAGCCGTGGTCGGTCTTATCGGAGGCGTGAAGGTCTATTCCAAGTTTTCCTCGGGAGATCCCGACACCTCCAAGACGGCAGCCAGCTGGTTCGGTGCCTGCATCTTTTTAATCGTAGCCGCCACAATCTTACGTTCATTCTTCCTCTGATTATGGCGGAGTATCCTATCAACAAGGGAATCGGCCGCAGCCCTGAGTTCAAGGGGCTGAAAAGCCAGTACCTGTTCATTTTCGCCGGCGGACTGCTCGCCCTGTTCGTCCTGTTTGTCATCATGTACATGGCAGGCATCGACCAGTGGGTATGTATCGGCTTCGGTGTCATCTGCGCTTCGGTGCTTGTCTGGGTGACTTTCCGCCTGAACGCGAAATATGGTGAATGGGGACTGATGAAATTGCAGGCGCTGCGCCGCCATCCCCGCTACATCATCAGCCGGAAGGGTTTCCTCCGGTTGATTTGTCCAACCCCGAAAAAACGTAATGTATGAGAAATGTAATGAAAGCCGCCACACTGGAAAGCCGGTTTCCTCTGATGGCCGTCGAGCACGGGTGCATCATCAGCAAGGATGCCGACATCACCGTGGCCTACAGGGTGGAGCTGCCCGAAGTGTTTACGCTGACACGCGCCGAGTACGAGGCCCTCCATTCCACATGGGCGAAGGCTGTCCGGGTTCTGCCGAACTACAGCATCGTCCACAAGCAGGACATCTTCATTGAGGAGAGCTACAGACCTGATATCTGCCGGGATGACCTGAGTTTCCTCAGCCGCAGCTTTGAACGGCATTTCAACGAGCGGCCGTACCTGAACCATACCTGCTATCTGTTCCTGACAAAAACCACGAAGGAGCACAGCCGCACGACCAGCAGCTTTAACGCCCTCACGCGCGGGTTCATCATCCCCAAGGAGATGCAGGACAAGGATACCGTCGCACGCTTCCTGGAATGCTGCGGGCAGTTCGAGCGTATCGTGAACGACAGCGGCCTGGTTCGCATGGTCAGGCTGACGGACGAAGAGATTATCGGTACTGAAACCTCCGCGGGCATTATCGAAAAGTATTTCTCGCTCTCGCAGGAGGACACGACCAGCCTGCAGGACATCACTCTCGGAGCCGGGGAAATGAAGGTCGGCGACAACCTGCTCTGCCTGCATACCCTCTCCGAAACGGAAGACCTGCCGTCATCCGTGGGTACGGACAGCCGTTATGAACGGCTGTCCACGGACCACAGCGACTGCCGCCTGTCCTTTGCCGCACCGATAGGGATACTGCTCACGTGCAACCATATCGTGAACCAGTATCTATTCATAGACGATTCGGCGGAGAACCTGCGAAAGTTCGAGCAGACCGCCCGCAACATGCACTCGCTGTCCCGTTACAGCCGTTCCAACCAGATCAACCGTGAATGGATTGAGGAGTATCTGAACGAGGCGCACAGCAAGGGACTCACTTCCATCCGTGCGCACTGCAATGTCTTTGCATGGAGCGATGACCGGGAGAAGCTGAAGCGTATCAAGAATGATGTGGGTAGTCAGATTGCCCTGATGGAGGCCAAGCCCCGTCACAACACGGTCGATGTGCCGACACTCTTCTGGGCGGCCATTCCCGGCAATGCCGGTGATTTCCCGTCAGAGGAAAGCTTCTACACCTTCATCGAGCAGGCCCTGTGCCTGTTCATCGGGGAAACGTCCTACAAGGATTCACTCTCGCCGTTCGGCATCCGCATGGTGGACCGTCTGACCGGAAAGCCTGTCCATCTGGACATTTCCGACCTGCCGATGAAGAACGGTACGATTACCAACCGCAACAAATTCATCCTCGGACCTTCGGGCAGCGGAAAGTCATTTTTCACCAACCACATGGTGCGCCAGTATTACGAACAGGGAGCGCATGTGCTGCTGGTGGACACGGGAAATTCCTATCAGGGACTGTGCAGCCTTATCCATGCACGCACGCATGGCGAGGACGGCATCTATTTCACCTATGAGGAGAGCGATCCGATAGCCTTCAATCCTTTCTACGTGGAGGACGGTGTGTTTGACATCGAAAAGAAGGAGTCCATCAAGACGCTTATCCTTACCCTGTGGAAACGTGACGACGAGCCGCCGACACGTGCCGAGGAGGTGGCACTCTCCAACGCGGTCAATCTCTTTCTGGAGAAGATACGCACGGACAGTACCGTGGTTCCGTCCTTCAACACCTTCTATGAGTTCATCCGCGACGAGTATCAGGAAATCCTGAAGACCAAGCGTACACGGGAGAAGGATTTTGACGTGTGGGGATTCCTGAATGTGCTGGAACCTTATTACAAGGGTGGCGAATACGACTATCTGTTAAACTCCGAAAAGCAGCTTGATCTGTTGTCCAAACGCTTCATTGTCTTTGAGTTGGACAATATCAAGGACAACAAGGTACTGTTCCCGATTGTCACCATCATCATTATGGAAACCTTCATCAACAAGATGAGAAAGCTGAAAGGTATTCGCAAAATGATTCTGCTGGAGGAGGCATGGAAGGCCATCAGCAAGGAAGGTATGGCGGAATATCTGAAGTACCTTTTCAAGACCGTCCGAAAGTTTTTCGGAGAGGCTGTTGTCGTTACCCAAGAGGTGGAAGACATCATTTCGTCACCCATCGTCAAGGGAACCATCATCAACAACAGCGACTGCAAGATTTTGTTGGACCAGAGGAAGTATGTCAACAAGTTCGATGAAATCCAGTCCCTGCTGGGTTTGACCGATAAGGAACGTGCCCAGATTCTCTCCATCAATATGGCCAACAGCCCGTCCCGCAAGTACAAGGAAGTGTGGATAGGTCTCGGCGGAACACAGTCGGCGGTCTATGCCACCGAGGTCTCGCCGGAAGAGTACTACACCTATACGACCGAGGAGACGGAAAAGCTGGAACTGATGCGGCTTACCCGGAAGCTGGGTGGCAATATCGAGCTGGCAATCAAGCAGCTGGCCGAGAGCAAGAGGAAAAAGTGAAATCATTTATCAACCAATTAAACTTCTGAATTTATGTATAGCGATCTGGAATCTAATGAAAGCAAACGCCGTGAGGTCGTGTCATCCCTCTACTGGTCCCTGATGCAGGGCTGGAATATTCCTCTTTCCATACAGGAGTATTACGGACTCACGGAGGATTACCGTCTGTTCCATCAGCTTGAAGGGATGGCTCCTGACGAATACCTGCGGAAGAGGCAGATGGGGGAAGTACCCGACATTCTGGAGGTGGATGCAAGACTGACACATGCGGTGGAGAAGATTTTTGAAAGTGTGTGTCCCCGTCCTCCGGCTGAATACCTTGACAAGCTGAACGGGGAACTGGAGAGGCTGGGCAGTATTGCCGCCTCGCCGGGTTCCGTACATGACCCGATACATATCCGCCCGGATTTTCTTGTGAAATACGGCATTGACAGGAGCAGTCCGGAGGATGTGATACGGAAACAGGCGGAGAAGGCTTACCGGGAACTGGACGCCCGATTTGTCAGGATGACCGGCAGACGTCCCTATGCGGACGAGTTCTTCAGGAATATCAGGCCTGCCCGCACGGTCTCTTCGGAAACAACACTGCGGAGAAAACCGCACATCAACGTCCGTCCTAAGCCGAAAGGCCGCAAGATGGGACTCTGAACTAACGGAAAAGATTTATCAACCATTAAAGATTAACGACATGAAGAAAAGAATTCTGACAGCCTTATGCTGTATCTGCCTCCTTTCGGCAGGCAGGGCACACGCCCAATGGGTAGTGACCGATCCCGGGAATCTTGCCCAGGGCATCATCAATGCCGCCAAGAACATCGTCCACACGTCCTCGACGGCTGGCAACATGCTCAACAATTTTCAGGAGACGGTCAAGATTTACAAGCAGGGCAAGGAGTATTATGACGGCCTTAGGAAAGTGAAGAATCTGGTACGCGATGCCCGCAAGGTGCAGCAGACCATCCTGATGGTCGGCGACATCACGGAAATCTATGTGACCAGTTATGAGCGTATGCTCAGTGACCCTTATTTCACCCCTGAGGAACTGAGTGCCATCGCCCTCGGCTACACGAAGCTGCTGGAGGAGAGTGCCAATCTGCTGACGGACCTGAAGACGGTGGTCAACGAGAACGGCCTTTCGATGAACGACAAGGAACGTATGGACATCATCGACCGCTGTTATACCGACATGCTGCAATACCGTAGTCTGGTGCAGTACTATACCAACAAGAACATCGGCGTGTCGTACCTGCGAGCCAAGAAACAGAATGACCTTGACCGCGTGATGGCCCTGTACGGTTCACCCAACGAACGCTACTGGTAATTTCAAGGAGGATTGCTTATGGTATTGTTGGCTGTGAATTTTGACAATCTGCACCAGATCCTACAAAGTCTGTACACGGACATGATGCCGCTCTGTTCGCAGATGACCGGCGTGGCCAAGGGCCTTGCCGGATTGGGAGCCCTCTTTTATGTGGCGTACCGTGTCTGGCAGTCGCTGGCCAGGGCCGAACCCATTGACGTATTCCCCCTGCTGCGTCCGTTTGCTCTGGGTATCTGCATCATGTTTTTTCCGACCATCGTGCTGGGTACGCTCAACAGCATCCTGTCACCCATTGTGACCGGGACGCACAGGATTCTTGAGACACAGACCTTCGACATGAACGAGTATCGGCAGCAGAAGGACAAGCTGGAGATTGAGGCGATGCGGAGGAATCCCGAGACGGCCTACCTGGTGGACAAGGAGGCTTTTGACAACAAACTGGATGAACTGGGAGCTCTGGACGCTATCGAGGCTTGCGGTATGTATGTGGACCGTGCCATGTACAACATGAAGAAGTCCGTGCAGAATTTTTTCCGTGAGCTGCTGGAACTGATGTTCAATGCGGCAGCGCTTGTGGTGGACACGCTAAGGACATTCTTCCTGATTGTCCTTTCCATTCTCGGACCGATTTCCTTTGCCATTTCGTGCTGGGACGGCTTTCAGGCCTCGCTGAGCCAATGGTTTGTTCGCTATATCAGCATCTATCTGTGGCTGCCCGTCTCTGATCTTTTCAGCAGCGTGCTGGCACGCATACAGACCCTGATGCTTCAGAGGGACATCGAGCAGCTGTCCGACCCCAACTTCATTCCGGACAGTTCCAATGCCGTGTACATCACGTTCCTGATTATCGGCATCATCGGGTATTTCACGATTCCGACCGTGGCCAACTGGATCGTGCAGGCCGGTGGAGGTGCAGGAAATTACGGCAAGAACGTGAATCAGGCTGCTTCCAAGACGGGCTCCATTGTGGGCGGTGCCGCAGGTGCTACTGTAGGAAATGTGGCCGGAAGACTAATCAAGTAACAATCATAAAACGAATAAGAATGGAATTCAAATCATTGAAAAATATCGAGACCAGCTTCCGGCATCTGCGCCTGTTCGGAATAGTCTATCTGGGTGTCTGCACCCTGCTTGTGGGCTATTCCGTGTGGAAGGCATACAGTTTTGCCGAAGCCCAGCGCCAGAAGATCTATGTGCTGGATGAGGGGAAGTCGCTCATGCTCGCCCTCTCGCAGGACCTGGAGCAGAACCGTCCCGTGGAGGCAAGGGAACATGTCAGACGTTTCCATGAGCTGTTCTTCACGCTGGCCCCTGACAAGAGTGCCATCGAGGGGAACGTGCAGCGTGCCATGTTCCTGAGTGACCGTTCCGCCTATTCCCATTACGGGGATCTGGCCGAACAGGGTTATTACAATAGAATAATTTCGGGCAATGTCAGCCAGCGTATCGAGATAGACAGCGTGAAATGCGACTTCAACACCTATCCGTATGATGTCATGACATACGCACGCCTTTTCATCATCCGTGAGAAGAGTGTGACGGAACGCAGCCTTGTCACGCATGGCAGGCTTCGGAATTCCACCCGCAGTGACAACAATCCGCACGGGTTCATCCTGGAAGGGTTCCATGTGCTGGAGAACAGGGATATCAGAATGTATGACAGATAAAAACAAGGTATGTATGAGAAAGATGTATGTAAAAATCAAGGATTTTATCGGGGGCAGGCTGCGCGGCCTTTGTGACAGGCTCACACCCCGTCAGAGGGCAATCGCCGTCATCGTGATGGCTTCCCTTTTCGCGCTGGTGAATTTCTACATGATTTTCCGGGCGATTTATGACATCGGACGGGAGGACGCCCGGCAGGACATCATCAGGATAACGCCGCTTGAGGTTCCCGACTTTGTGCCGGCGGATACCCTTTCCGACGTGAAAATCCGTGAGATGGAAGAGTTTTTTAACCAGTTCAACAGGTAAGGTTATGAGTACGGATGCAGAAAAATTGAAACAGAAGCAGAAAATCAGGAAATATCTGGTTTTCACCGGTATGTTCCTGCTGTTCCTCGGGTGTATGTGGCTGATTTTCGCCCCGTCCGAGAAAGACAGGCAGGAGGCGGAAAGGAAGACGGGCTTCAATGCCGAACTTCCCGACCCGAGGGGTACGGGTATCGAGGCGGACAAGATGGCTGCCTATGAGCAGGCGGACATGGTTCGCCGGCAGGAGGAGAAGAAGCGTACGCTGGCCGACTTCTCCGCCCTGGCCGATGGACACAGACAGGAAAATGTCCCGGAAACAGAAACGGAGCAGGAGATTGGAAGTGAAAATGAAAGCCGTGCGTACCGTTCCGTAGGAAACGGCAGGACGGGAGCTTTCGCCTCTTCCGCCTCGGCCTACAACGACATCAACGCCACGCTTGGCAGCTTTTACGAGAGTCCGGAGGAAGACCCGGAGAAGGAGGCGCTGAAAGCAGAGGTGGAACAGCTCCGCCAGGCTGCCGCAACGCAGACGGCCGGACCGAGCTACGAGGAGCAGGTGGCCCTGCTGGAGAAGTCCTATGAGCTTGCCGCCAAATATATGCCTTCGGGCGGCAGCACGGGAACAGCGGAGAGTCAGGAGACGGAAAGCCCCTCAAGGGAGAGGAAGGCGAAAGCCGTTCCCGTCGGGTTGGTTTCCTCTCCGGTCGTGTCGTCCCTTCCTCAGCCTCTTGCCGACTCGGTGCAGTTCGCGAGACTGCTTTCCGGTGCGGATGCCGGCTTCCATACGGCTGTGGGCAGTGCCGGGACACAGAGGACGAAAAATACCATACGAGCCTGCGTGCATGGCGACCAGACCGTCATCAGCGGACAAAGCGTGCGTCTCAGGCTGCTGGAGGCCATGCGTGTGGGAAGATATGTGCTTCCCCGTAATACCCTGCTGACCGGTGAGGGACGTATCCAGGGCGAACGGCTTGGCATTGAAATCCTTCAGGTCGAATATGACGGCAATGTCATTCCCGTGGAACTGGCGGTGCTGGACAGTGACGGACAGGACGGGATATTCATTCCCGGTTCGACGGAAGCGAATGCGGTAAGGGAAGTGGCCGCCAACATGGGACAGAATCTCGGCACGACCATCTCCATCACCAACCAGTCGGCAGGCGACCAGCTCCTCTCCGAGCTTGGACGGGGGGCCATACAGGGCGTGTCGCAGTACATTTCCAAGAAGATGCGCGAGGAGAAGGTGCATCTCAAATCAGACTACGGACTGATGCTTTATCAGAACAACAATCAATAACCCATTAAAACAGTAAAGACATGAAAAAGATTCTTTTGATGCTTGCCCTCGCAGGCGGCGTTACAAGTGCACATGCACAGTCGGCTGATACCACGGCCGTAAATGATTTGACCCTGAAGGCGGATATCTATCCGCAGCAGGAGGACGGCGACCTCTATCACGGGCTGTCCAGAAAGCTCACCTTTGACCGGATGATTCCGCCATACGGACTGGAAGTGACGTATGACAAGACAACCCATATCATCTTTCCCTCGGCTGTCCGTTACGTGGATCTCGGTTCTCCTAATCTGATTGCGGGCAAGGCGGACGGTTCAGAGAATGTAATCAGGGTCAAGGCTACCAGAAAGAACTTCCGTGAGGAGACCAACATGTCGGTGATTACCGAAAGCGGAAGTTTCTACACCTTCAATGTCAAGTATGCCGATGAGCCTCTGCTGCTCAACATTGAGATGGCCGATTTTATTCATGACGGCAGCGAGGTGAACCGCCCGAACAATGCCCTTGACATCTACCTGAAGGAACTCGGCAGTGAGTCGCCCAAGCTGGTACACCTTATTGCCAAGGCCATCCACAAGGATAACAGACGTCATGTCAAGCATATCGGGAGCAAGGCGTTCGGCATCCAGTACCTGCTGCGCGGGCTCTATACCCACAACGGGCTGCTCTATTTCCATACCCAGGTGAAGAACACGTCGAACGTGCCTTATGAGGTGGATTTCGTGACGTTCAAGATCGTGGACAAGAAGGTACTCAAGCGCACGGCCATTCAGGAACAGGTGATATTTCCGCTGCGTGCCTACAACTATGCCACAGCTGTTGCCGGAAAGAAGGACGAGCGTACCGTCTTTGTCTTTGACAAGTTCACCATTCCCGCCGACAAGATGCTGGTGGTGGAGATGCACGAGAAGAGCGGAGGCCGTCACCAGACCTTCACCGTGGAGAGTGAGGATATCGTGAGAGCGAGGGTGATCAATGAACTTAAAGTGAAATGACCATGAAGAAGTATCTGTTTCTTTTTGCCGTATGCGTATCGCTTGCCCTGTCATCGGGGCAGGCATACGCCCAGCGTTACCTTCCCGGAATGAAGGGCGTGGAACTCAGGGGAGGCTTTGCCGGAAGCCTGCAATCTCCGGTTGACTGGTACACGGGGGTTGCCGTGTCGGGCTATACGAAAAGGGCCAACCATTGGGTGGCTGGCGTGGAATACCTGCTGAAGAACTACGGCTATCGCGGGACTTCCGTTCCACGGGCCCAGTTTACGGCCGAGGGCGGTTATTACCTGAAGTTCCTGTCCGACCCGGCGAAGATATTCTTCCTCTCTGTCGGCGGTTCCGCCCTGGTGGGATATGAGACGTTGAACTGGGGAGAAAAGGTTCTGTATGACGGTTCCATGCTTTCCCACCGCGATGCCTTCGTCTATGGCGGAGCCCTGACGCTGGAGCTGGAAAGCTATGTGACGGACCGTATCGTGCTGCTTGCCCATGTGCGTGAACGTGTGCTTTGGGGAAGTTCGCTGGGAAAGTTCACGACACAGTTCGGGCTTGGAGTCCGTTTCATCATCAATTAGACGCCTATGGATATAGAGATGATCAGAGGCATTCCCATTGAGGAATTCCTGTCCCGTCTGGGACATGAGCCCGTCAGAAGGCACGGCGACGAATGCTGGTATCTCTCCCCGTGCCGTGAGGAAAGGACACCTTCGTTCCATGTGAACACCCGCAAGGGTGTATGGCACGACTTCGGTACCGGGCATGGAGGCGACATCTTCACCCTTGCGGGAGAACTTTCGGGATGTGACGGCTTCATGGCTCAGGCGAGGTTTATCGCCGGAGTATATGGAGGCACAATACCTGAATATGCCGGACAGAAAAGAGAAAAGGAAAGTGTCAGGACAGAAAAGCGGAAAGAGGCTTCCCGCTTTGAGGAAGTGGTACGGAGTCCCTTGTACTGCAATGTCCTGCTCGGTTATCTGAAGGGACGCGGTATTCCTGCCGAAATTGCCCGTGCAGAGTGCGAGGAAGTACGGTTCCGGCTGTACGGCAAGCGGTATTTTGCCGTCGGCTTCAGGAATATGAGTGGAGGCTATGAGCTACGGAGCAGGTTCATGAAATGGTGTATCCCGCCCAAGGATATTTCCGTTATCCGCAACGGCTCGCTTACCTGCAACCTGTTTGAGGGTTTCATCGATTTCCTTTCGTGGAAGGTACTCGGCATCAGCCGCGGTGAGGACTATCTGGTCCTCAATTCGGTGGCCCTGCTTGAACGCTCGTTCTCTTATCTGGACCATTACGGGAAAATCCGGTGCTACCTGGACAATGACGATGCCGGAAAAAGGACACTGGCCGTCCTTCGGAAACGCTACGGTGACAGGATTGACGATTGTTCCGACCTGTATGCCGGATGCAAGGACCTGAACGAATATCTGGAAAGCAATTTTCCGCCTGAACAGTAATTTTTTTATAAACCGTTAAAACAAGAAATGAATATGAAACCGATTATGAACAAGAAAGGGCTGTTTGCCCTTGTATGCGCCCTGATGGGCATGACCTTCAGTATATTGACCTCGTGCAGCGATGACCTTGACGTGCAGCAGTCCTATCCCTTTAAGGTGGAGACGATGCCGGTTCCCACACGTATTGTGAAGGGTGAAACCGTGGAAATCCGCTGTGAACTGAAACGTGAAGGACGGTTCTCCGACGCCCGATATACCATCCGCTATTTCCAGCCGGACGGCAAAGGCAAGCTGCGCATGGACGACGGGATGGTGCTGCTGCCCAACGACCGTTATCCCCTGGACAGGGAAGTGTTCCGCCTTTATTACACCTCCGAGTGTGAGGACCAGCAGAGCATCGACATCTATTTTGAGGACAACAGCGAGCCGGCACAGCTTTTCCAGCTGACCTTCGATTTCAACAATGAGACCGAGGATGAGGATACCGTGGTTACCTCCGGCGGTAAGGAACAGCCTGTCGTCATCGTATCACAATGAACCTGACCTGCCTATGGGAATAAGAGCAAAATTGTTTGCGGCGTTTTTCGCCATTGCCTGCTTCGGGAGCATACCGTTGTGGGCGGAGAATCCGGTAAAGGAGAAACAGGACAGGTTCAGCCTTGCCGTCGAGTGCATCAAGCGGTTTGAGGGCTGGCATTCTTCCCGGCATTACCCCTATGTTGGTTGGGGGCATTGCCTGCAACCCGGGGAAAAGTATTCTGCCCATACCATGACAAGGCAACAGGCTGATGAACTTCTCAGGAAGGATTTGCGCAAGTTCTGCGCCATGTTCAGGCAATTCGGAAAGGATTCTCTGCTACTGGCCACGCTTGCCTATAATGTCGGTCCTTATAGGCTTTTAGGCAGTAAGAAGATACCCAAGAGCACTCTTGTCAAGAAACTGGAAGCCGGGAACAGGGACATTTATAAGGAGTACATTTCCTTCCGCTGCTATAGAGGCAAGGTAGTTCCGAGCA
This sequence comes from Bacteroides togonis, assembly GCF_900130135.1. NCBI lineage: Bacteria > Pseudomonadati > Bacteroidota > Bacteroidia > Bacteroidales > Bacteroidaceae > Bacteroides > Bacteroides togonis. Next base: position 3,651,548 of record NZ_LT670820.1, on the reverse strand, counting down.
TTGAACGGAGAAGGAAGGTGGAGTTTGAACTCCTTTATATACCGTGATTAAATTATTTATAAGCCTTCCTTTGATACAAAGAGAAGGCTTTTTTCTTGTCAAAGTAAAATTATAAGTATGATATCAGTAAAGGTAAAGTTTAGACCATCAACCGTTGATGGAAAGGAAGGTAGTTTATACTACCAAATAATATATAAGAGAGTACCTCGACAATTTGTGACAGATTATAAAATAAAGACTGCTGAATGGAATATATATAGCGGTAATCTGGAATTTAGTCAGGCGGATATGCCAAGATATAATTACTTGTCAACAGTCATACAGAAAATAGAATGGGACAAAAGAAGATTTCAGCAAATTTTTAACAGACTGTTATCTTCTAATAAAACATTCACTACGGACGACATAGTACAGGAGTTTCAGAATCAAGCTTCGGAAATTACTTTATTCAACTATATGAATAATATGATTAGCCGATTTTGGAAACAGGGACAGTATCGAACGAGTGAAACATATTCATCTACTCTTAACAGTTTTTCTGAATTCAGGAATGGAGTGGATCTATATTTTGAAGATATGGATTCTGACCTGCTGCTTGCATATGAATATCATCTTAAGTCTAAATCTCTTTCTCCTAACACAATATCTTTTTATATGAAACGTCTGAGAGCCGTTTATAATAAAGCGATTGATGACGGATTTGTTGAAAATAAAAATTTGTTTAGGCGTGTATTTACATCTTCCGAGAAAACAGTTAAAAGAGCCATTTCACTAAAACATATAAAAAAACTGAAAAACTTGGATTTAAGTTATTCAGTTTCAAAAGAGTTTGCTCGTGATATATTCTTATTCAGTTTTTATACTCGGGGAATGTCATTCGTGGATATTGCCTATTTACAGGAAAAGGATTTAAAGGGCAATGTATTGAGTTATCGCAGGAAAAAGACCGGGCAATTATTGAATATTCAATGGGAGCATTGTATGCAGGAAATCGTTAATAAATATTCTTCTTCTACCATATCTCCCTATCTCTTGCCTATCATAAAAAGACCTGAAGGAAATGTGCGCAAACAGTACCAAAATGTACAGTCGTTAATTAATCGTAATCTCAAAAATATAGGAAAGGATTTGAATTTGCCAATACCATTGACCATGTACTGTGCCCGTCATTCTTGGGCAAGCATTGCACGAAGTGAAGGAATACCGATTTCAATTATCAGCGAAGGAATGGGGCATGATTCTGAAAGTACTACACAAATTTATCTTGCTTCTTTAGAAACGCAGGTAATAGATAAAGCTAATCGGAAAATACTAAAACTGCTATAATCAAAAATCTTATTATATGGAGTCCTCAACAGACTCCTTTTTTATTCAAACTGTTTAGGTAAAATATCAATCTTCTGCTAGGAGATAGATACATTTATGCAAATGTAGTTGTTTTGCTGCATTTTAGCTCATTATTTTGATGTTTTTTTTCAGTGTCGGTTAATAATTTTTCGTCCAAATCTCTAAAGTATAACAAATTTTATGAAAAATTCATACATAAAACTATGGCTATTAGATATATGAACGTGAATATCTATCTCCTAGCAGGAGATATGAAGGTAAATGCACTTTGATAATTGATTGTAACGATAATAAGAGTGAAACAAATAGATAAAGAATATATCAAATCTTTGTCTGATCAAGAGATTGTTCAGGCTATTCTAAAAAGAGATGCTCGTGTAACTCGATTGTATCTCTATGAAATGTATTATCCCATTTTCAAAACAAGATATGATAAATATTATACGGATTGTGAATCCTGTCTTGAATTTATTAATGAAATATATGTGTATTTGATGACACCAACCCCCCAAAAAGGAAAATGTTATTTAGCATCTTTCGGGTTTGGATGTCGTTTAGAACATTGGTTAAAAATTGTTGTAGAGAATTATTGTCATCAACTTTTTAAGAAAAGGCCAATGATTATAGAAGTTTCAGAGGATTCAAGTGATAGAAAAATAGACAGTATAGCCACTATAAACATAAAAAGTTTAAATCAAGCAGATGTTAACGCTATGTTGGGGCTAATGCGCAACAAACGTTATCGTGATTTAATTCGCTATCGTTATGTGGAAGAAAAGACAAATGAAGAGACAGCAGAATTATTGGGAATGTCGATGGACAATTACTACAATAAGCACAAACTTGCAAAAGAGCAATTTACTAATGTCTTAAAGAAGGAGGGCTTGATATGATAAAGAATATTAAACCATTACCAATTTCCGAAGAGACATTAGGAGCTTATTTGGAAGGAAATTTGTCTTCAACAGAAACAACTCAAGTGGAAGATATGATGAATTTGGACAATGATTTTAGGGATTTTGTAGTTGAGGTTTCTGTTGCAGATCCTGATATAACGGAGTCTATTTTTGATGCTCATCCTAATTTTGACACGGAGTTTGAATTGCCGGAAGTGCCATTGACCCTTGATTTGCACTCTAATTTAGATTGGTCGAACCCAATATCTGAAATAGAAGATATTGAAGTCGCAACATCTGCATATAGTGAATCTGACGAAATGCTTGGATCAGGTGATAATCATATCCCAGAAGAAATAGGGGATGATTCGAATTGTGATGGAATTGAAGTTCACAACGACTTAAATGGGGATACGGAATGTATGCCTGATAACACGGAGTTATAATCATGATAAGTATGACAGGAATGAATACAGTTGGGACGAATATTAATGCAGGAGGCGGCTTTGGATCATATATGCTAGTTAACGCTGTAGCACAAACCCTCATGGGATACCATCGTAGAGGAGAACAAGATGTGGCTGCTGCAAAAAGCGAACAATTTCAAGAAGAATTGGCTGAAGCTAAACGCGAATTTCAAGATGAAATCGAAGCGAAAAAGGTCGCCGATATGCGGCATAAGATGAGAGTAACGAGAGAATATCGCTTAATCGAAAAATTTGAGAGTTCAAAACTCAAATCTTTAATGGGCGAACTAAAAACTTTATTAGATAAGGAATTCCCATTAAAAGACGAAGCCTTCCCGATTATTATAGATGCAATTGAAGAATACAGAAAATTAGGTTATGGAACCCAGGTACCACTTAATGTTATCTTATTGCATACATTGGGAAATGCTGGAATTGATTACGACGAAATCGTTGATACTCTAGACCTCTATGGTGATAAATTAGGGAATATAGTATATCGACGCTGGTGTGATAAGGATGTGGCACGGAATGCGGCACTTTTTAACTTACATGCTATATTGGGAAATATCCCCACTGTTGTCATATCTCCTCTCTTCTGGAAAAACAAGGTGCATTTTACCGCTGCAATGTGGGATGCGCAATGCGAGACTAAGCCCTTGGTTCGACCATTATTTTCAATAGATTGTGATTTTATGCAATTGAAATCGACTGACTACCGACAGGCGTTTCAACAAAAGTTAACAATGATTACGACTGTTATATCTGGTTGTGCTCGTGATTCGTATGTCCTTTTGGCACATGGTTTAACTCCAACATTTCCAAAGTTGCTTCAGGAAGACGAGGCTTTGAGAGAAATGTTGTTAGCAAAAGAGAACAAGCCTGTTTTGGACTTTATTCTTAATGACTACCGAAATACAATACAATCATTAACGAAGTTGGACTCATCTAAAAAAGTATTCACGGACGATGAAAAAACAATTTTAATCGGACAACTGAATAATGCTACAAAAATGATTGAAAATCTATAAAAGAGTACGCATATGCCATGGACAATGATAGCAGCCAGCATTGGAGCTCAATTATTCAATAGCTGGCAAGCAAATAAGAAAGCAGAAGAACTTCAAGCCCGTCAGAGAGAGTTCCAAAGAGCTGCACAGCAGAAAGATTTTGACCGGATGCGCCAATTACAACGTGAAGCGGCTCAATTGGCATTGGAAATAGAAGCTGATGTTCATAAACAAAGATTGGAGGATATTGAGGCAAATTACGATGACATTGTCAAACAATACTCTACAGAAATTGCTATCAAGAAGTGGCCTCTGAAAGTTCTTCCGTTTGTAATGCGTGGAGAATCTTTTGGAACCTTTTTTAATGGAACAAAAAGTATCGTTCTTCATGTAATATTAACACCATCGAATTGCGATAGATTTAATGAGGCTGTATATACAGATATCGATTTACAGTTGGAAGCTTCTTGTAATCAACACTGGAATACGCAGTCATCTCATCCTATTGCATATTATGGGGGAGCTTGGAGAAAATCCTGTCTTGACTTAGATTATGTTGATTTATTGAAGACTCAACTAAAGAATGTTCCTACCGTTGTAATCACTCCGTATTTCAGTCCCAATTTATATTTTAAAGTGCAAATGTGGGGCATGGGAAAAGATACGGATGTTAAGATTGTTCCTGCTAATGGAGTTTTTTCATATGAAGATGACTATATAAAAGGAATGAATTACTCACCTAATGATGAGAGTCCTAAAGGCGATTTAATAGATACAACAGTTGAGGAATTTGTTCCCTACCTGGAAAGTTTAATAGGTTTTATCGCAGACAAGTATTATTGGGATTTTTATGGATATCCACCTCTTTTACCTCTGTTGATTATAAATAATAAGAATACACTAGCGACTATGTTAAAGAGTATATATAGCTCTCAATACAAACAGATTTACACAGAGGAGTTTAATGGGGTTGCCGTTAAATTGCATAATAATCCTCAGAGCATCATTGATTTATATAATAATATAAAATCTTTTGTTGATGATGAGATTCCTTTTCCAACAGAAGCCGCACAATTGTTATATAGGAAAAAACTAAATATGACATTATGGTATTGTTCTTCATTAAAAGAATTATCTGCAAAAATAAAATTAAATAATAGTTATAATTTTTTTTATCTTAAACAGGTTTCAAATAATATAGCCTTAGGAACATACGATTTGGTATACAATGCGGTCAATATTATTGTCATAATCTGTAAGGATATTCAATTGAAAACAGATGAAATAATTGAAATTAATATGTTATCAAATAAAATAAAGAATATTTCAATAGATAAATTTTCTAATATTAATATTGATGTTAATATGTTGAAATCAGAAATTTATAGATATGATTCTTTACTAGAAGAAGCCAGTAATATATATGAAAATCTGAAATCTATGATTGAATTGGATGATTTCAAATATGTAAATAATAGATTTAAATCTTCGCAGGAAGTAAAAGAATGGATAAACAAATATAGAAAGGAAGAAAATACATCATTTGAGCTAATTAGAGCATACTCAAAAGACATGTGCAAATATTTGTTACTAGGTTTTTTTTATGTTAAAGATGAAGCACAAGTGTCTCAAACATCTTTAATTTCATATTATGAAACTCTTCCTCAAGATATTGATGCGTATTATAAAAAAACTAATAAATATATATTTACTTTAAACAAATAAAAATGGGTGATTTATTAAAAAAACTAGTTGTTTCATTAGCCGAGTCTGCTGATGAATCATTCGAAAAAGGGAAAAACAACCTTAGCGGTGGTTTGAAAAAAATGTTAGGAAGAAAAGAGGATGTTCAATTTTCTTCGACGACAGATGTGTTAAATTACATGTTATCAGAAGTTTCGAGAGGATATTGTCAACATCACAAATTGTCAGCAGCCGATGATTTTTCTGTAATTTTAAAATGGATAAAACAAAACTTAAAAGGTGACAGATATTATATGGTAAGAGGTTTTTTTAATGACGGAAGTATTGCTATTGCTGTATTTTTTGCTGATGAAGATCGTGTTTATGCGGAAAGGCACGATCCGAAAATCTGTTATACTTGTGATGTTTTACCAAAAGACATCAGCGATTTATTTGGGAATAAAAACATATATGTACAATCATTCAGCAAATAACTATTATGGCAGGATTTTTTCAAGGACTCGGACAAGTTATCACAGGTCTTGGTCAAATTGCGTGGTCAATACTTAAAACAGCATGTTTAGCTGTAGCATTGATTGTTTATGGAGTTTATTCTTTAGCAAAAGAAGGATTGAGTTGGGCTTCTAAACAATATCAAAAATTTGGGAGTAAGTTTAAAAAACAGAAAACCATAGATCCAACAATTTCTAGAAAGTTAAAAGAATTTCTTGACGGTCAGCCAATAACCGTTGGTGAAAAACTCAAATTGTCTTCTGATGTAAAGAATTCTAATACTATAACTCGCATTGCACAAGACGAAAATGGCGATGCGCTTGCATTTGAGTTTGTAAAGGTAAATGGAGGCTGTGACTTTACCGGTATCGTTGAACAAGAAGTTGAATAATATAGGATGACTTTTACCTTGTTATAAAACACTGTTCTTTTGACAAGGTAAAAGTATTCTCACTAAAAAATTATAATATGAGTATCACAAAAATCGCACTAGTATCTGCAGCAGTAGTAGTTGGAGGTTTTCTAATTATCAAAAGATTACTTACAGATAACGAGGTAGCTGAAAAGAGAAAAAAAATTGTTAAAACTGATGTTGACGAAGTCAATTACGATATATTGATTTCAGATGTAAAAAAAATATATCAAAATAATATGGCTGCTTACCAAGGACAAAGATGTAAAATTCAAATATTAAATAATATTCCAACGGCTCAAATGTATGCTATCCTTAAAAATGAAGGGCAGTCATTATCTTTTAATGTGGGAGATAATTGTATTTCTGTTGTATTATTTGTTAACAACGAGATAGAGTATATAAAATTTTACTCTTATAAATCAATAAGTAAAGACATAAAAGATATCTTTTCTTTAGGTAAGGATATATTTGAACAAGATATTGAATAATTATGATATTAAGTTTCTTACTCGGTGCAGCTATTGGTGCAGCTATTGGAGCTGTCATTGCTGAAATAGAATTTTACATAGAAGGATGTATAACAGCTTTGAAAATTAAAGAGGAGGCAAAACAAAGAGAAGCATTAAATGCTGTAAACAGTTTCCTTGTAACACAAATTGAGCACACTACTGTTGGTCCTAGATTAAAAGTGTCAGGCAAAAATAGTAGTGGAGAAACTATTGCAAATATAGTAGTTACAGGTTCATCAACTAATATGTATATAAACCAATCATTTTCTTAGAATATGAAGATTACATTAATATCCGAAATGGATGAAAAACATCCTATTAATAATGATGCATCAAGTATATCTTCAAAAATTTCTCATATCCTAGAGGATAGATTTTTGTCTTCCAGAGCAAGAACATTGGATGGGAAATTATATGTTTATCTTTTTTTTAATTATCTTCCTAATAATCCAAATTTCCAAGAATTGTCAAAAGGTGTATTTGTTGGGAAAAATGAATCTATAGATTCATATATAGAAACATCCTCATTCTATACAACATCTAGCTGTGCAATTTCAAATAATATAAAGATTGAAGGACTAATTAATGCAGTATTTATTTTCTATTCTTTAAATGAAATAAATAAATCAGATATATTTCCTTTCAATAAAGATGATGCATCAGTTCAGTATGTTGCTATAGACCCTAAATATTCATTTGAGGATGTAATTATTAATGATGATGAATCAAGAGCCATCCAAAGAGCACTTACTATAGTTAGGGATAAAAAGCTGATATTTAATACTTGGGGATATAATAAAATTGATCCTGCAACCAAGTCAATATTATGTTTCCATGGTGCACCTGGTACTGGAAAAACGATGTGTGCTCATGCTGTTGCCCGCTTGCTAGGAAAACAAATTCTTGTTGCAAGCTATTCTAAAATTCAGTCAAAATATACAGGAGAGGGTGAAAAAAATATGCGAGCATATTTCCAAGCTGCAGAAGAACAAGATGCAGTTTTATTTATAGATGAAGCAGACACCTTTTTAAGCAAAAGATTACCTAGCTCAAATGCGAATTCAAAAATCTATAATAGTATGTCTAATGAGTTATATCAACTCATTGAAGAGCATAATGGATGTATAATCTTTGCGAGTAATCATATTACTGATTTCGATCCAGCCGTAATTTCCCGTATTATTGAACCTATTGAGTTTAAGATTCCGAACAAGGATGCTCGAATCAAAATAATAAAAAAATTGATCCCCAATTGCATACCATTGGTGAAACCATTGTCAGAGAATGACTTAAGTTATTTAGCTGATATATCAGAAGGATTTTCTGGACGAGACATAAGAAAATCTGTACTTGTTTTTATTGCAGATAAAGTATATGCAGATAAATATGTTAATCAAATACCCGAGTCCTCCATAGCGTTTACACTAGAAGATATGTCTAGAGGTTTTAAAGAGGTAAAACAAGCCAAAAAGAAGCTTAATGATTCTATAAATAATACAAATAATGCATTAAATAGTTTTCTTAAAAAAGAAGAGGAAAAATTAAGATTATTACATATTGCTGCATTAGCATTATGGTCTGATAATAATGTGACAGAATTTGAAAAATCTGTCTTCAAAGAATTATGTGATGAATATCAATTAAAGGTTAATATTAACGAACGTGAAAAGTTGATGTCTCTTGATGAGATATGTAAGCATGCGAATACTAAATCAATCAAATGTGAGATGCTAGATATGGCATGCAGAATGGTTTCAATAGATGGTATTTTGGAACCTGCTGAAGTTGAGTTTGTAAAGGATATTGCAACTCATTTAGGATTTAAATATGACCATTTAAATGAATTAGAATCCTATTTGCATGCATTGGTAAGCTCATATAATCAACACAAATCTTTTGCCGATTTTTTTGGCATTTCAGAATATGATGTACTTAATGAGCTACGCAAAGAATATACAGAACCCGCGGCGTTATTCCATATGGCAGAATTGTTTAAAAATGGAAGCGAAATCTATGGTATAATTGCGAATGAAGCTAAAGAAAAAGAATATCATGAAAAAGCTAAAAATGCTGGCTATCATTGTTAATTAAGATGTACATACTTGAGCAAGACGGAGCTATATGGGCTAAGAAGCAAATCTCCTCATCGGGGAGAGTTAAATCTATAGTTCATATTGACACGCTTATAACGTCTAAATTAAAAGCATTTTTAAATGGGCAGACTTGCTCGGAAAGTATTTTGGACGAGGAATTCTGTATTGTCTTGAATGGCAAGTCATTGATTAAAGATGATGTTGTGAACTCAGATACAATTACGCGAATTGCACAAGACGAAAATGGCGATGTGCTTGCATTTGAGTTTGTAAAGGCAAATGAAGGCTGCGACTTTACCGGTATCGTTGAACAAGATATTATTCTTGAAACAAATCAACAAGGGATACTAGCTGATAGAAAATGATTTATTTTATCATCTTTGTAAAAAACGGAACACAATGTTGGAATTTTCAAGAGGAGCAAATCGAAATACAGATACCTTGGATCTGAATATTTTCCAAGGAACTACACCGTCGTGTGCTGTACGCTGTCAGCAGATTATTATGCGTGATTACGGGATTCAGATTCCGCAGGATGAACTAATGGAGTATGCCACTGAAAAAGGTTGGTATAATCCGGAAGATGGTACGATGACAAAAGATATTGGTAATCTGCTTGAAACATGCAAAATTAGCACACATACAAGTTTTGACAACACAGTATATGATTTGGTAAAAGAATTAGAGAGTGGGCATAGGGTAATAGTGTCTGTTGATGCTGACGAATTGTGGGCAGAACCTGGTTCTGATGAATGGAAGTTCTTTCAGCAGATGAAGAGCCCTAATCATGCCATTGTTGTTGCTGGAGCAAGAATTGACCCACTTCATCCCGAGAACTCAACTGTGATAATTACAGATCCTGGACGCGGTGATGTGTTTATAGAATACAAAATGGAACATTTTGTGCACGCATGGCAAGATTCCGATTTCTATATGATGGCGACTGATGTTCCGGCACCATATCAGTATAACGAACTGACAAGAGAAATGGAATTCTCAAACTTCGCAACAGAATACTCAGTGGCAGAGTTTCCTTTTCATAATGAGTTCTCTGACATATATCAATTAGATTCTGATGGGTATGAACCGTATTATAATGAAGGGCATCTCTTCAATGTGGCCGAAGGGTTGTCTCATGAGGAATTTATTGAACATTGGGAAGATTCCGACTTCAATTATCTTAACGATCTATTCGAATTGGATGAAATGCCGGATACATATCTTCAATTAGGAGATAGTTCTTATTTGGATGAAGTTATTCCATTGGGAGATAATGGGCTTGATATAGATGAGACATACAATTTTGATGAATTTTAATGTGGGAGGACAAGTATGTTAGATAAAATTTTAGGCAATTATAATGCGATTGAACATGATGCTGAAGCATCTTATGAAACAATTAAAAATGCCGAACAATGGAATGATGAGATTGTTACACCACAAATGGATTTGTCTGATATTATGCAACATGAAGATGGAGATCAGGAAAATCCATAAATTCAATACGGATTGAGTTATAGTTTATAATATTTTAAATTAATTAGTCATGGACGAAATGTATAATGGTTATGATGATGTTGATATCAATGCCAATGAAACGGAATTAGAAGATAATGTGACGAATGGAGAAAGATCTACAGAGGAGGCTATCATTTCAACAGAACAAGAGGTTTCAAATACAGATTCAGATGGTCTTTCTTCATCATCTCTTTCAGAGGAGGATCCTTTGGCTGCGCCAATGAAAGAGTTCGAAGAATTACAGAAAAGAGCGGAAAACATAGAACGCGAAGGTGATGACAATCAGGAAGAATCTTCGGTCGGTAAGAAGTTATGTGCAACTAGGCATGGTTGCCAAGGTGCAACAGATTGCAATTATTCTTATGGTTCTTATCCGGGTTAATTATGAATAATAGTACAGAATGTCTGAATAGTACTTGTGGAGAAGCCGTTGGATTACTAACAACATATCGTTGTAATCTGAAATGCAAATATTGTTATATCAGAACAAAACGCAATAAAGATATGACTTTGGAAATGGCTCAAAACATTCTTGAGCCATTTCTACTAAAAAAAGATGAAGGGCGTTTGGATATTGCATTTATGGGAGGTGAAACCCTAATGGCCATGAGTATGATACGACCTCTTGTAGAATGGATAGAAAAAGGTAACTGGAACAGGAGTTACCGTCTGTTCGGAAGTACGAATGGTACATTACTCACTACAGAACTGAAGAATTGGTTAAAAGAACACTCTCATATTCTATCGCTAGGACTAAGTTATGACGGGTTGCCCACATCACAAACCAATAATAGAGGTAGCAACAAGATTGATATAGATTTCTTCCTCTCAACTTGGCCTAAACAGCCCATTCAAATGACTATTAACACGGAAACGGTTGGAAAAATGGCAGATGGGGTCATCTATTTACTGGAAAGAGGTGCATTGGTTCATCCTAATGTCGCTTACGAAGAATATGAGTGGAGTCAAGAACATATTCGAGAATATGGAAAGCAATTGAACATACTCTTAAAATACTATAATGAGCATTACGACAAGCCTTTGATTTCACAGTTCATACATGATTTAAATGAATATGCTCGTTGTGTAGATGTACCACAAAAGCAATGGGAAATTTGTGGAGTTGGAAATGGTTTTCAAGTATTTGATGTTGATGGACAATCATATCCATGTCATATTCTTTCTCCACTTGTGCTAGAAGGTAAAAAATTGCAGAAAATTAAAGATGGGTTGATATTCCAAACTAAAGACTTTTCCGATGTTAGATGTGCAACATGTCCATATGTATCATCTTGTCCTACATGTATCGCCTGCAATTATTTATATCGTGGCACTCTTCAAAATAGAGATTTAACCCACTGTCAAATTATGCAATTGGAAGTCAAGGCTTTCATAAAAAAAGAAGTTCTGCGATTGACTGCTAAAAATCATCTTACACCTAATGATGCGTTAGAAATTGATTCTATTAAAAAGTTGATAGAGTATGAAAAGAGTAAAAAATAGCTATATATAAATATCATGGGAATACTTAGTTCTTTAATTACAGGAATTATTCAGGACTCTCCTTCTGGTTTCTTACAAGATGCGACAGATTCTAGCAGTAAAGGAATGGATAAAACATTCTTTATTGGCATTTGTCGTCATCGTTTACTGACAGATGGAGAGGGAGTAACAACTCTTGTTGGATTTTCGGGTTGTCCCTTAAGATGTAAATATTGTATCAATAAATTATGTTGGGAAGAAACTGGAATAATTAGTTATACACCAGCAGAGTTATATGATATAATAAAAAAAGATTTAATATATCTTATAGCTACTGGGGGAGGTATAACTTTTGGCGGTGGAGAGCCAGGACTTCACAGTAAGTTTATTTCGGAGTTTAGAAAGATTTGCGATGAACGGTTGCATATATATTTGGAAACATCTTTGAATATTCCGTTAGAGAACCTTTTGGAACTAATTCCGGCTGTTGATTCTTATATTGTTGATATAAAAGATGTGAATAATCAGATATATTTACGATATACAGGCTGTAATAATCGCAAAGCTATTCGCAACCTTAAATATATGGTTGACAATAATTTGACGGAGAGGCTAACCATTAGAGTCCCTCTTATTCCTGAATATAATACCGAGCAAGATGTTGAAAATTCAATTGCAGAATTAAAGGCATTGGGAATTACAAAATTTGACCGTTTTACCTATCGTGCTTCGGATAAGAAACCTAAATGTCCTGAGGAGCAAAATACAAGTGAGGAGATGAATTATGGTAAAGCTGTTTGTGAGGTTTTAAAACAAATAAGGATTGAAATCGCTGCGGCTAACAATATACCATATACACCGCATTTATGTCATCATAAACAATGTGCAACGGGAACTTGTTCTGTATGTGAAAAAGAATTACTTGAAATAGAAACACATCTTAATAATAAATTGTTAGCTGGTGATAAAATCATAATCTAATTTTTATGTTTAAAGAACTAGGAGAATTTGTAGATAATGCAGGAAGAAAGACCAGAAATGTGCTTCATGATGTGCTTGAGGACGATGGTTTAGAAGTGATGATGGGGTGTCTTTCCGACGAACTAGAAAAGTTGCTGCTTGAGGATGATGATTTAGACATGGTGGGTAATTCGTTGGAGAAGAAGATTGACAAAATAAATCATTAAAATGAATATTATTATGTTTAAGGAATTAGGAACATTAATTGATACTGCAGGTAGTTTTGTTGGCAAAACAATAAGAAGAGCATTGAACAACGAATCTACGGAACCGGAAATAATGTCTGGAGTTATTGAACCAGAAATGCCTGAAGATTTTTTAGATTATAGAAGTTCTGTAAGAGTTCGGATAGGTTCTGAAGATAGGGATGAGAATAACGATGAAGAGGCGATAATTGTTAAGAATGATTCTAAAGATTAACAAAATGCTTATATCGTTTATAACCTATAAAGTTCTATCACACATTACAGATATTGATTTTGAGAGACCATCTGGAAAATGTGGTGTATGTGGACATAGAACATATATGATAAAAGGATCCATAACAGAGGATGTTTGTCCTTGGTGTAAACTTATGAGACTTTTATTGGTCATGAAGTTACCTATAGATGAGATTAATAAAATAACAACGTCAATTGAACAAAAACATAAAATTAAATTATAAAAATGGATTTTGATAGAATTTTTACAGACAATCGTTTATACAGCTATTACAAGTCTAGATATGAAGATATTAGCGAGCCATTAAAAGAATATCAGGTACACCGTGATGGCTCTTTAAGTCTTATGCGAGAACCAAGGTTGCTGGGGGTAAAAAAGAATGGTAAATGGGGATGGATTGATTCATCTGAACGATTTGTAATTCCTGCGATATATGATACTGGATTTGTGCTTTGCTATGATGGAGTAATCCTTTTAGAGAAAGACGGGAAATATGGCGGGTTATACAGTGCTAATATGACGATAGCATTTCAATTTAAATATAAGCGTCTTTCTTACCTTAAGGCAGGGACTTACATTGCAACCGATTCATCAGGTATGCAAGCATTGGTAAGGCCAGGAGACAATATGCTCACGAGTTATAAATACATAGGCTTCTTAGTAGACTTTGCAAATAGGATTACTTATGTACGTAGGGGATTCTTTGGAGAAACAAAAGGTATAATTGACCCCGAAACTGGAAGAGAATTATCGTAATTAATATTCACCTATAAAAGCCGATAAATATGATATGCCCTCATTGTGGTAAGGAACATCCAGATAATTATAAGTTTTGTCCATTTACGAACAAACAAATCATGAAACAAGTGAGTTGCAGCAATGAAAATTGTTCGGAATATAGAAAGCCCTTATTCCTTGATGGAGCAATTTGTTGTCCTATCTGTGGAAGTGCATTATCAGGTGAAGAAGTCAAGAATATTGACTCGTCTGTTAATAAACAGCAAACAGATATGCCAAATTCCACATCTAATAGTAATCTATCTTCTGAGGACACAACATTTTCAAATAGCAAGAATCATAAACTACAGCATTCGTATGATGAAATTTATGAATTTTATGATGGTCTCGCTCGTGTTCAAAGAAATGGCATGTATGGTTTTATAAATGAATCGGGCGAAGAAGTAATACCATGCAAATACGAGTATCTAAGTATTTTCTTTTCTAATGAATATTGTGAAGTCACAAAGGATGATTTAAGTGGTCTCATAGATAAAACAGGTCAAATTATAGTACCTTGTAAGTATGATGCTGTTGACTATGATGAAGATATAGACGCATTTTTCATACGGAAAAATAATAAATCAGGTATTATAGATAAAGATGGCGTAACCATATTGGTCCCATGTAAGTGGGATCAAATATCCTGGTATGAAAACGGAAAGGCTATCGCACGAAAAAACGGACTATTCATGGTCATAAATAAATATGGCGAAACTCTCATAAACTTGTCTGACATATATGATGTTGATTTGGGTATAAGCGATGGTGTTGTCCCCGTTAAAAACGGAAGTGGTAAATGGGGGTTGCTTGACATTAATGAAAACAAATTGGTGACAGATTTTATGTATGATTCGATTAAGTCTAGAGAGTTTGGATTTATAGTAGAAATGAATGGTAATTATGGGCTCTATCATGTACAGAGTTCCACTTTATTAATTCCATGTAGGTATAAAAAAATATCTCCAAGTTGTAGAGCAGCTTTTGTCCAACGTCCTGATGGTTATTGGAGTATATATAACTATGAACAAAAAAACTGTTCACAAGGAATCTATAAAGATTTTCATAAAATAGACAATGACTATATTTCTGTTTACGATGGAGATGGTTATTGTGGACTAATCGATTGGGATGGCAACATAATTATTAAGCCAAAGAAATATAAGATTATTGATGTTCCACAAAATGGTCTTATCCGTGTTTGTTATCACGATGATGAATTAGCCTCATGCTATGATTGTGAAGATGATTTTGATCCAGATGATTATGACTATTGGGGATTATTGGACATTACGGGCAAGGAAATAATTCCATGTATGTATGAAAGCCTTTCAATTTCAGGAAATGGACTTGTTGTGGCGAAATTCAATGGCAATTATTGTGTTATCAATACGAATAACGATATGGTGTTTGCTAATACAGTTGATATAAATGAATGGGAAGAGGAGAAATCTTACCATAGTTATAACGAATAACCTTTTTACATTTATAATGAATCGTGATATGTGTTGATTAGATTGCTTGATTATGCACCGTTTATTTAGTAACCATAAAAATAAGTTGTGATAATCATTTCAGGGAACAACCTTATAATCAAACTTTTGAGAAAATTAACTTTTCTAAGTTGTTTTTTATCATTACTCAATTGTTTAAAAAAGAGCTTGATCAACACGAGATGTCAATCATGTTGGATATGTTATTCTTGGTCATGTATATTATCATAAACATCGTATGTTTTAATGTAAGAACCCTGTTTGCGTAAGTTTATAATAGCATTGATAGAATGTGCTCGAATTACACTCTGTATTAATAGAGTTTGTAGTTCGGGCGCAATTTGTTATGTTATGTAGCTATCTAATAAAAAAATATATATAACAGAGATAGATTCTGAAACACTAAAACTCTATAAGAATACAACTTATAGAAATAAGTAACCATTCAATCATTTTATGGAAAGGAAAGATTATATCAAACTATTATTGATAATGATAGCAATCGTTGTGCTATCTACAACATCTGCAGGTGCAGCAAATAAGACCGTCACAATGCAGGTCGGGGAAACTATGACGCTTCGATTACCATCAAGTATTACATCTTTGGCTATGAGAGGGGCTCAGTGGACATCTACATGTCCTAATGAGGTGCAGATCGTATCACAAACAACATACTCAGCGACCATCAAAGTACTTAAAGCTGTTCCGTCGACCACAACTTGTTTGATTCACTGTCAGTATTACTATTTAGTAAACAACGCAGGTTTTACATATCAGTTATCAGGCATATATGATTTCAAAGTGGAAACGGAGTCTAATGAACCTACAAGTGTGTCACTTCCTTCGTCTGTAACCTTGAATGTGGGAGAAAGTAGATACTTGACGGCGAGCCTCACCCCTAATGATGCTCAAACGGAAATGACTTGGTCATCAAGTAACTATGCTACTATCAATGTGTTTCAGAACGGACGTATTTTAGCCCAAAAAGAAGGAACATCTATAATCACAGTCAAGACTTCTAATGGTAAGACTGCTACATGTACCGTAAATGCTATAAGACCGACAGTAGATATTACATCAGTAGCTATTACCCCAGTTTCTTATACCATTAAGGTTGGAGAGGAATACAAGTTAAATGCAGTTGTCTCCCCATCTAATGCGACAGACAAGGAAGTCATATGGTCATCTAGTCAATCATCTATAATCAGCGTTGATAAGACAGGCAATATAGCAGGTCTAAAAGCTGGAACTGCTACAATATCAGCAACCGTTAGTAATGGGATTTCAGCTACTTGTACAGTGATATGCCAACCTGTGATTCCAGATATAGAAATATCTGACAAGGATGGTCTTGCGGAAATACCGGCAATAGCAAACATTCGATATGACAGAACAATGTATGCTGGATGGAATAGTGTATGTGTTCCTTTCGCATTAAATCAAACAATGTTGGATGATTTCTCAGAGGGCTGTAAAATAGCACTTGTGGAAACATTCGAGGTCGTAGGTGATAAACGTCACATAACTATTAAGGAAGTAACCTCTGTAGGAGCTGGAATTCCCTGCTTGATATATGCGCCATCCGATGTCCTTTGTAAATTCAAATTGGATAATGCAGAATTGAATGTATCGCCTGATAATTCTTCAATAATGAAAGCGGCATTTCAAAAGACTTGTATAGGTGCAGGTGTCTATAAATTGACGGAGGATGGAACTGCATTTGGTCTAACAAAAACAGATGAAGCAACTGTTGCTCCTTTCAGATGCTACATTCAGATTCAACCCCAAAAGCCCACAAAGTAGAAATTAAGATATATAAGTACTAACAATTTAATGATTAAAATTATGAAAAGAGATTTTTTCTTCGGCATCGTTTTTATATTTTTACTGTCATCTTGTGTGGAGATGAGTACAACTTTGGAATTGGATTCTCTTACTGATCCTTCAGAAACAGTTTTCAATGCTACAACCGAGACAGAACCTTATACTCGCACGTCCCTTTCCGGTTACACTAATGCCGACGGCTGTTACTCTTTGTATTGGTCTTCGGGTGATGAGATTAGCATCTCAGATGGAAACAAATCTGCTGTTTATGTCACAAATGATGACTACTCCTCTATAGCTGAGTTTAGCCATAAAGAAGGAAGCATTAACAATAGTGCTGCTACATACACTGCATTTTACCCTTCAAGCATAACAGCCTCCAATATGGTTTTGCCCTCAACGCAAATTTATGTAGAAAACAATGTGAAGAACTTTCCCATGTATGCAGTATCCACGAATAAAGAGTTAGCATTCAAGAACCTCTGTGGTATCATCCGCCTTTGTATAAAAGCTAAAGAGAGTGGAGAAATCAATATCTCCTCAATTGGTCTCTCTAGCAATAAAGGTATGAGCGGAACCTTCACTATTGGAGAAGACAATTCAGCTATTGTCAGTGGAACAGATGGTGTTGTGCTGAATTGTGCAGAAGCACATAGCTTATATATATCTTCAGCTACTGATTTTAATATTGTAGTTCCTCAAGGAGACTTCAATTCTTTGAAAGTTAAGATTTGCGACACAGATGGGAAAGAGATAAACTTTGAATCAGAAGGAACTATCAGTGTAAAAAGGAGTGAAATTACTCGCATAAATCTTACAATCTCCAAATCAGACTTTAATACTTCTTTGGAAACTATTCCTATTACAGACTCAGATGTAGAGTTCACTGAACGATAAGCACATAGAGCATATCAGGCGCAGGATTATATACTGTGCCTGATACGCATTTACATAAGCAGTTGTCACATGAATATAGTTAAAGAAATCCGAGGACTAAAATGTCCCTATCATAATTATGTGAAAGATAATCAATTTTATGTATGACATATTGTTGTGACAGCTGAACAGATTACAATGAATGGAAGCTGGAGATGCTTGATTTTTCAATTAGATCAGGAAGATTATCTTATAGAATGAATTTTATGAAAAGTATCATCTAATTGCTAAACTTGAAAGAGATTTATAGATTACTGTTATCTTATTGAAAATCAACAGCAAATTGATTGTATCAAGAAGTTCGCAGATTTGTGTCATTGTTGGAGATAGATTGATTGGTAATAATTTCGGATTCATTAAGTAAAATGAAGAATATGAAGATAAAATATGCAACAATAAGCGAGTGTGGAAGACGTTCAAATAACGAAGATGCTTTTGATGTGATGGATTACGGCAATCGTTGGATTGGCATTGTATGCGATGGATTGGGTGGTCACCCTATGGGAGAAGTAGCTAGTGCATCAGTTGTAGAATCGGTTGCCCGGTATTTTGCACAAAATGAAAAAAAAGATGCAGAAAAAGCAATCAAAGAAGCGTGTGAAGCCGCGTCAAAGGATTTGGATACTAAGGCTGACCAATTAAATCGTGTGAATATGGGTACAACCTTAGTTATGGCTTGTATTGATGGTAATGTAGCGACTATCACTCATATAGGTGACAGTAGATGTTATGTCATACGAAGGAACGGGGAGCTTGTTTACCAGACAAGGGATCATACTAAATTGAGTTTTGGTTTGGAGGTATTAGACAAGTGTTTCATTGCATACACTGGTAATATTGCAATACCTGAAATTGTTCAGATTGAAATAGAAGCCGGAGACAGGATATTACTCTGTTCTGATGGCCTATACAAAAGTATTGCTCCTGAGATTTTAAAAGCTCGTATGGTGGATAATAAGTCTCCTCAAGTTATACTTGATACATTTGCATTCTTGTGTGAAAAGAATGGAGATGATAACTATACTGGTATTTTTGCCATAATCGAATAAGAAATATGTTATATTAAAGTATACGATTACTGCAATTTGAGTAAATGTATGAGATAGTTATTACGTTGTGTCCGAGCTAAAAATTTCTCTGAACGAATTAGGATTTTGTAATTAAATTGGCTATAGGAGACAGGTTTTCACACATGCATGACTCTATATAAAAAACTAAAGCAAGATAGGATATGTTAACGATTATTTGTATTACGATTTTAGCCTATTGGATTATGGGCAAAGAGATTGATTCCTTATTGGAAAGAGTGAAGAACTATGATTGGCGTGGTAAAATCAATGAATTGTATGCCAAGCTTCGGCCTTATGCCATGAAAGCCGGACGTACAGCGGCCCGTCCACTGCTTCAGTTCTATTATGTGATAGCTGATGAAAAGACGACCACATTGGACAGGGTACTGATTTATGCCGCAATTATCTACACTATATCTCCGATAAGTTTGATACCAAGTGCTGTATATCGGCTGTTGGGTGTATTGGATGAAGGTGCTGCCATCATTTATGTCTATAAGAAGATAAAGGATAAGATTACGCCAGAAATCAATGCTCAGGTTGAAGATACATTGAATGAATGGTTTGGAATTGAGTATGAATTAATAGAAGAATGAGCCATGACGAAAGCTGTTAAACCGTGGAGTGAACTTAGTAGAACTGAGAAGATAAGGCATATATTCGACTTCCCGGAATCAATGCGTGACAGTCAGACAAAGGATTTGTGGGGGCCGGAGGCATCCGGATATAATAATTACATTTATTTCCCTTCTACCGCACCTTGGGAAGAGGTTGTGGAAGTTCTCAAAAGCAACCACGATTGTCAATGTACCGCATATGTCCGATTAACGGATAAAGATTTCAAATTCTTTGGCGAGGAAGATTTTAAAAAACTACGTGAGAAAGGGAAAAAACTTCCACTTATATATAGTTTACGATACGATAATGAATATTGCGCATACCAGGAATGGCGCGAAAAAATGTTGCGTGGTACCAGACCCAAGCTATTGAATCTGGAATTTTATGATGACAACAGCCTCGTCAGTAGAATCTGTACAGAAGAAGGCGATCGTGGAGATGAGGACGGATTTGGTGTAGAACCGGATATGTGGGCCTGCGCTTTGTTTGATTTTGAGGGGAATGTAATCCAACCTTTTGCACCGGGGTATATCTTTAAACCCGGTACCAAATATTAAAACAATAAAGAATGCAATGGAAAAGAACGTAATAAATGACCGGATAAGAGGTTCGCTGACAGGTGGAGCCATAGGAGACGCTTTAGGATATCCTGTGGAATTTCTGTCTTGGAGCAATATACAGAACAAATATGGGGCAATGGGAATCACACGCTATGATACAGCAGACAACGGCTTGGCATTCGTCTCTGACGATACGCAAATGACCCTATATACCGCATGCGGTATGCTGAACGCAAAAAAGAATGGTTCAGCTATAATGCCTGCAATTTGTGAGGCATATATCGAATGGCTGTTGACGCAGATAAAAAAGAATAAAAAAGGATTCAACCAATGCTGGATCGGGAAACTTCCGGAGATGAATGCCTGCAGGGCACCGGGAAATACCTGTATCAATTCTCTTATGGATATTATGAATGGAAAAGAACCTTATAATAACAGCAAGGGTTGTGGAGGTGTCATGCGTATCGCCCCCATTCCTCTTTATGGGGCGGTCGATAACCGTATGAATATAAAAGAGGCCTGTCTTTTGGCGGCAGAAGCCTCCGAACTGACTCACTGCCACCCTTTGGGATATATTCCATCTGCGTTTGTCGCATACCTTATCTACCGTTTGTCGCAAGATATACAACCGACAAGAGAAAGCTATAGGACATATATCAAGGATGGTCTTTCTTTAATCTCAGATATGTATCCCAACCACAGGAACACCGTAGGAGAATTCATCTTACTGGTAGACAGAGCTATGTATCTCGCCAAAAAAGCGGATGACGATGTACAAAACATCGAATACTATTTGGGACGTGGTTGGGTGGCCGAAGAAACAGTTGCTATTGCCGTCTATTGCTCGCTTGCTCATTTCGATGATTTTGAAAGAGCCATAATCGCTGCCGTCAATCATAGTGGTGACAGTGATTCTACAGGAGCAGTCACTGGAAATATACTTGGTGCAGCAATAGGATATGAAGCCTTACCTGATTTTTACAAAGAAAATTTGGAACTACATGACGTAATTATTCATATTGCTGATGACATTTATATAGGAATGGGAACAATGGATAAATAAAAGAATATCTAAACTAAAATATTTAAATGAATGTCCGCAAGCTGCCAAATTAGCAAAGTTTAAACCGCCAAGATGTCCGAAAGTCGTGTTTTGGAACACTTTATGTTCTCCGTGCGATATAGACAATAAAGATATAGATGTTATGAACCTGCTTGATTTTTACCGTCAATACCCTGACGAGGCCTCCTGCGAGGCGGCATTGCGTAGTTTCCGTGAGCACCACGGCCTGTTCTGTAGCCAATGCGGCGGTTTGCGCTTGAGCTGGAATCCGAGCCACAAGTCTTGGACGTGCATGGATTGCGGTCATGAGATGCAGCTCCGTTCGGGCACGGTCATGCAAGGCAGCCATCTGCCTGTGCGTGATTGGTTTGCAGCCATGTTCCTGCTGACGGCAACCAAGCGTGCCATATCGGCAAAGGAGATACAGCGCTAGCTCGGTCGCAAGCGTTACCAACCTGTATGGGAAATGGTACACAAGCTGCGTGACGTGATGGGCCGGCGCGACAGTCTTTACCCCTTTCATGGGAATATGGAAGTGGACGAGGGCTTCTTCTCCACTGAAACTCCTGAGGATCAGAAGGACTGTCCGCTGAAGCGTGAGCGTGGGAGCCAGCGAAAGACCTCCGTTCTGGTCATGGCGGAAAGCCGCCTGCCCGGTACGCCTCCTGCCAAGAAGTACAGTACGCCCAAGACTGTCGGGCATATAAAGATGCAGGTCATCGGCGATTTCAAGGCTTCCACCATCACGGGCAAGATAAAGGCGGGGACGGACGGAAATGCTGATATGACCACGGACGGGTTCAGCAGTTATGGCGTCCTTGAAAAGGAGGGGGCGGCAGCCTCCCACCATGCCGTTGTTACGGACGACAAAAAGAGTGTGGGGAAAGTCCTTCCTTGGGTGCACATTGCCATCAGCAATGCCAAAAGAAGCATATTGGACACGTACCATGACATAAAGGCCGAGTTCCTGCAACTGTACCTCAACGAGTTCTGCTACAAGTTCAACAGAAGGTATTTCGGGTTCAGGCTCTTTGACAGACTCGAACTTTGCGCATGTACGTATAGGGCGGAGTTTAAACATCGAATTTATTGATTGGAAACATGCGGACATTTATAAATATTTATCCAGAAATTGGCGAACAGAAAAATTAACCCTCCTTTATGATATATGGAACCGTAATGGTTACTCCATTCTTATATAGGAGGATTTTTTTATTTTATTACGATGCGTTATGGAAAATGATTACTTTACCAAAATAGATGAAAGCGTAAACAGACTGTTTCATTCTATTGAACAACGGATGTCAGAAGAAGATATGACCCGCATCCGCTCGGCTTATGAGCTTGCAAAAGAAGCTCATAAAAATCAGAAACGCAAAACAGGCGAACCTTACATCATTCATCCTATTGCAGTAGCCAGTATTGTAGCTGAGGAATTTGAGCTAGGTGCCAATCCGATAATGGCAGCTTTTCTGCATGATGTGGTTGAAGATACACCTTACACACTGGATGATATTAAGGAACGCTTTGGTGAAGATGTCGCATTTCTTGTGGGCGTTGTAACGAAGCAGAAGAAAGCCGAATATAATCAGTCTAAGCAGATTGATAATTATAGACAAATTCTGGCTTCTGTACAGTTTGATGTCAGGGCTATCCTGATAAAACTTGCCGACCGTCTTCACAATATGCGTACACTGGACAGCATGAGGCCTGACAAACAGATGAAGATAGCAGGTGAAACAGATTACTTCTATGCACCTTTGGCAAACCGTCTTGGGATGTATCATGTGAAAACTGAACTTGAGAATCTATCCTTCAGATTCAGATGTCCGAGAGAATATAAATTTCTTGAGAACCTTATTGAAAAGGAAAAGACACAAAACCAAAGTCGTATTGATTCCTTCATAAGTAAAATAGAGTGTCTATTGAAAGAAAACAATATCAAGGCCAGAACTGAGATAAGACACCGTATGCCGTATAGTATATGGCGAAAGATGAACAGCATGGAATGCGATTTTCAGCATATTGACGGCAAACATTATGTGCGTATTGTATATGAAGCTTCGGATATTAAGGAAGAGAAAGATATAAGTCTGAAAATATATTCTGTCTTGACAGACTATATAAAGGAAAAACCCGGAAGTGTTTCCAATTATATCAATGCACCTAAAGAAAACGGGTATCAGAGCTTTCATCTGAAACTTTTGTGTGATAACGGCAATTGGGAAGAGATTCACATTTCATCAGAGAGAATGGTTCGCAACTCCAGGTTAGGATGCGCAGCAGAACGTAGTGAATCGAACTTGAAAGCATGGCTGGATAAGTTTAAATCAGTCCTTGAAGACGTGGCATACAACAGTGAGATGGACTATATGGATGGGGTTACATCTTCGTTTTATAATGATGATATAATGGTTTTTACTCCGGAAGGTAAAGGGATAATTCTTCCTAAAGGAGCAACCGCTATAGATTTTGCCTATGAGATTCATAGCAAAATCGGTGAACATGCCGTATATGCCAGGATTAACGGAAAATTATCGTCTGTAAAAACTGAGTTGCACCGGGGTGATTGCGTGGAGATTGGGACAAGTAATCATTCTGCTCCTGATAAAAGTTGGCTTGACTGTGTCAAGACATATAAGGCAAAAAGGCATCTGCGTCAGTTTTTCCGTAATCAGCCGATATTGGAATACATCAGATGTAATTGTTGCCATCCATTGCCTGGTGATGAGGTCATAGGCTTTAAGGATGAGAATGGTAAAGTCACTTTGCACACAAGGAACTGTTATGCAGCTATAAGAACGGCATCAAGGCAAGGCGATTCTATTGTAGCTGTAAATTTTGAACCGGACAACAGGTTCTTATATCCTGTAAGAGTCCAGATTAGAGGTGTTGACAGATATCATATACTGAGTGATGTAGTGGAATGTATCACAGACAAACTGAAGTTGTCTATAGACTGTCTGCACACAGAGACCATAGATAGAATAGTAGAGTGTTACATCGACTTCAAAGTACATTCCAGAGAGGAATTAGATAATATAGTTGCCCTTATTGACAGTATAGAAGGAGTAGATGAAGCTCATGGTGTGAATATTGAGTAAAATAGTTTTCAAAATAACTATGAAAGTGAATAATATACTCGATAATGAATGTAGCAGGTCGAAGGATTATTTTGATCCCGTTACTAATACCATAGATATAAGGTCTGACGGCTTATATCCGTCCAATGTTTTAAGTAACTTGTGTAGCAATGGATTTCGCTTTGAAGGAATGGTATGCGGCAGTATGGAAGGCTTTCTGCAGTCGCTGAAGCGGAAGGACCCCAACAAGCAACGGCAGATATGCAGTATGAAAGGCGGCAATGCAAGGAAGATGAGTGTGACCTTCTGGCAGACGGAACAGATAGTATGGTGGAAAGGACAGGCGATAGACCGCCAGAGCAATGATTTCCGGCAACTGATACACCGTGCTTATAAGGCGATGTTTGACCAGAACGAGCGTTTCCGTACAGCACTGATGCAGACGAGAGGTATTGCATTGATACATACAAGCGGTGAGGACAATCCATACAAGACAATACTTACACCTACTGAGTTCTGCGGTATACTTATGGACATACGAGACAGTTATGACCTCCGTGACAAGACTCAGGAACTGAAAGAGAAGTCCGTCAGACGAAAGAAATTGCTTTATATGCATGGATTCGGGTCATCAGCGGCCAGCGGAACAGTAACAATGTTGCGTAAACATCTGCCGGGCTTTGATGTGGTTGCACCCGACATCCCTGTAGATCCGGCAGAGGGTCTGCCTTTTCTGCGAGGGCTGTGCATGAACGAACAGCCTGACGTAGTAGTCGGCACCAGCATGGGAGGCATGTATGCACTGCAGATGCATGGCTATAAACGTATCTGCGTAAATCCAGCCTTTGAGATGTCGAATAAAAGCAAGGTGCTCACGACAGGTATCCATGAGTACTCCAATCCCAGAAAAGATAGTTCCACACATTTTGAGATAACTTCTGATACAATACGACATTTTGCGGAGATGGAGGAACATCAGTTCGATGCCGTCACTGATGTTGATAGGAAACAGGTATGGGGTATGTTTGCCGACAATGATACACAGGTAGACGAAGAGCCGTTGTTCTTGCAACATTACACGCAAGTGATACATTTCAGCGGTGAGCATCGCTTAGACGAGGCGGCGATAAAGAACGTTCTTGTTCCGCTCATCCATAATATTGTGCAATAAAACAATATCGCTTATGCTAGTGATACATCCTAAAGACCGGACTACGGCGATGCTTTCCACCTTGTATGAAGGGCTGGATACGCAAGTGATTAACGGCTTTTGTTCAACCAAGGAAATAAGCCGTCTGCTGAACCACTTATCTGCGCACGAGCCAATCATGTTGCTTGGCCATGGATCAGACAAAGGGCTGTTCTTTCGAAATGATGATACAGTGGATGGCTTCGACAAAATTATTGTAGGTCATTCTCATGCGTATCATCTGAGAAAACATAAAGGAAATATCGTGGCAGTTTGGTGCAATGCCGACTTGTTTGCAAGAGATGAAGGACTACACGGATTGTTTACAGGGATGATAATCACGGAAATGAGCGAAGCCCTTTTGTATAATGTGGAAACTACCCAAGAAGAATTGAGTAGTGAGAATGCGAAGCTGTTCAGGCGGTTGAGAGCCTTGCTTGACGAGAATATTCCAATGAAAGAGATACCGAAAAGGATGCAGGCATTGGATGATGAACGCACTCCTTTGACCATCTTCAACTACAATAACTTCATTTTATTATAACAAGCTAAAGCGATAGAGCAACTTCAATAATTAATATCCCTTTGGTGAATGTGTCAAAATCACATGAGACCAAAGGGATATTTCATTATAGATTAATTCAATTCAATGATAGAGAATGGGATAAAAGACACTCTCTTATCATAGAAATAAGAACAAAAAATGTAGAGGTATGTATTATGAACACATCGGAAGCTGAAAAAGAATGGTTGCAGCGCATTTGCGGGGGGCAGCCTACAATGGATAAAAAGACTGAACCGACAAAAGAGGTCGCTATCAAGCCTGTAACCAAAGAGACACGCAAGGGCAACGGGTTCAAGGATATTGCAGGAATGGAAAAGCTGAAAGAGTTTATCACCGAAGGGTTCATCAACGTGTTAAGGAACAAGAAGTGTGCCGAGGTGTATGACATCAAGCCCCCTTCCATGTTGTTCTACGGTCCTGCAGGATGTGGTAAGACGTTCTTTGCCGAGAAGATGGCCGAAGAAGTGGGTATCAACTTCATGAAGATTGTACCTGACGACCTTGCCTGTACATGGGTGCATGGCACACAGCAGAAGATTGGAGAAGTGTTCAGGGATGCTGAGAAGAAAGCCCCTACATTGCTCTTCTTCGATGAATTTGACGCGATGGTGCCCAAACGTTCGGGTAACGAAGAGAACCAGCATTACGACAGTGAGGTGAACGAGTTTCTGTGCATGCTTAACAATGCATCAGAGAGAGGCATCTATGTCATGGCCGCCACAAATCATCCGGAACGCATTGACAAGGCAGTACTCCGAACCGGGCGCATTGACGAGATGGTATATATAGACATGCCGGATAAGGAGGCACGAAAAAGCCTTTTCTTTTTGGCACTCTCAAAACTGCCTTCTGACGAGAACGTGGATGTAGAGCGGTTGGCTGAGTTGACAGCCGGATACAATTGTAGCGATATATGCTATATTGTGAAAACGGCGGCAAGAAAAATGTTCAACGCAACCATTAAAAAGAATATCGGTGAATATCAGCCCATAAACCAGGCATTGCTCGAAGAGATCATCTCCCAAAGAAGTCCGTCGGTCAGCAGTCGTGACTTGCGCGAATATGAGCGGGTAAGAAGTGAGTTCTCTCCCAACGATAAGGGATGCCGCCATATGAGGATAGGATTCAAATGACAAAAATAATTTAGACACATAGTAGTATGAAAGAAAAAATCTTGGAAGCGTTTGAGAACTTAGGTTTCAAACTGAAGGAAGTAGATGGCATGGGCTATGGTTTTAAATATGAAGGACTGAACATGCTGTATATGTACAACGAGAACGACGAGGATTTCCTCAATGTCTCATTGCCGGGCATCATGGACATTGACGAAAGCAATGGTTTGAAGGCATGTGTTCTGCTTGAAAAAATCAACTCTACCCTGAAGTATGTCAAGGCATACATACTTGGCGGAAGTGTATGGCTGTTTTACGAGCGTGAGCTGTTTGGCGATGAAGATTTGATGATGCAAATCTCCCGTATTATCCTTCATTTGGAAAACGGACTACGATTTGCCCGTAAATCAATAACGGAAATAGAGAATGACGTCGAAAACGATGTGCCAAGCGAAGACAAACCGGAGGATGGAGAAGAGGCCATCGTAGAAGAAGTTACGAATAATGAAGAAAACGAATAAAGGAGGACGAACGATGACTAAGAAAGAAATGATAATTGAAGCGATAGAAAGTTTGGGGTACAAACCCAAAGTTGACGACGATGGCGACATCTGCGTCCGCTATCAGATGAAGACAATCTTTTTTCTGACCGGTACGGATGAAGAACAGTATGTGTCGGCTGTTTTACCTCAGTTCGCTGAAGTGCAAGAAGGTGAGGAAACTATCACATTGGCTGTTTGTAACAAGGTAAGCCGTGAAGTTAAATTGGCCAAAGTGTATATAGACCAGACGCTCAAGAGTGTCTCGGCCAACTGTGAATTCTTTTATACCGATATGGAAAGTTTGAGTTGCAATGTGGAATGCGCACTGAACATCCTCGGAATGGCACGTTCTACATATTACCAGGCAAAAGCTGAGTTAAGTAACTTTTAAAGAATGACGGATATGAGAAAATGTATTTTTATGATGTTTGCAGCATTGCTTTTCGGATGTTCGGAACATCAATTGATAGAGGATATTACAGAGACAAACAGGACTAAGGCGATGAAAGAAACCGGTCTTGTGTCAGTTGATATTGATGCCCTCGTGGCCAGAGCAAGATGGGGCGATGGAGAAGCCTTCCTGCAATTGGCGGACTGTTATAAAGATGGAATTGGAGTGCAGAGTGACCTCCTTGGAATGATGTACACGGTAGCACAAGCCCGTGCATTAGGGGCTATAGAAACCGAGAATGATTATCTTTTGCGCATTTCGGACGACAATGTCTTTAAGTTTTTGTTCGAACTTTTAAACAAGAATCCAAGGGAGTTAAGGGAAAAGAAAGATTCCATCCTGCCACGTCTCAATATGTTGGACAGTCCTGACGCACTTGCAGTAAGCGGCATCGTAAGCATTGAAAACGGAGACAGCGTTAAGGGGCTTGATAAGATAAGAAAGGCTGCTCAGAATGGAAGTAATTTTGCAATCCTGTTGAATGCTTCTCTTGACAAAAATGGGGAGTTGAACCCGGACATACATCAGTTGGAGCAAGTAGCAGAAAGAGTTCCTCTTGCATACAAAATGCTCGGAAGGATTTATTTAAGCTCTGATAAGGATGGAAATATTGAAGAGAAACGGGCCGCCTATTATTATCAGAAAGCAGAGAAGCACGCATTGCTCTTCAAACGTGAAGCTAGGTGGCTGCTGTCCTATCATAACGATGGCGGTGAAATCCAGCTTGACAATGAGGATGTAAGGAGGTTACAGGCGTTTGTGAGAGCTACCCATGAGAGAGAAAACATTATTGCTGCCGATACGGTTTGTGTTGATAGTACAACAAAGTAATCCGATATGCGAGACAACTGAGTGTCGTATGTGAATCTTGCTGCAACTGATGCTGTATCTTACTACCGAACCACGACTGATAGCTGTTCTCATTTTGAGGATAGTTTGGGGTTACTATCCTGCTGATTCATAAAGGAAAACTAAAATATATTTCGTGAAGAGCGGGTCAATGATAGAGAATATCGCATAAACCACTCTCTATATAAAACAAAAAAACTTAATATCATCATGGGAGCATTTAAAAGCAAAAAAATCATATATGGCGATCCATCCAGGATACCATATATCGCAGAAGAGATGCGCAAATCATTCATGTCCGAAGGGTTTGAAGTGCGTATCGTTGACCCTAACAGAGGAAATGAGATTTACATTACTAAAGGCGGCCTGTTCAAAGCCGCTCTCGGATTGCGTTCCGCTTTAAAAGTAGTAATGAAACCGAACAGGGAAGGCAACATTGATTTTGAGGCGGGAATAAGCATTGTCAAGCAGCAGTTTATTCCGACCCTCCTTACCGTATGTGTGTTTTCCCCGGTTGTCATAGCGCAGATATGGGGGATGATTAAGCAGTCAAAGCTGGATGAGAAGGCTATAGAAATAGCTGAGAGAGCGATGTATCAATATGGAAATAACCTATAATCGAACTGACAAGATGAGAACAGATATCACATTCATGTACGATAAGAAAGAAAAAGACTATGTTGTACGTGGTTATCCAGAGTTGAAAGGCCGACATGGAGCGGATGTCGGGGATGGTATGGCAATCTTTTTCGGTGAAGGATGGAAAAATTATGAGTTTTACATTGCCAATACCCTGACCGGACAGATACGAAAATTGGCCACAAAGAACGGAGATGTCCTGGTAGGTGACGATGAGATTGATTTTGAATCAATAAAAAAAGAGTGCGAGAATGGTTTCGGCAATGCCAAATACAAGGACCTGTGTTATGCCGGCTTGAACCGATGGGATGGATTTAAGAATGGATTATGTGCCATAACATGGACGCTCTATCCGGATGGCAGGTACTTTGCCGATGAAGACGGATTTGGCATGGAGGACAATGAGGAGGAGGTCGTTTATGGGATTATCAATACCAATCTGGAATTTATAGAACCGTTCAGACCTGTCAAAAACATAGGTGAACATTTAAAAGAATTAAGAAGTAAAAGAAATATGAAGACAAGCATTTTTAATCTGATCATTCTTGATGAAAGTGGCAGCATGAGCTGCATCCGTAAACAGACTATTTTAGGCTGCAATGAAGTGATTAATACCATCAAGGTTGCACAAACCGAGCATGCGGATACCCAAAATCATTTTGTGAGCATTTACGCTTTCCAAAGCGGTGGCACACCATCTCGCTATCTTATAAAGAACGAAAGCCCCGAGAAAGTCTGCCACATAACAGAGACGGATTACACACCTTGTGGCTGCACCCCTCTTTATGATGCGGTTGGAATAACCGTAAACAGCCTTCGTGAGATTGTCAGAACACACGAACACGCTATCGGTTCAGTCACCATCATCACAGATGGCATGGAGAACTCATCCAAAGAGTACTCTCACAAACAAGTGTCTGATATGATTGAACAGCTTAAGAAAGATGGCTGGAATTTCAGTTTTATCGGAGCCAATATTGATGTCGAGAAAGTATCCCGCAGTATGAACATTGACAATGCCATGGCTTTTGAACAGACCAACGAGGGTACTTGCGCCATGTTTGAACGAGAAAGGTACTGCAGGAGAAGCTGGTTCAGCAGAGTGAACGATTGTCTGAAGGGCATGGATAGTGACACGACAGACGAAGAGTTCGCCCAACGGCTTGGAAATACATCAAAAGACTACTTTAATAAAGATTGATAAAGAAACGAAGAAAGTTATGAAAAAGAGAATATCATTCAAATTGTTCTTCACGGTATTGTGGAGAGGTATTTGCCAGGTCTTTGGATTCATCGGCAGACTGTTTGGCTACAAGGATGAAAGTACTTACGCAAAGGTTGTCTGGAGAATCTTTGCAGGTTGTGTGACAATGCTCGTGGCATTGTTCACTATAGCCTTAACATACTCATTTGTGGACGAGGTGGTTTACGATAAATGGATTCGTCCGCATACAATGAAGGCGCTGGTTTATGATGAGAAACACATCAGTAACCACGTCGTGTTCCAACAGATATATTATTCGGACAAAGGCAGATTATATGATAAAAATAAAGGGATCGTGCTTCTGGAAGATGTAGATTGGGTGGTGACATCCGATGACAAGGATTCTTTGGCCGTATTCTCAAAGGATGGCAAACGTGGTTATATCAACCGTTTTACAGGTAAGGTGGCAATACCTCTTTCATTCACCAGAGCATGGATATTTTCAGAAGGTCTTGCCGCCGTGGAGAAGGACGGCGAACTGATGTTCATCGACCATTCCGGCAAAGTTGTCATCGACAAGGATTTCCAGGTGCATTTCGATGACCCGAAATACGCATTCAAAAACGGATACTGCATGGTAAAGAACCCCGTTGATGGCAAGATGGGACTGATTGACCGTTCCGGTAATTGGGCTTTGGATGCTGAATATGACAACCTGTTCAACAACGACGGTTTCTGGCAGGTGGAAAAAGACAGACGTGTCGGATTATACACGGCAGATATGGATTTGCTTTTCCCTGTCGAGAATACGGCAATTTATGTATATAACGACTGTATTGAAGTCCGACATGCCGACCATATCGCCCGGCGGTACGACCACAAGGGCAATATCACCGTCAACTTCGTAATCGATGATGTAAACAACCTGATTTATGAGACGACAGAACTCCGTAACAATACAGAATCTTCCGATGATGGATGCACGGACAGCAAGGTTTACGGGATAGCCAATTGTCAGCAGTATCTGGTTCGGAGCGGAGATTACAACTCTTCGGATTACTATGGGCTGTTGAACCGTAACGGCGAAATTGTAACTCCGCCCATCTACACATCAATCGAGGCTATAGGCAAAGACCTGTACCTTTGTCAGCCGGACGGTGTAATTGTAAACGATAAGGGAGAAATCGTGGAATAACAGTATTGTAAGAACATAATTTTATTCATACGAGGGCGACTTGACATTTGGAGTTGCCCTCGTATGTTATATGGATTCCGAATCAAATGGTCATATTTGATATTTGGGGAAAATTCAGCTCACTAAAACCACATCCTGCATTTCCACTTCTGCGGGCAGACGGGAAAGCAGGAGTTCCGCCATTGCTCCGTTCTGCGGAATCAGTGCCGGGAAATCCGTTCTGCCCGGCTTATATATCTCAGTCGCTACATTATACAAGTCCCAAGCGGTAACCTGTCCCTTTTCGCGGACCAGTCTCAGCACCTCTTCCGTGAAGATGGAAATCTGGCTCTGGTTAAGCGGGTAGGTTTCCACGGAGGATGACAGGTTCCTGTCCGAACTGTCATGGGAGACACGCAATGCTGTCAGCAGTCCGATATACATATATACTTCCTCCAGTGAGACGATTCTGCGTTTCAGTCGCTGAATCCTTGCGATGTCTTCGTTCATGTTCACCTCGAAGTTTGCCAGCCATCCGTCCACCGTCTCGAATACCCCTTCCGTTGTCACCTTGTTCTTTCCGTAATTGCAGATGCTCCTTTCCGGCGAGAGGATACACTGGTTATGGCATACTTTCACGCACGGGCCTATGGCAGCCTGTATGCCGTCCTGATGATAGGCGACAACCAGCGTAGTTGTCAGCTCGTCCGTTTCCCAGTCCTTGATCCGGATGGTAGCGAAGATGCGTCGGAGGATGTGGGCTTCCACTGCTTTTTCACCAAGTGTCTGTTCCACCTGCGGGAGAATGCTTACTCCCGGCTGTGTCTTGTTCCTGTTCTGTGCCGCGAAGATTTCTTCCACCTCGTAATCGAGGTTGTACTTCTCGCAAATGTCCATCATACGCTGCAGGACCTGGTAGTGATAAATGCCCTGGACTGGCTTGCCGTAGATATCATTCTCCTTGTAGGTACGCTGGAGAGTCTCGAAGTTCATTACTTCGATTCCGTTGTTCTGAAAATCAAACTGCTGTTGTTTTTCCAATACTGCCATTGCTTCCATAATCTTGAATTTTATAAAGTTAATACTATGATTGTCTGTTTTTAGGTATGTATCTGCCATCCGTGGAACGGTTCAAGTGTCACGGCAAAGGATTGGTCGGGTATTCCGTGATAGAGCAGACCGCCTACAATGCCGATGCTTCCGTCTGGATAGCGTTGCGTGAAGCCGAACGAGTACGGGGCATGGTCATAATAGAGCGAGATTTCGCTTGGATGGTCTGGGTTCTCCTCCCATTTTTTCAGTCTGTCCAGACAATTCTGGAGTGATGTGTCACCGATGGATTCGGCGTAACGCTTTACATTCTGGAAATGTTCTTCATTCAGGATTTTCATGATTCATTGTATTTTATCTGTTAAACACGTCCGGCTCCGGGAGCCGGTATTTTTTATTTTTCACCTGCCTGACTGTCCCGTGACCGTACCCGCAAGGTTTGGCGAAAGAAAATACCGCAGCCATCGGCGAGGATGATTTTCTTTCAGCCAACCCCATAGGGGCCTGACCTTGTCCGGGTACGTTGGACACGGGACTACCTTTGCAGGGAGGAAAATAAAATATACAGGTTGTGTGTCGTTGTATTTTCTTGCAGGTATGTCGGTGAGAAACCCATTGATTTGTTCGTCTTTGACAAAGGAATGGTGTATTTTTGCAAATCCTAATTTGAAAAATCATGGAAGATTATATAAAGAAAGCTGCGGATGCTTTCCTTGTGGAGCGTC
Organism: Bacteroides togonis; assembly: GCF_900130135.1. Taxonomy (NCBI): domain Bacteria; kingdom Pseudomonadati; phylum Bacteroidota; class Bacteroidia; order Bacteroidales; family Bacteroidaceae; genus Bacteroides; species Bacteroides togonis. Next base: position 3,617,230 of record NZ_LT670820.1, on the reverse strand, counting down.
CGTATGGTATGCGTGTGGATTACAGTAAGCGGGGATATGTGCTGTTCAACCGTAACCTCAATGTGTTGGGCAATGGGGAATATGCCCGCCTGGAGGAACTGCCTCTGGAGGAGTTTGATGTGGACGAGATTCCCCTGGAAGGTGAAATCATAGAGGAACATGCGGGTTTTACCGACGTATTTTTCTATTCGGACTGTACCAATCCCTATGCAGGGTATGTGCTGGATCTGAAGAAGCTCAAGGTTTACAATCAATATATGTTCCTGTTGGCTATGGTACTGAACATGAAGTTGTAAAGTCCTGATAATAGCGGTAACAGTTGTATAGGATGGCTGTTACCGCTTTGGACCTTATTTTCTGATTTCATTTTCGGAAAGAAATGCAAGATAGTCGGCTACAGCCTTATGGCATCCGGTGAAGTCGGGAGTACGGCGGCCTTTGTATTTTCTGAAACTTACCGTCCCGTTCCTTTCGATTGCCGTCACATGTCGGTTGAATGTCCCTTTGGTTCTGATATGGATGTCAAAGCCGTCCCTTCCTGTGATTTCAAGAAACATTTCTGCCGTTATTTTCTCACCGTTCAGGAATTTCCGTTTGTTTTCGTCGAGTTGTTGATGCCATCGGGATTCTTTCTCCTTTTTTTCCTGTTCTTCTTTTCTTTTCCGTTCCAGACGCTTTTCTTCCTGCCTTTTTGCATACGTCTCACGGGCCTGTACCAAGGGAGTGGAGTCAAGACCGAGGGCATTGAATACATGGACAGACAAGAGGGGGATGATTTTTCCATCCTCCGCATCCTTCAGGATGTTTTCAATCCAGTTCTTGCAATAGGCTGCCGCTTCTTCCCGGTGACCCTCCTTGTCAAGGATTCTGCGTGAATACTGTCCGCAGGAAAAATGGATATCACCTATCTTGCAGATTACATGGAAACTGTCTTCACTTTCGTTTCCGTATTCGTTTTTTCTTGCCAGCGAGATGAATACATTCTCCGCATACGGTTCAAGTTCCATGTATGGGGCAACGATGGTGTTGCCGTCAAACTTGTATTTCAATACTTTTGCTTTCATATTTCTATTCTGTTTTTCTGTCGGTACATATTCCATCTATTATCTCATTCTCTTTTCTCTCACCTTTGAGGAAGGCGAACAGCCACCGGAAAAAGAACGGGGCTTGGTCTGTCCCCAGCTGTGAGCTTTCCCCGTTACGGGTGGCGCATATTGCAAACCGTCCCAGTCCGAGACTGTCCTGTGGCGGTACGATATGGAATGACAGATCTTCCGTACCGTTGATATGAAGCCCGCCACGGTAGGTGTAGAAAGTCTTTGCGGCTCTACTGTCCGTATCAATGTCCACCCGGCTGTAGCCGCAGCGTTTCAGTTCTCTGATGATTTCCCTGTTTGTCATAATTGTATCTGTCTGATTGGATTTGAAATGTTCTGGTGTACTGTTCCCGTATTTGGGGATATGCCGTGTTCTGACACCCACTTCCGGTATGCCGTGGCATATTCCTGCCTTTCCCGTTCCAGACTGCTTTCCGTCTCCGGAGTATATCCGAGCAGGCGTATGTATCCGCCGTTGCAGCCTGTCAGTTCGCAGTGCATTCCGGCTGCCTCCAGTTTTCCGATGCGTTTCTGTGCCGTCTTCGCGCTTGAATACTCCTTGGGCCAGAAATAATGTTCTCCCTGTGAGCCGTAAAAGTCTTCTCCGAGTATCATTTCCCCGATATGCTTCCGGCTCTCGATGAAGCCGAAACGCGCCTTGCCCAGTGCCTGTCGCATAGCCTTGTGTGCAGGTCCTTCAGGATACCTGAACACTTCAGGAGTGTCTTTTCCCGTAATCTTCGGCAGTTCCATCCGGTACGGCTGTCTGTAGCTGCCGATTCCGAGCGTGAGGTAGAAGTTGGTGTGGAAATAGTCGGTCATGGGGTCGCTTTCATCGAAATTGTATGACATCACAAAATCCCTGACGTTTGTCATCACCTCCTTGGCCCGGTCGGTCAGACTGTCCGATGCCTGGATGTTGTAGTGGTTGATGTCTCCCTGTACCTTGCCGGATTCTCTGGTGAAAGCCTCGAAGTCCGCTTTCATCAGTCGGATAAGGATTGAGCTGTATCCGTCCTTGCGGACCGAGAAGGTGTATCTCGGATAGGTCTCCTTGAGCCATGCCCTGACCAGTTCCGTGATTTCCGGCGCGGACTGCCCGTTGTAGTTGCGCCCTTTCCAGCGGTATTCATTGTACACGTATTCGGTGTATTCCTTTGCGGTGGCATCCTGAAAGTCGTGTTCGTAGCCTGTCGGGGTTGTGGAAACGCAAGGCTTGTCTTTCCAGACCTCGAACAGCTTTCCGAATTCGGTATTCACCTGCTGCATGAGGGCAGTGTCACCACCCTTGTCCGGGTGGTGAAGCATTGCCAGACGGCGGTATTCTTTTTTCAGCTCCGCCAGTGAGTGTATGTTCTGAAAATAAGTCATAGTGTAGATATTAAAGTCCCGCAAGACGGTTGATGAAATATATCTGCCAGTCCTGGTCGAGTCCGAGGTTGCTGCACGCGATTTCGAAGTCTTCGCTTCTCAGGTCGTTGTCTTCCTGAAGTTCCTGCAGGTTTCTTATCTCGTCGTCCAGGTATTCCTGTGCCCCTTCCTTGCCGCAACTGCATGAGTTGCAGATCAGGTCAATGATGTTCCGTGCCATAGCCGTTGTCTTTAATTGTTTGTCAGGTATATGTTCCTCTTCTCGTCATAGTTATTGCCGTTCCACCATTCGTCGGCGGCCTCGGCGAATGTCTGTCCGGAATTGGCTGAAGGGAAATCGGATGTCTTGAATCCGGTCAGGTATTCAAGGTTATCGGTGCTGTTGGATTTCCACCATTCCTGCATCTTTTCCAAAAAGGATTGTTTGGAGCAGGTCTCCACATTGTCCTCACACCGGGAACACCAGATGTCATCGTCCACGTCACTGTGGTATTCATTCGTGTTTACATCCACCCATGCCTGGATTTCAATCTCCGTTGAACCGCAATCATTGCACACCTTGATTTCGGAATCGTCCGGGTGTTTGCGTCTGGCTTTGCCGTCATACAGGCTAACGGCCCGTTCCACCAGCTTTTCCCTGTAACGGTCCGTCAGTTCCGCATAGAACCGTTCAGCGGCTCCGAATATTCCCTTGTCCGTCATCAGAGACCATTTTTCCCAAAAGTGTGGGTGCATTTCCTTGAATACTGTCCTGCACTCTTCCTCGCACCAGGCATTCCACATATAGTAGAAGAAGCTGGAGACTGCATTTTCCGCTTGATATTTCATAATGTTGTTTTTATTTAAGGTTATACATCCTTGCAAAATGGCTGTTCACTTCAGGGATCCTTTTCTTGTAATAGGGCTGGTTGTCCCTGCACCAGTCCGCCAGTTCCTGTTTGTTCCTGAAAGGTTCCCTCCAGCTTTGCCCGCTCATGATCATTTCCACCTGCGGGGCCAGTTCCCTGATGAACGCTCCGACAGTCCATCCTTCCCAGACGTATCTGTCCATATTGATTTTTGTTGCCATATTGTCTTTCGTTTCAAGAGTTTCCTTTTGTATTTTCAAGTTGAAGCCTTACTGCTTCGTACATTTGATTAAGCCAATCAATGTTGCTGGCTCCGAGTTCGAAAGGACTCTGACAGAAAACCTCTTCCATACTGTCCTTTATTGTTGCCAACACGGTAATGTGCTTGTCAGTAACCTCAATTCCTGTAACATAACACTCGTATGGTTCTGCATTATCGTCAAACCAGATGATCCATACAGGGTCTTCTTCGTTGTCGGTAAACGTGATTTTTTTCAGGCCGTGCACATCGAGCAGTTGCCTGATGGCTTCGATTATGTCCTTTCTCAGTTCTTCAATCCTGTCGCTGAAACACATGGACGTGTATCTGACCTTGCCTTTGTCAACCCGTTCCCTGAAAGAAAGGATCTGCATGTCAGGGTGACTGCTGAATCTCCAGTCTGTCACCTCGTCATCATCGCGGGTAGTGTGGATGTTTCCGCCCAGTACCAGGCCGCAGTCTTCCGCTATCATTCTTTCCGCTTCGTCGCGGTCTTCCGCCACGACCTTGTAGGTACCCTCGAAGGCGTACCTTACTCTTACATCGTATTTTGCCATAATTCCATGATTTATAATTGTTGATATACATGAGTCGTTTATGAAGCGACAAGGCCGATCCTTTCTCCGAAGAAGGAATCGCATACCCCGTACACATGCTTGATGGAGCATTCATATTCTGAGCTCTCGTTGTCAAGACGGAAGCGGAATCCGTGACAGTCCCTGACTTCCAGTTTCAGTCTGACGTCTTTCCGGAGTTCCATCTCCAGGAGACTCCCGCCGCCGTACATGGAGCTGAAGATGCCGCAGCAGTTTCCTTTGGGGATAATGACTTCCCCAACCGAGAATCCGGCATCATAAAGTTCCTGCAGGCTTACCTTGCCGATATAGGTCAGCAGGTTGGCACCGCAGCAGGAGTTGATGAGTTCCTGATAGAACTGTTCATAGGATACCTGTTCCTTGCCGTCCCTGTATTTTTTGTCGGGGAACCGGCCAAATACCGTGTAGCCTTTCTCCACCAGCATTTTCTTCACTTTGGCTGGATTGAGGTTCAGCGCGTCTATCATATCCCCGAAATAGGATTCCTTGTACCGGTATCCTTCCTGCGATTCCAGCCAGTTGGAATTGATGCAGTCGTAGTTTGACAGCATCTCGACACGCACGGGGATGTCATCCGTGTTTTTGAGAAGTTCTTTCAGCGTGTCAGAGTCGTTTCTGTCATAGATTTCTTCCCTGATTTCGTCTTCGTGTTCTTGAAAGAACTTGTCCACTTCCTCTTCTCCGAAATCATGGAAACGGATACATTCATCCTTCAGCTTTGAGACGATTTCACGGACAGCTTCCCATTCGGCGTCACCGTACCATTCGTCCACTTTCTCCCACAGACTTTCACAGCTCCTTTCTTCCAGACACTTCTGGATGGTGTCACGGCAGTTGTCGAGATTGTCGTTGTAGTCCACCCATACCAGCGTGTAGGACTTGTCCATGAGCGATTTCACGAATTCCATAGTCAGTCTTTCCTGTTCTTCCATTTCTGTTACCTGTGTACGGCAGGATTCCGTTTCCCGTACATGTCGTTTATAAATGAGAAGAGCGACCTTTCGGCCGCTCCCTTATCATCTGTTCTCTTCCTTGAGCCTTTCATATTTCTCTGTTTCCATTTCCGTCTCGCCGTCGAAGTGGAAATGTGCAGTATGACCGTATCCGGTCTTCGGCTCACCGCCGCACTGGTGCAGGGCGGTATCTATTTCCCAGTCGGTGTCACCGATGCCGAGGGATATGTATGTCCCTCTGAGCATACACCCGGCCAGCCTCAGTGCGGCATCCTTCCTTTGTTCCCTGCGGAGCCTGTCAAATGCCGCGAGCGCGATTTCCCGGTTGGGTATTTTTACCGTAGTTTCCATATCGTTTCATTTTCAGTTTGCCGTTTCCATGTCTTTTCCGTTGTCTTTCGCTGCCAGGACACCGAAAGGCAGATCGAGTATCCTGTGATTAAAACACAGCGTTGAATTGTAGTCCGTGCGTTGCCAGAGGGTGAAATGGTTTCCGGTGAACGACCATCTGAAATAGCCTGACAGCGAGCCGAATTGCGGGTTGACGTTCCTGCTTATGAGGAAGCGGTTCACGTCCACGATGTGTCCCGCCGTCAGTAGTATGTTCAGTATCTCCACGAATGCCAGCTGCGAGTATGGGTCGATAGGCATTACAGGTCCTTTGAAGTTGATTTCCATATTTTTTGTCTTTTAGTCATAATTGTCATCAAATATTTCGTACCGGAAGGGAAGCATGTCGCAGTAGTAGCTTGATACGCCCGTGTATATCAGGGCATCTTCTCCCGTGTCCGCGTCTTCTTCCGTTTCCGTGACGGTGTCCCCGTACAGGTCATGGTAGTGCGATACCATCATGTGCGGGTCATCCGTGGTGATGTCATATCCGTAACTTCTGCTCCAGTTTATGAAAAACTCCGTTTCTTCCTCTTCGAGCCTTTCAAGGGCATCCCTGATCTCGAAGAAGTTGGGACAGAGCCATTCACGGCTGATCAGTGTGTCCGGAATGTTTTCCCATTTCGGATACCGGTATTCCGGTTCCTCCTCCCCGGGAAACAGGTCGGAACAGGCACTCAGGAACTCGCCCATGTCGCTGTATTCGGACAGGTGCATCCAGTAGTCCCTGTAATCCTTTATGTCCATGAGATGCTGTGTGGTCACGGCAATCTCTGCATTGTTCAGATCCATATTACTTGTCTTTTATGTATGTGGATGCCGGGGATTCCATTCCACCGACCTTGACAAGGTGCCGTGTCCCGGCTGTGCAGGGTTTTGCGGGAAAATACCGCAGCTCCGCGAGGATGATTTTCCCGAAAACCGCCTGCGGCCTGACCTTGCTCAGCCGATGGGGACGCGGACTACCTTTGTCGGTGGGAATGGAACTCCCGGTCTTCTCCATACGGTTCATGTTCATTCTCTTATGCGCTGGCTTCCCCAGCTGATGTGTATTTTGCCTTCACTGTCCTGCGTGCGGACGAGCAGGCTGTCGATGACGGACATCGTGATGTCGAATTCCTCGAAGATTTCTGACTGTTCCTTGACCTCCCCGGTCTTGATGAATTCGTTCAGACGCTCCTTGGTCAGTACCAGTGCCATCAGGTTCTGTTCGACCGAATCTTCGTAGGTGACGTAGTGGACATCCTTCATTTCTCTGGAATCGAGACGGATGAAGCGGAAATAGAACTGTTCCATGCGGGGGATGTTCCATTGCAGGGACTCCAGTATCACGTCGTTGCAGGTAGGTATGTTCACGGAACTGCTCAGGCTCTGTTGCGTGCATATCAGGATGCCGTTGATGGTGGAGTCGAATTCCGTCACGATACTTTGCCGTTTTTTGAAGGCGACATCTCCCTTGACCACATATACAGGTCTGTCAGGAAAATGTTCCCGGATATAGCTCTCATACAGGTCAAATGCCGCCAGCGTGGTACATCCGATGGCTACCTTGCCCGGTATTTCCCTTACAAGCCTTTCGATATACCGGGTCTTGGAGGGATACCTGTCGCCGTAATACCCCTTTATCAGGTGCGGTACCGAGCAGGCCTTGATAAGCAGTTTGATCTGCCTCATGAGTCTCAGCCCCGCATCCTTTTTCGTGTCTCCCGTGCTGTTGTAGTACAGTTCGCAGATGCGGCAGAATTCCTCGATGATGACACGGTATACCTCGTGTTCTCCTTCCGAGGGGCGGACGGTATGTGTCCGTATCCGGTATTTCTCACCCGCGAAGTCACGGAATTTGCGGGTGATGACCGTCTTGCCGATAAGTTCGGAGAGTTCGTCCTTGTTGTACACGTCCTGGTTCTGTTTCTCGATGCCGAATACAGTGGCTTTCCCCGGACAGTGGCAGGCACGGAAAAGGACATGCCCCCTGAAGGCGGGGAACGGTGTTCCGTAATCCGGGTTGTTCTCTTCCTCTATCTCGTGGTCCCTGTTTTCGTGGTAGACCTGCGGGCTCCAGCATATCATGTTCACCGAATTGTTGTAGAGCAGTTCGAACTGGCTGTACAGTTCCGCGATGTTGTTGCGGGTGGTTGTTCCGGTATCGAGAATCTTGTACCTGAGCCTTCTGAATATGCACAGGATGTTTCTTGTACGCTGCGATGTGGGATTGGTGATTTCGTCCGACTCGTCGAAGACAAGGCACAGTTTGCCGGAAGTGCGTTTCACGAAACGCATCAGTCCTCTTTTCAGTTTCCGGAGCATGGAGGTGGAGACGACAAGGAATGTCCCTTCCGGTACGTTGTCGAGGTCGCCGGCGGTCTGTATTGTACGGAAGCGTTCCTTGTTTATGGTAAGGAACGGTATCCAGGTCATGTTGGTGGCGATGGCCGGGGCAAGTATGATGACGTTCTTTGCCTTTCTGAACTTGAGCAGGTATTTCGCCCTGTGATAGACGGCGGCGGTCTTGCCTGAACCCTGCTGCCAGTTCAGCAGGGCGTAGCGTTTCTGCAACACGAGGTTCAGGTCGTGTTTCTGCAAGTCCGTGAATTCGCAGACTTCACCTTCCTTGTTGATGAACCTGGTGCGGTCCAGGTATTCCTTCAGACCGTCATCTTCCCGCATTTCCGCAAACTGGAGATTCTGGGTCTCATATTGCCTCTGTTTGCGCCGTATCAGTTTTCTGGCGGCACGGATCTGCCGCATGTTCTTTTCCGTGACGGTTTCCGGCATCGGGAGTTCGGCCCTTCCGAGTATGAGGTCGTTGATGCCTGCGGCCTTGTGCGTGACCTTGTCGAGCAGACGCGGGGCATACTGTTTCAGCTTGAAGCCGTAGGATGTCTTCACCAATGCCACTTCCTTGCGCGGCACCACGTTCTGCGAGGTGATGTACCTGCGGATGATGCCGAGAACCTTGCCGGTGGTCAGCTTCTTGCGTTCCCATTCCTTTATCTGTTCCCTGGTGGCACCTTCCGGTGGTTTCTGGTTGCGGAATTTGGACACCAGCGCCTCCGCCTTTTCGACATGCCTGTTCAGCACGGCATGGGCTTTCAGTTCGTACATGTATTTGGCGAGCCTGTACTCGAACTGTTCCAGCTCTTCCTTGTCTATATGGTTGCACTCCCGCATCAGCTGGAGGCGCAGCCGGTGTTTCATTTTCCGCACTTCGGCTATGCGTTTCTTCAGCTCATCCATGCTGACAAACTTTTCCGCGTTGTAGGGCTGCATTTCAATATGGAGGGAACGGCGGAGGAATACCATGATTTTTGTTGCGAAATTCTGCACGCCCACCGTAGAGAAGGCTGAATGTTCCAGCCTGGTCTGGCCGATGAAGGAGAAATTCGAGTTGATTTTCGCCACGCGTGTCTTTTCCCAGAACTCGTTCTGCATGAAGGAGAGAGGGACGATGACCATCAGGATTCCGGCAGGGGTGAGCACGTCATAGGCCTTGTCCATGTAAAATTCCTGCGACAGCCTGTAATCAAATTTCAGGTTGAAGGGCGGATTTCCGACAATGATGTCGAAGCGCTGTTCGGGATTGTACAGCTGTATGTCGCATTTCTCGATATGAGCTTCCGGGTAGAGGTATCTGGCAACGGCCACCGCCTTGCCGTCAATGTCGAATCCGTAGGCATTGTGCAGGTTGGGCAGATGGTTGAAGAAGTTGCCCATGCCGCAGCACATGTCAAGCACCATTTCCGCCGATGTCGGAGAAAGGGTCTCCACCATGCTCCGGCATATGTCGTGCGGGGTGAAGAACTGTCCCATCTCGAATTCCTTCTTGGCCTCGGCGTATTCATGGTAGCTGGTGAAATCCGACTGCCTGAGGTTGTGCAGTCCTCCGATTCCCGTGTAGCAGTTGTAGATGCTTTCCTTCGGAACGAGGTCCTTGCCCGAGTCTATGGCGCAAAGGATTTTCTCGTTGATCTCGGCACGCCTGTCCTGGGGAATCTGTTGGGGTATGATGGCATACATGTCTTTTCTTTTTTAATGGTTGGAAACGGAGACACCCCGCAAGGATGTCTTACGGGGTGTCTGAATAAGTATTTCATGAATCACTCTTCTCTGAGTGTGATTTCATCCAGCCGCAGCCTTCTGTAGCAGTTCTCTGCGGCCTGGCTGTCCTTGAAGCGTACGTCGATGCGTCCGTTCTTGTAGAACTTGATCTGTTCTGCGTTGCTCAGGGTGAGGTTGTACCATTCGGTTATATCCACATCGCGTCTGTCAAGGCCGATGACCATACCGCTTGAACCGTTTATCACGTCATCCGCCCCGTATGCGATACCTTCGCAGAAAATGTCCAATTTCGTTCCGCAGTCATACGAGAACTCATATTCCCGGTGGTATTCCAGATGGATGCTGTCCCAGGATACGATGTCAGGGAATGTGATCTTGTCCTTTTTCAGTTCGGGCTTCACCTTGCTCCAGCGGGAAGGCTGTACCGTTTTCAGGAAACGGGCCAGCAGTTCTTCCTCTGCGGTCTCACGGAAACTTTTTCCGCCGAGGTGTTCAATGACCATGTCCACGTAAGTCTGGTAGACCGGACGGAATCCCATGCGCATGGCCTTCTCGTCGATTACAGGAATGGGGACATCTACATTGTAGGTCCTGTTGAAATAGGAAATGATGCGACTCGCGAAATTCGCATTGGCATTGCAGTTGTTGTCCGCAAGCTCGTTGATGAGGTCAAACGGTTTGAATTCGTTGTGGGTATAGTCATCCTCCCCGCTGTTGTTGAAATAGAAATTCCGTATGGAGACCTTACCGTTATCCTCATACTTGAAGCTCTTGATTTCCCGATACCGTTCCGCTTCTTCCTTGAAGATGGCATACCATCGGTCGATACGGTCAAGTGTCTTGTAGAGTTGGTCCTGCTGTAGCTGGCAATACTGCCGGTCCTGTTCTGTAATCTTGTCCTCGTTCCTTACTTGCACGTTCAGGATACCTGTAAGCAGGTCAGTGTGGCTGCCTGCTGTTCTTGTTGCTGTTGTCTGCATAACTGTATTGTTTTAGAGATTGTCAATTTCGGGTTTGATACGGTAACAGTAGGTGATGTGGCTGTCCATGTCCTTGACCAGCTTGACCTGTTCGGAATGGAAGTTGAGACGCCGTTCCATGGCCGGGGCATCTATCTTGTCCCATTCGTGCTGCGGCAGGAACCGGTTTTCATGTCGGAAACACCAGAGTACGATCTGGTTTTCCCAGTTGCCCTTGAACACAGTCCCTTCATAGTCCTTCAGGAACTGCCGGAAGTTCTCTTCGGTCCTGAAAGCTATGTCGTAGCCCTGGTACAGGTTGCGTGTGTCCGGACCCGTGTCCTTGGTCAAATAATATTGTCTCCATGTTTCCGTGGTGAAATCACCGTAGAGCGGATCAGGTTCGGAATAGGACCATAACGGTACTTTTGCCGTGAATGTGACGGCACCGTTGGCACACGCTCCGCAGTTTCCCCAGTCCTTGAATGCTCCTTCCGTCCATCTGACGAAGGTCAGTTGCCTGGGGTCTATATGGTGGAAAGATCCTCCGCTGACGCTCAGTCCTATACCGTCATATTCTTCCCAGACAAAGGGAATGTAGGGCTCTTCGCAGATGGAGATCAGTCCGCTCGTTTCCTCCCGTTTCTCGATGAGGGCGTTGCCGTAATACTTCCCGTATCGGTCCACATAGATGAGTCTGTCTCCGACTTGCGGAGTCTTTTCAGAGCGTGTCCTCTCTATCAGTTCCACATAATTGTTGGCCATATCCACGTCCTGTTCTGTCAGCCAGTGTTCGTGATCGTACAGTACATTCAATGGCTTGAGTGTTTCCACCGTGTACTTCTTCTTCGCTTTCTGTAACATGACATTTGATTTTTTGTTAGTCCGGCTTACAGGGGCCGGAGTTCCCATAACTACAGGCTTAAAAAGGTCGTGTTCCGTACATGCAAGGCTTCGGGAAAAAATACCGCAAGCCCTCCGGGGCGAGGATGATTTTTTCCACGAACCCGAAGGGCTTGGCCTTGCTTGTACGGGAAGAACACGAATTACCTTTGCCTGTGGTTATGGGGACTCGGCTGCGGTATGACTTCTCCTTTTGAGGTGTGTTTGTGCGGAGAGATTATGGCCTTTTTATTCGGCCTTTTCAGAAAGAAATGTTATCTTTGCAAATGAGATAAAGAGTTATTTGAAAGCATGAGAAATATGGCGGTTCGGAACAGTCCGGCTTTTTCTTATCCATTGCCCGTTCTCGTGCGAGTTTTATCCAATCTGTTGATAGTCAAATAAAACCTACCTGATTACAACAAATATAGCGAAAGGTAAGAGCAGCGACAAACGAAACCACAGTTTTCTAATGCTGTTTCTCCGCCAACCGCTGAAAGTCCGCTCCCGAAGGCGATTGGAAAACGCGAAGGTCGAACTCGGGAATAATGGCCAGCACATGGTCGAAAACATCGGCCTGCACACCCTCGTAGGGAATCCAATCCTTGATCGTAGAAAAGAAATAAAGCTCAATGGGCAAGCCGTGGTCGGTGGGTTGCAGATGGCGCACCATGCAGTTCAGTTCCTTATTCACGACGGGCAGGCTCTTGAGGTAGGCAGTGAGATAGGCGCGGAATACGCCAAGATTCGTCTGCCGGCGGCCGTTCACCAGCACCTCGTTATCGATACCGTTCTCCTCGTTGTAGGCGTGAACCACGGCTTCGGTCTGGTCGATGTAGTCTTTCAGCAGCTGGATTTTGCGGTACTTTGCGAGCATCTCGGGCGTGCAGAAACGTACGCTGGTCATGTCGATGTTGATGCTGCGCTTCACGCGACGGCCACCACTCTCACGCATGCCGCGCCAGTTCTGGAAGGAGTCGCTTACCAGCAGGTAAGGCGGAATGGTGGTGATGGTGTTGTCGAAGTTGCGCACCTTCACCGTGTTCAGCGTCACCTCGATGACCGTTCCGTCGGCTCCGTACTTGGGCATCGTGATCCAGTCGCCCACCTTCAGCATGTCGTTGGCCGAGAGTTGCACGCCGCTGACGAAGCCCATGATGCTGTCCTTGAACACCAGCATCAGGATGGCGGCCGAGGCCCCCAGTCCGGCCAGCAGCGAGAGGGGCGACTTGCCCAGCAGTTCGGCCACGACCACGATGATTCCGATGGTCCACAGCGACACCTGCAACGTCTGGAGCAGGCCCTTCAGCGGACGGTCGCGCATGGATTCCTTCTCGCTGTAGACCGTATAGGCGGCCTTGAGGAAGGCATTGATGAAGAAGAGAAAGGAAAGAATGATGACGATGTAGCACAGGCGGCGGATGAAGTTCAGCGTCACCGAGTCGGTATCGGCAAAGACGACCGGAATGAACAGGTAGATGATGACGGGCGCCACCATGTGGCTGAGATAGCCCATCACGCGGCGGTCGAACAGGATGTCGTCCCACGTGGCCTTGGTCTTCTGCACCAGGCGGGCGATGGCCCGGAGCAACACCTTGCGGCAAATGAAATCGGCGACAAAGGCCAGAAGCAATACCAGCATGAAAGCGATGAGCTGGTCGAGCCAGTCGGCTGTGGCAGGATTCATGCCCCAGCCTATCAAGAGTTCGTCAATACGTTTCAATAGTTCCATAAGCAAAATTCTTTATTTCATTTCCAGTATCCGCTGCACATCCTCACGCATCCACTGGTAGAGGTAGAGGCCCTTGTAGCCGTCGTTCTTCTTCAGCATCAGCTGGACGGCGGCCAGGCTGTTCTCGTAGGCGGTCAGTTCGTTGTGGAACTGCTCGTCGTGAACGGCCAGGCGGCGAATCTCCTTCTCACGCTCGCGGCGCAGCTGCGTGCAGACGGGGTTGAGCAGCTTCATCACCACGCCGTCCATCAGGTGATGGCCCTGAATGTAGAGGTAGGTCGTGTCCGGCGTCAGGCCGAGCTGCGTCAGTTCCTCGCCCAGGACGTCGATGTGCTCGATGTCCTGCGGAAAGCGGGTGCGCAGTTCGGAGAGCTTGGCGTCGACGCGGCGGCGCACGTCGTCCAGGCAGCGGTAGGGATGGGCCAGGCTAACGTCCTGCAGGCGGACGCACTGGTTGAACTCGTACATGGGGAAGGTCGTGTTATCATGGCGGCGGTAGAACCAGATGTTCCACAGGAAGAGCGGATAGGCCAGGCGCGAATAGCGGCGCATGAATTCGGGGAAGTCAAGCAGCTGACGGTCGTTCAGCGTGGCCTGCACGCAGACGTCGTGCAGGGTTTCAGCGTAGCACAGGTAGTTCTCGATGGCGTAGGCGTAGGTCTGCAGCACGTAGGGATTCTGGTTGATGCGGCGCGACAGGGCGGTAGCTCCCTGCATCAGGAAGTCGTAGTCGCTGTCCACGCAGGCAATGAGGCTGCCGCCCAGCTTGTCGGCGTTGAGCGTGTTGAGCAGCACGGTTTTCTTTCCCTTCGACAGCGAGGTCTGCGAGGGGAGCATCACCTGAAAGTAGCGTTCGTCGGTCTCGAACTCGGAGAGCAGCGTGCGCCAGAAGGCCACGTCGTCGTAGCTTTCGACGTAGGCCACAATGCGGCGGCGCTTCTTCGGCGGCGACAGGCGGCGGGCGGCGTCCAGGTAGTCGGAGGTGAGGTTATGGCGGAGAGTGAGAGACATAAAAATGAAGAATGAAGAATTAAGAATGAAGAATAATTGATGAATGGCGAAAGAAGAGACTGTACATTGTTAATTCTTCATTCTTAATTCTTCATTTCCTTTGTTATCTCGCTCACCTCCGTCACCGCATCGAGCCAGCCTTCCATGATGACGGCGGGCGAGTGGGTGGAAAGAATGAGCTGCATCTGCGGGTTCAGGCGGCGGATCATGCCGATGAGCTTCTGCTGCCACTCGATGTGGAGCGAGGCTTCGGGCTCGTCCATGAAGAGGACACTGTGGGTGCCTTCGCGCACGAGCACGGTGAGCAGGATGACGAGCATCTGCTTCTCGCCCGAAGAGAGCTTGTAGGGCAGCAGGCGTTCGCCGTCCTGATAGAAGGCGATTTCGTTGCTGCGGCGGTCGATGGTCTTGCGCGTGTAGCCGAAGAGCTCGTCGATCATGTCCTGGAAGCGGCGCTTGGGCAGGGAGAGCTGCGGGGCAAGGGCACGCTGCGCGTCGTCGTCGCTGCCCAGGAGCTCGATCATGCGGTTGCCCACGTTCACCTGATAGTCCAGGTAGCGGCGCTGCAGCAGGTAGAGCTGCCAGTCGAGCTCGGAACGCACGTTGGGATCGGCCATGCGGGCGGTGAAGTCGCCCATGACGAGCGGCCGGTCGTAGGAGCGGATGACGTCGTAAGGGATGGAGGTGGCGTCGGGGCGATCGAAGTAGACGCGCACGCCCTCCAGTTCGCCGTTCTTCACCTCGCCCGAAGTGCGGTGCTCCAGGAATCCCACGGAGCGGTTCAGGATGGTGGTCTTACCCACGCCGTTGATGCCGGCCAGGATGTTGACGTCGGGGCGCAGGTCCCAGGCCACGTTGTAGCGGTGCCACAGGCCGTCGATCTCGATGCGGCGGATATAGTTGGCTTGTATTTCCATATCTTGTTTCAGCTTGGTTCTACTGACGGCAAAGTTAGCACAAAGCGGGAGAAAAGCAAGGGCGTTGCGGGGAGAAATGAAAAATGAAAAAATAAAAATAAGAATATCTCGAAATAGAAAAGTGTCAGTATTTTGTCATTAGCTTCGCTCAAAACAACTCTTATTTTTATATTTAGGTATAGTCTGAACACAGTGAAGAATCTCGCAAGCAGCTATCTGTGCATTGAAATCCTTCACTGCGTTCAGGATGACATTGTATTTTGATTATGCCGTCTGTATCATTCTCCCCGAATTCGCAGTAATCGCGATGTATTTACTTTGTTTTTCCAAGTTCTTCCAGGGCCTGCCAATCGATCTGTGGGGGTTGTGTGGTATCATAAGCAGGCAGAGGGAAGCGTGTACCAGCTTGGACATTCTCGTTGAAAAAACCGCCCATTTTCAGGAACAGGGCCTTTCCGTCGGCAGTTTGTCCACCCGCATAGTCCAGACGCACACCAGCTTGTGCTGTGCCGTCGTTGGTAAAGGTTGCATTCAAAGGACGCACCCAACGGCCGTCTGTAGTACGTGCCCATTGGTTTTTAAATTGCACCTTACGTGTCAGATAGCCTTGTTCCGGATTGAAGTTTTCCAGGAAAGAATGGGGATGGGTGTACCATGTGTTGGTTTGTGGACGCAGGAACTCAGCAACCAGGCGCCACTCTCCTTCCTCCGTGGCATAGAAGTAGGCCGTGTATATCGTGTTGCCCTTTCCGTCGGGGCGTACATGCATCAGGAATGGGTATGTCGTACCTGCTTTCCACGGGTAAATCATAAAACTCTGGCCACCCGAACCCTCATTGCCAAACTCTCCGATTTTCACTCCATCGCCCTGGCGCAGCATGCGTATACGCTGGTCTTCGGGAATATTACGCGGGTCTTGTGTGTCAAACGGACTCCATACGGAAAAGAGGATGCGCCGTTCTGTCTTTGAGTTATATTGCATACCAAAGTATCCTTCGCCAAAGCCTGCCGCCATATAGTAGCTATGCATCACTTCGCCCTCGTGTGGAACAGTCACCTCGTTATAGAACCATTCATAATCATTCCCCTCTGGTAGAGTATAACCCAAGTGCACAGACGGACCTCGTCGTCCCCAGTAGTTGGAGAAATCGTGTACACACGTTATGTTGCCATCTGTATATGCAACCATCAGGTTGGTAATGTTAGCAAAGTTCCCGCCATCACGCTTCATGCCTTTGAGGTCCACACGGACATAACCGGGCTTACTGATCTTGATTTTCAGATTCCCGGCAACGGTCGGTTCGTCGCTGTCGAACTTGATGTCCTGTTCTTTGCCGTTGCATGCCATACGCATAGTGGCGTGACCTGTGCCTTGGAGCGATAGTGTGATGGTCTGCGGCTTGTCGACATGAAAGTATGCACTGACAGTGGTCTGGGGACTGTTCCAGTTTTCCACACCGTTATCCGAAATATGGACCTTATCAGCACGTTGGGTAACATAAGCATTGCCTGCCAAGGATACGGATTGCACCCGTGATTGTGCAAAAGTTGTAATACTTGCCAGTGAAAAAAACAATATGGCCATGATGTGACCTAAAATTAATCTATACATTTTCATGGTACGATTGAATTAATTATATGGATGATATTTGAATTAATCTCTCAAAAACATCTGCACATGAACAAGTGCACAGATGATAGACTTTTCAGTAAATCAGTGTGTAGTCTGGTTATTGACTGCCATCTGTCTGTTTATACATAATTTCATAGCAAAAATCGTAATAATCCTTGGAATCCGCAAGGATTTCTCCGGGAATCGTGTCAATACACTATCTATCTCGTAAAGGCGTTGTTTCCAAATTTTCAGCATCAACTCCAAACCTGTAAAAGTCGGTCAGAATACAAGGACAAAACGATGTTCTATGGCTAATGACAATCCTCAGGCAGCTCTGGCATGGGCCATTGTACTAAAACTTGTACCAACGTGAATTCCATATCTTGGTTTTACTGACGGCAAAGTTAGCACAAAGCGGGAGAAAAGCAAGGGCGTTGCGGGGAGAAATAAAAAAAATGGAGAACAGAAAGTTTGCCATTTTCCATTCTCCATTATCCATTATCAATTCTCCATTTACAGCGGGCTTCCGCCTTCGTCGCCGCCGGGTTCGGGTTCTTCAGGCTCCGGCGTAGGCGTGGTGTCGCCCGGCTCGTCTTCACTGGGATCTACGCCCGCCGCGCCCTGGTTCATCGTCTTCTTCAGGCGGACGATGACTGCATTCACGTCGTCGATGACCTTGCCCAGCTCCGTGCGGATGGCCTCATCGCCAGCGACCAGTTCGTTGGAAATGTAGAGGGCGTTGATAGCCTTGGCCAAGTCGTCGAAGGCTGCGTCGGAAAGGGGACGAAGCGTCTTCATGTTCCACGACTGGGCGCGGTCGCGCTCCTCGGCCGTGCGCTTCACGAAGAGGGCGTCGAAGGCCCGGTTCACCGCCTCCAGCTCGTCGGGCGCTTCGTCCAGTCCGAGGACGGCGAGAGCGGCCACATAGGGTTCGCTGCGCAATGTCCCGACAAGGTCGGTCAGCGAAGCCGTTTCCGAGGCATAGTCGGCCTTGGCCACGTTTCCCGCCTCGCGGAAGGCGAAGGCCAGCGTCGCGCCTGCCTTGCGGCGTTCTGCGTCGGGATAGTAGGAGGCATAAGCCTGAATCACCTGATTGTAGAAGTAGAACAGCTCGTCGCGGGCGCGGTCGGCGGCCACGATGTCGGCCGTATCAAGAAACGCTCTGCCGGGACGGAAGCATTCCTGCTCGTTGGCGGCTGCCGCGGCAAAGGCTGTGAGACGGGCGGCAAAGCCGCGGGCCTCGGCCACTTCCTGCGGAATGGCCGCGAGGGCGTGAGTGAGGAACAATACGTGCTGCGCATTCTTGGCACGGACGCGCGAGAAGTTGTACAAAATTTCCTTCATAGGCTCTTCTGTTTTAAAGATTCAATCGTTGCAATTACGTCCTGCCGACGGCAGGAACATTTCACGGAGCGAGAAAACGTCCTCCCGACGGCGGGAGCATTTCACGATGCGAGAAAACGTCCTCCCGTCGGCGGGAGCATTTCACGATGCGAGAAAACGTCCTCCCGTCGGTGGGAGCACTTCACGATGCGGGAAAACGCCCTGCCGGCGGCGGGGGGAGTTCGCACATCGGGAAAACAGCTCAAATAGATGATTGCTATTCTGACATAGAATGAAGGTTTATATACCCATTCCGGTAATCACTACCCGCCAACCAATCTTTTTTATCACTATAATACAAATCCAAATATTGATAATTCGTTCCGTCGGAAGTCTGGTTACCACAAGCAATGTACTTAGAAATCAATGTTATCTTCAAATTTTGCGTAATATCCAACTGCGACAAACGGTTATTATTACAAAATAAAGATTGCAAATCTACGAAAGATTTCACATTCAACTCAGTAAGCTGGTTAGAGGAACAATCCAAATATATCAGTTTTGTCAAACCAGTCATATTTAGCTCAGTGAGTTCATTCTCAGAGCAGAATAAATAGGTCAAATTCGGATTTCCGCTCACATCTAATGTCGAAAGCTTTCCATTATTACATTTCAAATACCACAAATTCTCCAAACCCTTAATATTCAAATCAGTCAAATTTTCAAGTTCCTCAATATACAATTGTTCCAAAGATGCCAGCTTACTCAAATCCAAAGAAGCAATGTCAGAAGTAATTTCAGAAACACCTTCCCAACTGCTACCTTCGATCATCAATTTAAGCAAACCCGTAAAATGTTCGAGGCCTTCCAAATCCTCTTGAGTATCAATATCAATCAAAGTCAAATCAGTAAGCTCTTGTATGAGTTGAAGGTTGCTCTCGGTAAGTGGTACTCCATTAGAATCTTTGGTCCATCCAAAATAAGGATAGTCTCTTTCTACATTCTCAATCAACTTCTGGTTCGTAATATATTCAGTACCTGCCGTCGTCTCTACTTTCACGGTACCCAAATCAAGAATCGTTCCAGGCACTAAATCTTTAGAGAGACCAGTAGAGGTCAATATCGGCGATGGAGCATCTTTCATATTAAACGTCAGTGTAAACCCATACTTCAGACCAAGAGGGTATACGACGAAATAATAATCTTTCGCAGTCTCAAAGGGCCCCTTCAATGTCACACTCGGAGAGGCAACATCTGAATAAAATTGAAAATAAAATCTAGAATTATAAGATTTAACAGCTCCATCCATTTCACCGCTGATGGCAGTGCCTTCCTTATCTTGTAATGTAACACTTTCGATATTTGTAATCTCGTCACTGTCAAGGCTGAACTTCACCAAGGTACAAAGATTCTTGAACTGCAACGTTGTGCTCCCGCTCTCCGTCCGAGCCCATGCTAAATTTATTCCTGACTCAAAACCGCCGGGTATGGCCTTCTGTTCATTGGGCAGATTAAATTTAAATGCATTGAATCCTGTATATTCCTGTATCCGCTCAAAAGGATAGAATGCAATATAAGTTTCCGCTTCGGGAGCCTTTCCGGTAAACGAAGTAGTAGCCGCCGTCTGTCCCACCTCCAAAGTTGAGGAAAATTTATAATCCGCCAAATTCGAAATGGATTCTTCCGAATCTGACGGAATAACCACGATATTATCGCCACCATTCCAATGCACAGCCTTACCGTCCACCAACGAAGTGCGTGTATCTGCATCCGTATCCATCGAAGCCGTAAAAGTCATCGGAACAAATTCACCGGCCACATGATCCTTCATTCCGTTCTCCATCTCGTCGTTACCGCAAGCTCCCATCATCAGAGCCAAAGCGGCCAGGGGCAAGGCCCTAAAAAAATGCTTGTTTTCCATTGTTAGCTAAATTGACTGGTTAATGATTTTATCGTCCCCAAACATTTCCATAATCCTCTTCAGTAAATCCGTCATGTCCTGCAGACAAAGCCAAAACGGTACCTTCAGATTCCATCTCAATCATTTCACACTTAGGGGCTTCGTAAGCCTCACGAACGTTCTTGCCGTTCATCATTACTTCTTTTTCCATGTCTTTTTATTTTGTTAGTTATAAGTTGTCGCAAATGTAGTGAATTTCAACAAACAAAAAATAAAAAGACAAAATATTTTTTTGTTTTTATACAAAAACGTCGGGAGACGCCGGCTTCCGCAGAAACCGGGCCTCCCGACCTGACATCAGAGAGAATAGATGAAGAAAAAAATATGAAATTGGTTAGGGTAAAGAAGTTCTATCACTCGATGTAACTGTCCAGCGCGCCGTTGTAGTCCACCTCCTTGGCGGGATAGACCCACGTCCACTGGTTGCCTTCCTCGGGCTTCACGCTGACGGCGAACTGGGCGTGGAAGCTGCCCGTGGGATGGGCGTGGCGCTCGATGGGCAGGCGCCAGCGCTTCAGGTCGAACCAGTCGAAGCCTTCGCCCCAAAGCTCGATGCGGCGGTAGAGCCTGACTTCTTCCAGCAGGTCGGCGCCCGTCTTGGTGCAGGCATACTGCGGGTCGCGGCCGCTGTCCTTTACCAGCGCCTGCATCAGGGCCTGCACGTCGGCGTCCTTGCCGCCCAGGCGGCAGAGGGCTTCGGCCTCGATGAGGTACATCTCCGCAGAGCGGAAGTGATTGAGCTGGCCCACGCCGGGCTGGCCGGTGCAGAGAAACTTGAACTGCATGTAGGCGTAAATGAGGCTCGAAGAGAAGAGCTTCGAAGCGTAGTCGCGGCGGGCGCGCTCCAGCAGAGGGCCGGCGGTGACGCGACCATTGGCCGTGTTGTAGGCGTCGCCCTCCTGTGGGGCGAGGAACATGCGGCGGCGCACGTCGGTCGCAGGGATGCGGTCGTAGAGCTCCTTGCTGATGGCGCAGGGATAGCTGCGGCAGATGTTGGCGCTGGAGTTGCTACCCTGCTGGGCGAAGAAGGAGAAGTAGTAGAGCGTCTGGTCGGGAGCGCTGTAGCTGCTCCAGATCCATTCACGGTTGGGCGTACTAAACCCGCCGTCCACGTAGTCGGCGTTGCTCATCAGCGGATAGTCCTTGCGCGCCAGGGGCGCATACTTGGCGGCTGCGGCCCAGTCCTCGCGCGTCAGGGCGGCACGGGCATAGATAGCGTCTGACTCTTAACACCAAAAAGAGAGGGAGAAGAGAAAGGGAAAGAAAAGGGAGGGAAGAGAAGAAGGGGAAGAGGAAGAGGAGGAAGGGGGCGTGTAGACTTGCGCCAGGGTCGAAGCGGGCAGGTCGCCGTCCGACGTGTCGATGCGCAGGGGCAGGCCGCGCGAGGCGCCCTGGTTGCTGTCCGCCCAGCGGTGGCAGTAGAGCTGGCTGAGCATCAGGTAGGCGTAGGCACGGACGGTGAGCGCCTGTGCACGGATGAAGAGCCGTTCTTCTTCCGCCCCCACAGCCTTGTCGATGTTAGCCAGGATGCGGTTGGCGTTGCCCACGAGCTTATAATAGTAGAACCACGGATAGTAGCAGTAGAGCACGGAATTACGTTCCATGTACGTGGCGTTGATGATGGGCGCCCATCCCGTCAGGTTGCACTTCTGGAAGTCGTTGCCGGGATAGTTGCCATACCAGGTCTTGATGGTTCCCTCGCCGTTGACGCCCTGCTGTCCGAGGTATTGCTGGGTCATCATGAGGCAGAGGCCGTTGACGGCCATGCGGGCGTTTTCGGTCGTTTCGAAGACAGTGCCCGTGTCGGTAGACGACTGCGGCAGGGTGTCGAGGTAGTCGGCCGAACAGGCAGACAGCAGCGCTGCCGCGGCGGCCAGGAAAAATCTATTTTTCAGTTTCATACGAATTCGGTGTTTACGGTTTTACAAAGTCACACTCACTCCCACGGAGAAGATGCGCGGCGTCACGAGGTAATTGCCCTGTCCGCCAGAGAAAGACTGCTGGGGGTTCATGCCCTGTCGGGCGGTGAAGGTCCAGAGGTTCTCGCAGCTGACGTTCAGTCCCATGGCCTGGAGTCCCATGCGGGTGACGCACGCCTGCGGCAGGCGGTAGGCCAGGGTGATGTTCTTCACCACCAGATAGTCGGCCGAAGTGAGCCAGCGGGAAGAGACGGCATTGTTGTCCGAACTCAACGTACTGTTGATTTGCGGTATGCCGTCCTTCCGGATGCGGTCGGGCGAATGTTCGTCCATTCCTTCGGGAGCCTTCGCCCACGACTGCATGATGTCGGCATGATAGTTGCTCGGGCTGGTGCCGGTAGTCATCAGCGACTGGTAGACACCGTCCATCGTCTTTCCGCCCAGCGAATATGTGAAAAGAGCAGAGAGAGTGAGCGATTTGTAGCCGATGGTGCCCGTAAAGCTGCCATACACCGTGGGGAGGGCCGACCCGTGGAATTCCCGCTGGCCGTAGGTAGTGTTGGTCACGTAAGGAACGCCGCCAATCACCGTTGCCTTTTTGGTGATGTCAACGCCGCTCTGTTTGTTGCCCAGCGTCGTGCCGTCGGGCAGGGTGACATAATAGTCCTCCAGATTGGCTTTGTAAAGCGAATTGCCCGTCAGCTGGTCCACACCTTCGAAAGTGTAGGTAAAGAATTCGTAACGGCTCTTGCCTTCGACAATCTTGTAGGGACCGGAGATGATGCCATCCTTGTTCTGATCGGGCAATTTCACGATCTTGTTCTTCAACCAGGTGGCGTTGGCCGCCAGGTTAATGGTCCAGTTCCGGTTGCGGAAGACATCGACGTCGGTGTTCACCTCGATGCCGCGATTGGAGATGGTTCCCAGGTTGCGCGTCACGGTCGACTCGGCGGCAGAGGTCGAAGTACCACCGGCCGAAAGAGGCAGGTAGATGTCGAACAGAAGATCTTTGTTGCGCTTGTCGAAATACTCGGCACTCAGGTTCCAGCGATCGAAAAGGCGTGCCTCGACGGCCACACCGTAGGCCTCACCTGTTTCCCACTTCAGGTCGTAAGAGTCGTTCTGCGTCAGGTAGAGCGCTCCTTTATGCGCGTTCTGCTCCACGGAGTAAAGGCTCATGTAGGCGTAGTATCCGGCTCCGGCGTCGTTGCCCACCTGGCCGTAGTTGGCGCGCAGCTTCAGGTCGTTCACCCAGCTGACATCCTTCATGAAATCTTCTTCACTGATGATCCAGTTGGCTCCCACGCTGCCGAAGTTACCCCAGCGGTTGTCCGGATGGAAACGCGAGGAACCGTCGCGGCGGAAAGATACTTCGAGATTGTAGCGGTCGCAGTAGTTATAGCGGATGCGTCCCAGGTAACTTTCCGTGCGGTAGTTGTTCTCGTAGCTGTCCAGGCTAGTCATCTCGGTGAAGTTACTGAAATTGGGACGTCCGGCAAAAATCTGCGACGTCTTGAATCCATACAGATAATTATAGTTATAGGAGAAATTCTCGTGCGCCAGCAGCACGTCCAGCAAATGCCCGCCGAAGAGATGCGTCCACTTCAGCTGCTGTTGGAAGGTGTAGCTCTTGTAGCGGTAGAGTTCACGGCGTCCGCGGCCGTTGCTACCCTTTCCGTTGCCGATGACGGCGTTGTCGTAAGCCGTATTGTCCGACTGACTCAGGTTCATGTCGCCCTTTACGGTGAACGTGAAATCCTTCAGGAACTTGACATCCATATAGGCGATGCCCTGCAACGTATTGCGCACGGTCTCGTTCTTGTCCAGTTCGTTTTCCCATACCACGTGGCGGTCGGCATACTGATTGCGGGTAGCTATCTCAACGCCCTTGTCGTCGGTGTAGTAGCCGGGATCGTACTGTCGCTGCCCGTCGGCCGTCAGGCGGTAAGAGCCATCGGCGTTATGCAGATGCACAGGGTAAATGGGCGCAATCTGGCGGCAATACATGAAAGCATTGGTGAACGACGCATCCTGGTCGCCGGCCGTAATCTGGGAATTCTGATGGCTGCCCGACAGGTTAACTCCCGCCTTCAGCCAGCTCACTGGCGCCACATTGACCGACACACGAGCTGAAAGACGATCGAAGCTCGAATTGCGCACGTAACCCTCTTCATCGAGGTAGCCCAGCGAGAAATAATAGTCGCTCTTCTCGTTGGCTGCATTGCCGCTGAAGAGATATTCCTGACGGTATCCGTTGCGGATAGACGCCTTGTACCAATCGAGATCTTCAGCGTAACCGGGCAATATCTGCACGCCTGCAGCTAGGCGTCCGTCAGCATCAAACAGCTCTTTGTCGGGCTTGTTGAAGATGTTCAGGTAAAGCTGCTCGCCGATCAGATTTTCGCTGGCATAGCGGGCTGCCACGTCGGGAGCGTCGCCTGCGGAAATGCGGGCGTTACGCAAATTCTGCCAGCTGGCTTCCATGAACTGCCGCGCATCCGTACGGGCATATTCCTTGATGCCTCGCGTGTAGATACCCTGATTCACCTTCAGATTGAAACTCAGCTTTCCAGCCGTACCTTTCTTGGTGGTAATCAGAATGACACCATTCGAAGCACGATTACCATAAAGAGCGCACGAAGCGGCATCTTTCAACACCGACATACTTTCAATATCAGCAGGATTGATGTCGGCGATACTTCCGCTGAAGGGAACGCCGTCCACCACATACAGGGGCGAACTGGATCCATTCACCGTCCCGATGCCACGAATACGGATCTCAGGCGAACTACCCGGCGCTCCGTAAGTGCTGTTGATCTGCACACCTGAAGTGCTTCCTTCCAAAGCGGAAGTAACGCTCGAAGCGGGGCGCAGCTCGATCTGCTTCTGATCGACAGAAGAAATAGCTCCCGTCAACGACGAACGTTTGGCCGTACCGTACGCCACCGTAACAAGCACTTCATCAAGCACTTGCTGATCGCTCTCCAACACAACTTCCACGCGGTCGCTCACCGGCACCTCACGTGTCTTCATACCAACGAACGAGACTACCAGCATCTTGGCTGAAGCCGGTACATTGTCCAAGGCAAACTTGCCATCCACGTCCGTCACTGTACCTTGCGAGGCTCCTTTCACCAGCACCGAAGCGCCGATAACAGGCTGTCCGTCTTCCGCAGAAGTAACCACGCCCGTCACTTGCCTCACTTGTGCCCAAAGCGCTCCCGCACCCAGGCACACACACATAATCAATGTCAAAACTCTCTCTTTCATAAAATCACAAAATAGCGTATTGATAGTATAGATGGTTAATCTTGTCAAAATCCAGCCATTGCATCGCTTAGTGATGACTTTCGACGGCAAAATTATAGGATAACGCACAAGCGGACAAGCAAACCCGATGTACATAAGAAAGAGAAACAAATCACTGTTTTTCAAAGGAATAAACACCTAAACGATAATGTACACGATGTACAAATAACAGCAGACGTCCTCCAAAAGCAAAAAAATAGAGCTTCACGAGGAAGTTTCAGACTTTCTGTATATATTTGCAATAATTATGAGAAAAGTCCTGTTATTCCTTTTGTTTGCCTCATGGCTAAGTGCGTGCAACCACCGCCACGAAGAATTCCCGAGCTTATTTTGGGACAGCATTGCCCTGCACGACTCCGTTCTATTACCAGACAGTCTGCTCGACAAAGGGCTACAGCAGGCCATAGAAACAGACGATTCGCTTCACATCAGCCTCATCTATTTCTTCAAAGGAAAAAAGCTGCATCAGGATTTCTTCCTGCTACGCGCTCAGGAGTGTTACGAGAAAGCCCGCCAGTACCTCCCCACTCCATCACCGTCGCGCCTGCAAATGGAGCTGGACATCGCGCAAGCTGACTTTTGCCGCTTCAATCATTTCGCCTCACAAGAGACACGCCTCTTGAACAAAGCCCTCGACAAGGCCTTGCAGGAACAGGACAGCCTGATGCTGGTACGCATCGGACTTATCCGAAGCAGCCGCTCCAAAAGCAAAAAAGAATTTGACCAAGCCTTGGCAGAACTACGCATGGCCGACCGATACGCCGCTTCCGTCAGCATTGAAAAGCAAGCTGAACTACAAGCCGAAATGGCCGTAGTCCATCTTTATATGGAGCAGCCCGACTCTGCCCTGGCAGACATCGAACGTGCTATCGCCACAGGTGCGGGGCGACAGAATTTCTACCGAACCTTCTGCAAAGGCATCCGCTTCCACATCGCCCGCAACGACTCGGCACACTACTACTTCCGCCAAATAGCCGAAATGTATCCCCTGCCTCGCAAAACGGATGCCTACCGCTATATGTCCGAAGCCCTATACCATCGCGGTGAAAGTCTCAAAGCTTTTGACTTCTTGCGCGAACACGTGCGCTATCGCGACTCGCTCGATGCTGATAAAAAAGCCGAACTATTGGACAAAGTACACGCCATCAGCGAATATCGCAAGCAACAACAACAGATCGAAAGAAGTGAAAGCCAACTGACACGTCGCATACTACAAGTCTACCGTCTGGCTATTCTCGTTGGCTTTCTCGTCATTTTGTGGGGAGTCTACTACATCTACACCCGCCGCCGTCAGGCCTTGCTCAACCGCGACCTGATGCAAGCACAACTATCCCGACAGGAAATGGAAATACGCTATCTGAAAGAACAGGAAGCAAAGGAACAACTCGAAAACGCCCAACTAACCCAGAAGATAGAATACTTTAAGCAGCTGAACGAAATCACCATTCCCCTGCTCATGCGCAGTCGAAACCAGGCAGGTGCCCTTCACCTTTCCCAAGAAGACTGGCAAACCTTACGCAACAATACTGACGCTTGCTTCGACAACTTCACCCGACGTTTACGAACAACTTATCCACAACTAACGGATGAAGAGATTGACTTTTGCTGCCTGGTGAAAATGGAACTTCCCTTGGCCATACTGGCAGAAATCTACCACATAGCCAAGGGAAGTATATCACGTAAAAAAATGCGCCTGAAAGAAAAGATTGGCATTACCGACACCAGCTTCGATGAGTTTGTTACGGGATTCTGACTCCCCTTACTCACCGCCTTTCATATCTTCAAAGTATGTGTCGAGCAACGACTTGGCAGCCACAAACGAGGTCAGGTTGCCTTGCAGAACCTGTTGCTCACGATCGGCCAACAAAGCTTCTATCTTTGGATTGTGGTAGAAGCTATCGCGCAGGTGTTCGTTGATGCTTTCGTACATCCAATACTTGCTCTGCTCGTTGCGGCGATAGACAAAATAACCGTTCTCTTTCACGAAATCAATATAGTTATAAACCATGTCCCAGATCTCCTTTATACCCAAGTTATAGAAACCTGAATAGGTCAGCACTTGGGGTGTCCATCCACTTTCGGGAGCAGGGAAAAGATGGAGGGCATTGCGGAACTGGGCAGCAGCCAAACGGGCGCGTTCGATGTTGTCGCCATCGGCTTTGTTGATGACAATACCATCGGCCATCTCCATGATGCCACGCTTGATGCCCTGTAACTCGTCACCCGTACCCGCCAACTGGATGAGCAGGAAGAAATCGACCATCGAATGAACAGCCGTCTCGCTCTGTCCTACCCCCACGGTCTCGACAAAAATCTTGTCATAGCCAGCAGCTTCGCAAAGGATAATGGTTTCGCGCGTCTTGCGTGCGACTCCTCCCAACGAACCTGCCGAAGGGCTGGGACGAATAAAGGATTTCGGATGGACAGAAAGCTTCTCCATACGAGTCTTGTCGCCCAAAATACTGCCCTTGCTACGCTCACTACTGGGGTCAATGGCCAACACGGCCAACTTTCCTCCATATTGTTCGAGGACATGAAGTCCGAAAACATCGATAGACGTACTCTTACCAGCACCTGGCACACCACTGATACCGATACGGACAGAATTACCCGAGTAAGGAAGACACTTCTCGATAACCTCCTGAGCCACGGCCTGATGCTCAGGCTTTACACTCTCGACCAAAGTCACGGCCTGACTTAATACAGTGACGTCACCTTTCAGGATGCCGTCCACATAGTCGGCCACGGTCAGTTCGCGTTTCTTACGCCGCGGACGGTTCTTCAGATAAGGATTCACGGACGAGGGTTGCTCAACGCCTGCGTTGACGGTCAAGCCCTTGTATTCAGCACAGTTTTCAGGATGTTCCATGGTTATTTGGCTTTAATGTTGATTTCTACTTTCGGCTGCGTGGGATCGTTCGTAATCAGCAACAGACGCAAGTGACGACGATGTTTGCCTATATTCTTCTTTGTAACAGAAACACGCAAGCGGGTGGATTCACCAGGTTGGAGGACGGTCTTCTTCAAGCTGACGCCCACCGCTGGGTGAAACACCTGAAGCTTACTGATCTGAAGAGGCGAACGACCTGTATTGGTCACGGTAATGTCTCGCCGCGCACGTTTCTTCTTCGCCAAGTCGCCGCTCAAGTCGATGTCCTCGGCCGAAAGGCGAATGGCAGGAGCATTCAGGCGCTCTGTCTCCGTCAACCCAGAAAAATCAGGTAAAAGGATAGCAGAAACGGGCAGTTCATTCTCCTCACTGACTTTATCGCCCAAAAAGCGAGAAAGGTAAACAGACGACTGAGTCAAGCCCAAATCGGTCAGTTTCTCAGAGTTCAATGTCAAGGTCAGCGTACCACGTTCGCCCTGCTGCAAAACCTCAGGTTCGGCTTTCATCTCCAGATAGGGTGGCAAGTGCATCAGGACAGGTTCATAAGGCTTGTCGGAGAGATTTACCACACTGAGATATACCACAGGATGCTCGCCATGCTGCACGTCAGGGAAGTTTATCTCGTTTTGGTCGATGCGTATTTGTCCTACCAGATAGGGATGGGTACGGGCAAAGTCCTTGATTTCCGTCACCACCTCACCGTCGAACTTCAGATACACCAGATTGGGTGATGCATTGGTGAATATGGCCACGGCCTTCTGAAAATGTCCAAGCGCTTCAGCATCGAAAGTCACATCCACCGTTCCCTTATCGCCAGGCGCAATGGGAGTCTTTGTCCAGCGGGCAGCCGTACAGGCACAATCGGGTTCCACCTCGGAAAGCACCAAAGGCTCGTCGCCCGTATTGGTGATGGTGTACTGCACGGTTACAGGACGCTTCCATTCAATCTGCCCCAAGTGTTGCATTTGGGTGCTCGAAGTGAAGCGGGCCTGTGCCGAAAGCGTAGCCGTCAACCCCATGCTCAAAGCAACTATCGCAAAAAATCGTTTCATCTATTTCGTCTTTATCTTTATTACTTGCCGCAAATTTACAAAATTCAAGCCGAAGAAACATCCTGCTCTACATATTTTAGGCAAGTTTTTGGTTTCCCTACTCATTCCTTCACCTGCAGAGGTGTACCAGCCGAGGAATGGGCAGCCATCTCGGGCGCATAGGCGCATTGGACGGTAGCAAGCCCCGATTGGTAGGTGCCGACTTGCGAAACACGGCAGCTGTACTCCAATACGTAGGTACCCTTGCTCAGATGGTCGAAGAAGAAACGCGTCGAAGCATCCTTCGTCTCGGCATAATAGCCGAATCCTCCTGTCCAGCGGTAACCTGAAAGTGTTGCGGTCGGCTCGAGGCAGGCGGCACGGCTGTCCTTCAGCTGAACGTAATCCATGGCGCGGTCGAGGCGGAGTACAAGGCGGATGACCAGCTTGTCGCCTACGCGAAGGCCGCCTTCCTTTTCCAGCGGATGGAGTTCCGAACGGCCAAAGGCTGTTTTACGCTCGACAAAGCATTGCTTTTCGATGGACAAACCAGTGCTTTGTGCTCGGACATCGGCCACGGGCGAAAGATACTGGGCATAGACAGCTCCCCAAGCCATGCCTTCGTCGTGTTTCTCCACTTCGAGGGTACGGGCTTTGAGGGCGGCGTTGCCTTCCTCGTAAGTTTCCTTGATGTATCCCAAGCCTTGCAACGGACAGGCGGAAGCGTCAGTAGTACGGAGGCGTTCATGCCCCAAGATGAGAGTGACATCGCCACGGTCGGCCAGCCAGTTGCGGCCGTTGCACAAGAGGGCGTAGATGGCGTCGGCAGAGGCTACAGGCGTATTCCATTGGGTGGTCTGCTTCTGCTTTAGCAACCAGCGCTTCATCTCTTCGATGACAGATGCGTTGCCTTCGAAGCGCGACAGGGCTTCCATGGCGGCCACATGGGTGGTGACGGGCATCATGCCCCAGCTATAATAGCCGTCGTTGAAGGCGAAGTGGGCGCCTATCGTCTTTTCCTGCACGAGGTGCTCCTTGAGTGAGGCTTCGAACGCTTGGGCATCGGCCTTGCGACCTGCGGCTTGCAGGATGACGGCGGTTTGCGCCTTGCGTTGTATGGAGGCCGTGGTCAGCTGGCGGGGCAGAAGCGAGAGGAAGTAGTTGTGTACCTCCTTGTCAGCCTGCTTCATCGCGTCGGCATCCAAGGCCAGCAGGTAGAGGTAGTCGAAGGCGTCGGCCGACAGGGTGGTGATGGGCGTGCCCTTGCGTTCGGCTTCGCGCAGGCGTTTGTACTCCTTGAGGGCTTCCTGATGGAGGTAGGCAAAGGCACGTTGCTTCATCGCCGAGGCATCGGCGTCGAGCGGGTTGCCTGTCAGCAGGGGCAGGCGCACAAGCAGAGTGGCGATGTAGGTGGTGATGTCGCGACTGCTGCCCATGCCTTTGTACCAGCTCCAGGCGCCGTCTTCGCCTTGCAATTCCTTCAGGCGGGTAAGGGCCGAGAGGGTGAGGTTGCGTTGGCGGTTGGCGTCGAACAGCTGTACGAGGCGTTGCATGCGCTCCGTGTCCGAAGTGGCTTCGGCCAGCCAGGGCGTTTCACTCAACAACATATTTTTCAAATCCTCATTTTGCTCCAGACGGCTAAGAAAGGTTTCTTTGCTCTGCCCGCTAACCAGCCAAGCCTCGATGACTTCGCGGACGCGTGGTTGCGACTGGGCAATGGCGGCGGCCAAGGTATTGGCATAATAGGCTACGGCCCACGAGATGGCATTCTCGCCGTCGGGTTGCGTCAAGGAAGGCAGGGCCTGTATAGCCATCCAGGCAGGATTGCCTGTCACCTCGACGGTCAGGCGCCGTTGGGTGGCGGTAGAGCTGTTGTGATTGAACAACGTATCGAGGCGGAGTGTGCAGGCGTCGTTGCCCTTCAGGTCGAAGGTCAAGGTTTCCGTCACGTACTCTTGGTTACTAAGTACAGGAAGGACATGCTGCTCGCCGTCGCTGAAGTTACCTCCATCGGCCGTGAGGCGTACGCCCAGCAGGGGATAACGGTCGTCCACATTGAAGGCGAAGCCGACGGCGGCGTTGCGGCCGGCTTCCGCTTCAAACTTTTCGCGGCGGGTCAGGATGACTTTTTCGGTTGTGGGGTCGAACAATTGTAATGTCACACGCCCTTTTATCGTGCCCTCGGTCAGGTTGCTCACCGTGGCGGCCACCTGTGCCTGGTCGCCCATGCGGAAGAAGCGCGGCAGGTTGGGACGCAGCATGAATTCCTTGGCACTGACAACCGATGCTTCGAGCAGGCCTGTCTGCATGTCCTTCGTGTGGGTATAGCCGCGGAAGTTCCATCGGGTCAGGCTTTGCGGCAGGGTGAAGGCCACAACCACCTCGCCCCGTTCGTTGGTGCGGAGCTGGGGATAGAAGAAGGCCGTCTCGGCAAAGTTGGTGCGGAGGTCGGCATCGGGTTGGAGGGTTTCGGCGGTATTCACCACTTCTTCTTCAAACAAGACATCGTCGGCCGTAGGAGGTGCGTAGGCGGCTTCCACGGCAAGGCCAGCTTCTTCCTTCGTGTTGAAGATAGCGTTGGAGGGAGACTTCTGCAAGACGGTTCCTCCTACCAAAGTGGGCGTCCGGCTGGAGCCGTATCCTATGACGAGAGCGTCATCGCGTATCTCTATGACCTGGGGTACCAGCCACGGCGAGCAGAAGCGGTCGAACGACCAGCCGGGTATCTTCCAGTCGGGTATCGTAAAGTAGGGCGACAAGTAAAGGCGACTGGCCGTATTCAGACGCACATTGCGCCAGTCGAGTTGCGGAGCAAAGAAGACTCCCCACGACTGACGGTTGGGATAAAGCTTGTCGAGCGAAGCGTCGTACATCAACGCCAGCATCTCAGCCGAGGCGGACAGGCCTTCGGGCGTAGTCACCACAAGACGCCATTCCTCCTCCTGACCAGGACGCAGGCGGTCGCGGAAGACTTCCCACTTCATCTGCAGAGTGCGATTGGGCTGGGTGCGCTTCAAGAAAGCGGTTCGGCTATACAGCTCGCCTTCCTTCAGGGTGTTGAACAGGAGCGTGACGCTTTCGTCGTAACTGTCCAGGTAAGGCATCTCGACGCTCATCAGGGTGTCTGAGATTTGTAAGAGACGGCTCTCCACACGCTTGCCACCTGTAAAGACATCCATCCATACCCAGGCGTCCTTGAACGAAGTACCCAGACAGAAGGAGGCCTTTTCACCAGCAGCCACCTCCATCTTCCGTTCGTGGAAGAAGAGAGGGGAGTGGACAGGTGGACGGCGGTCTTCTTTCGAAAAGAGAGTAAATGATGCGCTGCTCTCCACCCGATGCCCCAACGAGTCGGTGCCCCATGCCGTCATGCGATACCGACCTGAAGGCACACTCAGCCAAGTGGACGAGGGGATTTTTTTGCCCGTGAGGCATCGTCCGCTCAAAGCAGGCTTGGCATCCTTTACCACTAATTCGCCTTTCTCTGTTTCGAGGTCGATACGCCAGTCGACGATCAGTGAGAGAGGCGCCATTTGTGGATTGGAGGCGTGAATGAGCCATTGGGCTGTGTCTTCCTTACATAATTGCGCAGGGACGGAGATATCCAGGTTGAATGCCTGTGAACCAGCCGAAAGGGCGTAAGAGGCGGTTTGCGTTTCACCTGCCTCGTCGGTTACGGTTGCTTCCACTTCGAAAGTATAATATTGTTTGACTTGCCAAGGTTGGAGAGTCTTTTCCACTTCGCCTTCCAACGGGATGTCGATAGCAAAACGGCCTTGCGCATCAAGGCGTACCGTGTCGGCTTTTAGCACCTTGTCTGTATGCAGATAGCCACGCAGACGGTCATAGCGTCTCAAGCTCCAAGCCAACGGCATCTCCTGAACAGAAGCCCCGCTAAAAGCCTTTACTTCACCACGAAGAGTTACTGTCTCGCCCAAGCAATAGGGAACGGTGACAGGCAGGAAAGTGATTTCGAACGTCGG
Organism: Bacteroides togonis; assembly: GCF_900130135.1. NCBI lineage: Bacteria > Pseudomonadati > Bacteroidota > Bacteroidia > Bacteroidales > Bacteroidaceae > Bacteroides > Bacteroides togonis. Next base: position 3,584,126 of record NZ_LT670820.1, on the reverse strand, counting down.
CCGCTTGTATTTTTCCACCCGGAAGTGAGCGGTCCCCATTACATTTCCTTGGGCACGTACCATGAACTGACCGTTCAGGCAGACAGAGGGCAAGGTGAAGTCAGCGGTAAAGGAACCGAAATCATTGGTTTGCACGCGTCGGGTAGCTATCTGTTTACGGTTGGCATCGAGCAACTCCAGGCTCACCCATTCGCCCTCTACCACTTGGGCACTGTTTTTTCCTTTATTATATACAACTCCTTTCAAGTAAACGGTCTGACCAGGGCGATAAATGCTTCGGTCGGTGAGGAGCGAAAGTTCGTAGCGATTATCGGTCGAGGTTCGTGACAAGCGGCTCAAATACACACCTGTAGAAGGCAATGCCGTGTCTGTTCCTTTACTAAGGGTATAGCAGGTGTTATAGTCATACTTTTCAAGAGTCACAAGGGCTTTCCCCTGCTCGTCGGTCACGACTTCCTTCAGCAGGCGGCGCTTCTCTTCGTCGCTCGATGAATAGAAGCAGACGCGGACGCCCCCTTCAGCATGGCCACTACGACCGTCGAGTGTGGTCACTTCTATCTGTCCTTCGCCCAAGTCGAGCGTCAGGGCACGCAGGCGGCTCACAGGCAAGAGGCAACGGCTCGTGCGGCCATTCTTGGCTTGAGGAACGACTTCCACAACATAGACACCCGCCTCCTGAGGTACAGGCAAGGGCAGGTTTGTGATGCTCTCCAGATAAGGAAGATCAGCCTCCGACTTATGTTCAGCAGGCAAAGGATTCAAAGTGAGTTGCCGACTATAGACTCGGCGAGGCGACAAGCTACGGAAAGTCTTGTCGTTATTGCAATCATAGCGAGTAGAATAGCCACTCAGGTTCGTGGCATAGATATTCAATGTGACAGGTGCATCCATCGTACGATAGCGCACGCGCAAATCCAAGGTATCGCCTGGATAGCCTATACCTTCGGCAGAAATAGCCAGTTGCGGGCGCAAGAGTTCAGCACGGAGTTGCTTCACTTGCCCGATGCGCGCATAGGAAGCATAGCGGCGAATAGCCTCATCGCACAGGCGGATGGCCTCGCCCATACTTCGTCCTTCACCTCCACGGCTCATCCATTGGGCCTTACGCAGGTAAACTTCGGCACACAAGGGACGGTCGGCATAGCGAGTCATCAATTCGTCAAGAGCTTGCAGGTAAGCTGCCTCATCCTGCAAGACACTTCCATTCTTCCACTCCCAATAATCGAGCGTGGCCAGCAGGCAGGCATCTGCTCCATCAGGGCGAGCTGCATAGGCATCCATCATCTGCAGGTAAAGGCGTTCGACGCGTGTCTGCATCAAGGAGTCGGCTCCCGCTCCCGTCATGGATTTCAATGCACTGATGGCCCTACGCGCCAGCAGGTGATAGAGGTCGTGACTGTAGTAAGCACTCTGTTCGCCTTGCTCCACAAAAGGCTGATAGCCGTCTGTCGAGGTCTTGATGAGCCTATCGACATCGTGGGTCGAAGCCAGAGCATGAGCATCCACTTTCTCCACAAATTGACGAGGTGTCCATTCGCGAACGTCGGCAGGATGTTTGTCCGTAGCCAAATCTGTTCGTGCGGCAATGACACGACGGTTATTCTGCCAATAGCCGGCATATTCGCTCGCCAAAATCGAATGAAGGATGGCACGGTCGGTTTCATTTGTTTCCGTAGCGGCCCATTGCTCCATCTCGTTCAGGCGTGTATAAAGACTGTCTGGAGTCAGACGCTCCTGAAAAACAGCCCGACAGAGATAGGCCTTCAGCAGTTGTGGCGAGTTTTTTTCGGCCAATGCTTTCTGGCAGATTTCACCTGTCAAATTCACGACAGTCTGTGGCAGACTCTTTTTTTGTGCCTGCTCCACTTGCTTCCATAATTTTTCGTACGATTGTGCCTGGGCGCATATCCCCCATCCAAGGAGCATGCTCCACAAAGCAATCTTGCAGATACATTGTAAACCTCTCATAAGCATTTCCCTTTCATTCGTTCTCTAATAGATGTCTGTTCAGTTTTTGAATATATTACTTAGAACAAAGAAAAGGATTAAAGTTTAAACAACCGTATCTTTTAACTGAAAAAGTCTGAAAATAAAGAAGAAATAGGGAAGCACGCTTCATGCGTAGCTGTGCATGCCTCCCAAAAGGAAATTGACACCAAAATAAGTAATCAGCACACAGAAAAAGGCCGCCACACTGAACACGTGGAAGAACAACGGACGGCGGAAACAGGGCAACGAAGCAGGATGGAGCGCCAGGGCATAAACAAGCATCGTGATCAGCGCCCACACCTCCTTGGGGTCCCATCCCCAGTAGCGGCCCCACGACACATTGGCCCACACGGCACCAATGAAGATGCCCACGGCCAGCAGAAAGACGGCCGGATAGAGCAGCAGGCGGCTCACCACCTGAAGGCGCTCCACCTGAGCTTCACACTCCCTGCGCGAAGCAAGCAAGACAAGTGCCGCCACCCCATTGAGCATGACGAAGGCCAGCAGGGCGTAGGCCACCATGATGACCGCCACATGCACACTGAGCAGGGGCGAGGCAAGGACAGGCATCAGCTGCCCCACCTGCGGATTGCGCTCGCCCAGCATGGACACCACCAACGCCAACCCACACACCAGGAAGCCCAAGGGAAGCGCCAGGGGCAGGCGGCGATGGAAGACAAGGGTGAGCAGGGCGGCACAAAAGGCCAGCAGGTGCATCGTCTCGTGCCCGTTGGACATGGGCAGGTGGCCGCTCACCAGGCCACGAAGCACCATCAGGCCTGCCAGCCAGCAGGCCATCAGAGCCAATACGCCCAGCAGTACACGACTTACCCCTCGCCTTTCCCGCCGATGAAGCATCAGGCAGCGGACAGAATAAACAAAGGAGAAAAGCCCCAGCACGACAGAGGCCACGGCCAGCGGAAAGCTATCGTTCACCTGGTTATAGACCCGCTCGGCACGAAAGCGGAGGGCAGAGGGCAACAACACCCCACCCTCACGCTGCTGGTAGCGGCGTATCTTGTCCACCAGCCGCTCCACCTCGGCAAAATCCTTGCGCGCCACCTGCTCGGCCACGTAGTTCATCGCCCCACGTACGAAGGTGCCTTCTTCAAGGGGCATGTCGCGCGGCAGGCGGTCGGCCAGGGAGAGCCACTCCAGGCGGGAGGCATCGGCCGACGACGGGGGCATATAGGGAAAGATGCGCCAGGCCGCCCCTGTCGCCACGCTGCTCACCAGGCTGAACTTCTCGTTGGCCTCGCCCACGGCCTTCGCGTCGGCCATAGAAGCGTCGGCCAAGGCTTCGGCATCGAGTCGGTAGCCATCAGGGCCGAAGAAGTCCTGCAACGAGGCATAGCCCCCCTCCACCCCCAGCAGGCGGCGCACGTCGGCACTCTTCACGCGGATGCACGGCTCGCGCTTCCAGTCGTCGTAGTAGAAGAACCAGCCCGTCAGCACCTGCTCGGCTGTGAGGCCCCGATACGTGGGCTTGCCATAGAGCTTCATGGTGAAATCCTTGGCCAGCGTCTGCAGGGGGCAGACGCGGTCGTTGTAATAGACATAGAGCCGACCGAAGCTGGCGGCCGTCTGGCGTGGCAAGGTGCGCGGCAGGTCTTCGGCCGCACGCACGAAGGGCGCGGCCAGCAG
>NZ_LT670820.1:1921197-3580309 GCF_900130135.1 Bacteroides togonis | reverse complement strand
GGGCGCGGCCAGCAGCAGGCCTGCCACCCCCGCCGCCCGAAGCGACGGATGGCGAAGCAGGCGACGGAACCCGCTCTGAGGTTCAAGGAAAAAGGTCAGGGCCGAAAGCAGCAGGAGGGCATAGCCCGCATAGCTGAGGCCGATACCCCAAGGGTCGCAGGCCACGGACAAGGTGACGCCCTGCCCGTCGGAGTCGTAGCCCGACTGATAGAAGCGGTAGCCCTCATGGCGGAAGATGCGGTTCATGGACACCTCGCCCTGATAGGCTTTGTCGTCTGCGGTCAGCGTGAAGCGGCTCACGAAATCTTTCGGCGCCGATGTGCCCGCATAATGCTCCACCCTGAACTCCTCCAGCGAGAGGCGGAAGGGGAAAGCCGCCTTCTGCCCGTCGGACAGGGTAAAGGCCTCCACCGCCTCGCCCTGCCGCAGATGCACGCGCCCCTGCAGGCCCCACACGTGGGTGACCATCGCCCCCAGCAGGATGAGCACCAAGGATAGATGAAACAAAAAAGTCGCCCGACGCTTCTGCACCCGACGGCGCCACAGATAACCCATACCCGTAACGGCCATCAGCGCCCAGCAGGCCACGAACCAGGGCGAGCCATAGACGTGGCGCACGACAAAGGGAGTGCCCCACACCTTCTCCACACACGTGGCGGCCATCAATACACAGACAAGCAGGCCCAGCAGGCCGAAGGAAAGATTTCGCAAGATTTTCATACCTGATAAGGATTTATAGGAAAGCAGATGTTTGAGAAATGCGACGATTAAACGCCACCGAGGCCGCTCCGGATAGTAAAGCATATTTACACGGAATTCAGACCCCGAAATCGCCCGTCCAGACTCCCTAGAGTCATGGGGCAAGACTCCTTAGAGTCATCGGCCATGACTCCCTAGAGTGTCAAGCCACAACTCCCTAGAGTCTTCGAGAGAGACTCCAGGGAGTTTGTAAACGCTTGATTATCAGCATCAGCAGAGACGGTTCCATCCGGCCGACGGGCAAAGGCGGGAGTGCGGACCTCCGACTCAGTGCAATAAAACATATTTACACACGAGCAAGCGTGTTGAGAAGCTCTGCACAGAGCCGAGCCCCTTCCGGCAAGTCATCAGATGGAGTCGATGAACTTCACCACCGCGTCGCGGTCCTCTTTCGAGAGCTCGCGGAACTTCTGGACGGTGTAGTAGGCATCGCTCTGCTCGCTGGTGCCGTGCCACATGATGGCCTCCATCGTGGTGCGCGCGCGGCAGTCGTGCAGACGGTCGGCATACTCGGCCCCTGTGCAGCGCTGGTGCAGGCCGCGTCCCCAGAGCGGCGTGGTGCGGCACCAGCCTGTGCGGATGTCGTTCACCATGTGAAGTTTGTGCTGCACCATGTCGGTGTAGGGCCAAATCTTCTGATGCGGATAGCGGGGCAGTTGCTTGGCCTTGTCGCCTGTGAAGAAGCGGGCAGGGTCGCGTATCTCGTCATCGCCCGTCGTCCATGTGGGCTTGTGGCAGTAGGCGCAACCTATCTCCGAGAAGAGTTCCTTGCCGCGGAGCACGTCCTCGTCGTCCACATTGCGGGCGGCAGGCACGGCCAGGCCCCGATGCCACACCATGAGGTCGATGTAGTCCTGGTCGCTCACCTCGACAGGCAGCGTCTTCGAGGTCAGGTAGTTGTAGATGTTGTCCGCCACGTTGTCCGTGAACCATTCAGGATGTTCCTCGGGTGTGGACACCTTGGCGATGTAACTGGGAAAGCCCGCCTGAATGTCAGGGTCCTGCGAGGCATATTGGGCATAGGAGCCTGCCGCGTCGAGGTAATGGAAGCGGCGGTCGCTGCGCGTGGCGTTGGTGATGTTCCAGAAGGCATTGGCACCCGCCGCGTCCTGCAAGGGGCCACGGCTCAGGGCGTAGGTATAGCGGTAGGGATACTTCGTACCGTCGCCACCCTGAGCGGTGTTGGCATACTGCCCCGTCCAGTCGCCGTTGGCGAAGATGTTTGGGTTCAGGCCATTGGGCAGGTAGCCGTCCTGCTCCTGCTTGGCGTATTCGGCCTTCAGGTCCTCGTCGCTGATGGCATCGAGCAGGCCCGTGCCATAGATGCCGATGGTGGACTCCAGACGCACCTCGTAGTCGCCCACGTCGTAGCCGCGGTTGGCCACGTAGATGGCACTCCTGGGGATGTCCACCTCGGGGTAGCGCAGCTGGTAGGTCTCGCCGTCGGGAAACTTGTTGCCGAAGGCGTCGGTATATTCATGCCAGGTGATGGTGATCTGCGACTCGTCGAGCGGCGCCTTGAAGGGGGCCACGGCATGAGTTTGCGGCATGCCTGCCAGCCAGGGCACATAGGCCTCGGTCTCGGGGTTGTAAACCACCAGCAGATAGCCGTTTCCTATCTCGTTGGTGTTGAACGTGCCGCTGTTCTGGCTCTTGCCATGCCCGTAGCCAGGATGACAATGGATGCACGAAGAGCGGATGTAGAGCGGTCCCAGGCCATGGCGCATGCCGTCGAAGTTGGCCGTGAAAGGTTTCTCGAAGAACTGCTCGCCACGGTTGAAGGCGGCATTCATGGTAGCGTCGGCCTCGACCACGGCCGTAGGGTCTTCGAAGGCCGTCGAGGTAGAGTTGGAGGTAGTGCCCAGTTCGCCGCCCGTGTAGTACCAGTCGGGCAGCTCAGCGGGCGTATCGGGCGAAGGATTGTCGCCCTTCACGTCGTCGTCGCTACAGGCCGTCAGGCTCAGAGCGGCTCCAAGGATTACATAAAAACAGGTCTTTTTCATCATTGACTTTTCTTTTTTTTTCTGTTCTATCTTTAATGGTTGGCCTGCAACAACGTCTTCACCTCGTCGAAGATATCGTTCATCACATTGCAGGCATCGATGGCATCCTGATTGACTTTATCGTACTCGGCCGCGCCACAGGTGTAGGCAAAGGGTTCGCCCATCAGGCTTATCTTGTCGTAGGCGTCCTGAATAGCGGCCTTCACGCGGCTATCCAAATCGGCATTGAGCGTGGCGACGTAGGTGCTCAGTGTGTGTGTTGCCACCTGAATGGTACCGTCCACCGAGGGCGAGCCCTGATAGGCATTGCGGATGCTGATGACATTGCCCAGGAAGTCGCGGATGGAGTTCAGGCTGTAGGGCGACTCGATGTAGCTGGGGTCGTACTCCATGCCGCCCGAGGGAAGTCCCTTGCCCGTGGGGTTACCAATCTTGATGTTACCCACCTCGTTGGCAATGTTCTGTATGCCGGCCGTTATCATGTCGTACACCACGTCGAGGTAGTTCTTGTACTCACTGCCTGCCGCGCCTGCATTCTTGATGTTATCGCCGAAGTTCTTGCCCTTGTCCAGTTCGGTGTCGGTCAGAATCTGCTGCTTCTCGGCCGATACGTTCTCAGTTCCTGCCCAGCAGGCCTCCAGCAGGATGCACTGGTTGCGCAGGTCGCCTGCCAGCCCCACGAGGTAGTTCAGTTCTTCGGTGGTGTAGTTCAGGTTGTGGGCCACGCTGGTCGAACTGGCCGTAGCGTTGCCACTGGCATTGGTATTGGTCAGCTCGAAGAGCAGGTACTCGATGGCATGGAAGCCTTGCAGGGCATAACCCAGGTAATTGCCCACATAGTTGCCTTCGTCGTCCATCTGCGCCATCTGGGCGGGGTTGTTCAGCAGCGCGTCCATACCCGTCTTGTCCAGCGGCCAGGAGTCGATGTGGGGGTCTACGTTGTAGTCACCTGCAGGGCCGAACAGCCAGGCCTCACTCTTCTCCCAATAGTCGCGCGCCAGCTTCCAGGCCTCGCAGGCGGCCTCTACGTCGGCGGTGGTCAGCGTGCCAGCCTGCTTCTTCGTGCGGATGTCGATACACAAGCTGTGAAGGCTCATGGCGGCGTCGGCCATGCCCTGATACGAAGGAATCACGGTCTTGTCGGCAAAGTCGGCCACCACTTCCTTCAAGGCCTTCTCCTGAGCCGAAAGCTCGGTTCCGTCGATAGGGTCGTCGTTGTCACTACAAGATGTCATGCTCATGCCCATCATGGCTCCCAGAGCCAGACAGAGCGGAAATTTCAGAAACGTTTTCATTGTGTCTTATGTTTTTTGGTTATTATGGAATGTATTCAAGTAAAATCAGACCTTCACCACAGATTACACGGATTATCACAGATTCATCGACCTGCCAATCTGAAAATCAAGAAAGGTCTGTGTCAATCTGAGCAATCTGTGGTGAGCTATTACAAGTTGAAGAAGCCCGCATAGGCCACACCTACCGACACGGCAGGCTCGTTGTTGAACTTGCTTTTGAGGAGGCCGATGGAATATTCGCCCTTTAGTACGACTTCCTTCAGCGGATAGTAATTGACGCCCACGGCCAGACGCTGGCGGCCATACTCCTCGTAGTGGGTCACGGCCTTGGCAGTCTTGTACATGGAGTCGTAGTACTCGTAGCGGCCGAAGAGGTAGAGGCGCTGCTCCTTGTCGGTACGTCTGGGGTTGAGGGAAAGGAAGTCGTAACCCACCTCCACACCTGTGGCAATGGCACTCGAGGCCACGGGCTGCTTGGGCGAGGGAGAGTCCTTGGAGAAGCTCTGGTTGTAGCGGGTGATGAGGTCGGCGTCGGACAGGTGACCATAGTCGAACGAGCCGCGCGCCACCCAGTTGTGGGCGTCGTAGCAGAAGTCGAACGCGCCGATGAGTACCGTTCCCTTCACATCGTCGTAAACGGCGTTGGTGGCCTTCTTCAGAGTATTGCTGAAGGAGTTGCCCGCATAGCCGCTGAGCGAGAGGCGCAGGCCTTTCACCGAATAGTTGTCCACGCGGAAGGCGCCAGCCATGGCATTGGCTATCTTGAATTCGTAGGGGCTGCCCGCTCCACCTTTCACCCATTCCTTGCTGCCGAAGCGGTCGGAGTCGAGGCCTGCCAGAAGCATGGCTTCGTAGCGCCACTGCCCGGCACGGCCCCAAAGGCTGATACCCGTCTCGTGCCACGTGCAGGGCAAGATGGTGTTCTCGCCCTCGGGTCGATAGACGCCGAAGAACTCGGTGGGCAGGTGGTGGGCATTGGTCATGCCGACGGGCACCACCATGTGGCCCAACTTGATGTTGAACTGGGGACAGAAAGACTTCTGAATCCAAAACTGCTCGAGGGCCACTTCGCCACCACGCTCCACTTCGCTTTCGTATTCGCCGCCTTCGTGTTCCTCAATCTCGACGGCACTCTCCGTGCCGCCATGTTCGAACTCGATTTCGGTACCCATGGTCCAGCCCTTGCCGAAGTCGTAACCCAGCATGATGACTACGTGGGGCAGGTCGAAGCGTCCGTGCGTGTCGTCCTTGTAGTTCTGCGGGCTGTCGTAGCGCAGGTAGTTGTCACTATAAAAATTGTAGCTGTAAACGGCTTCCCCATAGCCGCCGATAGTGAAGCGCCGCTTGCGGGGAGCGGCTTCGGCGTCGGTTTGCTGTACAGCTTCGATACTTGCCAGCTTGGCCCGTCCGTCGGGCTCCGTCCGTTGAGAGGTTGTCCCCTCGTCGGCGTAAAGTGCTCCTGTACAGAGCATCAGGCCCAATGACAGGCCCCATACCTTTTGTTTCATTTCACTTATTTTTTATAATTTTTGTTGGCGCAAAGGTACGGGGACAGTTCAAAGGGGGCAATACCTAAAAAAAGGTATTATGAGGAGGGGAATAGTCAGTTTTAGGTATTAGGCATGAGGTTTGAGGTATTGAGGAAGATTATTCCCAATTTGTCAAGCGCAGCTGTGCGTGCCCCCCCTTCTCCACACACACCGAGACCGAGCCGAACGGTAAATCATCTTTACACAACATTCAGACCCCGAAATCACCCGTCAAGACTCCCTAGAGTCATGGGTCAAGACTCCTTAGAGTCATCGGCCATAACTCCCTAGAGTGTCGAGCCACGACTCCCTAGAGTCTTCGAGAGAGACGCCAGAAAGTTTGCAAATGCCTGATAATCAACACTGGAAGAAACTGCTCCATCCGGTCGGCGGGCGAAGGCGGGAGTGCGGGCCTCCGATTCGGAGCGATAAAACATATTTACATCACTTCAGCCGCAGGGTCACAACGTAATAGACGGCCAGAGAGAGGGCCATCAGCACCAGCGCGGCCAGGCAGGCGATGCGTGCCCACAGATGATGGTCGGTCCAGGGGCCGACGGCAAAGAGCAGGCTGATGCAGACGTTGAACGCCCGCAGGAGACGCACTACGCACACGTATTGCTGCCCTACGTTGCGAGCATTCACGCGCACAGGGAAGCGGATGAAGCGCACGGGCAGGCGGGCACCCGTCACCATCAGCGCGAACACGAGCGTCGACAGGAGGGCCGATACCCACATATTGCCATCCGCCTGTCCGCCCTGCGTGGTATACTGCCAAAGCACGCCCACCCAGCCCAGCACAACCAGAAGCAGGGCCACGCCTTCCATCACCCAATCGACAACGGCGGGGCGGAAATGTACATCGGGACAATCGTGGGCCGAGAAAGGACCCAAGTTCACACCAAACAGATTGAAAGACTTGATTCGTATCATAATCGTCATTGTTTTTTAATCCACTCATAGACAGGGTCCACTCCCTGCCGATAATCGTCGAAAGTCATCGGGATGTGCACGTCGGGCACCAGCGTATCGACCTCTTCGTCCACGTTCTTGAAATACTTGGTGGAGTATTGCACCTGCAGGCCCGAAGCGGGCAGGGTGAAGCTGCGCACTTCGCCCAGATGGTTGGGCTTGCCGGAGGTTTCCTCTCCCACCCAGCAGGCACCCAACAGGCGCTTGAAGTCCAGCGCATTCAGAATGGCGGACGAGAAGGTGGCCGCCCCCAACACCACATAAACGCGGGGCGGGTTGTCCATCCGATGCATGAAGTCGGCCAACTTTTCAGCCAGACGGGTGCCCGGCTGCGAATTGCCGCCCCCATTGAAGCGGACATCCCACACCAGCCTGCTGACAGGCCGATGGCGGAGCGTGGCGAACACACTGTCCTCCAGCGCGGCAAACGAAGGCAGGCGGGAGGCTACCGACTTGTTGCCATTGGCTTCTTCCAGCTCCCTGCTCCAACACTTGTTGTACTGGATGTAGAGGAGGCTGTCCGCCGCCTCGTAGTGCAGGGTAAAAAGGGTGCGGGCATTCCGATAGCAGAGAGGGAAACTGCTCGGGCGGAAGATGGCCAACCGCTTGGGGTCTATGGAGCCGGGCGTCAGCTCGTGTTCCTGCAGGCTGCCATCGGCTGAAGCCAGCTTGAGCGTGACGCGACCGTCCGACACGAATCCGAAGTGTTCCAGCAGTTGGACGAAGCACAGGTAATTGGGCACCATCGTCTTGCGCACCGCCTCGTTGTCGGCCGAGAAGAGGGTGCCCAGGCTGTCGGCCACCACTTCGGCAGCAGTGCCGTTCAGCTCCACCAACCGACAACCCAACATGGCTTCCTGCCCCACGGGAGCGGTAACGACGTACAAGCCATCGGCCATCCACCTCAGGCCCAGGGGCAACAGGCGGTTGCGGTCGAGCAGAGGGGTGAAGTTCAGGTTGGTGTGCAGGTCGCCGAAGGTGGCAATCCACTGCTGCAGCCCCAAGGCCATCTGCAGGTCGGACAACCCGTTGCGGCTCCGGCGTTTCCAGGCCTCAATACCTCGGTCGAAATCGGCTCGACTACGGACGGTAAAGAAGTCGTAGTGCCGCTGGGGCAGCCATCGGGCCAGCGAGTCCAAGTCTCGTGACCAGTCTGTGCGGGCCACCGGCTGGGCTTCCACACCCAGCACCAGGCAGAGCATTGCCATCCATAATATCATCTGTCTTTTCATCATTCCCATCGTCTTATTCTTTATCGGGAGTCTTGTCTTCCGCTCCGTCTACGGGGTCCTCATCGGCCGGACGCTTCTTCGCCTCCTTCAGCCGCCCGCTCTTGCGCAGGGCCTCGTTGATGATCCACTGGAGCTGGCCGTTGGTGCTGCGGAACTCGTCGGCCGCCCACTTCTCGATGGCATCCATCGTGGCGGCGTCCACGCGCAGGACAAAACTCTTGGTTGTATTTTCTTTCTTTGTTGCCACTTTTCTCTATACGTATTTTTACCAGACAAACAACAATCAACGCACATCCCTGCCGCGGATGAAGCCGGCCACGTCGTCGGCCACGTAGGAGGGTACGGGGCGCGCCTCGTTATACTCCAGCGGGGTGGACTTGCCCTTGCCTTCCTGCAACAGGTGGTTCAGCGCGGGATAGGACTTGAGCTGCGCCTTGGGACGGGTGAGCAGGCCCATGAGCCACAGGCCGTAGTCCTGCATGGTGACCTGATAGTCGCGCTCGCCCTGAAGCACCAGCAAGGGGCAATCCAAGCTTGCGGCCACTTCCACGGGGCGATAGGCGCGCAGAAATTCCCAATACCCCTTAGGCAGGCCCAGCGGCAGGGCGATGGTGTCGCTGAAGGCGGGCGTGCCCAGGCTCTTCACGTTGGCCACCTGCCGCTTCAGCTCGTCCAGCTGGGCGCGCGTCTGTTCGCTGGGCGTGGTCAGCGAGGCGAGGTATTCCGACTGCTCCACCAGCAGGTCCTCGAAGGGACGGGCAGGTCCGGCCACGATGATGATGCCTGCCACCTGCGGCGAACGCCTGGCGATGCGCGGAGCCATCATACCGCCCTGACTGTGGCCGAGGACAAAGACACTGTCGGCCGCCACCTGAGGCAGGCCGGCTGCCAGACGGACGGCCGAGAGGGCATCGTCCACCGTCTCCACATCCATGTCCAGCCGGCGGCCCTGCGGCACGCAATCGGCCCCGTAGACCTTCGTGCGCTTGTCGTAGCGCAGGGTGGCGATGCCGCGGTAGGCCAGCAGCCAGGCCAGGTCGCGGAAGGGTTTGTTGGGGCCTATGGTCTCGTCGCGGTCGTTGGGGCCCGAGCCGTGTACCAGCACCACGCAGGGCACCCGTCGGCCCTCCTCCTTCAGGCGGGGCAGGGTCAGCGTGGCGGGCAGGCGGTAGCCGTCGGTCACCACCACGGTGTCGCGCTCTTCCATCAGCGTGCGGTCGAAGGCCACGGCAGGCGCTCCGGCAGGTTCGGGGGCGGGCACCACGCGGATGGTGTTCCTTTTTCTTTTAAACAACTAGATGGGGATAAAAGAAAGGGCAAGAACGGGAAAACGTCGGGTAGGGGAAGAGGGGAGATCTTGGGGGGGGGGGGAGTCCTAGCGCAGGCGGTAGCGTTCGAAGGTCAGGTCGCGGCGGCACAGCTCCACGCCCTGCACGGCTTCCTGCGTCCAGGCTCCGGCCGACTGCAATGCGCCGAACTGGCCCGTCAGCTGGCGCCAGGTGTCGGCAAACACGGCGGGCGAGAGCTGTCGCTGCGCCTCGTCGTTGAGGGCGGCATAGATGCTGTCGCCACGGCCTTCGATGAGGTGTTCATAGATGCGCTCCGCACGTGCCCGACGGTCGTCCTGCGCCCATCCCTTCAAGGCACTTCCGCCCAGCAGGAAGAACAAAGCCCATATCGTAATCTTCCAATTATCCATTGTCCATTATCAATTATCCATTGTTCTTCAGCCAACGGCTGTAATAGTAATAATCCAGGTAATACTTCAGCGCGCCGCCCACAAAGGCCAGCGCCACAATCATCAGGTTGCGCAGACGGAAGCGGTCGGCCCATACGGCAGCGTCGAAGCCTTCCACCGCCCACTCTATCAGGTCGAAGACGAGCGTCACCCCTACCACCACCAGCGCATACACGCCGCCGGTAAAGAGCACGAAGAGGGGCTTGTTGCGCAGGTAGAGGCGGTGCGTCAGGTTGCCCACCACGATGTGTCTCGTCTCCACACGCGGACGGCAATAGAGGTAGACGCCCCGCAGGGCGATGAGCACGCCCACCAGCATGAAGACGGCAATCATCCAAAGGTTGCCCTTGTCCATCAGCAGCCAGTTGCGGCCGAGTATCCAGGCAAACACCAGCGCGATGAACACCCCCACTCCGATGCCGGAGCCGGCCGTCAGGCGGGTGCTGCACTGATAGACCACTTCACTGCCTTGATTGAATCCGAACATAACGCTTCCGTGTTTTAAGAGATTAATGGTTCAGCGTCCCCGTATTCACCACCGGCTGGGCAGCCTCGTCGGCACAGAGCACCACGAGCAGGTTGCTCACCATGGCCGCCTTCTTCTCTTCGTCCAGCTCCACGATTTCGTCCTTCGAGAGCTTGTCCAGCGCCATGTGGACCATCGACACGGCCCCTTCGACAATCTTCTCGCGGGCACTGATGATGGCCGACGCCTGCTGGCGGCGCAGCATCACGGCCGCAATCTCGGGCGCATAGGCCAGGTAGTTGATGCGGGCTTCCAGCACCTCGATGCCCGCCATGGCCAGGCGCTCGTTGAGCTTCTGCTCCAGCTGGTCGTTGATTTCCTCGCCGCCCGAGCGGAGGGTCAGTTCGCCGTCGGCGCCCTCGTTGTCGTCGTAGGCATACTGCCCGGCCACCTGGCGCAGGGCGGCGTCGCTCTGAATCTTCACGAAGTTCTCGAAGGCGTTCATGCGATTGGCCACGGCGTTGCCCATGTTCACCGCCTTGCCGTCACTCGACGTGGTGCCCGCACTGGCCATGGTCTGCGAGTCGATTTCGAACATCGCCTTGTACGTGTCCTTCAGCCGCCACACCAGCACGAGGCCTATCAGCACGGGGTTGCCAATCTTGTCGTTCACCTTGATGGGCTCCACGTCGAGGTTGCGTGCACGCAGCGACAGCTTCTTGGCCTCCATGAAGGGGTTCACCCAGAAGAAGCCCGTCTCGCGGAACGTCCCCTTATACCGACCGAAGAACACCATGGCCCGCGCCTCGTTGGGCTCCAGCATCATGTAGCCGCAGTTCAGGACAATCCACAGCACGGACATCACCGCTCCCAGCACATAGAGCAGCACGCCGCCCGCCACGAAGCACCACACCGTGGCACCCGCCCACACAAACAGGAAGAGGAACAGGGCCAGGAATCCGTTCATCTTAAAACCTTTGAAATTCATTTCCTTTGTTTCCATACGCATTGTTTTAAAGTGATATCATTTTGATATCGCAAAGATATGTATTCTGTTTGATTTGTGCAAGAGCTTCCGCCCAGTTTTTTCATCAGCCTCCAACAAAATCTTACACCTGACAAATGACAATTAGCAAATTTCCGTTTCTCATTCCCCACTCTGCGGACAAAGGAGAAGCCAAATATATGTAAATATATTTTATATATAATAATTTTCACTTTCCACTTTTTCTTCATAATACCGTCATTCTGACAAATCATTAATTGTCATTTGTCAGGTGTAAGATTTTCGCCCGGCAAAACACCACTTTACGCGCACGAAAGCACCGCTTTACGCCCCGCAAAACAGCGCGTTAGTTTTATTAACACGAAACACCCGTCTCGTTAACAGATTTTTAAAGATTACAGATGCTACGTTTTTGGCCGCCCCACAGAAAGCCCCTATATTTGCATCAGCAGGCAGGAAAAAGGGATATTATAACAAACAGGGGGAACAGTACCGGCGAGAGGCCGGAAGTCGTCATCAGGAGGGACAAGCGAAAAACGAAGAAACAAGCCGTCCGGAGCTACAAGGCTGAAAAAGAAGTAGAAATGCTAGAAATAGGTTAACTAAATATAGTATTTGATATATTTTCACTATATTTGTATCACATTAGCCTTTGTGAAATTTAAGGATGTAAGTGTCCGTTGATTTAATATATGAAGATAAATTTAAAATATATCTTATTAGTCATATCTTTTGTGTTGTCTATTTCTGCTTTATATGCCGAATCGTTTGACGGTATGTTTAGTGTTCGTCACATCGGGCGCACTGATGGATTGAGTAGCGAAAGAGTATTCTCGATAGTTGAGGATAATGACAATGTGATGTGGATTTCAACCAGAACTGGAGTGGACAGATATAATGGTCGTACAGTAAAGAATTATTCATTGTCTGCCAATTACTATTATGGTGATTTGGCAGGGAGAATAATCAGGCTTTATTTTGATAATAAACTGGGACTTTTGGCATACGATCATACCGGGAGAATATATAAATATCAACCGAATACGGACAGCTTTGAGTTGTATTTGTTTTTGGGCGAGTATATTGAGGGGGAAATTATTCTTAATAAAATATTTTCAGATGAAAATGGAACGCTTTGGTTTGGATTGAGTAGAGGATTATATTCAAAAAAGTCAGACGGTGCTTTATGTTGCGTTTTAGAAGACAATTATATAAATGATATAGCATGTTTGTGTGATTCTTTATTTGTTGGTACATCGAATGGAGTTTTTCGTTTATCATGTAGGGAAGATTCTGTTTCAAATCAACTTGTTGAAGATAAAAATGTACAAAGTCTTTATTTCGATAAGTCTGAAAATAAGTTGTGGATTGGTACTTTCAACAGCGGATTGTGGACTCTGGATCTCGGAAATTATTCATTACATCGTATAAAAGGTCAACATCTGTCTTTTTTTAATCCTATTCGCGCCATTACTCCTTATGACAATAACAGAATACTTGTTGGAATAGACGGTGGTGGAGTATATTTTGTGGACAAACATACCTCAGAAACAAAGTTGTTTGTAAATACAGAGGATAGTGGGGAGTTCTTTTTACGTGGCAATGGAATCTATGCCGTAACCAAAGACTTTCAGGATAATATATGGATAGGCAGTTACACTGGTGGAGTGTCTGTGGCTATTTCTTTGAAGTATCCTATCAATATAATGACACATGAACGGGGAAATCCGCAGTCGTTGGTAAATAATAATGTGAATGATATAGAGGAGAATATAAATTATGATTTGTGGTTTGCCACGGATGATGGTATAAGTATTAGGAATAAGTCAGATCATCGTTGGAAACATATATTAAAATCTATTGTAATAGTAGATTTATGTAGTTCAGGCGATGGAAATATCTGGGCTGGAACTTATGGAGACGGTTTGTATCTGATAGATAAAGACGGGCGTGTGATAAGACATCTTACCCAGAAGCCGGAAGGACTTACTACAAATTATATTTTCTCGGTGAAGGAGGACAAGGACGGAGATCTTTGGATTGGGGGACTTGACGGAAATTTAATTATAGCCGACAAACAAGGAAAACGTAAAAATGAGTTTGATATAAACTGGGTTCATTCCATAGAAGAAGTTGATTCTTTGAGAATGGCCGTTGCTACAGTAAATGGTTTTTGTATTGTAGAAAAATATACATCTCAGTTCAGACGTTATGCCACAACCTCTGAGTTCAATGATAAGAATGTCAGTGCTTATATCATTTCAATGTTGTTTAATGGTGACGGTACTGTATGGCTTGGCACTGAAGGAGGTGGTCTGAATCTGTATGATATGAATTCAGGTGATGTAAAGATCATTACCACTAAAGAAGGCTTGCTGTCCGATGACATATATAGCTTGCAACGTGATAATAAAGGTCGTATTTGGGCAAGCACAGGTAAAGGTCTTGCCGTTGTAAATGGCCTGAAGGTTTCAAATCTGAATTATATTCATGATACAGATAAGACATATAATAAATCGGCATGTATCAAACTTTCTGATGGTAGGTTTGCTTATGGAAGTACTTATGGGGCTATTTTTATAACTCCTGGCGCGATGGCTGTTGAGGAATACGACGCGCCTGTCAGGATAACAGATTTAAAATTGGAGTATATCTCTCCTGAGAAGGAAATACAGATGCGTCCGTCCATTTATGCTATGCTCATGGATAAGAAAGTTGATCTTGATTACAGTTATAATTCATTTTCTGTTACTTTTGAGTCAATAAATTATCGTTTTCAGCATGATATAGCTTATCAGTATATTCTTGAAGGATATGAAAAATCATGGAGTGCGGTGTATTCGAATGGAACTGTCAGATATACTAATGTATCGCCGGGAATGTACACATTAAAAGTCAGAAGTTTGAGAAAAAGTAATGGAGAAATCATTTCAGAAGCTTCGCTTTCAATAAACATTGATCAGCCGTGGTGGAATTCATGGTATGCATGGATAATATATTTGTCATTAGTTTTCGGTATATTTTATTTCATACTTAGATATAAGAGTAATCAGCTTCAAAAAAGACATAATGAGGACAAAATAAAGTTCTTTGTAGAGACAGCACACGATATACGGACTCCTGTAACACTTATCATGGCTCCTTTGGAAGACCTTAGTAAGAAAAAAGACCTTTCGGATGATGTAAGTTACTTGTTGGAAACTGCGCGTAATAATACACGTAAACTACATGCGCTTGTAGGTCAATTGCTTGAGTTTGAGAAAATAGATACAAATAAGAAAAATGTAACTCTTAAACCTGTAAATATCAACGATTTGTTAGTGAAGGAATGTGTAAGCTTCCAGTCATATTGTGATAAGAAACAATTGCATATAAAGATATCTTTGCCTGAACATGATGTGTTTGCAATGGCAGATGAGCAGATGATGGAAATGTTGCTTGACAATCTTATTTCGAATGCTTGCAAATATACCTTGGCAAATGGGACAATCAGCCTGTCACTTTTATCTGATAAAAAGAATGTAGTTATAGAGGTTCAAGACACAGGTATTGGCATTCCGGCTGATGCCGGCAGACAGCTGTTCAAGAATGTTTATCGTGCTGTTAATGCAAGACAGACAAACGAACCCGGCACAGGATTCGGGCTGTTGCAGGTACAGCGTTTGGTGAATATGATGCATGGCAAAATTTCATACAAATCTGAAGTAAACAAGGGCAGTACGTTCTATGTTACGTTACGCAATGCTGATATTGATTCTTCTTTTGATAATAATGTTATACATAAACAGATATCTCCGGTTATAGAAAATAGAACTGAGTATATTGGTGATGATTCTGAAAATATTAAAGAATCTTTGGATACATTGCTTATAGTCGAGGATAATGATGAACTACGCTGTTATTTAAAGAAGATTTTTGAACGTGATTATCGGGTTATAGATGTATCTGATGGAAGTAAGGCTTTGGAATGTTTGGCAGAAGAATATCCGGATCTTATTCTGTCGGATGTTATGATGCCTGGTATCCAGGGTGACGAGCTTTGTCGTATAGTAAAGGAAAATCCACAAACATCCGGCATACCGTTTATATTGCTTACTGCCAAGGTAACCCATGATGCCATGGTTACCGGTCTGAAAAGTGGAGCGGACGACTATATTCCTAAACCTTTCAGTGCAGAAATTTTAAGATTGAAGGTTCATAGTATTCTCGAAACCAGAAATCATCTTCGTGAATATGTTCTGAAAAATGTGGTGGCGCAAATAGAGAAAAATGAAACTGTTGGCACTGATACTTTGAACAATGATGATGAAATACGGCAAACAGACGAGGGCAATGTTCAGAATGATACAGTACCGGTATCAGAGGATGATTTGAATTTTATTAAGCATGCAACACAACTCGTCATGGATAATATGGATGATGAAGAATTTAATATTAACCCTTAATTCCGCAACACTATAGTTTAACATTATTTATAAGTGCCTGAGCAACAAAAAGTTGCCCAGGATTTTGCCATGTCAGAATTTTCACTTACCTTAGTGTTGCGAAAAGAAGACAAGCAAAACTCTAATATGACATGGCAAAGATACAAATAAAATCTGAGAAACTCACTCCTTTTGGAGGAATTTTTTCTATTATGGAGCAATTTGATGCTCTTTTAGCTCAAACCATAGATTCCACCTTGGGATTGAGATGCACTATGTTTGGTTATCAATATAGCGAAATTCTACGCTCTCTGATGTGCGTATATCTTTGTGGCGGCTCATGTATTGAGGATGTTACAACTCACTTGATGAAACATTTGTCTCTTCATCCAACTCTTCGCACTTGCAGCGCAGACACCATATTGCGTGCTATCGAAGAACTGACTTGTAAGAACATCACCTATAAATCTGCTTCTGGCAACTCCTATGATTTCAATACTGCAGACAAGATGAACTGCTTATTGATCAAAGCCCTGCTTGCTACTGGTCAATTGAAATCCGGTCAAGAGTATGATTTTGACTTTGACCATCAGTTCATTGAAACAGAGAAGCATGATGCAAAACCAACCTACAAGAAGTTCCTGGGCTATAGTCCAGGTGTGGCAGTCATTAACGACATGATTGTCGGTATTGAAAATAGAGACGGCAACACAAACGTGCGCTTCAACCAAAGAGAGACTTTGGAAAGAATCTTCAAGCGACTGGAGGCATCAGAAGTATATATATCCCGTGCCCGCATGGATTGCGGCTCATGCTCGGAGGAAATCGTAGATATGGTAGAGGCTCATTGCAGGCATTTTTATATTCGTGCCAACAGATGCTCTTCCTTCTACGATTCCATGTTTGCCTTGACTGGATGGAAAACTGTTGAAATCAACGGTATTGAATTTGAGCTGAATTCCATCCTTGTTGAGAAATGGAAAGGAAAACCGTATCGTCTTGTCATACAGAGACAAAGGCGAATAGATGGAGACCTTGACATTTGGGAAGGCGAATATACCTACAGATGTATACTGACTAACGATTACAAGTCGAGTGCAAGAGACATCGTGGAATTCTACAATCTTCGTGGTGGCAAGGAACGCATCTTCGATGACATGAACAATGGCTTTGGCTGGAATCGATTGCCAAAATCGTTCATGGCACAGAATACTGTATTCCTGCTTATGACAGCTCTCATCAGAAACTTCTACAAAGCTATTATGCAGAGATTGAAAACCCATGAATTTGGATTGCGTGCCACCAGCAGAATCAAGACCTTTGTTTTCAAGTTCATCTCTGTTCCTGCGAAATGGATTAAGACATCACGTAGGCATGTATTGAATATTTACTCAGACAACAATGCTTATGCCAACCTGTTCAAGACAGACTTTGGTTAAAGACCATGCTTTTCTGGTTAAACCAGCGTATTACCTCAAGTCGCTTTATGGGGTAAGGGGATTTTGTGTCTGCGACATTTCTGTTGTGCAAGAAATATGTACAATAAAATGAATTTTGTCGCTTTGCAAGCAAAATCCCACTAAACCCTATAGGTTGCGGATTTGAGGTTAACCAATTGTGCCAGGAAATGGCTATGAGCCGTACCTTGTTCTACAACCGTTTGAAATCACTTACAGGAAAGGCACCGCAGGACTTCATACGTCTGATTCGCCTTCAGAGGGCGGCAGAACTGTTGAAACAAGGAAAGCCTGTGGCAGATGTAGCCGCTGAAACCGGATTTGTGAATTCTAAATATTTCAGTATATTGTTCAAGAAACAATTTGGTATATCACCAAGCAAGTTTCTGGAGCAAAACTAATAGATAGTTCTATATTTATATTACGGGCTGACAAATCAATAATGTCTTATTTATGAACATTTATTGATTTGTCAGCCCGATTTTTATATGTTTTCTTGGTTAAAAAGCAAAAATGATAGATTTCAACCCTTTTCTGTCAGCATTCAAACCCTGAAAAACAGGATTATACCCAATTTTGCCAACAGCTTGGAAGCTGAATGTAATCTTTAGTTAACAGTAAAAGAGAAAGTGAAAATACATAATGTTTAACCAAAAAACTATCGCTAATGAAAACAGTAATTTTATTTCTATTATTCTTTTTTGGAGTAAATCTGCAATCGTGTTCGACAAATAATGAACCGGTAAAGCCTGATAATCCGGAAGAGGAAATCAAAGATGATAATGAAGGACAGGAGGAGGAACCTGAGCTGCCTGATGAGCAACCAGGAGAAGAAGATGAACCCTCGAAACAGTGGAAACTTGTGTTTACAGAAGATTTCAACACATTTGATAATTCTGTTTGGACAAAAGAGACTCATGAGCCTGGGTGGGTGAACAATGAACTTCAGGAATATATTGAAGAGTGTGTAAGTGTCGGGAAAGACGGTGACAAGACAGTGCTTGTTTTGACTGCCAAGAGAGAAGGAGATAAATTTTATTCTGGTCGTGTAAACAGCAAAGGCAAGAAAAGTTTTCAGTATGGGAAAGTGGAATCAAGTATAAAACTTCCCAAAACGGCTAATGGATTATGGCCGGCATTCTGGATGATGGGAGACAACGACAAGGAATGGCCTGCTTGTGGTGAAATCGATATTATGGAGATGGGAGAAAAAGCCGGTATAGCCAATAATACAACAGAAGCATACATAAATTCGGCAATTCATTATGGTCCTGATGTTGAAGGACATGAGCAGATTTTCCAGACTAAGACTATGGAAAAAAGTCTTCAGGATGGCAACTATCATGTATATTCTCTGGAGTGGAATGAAAATGAACTTATTGTAAAGGTTGATGATATACTGATCAAAACTTTTAATATCGGACCGGACAGTGGTCGTTTTGAATACTTTAACGATAAATTTTATTTCTTGTTCAATTTGGCTGTAGGTGGTGACTTTCCCGGTATAACAGATCCGGCACAAATTACAGCATTGAAAGATGGAGAAAAAGCCCAGATGTTCATCGATTGGGTGAAAATATATAATTAATTTTAATACTATTACTTATTAAAAACTTATGAGAAGATTAAACTACAAGTACACATTGTATTGCGGTACATTGTTTCTATCCCTTTTTGGAGGAATGCCGCAGTTGAATGCTGGGGTTACGGAAAATAATCTTTCAGTAATGCAACAAAGCCGACAAGTGTCAGGTAATGTCAAAGATGCTATGGGAGCTATAATCGGTGCTTCTATTGTTGAAAAAGGTACTACCAACGGAACCATTACCGATATGGATGGTAATTTTGTCTTGAATGTGCAACAGGGTGCTACACTGGTTATAAGTTTTGTAGGCTACAAAACAAAAGAAGTAAAAGTTGGTACTGCACCACTGGATATCACCCTAGAGGAAGACAGCAAGGTTTTGAGTGAGGTCGTTGTTACCGCATTGGGTATCAAACGTGAACGTAAGGCACTTGGTTATGGTGTTGATGAAGTTAAGGGAGAGGCTTTGACAAAAGCTAAGGAGACTAATGTGATTAACTCTATGGCTGGTCGTGTTCCAGGTCTGGTTGTCAGTCAGACTGCAGGTGGTCCTTCAGGCTCTACACGTGTGCTTTTGCGTGGTAATACAGAAATGACAGGAAACAACCAACCTCTGTATGTCATTGATGGAGTACCTTTGGATAATACAAACTATGGCAGTGCCGGTACGGAAGGAGGTTATGACTTGGGTGACGGTATTTCAAGCATTAACCCTGATGATATAGAGAATATGTCTGTTCTTAAAGGTCCTGCTGCTTCAGCGTTGTATGGGAGCCGTGCCAGTCACGGTGTAATTCTTATCACAACAAAGAAGGCTAGCGGTAAGGATGGTGAACGTATGAGTGTTGAGTATAATGGTACAATGACATTTGAAACTCAACTTGCTAAATGGAACGAAGTTCAGCAAATATATGGTATGGGTAGTGATGGCACTTACAGTATAAATGCTGTTGCAAACACAAATAAGAGTTGGGGACCAAAAGCCGACGGTTCAAATATGCTGGATTATTTTGATGGTGTTTCGCGTCCGTATTTGATAATTCCTGATAATGTATCAGGTTTCTTCCGTACAGGTTTGACTGCAACAAATACATTGACTTTAAACTCAAGTCATGGAAAGTCGGGAGTACGTTTCACTTACACCGATATGCGTAATAAAGATATAGTTCCTAATACCAATATGAGCCGTAACATATTCAATTTGCGTGCCAATACGAGTATGGGAAAAGTAGATCTGGATTTCAGTACAAACTATACACGCGAATCGGTAAAGAACCGTCCGGCTCTTGGCGACAGCAAAGGTAATGTCGGTAAAAACCTTATGACTCTTGCCACTACATACGATCAGGAATGGCTGAAAACATATCAGGATGCAAATGGTGAATACTCTAATTGGAATGGTTTGGATCCATATAATGTAAACCCTTACTGGGATGTTTACAAAAACTCGAACCAATCTGATAAAGACCAGTTCCGTTTCAATGGTAAGGCAATATGGAACGTTGCTGACCATTTTAAGCTTCAAGGTACTATTGGAGCTGAATTCAACTGGTTTAAGTTTGAGGATTTCAAGGCTCCTACTACTCCTGGCTATGAAGCAGGCAGATTGCAGATAAGCAATTTCAGAAACCGTATGTACAACTTCGAAATGTTGGCTCTATATAACAACTCCTGGGGGGATTTCGATTTCAATGCGACATTGGGTGCCAACTTGTATAAAGTGAATAATGAGACTACAATCACTACAGCTCAGGATATGAAGATACGTGAAACTGTGGCGCTCATGAGCTTTAATGAAACAAGTGTGGAACAGAATTATTACAGAAAGCAGATAAATTCTATTTATGGTGCAGTAAATGTAGGATGGAGACACCTGATATATCTTGATGCTACATTGCGCGGAGACCGTTCTTCCACATTGCCTTTGAATAACAATACATATATCTATCCTTCATTCTCAGGTAGCTTTGTATTCTCTGAACTTATCAAGAATCACAATCTTCTGCCTTACGGTAAACTACGTGTTTCTTGGGCGCAGGTTGGTAGCGATACAGATCCTTATCAGTTGGGACTGGTATATACGAAATCTAAATTTACTTATCCAGGATATACTTTAGGTTCTATCAGTAACAGTACTATCCCTAATCGTGATTTAAAGCCTACAAGAACCAATTCATACGAAATGGGATTGGAATTGAAATTCCTGAATAACCGTATTGGTTTGGATTTTACTTATTATAATCAGACTAGTAAAAACCAGATTATGGCGATGGCGAGTTCATGGGCTTCCGGTTATACATATCGTATGATTAACGCTGGAGAAATCCAGAATAACGGTATTGAAATAGCTTTGAACACTCGTCCTATCCAGACAAAGGACTTTTCATGGGACTTGAACATCAACTTCTCTAAGAACAATAACAAGGTTAAGGAGTTGGTTGACGGTATTGATTTGTTCGAGCTGGAAAAGGCTACATGGCAGGATGTTCAGGTAGCAGCTGTAGTAGGAGAAAATTATGGTTCTATCATTGGTCCTGATTTCAAACGCAATGAAAATGGTGATATCTTGATTAATCCAAGCACCGGTTTGCCACAATACGACAATAGCAATCATATTTTGGGTAACGCTTCATGGGATTGGACAGGTGGTGTAGTAACGAACTTCACATACAAGAATGTTTCTCTTGCTGCTGTATTCGATATTAAGGTTGGCGCCGATTTGTATTCAATGTCTGCCCGTGCCGCATACGAATCCGGTAAAGCATTGGAAACATTGGAAGGACGCGAAGAATGGTATAAATCAGAAGAACAGCGTAAGGCTCTTGGTATCAGCGAAGCAAACTGGACACCTACAGGCGGTTTCATTGCCCCAGGTGTAATAGACAATGGTGACGGAACATATCGTCCTAACGATATTTACGTAAATCCTGAGGATTATTGGATGAATATCAGCCGTTATGCACCGTCAATGTTCGTTTATGATAACTCGTATATCAAATGTCGTGAAATCACATTGAGCTATTCGTTACCAAAGACATGGTTGAAGAATAAGGTTCAAGGATTGACAGTGTCTTTCGTTGCACGTAATCCGTTTATCGTTTGGAAAAATATTCCTAATATCGATCCTGATTCGAACTATAACAATACTACAGGTATGGGTATGGAATATGGCTCATTGCCTTCACGTAAAAGCTATGGTTTCAATGTCAACGTTAAGTTCTAATTAATCCTAAATCATTTCAAAAAGAAATACACAATGAAACGTTACAAATCATATATAAAAACAGCAATGTGCATGGCATTAGCACTTGCTTTTACAGCTTGCAGTGATGAATACATGAATGACATGAATACAGACCCGTCGAAAGCTGAAAATATTGACCCAAATTCACAGTTGACTTTTGCCGAACTACAGACATACGGCGACCTTGGAATGATAGAAATATACCGAAGCTATATAGGTGCCTTTACGCAGCAGCTTATGGGATGTTGGAATACAACAAACTACGGAGGTCAGCACAAAATTGACAATAACGAAATGAATCGTTTTTGGACAAATCTTTATACTACAGGAATCAAGAATCTTGTAGATGCTGAGGTAAAGACAGAAGGTGACGAGAACAAAGTGAACATACATGCCGCTGCTGTGATTTACAAAGTATATCTTATGTCTATCATAACAGATACATACGGTGATGCCCCATACTCAGAGGCAGCCAGAGGTTTTATCAGTGGTATAACAAGTCCACGTTATGATACACAAGAGGAAATCTACAACAGTTTCTTTACAGAACTGACTGAAGCCGCTGCCGCTTTAGACGATAAGAAAGATGAAATCACAGGTGATGTGATATTTAATGGAGATATAAGAAAATGGAAAAAGCTAGCAAATTCTCTTCGTATGCGTTATGCTATGCGTATATCTGATGTTTCTCCACAGAAGGCGCAGGAAGAGTTTGAAAAGGCATTTACAGATCCTGCCGGCTATATGACAAGTGCTGATGATAACGCATTGATTGAATATATGGAGCTTACATTCAATTTTGGTCAGGAAGCATATACAGATTACAGACGTAACGCTTTGTCACAGTTGTATTTTGGTAATGACCCTGCAAATAATCAGACTTATATCTGTTCTACTTTCTTCAATACTTTGAAGGACAATGACGACCCTCGTACTTTTGCACTTACCCGTTGTTATTTCGACAAGGGTCTGACTCAGTCAAATCCTAATAACCGTATTGATCTGACAGACGAAATGCTGGAACTGGGTGCACAGTTCAACCCTTCTAAGCCAGGTGAATTCTGGTATGAACCATGGCCGGATAATGGATATTGGAGTGAAATTATAGCGGACCTTAAAGAAAGGTATCCTGACAATACGAATTACTCAAATCCATGGTTACAGGATGCTACCCGTCCTAAATTGGCCCAGAATTTCCTTAAATCTGACAACCCAGGTGTTGTGATGACATACGCTGAGGTTGAGTTCCTATTGGCCGAGGCTAAGCTTAAAGGATGGAACGTAGGTGCTACATCTGTTGAGCAGCATTACGAAAATGGAGTTAAGGCTTCGATGGCATTTCTAGTTGATAACTATGATTGCGAAATTGACGATCAGGATATAAACGATTATATAGCAAATCACCCTATTTCTGCTCTTAGTGACGAAGGCAAGAAAGAAGCAATAAATACTCAGGCTTGGATTCTTCACTTCCATAATCTGTCAGAATGTTGGGCTAACATACGTCGTTCAGGATATCCAAAGCTGAAATCTCCTGCAGAATATGGTTATGCGGCAGACAAGCTTACTGGTGGATACGACATTCCTGTACGTTTGTGCTATCCTATACTTGAGTCTTCTTACAACAAGGAAGGTTATCAGGAAGCTTTGGACCGTATGGGTGGAACTAACAGTTGGAATATTCCTGTATGGTGGGATAAAGAATAAAAATCTAGTACACTAAACAATTTAAATTTCGTATTAAAATGAAAAATATATATTGGATATTATTTATATTGCTCGGTGCAGGTTTCTCTTTTACATCTTGTAGTGAAGAAGAGCCATTTTCTACTGCAACAGCAGATGACGAGCCTCGTATCATAGCTCCTACGTTTCCGGAGCGTGACGCTAATGGTGGACTGGGAACTATTTCTGAAATAGACAGGGATGTATTGTTTTCAATAACAGTAACAACTACGCCTGCTGATTTCACTTCTGTGGTTTGGACTCTTGACGGTGAAGAAGTCGGAACAGAAAAGACGCTCGAGATGAATCTTAATGCTGGTGTTTATCATCTTAGGGTTGATGTCTCCACTCCTGTAGGAAAGACAACTTTCCGTGAAGGACTTGTAAAAATAAAAGCTTTGGCTGAAGATCCTCAGAGTGAAGAAGTAATATCAGAACGTATTGTCGCAACTGGAGGATGGGCACGTCTTAGTGGAACAAATCTTGAAAAGGTTGCAAAAGTAGCATTAAAGCAGATAAACATTGCCGAGTCTAAAACTAATCAGGAAGTGGAAATCTCTGATATAACATACGTGGAATCAGATGGTTATATTGAATTTAAAATTCCTTCAGAATTGTCTGACGGTGAGTATCGTGTGGAATTTATAGATGTGGAAGGCAGTAGATACGGTGCTAATACAATGGATGTTACTTCCAAGCCGTTGATTACTGCAGGACCTGAAAACAAGCGTCCTGATGCTGAGTGGACTATTACCGGTTTGAATCTTGACAAGGTCGTTTCGTTGTCATTGGGTGGAAATACAATCACTACATTCGTTGAACAGTATTCAACTCGTCTTACATTCATTTCACCTGCAATTGCAGACGGAGATTATGTATTGACAGGTATATCCAAATCCGGAGAAAATGTTAGTTTCTTTATTGATGGTGAGATAAAGACAGAACTTGCAGTTACGGTAAAAGACTCTCCATTGGAAGTTGAATTATGGAATGGACATCATTATGTATCATGGGATTTACCTGAAGGTGATCCAAACAGGTTGTTTGATGCGGTGCAGAATGATGTGAAGAATTTGCCTGTAGGAACAAAATTAAAGGTATATTACTCAATTAAATCTGATGATAGCTATCATAAAATCAGATTCTCTTCCGGATGGTGGACAGAACTTCCCGGGTACCCTGAGTTTGATGTTTATGCGGACGGTGTTAGTGACATAATTATGTCACATGAGATACTTGACTTGTTGAATTCGCAAGATGGATTCCTTTGTGTAGGTTTCGGATATTACGTTGATAGAATTACTTACGAAGAATAATTTATTTACCAAGAAAAAGATTGATAAATATGAATTTAAGAAAAATATTATTTGTATCGTCAATAATAGGAAATGCTGCCTGCTTCGTACAGGCGGCAACTCCTGTCAGTTTGACGAAAGATACAGAAATAGAGAAGAAGGTTGAAGCTACATTAGCGGGAATGACCTTGGAAGAAAAGGTCGGACAGATGACAGAACTGTCAATAGATGTTCTTGGCAATGTGGTGGGCGGAGAGTTCAAACTGGATAAGGAAAAAGTAAAAAATGCAATTGGAAAGTACAAGGTCGGATCTGTACTGAATGCTCCCGGACCGGTTGCTCAAAGCCGTGAGAAATGGAAAGAAATCATCGGTTATATTCAGGAAGTATCTATGAAGGAAATAGGTATTCCTTGTATTTACGGCTTGGATCAGAATCATGGTACTACTTATACCCTTGGTGGAACGCTTTTCCCGCAGAATATCAATCTTGGTGCATCCTTTAATCCTGAACTGACATACGAGTCGGCCGTTATAACTGCATACGAGACACGAGCAAGCAACTGTCCTTGGACTTATTCACCAACGGTGGATATGGCAAGAGATCCTCGCTGGTCGCGTGTTTGGGAAAATTATGGGGAGGACTGTCTGGTTAATGCCATAATGGGCAGTGAGGCTGTTCGTGGTTTTCAGGGAGATGACCCTAATCATGTTTCAGAAGACCGTGTAGCTGCTTCTGTCAAGCATTACCTTGGTTACAGCATGTCCCGTACTGGTAAAGACCGTACTCCTGCATATATATCAGAATCTGATTTGAGAGAGAAGTGTTTTGCTCCGTTTAAGGCTTGCGTAGAAACTGGTGCGCTGACAATAATGGTAAACAGTGCTTCCATTAATGGTGTGCCTGTGCATGCCAACAGGCAGTTACTCACAGAATGGCTTAAAGAAGATCTGGAATGGGACGGAATGTTGATTACCGACTGGGCGGATATTAATAACCTATATACTCGTGAAAGAATAGCAGCCAACAAAAAGGAAGCTATTGAAATTGCCATCAATGCGGGTATCGATATGGCTATGGAACCTTACAATCTTGATTTCTGTACACTGTTGAAGGAATTGGTAGAAGAGGGAAGAGTGCCGATGAGTCGTATTGATGATGCCGTACGTCGTATTCTCCGTCTGAAATACCGTTTGGGACTTTTTGAAAAACCTAATACTGACTATAAGGATTATCCTAAATTCGGCAGTAAGGAACATGCCGCAATCGCACTTAGAGCAGCCGAAGAATCGGAAGTATTGCTGAAAAACAATAATAACATATTACCATTGGCAAAAGGTAAGAAAATCCTCGTGACAGGTCCTAATGCAAATTCAATGAGATGCCTTAACGGCGGATGGAGTTATACATGGCAAGGACATCTTGCCGACCGTTTTGCAGGTGAGTATAATACCATCTACGAAGCTGTAAGCAACAAGTTTGGCGCTGATTTGGTAACCCTAGAACAAGGAGTTACATACGTTGCCGAAGGAGCGTATTACGAAGAAAGCACTCCTGAAATAGAAAAAGCTGTGGCTGCAGCAAAGAATGTAGATGTAATCATCGCATGTATAGGCGAAAATTCATATTGCGAGACTCCTGGAAATCTGGCAGACCTTGCAATCTCTGAAAACCAGCGTAACCTTGTTAAAGCTCTTGCTACGACAGGCAAGCCTATTGTTCTTGTAATAAATGGCGGTCGTCCACGTATTATAAGTGACATTGAACCTTTGGCAGACGGTGTAATCAATATCTTGTTGCCTGGTAATTATGGTGGAGATGCATTGGCAAATATCCTTGCCGGTGATGCAAATCCAAGTGCTAAGATGCCATATACATATCCAAGAAACCAAGCTGAACTTACTACATACGATTATCGTGTAAGCGAGGAAATGGATAAGATGGAAGGTGCATACGATTATGATGCTGTAATTTCTGTTCAATGGCCTTTCGGTTACGGTTTGAGTTATACTACTTTTGATTACAGGAATCTGCGTGTGAACAAAGATACTTTTACTGAAAACGAAAAACTGGAATTTACAATAGACGTTACAAATACTGGAAAGATTGCAGGTAAAGAAGTTGTAATGTTGTTCAGCAGCGATTTGGTAGCATCGCTCACACCAGAGAATCGCAGGCTGCGCGCATTCAAGAAAGTGGAATTACAGCCAGGTGAGACCAAAACTGTAACATTGACTATCAAAGGAAGTGATCTTGCTTTTGTAGGTGCTGACGGAAAATGGATACTTGAGAAAGGTGATTTCCGTATGCAGGTAGGAAATCAAGTCTTGAATATTAAATGTTCTGATACATATAAATGGGAAACTGCTAATATCTGTGTTAATAAATAGTATTGTCTGATTGCTTTTAACGAGCCTGGTCATTTTGAAAGTAGAAATAATTGCAGAAACATTTGCACGTTTCGCGCGAAAGCAGTAATTTTGTGCCCGATTATTCCGAAACGGGTTCGACGAAGAGCTTTCCAAGTGATTGGAGACCACCCGACGGAGCTAACTTATATAGTTCATTTATAAGCATGTACGCAATTGTAGAAATCAACGGCCAGCAGTTCAAAGCAGAAGCTGGCAAGAAGCTGTTCGTTCACCACATCCAGAACGCAGAAGCTGGTGCGACAGTAGAATTTGAGAAAGTTCTTTTGGTAGACAAAGACGGAAACGTAACCGTAGGCCTGCCGACGGTAGAAGGCGCAAAGGTAGTTTGCGAAGTGGTATCTCCGCTGGTAAAGGGCGACAAGGTGCTCGTTTTCCACAAGAAGAGAAGAAAAGGTTACCGTAAGCTGAACGGTCATCGTCAGCAGTTTACGGAACTGACAATCAAAGAAGTAGTAGCTTAATCAAATTAAAACAGTAAGAAGAAATGGCACATAAAAAAGGTGTTGGTAGTTCTAAGAACGGCCGTGAATCAGCAAGTAAGAGATTAGGCGTTAAGATATTCGGTGGCGAAGCTTGCAAGGCAGGCAACATCATCGTTCGTCAGAGAGGTACAGAATTCCATCCGGGCAACAACATCGGCATGGGCAGTGACCACACTCTCTACGCCTTGGTAGACGGAACTGTACAGTTCAAAGTAGGTCGCGAAGACAGACGCTATGTATCTGTTATCCCGGCTGAAAGCGCAGAAGCATAATAGTTTCCCGACAACATAAAGACAAGGGGTGCAATCGAAAAAACGGTTGCATCCCTTTCTTTTTAAGAAAGAATAAGTTACCTTTGCCGCACGAAAACAAAGAAATAATTCTTAACCGAACAAGATATGCTTACCATCAAACAAATCACTGAAAACACAGACGCGGTAGTACGCGGACTGGAGAAGAAGCATTTCAAGAATGCCAAAGAGGCCATCGAACAGGTATTGGCCCTGAACAACAAGCGTAGAAGTACACAGACTTTACTCGATAACAACCTCGCTGAGGTGAACACCCTGTCCAAGTCCATCGGCCAGCTGATGAAGGAAGGCAAGAAGGACGAGGCCGAAACGGCCAAAGCTCGTGTAGGCCAGCTGAAGGAAGCCAACAAGACTCTGCAGGCAGACATGGACCAGGCCGCACAGGACCTGCAACAGCTGCTCTACACCATCCCCAACGTGCCCTACGACGAAGTGCCCGAAGGCGCTACGGCCGAGGACAACCTCGTGGTGAAGATGGGCGGTATGGAAACCGAGCTTCCCAAGGACGCCCTGCCCCACTGGGAACTGGCGAAGAAGTATGACATCATCGACTTCGACCTGGGCGTGAAAATCACCGGCGCAGGCTTCCCCGTCTATAAAGGCAAAGGTGCCCGCCTGCAACGCGCCCTCATCAACTTCTTCCTCGACGAGGCTCGCGCTTCGGGCTACACTGAAATCATGCCGCCTACGGTGGTGAACGCCGCTTCGGGCTACGGCACAGGCCAGCTGCCCGACAAGGAAGGACAGATGTACCACTGCGAGGTGGACGACCTCTACCTCATCCCCACGGCCGAAGTGCCCGTGACGAACATCTACCGCGACGTCATCCTCGACGAGAAGCAGCTTCCCATCAAGAACTGCGCCTACACCGAGTGCTTCCGCCGCGAGGCAGGCTCCTACGGCAAGGACGTACGCGGCCTGAACCGCCTGCACGAGTTCTCGAAAGTAGAGCTGGTGCGCATCGACAAGCCCGAACACTCCAAGCAGAGCCATCAGGAGATGCTCGACCACGTGGAAGGCCTGCTCCAAAAGCTGGAGTTGCCCTACCGCATCCTGCGCCTCTGTGGCGGCGACATGAGCTTCACGGCTGCCATCTGCTACGACTTCGAAGTGTATAGCGAAGCACAGAAACGCTGGCTGGAGGTTAGCTCCGTGTCCAACTTCGACACCTATCAGGCCAACCGCCTGAAGTGCCGCTACCGCACGGCGGAGAAGAAGACCGAGCTTTGCCACACGCTGAACGGCTCCGCACTGGCCCTGCCGCGCATCGTGGCCGCCCTGCTGGAGAACAACCAGACGCCCGAAGGCATCCGCATCCCCAAGGCACTGGTGCCCTACTGCGGCTTCGACATCATTGATTGAAAAATGAAGAATTGAAAAATTGAAAATGGAGGGATGGCGCTCATTCTCCATTTTCAATTCTCAATGATCAATTAAATAAAATTCTAACCCAATAATCTATTTTATCATGAATGCAAAAAACAAAAGTTTCGCATTGCCGCTGACGTTCATCGGCATCATGTTCTTCGCCATCGGCTTCGCGCTGGGCATCAACTCACTGCTTGTACCCGTTCTGCAAGGCTCGCTGGGCATCTCGAACGCCGCTTCCTACCTGATTATCGCCGCGACGTTCATCCCCTTCCTCGTATTCGGCTATCCTGCCGGACTGACCATCAAGGCCATCGGCTACAAGCGCACGATGTCGCTGTCGTTCATCATCTTTGCCGTGGCCTTCTACCTGTTCATCCTCTCGGCCGACTACAAGAGCTTCAGCCTCTTCCTGCTGGCTTCGTTCATCAGCGGTGCAGCCAACGCCTACCTGCAGGCGTCCGTCAACCCCTACATCACCATCCTGGGCCCGCTGGAGAGTGCCGCCAAGCGCATCAGCATCATGGGCATCTGCAACAAGCTGGCCTGGCCCATCCCGTCCATCTTCATCGTGTGGCTGCTGGGCAAGGACGTGAACCTCATCGGCATTGAAGACCTGAACAAGCCGTTCGTCATCATCATCTGCGCCTTCGTGGCCCTGGGCATCATGGCTTTCTTCGCTCCCCTGCCCGAGGTGAAGGCTGAGGGTGAAGACGAGGACGACACCACTTCCAGCGCATCTAGCTATGCCGCCGGCAAGACGTCCGTCTTCCAGTTCCCCCACCTGCTGCTGGGTTGCCTCGCCCTGTTCCTCTACGTGGGCGTTGAAACCGTTTCACTCGGAACACTCGTCGATTATGCCAACTCGCTGGGCCTGCCGGGTGCCGCCAACTACGCCTGGATTGCCCCCATCGGCATCGTCATCGGCTACATCTGCGGCATCATCTTCATTCCGAAATACATCAGCCAGGCCGCCGCGCTGAAGGTGTGCTCCATCTTGGCTGTCATCGGCTCGCTGCTCGTCGTGCTGACTCCGCAGGAGATTTCCATCTACTTCATCTCGTTCATGGCACTGGGTTGCTCGCTGATGTGGCCTGCCTTGTGGCCGCTGGCCATGGCCGACCTGGGCAAGTTCACCAAGGCCGGTTCGTCGCTGCTCATCATGGCCATGTTCGGCGGTGCCGTCATCCCCACCCTCTACGGATGGCTGAAGGACGTAACCAGCCCCCAGCAAGCCTACTGGCTCTGCCTGCCGTGCTTCCTGTTCATCCTCTATTATGGAGTGTCAGGATATAAGATCCGTACGAAGTAAGACTCAGATTTCAGAGCTGAGATTTTAGAATTCAGCATACAAAAGTTAAGGAGTTAAGTTCAATGCCAGGTTTCGAACACCAAGGCATTGGCTTGGCTCCTTAACTTTTTGGCTTCTAAACCTCTCCCCAACTCCTCGACTCTCAAACTTTCTGCCCATCTTTCTTTGATTTTAACAAATAAGCCGTATCTTTGTAAATCTATCAATCTGAAAGCAATTACGTAATTATACAAACAAAATTTATAGATAATGAACAAAATCATTAGCAAAGAACAATTTTCGGAGAAAGTGTTCAAGTTCGAAGTAGAGGCCCCGCTTATCGCCCGCTCGCGCAAGGCAGGCCACTTCGTCATCGTCCGCGTGGACGCCAAGGGCGAACGCATGCCGCTGACCATCGCAGGAGCCGACGTACAGAAGGGCACCATTACGCTGGTGGTGCAGGAAGTAGGCCTCTCGTCCACCAAGTTGTGCCAGCTGAACGCAGGCGACTATATCCTCGACGTAGTGGGTCCGCTGGGACAAGCCACACACATCGAGAACTTCGGTACGGTGGTATGTGCCGGTGGTGGCGTGGGTGTAGCCCCGATGCTGCCCATCATCCAAGCCCTGAAAGAGGCAGGCAACCGTGTGATTTCTGTCCTGGCCGGCCGCACCAAGGACCTGATTATCCTCGAAAATGAAGTGCGGAAGTCGTCGGACGAAGTCATCATCATGACCGACGACGGCTCGTATGGCAATAAAGGCCTCGTGACCGAAGGCATCGAGAGCGTCATCAAGCGCGAGAAGGTGGACAAATGTTTCGCCATTGGCCCTGCCATCATGATGAAATTCTGCTGCCTGCTCACCCAAAAATACAACATTCCGACCGACGTATCGCTGAACACCATCATGGTGGACGGCACGGGCATGTGTGGTGCCTGCCGCATCACCGTGGGCGGAAAGACGAAGTTCGTCTGCGTGGACGGCCCTGAGTTCGACGGCCACCAGGTGGAATGGGACGAAATGTTCAAGCGCATGGGATCGTTCAAGGACGTGGAGCGCGAAGAGATGAGCCATCTGGAAGCCTCTGTCTGCCACGCCACGCCACAAGAGGAAGCATCGGCCGAAACGACCGCCACAGGAAGAGCCATGACGGCCAACACCCCGATGGAAGAACTCCTCGACCGCAAAGCTCCCTGGCGTGAGGCCTTGCGCAAAAGCATGAAGCCAAAGGAACGTACTGCCATTGCCCGCTGCCCGATGAACGAACTCGACCCCGTCTATCGCGCCACAACCCGTACGGAAGAAGTGAACACAGGCTATACCAAAGAACAGGCCATGACCGAAGCCAAGCGTTGCCTGGATTGCGCCAACCCGACGTGTATGCAAGGCTGCCCCGTCAGCATCAACATTCCTTCGTTCATCAAGAACGTGGAGCGCGGCGAGTTCCTCGAAGCCGCCCGCGTGCTGAAGCACACTTCATCGCTGCCTGCCGTCTGCGGACGCGTCTGCCCGCAGGAGAAGCAGTGCGAAAGCCAGTGTATCCACCTGAAGATGAACGAACCCGCTGTAGCTATCGGTAACCTGGAGCGCTTCGTGGCCGATTATGAGCGCGAGAGCGGTAACATCATCCTGCCCGAACTGGCTCCCAAGAACGGCATCAAGGTGGCCGTCGTAGGTTCGGGCCCTGCCGGCTTGAGCTTTGCAGGCGACATGGTGAAGTATGGCTACGACGTCACCGTCTTCGAAGCCCTGCACGAGATTGGCGGCGTATTGAAATATGGTATCCCTGAATTCCGCCTGCCCAACAAGATTGTGGACGTGGAAATCAACAACCTCGAGAAGATGGGCGTGAAGTTCGTCAAGGACTGCATCATCGGCAAGACAGAAAGTGTGGAAGAACTACAGAAGGAAGGCTACAAGGGCGTATTCATCGCCTCGGGTGCCGGCCTGCCCAACTTTATGAACATCCCTGGCGAAAACAGCGTGAACATCATGTCGAGCAACGAGTACCTGACGCGTGTCAACCTGATGGACGCCTCCAACCCCGAAACCGACACCCCCATCAACCCCGCCAAGCGCGTCATGGTGGTGGGCGGCGGAAATACAGCCATGGACTCCTGCCGCACCGCCAAACGCCTGGGCGCCGAGAAAGTATATATCGTCTATCGCCGTAGCGAGGCCGAAATGCCTGCCCGCCTGGAGGAAGTAAAACACGCCAAGGAAGAAGGCATCGAATTCCTGACCCTGCACAATCCGCTCGAATACATCGCTGACGAGAAGGGAGCCGTGAAGCAAGTCATCCTCCAACAAATGGAGCTTGGCGAACCCGACTCCAGCGGACGACGCAGTCCTGTGCCCATCCCTGGTGCTACTGTCACACTCGATATCGACATGGCTGTAGTAGCCGTAGGTGTATCGCCGAACCCCATTGTGCCCAAGTCCGTCAAAGGACTGGAGCTGGGCCGCAAGAATACCATCGCCGTCAACGAACAGATGCAGAGCAGCATCCCCACCATTTATGCAGGCGGTGACATCGTGCGCGGTGGAGCGACCGTCATTCTCGCCATGGGCGACGGACGACGCGCAGCAGAAGCCATGCACCACCAGCTTCAAGACTAAAACGCGCTAAACACTTATACTCCATTACAGGCAATGCAGAAGGCTTCCAACCCATGCATTGCCTGTTTTTTATGCCCAGGTCATTTCTCCTCGCCCAAATCCTCAAAAAAAACAATATGAAACAATAATCTACATTTTGTTACAAATATGTTACAAATTATAAGAAATACATTCTATATTGATTGAAATTTTGATTTATATCAAGAAATGAGGATTTGGAAAGCATTTTCTTTACCAATCATTTTTATGTAATAAAACACATCCATATATTTGCATCGGTAAAAAGAAAGGCTGGGCGTCCAGCCCTAGTTTCAATAGGTATTAGCTATTGGATTTATAGGATTAGTTTTTAGGATTAACAAAAATGAGAAGTATTATGAAACGTTTAGGATTAACATTCGTGGCAGCATTCTGCCTGACAGTTACAACTTTTGCTGCAGGTAACCAACCTGTAACTGAAACTGCAAAATGGGACGGTTCTATTAACGTAGCCCGATTGAGCAAATACTTGGATTTGGATAGCAAGCAGCATGAGGAAGTAGCAAACATCATCGATTTCTTCAACCGAGAGA
Source organism: Bacteroides togonis (assembly GCF_900130135.1). Classification (NCBI taxonomy): domain Bacteria; kingdom Pseudomonadati; phylum Bacteroidota; class Bacteroidia; order Bacteroidales; family Bacteroidaceae; genus Bacteroides; species Bacteroides togonis. The sequence goes on along the minus strand of NZ_LT670820.1, from coordinate 3,546,501 downwards.
TGTCACGTGCAACCAAGGCGAAAAAGAATCGCGAACAGATGTTGCGCAACGCAGTCTACGGTAACCTGAAGCTGATGAAAAATACCTTGGACGAAAAGCAATATGCCAACTACACCAAGGTGCTGAATGTGACTTTGCGCAACAAAGGTTTCGAGATCAAATAAAGATAATCCGCAACCAACTGTTTCAAACAGGTTGTTGTTATATACGAAGAAAGCGCTAGGATCTACTCCTAACGCTTTCTTTTTTTTGTCAACACGAAAATCATGCTGACTCCCTAACCAATATATATAACGGTCGTCTTACTTTCACAAGCAAAAACGATCCTGCAATTCTTTCTTGAATTTTTTTGAGACAAGCAGCTCTGTCACCCTGTCAAAAGGAGGATACAACAGGCAACGATTGTCCTTTATCAACATCAGATAATCCATATTGATAATGTAGGACTGGTGGATCTGCACGCATCTAGGCAAGTTGCGAATAATCAAATCGGCCGTCATACCCCTGCGCAATGTCAACGGAGGATCATTGCTCAGAATGACCTCCCACAACTTACGTTCGGAAGAATAACGGAAAAAACCAATTTCTGAGGTCCGCAACACACGCATATCATTAGTCGGCGTATATACCATAAACGTATCGCTTATCGACGATGGCATCGAGGCGAGTCCCGTCCGCTGTCCTCCTTGCATCTGTTGCAGAAAACGATGCAGGATCTGATCCAACTCTTGAGGCTGAAAAGGCTTCAGCAAATAATCGAAAGCCGATTCCCGTATAGCCTCTATCATATACTTGTCATAGGCCGTATAGAAAACAACTTTCATATTCCAGATAATGCTGTCACGAATATCGCGCAACAATTCCATACCTGTCATCTCAGGCATCTCAACATCCAGAAATAGTAAATCTGGCCGTACTGCAGCAATCAACTTCTTACCCTGACGCGCATTCCGAGCAATGCCGTCCAATGAAAACTCAGGCTTCTTCTCCAGCTCAAACGCTAAAGCTTCCGCCGCCATTTCATCATCATCCACTACTATGACCTTATATGCACACATACTAATTTGTCGTTGTTTCTGTAGCGAATATAGGCATTAAATTAATCCAATGCAAAGAATGAAATGAAAGTCTTGCACTATTTGTTTAAATAGTGGAACTATTCTACAAAAATAAAGGATTATTCGACAATTCTTTTTTCTCGTTTAAAGTCTGTAATCGTACTTTACAGGCAAAAGAAATGAAACCTGACATCCCGCCTCACCACTGGGGAGAACCACATTGTGAACTTCCACATCCAGCGCCTGTTTGTTCTTTGCATTCAGAATCTGAATGGTTTGCATGACGACTTTCATACCGGTACCCGTTCCCCGATGAAGGCTGTTGGGACGATATCCTCCCCCATTATCTGTAATCTGAATGCTGACTTCACCTGAATCACAACGACAGATATCAATCCAAAGCCGTCTCTCTCCTTCCTTTCCACGCAACGCATGTTTCACAGCATTTTCTACAGGTATTTGGATCAACATAGAAGGCAGGAATACCAAACTTGGATGCACATCGGGCGCAATCTGGATAACAGGGAAAAAATTGTCTCCCAACGAACGCCGTTCCAAATCTATGTAAGTCTTGACAAAATCCAATTCTTCTTCCAGCGTAACACACAACTGTTCGGCCAATTCCAAATTTCTTCGCATCAGTTTCACCAAAGAAGCCAGTTCTTTTTGCTCGGTCTCTTGCTTGCGGCTCAGCATCTCCTGGTTGAGTACATTAAAAATAAAATGAGGAGACAGACGGTTGCGAATGTTTTCCAAACGCAGGGAGGAAACCATACGACGATTCTCCACCAACATCAACGCACGCTTCTTCTTATTATACAAATAGAGGAAAACAGCTACCAAAAAAGCGAGAACCGCCATGCAAGCTACAATCAGATGAGCCTGCCTGAGCCTAAGCACCTCATTCTCAGTTTCACGTATCATGACACGATGGGCCAGCAGGGTAGAGTCCTGCTGATAGCGCAAAGCCAAATCGGCCGTATGCATCCGAACACGTTCGTTGCGGATGGAGTCATCCAACCTCAAGTTGTTTTTTTGATAATAATAAGCTTGCTTGTAGTTTCCCGTTTCCTCATAAAACTGTTGCAGATATTTATTGCGGATATGTACCATGTCGGGATCAATATCGGGAGGCGTCACACTATGAGACAGCACACGACGGGCCTCACCAAACTCTTTTTGAAGCAATGCCTGTGCAATAGCTTGTGTATCCAGATAATACAAAGCAGTCGTCATCCCTATCTTTTGGAAAAAAGGCCGGCATTCATCCATATAACGAGCCGCGGAATCGGGTTGTTGCAATTGTAAAAAGCAATCGCTCAGGTTCAATTTTCCCAAGTTCTGTTCGAACATCATGTCAGGATATCCTCCTGTCAATTCAACAAGCTTTCGAAAATAAGACATAGCCGTCTGGCAATCCCCCCGATAATAATAGGACGTTCCCCGATTATTCAAATAGATGTATTTCTCATAAGGGAGCATCCGCTCATATTCCTGACCAGCCAGATTGTAGTAATAATCACACTGATCAAAATCACGTAGAGCAACGTAAACCTGCGCCAACCCATAGTAAATCGGAGTACGCTTGGTAGACGGCAACTCCAAGGAGTCGCACAGCAACAAAGCTTTTCGATACCAGGAAGCCCCCAAATCCAACTCTCCCAAACGGTTGCAGGCATCTGCAAGATTCATCAGGATATCGGGCACATCAGCAATGCGCGTCCCCTTCAGCCGATATTCATAAGCAGATTGAAAGGCCTTTTTGGCAGAATCCATCACACCTGTACGGGCAAACAGATTGCCAGCCATATTCAAACACTCGGACTGTAAGTCTGCTACTTGTGGAGAGAAAGGTTGGCGTGCAGCAAAATGCTGAATATGATGCAACACCAACCACGCTGAATCAATTTGTGAAGTCATCAGATAAGTTTTCAGCGTCAAAGACAGGTAATTATACTTCACAAGACTATCTTCTGCTTCATTCATTCGCCTCAGTGCCTCCGCTCTCATCCAACGGGGAGCGACAGAGATAGAGTCACTATGACTGGCAAAAAAAGCCTGAAAAGCATCCTGTTCAGATACTTCCTCTCTTTTCTCCCCTTCGGCACAACACGCCAACAAGGCAATCACGAAGCTTAATATCCATACGACCTGCCCTTTTATTAAAACTCTCTTCATAAATATCTACCTTTCAACCTGCTTCTTTCCACAAAAATAGTCCATTTTTTTAAACGAACAATCAAACAAGTAAAAAAAACGAAAAAAGCCTCATAACTTCCTTTCAGAAGTTACAAGGCCATGTATATTTATAAAAAACTAAATTAAAGCGCACCCACTTCTTTCAGAGCAGCATTTGTCTTGTGGACAGCAGCAGCGCTGGCAGCGAACTTCGCCTTTTCATCCTCAGTAAGTTCCAGCTCAACAATCTTCTCAATGCCGTTTTTACCCAAAATAACAGGAACACCGATGCAGATATCGCTTTCGCCATATTCGCCTTCCAGATATACAGAGCAAGGAATCATCTTCTTCTGGTTATGCAAAATAGACTCTACGACATACGCTCCTGCAGCACCTGGTGCATACCAAGCCGACGTACCCAGCAATTTAGTCAGAGTAGCACCACCTACCATTGTAGCGGCAACGACCTCATTCAATTTTTCTTCACTCAAAAGGGTACTTACAGGCTGTCCTTTATAAGTAGCCAGGCGTGCCAAAGGAATCATAGTCGTATCGCCGTGTCCGCCGATCACCATTCCTTCTACCTCATTAGCATTGCAACCCAAAGCCTGAGACAGGAAATATTTGAAACGTGAGCTATCCAATGCGCCACCCATACCAATAATACGGTTCTTAGGCAAGCCAAGAGACTTCAGAGCCAAATAAGTCATCGTATCCATCGGATTGGAAATAACGACCAAAATAGCATTAGGAGAATATTTCAAGATATTTTCTGCTACAGACTTAACAATACCAGCATTAACGCCGATCAGTTCTTCACGAGTCATTCCTGGCTTGCGAGGAATACCTGAAGTGATAACAACAACATCAGAATTGGCAGTCTTCTCATAATCATTGGTGCAGCCGGTAATTACCGTATCAAAGCCCAGCAACTGAGCTGTCTGCATCATATCCATTGCCTTACCTTCTGAAACGCCTTCTTTTACGTCCAGCATTACCACCTCGTCGGCCACTTCATTAAAAGCCAACACATTAGCACATGTAGCGCCTACATTACCGGCACCTACTACGGTTACTTTTGACATAATTAAATCTTTTATTTAAAGTTGTTTAAGACAGTGCAAAAGTACGACGAGACTATCAATTAAAGAAATTTTTCCATAATAATTTTAGTTAAATGAACATTTACCTTCCAAGTAATGTTAACAAATTGACAATTAATTCCTATTTTTGCCCCCTGTAATAAACAATAAGCTGAAAATGTATAAATGAATAGCTGGAAAAGCCAAAAAACAATGATAACAATAAGCAAATCAAAACAATGAATAAAAACAAATCACTGATTATCATAGGAAGCGCCCTCGTCCTACTACTGATAGGAGTAACCACATTACTGGTTATGGAAAAAACAACCAACAAAGAATTGGTACAAGAATTCGAATTGGAAAAAGAAGATTTGGAAAACGAATACACTCGCTTCGCACAACAATATGACGAATTGAAACTGACAATTTCAAATGATTCGCTTTCCGTTCTGTTGGAACAAGAACAATTGAAAACTCAACGTCTCTTGGAAGAATTAAGGACAGTAAAAAGCAGCAATGCATCAGAAATACGCCGACTGAAAAAAGAATTGGCCAGCTTGAGAAAAGTCATGATCAGTTATATCAATCAGATCGACTCACTCAACCAGCTGACTGCCCGCCAGCAAGAAGTAATCAAAGACGTAACACGCAAATATAACGATGCCTCCCGACAGATAACCAGCCTGTCTAAAGAGAAAAAGACATTGAATGAAAAAGTCGCATTAGCCGCACAGCTTGACGTAACCAATATTCGCATTGAGGCACAAAACAAGCGTGGACGCGAAACAGACAAGGTGAAGAATGTAGTAAAATTCAAAATAGATTTCAGCATCGTGAAAAATATCACAGCTGAAACGGGTGAAAAGACATTATATCTGCGCATCACCAAACCTGATAATGGAGTACTGACCAAAAGCGAGGCAAATACATTCAAATACGAAAATCGAAACCTGACTTATTCCATCAAGAAATACATTGAATACACAGGCGAAGAACAAGCGGTCACAGTATATTGGAATGTAGAAGAATATCTATATGCAGGCAATTACCGTGTCGACATCTTTGCGGATGGAATCTTAATTGGCTCGCAAAGTTTTTCACTCAAATAAAAACCTAAAGAATCCTCAACCAACCATAAAGGGATAAAGCAAGACTTTCGAGAAAGAAGTCCTGCTTTATCCCTTTGCTTTATCACAAAAACGTAAGTTAACAGTTTTTTTTAAACCTGTATACAGAACTTTTTTATCTTTGCATTGTTGTTTATGCAATCATTGCCGACTGTTTCGGCAATCAAAATAAAAGCGATATAGCGTATGAATACAATGAAAAAGTTCTTATGTTCCACCTTATTAAGCTTATCGGTCTATGCAGTAGGCGCACAACAGGTCTTGAGCCTGGATAGTTGTCGTGCATTAGCAATGGCCAACAACAAGGAGCTATTGATAAGCCAGGAGAAGATTAATGCCGCACACTATCAAAAAAAGGCTGCTTTTGCAAATTATTTACCTAAGTTCGATGCAACAGGTGCCTACATCCGTAATCAGAAGGAAATATCACTGCTGAGTGATGCACAGAAAGATGCTTTATCCAATATCGGTACCAACCTGAGCGGTGCTTTGCAGAACGGAGTACAAAACATGATTGCACAAAACCCAGGCCTGCTACAAAACCCACAATTCATGCAGCTGTTACAAGCTTTTGGAAGTGTAGACCTGGCAGGTCCGTTAAATCAGGTAGGAAGTTCTTTAGTAGATGCTTTCCGCACTGATACACGAAACATGTATGTCGGCGCCATTACCCTGACACAGCCCCTATACATGGGTGGAAAAATACGAGCCTACAATAAAATAACCAAATATGCCGAAGAACTGGCACGCCAACAGCACAGCACAGGCATGCAGGAAGTGATACTGAACACTGACCAGGCCTACTGGCAGGTTGTATCATTGGTACACAAAAAGAAGCTGGCTGAAGGATATCTGGAATTGCTGAAGAAATTGGAAAGCGATGTAGACAAAATGATCAACGAAGGAGTAGCGACAAAAGCCGATGGCCTGTCAGTGAAGGTGAAAGTTAACGAAGCGGAAATGACGCTGACCAAAGTGGACGATGGGCTAAGTCTGTCGCGCATGTTGTTATGCCAACTGTGCGGACTGGACCTGACGACGGATATTGTATTGGAGGACGAACGGGAAGAAAACCTGAAAGAAGCCGGAATAGCTAGCAACCAAATCAATATGGAAAGTGTTTATGCCATACGCCCTGAAGTCCGTAGCTTGGAACTGGCATCCAAAATCTATGATCAAAAGGTGAACGTAACCCGTTCGGAAATGCTACCTTCCATCGCCCTGATGGGAAGCTACATGGCTACCAATCCGTCCGTATTGAATAGCTTCGAAAAGAAGTTCAAAGGCATGTGGAATGTAGGTGTCATGGTATCAGTTCCTTTATGGCACTGGGGCGAAGGTATCAATAAGGTGAAAGCAGCCAAGGCAGAAGCCAACATCGCACGCTATCAGCTGGAAGAGGCGAAAGAAAAGATTCAGTTACAGGTAAGCCAGTCCGCCTTCAAGGTGAACGAAGCAGCCAAAAAACTGGTAATGGCTGAAAAGAACCTTGAAAAAGCAGATGAAAATCTGCGCTACGCCACCTTGGGCTTCGAGGAAGGAGTAATCCCTGCCAGCAATGTATTAGAAGCTCACACAGCTTGGCTTTCCGCCCAATCCGAGAAGATAGACGCCCAGATAGACGTGAAACTGACAGATCTCTATCTGAAGAAAGCTACGGGAGAACTCACATCAATGGAGAATTGAAAATGGAGAATGAAGTATTATCAATTCTCAATTATCAATTATAAAATTATCAATTATCGAAATGGATACAAAATCGCAAAACAGTAACATGCTGCTGGCCTTCCTGACACTGGTAGGCGTCATCGCAGTAGTGGCCCTAGTAGGTTTCTTCATGCTTCACAAAGGGCCGGAAATCGTCCAAGGACAAGCAGACGTCAACGAATACCGCGTATCGAGCAAAGTGCCGGGACGCATCTTGGAGTTCCGCGTAAAAGAAGGACAACAAGTGAAGGCAGGCGATACGCTCGCCCTGCTGGAAGCGCCAGACGTACAGGCCAAGCTGGAACAGGCACAGGCAGCCGAAGCCGCTGCACAAGCACAGAACGAAAAAGCCATCAAAGGAGCACGCCAGGAGCAGATCCAGGGCGCCTATGAAATGTGGCAGAAAGCACGTGCCGGCGTGACCATTGCCGAAAAATCGTACAAACGCATAAAGAACCTGTATGACCAGGGAGTAATGTCGGCACAGAAGCTGGACGAGGTGACGGCACAGCGTGACGCGGCCATCGCTACGGAAAAGGCAGCCAAGTCGCAGTATGACATGGCCAAGAACGGTGCCGAGCGCGAAGATAAGGCAGCTGCAGCAGCTTTGGTTCAACGTGCACGCGGAGCTGTAGCCGAAGTACAATCGTACATCGCCGAGACATACCTCATTGCCCAGACGGCGGGAGAGGTTTCGGAGATCTTCCCCAAGGTGGGCGAACTGGTAGGCACAGGAGCGCCCATCATGAACATCGCCGTGATGGAGGACATGTGGGTGAGCTTCAACGTACGCGAGGACCTGCTGAAGGGACTGACCGTGGGTACAGAGTTTGAAGCCTACGTACCGGCACTGGACCGTGACATCCGACTGAAAGTGTACTATATGAAAGACCTGGGCACCTACGCTGCCTGGAAAGCCACGAAGACCACCGGCCAGTTCGACCTGAAGACGTTCGAAGTGAAGGCCAGCCCAGTGGAGAAAGTCGACGGACTGCGGCCGGGTATGAGCGTGGTGCTGGAAAAATAAAGAATGAAGAATGAGGAATGAAGATTACTCCCATTTTCAATCTTCAATTCTCAATTATCAATTATCGAAATGAACGCAACGAAATACAAAGCCTTGTGGAACGTGATGAAGCGTGAAGGAAAGCGCCTCGTCTCCCGTCCGCTCTACCTGTTCTGCATGGTAGTGGCACCGCTGTTCTGCTACGTGTTCTTCACCACGCTGATGGACTCGGGGCTGCCTCAGAACATGCCGGTGGGCATGGTGGACGAAGACATGACGACCACCTCGCGGCAACTGGTGCGCAACCTCGACGCCTTCGAACAGACGGCCGTCGTGGCCCACTACCCCAACGTGACCGAGGCACGCCAGGCCATGCAGCGGGGCGACATCTACGGCTTCTACTACATTCCAGAAGGAACTACCTCCAAAGCGCAGGCCCAGCGGCAGCCCAAGGTGTCGTTCTACACCAACAACACGCTGCTCATTGCCGGCTCGCTGCTCTACAAGGACATGAAGATGATGAGCGAACTGGCCTCGGGAGCCGCCGCCCGCTCGGTGCTCTACGCCAAGGGAGCGACGGAAGACCAGGCCATGGGATTCCTGCAGCCCATCGTCATCGACACACACCCGCTGAACAATCCGTGGATCAACTATTCGGTCTACCTGAACAACACGTTCGCGCCGGGCGTGCTGATGCTGCTCATCTTCATGGTAACGGTATTCTCCATCGGCGTGGAAATCAAGGACCGCACCGCCCGCCAGTGGCTGCGCACGGGCAACAACTCCATCTGGATTTCCCTCGCCGGCAAGCTCCTGCCCCACACCGTCGTCTTCTTCCTGATGGGCATCCTCTACAACGTCTACCTCTACGGCTTCCTGCACTTCCCCTGCAACAGCGGTATCCTGCCGATGCTCTTCGCCACCCTGTGCCTCGTGCTGGCCTCGCAGGGCATGGGCGTACTGATGATAGGCGTGCTGCCTACGCTGCGCCTGGGGCTGAGCTTCGCTTCGCTATGGGGCGTACTGTCGTTCTCGATGTGCGGCCTGTCGTTCCCGGCCATGGGCATGCACCCCACACTGCAGGCGCTGGCCAACCTCTTCCCGCTGCGCCACTACTTCCTGATCTACGTGGACCAGGCGCTGAACGGGTATCCGATGATCTATTCATGGACCAACTACGTGGCCCTGCTGCTGTTCATGATGCTGCCGTTCTTCATCGCCCACCGACTGAAAGCAGCCCTCATTTACTATAAATACGTACCGTGATGAAAAAGAAACCTACGTTCAAACAACATATCAGACAGGGCGTCTACGACCTGTTCTACATCTGGCGGCAGGAATTCCGCACGACCTTCCGCGACCAGGGGGTACTGATTTTCTTCATCCTGGTACCGCTGGTCTACCCGCTGATCTACTCGTTCATCTACACCAACGAGACGCTGCGCGACGTGCCCGCCGTGGTGGTGGACGACTCGCGCAGCACGCTGAGCCGACAGTACGTGCGCATGCTCGACGCCAGCCCCGACATCCGCGTTGTGGCCCACTGCGCCGACATGGAGGAAGCCAAGCTCGCCCTGCGCAACCGCGACGCCTACGGCATCGTCTACCTGCCCGAAACCTTCAGCGACGACATTGCCGCCGGACGGCAGACGCAGGTGAGCATCTTTTGCGATATGAGCGGACTGATGTACTACAAGGCCATGCTGAGCGCCAACACCGAAGTGTCGCTCGAGATGAACACGGAAATCAAGATAGCCCGCGCCGGAAACACCACCGACCGCCAGGACGAGGTGACGGCCTACCCCATCGAATACAAGGACGTGGCGCTGTACAACCCCACCAACGGCTTTGCCGCCTTCCTGATACCCGCCGTGCTGATGCTCATCATCCAGCAGACGCTGCTACTGGGCATCGGCCTCTCGGCCGGAACGGCCCGCGAGAAGAACCAGTTCCGCGACCTCGTGCCCATCAACCGCCACTACAACGGCACGCTGCGCATCGTCATGGGCAAGGGACTGAGCTACTTCCTGGTGTATGCGCTGGTGTCAGCCTACGTGCTCTGCGTCGTACCCTGGCTCTTCAGCCTCAACCAGATAGCCCTGCCGGGCGAACTCATCCTGTTCACCCTGCCCTACCTGAGCGCCTGCATCTTCTTCGCCATGACTGCCTCCATCGCCATCCGCAACCGCGAGACGTGCATGCTGCTGTTCGTCTTCACCTCCGTGCCGCTGCTGTTCCTTTCGGGCATCTCGTGGCCCGCCTCGGCCATCCCGCCCTTCTGGCGCTACTTCTCGTACCTGTTCCCGTCGACCTTCGGCATCAACGGCTACGTGCGCATCAACAGCATGGGGGCCACGCTGAACGAAGTGCAGTGGGAATACCAGGCCCTCTGGCTGCAAACCGGCATTTACTTCCTGACCACCTGCCTCGTCTACCGCTGGCAGATCCTGCAAAGCCGCCGTCACGTCATCGAAGCCTACAGGCGCTACAAAGCCCTGCGCGGTGAGTGACGGCGGAAACGCCTTCCCAAAAGTTTTCGGCAGCCCCTCCGAGACCTCGGAAGCCTTCCCAAAAGTTTTTGGCTGCCCTCCGAACACTCTGAAACCCTCTCAAAAGTTTTTGGCGACCCGTCCGAGACCTCGGAAACCCTCCCTAAAATTTTTGGCGACCTGTCCGAGCCTTCGGAAACCCTCCCTAAAGTTTTTGGCGACCCGTCCGAGCACTCGGAAACCTTCCCAAAAGTTTTTGGCTGCCCGTCCGAGCCCGCGGAAACCCTCCCAAAAGTTTTTGGCTGCCCGCCCGAAGACAAATAATTCCTATCCTTTTAAACTTATTAACCTTCTGCCTATTGCGATATTACGAAATATTCGTAGCTTTGCATAGAATTCAAACTAAAACTGTATTCCATGGAAAAATTGACAAGACAAGAAGAAGAAGTGATGTTGTACATCTGGAAGCTGGAGTCCTGCTACGTGAAGGACATCCTCGCCGAATTTCCCGAACCGAAGCCGCCCTACACCACCGTGGCCTCGATTGTGAAAAACCTGGAGCGGAAACAATACGTGAAGCCCAGCCGCGTGGGAAACACCTACCGCTACACCCCGCTCATCCGCGAAAGCGAATACAAGCGGACATTCATGAGCGGCTTCGTCCGCAACTACTTTGCCAATTCGTACAAGGAGATGGTCTCGTTCTTCGCCAAGGAGCAGAAGATTTCGGCCAACGACTTGAAAGACATAATTGAGATGATTGAGAAAGGAAAGGAAAAGTGAAAAATTCCTTTTCAATGAAGAATGAAGAATGTCCGCCTTGCGGACAAATGAAGAATTTCTCCATCGCACAAGAAAAGTTCTTCATCCGCCACATTCTTAATTCTTCATTCCTAATTCTTCATTTTTAATTGAAAGATATGGTCTATTTTCTGAAAATCAACGTGGCGATAGCCCTGTTCTACGCCTTCTACCGGCTGTTCTTCTACAAGGACACGTTCTTCGCCTGGCGGCGGACGGCCCTGCTCTGCTTCTTCGCCGTATCGACCGCCGTACCGCTGCTCAACATCCAGCATTGGATTGTACAGCAGGAGCCGATGGCAGCCATGGCCGACCTCTACGCCGCCGTGGTACTGCCCGAACTGACCCTGACGCCGCAGCCCGAAACGGACTGGCGACAACTGGTGGCCGACGGCATCGTCGTCGCCTACTGGCTCGTGGCCGCCCTGCTGGCCCTGCGCTTCCTCGTCCAGCTGGCCGGCATCGTCCGCCTGGCACGCCGCTGCCCCACGCAGAAGATAGACGGCACCACCGTACACCTCCTGCCCCGCGCAGAAGGCCCCTTCTCGTTCTTCCGCTGGATATTCGTCTGCCCCGACGCCCACACCGGCGACGAGCTGCACGAGATTCTGACCCACGAGCGCACCCATGCCCGCCAATGGCACTCCATCGACGTGCTGACGGGCGAACTGGCATGCATCATCTGCTGGTTCAACCCCTTTGCCTGGCTCATGAAGCGGGAAATACGCACCAACCTGGAGTACATGGCCGATGAAAAAGTCCTGGAGACCGGCCACGACTCCCGCACCTACCAATACCACCTGTTGGGTTTGTCACATCATAAGGCTGCAGCAACCATCTATAACAGTTTCAATGTATTACCCTTAAAAAAGCGTATCATTATGATGAACAAACGAAGAACCCGAGCAATAGGGAGAACCAAATACCTGATGTTCCTCCCGCTGGCCGCCCTGCTGATGATCGTCAGCAACATCGAGGCCGTAGCACGCGCCACACAGAAGATTACAACCGAAGTCATCGAGGCCGTCGCCCCTGCCGAAACGCCCGACGTGCAGTCTCAGCCTGAAAACATCGCTCCCCTGCCCCAGCAGGAGAAGTCCGACAAGGTGACCTACAAAGGAAAGATTGTAGACGAAGCGGGCAATCCGCTGAGCGACGTACAGATTATCACCGACCGGAAGTTCCAGTCAATGACCACAAGCACGGTCAACGATAAAGGAGAATTCCGCATAGAAACGTCACCCGAAGCCAGCATTGCATTCCTGTACAAAGGCAAGGACGCACAGATACTGGGCTGGGCAGGAAATCCCAAAACCCTGTCCAAGATGGACTCCAATAACATGGTTATCGTCCTGAAACCGCAACAGGCCATAAACGCCCCAACCGATGGCGGTGAGGAAGTCTATGAAGTCGTAGAAAAGATGCCGGAATTCCCCGATGGAGGCATGCCGGGACTGATGAAGTACCTGTCCGCCAACATCCGCTATCCCGAAGCGGCTCATAAGGACGGGACACAGGGACGTGTCACCGTGCAGTTCGTGGTCGGCAAGGACGGCAGCATCGGCAACGTGAGCATCCTGAGAGGCGTTGATCCCGCCCTGGACGCCGAAGCCATCCGTGTCATCAGCGGCATGCCCAAGTGGAAACCGGGCACGCAGAAAGGCGAGCCGGTCAACGTGAAATACACCGTCCCCGTCATGTTCCGCCTGACGCCCGAACCGGTGGAGAAGATAGACGAGATGATAGTAGTAGGCTACCGAAACCCCGACGCCCCCGTAACGGGCGAAGTCTATGAAGTTGCGGACAAGATGCCCGAATTTCCCGGCGGTATGACGGGACTGATGCAACACCTCAGCAAGAATATCCGCTATCCGGCCGAAGCCCACACCAATAACATACAGGGACGAGTGGTAGTATCGGTCATCATCAACACCGAAGGCAAGGTGACCAACGCCCAAATCGTCCAGAGCGTCGCCCCCAGCCTGGATGCGGAAGCCCTGCGCGTCACCGGCACCATGCCCGACTGGATACCCGGCACCAAGGACGGCAAACCCGTGAACGTGAAGTACACTTTCCCGGTCGTGTTCCGCCTGCAATAGGAAATTCTCTCTTTACATAATTGGTTCACCACAGAGGACGCCCTTGTCCTCTGTGGTGAATGCTTATTTCTTCACCTGCACAATCCGTGTAGGTTCCATCTCGATGTTGCGCTTGTCTACCTGACGCACCACGGCAGCAGCCAGCTGCAGGAAGGCGCGGCCGGTGACGGTGTCCGAATCGAGAGCCACGGGCGTACCCTTGTCACCGCTCTCACAAATGCTCTGCACAATGGGGATCTGGCCCAGCAAAGGCACCTTCAATTCCTCGGCCAGTTGCTTGCAACCATCCTTACCGAAAATGTAATACTTGTTCTCCGGCAGTTCGACGGGAGTAAACCATGCCATGTTCTCCACCAGTCCCAGAATAGGTACGTTCACCTTGTCGTTGGTGTACATGTCCACGCCCTTGCGTGCGTCGGCCAAGGCTACCTGCTGCGGCGTGCTGACGATGACGGCGCCCGTGATGGCAAGCGTCTGGAGCAGCGTCAGGTGAATGTCACTGGTGCCCGGAGGAGTGTCGAGGATGAAGTAGTCCAGGTCGCCCCAGGCGGCGTCGCCCACGAGCTGTTTCAGAGCGTTGCTGGCCATGCCGCCACGCCACAAGGTAGCCTGTTCGGGGTTGACAAAGAAGCCGATGGAAAGGAGTTTCAGGCCGTACTTCTCGATGGGAATGATGAGGTCGCGGCCGTCGATGCGCTCGGCATAGGGACGGACGTCTTCCACCTGGAACATCTTGGGGACGGAGGGACCGAAGATGTCGGCATCGAGCAGGCCGACCTTGTAGCCCAGCTTCACGAGGGCCACGGCCAGGTTGGCGGCTACGGTACTCTTGCCCACACCACCCTTGCCGCTGGATACGGCAATGACGTTCTTCACGCGCGGCAACATCTTGCCCGGTTCGGGACGGGCGGCCTGACGGCTTTCGGTACTGATCGTCACTTCCACATCGGGCGACACATAGGTATGAATGGCCGTTTCGGCCGATTTCAGCATGGACTTCATGAAGGGATCGGTGGGCTTCTCGAAGATGAGCGAGAAGCTGACCTTCATACCGTCGATGCGCAGGTTGTCGGCCACCATTTCGGCTTCGACAAGGTTCTTGCCGTTGCCCGGATAGCGCACGGTGGCCAGTGCGTCGAGAATGAGTTTCGGATAGAGAGTCATAATATATCTGTTTTTATTTGCTTGTCTGAAGTCCGCTCCGCTTGCTGCGGTTGTAGCTCCGGTAATCGTCCAGTTCGATTTCCACGTCGGGCTCCGTAAGAGTGCCTTCATGCGGCAGGCGGAAGCGGAGGTATTTGATGTTGAGCCCGCGGTCCAGCCATTGCTGTTCGTAATAAGTGCGGATGCCGAGTATCTCGTCGGCCAGGCCAGAGTGGTAAAGGTCTTCGGTCATCACTTCAACGGGCAGGTGGTTGTGCTCCACCATATACCGGGTGTAGGTGAACATGAAGTTGCTGTCCGTCTTGAGGTGCACCAGTCCGCCATCCACGAGAAATCGGCGGTAGCGTTCCATGAAGTAGGTAGACGTCAGGCGCTTGGTGGCCTTCTTCATCTGCGGGTCGGAGAAGGTGAGCCATATCTCGCTCACCTCGCCCGGTGCGAAGAAGCGGTCGATGATCTCAATCTGGGTACGCAGGAAGGCAACGTTGGTCATGCCTGCCTGGAGCGATTCGGTGGCCCCCGTCCACATGCGCGCGCCCTTGATGTCCACCCCGATGAAGTTCTTCTCGGGGAAGAGGCGGCCCAGACCTACGGTGTATTCGCCGCGGCCACAACCCAGTTCGAGCACGATAGGACGGTCGTTCTTGAAGAACCTCTCGCCCCAGTGGCCCTTCATGTCGAAGGGTACATCGTCCACAACCGAATAGGGGTATTCAAACACGTGCGGGTAATCCCGCATATCTGCAAACTTGGCTAATTTTCCTTTTCCCATAATTTAGAAAGTCTCCACCCAACCGGTGTAGTTATAGAACAGCCGGCCGGCGAAGATTTGATGAAACAATGCATATTGGTCGATGCCCGTACAATGGCATACGCCCAGCCGTTGCGGCAGGTGATCGGCCAGGTAGCGGGCTATCACTTCGTTCTTCCCGGCCCCACACGTGCGGATGTGGAAGCCGCCCAATACCAGCCTCAGATTGGCGTTGGGGAAGGTATCCAGCACCGTACGAAGGATGTTGGTGATGCCGCGGTGCGAGCAGGCACTCAGCACGGTCACGTCGCGTCCGCGCTTCAACACCAGCGCCAGTTCGTCGTCGAAACTGTCGGGGTGCCGTTCTCCGTCGATCAGCGTGTAGAAACGGTCGAAGTGGGTATCTTCCTCGTCAGCTATAGGCAGACGAGGAAAGACGAAAACACCCGGCAGGAGTTCCTCCGTATCGTCCACAAAGCGGAAGCGGGCGATGTCGAGGGTATCGGGGTGCATCAGGCCGTTCTCGCGCTCGTCCTTGAACTTTGGACGCAAGGCTTCGCGCTTGCACACCACCGCGGCGCGTTCGTTCAGCTGCAAGAAATGGTGCAGGCCGCCCGTATGGTCACGATGTCCGTGCGAAAGGACCAGGTAATCCACCTCGCGCAGGTCGATGCCCATCAGCCGCGCGTTGCGGATGAAAAGGTCGGATGCTCCCGTATCGAACAGTACCTTGCGGTCCCTTACCTCAACAAGCAGGGAAAGCCCGTGCTCTCCCTGCAATCCCTTGCCGTAAACAACGTTCTCGACGAGGGTCGTTATCTGGATGTCTCCGTTCACGCCTGTCATTCTACGATGGTTACCCAGCCGTGTACGTCGGGCTCGTCGCCATACTGAATGGCGCGCAGCTTGTGATAGAGCTTGGAGCTGATTTCACCCGGCTTGCCGTCCTTCGAGATAACATAGGAACGGTTGTTCTCGGGGTCATCGATGCGCTGGATGGGACTGATGACAGCAGCCGTACCGCAGGCACCGGCTTCCTCAAACGTAGCCAGCTCTTCTTCGGGGATGGGACGGCGTTCTACCTTCAGGCCCATGTCCTCAGCCAGCTGCATCAGGCTCTTGTTGGTGATGCTGGGCAGGATGGAGGTGGACAGCGGCGTGATGTAGGTGTTGTTCTTGATGCCGAAGAAGTTGGCGGCACCACATTCGTCCATGTATTTCTTCTCCTTGGCATCGAGGTAGAACTCGGCAGAGTAGCCGCCCTCGTGGGCTTCCTTGCTGGCACGGAGGCTGGCTGCATAGTTACCGCCCACCTTGAACGTACCGGTACCGAGTGGAGCCGCACGGTCGTACTTGCGCGTGATGACGTAGGGAGTGGTGGCAAATCCGCCCTTGAAGTACGGGCCTACGGGCGTGACGAAGATCAGGAACAGGTACTCATTGGCGGGTTTCACGCCTACCTGTGCGCCGGTACCCACCAGCAGCGGACGGATATAGAGCGACGCGCCGCTCTCGTAGGGCGGGATGAAGCGTTCGTTCAGCTTCACGACCTTGAGCACAGCCTCACGGAAACGTTCGGTCGAGAGTTCGGGCATCAGGATGCCGCGGCAGGTGGATTGCAGGCGGGCGGCGTTCTCCTCCAGGCGGAAGATGCGCACCTTGCCGTCCTTGCCCTTGAAGGCCTTCAGGCCCTCGAAGGCTTCTTGTCCGTAGTGCAGACAGGTAGCTGCCATGTGCATGGGGATGGTTTCCTCGCTGCATACTTCCAGCTCGCCCCACTGACCGTTACGATGGTAAATTCTCACGTTGTAGTCTGTCTTCATGTATCCGAAGGACAGATTTGACCAATCAATTTCTTTCATATCTTTTGTATTTTGAGTATTCCTATAGTACAACTTGCAACAAAAATACTCTTTATTCTTCACTTTCTTGCTTTTCGGCCAGTATTTTTTCGATTTCCCGGTCGGCTTTCGTCAGTTTGCTCTCGCAGAAGGCGATGATTTCGTTGGCTTCCTTGATTTTTTCGGCCAGCTGGTCTATCTCCAGTTCGTTGTTGTCAATCTGGTTGACAATCTTTTCCAAGCGGGCCATAGCCTGCGAATAGGTTTCTTTTTTCTTGGGTACGGGCATATCTTGATTGCTATTTGATGTTTTTTACAATGGAAGTAAGTGTTCCCTTATGAACCTGCGTCACCAGCACGTCGCCCTCGTGCAGCCGGGAGGCGTCCTTCACGGCACGCCCGTCCTTCAGCGTCAGGCTGTAGCCACGGGCCAGGAGTTTCTCGGGCGAAGCGTCGGCCAGGCGTTGGCGGAGCAGCTCCAGCCGATGGCGGTGGCGTGCCAGCAGAGTCTCCACGGAGCGGTGCAGGTTTTTGTGGGCAGTGAGCAGCTCCAGCTGGGCGGACGACACGCGGCGGACGGCCGACGCGGGGATGCGGTTGCGGCATTGGTACAGACGCCGGCGCTCCTGCTCCAGGCGGGCGGTCACACCTTCGTGCAGACGGACAACCAAGTCGTTCAGGCGGTCGGCAGCCTCATCCATACGGACGATGAGGTATTCGGCGGCGGCGGTCGGGGTCTTCACACGAACGTGGGCCACGGAGTCGAGCACGGTGTCGTCGCGTTCGTGCCCGATGCCGGTGATGATGGGCAGGGGAAACTGGGCACAGGCGGCGGCCAGCAGGTAGGTGTCGAAGCACGAAAGGTCGGACGTGGCGCCTCCGCCACGGATGATGACCACCACATCGAACTGCTCCACCCGGCTGTTGATGGCATCCAGCGCCTCGAGGATGGATGCCTCCACACGGTCGCCCTGCATGGCGGCGGCAAAGAGGGTCACCTGAAAGGCATAGCCACGCGGATTGTGCTCCAGCTGATGACGAAAGTCGCCATAACCCGCCGCCGTGGGCGAAGAGATGACAGCCACCCGCCGGGGCAGCACGGGCATGAACAGCTCCTTGTTCAGCGTCAGCACGCCCTCGTCCTCGAGCTGCTTCAGTATCTCGCGGCGGCGGCGCGCCATGTCGCCCAGCGTATAGGTGGGATCGATGTCATGCACGGTCAGGTTGAAGCCGTAGAGTTCGTGGAAAGAGACGCTGACCTGCACCAGCACCTTGATGCCCGCCTCGAAAGCCTGCCCCGTGCTCTCCTCGAAGTAAGGACGGAGCAGGCGGAAGACGTTGCTCCAGATAACGCCACGCGCCTTGGCCACGAGGTTGTTGCCCCGCGGATCCTTCTGCACGAACTCCACGTAGCAATGACCCGTAGCAGGATGCATGCGCACCTCGCTCAGCTCGGCCTGTACCCAATACTCATCGGGCAGACACTGCTCCAGGCAGCGACGCACCAGGGCGTTAAGGTCGTATAGGGATAAAGCGTCCATGGTCAGCGGGATTGGGACAGATATTCCTGATAAGCCTTCCAAAGGTCGGGCACGCCATAACCATAAATATTGTCAGGATAAGCGGCGCGGTCGCCCGAACGGCGTACCAGTTCAATCACCTCTTTGGCCGTCAGCTTGGGGCAGGCCTGCCACAGACAAGCCACCATGCCACACATAATGGGCGAGGCGAACGAAGTACCGTTGGCCTGGCGCAGATTACCGTCGGTACCCATCACGTCGGCCTTGTAGCCCACGGCCACCACGTCGGGCTTGATGCGGCCGTCCGCCGTATTACCGATGGACGAGAAAGAAGCCAGCACGCCATTCTTGCCCACCGCTCCCACGGTCAGCACGTTGTCGGCATCGCCCGGAGGAGTGATTTTCTTCCACGGACCGGCTCCCGCATTGCCCGCGCTGCATACCAGCACCATACCCTTGTCGGCCACATGCGAAGCCTGGCGCGACATCAGTGCGTAACAGCCGTCCAGCTGGCGGTATTCATAGTTTTTCTGCTTGTCGTCGAATTCATAGTAGCCCAGCGAGGTGTTGATGACGTCCACGCCCACGCTGTCGGCAAACTCGACGGCGGCCGACCAGTAGTCCTGCTCCACCAGGTTCTCGGAGTAGTCGTCCTCGCTGCGCAGCAACCAGTAGGAAGCCTCGGGAGCGGTGCCCACCATCACCTTCGGACGGTTCAGCCCCATGCACGACCACACGGCCATGCCGTGGCTCTGCTCGGCAAAGATATCGGCACGGGGATTGACGAAGTCCTTCACGCCCAGCACGCGGTTCATGTCGAAGGCCGTGATGCGGTCGGCGTTGTGATAACCCGCATCGATGACGGCAATGGTCATCCCCTGCCCGCGGAAGCCCGCCTCGTGCAGCTTGTCGCCGCGGCTCAGCTGTATCTGTGCGGCGCCTGCACCGTAGTAGCTCTCAGGATGTTTCTCGGGGCGGTTCACCAGCGAGTCGCGTTGGGGCGTCACCACCTCCTTGGCAGGACGCATCCACACCCGTTCGGCAGAGCGCACGAAAGGCAGGGCAGCAATGCGGCCGATGGCCGACGAGTCGTTGCACGACACCGTCACGAAGTTCTCCCATTTGCCCGTCACCACGATGTTCACTCCCTGCCGCCGTATCTCGTCCACATAGCTTCGACACACAGGCAGGTCGGTAGAGTCCACCTCCAATCCCTGGCGGTGGCGGCGCTCCAAAGCCTTCGCGGACAGAAATTCCTCAGGACGCTGCAAGGAGTACTCCGTAGCCGCCTTGTCCTTCAGGCAGATGCGATACTTCAGCGTGTCCTGTTGTGCACCCGCCGACAGGACGGTCAGGATGCCAACCAATAACCCAATCATTCGTTTCATATCATTTCCAATTTTCCATTATCCATTTTCAATTCTCAACAAACATTCCAATTCCCCGTTGCGAAGCGATGAACGCTCCGCCCACCACGCGACGGCCGATGTAGAACACCGCCGACTGGCCGGGTGCGATGGCCGATGCCTCTTCAAGGAAGTGCACCAACAGGCGTCCGTCCTCCAGGCGGCTCACCGTGCAGGGAATGGGACGGCTGCGGTAGCGTATGCGCACCGTCAGGCAGTCGCTTCCGAACACCTCCGCCTCGTCCGTCAGGCAGTCCTGCTCGGCCAGCATGTAGCGTGTCTTCAGCTGCTCGGCGTCACCCAGCATCACGGTGTTCTTCTGCGGATTGATTTTCAGTACGTAGGCCGGCTTGCCCAAGGCTATCTCCAGCCCCTTGCGTTGCCCGATGGTGTAGTACGGGAAGCCCTTGTGCTCGCCCAGCTTCACGCCCTCGGCGTTCACAAACCATCCCTTGCCCACCTCCGTATCTATCTCGGGGCTGTGCTCGCGCAGGAAGTCGCGGTAGTCGCCCTTGATGAAGCACACCTCCATGCTCTCGCCCTCGTCGGCCTTCAGCGTGTAGCCCTTGTCGCGCAGGTAGTCGCGCACCTTCAGCTTGGTGTATTCGCCCAGGGGGAAGAGGCAGCGGCGCAGCACGTCCTGCCCCAGCCGCCACAGGAAGTACGACTGATCCTTCTTGTCGTCGTCGCCTGCCACGATGTAGCGTTTGCCGTTCCTGTCCTCCAGCCGCGTATAGTGGCCCGTGGCGATGTAGGCACAACCCAGGCGGTCGGCCCACTCCGTCAGGATGCGGAACTTGAACAGCGGGTTGCACATCACACAGGGGTTGGGCGTGCGTCCCGCGCGGTATTCGTCGATGAAATATTGTACGATGGTGCGGCGGAAGCCCTCGCGCTCGTCGGGCACGTGGTGCTCGATGCCCATGCTCTCGGCCAGGCGGCGTGCCTCCACCGGCTCGTCGCCCCACACCCACATGGTGAGCCCCACAATCTCGTAGCCCTGCTCGCGCAGCATCAGGCACGTGGCGGTGCTGTCTATGCCGCCGCTCATGCCCACCAAAACTCTCTTTTCAGGTCCGTTCATAAATTGTTGGTTCTATTATGGAAAGACAAAGGTACTGTTTTTTGCCCATTCTTCCGCACTCCCCGCCTACAAAATGGCCAAAGCGATGCAGGCGCAAGCCTCGGCGTCGGCCAGGGCATGGTGGTGGCGCGTCAGGTCGTAGCCGCATCGGGCGGCCACCGTCTGAAGCTGGTGGTTGGGCAGCTGCTTGCCGAAGGTACGTCGAGAGGCACGACACGTGCAATAGAAGGCATAGTCAGGATAGCCCATACCGAAAGCCTTAAAGGCCGCCCGCAGGCACCCCTCGTCGAAGGGGCTGTTGTGGGCCACCAGCGGAAGTCCCTCCAGCCGCGGAGCCACCTCTTGCCAGACAGTGGGGAACTCAGGCGCACGGTCGGTGTCCTGCCGCGTCAGCCCGTGCACCTGCGTATTCCAGTAGCTGTAATAGTTGGGAAAGGGACGTATCAGTCGCTAGATTTTCTCCCTGACCACTCCGTCCTTCACAATGACGATGCCCACGCTACATACGCTGCTGCGCTCGCCGTTGGCCGTCTCGAAATCGATGGCCGCAAAGTCCTTCATCAGCATTTCCTCCTCTTTCTTATTTTGGACAAAAATAAGAAAAATATCCGCACTTTCATCGCTGTAACACAAACGAAACATGTATGACACATCTTCATAACACATATTTCCGAGCTTTGCCCCCGAAAATCAATGAAAAAACAATCAAACGATCAAAATGAAAAAAACAATCCTCCTGCTGGCGGCCGTCCTGATGGCCGCGTCCACCCTCTCCGCCCAAAGCGCGGGAAACGATGAAGACGGGAAGAAAATCGACAAGGAAAAGCTGGAAACCAAAGACTACCTGCCCAAAGTGAACGGAACCATCCGTGCCAAGTACGAATACCAGACGGGCATGGGAGCCGGCCGCTTCGAGGTGCGCAACGCACGCGTCAGCCTGACGGGCAACATCCTGCCCATCGTGGCCTACAAGGCGGAAATTGACCTCTCGGACGAAGGACAGATCAAAATGCTCGATGCCTATGCCCGCATCTTCCCCGCCAAGGGACTGACGGTGACGGCCGGACAGATGCGCGTCCCCTTCACCATCGACGCCCACCGCTCACCCCACCAGCAATACTTTGCCAACCGCTCGTTCATCGCCAAGCAGGTGGGTAACGTGCGCGACGTGGGCCTTACCCTGGGCTACGAACTGCCTACCACCCTGCCCGTCAAACTGGAAGGAGGACTCTACAACGGCACAGGACTGACCAACCAGAAGGTGTGGCACAAGGAGGTGAACTACTCTGCCAAGGCCGTCGTCCTGCCCACCGAAGGACTGAACCTCACCCTGAGTGTGCAGGGCATCAAGCCCGAAGACGTATGGATGCGCTCCTACGACATCGGCACCTACTATGAGGCAGGCCGCTTCCACATCGAAGGCGAATACCTCTACAAGCAGTATTCGGACAACGCTTTCAAGGACGTACACTCCGTCGACGCCTTCATCAACTACGACCAGCCTCTGAAGAAAGTCTTCCAGAAGATGTCTTTCCTGGCCCGCTACGACATGATGACCGACCAAAACGACGCCAAGACCCGCGACGAAGCCACGGGTGCCCTGACCATTACCGACTACAAGCGCCACCGACTGACGGGCGGAATCACTTTCAGCCTCAGCAAGGCCTTCCGCACGGACATCCGCCTGAACTACGAGAAATACTTCTACCCCGAAGGCAGCATCGCCAAGGAATCGGAGCAGGACAAGGTGGTACTGGAGCTGATGGTCCGCTTCTGACGAAATGACACATTGATTTCCCGACCGCCTGAGAATCGCGTATTTCCGCCCAAAGGCAAGGCCGTCGCCAAAGAACGAAGTGTTTTTCCGTATCAAGCTATCCATCAGAAGGATAGCAAAGTCTTTACATTTGAAATAGAAGAAAACGACCGCCGCCAGAGACGAAAACAACAGAAAAGTGGCACTTTGGCGGCGTAACTATGAACTTCAGCAGCGTAAAGTGGCACTTTAGGAGCAGAAAACATACACTTTTCCTACAGAAAACATTGCTTTTTCCATCCGAAAACATACTTTCCGCCGCCCCAAAACAGACAATCGGATGCCCGTAGACAAGCTTCCGCCCCACTGAGAAGACGTATTCAGTCCTGTTTTTCTCTCCATTCAACCTTTTTACAAAAGGCACCTGTCAGCAAAAAAGGCCATCGGACTTCTTTTTGTCGATATTCAGATATAATCTGCGACACTTTGTACTTTACCGAAACGTCACTTTTTCCCTAGCCTTCCCTCAATTTTCCGCCCGACGGCTTGCTTTTTTCAGAAAAAAACCGTATCTTGGACGAAAGAAAAACAGCTTATGGCCCAACCTAAACTACCGAATCTATCGGACAGCGAACAGGCCCTGCTGTACCAGAAACTAAACCTGTACAATCGGGGCAGAGTCTCCTATAAGGAGGCCGGAGCCTATCTGGTCGTGCTTCCGCGCGAGGGAAAACCGCAGTACACCCTATGGGTCTACTCTCCCCTACCCAGCCGTCAGTCCATCTTCTACCTCTGCGACCTCTCGACTGACGTCCACGAAGCCCTGCGCATGGCCAGCACCCTCTGTTTCTACTCCACCCGCAGCCTGTATCTGACGGAATACAACGCCAAGCGCATGCAGAGCAGGGGCGACGACCTTATCCCCTTCGGCAAATACCGTGGCCACTTCCTGCACGAGATACTGAACATCGACCCTGCCTACCTGGGCTGGATAGCTTACAAGTTCGAACCGCGCATCCCCAAGCAGGCCCGCTTCGTGCTCATCGCCCGCATCTACCACTCCGCCTACCTGGACATCCAGCGCCGCAAGATGCACCAAAAGCCCACCGGCACTTTCTTGGGCAAGGAAGGCGACAGACTGGAAAACCTGACGCTGAGGGTCACCGCCGTGCGCGTGGAAGACAATCCCTACAAGACACGGGTGCGCAACGGCACGGCCTTCTTCTACGTACGCCAGCAGCTCCGGCTGAAGGACGCGTCGGGCAACAGCGTCGCGCTGACCGTCAACACCCGCACGGCCAGCCGCTACTCTTGCACGCTACCTGCCACCGAGCACGCCTATCAGGTCGGCGAGACCATCAGAATAGCCTCGGCACGGGTGGCCCGCACCTATATGGTGGGAGCTACACCTTGCACGAGGCTGCATTACGTCAGGCTTCAATGAACGATTATTTCTTCAGGAAGCTGTCAGGATAGGTCGAACGGTTCACCTGCTGGCCGCCGGCCAGGTCAATCCATGTATCAAACGTACGCTGGCCTTCCTTCAGCACGATGACACGGGCACCGTTGGGCAGGTGGTTGTAGACGGTATTTCCGCCCGTATAGCGTCCGTAGGCCAGCAGGATGCCGTGCCACATCACAGCATAGTCGTTGTCATGGTCGTGGCCCACGAAGACACCCATCACATCGCCCGCTTCTTTCATGGCAGTGAACATACCCGTATTCAGGGCAGGTGCACAGGCTTTTTCCATGCGTGTACCTATCAGGATAGCTCCTTCGCTGGAGGCAGCCTGGTTGTATTCGGGCAGCGGAATGTGGAAGAAAGACAGGGCAGGCAGCGGTTGGCCCCCGTTGGCCTCCGTAAACGCAGCGCTCTGGCGGCGGTAGTTCTCCACCTGGTCGAACGTCAGCCAGTCGTATCCCTTCACATCCTTCAATTTGGAATAGGAATGGGAGTCGAAGAAATAGAGTGCGGCCGCATGGCTTCCCTTGCCGTCGGACGACTGCACCGTCAAGGTATAATCAGGTGAAGCCTGCTCTCCACGGTCGGGCATCAGACAGCCGGGTACGGAGCGGATAATGTCATACAGCTGTGTGCGGGTCATGCCCTGCTCGTCGTCATGGTTTCCGAACGTTACGACAAACGGCACGTTGTGGGCCGCTACCCGTTCGAGCACCGTACGCATTCCCTTGTCGGCCGGCTTGGCATAAATCACATCACCTGTCAATACAACCAGGTCGGGACGCTCGGCCTTCAGCACTTCATCAATACGTTCCAACGCAATGTCCGAAGCTGGATTGCCATACTTGAAGTGAACGTCGGTAAACTGAACAATCTTGAACTCACCCGCCTCATTGAACTTCAAGGCTGATTTTTGGGCATACAAGGAAACAAGTCCTACGCCCATCAGAAACAGAAAAAACAAAACACGTTTCATAGAGATTTAAAATATAAGATTATGAATAATAGAATCCCAGCACTTAGAGTTTTTCTACCAGTACTGTCGCATAAGCCGATATACCTTCCTCACGACCAGTAAAACCCAGCTTCTCGGTCGTAGTAGCTTTGATAGAAACATCGTCCGCATCCACCCCCATCACGCAAGCCAAAGTCTGCTGCATCTCAGGAATACGTGCTTTTAGCTTAGGCCGCTCTGCACAAACGGTGGCGTCAATGCTGCCTACCTTATAACCCTTTGTAGCAATCAGCTCCACGGTTTTCTTCAGCAGAACTTTACTATCAATATTCTTGAACTCACCTGCCGTATCAGGGAAATGATAGCCAATGTCGCGCATATTAGCGGCTCCCAACAGGGCATCACAAATGGCATGTATCAGCACGTCAGCATCGCTATGCCCCAAAAGTCCTTTCTCGTGTTCCAAGCGAATACCGCCCAACCACAATTCACGGCCCTCCACCAACTGGTGAACATCAAAGCCAAAACCTACACGTATTTTCATAATTAAGAATGAAGAATTGATAATTGAAAATTCATCAGTACCCCTGCAGGGTAGTCTATCGGATATGGAAGTCAAGCAGTTTATCGTTGCCCAGGTAGCCCTCCAAATGTTGCCCTATGCTCACGGGGCCCACTCCTACGGGCGTGCCAGTATAGAGCAGGTCGCCAATCTTCAAGGTCATAAAACGACTGACGTAAGCAATAATGTCGTCCACACAGAACAACATATCGGCAGTACATCCTTGTTGCACAGTTTTTCCATCTATATCGAGATGAAAGTTCAACCGTTGCACATCGCCTCCAACCTCAGCCAACGGTACAAAATTACCAATAGCAGCCGAACCATCGAACCCCTTGCAAAGTTCCCATGGATTACCCACCTCGCGGAAACGGCGCTGCATGTCGCGAGCTGTAAAATCGATGCCCACCGTCACAGCATCATAATAACGATGAGCGAAACGCGGCGCGATACACTTGCCCAAGCGACAGATGCGAACTACCACTTCGGTTTCATAATGCACTTCGTTCGAAAAATCAGGAAGGAAAAAAGGTTTGCCATCCTTCAGGATAGCCGAGTCGGGCTTCAGAAAAATCACAGGCTCCTTGTTTTCCTGTTCATGCCCTAGTTCACGATTGTGCAGGGCATAGTTCATTCCTACTGCTATAATCTTCATTACTTGATTTCGTTAAAGTTAAGGCGGTTGAACATTACCGCCAAATGAGCATAAAGCGAAGTATTCTGCACGACAATAGACTCTGGCACACGGATACGGAAAGGCGTAAAGTTCCACACGGCCTTAATGCCGCCCTCCACCATGTAGTCCGTTATTTGCTGAGCAATCTCAATGGGCACAGTCAGTACCCCAATATTCACATCGTACTCCTGCATTTTCTGACGGAAATCGTCGGTATGGAAAATGGGAATGCCATTCAGTTTCGTACCCACCAACGAAGGATTAATATCGAAGGCCGCCACAATCTCCAGCCCAAAGTGACGCAGACCTGAATCATGAAGCAAAGCACCACCCAGACTTCCCACGCCAAAGAGAAAAGCCTTATGCAAATTAGTGAAGCCCAGAAAATCTTCCAGCACGGCAATCAACGTATCTACCTCATAACCCACCCGCGTACGTCCCGAAATATTGACATACGAAAGATCTTTAGCTATCTGCGAAGCATCGATATTGATTTCTTTAGATATTTGAGTTGAGGAGACAAAACGTTCTCCCTTCTGTTTCAGCAACTTGACATTAGAAAGATACCACGGAAGGCGTCGCAACGTCGGCTCCGGCACCCGCAAGGACTCTCTATTCTGCAACAAACTGCTCATCGTTTTCTATAAATTTATCAGATTGTAATGGACAAAAGTACTGTTTTTTTTCCAATGTCCGAGAAAATGCGCAGAAAAGCTTAACATAAATTCTACGTCGGATTGGAAGTTTCATCTCAAAAGCGTACTTTTGATGCAAAATTTATAATCAACTCCCATAATGGCAAAAGACACCAAAAATAATGATTGGAAGGACCGTTTGAATGTGGTCTACTCTACTAACCCAAACTTCCAATACGAAACAGGAAATACAGAAGAGGCTGAAACCCTCTCTCCCAATCAGCAAAAATTGCGAGTACAACTCGATCGTAAGAACCGTGGGGGTAAAGTAGTGACCCTCGTTACCGGCTTTGTAGGCACCGACGATGATCTAAAAGAACTAGGACGAATGCTAAAGAGCAAATGCGGTGTGGGTGGTAGTGCCAAAGACGGTGAAATCATTGTACAAGGCGACTTCAAACAAAAGGTTATCGAATTACTGAAAAAAGAAGGGTACACACAAACAAAACCCGTGGGATAAACGGACTAACACTATAGGATAGCCATAATGGCACATTCCATCACCTATGTTTTTCCCGTTCCGTATATTATTTGTATATTTGCAACGTATTTTCAGGAAATTCCCTAAAGCAATAATGAATATATTATGATATACCGTTTGCTTCATTTTTTTCTAAAGCTACTGTCATACATTCCTTTCCGTATGCTTTACATCTTGTCAGACGGTTTGTTCTATCCGTTATACTACATTGTTCGCTACCGTCGTAAGGTTGTACGAAAAAACCTAACGGAATCTTTTCCTGAAAAAAGTTTGTCTGAAATCAAGCAGATAGAAAAAAAATTCTATCACTTTTTTATCGACATGACCCTAGAGAGCTGCAAGTTAGCTTCCATATCCCCCCAAAAGATAAAACAAAGAATGCAGTTCACAAATACAGAAGCTGTAAATTCAATGCTGAGACAAGGTAAATCCGTTTCTATCTATATTGGCCACTATGGAAATTGGGAATGGGTATCCTCCATGCCCTTGTGGTTGGAGAAGAGCGCAACAGGTATCCAAATCTACCATAAGTTACGCAACAAAAGTATGGAACAACTGATGATGCACATTCGAGAACGTATGGGGGGAACTTGTGTAGAGATGCACAAAACAGCCCGTTGCATCACAGAATTGGCCAATCGCCACGAAGTCTGCATTATTGGATTTATAGCCGATCAATCACCTAGAAAACAAGAATCACGTTTCTTCTTGCCTTTCCTACATCACAGTACTCCCGTGTTGACAGGAACAGAAAAAATTACAAAGCATTACGGATTTGAGGCCTTCTACCTTGACGTAAAAAGGAAGAAAAGAGGTTATTACGAAGCCGAATTCACTCAGCTTCACGAAAATCTCCAATCACTGCCAGACTTTGAACTGACAACACTCTATTTTCAGCGACTAGAACAAACCATTCTGCGTCAACCGGAGTTATACTTGTGGACCCACAATCGCTTCAAGCACGCAGAAAAGCTGGAGACGAACAATTAATTAGAGCCTCAAGACTAAAAAGTTTTCACAGAAAGTTCTCATAATTATGGATATAGATTTTATCATCACATGGGTTGACATGAATGATCCAAAATGGCAAGCGGATTTTATGAAATACTCCGGTAATAAGGACAATACCAAGAACGGAGTCTCTGAAGCCCGTTTTCGCGATTACGGTTTCCTGAAGTATTGGTTCCGTGGAGTGGAAAAGTTCGCCCCCTGGGTGCGCAAGATACATTTTGTGACTAGTGGACAGAAACCAGAATGGCTGGATGAGAACAACCCCAAAATCCATTTGGTGAACCATAGGGATTATATTCCAGAGGAGTTCCTGCCCACTTACAATTCTGTGGTGATCGAACGGTATCTGCACAAAATACCCGACTTGGCAGAACACTTTGTCTATTTCAACGATGACTTTTACATTACGAGTACCATTGGAACGGAACGTTTCTTCAAAAATGGGTTGCCCTGCGACATTGCTACTTTCCTATACAACCCTTCATGGTCGCAATGGTATAAAAGGATTAAGAACAATCTGAAAATCATCAACCGCCATTTTGACAAGAAAGAGGTGATGAACCGCTTCCACGATAAATGGTTCCACAAAAGCTATGGTTCAAGAGCCCGCTGGAACTATATTCTGAAACCCTATAGCAAATTTATCACCCTCCGTACGCCACACAATGCACAACCCTATCTGAAAACCACTTTTGAAGAAGTATGGGCTGTCGCCGGCAAAGAACTGACCGAGACATCAGCCAACCGATTCCGTGCTCTGACTGACTATACACCAGAGCTCTTCCGTACCTGGCAAATCTGTCGGGGAAATTTTGAACCGTACAATACCTACAGAGACACCAAAATGTTCCCCCTCATGATACGGCCCAAACAGGCTGTAAAAGCTATTTATGAACAATCATACTCATTGGTCTGTCTAAACGATAATGTACATATTCGAAACTATGCACAAGTCATGGAGAATATACGAAACGCCTTTGAGCACATTTTACCGGAAAAGTCAAGCTTTGAACATTAATATGACCTAATCCTTTATAAATTAGCCATGAATAAAGTTCTTGCAGAAATTATAGCGGGGGTCATTCCCCACAAAATGACTAGAAACAGATGGCGCGGTCTTTTGCGCTATGGACTTTTCAATGCGATCAGACTGAAATATCGGATGAAGCATGACCACACTGTTCCACAATATTATCTGACGGTTTGTGCTATAGCCAAAAACGAAGGGCCTTA
The DNA here is from genome assembly GCF_900130135.1 of Bacteroides togonis. Taxonomy (NCBI): domain Bacteria; kingdom Pseudomonadati; phylum Bacteroidota; class Bacteroidia; order Bacteroidales; family Bacteroidaceae; genus Bacteroides; species Bacteroides togonis. The sequence goes on along the minus strand of NZ_LT670820.1, from coordinate 3,516,354 downwards.
TTTCAAGGAATGGATAGAATGGCACCACAAACAAGGTGTTGAAAAGTTTTATATCTACGATAACGAAAGTACAGATTGTACCAAAGAAGTACTTGAACCTTATATTAAGTCCGGACTAGTGGAATACCGTTATTGGCCCGGTAGAAAACAACAACTAGCTGCCTACGACGACTGCTTTGAAAGACATCGGACGGAAGCACGCTGGATTGCAGTCATTGACCTTGACGAATATATCGTACCGATAAAGGATCGAACAATTCCAGAATTCCTGCATCGCATGGAGGAATTCGCAGTCGTAGAAATCAATTGGTTAGTCTATGGCAGTGGAGGTGCAAAGACCCGTGAACCTGGAGGCATCATGGAACGTTTTCGCAAGCATTCTCTCCCCGAACATCGACTAAATACCCACGTCAAAAGCATTGCTGACCCACGCCGTGTCTGTACCATGATAGGATGTCATGAAGCAGCACGTATTTCGGGACGTCCAGCTGATTCCCATGGTATCCCCATCAAAAAACACTTTGGTGACCGTAAACCGCAACAGGATGTCATACGCATCAATCATTATGCAGTAAAGTCATACGAAGAATTCCTTGCCAAACGGGCACGCGGACGGGCACGGATCAACACACTACGAGACTTCAGTTATTTCGAACAATATGACTTGAACGACATCGAGGAATAGGCTTTCTTCTCACACACATATATTACATTCCCCCCCAAACAGCATTCAAAATGGCTACATATTACGGAAGAAAATACAGATTATTAGAACTAAAGCACTTGTTCAAAGAAATCGTACTTACCTACAAAATAGCATTAAAATCAAAAACGGTTTGTAAATTGACGACGAAAAATCCCGCCTACATTGCTATGGTAGACGGAACAGCCATACATGGAGGGATGTGCGACCGTTTCAAAGGCATCATCACCCTGTACGCATACTGCAAATATCGCGGATTACCGTTCAGAATAAAATACACGCATCCTTTTCGGCTAGAAGACTATCTATCTCCGGCTGCTTACGACTGGACACTCAAAAAAAATGAATACACAGATAATCCTCGATATTGCAGGATCCTATACATGAGGAAAGAATATCTTGCCAAAAGGCTTCTGAATTTGAAGACAAAAAAGCAAGTTCACTATTATGGCAATAGAGATAGCCTGGCATACATCAATGAAGCATATGCAACAAACCCAGCCAATCATTATAACTGGGGGGAATTATTTTGCGAATTGTTCAAACCTGGCCCTGTTTTAGAAGAGCGAATTCGAACCATTAAAAAAGATTTGGGTAATAATTATTATGCAGCCGTATTCCGTTTCCAGAACTTACTCGGAGACTTCAAGGAATACAACTATCAACCCATAAAGGAGCAAGACAAAGCAGAAGATCTTATTGAAAAATGCCTCAACGCTATTAAAGAACTACAAACCTCATATGCAAACCAACCATTATTGGTCACCTCGGACAGCGTGAAATTCCTGCAAAGGGCTTCACAGATAAAAGGTGTGTACATCATACCGGGAACATTAATCCACATGGACGGTCAAAAGAAGTACATCTCGGATAACACGAATGAAGCTTATTTGAAATCTTTTCTGGACTTTTATTTATTAAGCGAAGCGCAAAAGATTTATCGAATAGGAACTTCGTATATGTATCCAAGTGAATTTCCTGTATATGCAGCTAAAATACACGAAATTCCATTTGCTAGCATTACCATTTGAAAATGGGAATATCTTAATCAATACCTCATCAAAAAAATTACCACAGAGCGTGTATGTATAGAAATTATAAGATTATTGTCAATACGGCAGCAGGCCGTCGAAGATATATGCAGTATCTTGTACCATTTGTGTTAGCATCAGACATTGTTGACAGATATGATATATGGATCAACACCCATAACGGAGCGGATATCGAATTTTTCAAGATACTTGCAAAGAAGTATTCCAAGATAAATCTCTGTTGGCAACCCGACGGAATAGTAGATGGAAACAAATCCATTAATGCTTTTTATCGGGATTGTACCCAAGAGAATGCTATTTATTTCAAACTGGACGATGACATTGTATGGATGGAACCTAATGCCATCCAGAAAATGGTTGACTTCCGTATAGATAATCCACAGTACTTTCTAGTAACTCCTTTGGTCATCAACAACTCTTTATCAACCTACCTGCTGCAAATCAGAGATAAAATAACATTGAAAAAGTATTGCAAATCTTCCCCCGCCCATTCTCTTTTATGGAAAAGTGGACAATTTGCAACAGCATTACACGAATGGTTCATTGAGAAATATTTATCAACAGATAAATATCCGTTTCTTTATGTAGGCAAGCAAGAAATGGGTATGACCCGTTTCTCCATTAATGCCATACTATGGTTTGGAGCAGAAATGAAAAAAATACAAGGAGTTGTACCTGGAGATGATGAAGAATTCCTATCGTGTATGTATCCAACCTCTCATGGCATGTGTAATTGTTGGAATGGTGATGTCATCATGGCCCACTTTGCTTTCTTCACCCAACGAGATTTTCTCGACAAAGCAGGAATCCTAGAACGATATGGTGCCTTCATCGCTTCCAGAAAGAAAGAACTATTCTATCCATACTATATGGAAATACAAAATATTCTGTCTGACATAGCCACAGATGAAAAACATTTGATGTCGCAACCGTCTCCATATCGTAAACCAATTGCCCTCAAGTCATCTCGTACGATAAAGGATTCTATAACAAAATGCATAAAGAAAAGCATGCAACCGCTAGTAAAAACAGTACATGATCAAATTCACAAAACCGAAACATTTATTATAAAATAAAGAAAGATGGATAAGAAGTATGACTATTTGATTGTCGGTTCCGGCTTGTATGGAGCAACTTTTGCCCATCTTGCTACCAAGCAAGGTAAACATTGCCTAGTGATAGACAAGCGTTCTCATTTGGGCGGTAATCTGTACTGTGAAAACGTAGAAGGAATAAACGTACATAAATATGGCGCACACATCTTCCATACCAGCAACAAACAGGTATGGGATTTTGTCAATTCCATTGTTGAATTCAACCGATATACCAATTCTCCTATAGCCAACTATAAAGGCAAACTATACAACCTGCCCTTCAATATGAATACCTTTTATCAGATGTGGGGAGTTACAACCCCTGCTGAAGCAATAGCAAAAATTGAAGAGCAAAAGGCTGAAGTAACAGCCAGAATGAGAAATGATGGGGTGACGATTCCACGTAATTTGGAAGAGCAGGCACAGATGTTAATAGGGAAAGATATCTATGAACGGCTGATAAAAGGTTATACAGAGAAACAATGGGGACGCAAATGTACGGAACTTCCAGCCTTCATTATCAAACGTCTGCCTGTCAGACTCGTTTTCGACAACAATTATTTTAATGACAAATACCAAGGCATTCCTATAGGTGGATACAACAAACTGATTGAAGGTTTATTGGACGGCATCGAAACAAAGATAGAAGTGGATTTTTTTGCAAACCGGTCTTACTGGGAAGGATTAGCAAATAAGATTGTTTTCACCGGAAAAATCGATGAATATTATAATTATCGTTTTGGCAAATTGGAATATCGTACCGTACGGTTTGAAGAAGAAATACAGGATATGCCTAACTATCAAGGGAATGCAGTCGTCAACTATACGGATAGGGAAATCCCCTACACGCGCATCATCGAACACAAACATTTTGAAATGTTCGGCCAAGACGTATATAGCTGCCCTAAAACTATCATCTCCAAAGAATATTCTACAGAATGGAAAGATGGAATGGAACCTTACTATCCAGTAAATGATGAACGGAACAACAGTCTATACCAACAATACAAGGAACTGGCAGACAAAGAAGAAAAAGTTATTTTCGGTGGAAGACTAGCTGAATATAAATATTATGACATGCACCAGATCGTGGAAAATTTACTAACACGTTCCAACTTAGGATAAAATTACCTCCTTAAAACTCTTAGGCACGAACAACTCAGAATAACATAAATAGCAATTGCATTTATTCATAGAATTCTACCCCGTTCGTGCCTAAGAATATTAATAAATCATTTCTATTTTAAATCAGTAACACGAGAAACGACTTTAGATATAGCCCTGCTAAAATACCCTCCTTCAGACATCAAACCACTTACACGACGCACATTATCACACATCTGTTCATACTCATCCCGTGTTAAACACTCATAGATTTTCTTTATGTCACGTAAGGAATCAATGCATATTCCAACACCGTTTTCCTCTATAAATCCTGCCATTGCAGCCTCGCGCCATACAATAACAGGCAAACCACAACGAATATACAGAGAAATCTTATGAGGTGTATTGACCTTCAGATATTCTCCCCAATCCCCACTGCAGCTGTCAACCGAGTCTCCATCCCACACAAGTCCAAAATCTCCCTCAGCACTTTCAATCAACTTATCGGGCAACATAAAACCTTTTATCTCAAACTTTTCCGGACATTCTGCACTCGACTTATCAAATCCCTTGCCATACACATTCAAGGTATAACCTTCAACATAAGTTCCCAGTTCATATAGGAAATTGTTTTTCCGACGCGCCAATTGCCCGGCATACACGACTTTATGCAAAGGCCACGTTTTTTTCCGGTCCGGAGATTGGGAGCTAGACAAGAAATCAAATATGCGAAGAGGCTCTATAATTTTTTTTCCGTTATATCCTACAAATCCGTTATCACACAACCATTTACAAAAGGCTGGATTGTGACCGATAATTGCATCCGACTTATTCAACTGGCATATTTCCTCTTGAGGAGAACTATGTTTGTTACGAAAACAAATCAAATCGTGTAGCAATGTTATCACATTTGCTCCACGCATATGAGCCAAGCGGCAAATAATAGAATAATATTTCGTAGGATATTGTAAAATCAGTACGTCGCCTTTATTGACGTACAACAACATACGAACAACTATGGCGATCGTACGTACAAAATGGAACAACCGATTTTTAGTGATGCTATGGCGTTTCCCTGCTGGGGAAAATCCCAATTGATCCATAACCTGCTCAACGTCCAAACGAGCTTTGCTACCAGCATCATTGATGCGATTGGACTTATAGTCTCTAGATAAATAGTAGATCATTCAACAATATTAAAATGACTGTTTTCTATAGTTTTTGTTTAATCTCTGGATAATGTTCAAGAATTCTGTCAAGCGCTTTACGATTACGATCGTCAGCCGGATTGGTATTTACCGTTTTCAAAGAAATTTCTCCAGGTTTACCTATTTCTAAGGGCTTTCGTTTCCCATTGGGCAAAGGAACCACGTAAGTACCACGCGACACAGCTGCCAGCCAAAACCACACATCATCAACAGTAGGGGCTAACTCCATAAAAAGAGAGGGAGCAAGCATTTTTTCGTCCAATGAATGAGGTGGATATAACACCTCACCCACACCTGTCTGCATTGCTAAGTGAGTTCGATGGATTTTCTTGAAAACAAAATCATACCAATGGTATTTTCTCCATTTACGATAAGGAACATTCAACCTGGCCTTCCTTACACGATGAGCAACAATGGCATCGGGCACTCGTTTGTGCATGACAACCAAATCACGTAACCAATCTGGATGATACAGAACATCATCGTCCATTGTCACGATAATATCATCAGGAAAGTCATTTAATGCCGGAATCAACTTCCGATATGAACGAATATCCCAATCGTAGTTCCGAATTTCAAAAATAGAGTTACTGTCAGCAAGTTCAAGCAAACTCTGCGGAACTCCACTCTCACCGAATTGCGAAAAGGTAAGATAAAGCACCAGCTTATCGGGCAATAGGGAACCTTCGAGAACAGAGCGTATCGCCTGCACAGCATAAGAGATTGCCGCAGGAAACGAAGTCAATGAAACAATCACCTTCGGTTTATCATTCATTTTCTGATTGATTTGTTTTAATATCATATCCTATTCTTCTACCAACTTCAGGATACTTCTCCACAATCGCTTTCAACGCCGCCGCATTTCGGTCCATACCCGACTTAAAATTGGTGGTTTTCAACGACAATTCGCGTGGTTTTTCCAACCCTTTAGGTTTGTTATATCCAAAGGGAACAGGAACGATCGGAGTTCCATTAGCCACAGCTGCCGCCCAAAACCAAATATCGTCTGTTGTTGGAGCAATTTGGGTGAACAGATCCACATCCAGCATCTCCGATTTCAGAGAATGAGGTGGATACAACACTCCCCCTACGCCAGTCTGTATATTCTTAAAGCCAATATGTATCTTCCTCAGCACAAAACTATACCATCTGTATTTAGTCCATTTACGATAAGGAAGTCCTGGCTTCATACGTTTGGCCCGATGTGCTAATACCGCCTTGGGCAACTGCTCGTGTAAACGCAGTAAATCACGCAGCATGTGTTTATGATACGCGACATCATCGTCCACCGTAACAATTATTGCATCTGGAAAATCGTGCAAAGCCGGAATTAATTTCCGATATGAACGGATATCCCGATCATAGTTCCGTACTTCAAATATTGGATTTCTATCTGCCAGTTCAAGTAAGCTTTGTGGAACTCCATTTTCACCGAATTGTGAAACGGTAAGATAAAGCACCACTTTATCAGGAAGGACAGAACCTTCCAAAAGAGACAGAATAGCCCGTTCTGCATATGATATCGCAGCAGGAAAGGAAGTCATGGACACGATGACTTGAGGTTTGGACATATTCGCATTCATATTCTTCTTACCAAGTTGTTAATCCTTACAACAAAGATAATATAAAAAAGCGACAAACAGAGCCGGTTACATAAAAATCTCATCAATCACCAGCAACAGAACAACAAAAAAGGATGTACCAATTATGGCACATCCTCAGTTTATATCAAAATCCCAATATAGATTTACTCAGCACGCAAAGTGAAACGCTTGAAATCTGTGACCTTCAGTTCGGGATCTGCTTCTTTCAACACTTCTCTTACAGTTTTCTTTGCATCCATTACATCCTCCTGATTCAACAGGCAGACTTCTTTCAGGAACTTACCCAAACGACCCTTAGCAATGTTCTGGATCATCTGCTCAGGCAAGTTAGCAGCTTTCTCTGCAGAAACAGTAGCGATGATTTCCTTTGCTTTGGCAACATCTTCGGCAGTAATCCAACCCTTAGCCATGTTGCTTTCCATGTGATCTTCGCTATCTACGTGAGCAGGGTTAATACCTGCTTTCTTCAGAGCAGCCTCAACAGCCTTCTGTACCTGTTCAGCCTTTGTTTTCTCAACAGCAACTTCGATTTCCTTCTGTTTGATTTCTTCTGACACCCCGTCCTCATCAATAGCAATAGGATTCATTGCAGCAATTTGCATAGCGATCTGCTTACCCAATTGTTCATCAACTTTTTTATTGAAAGCAACAATAGTACACAAACCGTTTCTGTTCATATGGTTATAAACCACCGTATCTGCACCTTCTACAGTCATGTAGCCATCCAATTCCATCTTTTCACCAGTGATACCGCTACGGTCTGTTACAGCCTGAGCAACAGTTGCATCACCCATCGGCAGAGCTTTCACTTCATCCAGTGTCTTGCACTTGTTAGCAACAGCCAGATCCAGGATATCTTGAGTCAATTTTACGAAGTCAGCATTCTGAGCAACAAAGTCTGTTTCACATTTCAGTGCGATGATAACAGCAAAATCACCCGTTGTCTTAGCCAACACGCAACCTTCAGAAGCCTCGCGGTCAGAACGCTTAGCAGCTACAGCCTGCCCCTTCTCACGGAGAATCTTCATTGCCTTATCGAAATCGCCCTCTGCATCAGTCAAGGCGTTCTTACAGTCCATCATACCAGCACCGGTCATTTTACGGAGCTTGGTTATATCAGCCATTGTTACAGCCATAATCTCTTTATCTTTTAATTAAGTTAATAATACTACTCTTCTATATAAAGCATTTGAGAGCTGAGAACAGAGAATTGAGAATTGCCGTTTAAAGTAACTCTCAACTTTCAATTCTCAACTCTCAAGAATATATTTTAAGCTTCTTCGTCTTCTTTCATGAAGGCGGCAGCCTTAGAAGCATTGATAGCTTCTTCGTCCGACTTGTCCAGACGAGCCTTGGTAGCTTTCTTCTTACCCTTATTGGCAGGAGCTTCACCGGCAGCTTCCATGTCGATCTTTTCAGCCTTACGTTCTTCCAGACCTTCCTGCATAGCAGCACAGCAAGCATCCAAAATCACTTCTACAGACTTGGTAGCGTCATCATTAGCCGGGATTACGAAATCTACATTAGTAGGATCAGAGTTCGTATCAACAATACCGAATACAGGAATACCCAAACGGTTAGCCTCGCGAACTGCAATATTTTCCTTCATAACGTCTACAACAAACAATGCAGACGGCAGACGAGTCAGGTCAGCGATAGAGCCCAAAGTTTTGTCCAACTTAGCACGCTGACGAGAAATCTGAAGGATTTCTCTCTTAGAGAGATTTGCATAAGTACCGTCATTAGTCAGCTTATCAATAGTAGCCATCTTCTTAACGGCCTTACGAATAGTCGGGAAGTTGGTCAACATACCACCCGGCCAGCGCTCGATTACATAAGGCATGTTTACAGAGGCTGCCTTGTCAGCAACCACCTGCTTAGCTTGTTTCTTAGTAGCAACAAACAGGACTTTCTTTCCTGATTTAGCGATTTGCTTCAAAGCTTCTGCAGCTTCGTCAATTTTAGCAACCGTCTTGTTGAGGTCAATGATATGAATACCATTGCGCTCCATGAAGATATAAGGAGCCATTGCAGGGTTCCACTTTCTTTTCAGGTGACCGAAGTGGCAACCGGCCTCCAATAATGTATCAAAATTTGTTCTTGACATTGTCTTTTTAATCTTAAATCGTTTACTTTCTTTTTTGTTTTTCTAAACCAACCGCCGGGTAGCCTTGTCCACAAGAACGAGAGTCCCGGTAGTTTAGATGCTAAACGCTTTTTCAGTTGAGAGTTGAGAGTTGAAAGTTGAAATTCATGCAACTTGTCCGCCCCAACCAATCTGCAACTCTTAACGTTTACTGAACTGGAATCTACGACGTGCTTTGGGACGACCCGGTTTCTTACGTTCAACAGCACGCGGGTCACGAGTCATGAAGCCTTCGGCACGCAGAGCAGCCTTATCTTCAGGATTGATTTTTACCAGTGCACGGGCGATAGCCAGACGCAAAGCCTGAGACTGACCTGTGAAACCACCACCGCAAAGGTTAACTTTAATGTCATACTTTTCAGCTACACCAAGCTTGTTCAGCGGCTGTTTAACCACGTACTGGAGAATGCTTGAAGGGAAATACACAGCAAGGTCTCTCTTGTTAATGGTAATCTTTCCAGTACCTTCGCTTACGAAAATACGTGCAATTGCACTTTTACGTCTGCCTAATGCATTTACTACTTCCATCATCTCTTATTTAAGTGCGTTAATATCAATCATTTTCGGGTTCTGAGCAGCATGTTTGTGTTCGCTGCCGGCGTATACATACATATTACCCAGCAATTTTGCGCCCAGTTTATTCTTGGGGAGCATGCCCTTCACTACCTTTCTCAGCAGTTTGTCCTCACCATTCGGTTTAGCCTGCAGACGGGCAGGAGTCATCTCTCTCTGGCCACCGGGATAACCGGTATAGGACAGATAAATCTTGTCAGTCCACTTATTGCCAGTCATTTTCACTTTGTCGGCATTGATAATGATTACATTATCGCCACAATCTACGTGAGGGGTAAAGTTGGGTTTATACTTTCCTCTCAACAGTTTCGCAACTTTAGCGCCCAGACGACCCAAAACCTGGTCTGTAGCGTCAACGATGACCCATTCTTTCGTCACCGTAGCTTTGTTTGCAGAAATGGTCTTGTAACTTAAAGTATCCACTCTTAAATGTTTTTTTAAAATGTTACTACTAATTGTTTTTTCTTCACCACTAGCTAACCGCCCCGGACAAAGGTCGATTAACTCGCTATGAATTAATTGCTTATCCTTATTAGATAATAATCGGCTTGCAAAGGTACGGTTTTTCTGCTAACTGACAAACGATTTAGTCTTTTTTTTGTCTGAGAGTCAGATTGAAAAAGCAACGTACTTACCAAAATATTTTTCCCCAACTGAAGAAAAATATTTCTCCAATCAGGGAAAAATCGATATTAAATTAAGCTTTACTCAGATGTCCTTATCCACATCAGAACTCTGCATTACGCGGCGTACGTGGGAAGGGGATAACATCGCGAATATTTGCCATACCCGTCACGAACAGCAATAGGCGTTCAAAGCCCAGGCCAAAACCTGCATGCGGACATGTACCATACTTACGAGTATCCAGATACCACCACATATCCTTCATCGGAATGTGAAGTTCAGTGATACGAGCCATCAGTTTATCATAATTCTCTTCACGTACACTTCCACCAATAATTTCGCCAATCTGAGGGAACAATACATCTGTACCCTGTACAGTTTTGCCATCCTCATTCTGCTTCATATAGAAAGCCTTGATTTCCTTCGGATAGTCTATCATGATGACCGGCTTCTGGAAATGCTCTTCAACCAGATAACGTTCATGCTCGCTGGCCAAGTCACAACCCCAGTAAACAGGGAATTCAAACTTGTGTCCTTTAGCAACGGCCTCTTCCAGGATCTTAATACCTTCCGTATAAGGCAGACGAACAAATTCCGTGTTTACAACCTTCTGCAAACGTTCTATCAAGCCTTTGTCCACCATCTTGTTCAGGAACTCCAAGTCATCGGCACAATTGTCAAGCGCCCATTTCACACAGAACTTAATGAATTCTTCTTCCAAATCCATCAGCTCAGACAGATCAGCAAAGGCAACTTCTGGCTCTACCATCCAGAACTCAGCCAAATGGCGCGGAGTATTAGAGTTTTCTGCACGGAAGGTAGGACCGAATGTATAAATCGCTCCCAATGCCGTTGCAGCAAGTTCACCCTCCAGCTGACCAGAAACAGTCAGACTGGCCTGCTTGCCGAAGAAGTCATCGTCGTAAATAATGGAACCATTTTCATCTTTCTTCAGGTCATAAAGGTTCTTGGTTGTCACCTGGAACATCTGACCGGCACCCTCGCAATCTGACGCCGTAATAATAGGCGTGTGGAAGTAGAAGAAGCCTTTCTGATGGAAGAAAGTATGAATAGCGATAGCCATATTGTGGCGAATACGAAATACGGCGCCAAAGGTATTGGTACGAGGACGCAAATGAGCAATCTCACGCAAGAACTCCATAGAGTGTCCTTTCTTCTGCAACGGATAAGTATTGTCACATGTACCCAGTACTTCTATTTCACGAGCCTGAATTTCTGCTTTCTGACCAGCACCGACAGATTCAGTCAACACACCGTTCACGCTCAAACAAGCTCCCGTCGTGATATCCTTCAATAGGGCCTCGTCAAAGTTTTCCAGATCGACAACGATCTGTACATTATTTATTGTAGAACCGTCGTTCAGCGCGATGAAGTTTACCTGTTTGCTACCTCTGCGGGTACGAACCCAGCCTTTCACGTTGACCATAGCGCCGAAATCTTCACGCTTCAGCAGGTCCACAATCTTTGTTCTACTAATTTTTTCCATAATTTCTATCTATATCTATAATTTATTCAAACGAGCCCATACGCAGGAAGTTCACTTCCTGTTCTGTCAGATAGCGCCAGTCACCACGACGCAATCCTTTTTTGGTCAGACCTGCAAAATATACACGATCCAACTTTACTACCTTATATCCCAAGGATTCGAAAATACGACGTACGATACGGTTCTTGCCCGAGTGGATCTCAATGCCCACATCGTTTTTCTTGTTTTCATCCGTATAGCTGATAGCGTCTGCATGGATTTCACCATCATCCAGCTGGATACCTGCAGCAATCTGCTCCATATCCGCCTTGGTCAGGTTCTTGTCCAAGTGTACATGATAAATTTTCTTCTTCAGATACTTCGGATGAGTCAACTTCGAAGCCAAATCACCGTCATTCGTCAGCAACAGAACTCCTGTCGTATTGCGGTCCAGTCGTCCTACAGGATAGATACGCTCTTCACAAGCGCCCTTCACCAAATCCATTACGGTACGACGAGCCTGCGGGTCATCCGACGTTGTCACTGTATCTTTCGGCTTATTCAGCAACACATAAATCTTACGTTCGATGTTCACCACCTGATCATGGAATTTCACTTCATCACCACGTTTGATTTTTGTACCCAGTTCTGTTACGACCTGTCCGTTCACAGAAACCACACCAGCCGTAATAAACTCATCAGCCTCACGACGCGAGCAAACACCTGCATTGGCTAAGAACTTATTCAGACGAATAGGTTCATTGGGATCGACAAACTGTTCCTTGTATTCAATCTGTTTCTTCTTGCTATACTTGGCATTCGGATTGTAATCAGCCGTGCGTGGGCGTTGTGGACGGCCGTATGCATTGTTTCCTCCACGATTATTGCCACGACCAGCATTCGAATTGAAACGAGGACGTTGCGGACGATCTCCCTCATTGCCATAAGAACGTTGTGCGAAACCGCCCTGCTCGCCAGACGCGTTAGGATTGAAACGCGGACGCTGCGGACGATCGCCATAAGCACGCTGACCACGTTCCGCATTCGGATTGAAGCGAGGACGTTGCGGACGATCACCACCTTCGGCATTGAAACGGGGACGATAAGAACGCTCCCCACCATACGTACGCTGTGAACGTTCACCCTCTTCAGCATTGTCATTAAAACGCGGGCGATAAGCATTGCCATAAGAGCGCTGCGGACGATCACCATTCTCCGCATTAAAGCGCGGACGATAAGACCGATCGCTACTGTAAGCCTTCTGCGAGCGTCCCCCATTCTCGGTATTAAAACGCGGACGATAAGGCCGCTCTCTGTTTTCACGGTTATAAGAAGAATGGCCGAAGCCAGCACCCCTGTACTGATTACCATCACGGTCAGCACCTTCATTTCTTTCTACACCTGACGCATCGCGCCAGCTTTCATTTTCTGTACTCATTGTTCTTTTTTATTCGAATAAAAATTAAACTTATCGGCCTCACGGCCTTATTTAATTGAAAATGGAAAATTGAGAATTGAAAATTTCAGTAATGGTTCATTTCAATTTCCCATTATCAATTTTCCATTATTTACATTCCCGTATAATTGTGCGGAGTAATGGCGCGAAGTTCCTTCTTGATATCTTCACTGACATTCAACTCCTCGATAAAATTCTTGATAGATGCTTCCGTAATAGCCTGATTAGTACGAGTCAGCGCTTTCAGTGCCTCATACGGATGCGGATATGCCTCACGGCGCAGGATTGTCTGGATGGCCTCAGCCACCACACTCCAGCAGTTGTCCAAATCGCGATAAATAGCCGTCTCGTTCAGCAACAACTTGCGCAATCCTTTCAAAGAACTCTGGATGGCAATAATAATGTGACCAAAAGGCACACCAATGTTGCGCAACACGGTCGAATCGGTCAAGTCACGCTGCAGGCGCGATACCGGCAACTTCACAGCCAAATGTTCCAGTATGGCATTTGCCACTCCCAGATTACCCTCCGCATTTTCGAAATCGATAGGGTTCACCTTGTGGGGCATCGCACTAGAGCCAACTTCACCCGCTTTAATCTTCTGTTTGAAATACTCCATCGAAATGTATTGCCAGAAATCGCGGTTCATGTCTATCATGATCGTATTGACACGCTTCATGGCATCGAAGATGGCAGACAGATTGTCGTAGTTGGAAATCTGAGTGGTGTATTCCTCACGCTCCAGTCCCAGCTTTTCAGCGACAAATCTGTTACCGAAAGCCTTCCAGTCATACGCAGGATAAGCCACGTGATGGGCATTGTAATTGCCCGTAGCGCCACCAAACTTAGCAGTCAACGGACAAGCCTTCAGTGTAGCCAGCTGACGCTCCAAACGGTAAACAAACACACGGATTTCCTTACCCAAACGCGTCGGCGAAGCAGGCTGTCCATGCGTTTTGGCCAGCATCGGAATATTGGCCCATTCTTCGGCATACGTGCGAAGCTGAGCAATCAGTTCCTCAATCTGAGGATAATATACCTGCTCCAGCGCTTCTTTTACGGAAAGGGGCACAGAGGTATTGTTGATATCCTGCGAAGTCAGTCCGAAGTGGATAAACTCCTTGTAATCGTCCATACCACCCAGCTTGTCAAACTGTTCTTTCAAGAAATATTCCACGGCTTTCACGTCGTGATTGGTCACGCTTTCAATTTCCTTAATGCGTTGGGCATCGGCTTCCGAGAAATTACGATAAATATTTCTCAGAGTTTCAAACACGCCCTTGTCTACCCCAGCCAACTGAGGCAAAGGCAATTCACACAAAGCGATAAAATACTCAATCTCGACCCGCACTCTATACTTAATCAGTGCAAATTCAGAGAAATAGGCGGCCAAGGCATCTGTCTTGCCCCTATAGCGACCGTCAATCGGAGAGATGGCGGTTAGTAAATCCAGTTCCATACGTCGTATTCAGTTGATAATTATCGGGCGACAAAATTACGTCTTTTTTCTGAGTTACAAGCCACAAAACCAGCATAAAAACTCCTTGTAACTGCAAAAATTATCAAAATCTACAAACGAAAAGCAAAGCTCCATCATCAGCCGTCCCCAATCCCTCACTCAACCATCCTCAAACAAACATACACGCCCAAACTATAAAACGATGCTTTATCGACGCTAAAACATAGTTTTGCCATCAGTAAAACATAGTTTTATTCTCCAACGACGAAAGAGATTTATTATCGAACAACAATCTATAAGATGGAAACAGTCATTACGATTCCGACATTTGAAAGGGGAAAAAATAAAGTCCCTCATTAGCATCGTAAAGATGAACATTACGCTCCTAATGAGGGACTTTAGCAACGCCAAGTGCCACTTGGCAAAAACGAATAACAAAGCTACGCTTTTTACAAAGCCGTAGAATGATGTTTGATCAGATTCATGAATTCTTCGCGAGTCTTGGCTTGATTAAAAGCACCTGTAAAATCCGAAGTCGTGGTAATGGCATTTTGTTTCTCCACGCCACGCATCTGCATACACATGTGTTTGGCTTCCACCACCACCATAACGCCCAACGGATTGAGCGTTTCCTGAATGCACTCTTTAATCTGAAGAGTCATACGCTCCTGCACTTGCAGACGGTGGGAGAATATGTCGACCACGCGGGCAATCTTACTCAAACCTGTAATATAACCATTGGGGATATAAGCCACATGAGCTTTCCCATAGAAGGGCAGCATGTGATGTTCGCACAATGAGAAGAAATCGATGTCCTTCACAATCACCATCTGACTATATTCTTCCTTGAACTTAGCCGAACGAAGCACTTCATGAGGATCCATCGTATACCCTTTGGTCAAAGTCAGCATAGCTTTTGCCACACGCTCAGGAGTCTTAAGCAAGCCTTCGCGCTCCACGTCTTCACCCAGCAGGGTCAAGATACGTGCATAATGTTCTTTCAGTTCGTCCAACGCAGGGGAAGTGATGATTTCTTTTTCCAGCATGATTTCTTTTAATTATAGATTATCAAACGGATGTCTCCGTTCTGTTATAGAGGAATATTTATCTGGTCTCTGACTATAGAAACTTCTTTAAACTGACCTGAGCTACGCAAACGCCTCATCATGGCATCAGCTTCCTCAATGCTCCGATAGTCTCCTACTCGACACAGCCAACGGGGAGGAGTAAAAAAAGTATAGACCAGCAAATCGGGAAAGAGTTCTTTGACAGACGCCGCCACCGCATGTGCTTCGTTCTTAGCCTGACGGGTATTGCTTCCAGCATATACCTGGACGCGATATCCAGCCGCCTTAAGGACCTGTTGTCCTTCAGCGACAGAAGCTGGTCGAGCCTTACCGATCAGCGCTTCAATGCGCGCATCCTGATGAACAGTAACCTTTCCCTGACCTGGAACTTTCTGCTCCAAACTCTCTATAATATTCTCTTGTGCCGTCGCAAACAAGAAGGCTGAAAGGCATGCAAGGGTTAAAAACAAACGTTTCATGTTACTCGGTATCTGTTGTTTAGGTGTAATAGAATAAAAAAGAATGCTGCGTTCGAAGCATGGCGCTTCTCAGCGCAGCATTTTCTTAATCAATATATCTTTCGATTAGTTGAAAGCATCGATAATGCCCTTGAAGTCAGCGACCTTCAAAGCAGCACCACCAATCAGACCGCCATCTACGTCAGGATTAGCAAACAATTCCTTAGCGTTTGAAGGCTTGCAGCTACCGCCATAAAGGATAGAGCAGTTATCAGCAACTTCCTTACCATACTTTTCAGCTACCGTCTGACGGATGAATGCATGGATTTCCTGTGCCTGCTCAGGAGTAGCAGTCTTGCCTGTACCAATAGCCCAAACCGGCTCATAAGCCAGAATGATCTTAGAGAAATCTTCTGCAGACAGAGAGAATACAGAAGCCAGCTGAGCAGCGACAACTTCGTTCTGCTTGTTAGCTTCACGCTCTTCCAGAACTTCACCAATACAGAAGATAGGTGTCAGACCATTAGCCAAAGCCAGCTTCACTTTCTCTTCCAGAATTTCTACAGTCTCATGATAGTAAGCACGACGCTCTGAGTGGCCTAAAATAACATACTTGGCACCCGTAGAAGCTACCATAGCTGCTGAAACTTCACCTGTATAAGCACCAGACTCCTTGTCAGCGCAGTTTTCTGCACCTACACCGATCTTAGCGGGATCTACCAACGGAGTAACAGAAGCCAAATGAATAAACGGTGTACAGATGATTACATCACAATTAGGCTTTTCATTAGCCAATACTTCATTCAATTCTTTTGCAAGAGCAATACCCTCCTGAAGGGTTTTGTTCATCTTCCAGTTTCCTGCAACAATGTTCTTTCTCATTTTGTCTTTATTTTTAAAGGGTTAATATAAATGTTTTTATTTTTTTCTTTCCACAAGTTCACCATCGGTTTTCACATGCCCAATCCTCTTTTCACGACGTTTGATGACCAATATATCTACAGCCAGCACCAAGCATAGAGGTACGATGAACCAAAGTAAGACCTTTCCCATCGTATGCCAAAGACTGACAAACTCTTCCTGCCCCACAGGTATTTTATCCAAGGAATCGTATAACGCATACTCGTCAGGCAAATTTCCATCGCTCCATTTGTGAAGAATCGTACCATTCTTCAAAAGGAACATACCCGGATTAGAGCGGATCATAGTCTTCAGCGCAATATCATCAGTCTGACAAAAAGGATATTCAGCTCCTGTCCGATCTCTCCATTGCAAGATATCTTCCTCTGTCGACGAAGTCAAGGCATAAAATCCATAGCCATGTTCAACACTATAATCATAAATTTCATTGATCAGATCAATATTACTATCGTCTGCCTGCTCAATCCGATGTGCAACCAACAGGAAAGTATAACCTTCATCCGTCAGCACCTTTTCCGTAATATCTTCCCCTGTTTCCACACTTAACATGGAGAAATCGTGTATAGGCGGCTCATATCCCTTTTCCTTCAAAACTGTACGCGCTTCTACAAAAGTCCAGGTGCTATCAGGATAATCTTCCAAAGAAAACTCCTTTTTCACCCCATCCTTTTCAAGAATGAAACGCGTATCATAAACTGAAGGTTTAGCCCCCTCAGGTATTTCCATTGCCTGCTTTATATTAACTCCAACCTTATAAGGACGAAAATCTATAATGGGAAGATTATGCTGGCAATAAACAGACAAAGCGAATACAAACAGAATGGTATACATCGAAAAGACCCATTCTATCTTACGAGTAATAAAACGGATGATATCTTTCCGCCAATAAAATACAGACAGAGAAGCGATCAACAAAACGACATTCTTTCCAAAAGTCTCCCAATTAGTTAAAATCCAAGCGTCACCAAAGCAACCGCAATCTGATACAGGATCGGCAATGGCAAGATACAATGTCAAGGGAGTCATTACTGCCATCAGGAGTAAGGCCATCCAAACACTCCATGTCTTTCGGATGCCCAAAAACAAATATACACCCACGCAAAACTCCAATGCAGCCAGCAAAATAGCTCCCAGAAACACTAAAGAAGGAGGAAACCATCCACTCAAGCCAAAAGCACTCAGGTAGTCCTGTAGTTTATAAAAAGTGCCAAACGGGTCGATAGCCTTGACAAAGCCGGAAAAGACAAAAACCCCTCCCAACAAAAAGCGACAGGCGTTCACCCACACCTTCCTGATAATATGTTTCTTATCAATCTCCAAATTCAATCTTAATCAAACCGAACACTGAATAATTTATCATATCCATATAATTGGCATCCACTCCTTCAGACACCAATGTCTGCCCCGCGAGGGATTCTATTTGCTTTGTGCGATACAACTTCATCAATATCAAGTCTGTATACGAACTTATGCGCATACTGCGCCATGCCTCATCATAATCGTGATTCTTTGCCAACATCAGTTCCAGCGAAGCTTTGGCATACTTGTCATACAAGGCTAGCGCCTCTTCGTTAGTCATATCCGCCGATTCGGCATAGCCTTTTTCTAACTGAATAAGTCCGATGATACCATAATTCACAATTGCAATGAACTCAGAGCGAATACCTTCGTCTACCAAAGAGACGCCTTTAATTTCAATACTACGAATACGGTTGGCCTTAATAAAAATCTGATCGGTCACCGAAGACGGACGCAAAATGCGCCAAGCCGCCCCATAGTCATGAAGTTTCTTGGTAAACAAATCACGACAAATGGTAATAACATGCTCAAATTGCTGTTTGGTATCTTTCATTTCCATATAAATAGGCTGCAAAGTTAGGAATAATTAAGAAATAAAGAAAAGAGGGTGCTCTAAATTATATTAAAGCACCCTCTCATATCAAGATTGTTTTACGTTTATCATGAGCAACGCAATACCTGTCCCGGCCGCAAAACCGTTTTGGTAGTAATACGGTTCAATCGACAAAGCTTGCTGACTGTCGTTCCTTGACGGGCCGCAATCTTCGACAGTGTATCTCCTCGTTTCACCTTATAGAATAAGTCACTACGCGATGCTGATCCGTTCGTATTCTTCACCTTCTTCTCGAAAGTATAAGTATCAGCTACAATATCCTGTTTTTCAAAGTCAAACATCAAAGCTGGATCTATAGCAATTCCCAAGAAACGGGTTTCGAAATGCAAATGCGAACCCGTGGAACGTCCTGTATTTCCACCCAATCCTATCGGTTCACCAGCCTTCACCAGCTGATCTACACCAACCAATTGTTTCGAAAGATGTCCATAAATAGTTTCCAAACCATTGTCATGACGGATCACAACATATTTTCCATATCCTCGTCTACCTTGATTGGCAACAACACGTATCTTTCCATCAAAAGCAGCACGAATGGTATCACCAATATAAACCTTGATATCCAATCCATAATGTGCTCTACGACGACGAGGTCTATATCCAAATATATCATTGATACGTGTATGTTCGGTCGGCATACAGAAACCTGTTAAATCAATCGTATATTTATCAGGTATAATGGCATCGCCATAAACATGAACAGAGGTTGTATTCCAAGAAGGATATATATCGAAAGCAGGATACATGGATTGCTCTACACGAATTTGCTTTTGCAATACCAACGAATCCACACTCTTCAGCTTTCTATCGATAGGTGCCTGACGGGCTATGAGATCTTGTGAAAAGGAGTTCAAGCTCACCATTGCCGCAACTGCACAAAGAAACAATTTAAATCCTGTATAATTCATTCCGCTTCGTCAATTTGTCTTTTCATATCCGCTAACGACATTACTATTTTCATGTCATCCAACACATGCGGATATCTGCTCTTTCAAAAATTGTTCCAAAGTTAGCATTAATCTTCGAAACGACGTACTCTGAATTAAGCATTTTTTCATTTCAGGCAAGCAACGCAGGCTTCAAACACAACAGTAAACAATTAAACAACAGTAAGTTATCTTGTTTTATGTTTTACAACATATCCAACATAATCAGCCAAATATTAACACCCATCAACTAATGGCAGCCCAATTGACATTGTTTTTGCGCAGAACCTTCAATTGCCTCCATAAGATTTCGTTTTTAGACAACTTTCTTTCCGGATCCTCATCCACAACTTTTTGTGCCACTTCACGTACATACTGTAATAGCTGACCATCACGAGCCAAATCTGCAATCTTCAAATCAAAAGCAACTCCACTTTGCTGCGTTCCTTCCAAAACACCAGGTCCACGTAACTTCAGATCAGCCTCTGCAATCTCAAAACCATCATTCGTACGTACCATAATTTCCAGCCTTTTACGCGTATCATCAGCCAACTTATAACCGGTCATTAAGATGCAATATGATTGATCAGCCCCACGCCCAACTCGTCCACGTAATTGATGTAGCTGAGATAATCCAAAACGCTCCGCATTCTCAATAATCATGACTGAAGCATTCGGTACATTTACCCCTACTTCAATTACAGTCGTAGCAACCATGATCTGAGCCTCCCCAGAAGCAAATAATTGCATTTGCTCATCTTTTTCCGCAGGTTTCATTTTACCATGCACCTTACATATCCTACAATCCGGGAACTCCTCACATACATGCAAATATCCCTCCTCAAGATTCTTCAGATCTATTTTTTCACTCTCTTTAATCAACGGATAAACGATGTAGACTTGTCTTCCTTCCGCAATTTGAGCTCGGACAAAACGGTATAAACTCTCCCGACGATTGTCAAACTGATGAATAGTTGCAATTGGCTTACGCCCTGGTGGCAATTCGTCTATAACAGATACATCCAAATCGCCATACAAAGTCATAGCCAGTGTACGAGGGATAGGAGTCGCTGTCATTACCAATACATGGGGAGGCTGTTCATTTTTAGTCCATAAACGAGCCCGTTGAGCTACTCCGAAACGATGCTGCTCATCAATAACTACTAACCCTAAAGAAGCAAAACCAACCGTATCTTCTATAACCGCATGAGTTCCTATCAGAATTTTCACTTCACCCGAAGCCAAACCTTGCAGAATAACTTCTCTTCGCTTTCCACGAATTGAGCCAGTCAACAATTCTACTTGCACATCCATACCACAAAGCAATGCCCGGATTGTTTCATAATGTTGGTTGGCTAAAATTTCTGTCGGTGCCATCATACACGCCTGATAACCATTATCCAAAGCTATAAGCATGCTCATCAGGGCAACCAATGTTTTCCCACTTCCAACATCTCCCTGCAACAAACGGTTCATCTGCCGTCCACTTCCTAAATCATGTCGTATCTCTTTTAACACTCGTTTTTGGGCACCAGTCAATTCAAAAGGGAGATTACGAGTGTAAAAAGTATTAAAGACATCCCCTATCCGACGAAATATATACCCTCTATACTTCCGCAGGCGATCGCTGGCATAACGCAATATATTAAGTTGCACATAGAACAATTCTTCGAACTTCAGTCGATACTGAGCCTTCCGCAATAAATCGGCATTACCTGGAAAATGAATATTCACAAGCGCTTCAGTTAAAGGCATCAGATGATGTTCTGTCAGAATCTCGGAAGAAAGAGTTTCAGGTAAAGGTTCGTGAAGTTGCTGGACAAGCGTCCCCATCAGCTTTTCAATCGCATTCGAATTCAGAAAAGACCGTTTCATCTTTTCTGTAGTATTGTAATAAGGACGCAATCCCATTGCATCCATTCTTACCTCCGTAACCAAATCCACATCAGGGTGCGCAATGTTGATACGTCCATTAAATACGGTTGGCCGCCCGAAAACAATATATTCCTGATGCACCTTATATTTCCCTGTCAGAAATTTAATGCCTTGAAACCAAACTAAATCGACAAAACCTGTACCATCTGTGAAATGTGCAATCAATCTTCGCTGTCGTCCCTCACCTGCCAACTCAAAACTGCGTATTTCCCCTTTCAGTTGAATATAAGGCATCGTTCCGTCAATCTCACGAATAGAGTAAATCCGACTACGATCCACATATTTATAAGGGAAATAATACAGAAGATCATGTAAAGTATAAATGCCCAATTCCTTGTTCAACGTAACTGCACGTTGCGGCCCCACTCCAGGCAAATATTTTATGTCTTGAGTCGTTAAATCGAACATTCTTCCAATAAAGCCGAAGCTATTTTCAAATCAAAAGGGGTCGTAATTTTAATATTTTCTCGATTACCTTCTATTAATGAGACAACCATCCCCATCGATTCGACAACAGACGCATCATCTGTAAATTGTGGACTATAAGGCTGCTCATAAGCCTTTTTCAACAAAGTCGCATCAAAAACTTGTGGAGTCTGCACTAACCGATATTCATCACGCGGTACGGTGACACTTCTCTCTTCTTGTACATGCCTCAACGTTTCAACAACATTAACACAAGGTACTACAGCATGTTTTTGTGAAGCTTCCGCATAACAGCGTCGAATCACATCTGAAGAAACAAAAGGCCGTACACCATCATGCACGCCAACCAAAGCAGGTGTTTCTACCAACGCCAAACCGTTTTTAACAGAATGAAAACGAGTTTCGCCACCATCTGCAATCCGATAAGGACGTTCAAAATGATGCTTCCTACACAAATCCTGCCAAAAAGCCTGCTGATCATGAGGAAGCACCAAAATTATTTGTATATCCTGATTGTAAGCATAAAAGGCATCCATGGTACGCATCAAGACTGGTACTCCACCAATGGGTAAAAACTGTTTAGGGATATCCCCACCCATGCGTATCCCTTTACCCCCAGCTACAATCAGAACATATTGCGTCATAAGAGTCTCATTTTGTAAGACACATGGCATTCTTTAACTCTTTCACCTTTTCTCTGCCGCAAAGATGTTCCACTAAAGCTAACGCAAAATCTATCGCGGCACCAGGCCCTTTACCGGTGATAAAGTTACCATCTTTTTCAACCATTGCACCCGTATATTCGGCTCCTTCCAAATATTTATCAAAGCCTGGATAGCAAGTAGCCTTTTTACCTTTTAATAAACCAAGATTACCTAATACCATAGGTGCCGCACAAATAGCAGCAATAGCCTTATTTGCAGAAGCATGCTTCAATAATTCCTTCCGTAAGTCTTCACACTCATTCAGTGTCGTTGCTCCAGGCAGGCCACCTGGCAACACCAGCATCTCTGCATCATAAAAATCGCAATTCACAATATTCTTATCGCATAATACAGAAATGCCATGTGCTCCTTTGACGATTTCATCTGGCGTAACAGATACCATTGCCACATTTACACCTGCACGTTTTAATACATCAACAGCTGCAAAAGCTTCCATTTCTTCAAAACCGTCTGCAAAAAAGACATAAACAGTTCCCATAGTCAAGTCCTCCTTTATTTCAAGTTAAAATAATATGTAATAGTTCCCGATTGATTATTTAATCCGCTGACGGCATTAAAACGGGCCTTCTTCGCCGCGTCTTCAGCCGCCTTGCGCAAAGACGAATTGACAGTATTGGTCTGCCGATTAATACTAGTAGCAATCACTTGACCGGCAGGATTTACAGTAATGTTCACAACAACCTTTCCTTCATCTTGCACATTATAAACAGGCTTGGGAAGTCCACCGGCACCGATAGAACGTCCGTTCAAGCTAAATGTACCATATCCGCCCACACCACTTGTAGCTCCTTCCGGAGCATTTCCTGTAGGGCTTCCTTGAATACCAGTTCCTTCTGAATTACCCTTACTTCCCATTTGTGCCCCTTTTCCAAAAGCACCTGCAACCTTACGACGGGCAGCTTCTTCAGCTTCCTTACGTTCACGCTCAGCTTTAGCCTCAGCCAACCGTCGTGCCTCTTCCGCCTTCTCAGCCTCAGTCTTTTCAGGTTTCTTCACTTTGTCCTTTTTTGTAGACTTAGTTTCAGGCTTCAACGCAACAGTTTCTTCCAACTCCTGAGTCATTATTTCCTGCTCAACAGCTTCTTCGGGTAATGGTTCTGCTTCTTCTGGCATCACGTCTACATCCACTAAAGAAGGGTCTGCAGTCCCCCATGCCTCAGACACTTCACCAAGCATCACAGGCATTCCCCCTTCCTCGGCTGGCGCAGGCACAATAAAGCCTGCCCATATCAAGAAAGCAATCAAAGCGACATGCACCAATATTGCCCCGCCTAAACCTATATATTTACCTTTCTCCTTTTGAGTCACAATCAGATTATATTATATGACAGTTAAAGCCAATCCGTTTGTTCTTTATCACTTCCCATCAGGCGGCCGTGTAGCCAGTACCATCTTAAAGTGATTCTCATTCGCAATATTCAGCACCTTCACAATCTCTCGATAGGGCACTGTTTCGTCAGCATATAAGGCAACATACATTTCCGGCTCTCTTTCCGCACATTGCTGTAAAAAAGGAGTCAGTTCTTCCAATGTTATAGTCTGTTCCTTTTCATTTCCAAAAGCTGCATAAAAATTCAAGTCTTTATCGATAATCACACGAGTCAAAGGTTTTGCCGATGTCTGTTGCTTACCTTGAGGCAACAAAACCTTTATTGCATTGGGCGAAACCACTGTCGATGTAATCATAAAGAAAATCAGCAGCAGAAATATCACGTCCGTCATGGACGCCATACTGAAATTAGGCGATATTTTAGCTCTTCGTTTTAGCATGGCTCATTCAATAAATCCATAAAGGCCATTGTCTTGGCTTCCATCTTGTTTACCACTCCATCAACGAGTGTCACTAAATAATTGTAGGCAAACATCGCAATAATACCTACAATCAGACCTCCTACTGTGGTAATCATAGCTTCATATATACCACCAGACAATAGGGTGATATCAATATTATTTCCTGCATTAGCCATCTCAAAGAAAGCGCGGACCATACCCGTCACTGTTCCTAAGAATCCAACCATAGGAGCTCCACCTGCTATAGTAGCCATAATAGTCAAGCCTTTCTCCAACTTGGCAACTTCAATATTTCCTACATTCTCAATAGCAGCCTGAACATCACTTACAGGACGTCCCAAACGGCTGATGCCTTTTTCAATCATACGCGCTGAAGGTGTATTCACACTGCGACAATAGGACAATGCCGCCTTTATCTCCCCAGCCAAGATATAATCCTTAATTTTATCCATAAACATAGGATCTTCTTTTCCTGCTTTACGGATAACATAATTCCGTTCAAACAATATATAGAAACACAGCAATGAAAGCAGTCCCAAAACCACCATTATCCAGCCGCCTTTCACAGCCATACTCCATAAACTCATCTCTTCCGGACCTGCAACCGGAGTCAAAACCGGATTGGCACCCGCTATCGAGTCAGCCATTGCCGGAGCCACTTGGGCCAATAATAACATTGCATTCATTAACGAAGACATTTTTTATATTCCTCAATGGTACGTTGCAAACCTAAGTACAATGCATCACTAATCAATGCATGTCCTATCGAAACTTCGTCCAACCAAGGGATGTTTTGATAAAAATAATTCAAATTCTCTAAACTAAGATCATGTCCAGCATTCAGTCCAAGCCCTAAATTGCGAGCAAACTTACCAGCTTCTACAAAAGGAGCTACAGCTTCTTCTCTATTTTTGGCATACCCCGAAGCATAAGGCTCAGTATACAATTCTACTCTGTCGGCACCGGCTTTAGCAGCATACTCTATCATTTCGACATCTGTGGACACAAAGATAGATGTACGTATACCGGCTTTATTGAAACGTTCAAGAACTTCACTTAGGAAGGCAAAATTAGTTTTGGTATCCCAGCCTGCATTCGAAGTCAACTGAGTAGGACTATCCGGCACCAATGTCACCTGATGGGGTTTTACTTTCAGCACCAGATCTATGAACTCCGGCGCAGGATATCCTTCTATATTAAACTCCGTACGCAATAATGGCCGCAAATCATATACATCTTTTTTACGAATATGACGTTCGTCTGGACGTGGATGAACCGTAATACCGTCTGCACCAAATTTTTCGCAGTCGAGCGCCACCTTAACGACGTCCGGCACATTTCCCCCACGCGCGTTACGCAGAGTTGCCACCTTGTTTATGTTTACACTTAATTTAGTCATAATTCCAACGCTAGTTTCGGGCAAAAGTACAAATAATAGTCATAAGTATAGAGGAATATTATAAAAAAATAGCATCTTTGCAAAGCTAATAACAAACCTGTCATATGAAATTTGCCATATTCGGAAACATTTATCAAGCCAAAAAGTCTTCGTACGCAGAACAATTGTTCAAGCTCCTGACTCAACATAACGCACAAATTTGCATCTGTCAGGAGTTCTACAATTTTCTGACAGAAACTCTCCATTTAGTTCTTCCACCAGTTGAGCTATTCAATGACGATGATTTTGAAGCAGATATCGTTATCAGTCTTGGAGGCGACGGTACCTTTCTGAAAGCAGCCAGCCGGGTAGGTAAAAAAAACATTCCTATCTTAGGAATCAATACTGGCCGTCTGGGTTTTTTGGCCGACATTTCACCCGAAGAGATGGAAAGCACCCTTGAAGATATCTACAACCACCATTATAAGATAGAAGAGCGTAGCGTACTCCAGCTGGACTGCAACGACAAGAGCCTGATGCACTGTCCTTATGCCCTCAACGAAATTGCCGTCCTCAAACGAGACAGTTCGTCTATGATCAGCATCCATACAGCCATCAACGGTGCTCCACTCACTACTTACCAGGCCGACGGACTGATTATCGCAACCCCTACAGGCTCCACGGCCTATTCACTCAGCGTGGGAGGCCCCATCATCGTTCCTCATAGCAAAACCATTGCTATTACCCCTGTAGCGCCCCACAGCCTCAACATGCGCCCCATCGTCATTTGCGACGACTGGACCATCACCTTAGACGTAGAAAGCCGCAGTCACAATTTTCTCGTAGCCATTGATGGTCGCAGTGAATCATGTAAAGAAACGACCCGACTGACAATCTCACGTGCCGACTATACAATTAAAGTCATCAAACGATTCGATCATATTTTCTTCAATACATTACGTAATAAAATGATGTGGGGAGCAGACATCAGGTAAAGTCCATCCAAAAAAGCACAGACAGTCTTCCTTTAATGGAATAAAATGCCTACTTTTGCGTAATAATCACTTTTAAACGGACTTTACAAGATGAACGAAGAGATAAAGAAAGCCTGCCAGGTGATGCGCGAAGGTGGAGTAATACTCTACCCCACGGACACCATCTGGGGTATCGGATGCGACGCCACCAATGAGGAAGCCGTGCGCCGCGTGTACGAAATCAAACGTAGGGCCGACAGCAAGGCCATGCTGGTGCTGGTCGACTCGGCTGTCAAGGTAGACTTCTACGTGCAAGACGTACCCGAAGTGGCGTGGGACCTCATCGAAGTGGCCGACAAACCGCTGACCATTATCTATTCGGGTGCCCGCAACCTGGCTCCCAACCTCCTGGCCGAAGACGGCAGTGTGGGCATCCGCGTCACGGGCGAGGAGTTTTCCAAACGCCTGTGCCAGCAGTTCCGCAAGGCCATCGTGTCGACCTCAGCCAATGTGAGCGGACAGCCTTCGCCACAGAACTTCAGCGAAATCAGCGAGGAAATCAAGGCGGCCGTAGATTACATCGTGGACTATCGCCGCGAGGAAACCACCCAAGCCAAGCCGTCGAGCATCATTAAACTGGACAAGGGTGGCGTCATCAAAATCATCAGACAATAAAAAAGGGACATGAAGGCAGAACGAAAAAATCTGTTGCAACGTTTCCTCGTCTGGCGCGAGAAAAACATCAAGGAAAAGAGATTCATCCTGATACTCAGCTTTCTGGTAGGTATCTTCACGGCCTTGGCAGCCTTGATACTGAAAGTGCTTATCCACTGGATAAAGAATTTCCTAACGGAGAACTTCGACACGACGGCGGCCAACTACCTCTATCTGGTATACCCCGTGGTCGGCATCTTTCTGGCTGGACTGTTCGTGCGCTATGTGGTAAAGGATGATATCAGCCATGGCGTGACACGCATTCTCTATGCCATCTCGCGACGACAGGGACGCATCAAGCGACACAATACGTGGTCGTCCATCATCGCCAGCTCCATCACCATCGGGTTCGGTGGTTCGGTCGGGGCAGAAGCACCTATCGTGCTGACAGGTTCGGCCATCGGCTCCAACCTGGGCAGTATCTTCAAGATGGAACACCGCACGCTGATGCTGCTTGTGGGATGTGGTGCGGCAGGTGCGGTAGCAGGCATCTTCAAAGCGCCCATCGCCGGACTAGTCTTTACGCTGGAAGTGCTAATGATAGACCTTACCATGTCGTCCCTGTTGCCCCTGCTGATATCGGCAGTAACGGCGGCCACGGTATCCTACATCGTAACGGGGCAGGAGGCCATGTTCCAATTCCACTTGGACCAACCCTTTGAACTGAACCGCATCCCCTACGTCATCATGCTAGGTATCTTCTGCGGACTGGTGTCGCTCTACTTCACCCGTGCCATGAATTCAGTAGAAGGTCTGTTCGGACGCTTGCGCACTCCCTACAAGAAACTGGCCGTGGGCGGCGCAATGCTGAGTATTCTCATCTTCCTCTTCCCGCCCCTCTATGGCGAAGGATATGAAACCATAGAACTGCTGTTGAACGGTACGACCAATGCCGAGTGGGACACGGTGATGAACAACTCCTTCTTCTACGGCCACGGCGATCTGCTACTCGTCTACCTGATGCTCATCATCCTCTTCAAGGTATTCGCTTCTAGCGCCACTAACGGAGGAGGTGGTTGCGGCGGTATCTTTGCCCCCTCGCTTTACCTAGGTTGTATTGCCGGCTTCGTCTTCTCGCACTTTAGCAACGAATTCGATGTGACGGCCTACCTGCCTGAAAAGAACTTTGCCCTGATGGGGATGGCAGGCGTAATGAGCGGCGTAATGCACGCCCCACTGACAGGTGTGTTCCTCATTGCCGAGCTGACGGGCGGCTACGACCTGTTCCTGCCGCTGATGATTGTATCCGTCAGCTCCTATCTTACCATCATCGTTTTCGAGCCCCACAGTATCTACTCCATGCGTCTGGCCAAGAAAGGTGAGCTACTGACCCACCACAAGGACAAGGCGGTGCTGACACTAATGAAAGTAGAGAATGTAGTAGAAAAGGACTTTGTGGTTGTACACCCCGAAATGGACTTGGGCGAAATGGTACGAGCCATCTCGAAATCGAAGCGCAACATTTTCCCCGTTACCGACCAGGAAGGAAAGTTGCTGGGCATTGTCTTATTGGATGACATCCGTAATATCATGTTCCGCCAAGAACTGTACCATCGCTTCACCGTCAACAAGTTCATGACTTCGGCCCCTGGCCGACTCTACGACACGGACAGCATGGAACAGGTAATGCGAACTTTCGACGACACCAAGGCGTGGAACCTGCCTGTTGTCGACCAGGAAGGCAAATACTTAGGATTCGTATCGAAATCGAAGATATTCAATTCGTATCGCGAGGTGCTGGTGCGCTTCTCGGATGAATAATCTTTGAACATATTCTAACCTATTAATGAACAACATGAAGAAAGAAGACTTAAGAATTGTATATATGGGTACGCCCGACTTTGCCGTGGAAGCTTTGCGCTGCCTGGTGGAAGGCGGCTACAACGTAGTGGGCGTCATCACCATGCCCGACAAGCCTGCCGGACGCGGACACAAGCTGCAATATTCGCCCGTCAAGCAGTATGCACTAGACCACAACCTACCCTTGCTCCAGCCTGAGAAGCTGAAAAACGAGGAGTTTCTGGACGCCTTGCGCGCCTGGCAGGCCGACCTGCAGATTGTGGTGGCTTTCCGCATGCTGCCCGAAGTGGTGTGGAACATGCCCCGTCTGGGCACCTTCAACCTGCACGCCTCCCTCCTGCCCCAATATCGTGGAGCTGCCCCCATCAACTGGGCCGTCATCAACGGTGAAACAGAGACAGGTATCACCACCTTCTTCCTGAAGCATGAGATTGATACAGGCGAGGTCATCCAGCAGGTACGCGTCCCCATTGCCGACACGGACGACGTGGGCATCGTTCACGACAAGCTGATGATGCTGGGCGGCAAGCTGGTAACCGAAACCGTGGACGCCATTCTGGACGGTACCATCCACAGCATCCCGCAGGAGGAGATGGGCGTGACAGGCGAACTGAAACCGGCTCCTAAAATCTTCAAGGAAACATGCCGCATCGATTGGAAGCAGCCCGTAAAACGAATCTACGACTTTGTACGTGGGTTATCCCCCTATCCCTCAGCATGGACTGAGCTGATACACCCCGATGGTACAACAGTTGTTTTGAAAGTCTTCGAGACAGAAAAAATTATTAAACCCCACAATTTGGAAACAGGAAGCCTTCTCACCGATGGCAAAACCTATATTCATGTAGCCGCACAAGACGGTTTCGTGAGCATCCGTTCCCTGCAACTGCCTGGCAAGAAACGTTTGAAGACCGACGAATTGCTCCACGGTTTCCACCTGGACAATTCGTTTAAAATGAAATAACAATGGAATAAGACAAGGAAAACAGCCTTTTCCTGTATAGAAAACAGTGAGATACTAAAAGCCTATGAAACCTATCATTTCCCCCTCTATTCTGTCGGCCGACTTTGGGAACCTGGCACGCGACATCGACATGCTGAACCGAAGTGAAGCCGACTGGTTGCATATCGACATCATGGACGGTGTCTTTGTGCCCAACATATCGTTTGGTTTCCCAGTCTTAAAGCATGTAGCCAAGTTGGCCAAAAAACCTCTCGATGTACATCTGATGATTGTACAACCAGAGAAGTTCATTGCTGAAGTTAAGGCGTTGGGAACAGAAATCATGAACGTACACTATGAAACATGCCCACACCTGCACCGTGTGGTACAACAAATACGAGAAGCAGGTATGAAACCTGCCGTTACCATTAATCCAGCCACCCCTGTTATGCTGCTAAAAGATATTGTTCGTGAAGTCGACATGGTGCTTGTCATGGGAGTCAACCCTGGTTTTGGCGGACAGACATTCATCGAGAACACAGTGGAAAAAGTACGCGAACTGCGCGAACTTATCACCCAAACCGGTTCAAAAGCATTGATAGAAGTGGATGGGGGTGTCAATCTAGAAACCGGTGCCCGCCTTATGAAAGCTGGAGCCGACGCTCTTGTAGCAGGAAATGCTGTTTTCTCTGCGCCTAGCCCAGAAGGAATGATTCACGCATTGAAAAATTTGTAAAGGTAACAGTTCTTGTTCATTGCTGCCCTACAACAGCACCCTTTTCTGCGACTGTTGTTACCGTTAGTCATAGGAATTGTATGTGGAGACGCTTTTCCGCATGCAGTTCTTATGATTATATCTATAGGAATCATTGTTCTTCTGACCTTCTTCCTCCCTATCTGTTTCCTTATGAATTGGAAATATTGGTTCGGAGGTTTTCTGTTCCTATTAATCATTACTACAGGTTACGCTCTAGCAGCCCACCAATTATCAGACACGACATTTCCGATCTCTAACCGTCCCACCATTTATCAAGTAACAATCAACCAAACGCCAGAAAAAAAGGCACGCAGCATTCTTTGCCCAGCCATCGTCACATTAACTTCCTCAAAAGACTCGACTTTAACTGATGTCTATAGTCATCCGCAGGTTCTACTCTACTTTCAGCAAGATTCTATAGCCGCTACTCTGAAACGAGGTGATCGTCTATGGATACATGCCCGCATCGCTCCTCCATCCAACAAAGATATTCCTCACGAATTTGACTATGCACGCTTTTTACAGCACCGTGGCATCAGCGGAACGTCTTTCATACCTTCAGGACATTGGCAAAAAGCCGGACATGATTCCTTACGGACTTTTAGACAAAAGGCAGCCGATCATCAGGAAAAGATTGTCAATCTCTATCGCAAATTGGGCTTCCAAGGAGACGAACTGGCCATACTTTCTGCCCTGACCGTAGGCGACAAAGATGACCTAAGCGAAGATATTATAGAGACCTATTCGATAACAGGCGCTAGTCATGTATTAGCATTATCAGGTTTGCATATCGGCTTTCTGTATGCACTGTTATGGTTTCTGACAACTCCCATTTGGAAGCGTTTCCGATTCTTAAAACTTCCGTCACTAGCCCTGATCATCATTCTTTTATGGGGATTTGCTTTTCTCACAGGATTATCCCCTTCCGTAGTACGCTCCGTCTGCATGTTTTCCATATTGACCTTATCCCATCTCCAACCAGAGAAATCCATTTCTGCCAACACACTGGCTGCTACTGCATTTTTCATGCTGATCATCCACCCTATGTGGCTATTCGACGTAGGCTTCCAACTCTCTTTTGCAGCCGTAACTTCCATCCTAATGTTTTATTCCAGATTGAACCATCTTTATCGCAGTAGATATTGGCTTATCCGTAAAATTTGGAGTCTGATGAGTGTGTCCATTGCGGCGCAAATAGGGACAGCCCCTCTGGTTATCTTCTATTTTGCACGTTTCTCAACACATTTTTTACTCACTAACCTATGGGTTATTCCCATGGTATCCTTCATTCTCTATGCTGCAATCATCCTATTATTACTCACACCTTTCGAGCCTTTGCAAACCCTCATAGCACCTTATATCGAAAAGCTCATACAAATACAAAACAGTGTACTCCAACAAATCGAGCTGTGGCCATACGCCTCTTTCGACCATCTCTATTTGGATGCCTACGAAGTCTTTCTTATATATCTGATATTATTACTATTCTACCGTTTTTTAAAGCTCCGCATACCAACTAACGCATATGCCTTGCTAAGTACTCTACTGATATTCAGCATCTATCACACAGCTATACTCGTCCGTCATACTCCATCTCCAGGCATAGCCTTCTACAACATTCCAGACTGTCCTTCAGTACACTGTCTGTCCAATGGACCACAATCATGGCTCGTGTGCTCTGACAGCATCCCTCGCACAAACTGGCTCTATCAATCATTGATCTCCCATTGGAATAGCATGGGACTAAGCGCCCCTATAATTTTGACCCAACGATACAACAGCCCTCCCATCCTTCTAGAAAATAACATTCTGACTTACAAAGGCAAACGTATTTGTTTGCTTAATCATAATCGTTGGAATACGAAAACTACTGAGCATCCTCTTCCTCTCGATATCCTTTACATTTCTCATGGCTATCGAGGTGGTATCAATGAACTTGCCTCCTTGTTCCACATTCAAACTGTTATTTTGGATGGTTCTCTTTCCAATTACTCAAAAAAAATCATAACAACTGAGTGTCTTCAATTAGGCATCAGCTATCGATTGCTTGATCAAGAAGGATACATATACATTCCTTTGAAGTAAATTCTTCTTTTCGATTATTTTCTCCTATTCCTGCCCTTTATCCGCCTATTTGCTTGCAAAAACAAGTAATTTCATTTCCTATACCATAAGAACAATATTTACATTTTCACAGAGACTCAAACCATCTATACATTGCTGATTTACAATAGTTTATATCCTTATTCCGTTATCTGCGAAATAACGGAAAAAAAGACAGGTAAAACCTAATAAAAAAGCATGATAATAATTTGATAAAGGCAGGCGAAAACAGTAGAAAAACAACATAGGAACTCATATTGACTCAAAATAAAAAAGAACCATTAATCAAACCAGAAAGGGCAAAGAAGAAAAGAAAAACAGAAAAGCAAAAAGCAAATTAAAAATGAGAAACTCTATTACTTACTTAATTTTTTAAATTTATAAATTTAAATTTTTGTATTATGAACAAGAAGTATTTAAGTGTAGTCCTGTTTGGCGCCTTAATGCTGGGCACAGCAGGAACGTTCACCGGATGTATCGACAACGATGAACCTGCAGGTATCGAAGAGCTCCGCGGCGCGAAAGCTGAATTGCTGAAGGCCAAAGCTGCCGTAGAGCAAGCGAATGCAGCTTACAGACAAGCTGAAACAGCTTGGATGCAGGCAAAAGTTCAGGAACAAGAATTGTTGAACAAGGGTATTGAATTGGGTAACCAGAAATTAGAGCTGGAGCTTAAAGTTCAAGAAGCAAAGACTGAAGCTGAAATTGCTTATTGGCAATCTCAATTGGAGCAGACAAAAGCTGAATTGGAAATCAATAAGGTTAAGTGGGAAGCTTTATTATTACAAAGCAAGCAGAACTTGGCTTATGTACAACAAGCTTACGACAATGCAATGGCTGCTATTGAGGCTTCAAAATTAGTTTTATCTAAGGAGGAATTGACTATTTTGGAAGCTGCTCAAGGTAGAGTGGAAGCTTTAGCTGGTAAACTTGAAACAGCGCATAAAAATTTAAATGATACAGCTGAGGCATTGAATAAGCTGTTAACTGCAGATAGCAGCAATCCCAATTTGGTTACAGAAGCCGAACTCTTAAACAAAATCGAAGAAAAGCAGATTGCTTTGGATAGCAAGAATTTGGAAGTAAGCAAAATTGAGGAACTGATTGCAAAGAATATTGATACGTTCGAAGGCTGGGAAGCTGAAGTAAAAGACTTAGAGGCTAAAATAGCTGCCCAAGATACTCTTTTGGCTCAAATTCGTATTGAAAGAACAAAAATTCAAGAATCTCAAGAAGCTAAAGATGCGTACAAAGCTTGGCAAGACGCAGCAAATGCTCGCTATAAAGCAGAACAGGAACAAACCGATGCATATGCTGGTAAAAAAGTGAATAACGTAAGCTATACTTTCAAACTTGATAAGTTCTCTTATAATGTTGCTTCCAACCTTGCTTTGACAGAAGTGCTGGATGCAACTAATACAGGCGATGTAAAAACAGACTATTACAAAAACGGAGTGTTTGCTTATGGAGATGAATCATATACGCAAAATGACTACATTAACAATAAGGGCACTGCAACAGAGTCTGCATTAAAAGAAATGCTTGCTTTAGTTAATGCAGTACCAGGACGTGCTGCGGAAGATCTTGCATGGGTTAATCTGGATTTGAACAATGAGAAAAAGAATTTAACTGCTGCAGAAAATGACTATGATAAAGCATTTGAAGCATGGGAGAAAGCTGTAAAAGACTATAAAGATGGAAAGACTTATACCGAAGACCAATTTAATATCGCTGTAAGCCAAATGAAGGGTATTCTTCAGGATATTAAAGATGGTGACTATGAAGGTAGTGACGATGTCAAAGTTGCTGCTCAAAAAGCTGCATACAATGAATATATTACTTTCCGTCAAACTATGACAGATAATAAACAGAATAATCAACCTGCAACCTTACCTGCAACTATTACAGATTACAAGACTTTGAAAGCTGCACTTGATGCTGGTAGTGTTGACAGTTATGTGCCTGCTGCTTATAATCCGGTTGATCCTGAAACTGCATTAATGACAGCTTCTAAGGCTGCATTTGGAGAAAAAATGTATATGTTTGATGGAAAGCCGCGTTTGACAGAACCTAGTGCTAGTGAAATAGCTGAAGCAAAGAAAGACCTTGACTTCCAAGTAATGGATGTAGATGACTATAGTGCTAAATATGGCGCAATGGGTAAAGTTTGGTTCTATGAAGATAAAGTCAACTATTATACTCAGATAATCGAACAAGCCGAGGCTATTCAGAATTTGAAAGCAGCATTGACAGCACAGCAAGATGCAGTAAACAAGCAGATTGCTGCAAATACAGCATCACTTGTTCCATTTGCAGAGGCTGTAGAAAAAGCAAAAGAAGCAGAAGTTGCAGCTATGAATGCACACGATGCATTATATGCTGACATCAATGCAGAAGAAGCTAAAGTTACAGCAACCAGAACTTCTTATGTAAATATCAAGGCTGCTATTGAGAAGGAAATAGCTGATATTGTTGATTATGACAATGTAACAATTACAGATAAAACAGTTGAAGGCATTAAGCAGGCTTTGGCTGAAGCTTTGAATGGCGCCAAGGAAGATGTTGTAGAAGCAGAACAAGATCTTGCAGCTGCACAGAAGGAGCTTGAACTCTTTAAAGCTGGTGAATATACTCTTCAATATGCTATCGAAAAAGCACAAGCTGAGTTAGAACGTGCACAGGCAAGATTTGACGAAGCACAGGCCATTTACAAGATTGCTCTGGAAGACCTGAACGCTCTGATTGCAAAATTTACAGCAGCTTCTGAACAACCCGCTGCATAATTAAAGATAAAACGAGATTGACAATGATCAAAAAACTTTGCACATTACTTTTGCTTGCTACTCTGTCTGCGCCCCTGTTGGCGCAGACAGCCAGCAGCAATGGTGAAGGTGTGATTTTTGCTCCCCAAAAAGGTCAGTGGCAGGTGTCCATGTTCCTGGGAGGTGGCAACAAGTTCTACAACGAGAACACCACCTATCTGCTTCCCCGGTTCACCAACACGTCCGGTGAAGTGGGACTTCCCAACGGAGGTTCATTGGAATCGGGAGATCTGAGCACCTACCTGCAGATCGACGGTTTGAACGGCAACAACCTGACCAACATCATCGGTTTCGAGGGTAAGTATTTCCTGTCCGACTGCTGGGACATCAACCTGCAGTTCAGCATGGATATCAACCTGACACCGAAGAAGGACTATATAGAAGGCGAAGCTACTGTTCCCGACATGATTATCCCCGCGCAGAAGTATATCAATGCGCAGGCCACCAACAACTGGTATGTGGGAGTCGGTTCGAACCGCTACTTCAAGGTGAGCAATCCTCGCATCCACCCCTATTTGGGTGCCGCTCTGGGTTTCCAGATGGCACGTATTGAGACAAGTGAACCTTATACAGGTGAAACCTACGCCGACGGAGAGGACGAAGGCGACGACGAAGTGGGCTCAGGCCTTCCTACCCAAGTCTACCTTTCCGGCAGCCGCGCCGGCCAGATGTTCGGCATCAAGGCAGCTGCAGTGGCAGGCATCGAATACAGCCTTGCTCCGGGTCTGGTGCTGGGCTTCCAGATGCAACCCGTGGCCTACCGCTACGATGTCATCCAGATCTGTCCCAAAGGTTTCGACAAGTACAACGCATCACACCACAATATCAAACTCTTTGATATGGCTGTGCTGAAGCTGGGTATAAGATTCTGACGCAGATCCGTTTTGCGCTAAATAAACTAACTGAAAAGGCCGTTCCGCTAAAGCGTTTTTAGCCGGACGGCCTTTTTTCAACTGAAAGGACATGAATAAAAGAAACACTTATTTCCCACTGTCTATCCTATGTCTGGTGGCGTCTCTGGCAGTCTGCCTGACTTCGTGCTCATCCACTCCAGGCTGTCGCGTCGACGGCACTGTACGCGACAAGGCCTATGACGGAAAGACGGTCTACCTGTGTGAGACCTACGGCCAAACTGTGGTAGATAGCACCTTGGTCAGCCATTCCTCGTTCAGATTCAATTTGGACGGGCTTGCCCAGGATGTCTACCTGCTGAAACTGAAGGTCACGCCCGATGATCTTTTTCCCATCACACTTCCCGTTGTGGCCGAGAAAGGCCGGATCAGGGTGGCGCTTGGAGAGATTGTATACACCTCTGGGACCCCCTTGAACGATGTCACTCAAGACTTTCTTTTGGCTGTGGACCGCTATAGCGACAACATGCAGAAGATGAGGCAGGAGAAGACGCCCGAAGAGTTGCGTGCAGGCTTCAGCGAACTGCTGGAAGGCTTTATCCTGCAGAACAAGGACAACTGCATAGGCCCTTATATCTGCCGCAGCTACAGCACCCGGCTAACACCCGAGGGACTTGCCAGAATCAAGGAACAGGCAGGGGAGAATTTCATGGAACAAAAGAACGATTGACAACCCAATAAACACTAAAGGATTATGAGAACGAAACATGCCATTATCGCTACCCTGATGCTCTGTATGGGCATGGGTGCACATGCACAGGAGACCGAGAACAACTGGTTCATCCAGGGACAGTTGGGAGCATCCTATTCGCTGGGAGATGCCGGATTCGGCAAACTGCTAGCGCCTGCGGGACAGATTGCAGTCGGCAAGTATTTCAATCCCACGCTAGGAGCCCGTCTGGCCATCAGCGGCTGGAGCGGAAGAGGGGACAACGGGAACAACCGACCCGCCTACGGCTTCTATTACGGTGCCGCTACGGTGGACGGACTGCTCAACCTGAGCACCTTGTTCTGCGGGAAGAACCCCGAACGCTTCTTCAACACCCGCCTCATTGCCGGTGTGGGCTACAATCAGACGTTCGACGAAGGCGCCAGCAGCTTCATGGGCCGTCTGGGACTTCAGGCCAGTTTCCGCCTAAGCAAGGCTTTCGATTTCAATGTGGAGGCGCTGGCCAACGGCGTAACCGACCGCTGGAACCGCAAGGACGACCATAACTTCGACTCCTACTACAATGTGCTAGTGGGTATCACCTATAAGTTCGGCACCGGATTCAACTGGAAATGTCCCGAGTGCAAGCCGGTGGTCTACAAGAACAAGAATACTAAATACAACGATGCCTACGTCAAGTCGCTCAATGACAAAATCAACGAGCTCAAGAGACAAATTGCAGAACACAAGTGTCCCGAACCGGAACCTTGTCCAGAAGTGAAGGAGACAACTCCGGGCATCAAGAGCCACGTGTCTTTCGGCCTGTCCAAGACGGCTGTCACTGAAGACCAGCAGATCAATATCCTGGCCATTGCTGACTACATGAAGCAGTGTCCCGAATCGAAAGCTACCGTTACCGGTTATGCCGACAAAGCGACAGGAACGGATAAAATCAATGATGAATTGGCAGCCAAGCGTGCCGAAAACGTGGCCAACGAACTGGTCAACCGTTACGGTATCAGTCGCGACCGCCTGACTGTGGTGAGCAAAGGAGCCCGCATCCAGCTGTTCCCGACGAACGACTGGAACCGTGTGGTCATCATGATTGCAAAATAAGATATATCCAAGTTCAAATAGAAAAAGCGGCTGACAGGGCCGCTTTTTTAGTTCTCGCATGTAGCTCCTGGAGACATAGGTACGTAACACCTCAATTCTTGATGTAAACAATCTTCGTAATGCGAGCCTAAAATAGGAAAAAGCTGTTAACATTTTAAATCAGCGAATTCTCACGCTCTTAAATCTTGCATTTTCAGAATGTCTTTACAGTATATCACTGTTTATCAACAACTAATAAATATTCTATGGTGAGATTTTTTAAGCTCAACGCTCACGACCGCCACTATGGCCCCCTTGTCGAGCGAGAATTTTCTTATCAAAAATCAAATTGTAAAATATAATAACCAATAAGAAAAGTCTGTAAGGATTTCCCGTTCCAATGTTTGCAGATTCTTCATCGTGTAAGGAAGTTGTATCAAAATAGAAACAGATAGAATGTCATCCCATACTTTTTAGTTTTCATCCTCTTTCACGTCATTCTGCTTTCATTGAAAAATCTTACATCAGGTTTTTACAGAAAACATATCGGATATAGCCCCAAACGGCCTGAGAAGTAGTTTCGCTCGACAGGGCGTCCAAGGGATGAATGTGAGCGTTGAGCTTAAAATAATCATACACCTACCTGTTCCTGCCATTGGCTACATGAGCGCCGTAACTACCTACTTTAGCGCACTAAACATCCACTTTGGCGGCGTAACTATGGACTTGAGAAGTCTCAGCACTATGAATAGTAACTGGCCGAGGGATGGTTTCATATTTTTCACGGCCTGTCTATCCACTTTAAAAACAAAATCGCCGTTGTATCCTTCACGCCTTCACGGCGTTGCAAAATATTGTAACACAATGAAATAAGGTGAAAGATGTGAATCTGTTCATCCTTCACGTACTTAAATGCCAAGCATGGCAGAGGGTTGTATATTCAATATGCGGCAAAGAAGCCTTGCAATTCGCAGCGTCGGTTCCGA
Organism: Bacteroides togonis; assembly: GCF_900130135.1. Lineage (NCBI taxonomy): Bacteria > Pseudomonadati > Bacteroidota > Bacteroidia > Bacteroidales > Bacteroidaceae > Bacteroides > Bacteroides togonis. Next base: position 3,476,552 of record NZ_LT670820.1, on the reverse strand, counting down.
ACGGCCCGATATATAGTCGTTTATACGGGAGGGACTGATACCAATTTCGTAGGCAAGTTGTTTTTGCGTCATACCTTTTTCTTCCAGAGAAAGCTCTATAAGCTCCGCTACCGTCGGCTTTTCTATCGGATAATGCTCTTTCTCGTAAGCAATCACGATGTCGGACATCATGCTGAGTTCCACGGCGTTTTTGTCGTTGGCGGGCGTGTTGTCATCGACTAACGGCAAGAGTTCTTCCACTCTTTCCATCGCAAAATCATATTGTTCTTTGGTAATCTTGCTCATATTGTTTCCTTTTAAATGGTTGAACAATCCAACATATCATACTCTTCATGTGTGCAAACCTTTCGGATGAATATGTAACCGATTGTAAACTTCACTACTACGACCAGCCTATAGTTGTTTCCTTTGATATTGAATACATAATGCTGGTTGCCTACATAATCTGTTGCAGGAAAATCCACTTTGATTTCCGAAAGATTTTTCCAAGATGCTTTTTCTGTGATATCATACCACCGTTCCAGGGCAACCCGGGAGTCTTCCCTCCCTTTGGTTTCATAGAATTCTTTCAACTTTTTATGTGATACAATTCTCATATTTCCTCTTTCTTTGATACAAAGGTATATAATCAATTCGGAATTCCAAAATATTAGCAGCCGATAATTCAATATTTCAGGATACACAGGTGATGATTGAGGTATTTAAGTCGCTGTACGGATGCGCATGGGTTGTGAAGAATGGCGGATCTACCAGCCGGTATAGCCTGCTGTTGTTTTTCCAGTCAGGAAAAACTTTTTTTCTAGTTAGGGAAAAATGATTGGATAGTTAGAGAGAAAATAAATGGACGATATACAAAAAAGAGCGGCCCGAGGGTCGCTCTTTTTATAGAGTAGAATAATTGGAATTATTCAGCAGTGCTAGGCTTAACTGTTACAGAAACTGCAGCCTTCTTAGAGTAGCCCCAGATATCGGTAACGGTAATATTAACGTTTTCAGTTGCTTCATAACCAGCATTTGCAGGTTTAACAATGATGTAACCTTCGTTGACGCCCTTATCATCTTTCGTTGCAGGGAAACCTTCAGTTGTTACATCACCATTCTCATCAACAACTTTGAATACGTTTGCATTAGCAGAAGCAAATGCAACATTGTCAATATACTCACTTGAGTACTCAGTTGCTACGCCGTCAGTACCAAATCCAGCATCCATGAATACCTTGTAAGCAACGTTTGCATAAGTTGTAGCCTTGAAGTCGCTTTCCTTAACCAATGCAGTACCATCGGCTGTAGCCACTACAGAAACACCGGCAGCGTTAGCAGCAACTACATTACCTTGCTCGATCGGGCTCATTACGTCCAAAGTGAAGGCATTAGCGGCAAGTTCTTCATCGCTGTAATCATAGATACCTAAGTATTTAGCATCGTCGATTATGATTTGGATAGGTGTATGGTAAGCCTTGGCGTTATCCAGTAATTTAATTGCAACATCCTTACTAGTCTTGTTGGACAGTTCTGCATAATTGTTATCAACAAGAGTATTACCAATCTTCTGAGTCGGATCAATTGCAAACGTGATAGCAGTGTTAACAAATGCTTGATCGAAGTTCTTGAATGCGTGGTGGAATGCATAACCAGAAATTCTCTTATTTTCTGTATTTGTTCCAAGATTATCTTCCGTATTCATGTAAGCCTTACCATTGGAAGTACCACCGAATACAACCTGTTCCTTAACCAAAACATTGGACAGAGCCGGGATAGACAGTGTGAACGGAACTCTTACTACATTCAGTACTTCACCATTAGCATCTTTGAAAGTCAGCTCTTTGTAGTAGCTGTCAGTCAAGCTATATGCTGTCCGTGCAGCCGCATTAGCATCAATCGTAACCTTAGTGATATCCTTAAGAGTAGACTTATCGAAGCTATATGTGATAGCGTCTGAAATCTTAGTAGCCTTACCTGTCTGTGCACTTACTTCATAAGTAGCTTGAACAACCTCTGTTACATCAGCCTTCCACAACGTTGTACCGTTGGTTCCAAGTGCATCAAACATCGGAGTCAGGTCATAAGTTGCAGTGTTCTTAGACGGAGTAGCATACGGCTTGATTTCAATGTTCTGAGATGCCAAAGTGGTTACATCAGCCAATGTCTGAGTTGGCTTAACTGTGATTACATCAGTCTTAACCTCACCATTCAAAGTTACATAATGAACAGTAACATCGAATTCTGTAGTCGTAATTTCGTCAGCCAGTTTACCAACCTTGAAGCTTACACCATTGATATCAGTAATGCCCCAACGCAAGATGGTTGCGTCTGCAATATCCAAATGGGCATCATAAACATATACAGGCGCATCGAATGTAAAGGTCAGCGTCTGTCCTACAGGTACTTCTACCGGTTCAGTAGCAACACTGATACCATTCAGTGCCTCAACATTAGCATCCATGTTTACCTGTACATTCTTGAATGCCAAGTTATAAGTGCTGGTAAAGCCTTCTGCTTCCTGAAGGGCATAAGCAATCGATTTGCTTCCTACCTCAAATTTAGCTTTATATGCTGCACCGTCTTTATATGTTTCTCCCTCATTAGCAGAAGCAGAAACAGTCCACAAACCATTAGCAGAAGCATCAGCACGAGTTAGCAAACCAGTGAAGGCTTTGGGAGTTCCTAATGTAATAGGAGCCTCGCTCAGCTGAGAATTAACCATTTTGAAAGAGAATTGGCTTGCGTCCAAAGCAGCCGGAGCCACACGGATTAACAAATCTGAATTTGTCAATGTAGACAAAGCCTGTCCTTTTACCAATTTTTTCACACCAGCCTCTTTATTCCAAGCTGCTGCGGCACTTAAGATATTATCATCAACGATTGTGAAACTATAATTGATAGTAGCCTCATTCCAAGCATTTATCATTGAATAAGAGCCGTTAGCCTCTTTTTGAATTTGTCCAAGGATTTCTACTTCTGTAATCGTAGTCGGAGTCTTCGGCAGTTTCACTGTTGTGTAAGTAGAACCAGCCTTGTCAGCAGCTACGTTCAGTTCGTAGTAGTTACCCATGTCTACTACATAAGCCTGTGCACCCTTTGCAGAAATGCCGGTGTCTGTAGCATCATACTGTTGAGTTTCTTCATTCCATTCGTAAACCACCCAGTTTCCAGTAGTTTCGCTAATAGAAGGAGACTTTGCATTGACTCCGTCATTACCTGCTGCGCCAGGCTGGCCAGCTGCACCGTCTTTTCCTTCAGCACAAATGCCAGTATCTACACCGTCGATGATCCAATTCTTGCTAGTTTCATCAATCTCGATAGTTACTTTGTCACCCTTGTCACCTTTAATGGTCTCAATTGTGCTGGTACTGTTGTCATTCCAGGTGATCACGATGCCATCACCTTCTTTAGTGATGTTGGTAACATACTTACCTGCGTCAACTTGTGCTTGTAAGGCTTCCAAGTCTGCCTTGATACCATCTACTTGCTCTTGCAAGTTGTTGATGTCATCGTCGTAATCCTTACAAGACGTGAACGTCCCTGTCGTGCCCAGCATTAAGGCTCCGAACAGGATCACACTTAAATACTTTTTGTTCATAATAAAAAATTTAAATTTATAAATTTAAAAAATTAAGTAAGTAATTGAGTTTCTCATTTAATTCCAGTCTTTTTCTTTTCTATTTGCCTTGTTTCTGTTTAAGCTTTTTGTAAGTTATTATCATGTATTTTTCAGTCTAGTTGCTAGGACTTTTAATCCGTTATTTCGCAGATAATCGCTATCGGTTATAAACACCTATAAGACAGATGGTTATACCGCACAATCTTTAAACGACAGGGAAAAACAAAGGAAATAATGAATGAAAATGGAAAAAAAGCAAAGATAAAACAAGCTGGAAGCAGGGAGTAAAATTATTCCACACAGAACAAATCTTCATGTACTGCCAGGAAAAGAAACACTCATAAAAAATACGGAACTCGTAACAGGCAATTAACACGAGTCATGACCATAGATATAGATTGTATATTTATTATAAATTAGGGAAATCGGGGAATAAAGAGGAATAGAGCGGAAAAAATTTGCGGGAGAATAAAAAATACCTTATTTTCGCATTGAAAGTAACATCATAAGCAGTATGGAAATTCCAGGTGGTGATAGCATTCAGCCTCACCCATATATATACCATTGACAACAAATTCTTCTGAAAATGCCAAACATCTTATCTTCCCCAAATATGCTTAATAATTTATGGACAGACACCATCGCCAAACAACGTCTGTATGAAATCTCTACCCAAACAAGAGCGACTGCCGAAAATACCACTTTCGGCATGATTGACACATGGACTTTCATTTTTGCCCTCTTGGGAGCTGTTATAGGAATCGCCTCCCTGTGGTATACCTACAAAACATACCAATCGCAGAAAGAAACAGCGAACAACACACGCTTGTTAACGTTAGACGCACAACGGGACCTTTTCATGGACTTAGTACGCCATTTATACCGGAACTTAGTGGTCACTTATGCCATAAAAACGAAACTGAATGATTGCCATTTTAAAAAGTATCCTTCTGAAATCCATCTCCTGAAACTGAAAGTACCTGTAGAAGATATTCATTTGGAAGTATTTTCCGATGACAATAAAAATTACACGTACATGAACAATCTCTGTTTGCTATTCCGCAACTATAACATGGAAATCGACGTAGCCATCAAGCATTTTTGTAACAAAGAGATGGACAATGAAATAAAAGAGAATGATATAAGTACCCTGATAATCAAACCCGGACTGATTTCTTACAGGATTTTAGACGCCTTGGTACATGTCGACAAAAGGTTGAACATAAAAAAAGTATGTGAGGAAGCTATCGACATTATAAGACAATCACACGAAAAAAACATCAGTGAAAACAGGTTCTGTACTCCTTGGAATGGAGAATATAAGGAATATGATGCTCATGGAGATAAATTTGTAACCAATATATTCTCTTTAGTCTATGGAAATGAGGCACAACATTTCTTCACCGAACTGTTTAACCAAGACGCACGCATTGAATGTGGCAAGAATTCAGCCAACGGAGAAAAAATTAGCATGATTGATTTTTCCTAAAACAACCATCGCACAAGCCTTATCTTATCAAAAAAAAGAGCTAACTTTACGCCCGCAACAAACTTGTCAGCAATAAATAAAAAGAAGATATATATGGCAAAAGAGAAAATCATCCTCACAGGCGACCGCCCAACTGGACGCCTGCACATAGGCCACTACGTGGGCTCACTACGCCGACGCGTGGAACTGCAAAATGCCGGAGATTACAAAGATATGTTTGTCTTCATAGCCGACGCACAGGCCTTGACAGACAACATGGAGAATCCGGAAAAGGTGCGTCAAAATGTCATCGAAGTGGCATTGGATTACTTGGCTTGCGGACTGGATCCGACAAAGAGCACACTCTTCATCCAATCGCAGATACCGGAACTGTGTGAACTTTCGTTCTACTACATGGACCTGGTAACCGTATCACGCCTGCAACGCAATCCGACCGTAAAGACCGAGATTCAAATGCGTAACTTTGAGGCAAGTATCCCCGTAGGCTTTTTCACCTATCCCATCAGCCAGGCTGCTGACATTACGGCTTTCAAGGCTACTACTGTACCTGTAGGTGAAGACCAGGAACCTATGCTGGAACAGGCTCGTGAAATCGTACGCCGCTTCAACTACATTTACGGCGAAACACTGGTAGAACCGGAAATCCTGCTACCGGACAATGCCGCCTGCCTGCGTCTGCCTGGAACGGACGGTAAAGCGAAAATGAGCAAAAGTCTGGGGAACTGCATCTACCTGAGTGACCCCGCTGACGAAGTACAGAAAAAAATACGCAGCATGTATACGGACCCGGATCACTTGCGTGTACAAGATCCTGGTAAGGTGGAAGGCAATACCGTATTTACTTACCTCGACGCATTCTGCCGCCCCGAACACTTTGAACGCTATCTGCCGGATTACCCCAATCTCGACGAACTGAAGGCTCACTATCAGCGTGGCGGTTTGGGTGATGTAAAAGTGAAGAACTTCCTAAATGCCATCATGCAGGAAACTCTGGAACCCATCCGTACCCGCCGCAAGGAATTCGAACAGGACATACCGGCCATCTACGACATGCTGAAAAAAGGCTGTGAGAAGGCTCGTGAAACGGCTGCCGCCACACTGGACGACGTACGCCGTGCCATGAAGATCAACTACTTCGACGATGCAGACCTGATAGCCGAACAGGCCAAACGTTTCCGCGGAGAATAATAACAAGAAACATAAAAAAACAGAGGCTGAACTCCCCACAAAGGAATTCAGCCTCATTTTTATTCACCTATAAGTCCCAGCTTATCGGGCAGACTCTACAACCACGACACGATTCAAAATCGGTTCGCCGAAAGAGTCGACTGCTTCTGCAGTACCTACCAACAATTTTTCACGGTCTACGCCATACTTTTCAACCAATACATTGATTACAGCCTCGGCACGTTGGCGAGCCAGTTTCTCATTGTACGCAGTGGTACCCGTAGCAGCATCCGCATAACCATTGACTACGTAAGTAGCTTCAGGATATTGCTTCATGGTTTCTGCCAAATAGGACAGATTCATCGCTTCACGAGAAGAAACCTCAGCCGAACCGATGGTGAAGAACACTGTACGCGGTGCAATGACTGGTTTGTTCACCACTACTGCTACTTCTTCCACCACAGGTTCTTTGCTTTCGGCAGCCTCCAAAGCTTCTGCCAATCGGGCATTCTCCGCAGCCATACGATTCATTTTGTCGCGCAACACAGCCAAACGAGCTTCGGATATGGCAGGTGCTTGAGGGCGATTGAACCCACGACGGGGAAAACGGTACGTGAGCCCAACCGTGGCACTGACGAGACCATCATAGCCCTTACCACCGATACCACCGTCAAACTTATCCTCAGTGGCTACGGCACTCAGCTCCACATTAATATCTAACGCATCGCATACTCGAAAACGGTTGATGATACCCGCATTGACTGATAAAGCTTCACGATGGGGAGTGGAATAATTGTGTGTAAAGCCGGCACCCACATAAGGAATGACTTCGTAGACCCGCGAAGGATTGTAGCCTCCAAACAAGGCATTCATGTTGAACATCACGTCAGCGTGGAGATTCATGTAATTGAAGCGTTGCTTATAGTAGCCACCGTTCTGCATGGCACCAACCGCGTAATCAGATCCCGCAGAAGGAACATAACCACGTGCCTGCAGACCGCTATACTGCAAACGGGCACCCATACCCGGAGTAAACCACTTGCCTACAGCTACGTTTAATGTAGGGCTGATACGCTTGCCGAAACTGCCGGCAGCATCATAATCACCAAACAGTACAGTAGCACCATAACCAAACGAGACAAACCAATTATCCCCAAAAGGATTGGTAACAACCGCATACTTGTCCTGACGCACTTCTACGACTTCCAACACTTCTTCTGTAACTTCTGTCGTGTTTTGTGCTACAGCGGCAACCGACAATCCGGACAAAGCCAGCAACATTAGATTCTTTTTCATACTTTTTCTTTAAAATAGTTTAGGTTTATATTCTGTCCACTCACACAGTGGACACTCATATAAACACCAGAACCTGGAAAAAGTTCCGAAAAAGATTTTTTCCTTTCAAAAAAGCATCAATATCATTTGGCAAAAAGCCGCTCAATCTCTTCTTCGCGGATTGTAGTCAGCACAACACGTCCATCAGGAGTATAATTGGGAGACTCGCATGCAAACAGACTATCTACCAAAGCAGACATTTCGTCTACACTCAGTACTTGTCCATAAACAATAGCTGCCGCCCGAGCCAAGGTCAATGCCAGCATAGACTGTACTTCCTCTTTCACATCACAGCCTTTCTCCAAAGCCGTATGCACCATATTACACACCAGTTCCACAGGCTTCAGTCCCTCGATACCCGAAGGAACCCCGTTGATGGCATAGCTGCCTCCACCCAAAGAAGTCAACTCAAAACCCACAGCAGACAAATCCTCCTGAATATCTTCGAGTACAGCCACCTCAGACGCCGGAAACTGAACAATCTCAGGGAACAATACGCCTTGCGCCACACCATGCTTTTGACGAATCTGCTCCATATATCGGTCAAACAAAACACGTACATGAGCACGATGCTGATCTATCAGCATCAAACCAGACTTAACGGACGTCAAAATATAACGCCCCTTGAACTGCCAATGCAGGCCGGAAGTTACATTTCCTCCCTCGGACATCATCGAAGGAAGAGGTGAAGAAGGCTCTTCCGATGGTACTAAAGCTGGAGACAATTCCTCTTCGACCGGTGCATCAGGGACAACCGGATCATTCATCCGACTAGCTTTCTCCAAACCGGCATAAAGACTTTCCCACTCTGTCTGAGGACGTGAATAAGAACGATCGCCTCCATAAGAAGAAGAGGTTTTAAAAGGATTAAAATCAGCATTATAGTGTACCTGAGGAGGCTCTATGGAGCGAGGTTGCTCAAAAGCAGGAATATCCGGCAGACCTTCGGTATCGAAATCAATGGATGGCACAGCATTGAACTTGCCCAAAGACTCCTTGACTGCCGCAGAAAGGATTTGCCAAATGGCCTGTTCATTCTCAAATTTAATCTCGGTCTTTGTCGGATGAATATTCACATCGATATTGGCCGGATCCACTTCAAAATATATAAAGTAAGAGATCTGTTCACCCGCCGGAATCAAATGTTCGAAAGCATCCATTACAGCTTTATGGAAATAAGGATGCCTCATGTAGCGCCCATTTACAAAAAAGTATTGGTGAGCGCCTTTCTTACGTGCGGTCTCAGGCTTGGCTACATAACCAGATATCTTGACCAACGTTGTGTCTACCTCTACCGAAAGCAGCTGCTGATTTAACTTCTTGCCAAAAACAGCCATAATACGCTGACGTAAAGGCATGACAGGCAGATTGAACAATTCACTGTCATTGCTGTAAAGGTAAAAAGCAACATCCGGATGAACCAGAACAATACGTTCGAACTCAGCCAAAATATTACTCAATTCCGTAGAATTGGCTTTCAAGAATTTACGTCGGGCAGGAACATTAAAAAACAGATTTTTTACAGAGAAATTACTTCCTTTAGGACAAGACACAGGCTCCTGGCTTTCAACCTTGGAACCAGCCAGCAACAAACGTGTACCCAGTTCCTCATCGGCCAGCCTTGTTTTCAGTTCGACTTCGGCAACAGCTGCAATGGAAGCCAAGGCCTCCCCACGAAAGCCCATCGTACGCAAAGCAAACAAATCAGCAGCTTCACGGATCTTGGATGTAGCATGTCGTTCAAAAGCCAGTCGGGCATCTGTTTCAGACATACCTTTACCGTTATCGATCACCTGTATACCTGTTTTTCCGGCATCTGTTACCAATACATGAACTTCCGTGGCTTCTGCATCGATGGCATTCTCGACCAATTCCTTGATAACAGAGGCAGGCCGCTGTATCACTTCGCCAGCTGCAATCTGATTGGCCACCGAATCAGGCAGCAAATGAATAATATCACTCATGCCTATGCAATTTTAGATTATTCCGTTACTGATGGCATACCACAGATAAGCCAGCAACATAATGAAAAACAGTATGACAATAAAATGCAAAGGACGTTTTCCGCTCTCCTTACGACGTTTCAGGTGAGTAGTTCCTTCTATGAATTTTCCACGAATATCTTCGGGATTGAATTCTTTTTTCTCAGTCAGCATGCCTAACTCACGCTTGGCATTCTCTTTCATCTTATCCAACTTTTCCTTACGCTCGTCCACGTAAATATAGGAATGATGAAAGCCCCGTGGTTTTCTCATCGTAAACATACCCATAAAGCACTCTCCTATTTTTTAGTTCGTTCGATATGCATATCACGCGGAGAAACAGTCGGTCGACGCGAGCTTTGCTTCAACACTGCATCCGACTTTTTACCCCGCCAATTGAAAATATCCTCTTTGTCCAAAGGACGAATATAATCCAACCATACGAAAGAAGGCAAGCGGTACTTATCTGCAGGAATCTGCTCCATCGGATAAGCAGTACCGTTAGCTTTCCCGATAAAAGCTCCCCGTTCCATTTTTCTATCCTTCAACATCATTCTCAGGAAACCACCTTCAGAATAATTCATCAAAATCAACGAGCTGTCGCGTTCCTCTACAGGATAGAAAATAACCAATACATTTCCGTTCACATCCACTTGACGCATTTCGCCACCAACAAAATAGGCCTTCATTTCTTTCCCGGACACTTGATTGTAGTGCAAAGTGTCTTTCTGTTCTACAGTCAGTGCCTGATTAATGATATGCGCCCAGTCGATAGTGCTATCATTCATGTAAACCTTGATCTGTTCACCCAACAACTGTTCAGACCCATACCAAAGTACCGGATCAGTATACATGGTCATACAGGAATCTTTGGAATTATAGACCAACGAGTCGCAAACAGCCTGTATATCTGTACGGAAAGCACGCACCTTGTGATAGACACGCATTTCACGATACATGGAGTCGGTGTTCAAATGATAAGTCACCAAACGCAGCGTATCACCATGCATAAACAGGCTGTCACCTTGTGAATAATCCACCGCAACAGCTCTATCTGTAGCCAAAGCATTACCGGTCAATTCATTATAAAAACAATAATCGCCGGTCAGCATATTACGATTTACCGTATCATTCATCTGCACATGATCAAAAGCCTCACCATATCCCAGCTTGCGATCGTAGAACAAGCTGTCACCCGTCAATTTCTTTCCCTGATTGGTTAAAATAGAACGGTCCAGCAGTTCAGCCTGCTCTGTCACAGTATTATATATACCACGTTCGGAATAAATATGATTATTGTCACTTACAATATCCGAAGGTCCTAAGATTGTAGCCACTTTGGTTTCCGTATGGTACTTTAACGTATCAGAAGTCAAAACAAAACGAGGATTGGTCAGCTTCACTTCATGGTTGAACACGGCTATTTTAGTAGCAGGACTGTATTCTCCCCATACGGAAGTCAGCACATTCTCTTCGTCTGTCAGAGTACCGCCATCAAAATAATATCCCAGATTGTAAATACGATCGTAATTCAAACTGTCTGTAGTCAGCTCTGTATTACGATTAATCATCCGTACGTTCTCACGAAGCATAGCCAATTGGGCCATCCCATCATAATAGAGGTAATCACCGTAAATGAACAACGTATCACCCTGTTCCATCCGCACATTTCCAAAAGCCTCTACGGAATTGATGCGTTTGAAAATCAAAGCACTGTCACAGTACATATACATACTGTCATGGCGTAGCTTCACTGACCCAATCAACACCTGGACATCCGGCCGAACCTGATCATCGGCCTGTGCCTCATCTGCATACAACAAATCAACACGGGTCTTTTTTTTCTCTGGCTCTCCCTTCTTATCCTGCGCACTGAGCAGACAGATGCCAAACAGGCATAGAATACCTGTCAGAAGATATCTATGCCTGCTTAGGAATTTAAAAACAATTCTATTGTGCATATAGCTAGTCTAACATTCACAGACTGTATCTAAACAGCCAAACTTAATCCTTAATCCAGCCCGGATACTTGAATTCACACTGATTCCAGCCTTCCTTAATACGAACATAAGTATGACGCTGCTTCTCACGTATCCATTTATCCAGTACTTCAGCACGACGCTTCTCGAGTACCAGATCTTTCAAATTCTGATAATCGTCCGTAATAGTAGCTTTATGACCGTTGATACGACTTTTCAGCTTGACGATTACACATTCCTCCTTACCTGTTTTTTCAGGGATCATGGTAAAAGCTTCAGAAATTTCACCTACATTCATTTTATCGACCACCTTGGCAATCTCAGGAGGAAGTTCCTGCATCTCGAACTTCGATGTATTGTTGTTGGGATTGGGCAACAAACCATGATTATTACGAGTATCCTTGTCTTGAGAAATAACCGCTGCAGCCTCTTCAAATGTAAACTTATTATTCCGAATATCGTCAGCAATAGAATCAAGACGAGCCATACCGGCTTCCAATGCACTTTCAGGCGTATGGGGGCGCAGCAATATGTGTCGAACTTTAATACGGTCACCACGTTTTTCTATCAACTGGATAATATGGAAACCGTATTCCGATTCCACCACTTTAGAAACTTTGGTAGGGTCCTGTAAGTTAAAAGCGACATTCGCAAAAGACGGATCAAGCTGTCCACGACCATAGAAAGGCATTTCACCACCATTAATAGCCGATGCACGATCCTCGGAATACATACGAGCCAAAGTAGAGAAACTGGTTTCACCCTTGTTAATACGATCGGTAAACTCACGCAAGCGTTTTTTCACCTCTTCTACTTCTTCTACCGGAATTCTAGGTTTCTGTGTGATAATCTGTACTTCTACCTGTGTAGGAATATAAGGGATACTATCCTGAGGCAAACTTTGGTAATAGCGACGCACCTCAGCAGGCGTAATTTTTACCTCACCTACCAACTTCTGTTGCATGCGCTGCACCGTCAATCCTTCACGGGCATTCTCACGTAAGGTTTCACGAATTTGCGTAGCACTCTTGTTCCAATATTCTTCCATCTTCTCCATAGAGCCGATGCGGCTGACATATTGGTTGATCAAGAAATCTACCTGACTTACGACTTCACTCTCAGACACCTCTATACTATCCAAGGCAGCCTGATGCAAAAACAACTTCTGCACAGCTATTTCTTCCGGAATGACACAATATGGATCGCCATCGAACCTACGTCCGTTGTACAACGCATCCAAACGCACTTCTTCCACATCAGATTTCAATATGGCTTCGTCACCAACAACCCAAACCACTTCATCAATCACATTGTCCTGCCCCCATGAAGATACAAGAGGCAGTAGCATAAAAGCCAATAAAACTACAAACTTAACGTTCATACACTTTTTCATTCCTAATATCTTAGTTCTCACAATATTTAATCTTTCCATCATCGATAGCTTGCTTATACAAGTCATCTTTCACTTTATTCAGAAACTCAACTTGCTTCCGATTCAACACCAGATCATTTACCAACGGCCTAGCCGCCTCATAAGGCTCTTGGGCTCCTGTGGGAATATATTCTGCAACATTCAAAAAATACCAAAAAGCCGTATCCTTGACTTCCACCCGACGATTACGGGAAAAATAAGTATCTATATCCGACGTATTCAAAGGTATCCATGACAAAATCTCCGAAGCTGGTACCCATTTGTCATAAAAATACTCATATTTCACAGCATTCTGCAAACTATATTTTTCCAAATGCTCAACCGCAGACTGCCTTTCATCTTTATACCACTGGCGTACTCGACTCAACTGCGGAGCTGTCAAAGGGACCTTGATGAACAAACCACGCATCAATGGAGCATCAGCTTTGAACACAGCTTTGTTTTGCTCATAATATTCCTGTAACTCCTCTTCTGTAATTTCTTCCGACAATTTCTGATGGATCAACGCCTGCTGATAAGTATGCATAATCAATGCTTTCCGATAATTGCGCACCAATTTTTCTATTTCATCATTATTGGGCACATTATTTTGTGCCTTTTCATATAATAAAATATCTTCCGCCCAATTACGTATATAATGTTCTGCAAACAACAAACTGTCATCTCGATTTTGTCCAGCAGGCTGTACTGCCATCAAATCCTCCTTGTACAAAAAATTACCGTCCAGTTCCACCAAAGGCGTTCGCCCTTTATGGTCGTACTGTGACTCTTTACATGCCCCCAGAAGGAACAAACAGAGACAAAACAGACAAAATTTTCGAATTGCCACTTTTTTTCTCATATTTGGAATACGAAGATAGCGGTTTAATCAATTGCTTCAGTGAGAATTAACGGTTTTTAAAACCTCTTCGTTTATTTCAACCTTAAAATCACGACGAAGTTGATGCAGCCAACCATCTTCTAAATTACGATAATAATCTGTCCAGATCTGTTGTCCCACATCTTCCCAATGTACAGGTCCCTTACGTTTTTCTCCTAAAACGATCCAATAAGGGTAATCTGCCAAAGATTGAGGTTTGTCTTTTTTAAAGATGCGACTGTCTACAAAGGCATTATCACCAGGAGCAAACAATCCTCTCTCTGCTACGACATTTACCTGCCCTCCAGTATTCACGCCCAAACGAATAGCTTCCGTCCAGTCTTCCTGAGGTATTTTTTTAAGAAACTTCCGTACTTGTTTTGCCATACGCTTCGTCTTACAATGTAAAACGATTCCATCGTAACGTTCTTCCGGCCAATTATAACGTTTTGCATGCTTCTTAAAGTATTTTGCTATACCAGCTGAATCCGTTTTAACTAAATTACGGATTTCCCGATGCACGATTGCACTACCCAACAAGCTATCCCGAAAGAAACACAACTCCCATCTTAAATCAGAACCATCAGCCCCCAAATAAGTATAGGCACAATCTAATACCGATTTAGCAACAAATGCATCCAGCTGTTTACGGACAGAAGCCGGATAGGTTCTTGCAAACAAAGCAAAATCAGCCCCAGTATATGCTTTCCCGTTCAACGTAAACAAAGAATTAGTACTCTTCCCCTCTCGCAATAATTCCTCTACCCCAGACTTATCTAGCATATATCCATAACACTGTTTCAAGGAATCAATTGACGAAAGGAGCAAACGACTGTTTGGCTGGTTCAGCAACCGTTCCTCCAAACCCTGACGGACTTTCTCTGAATCAAATTGTTTCTGATATTCCAGCACCTTCACTATATGAATTCCCTGAGGTGTAAAAAAAGGATTAGACACTTTACCGACCGGTAAGTTAAACACGACTTCTTCAAATTCGACAGGCATCTGCAAAGGAGTTACCCAAAACGTCCCTTTATCTTCAGAAAAACGGTTTACACACTCATCAAACTGTACCTTTCCATCTTTTAATAATTGATACAAAGAGTCCATCTGGGCTTCAATCTCATGAAGCCTCCATGCTGAAACATTCTGAGGAATATACTTAAATATATGACTTACAAGAGCACGACCTGCATACTTCCGTTTCTGTAAAAGACGAGAATATTCATTAATTAAAGAATCTGCATGCCCGTTATTCCACAAACATTGTTGTAGCAATCCATGACAATAGGAACTTAAAAGCAAGCGAATATCAGGCACCGTATCCAGTTGTTGTTTTTTAGCAGCCAAAGCCTTAAGCTTGAAATTTATAAACTGCTCCAAACTAGCAGACTCTTCCACATGCTTAGAACAAAAATACCTATATTCAGCTACATCGACAGGTTTTCCGCCCACGTGCATCAACACAGTATTCGACTGTGCCCGACACCACCCCGACACGACCAAGGCGCATACACACAACCACCAATATTTCAACACCATAGTTCCTAAATCGTATTCATATATTCATAAAAACAGGCACGGACAACACCATACTACAGTCCCTTTTCTAAAAGACCTGCAAAATACGTGTTGTCCGTGCTTCAAAGTATAATAAACGGTTATTCAGGTCGGCTATAATTAGGCGCCTCGCTGGTAATAGCTACATCATGCGGATGACTTTCAAGTACACCAGCATTAGTAATACGTGTAAATTTAGCATTGTGCAGCTGTTCAATGTTAGCAGCACCACAATATCCCATACCTGCACGCAAGCCACCAACCAACTGATAAATTACTTCATACAGCGTACCTTTATAAGGAACACGGGCTGCAATTCCTTCCGGCACCAGTTTTTTCACATCGCTTGTTCCACTCTGGAAATAACGGTCTTTCGAACCGTTTTCCATAGCTTCCAAAGATCCCATACCACGATAAGACTTGAACTTACGTCCATTAAAGATAATGGTATCGCCCGGTGACTCCTCTGTACCTGCTACCAAAGAGCCAATCATCACACTGTAACCGCCGGCAGCCAATGCCTTCACAACATCGCCAGAATAGCGCAAACCGCCATCGGCAATCAAAGGAACACCCGTTCCTTCCAATGCCTTAGCGACATCGTAAACAGCAGACAACTGAGGAACTCCCACACCTGCTACTACACGAGTAGTACAAATAGAACCTGGACCAATACCAACCTTCACAGCATCAGCTCCAGCCTCAACCAGCATTTTAGCAGCTTCACCTGTAGCGACATTACCCACGACGATATCAATATCCGGGAATGCTTTTTTAGCCTCCTTCAGCTTTTCAATCACATATTTGGAATGACCATGAGCCGTATCAATCACAATAGCATCCGCACCAGCTTCTACCAATGCTTTCATACGGTCCAATGTATCAACTGTAACACCGACACCCGCAGCCACACGCAAACGGCCCTTAGCATCTTTACAAGCCATCGGTTTGTCTTTTGCCTTCGTGATATCCTTGTATGTAATCAAACCAACAAGCTTATTTTCTTTGTCAACAACCGGAAGTTTCTCTATTTTGTGTTCCTGCAGGATTTGTGCAGCGGCCTCCAAATCAGTTGTTTGATTGGTCGTAACAATATTTTCTTTTGTCATTACTTCATCGATGCGCTTGTTCTGATCTCTTTCAAAACGCAAATCGCGATTGGTAACAATACCCACCAAATGACCTTCATCATCGACCACAGGAATACCACCAATCTTGTACTCAGCCATCAAAGAAAGTGCATCAGCCACTGTAGATCCCCTCTTAATTGTAACAGGATCATAAATCATTCCATTTTCCGCACGCTTTACGATAGCTACCTGACGAGCCTGCTCTTCAATGGACATATTCTTATGAATTACACCAATACCACCTTCACGAGCAATAGCAATCGCCATTTTAGCCTCCGTAACTGTATCCATCGCGGCCGTTACAAAAGGAATTTTCAACTCAATGTTTCTTGAAAACTTTGTCGAGAGTTCGACAGTTTTGGGGAGCACTTCAGAATAAGCGGGGATTAGCAGTACGTCATCGTACGTTAATCCATCCATGACAATTTTATCTGCAATAAATGACATAAGACGTATAAAATTTATTGCGTGCAAATATACGTTTTTTATTCCATTTTACATATATCAGCACGCAATAAATTTTCTTTTTTTAAAGCCAAAGACAAAAAATCAATTTGCCATTTCAGATATGAATTTGATACGAACCAATCTCACTTCCTCCTCTGTAAAATCGTCACCCAACTCTTCCAAGGCATCGTCAATATTATCTGTTGTCGATTCTTTGAAATAGTCGTAAATGTCCAGCATGTGATCCTCATCCATAATTTCTTCCAAGAAGTAATCTATGTTCAGTTTGGTACCTGAATAGACAATCGCTTCTATTTCATCCAGCAGTTCATCAAATTCAATACCCTTCGACACAGCAATATCGTCAAGCGCAACCTTACGATCGATGGCCTGAATGATAGCAACCTTCATCTTAGATTTATTAGCGACGGTACGAACACGCAAATCCTCAGGACGCTCTATCTCATTTTCTTCGCAATGACGCTTGATCAATTTACAAAACTCCTCGCCATATCTCTTTGCCTTTCCAGCACCTACACCCGGAATATTCTGCAGTTCTTCCAGCGTAATAGGATATATCGTTGCCATAGCCTCCAACGAAGGGTCTTGGAATATTACATAGGGCGGCACTTCCAAATGCTTAGACATTTTTTTACGCAGATCTTTCAACATGGAATACAAAGCAGGATCGACCGCACAGGCACCGCCTCCTCGAGCAGGTGCTTCTTCTTCCATTTCTTCAAAATCATTGTCTTCTGTTATCTTGAAAGATTTAGGATGCTTAAGAAATTTCTTTCCTTCATCCGTCACTTTAAGCAAGCCATAGTTTTCTACATCCTTACTCAGGTAACCTGCTATCAAAGCCTGACGGATTACGGCATTCCACGTCTTATCTTCTTCACCCATTCCCGAACCGAATACTTCGAGATCTTCATGCAAATGTGCCTGAACTTCCGACGTTTCACGTCCTTGAATGACATCTATAATATAATCTGACTTGAAATTCTCCTTTACAGCGAGAATAGTTTCAATCACAGTACACAATAAGTCTTGAGCTTCCACTTGTTTTTTAGGATTTAAACAATTGTCACAATTACCACAATTTTCCTCCGTATATTCTTCGCCAAAATAATGCAATAAGGTCTTGCGACGACATACGGATGACTCAGCATACGCAGCGGTTTCCAGCAGAAGCTGCTTGCCTATTTCCTGTTCTGCCACAGGTTTGCCCTGCATAAACTTCTCCAGCTTCTGCAAGTCCTTGTTTGTATAAAATGTGATGCACTGACCTTCACCACCGTCTCTTCCCGCACGTCCCGTTTCCTGATAATAGCCTTCCAGGCTCTTAGGAATGTCATAATGAATTACGAAGCGTACGTCAGGCTTATCGATACCCATACCAAAAGCGATAGTAGCTACAATGACATCTATCTTTTCCATCAAAAAGTCATCCTGATTTTGCGAACGGGTAGCAGAATCCATACCAGCATGATACGGACGAGCATTGATACCATTTGCCTGCAGCACTTCAGCCAATTCTTCCACCTTCTTACGGCTCAGGCAATAAATGATACCAGACTTTTCCGGATTGTTCTTGATGAACTTTATAATGTCCTTATCTATATTATTCGTTTTTGGACGTACCTCGTAGTAAAGATTGGGACGATTAAAGGACGACTTGAACACCTTCGCATTGGTCATACCCAGATTTTTCTGAATGTCATGCTGCACTTTGGGAGTAGCCGTGGCAGTCAGAGCTATCAAAGGAGCTTTTCCAATCTCATTAATAATGGGACGGATACGACGATATTCAGGACGGAAGTCGTGCCCCCATTCCGAGATGCAATGTGCTTCGTCTACTGCATAGAACGATATTTTCACCGTTCTCAGAAACTCTACATATTCATCTTTCGTCAACGACTCTGGAGCGACATAAAGCAATTTGGTCTTTCCGCTCAGAATGTCTGATTTTACTTGATCGATGGCAGTCTTATTGAGAGAAGAATTAATGAAGTGCGCTACTCCGTCTTCTTCACTGAAATTGCGCATGGCATCCACCTGATTCTTCATCAACGCAATCAAAGGAGATATGACAATAGCAGTTCCATCCATCAGCAATGAAGGCAACTGGTAGCACAACGATTTTCCACCACCGGTGGGCATCAGCACAAAAGTATCGTTACCATCCAGCAGATTTCGGATGATCGCCTCTTGATTTCCCTTGAATGTATCGAACCCGAAGTATTTCTTCAGCTGGTCTGTCAAATTAATCTTCTTCTCTGCCATGTTTCTAAATTAGAATGTTGTTTATTACACGTTCTTTTTTCTCTCTCCCCTGAAATGTTTCTTTCAAGAGTCCTAACAAAGTTATAAACAACTTCTCAATTTTCAAGCAAAACACATCGAATATTTTTAGGAAAAAACACTAAAAACGCTTCTTACGCTTCATTTCATGCTATTAAGCATTCTGCAATCTGGCAATATTGGCCTTTTCCAACTGATGTTTGGCATAATCCAACGTCACGGTAAAGGTTTCTTTCCGCTCAGAAGGAATCTCAAACATGGCGTCCATCATGATGGTCTCGACAATGGAACGCAAACCGCGAGCACCAAGTTTGTACTCCACAGCCTTGTCCACAATATATTCGAACACGGCATCTTCGAATTCCAACTTCACACCGTCCATCTCAAAGAGTTTGACATACTGTTTGATAATGGAGTTTTTGGGTTCCGTCAAGATGGAACGCAAAGCAGCACGATCCAACGGATTCAGATAAGTGAGCACCGGCAGACGACCGATAATTTCCGGAATCAAGCCAAAGGACTTCAAATCCTGAGGAGCAATATATTGCATCAGATTATTCTTATCAATGGTAGCCGTATTGCGTACAGCACTATAGCCTACAACATGGGTATTCAGACGTTGGGCAATTTTCTTCTCGATACCATCAAACGCTCCGCCACAAATGAAGAGAATATTCTTGGTATTAACCGGTATCATCTTCTGTTCAGGATGTTTTCGTCCGCCCTGGGGAGGTACATTGACTACCGAACCTTCGAGCAACTTCAGCAGCCCCTGCTGTACGCCTTCACCACTGACATCACGAGTAATAGACGGATTGTCTCCCTTACGGGCAATCTTATCAATTTCATCTATAAACACAATACCACGCTCAGCTTCAGCTACATTATAATCAGCCACCTGAAGCAAACGGGTCAGAATGCTTTCAATATCCTCACCTACATAGCCAGCTTCGGTCAGTACCGTAGCATCTACAATCGTGAAAGGCACATGCAACAGCTTGGCAATGGTACGTGCCAACAGTGTTTTACCTGTACCCGTACTGCCCACCATGATGATGTTTGATTTTTCAATCTCCACATCATCACCGCTATCTTTCTGCAACAAGCGCTTATAATGATTGTATACAGAAACGGAAAGAAAGCGCTTGGCATCGTCTTGTCCGATGACATATTGATCCAAGAAAGCCTTAATTTCCACAGGTTTGGGCAGTTCCTTCAGATTTAATTTCTTAGTACCGTCCTTCCGCTTACTTTCCATGGCTTCTTGCGTGATTTCGTAAGCCTGCATGGCACAACTATCACAGATGAAGCCGTTCATTCCTGTTATCAGAAGTCCGACTTCATCTTCCGTGCGGCCACAAAAACTGCATCTATTCTTTGTTCTTTTTGAATCAGCCATATTTATTTCTTAATCAACACTTCATCTACCATACCATACTCTTTAGCTTCCTGCGCAGTCATCCAATAATCACGATCGGAATCAGCCCATACCTTATCAAAGGGTGTATGTGAATGGTCGGCTATGATCGTATAGAGTTCTTTCTTCAATTTCTGAATTTCACGAGCTGTAATTTCGATATCCGAAGCCTGTCCCTGTGCTCCTCCCATCGGCTGATGAATCATGACACGCGAATGAGTCAGAGCAGAGCGTTTACCTTCAGCCCCAGCCACCAACAATACAGCCGCCATACTGGCTGCCATACCCGTACAAATAGTAGCGACATCACTGCTGATAAACTGCATCGTATCGTAGATACCCAGACCGGCATATACTGAACCGCCCGGTGAATTAATATAGATAGAGATATCCTTACCCGGATCTACCGAATCCAGGTAAAGCAACTGCGCCTGGAGGGTATTAGCCGTATAATCGTCGATCTGAGTACCCAAAAAGATGATGCGATCCATCATCAGACGGGAGAACACATCGAGCTGGGTAACATTCAGCTGACGTTCCTCCAAGATATAGGGATTCAAATAACCGGCCTGCGACTTAATCACATCGTCCAATACAAGGCTGTTCATTCCCAAATGCTTGGTGGCATACTTTCTAAAATCATCCATAATCTTTCTTACTTAATTAAATGCGGGTGCAAAGAAACAAAAAAGAATAGAGAGAGACAAAAAAATCGGGGATGTTTGAAAAGTTTTTCAAACATCCCCGATTATAACAATGATAAGTCAAATCTTATTCGAACATTTTATTGAAATCGGCAGCCGAGATACTCTTGTGCTCCAACGTAACCTGAGGCTTCACAGCAGCTACCAGCTTCGTCTCTACCACACGGTTTACAAGACCTTCAATGCTTTCTTTCTTTTTCAGCATTTCCTTGGCATAGTTATTCAACAGGTCTTCAGGAACATTCAACATGCCATACATAGCAAACTGCGCACGAGTTGACTCCTTGGCCATATTGGTAATATCATCCTGCTCAACCTTGATATCGTTAGCCTTTACCAACTGTTCCTTAATCAGATGCCAAGTCAGCTCTTCGATGCTCTTGTCGTAGTTTTCCTCCACGAACTTCTCGCCCTTATCAGCGTTGTTAGCCAGCATCACGCGCTTCAGCAATGCATCAGGGAATTCCAGCTTGCCAACTTTCTCCATCATTACCTTACGCAGGTCGATGAGGAACTTATAATCGCTATCGGCTACAAACTGCTTGGCAATCGCTTCTTTTACTTTAGCACGGAATTCTTCTTCCGTCTTCACTACGCCTTCGCCAAATACCTGGTCAAAGATTTCCTGGTTCAAGTCGCCAGGAACAAAACGAGTGATTTCTTCTACCTGATAGCTGAAGTTAGACTTCACCTCGGCAGCGGCTTCTTTGTCGATCTTCAGCAACGAAGCCAATTCGGCAGGATTACCATCCCAGGCTGTGTGCGGGTTGAATACGAGCACATCGTTCACCTTCGCATTAGCGAAGATAGCCTTCTGCTCGTCGTTCTTCATATAAGAAGGCATCATCACGGCACCTTCTACCTGAATGCCACCTTCCTTCGTATTACCCTGCTCGTCAAGTTCTGCCAACAGACCCTTCAGCATATCGTTGTCTGCATATACATCTACCTTGTCATACTTGCCGTTACGCTGTGTGTAAGACTTCACCTGATTGTCCACCAGTTCGTCGGTAACCTCGATGTCATAGTAGTCTACCTTGTCGGCAACGCTTACTTCAGCCTTGAATTCGGGAGCCAGTGCGATATCGAACAGGAATTCGAACTCTTCCTGCGTATCGAAGTCGATGGCGGGCTGCTTGTCCTCGTTGGGCAGCGGCTCACCCAGGATGTTCACCTTATTGTCTTGTATATACTTGTATACAGTTTCAGAAAGCAACTTGTTCACTTCCTCAGCCAATGCCGACTTGCCGTACATCTTCTTCACGAGGCTCATCGGAACCATACCTTTACGGAAACCGGGCATCTGAGCTTTCTGACGGAAAGACTTCAGAGCCTTGTCTACCTTCTCCTGGTAGTCAGCTTTCTCAAGCTTTACGGTAAGCAGTGCGCTCACCTTGTCAATGTTTTGCAATGAAACGTTCATCGTAACAAATTATTTATTTGATTTATACTATATTCCAAAATCTCAAAATGAGTGCGCAAAATTAGTGTTATTCTTTCAATTATCAAAAAAACGGGAAGCAAATTATTTTTAAGAGAGACTTTTCACACCTTTCCCAAACTTACTCCAACCAGCTACATTTCAACCAAATGTCCCAACTGCCCTCTATATTCCGTGATCAAACTATCAAAAACTTCCTGCACCGTAGGAATACTCCGTATCAGATATGCTACTTGCCCGATTTCAAGTTCCCCTTCGTCAAGATATCCCTCAAAAATTCCCTTCTTCGCTTTACCGAAGCCTACTATTTCCTTCAGTTCTTCCACAGAAGCACCTCTGTTTTCAGCCTCTTCCACTCTACGGAAAAATTCGTTCTTAACAAGTCGGGTTGGTACTACCTTCTTCAAAGACAACATCGTATCACCTTCCTGCAAACCGATACACAAATTCTTAAATCCTTCGCAGGCCGAGCTCTCTTGGGTAAGGGCAAAGCGGGTACCAATCTGTACGCCCTCTGCTCCCAGCGCAAAAGCAGCCAGCATACCGGCTCCCGTACCTATTCCGCCTGCGGCAATTAAAGGTATATCAATGCTTTTCCTTACATGAGGCACAAGCACCATCGTTGTTGTTTCTTCCTTTCCGTTATGCCCACCAGCCTCAAAACCTTCTGCCACAACAGCATCCACTCCTGCTTCTTGACACTTCTGAGCAAATTTAGTGCTGGATACCACATGGGCCACTTTTATTCCCGCTCCGTGCAACTTATCCGTCCATGTCCTTGGACTTCCGGCAGACGTAAACACCACAGGAACTTTTTCTTCCATAATGACATCCATCATAGCTTCTGCATGTTTGTACAACAAGGGGACATTCACGCCGAAAGGTTTGTCAGTCGCAATCCTGCATTTTCGAATATGCTCCCTCAGTAAATCAGCATTCATCGAACCGGCACCAATTAGCCCCAATCCGCCAGCATTACTGACCGCTGATGCAAGCCGCCAACCACTGCACCACACCATTCCACCCGAAATAATGGGATATTGTATCTCAAAAAGCTCTGTAATTCTATTATTCATCATCTATGTTCATTTTAAGCCATTCATATATCAATGGCTAAAAATACGAAGTTTTTTTATTTGAAGAATGGCATCCAAAAAGAATTTGCCAAGCCAGCACAAAATTAATATAATCATGAGATTTAAGCCTCTTTTTATTAAACCTCAAATCCGCAACCTATAGGGTTTAGTGGGATTTTGCTTGCAAAGCGACAAAATTCATTTTATTGTACATATTTCTTGCACAACAGAAATGTCGCAGACACAAAATCCCCTTACCCCATAAAGCGACTTGAGGTAATACGCTGGTTTAACCAGAAAAGCATGGTCTTTAACCAAAGTCTGTCTTGAACAGGTTGGCATAAGCATTGTTGTCTGAGTAAATATTCAATACATGCCTACGTGATGTCTTAATCCATTTCGCAGGAACAGAGATGAACTTGAAAACAAAGGTCTTGATTCTGCTGGTGGCACGCAATCCAAATTCATGGGTTTTCAATCTCTGCATAATAGCTTTGTAGAAGTTTCTGATGAGAGCTGTCATAAGCAGGAATACAGTATTCTGTGCCATGAACGATTTTGGCAATCGATTCCAGCCAAAGCCATTGTTCATGTCATCGAAGATGCGTTCCTTGCCACCACGAAGATTGTAGAATTCCACGATGTCTCTTGCACTCGACTTGTAATCGTTAGTCAGTATACATCTGTAGGTATATTCGCCTTCCCAAATGTCAAGGTCTCCATCTATTCGCCTTTGTCTCTGTATGACAAGACGATACGGTTTTCCTTTCCATTTCTCAACAAGGATGGAATTCAGCTCAAATTCAATACCGTTGATTTCAACAGTTTTCCATCCAGTCAAGGCAAACATGGAATCGTAGAAGGAAGAGCATCTGTTGGCACGAATATAAAAATGCCTGCAATGAGCCTCTACCATATCTACGATTTCCTCCGAGCATGAGCCGCAATCCATGCGGGCACGGGATATATATACTTCTGATGCCTCCAGTCGCTTGAAGATTCTTTCCAAAGTCTCTCTTTGGTTGAAGCGCACGTTTGTGTTGCCGTCTCTATTTTCAATACCGACAATCATGTCGTTAATGACTGCCACACCTGGACTATAGCCCAGGAACTTCTTGTAGGTTGGTTTTGCATCATGCTTCTCTGTTTCAATGAACTGATGGTCAAAGTCAAAATCATACTCTTGACCGGATTTCAATTGACCAGTAGCAAGCAGGGCTTTGATCAATAAGCAGTTCATCTTGTCTGCAGTATTGAAATCATAGGAGTTGCCAGAAGCAGATTTATAGGTGATGTTCTTACAAGTCAGTTCTTCGATAGCACGCAATATGGTGTCTGCGCTGCAAGTGCGAAGAGTTGGATGAAGAGACAAATGTTTCATCAAGTGAGTTGTAACATCCTCAATACATGAGCCGCCACAAAGATATACGCACATCAGAGAGCGTAGAATTTCGCTATATTGATAACCAAACATAGTGCATCTCAATCCCAAGGTGGAATCTATGGTTTGAGCTAAAAGAGCATCAAATTGCTCCATAATAGAAAAAATTCCTCCAAAAGGAGTGAGTTTCTCAGATTTTATTTGTATCTTTGCCATGTCATATTAGAGTTTTGCTTGTCTTCTTTTCGCAACACTAAGGTAAGTGAAAATTCTGACATGGCAAAATCCTGGGCAACTTTTTGTTGCTCAGGCACTTATAAATAATGTTAAACTATAGTGTTGCGGAATTAAGGTTAAATTGAAAAACAGCAAGACACCCCCCTTAAATTCCATATCAAGCGAGAAAAAAAGACGAAGTAAAAACAGTAAATAGCTCCGATCCTCTAACAGATTTGTATATAAAAGAATTATATTTGCAAAGAAAAACAATATTCTCCATGAAAAAAACAAGAAACATTGGCTTGCTCGTGCTTATGGCCACGAGCCTGGGTCAGCTTAATGCAACTCAGACTACCGGCGGACTACCTTTCGAAACCACCGCCACAGTATTCCACCCCACAGACACACCGGCTTCAGTCCACGGCCTCCAGTTCAGACAACTGCCCCAAGTTTGGGACGAAGGCATCCCCTTGGGCAACGGCATCATGGGAGCGCTCATCTGGCAAAAAGATGACAGGCTACGCCTGGCTCTTGACCGTGCCGATTTGTGGGACCTGCGTCCCGTCAAAGAGTTTTCAGGCTCCGACTATACATTCCGTTTCATCTGTGAAGCCGTAGAAAAGAAGGACATGAGTCCCGTCTACAGGTTAATCGACGACCGTACGAGTATAGACATCGCTCCTTCCAAAATTCCTGCAGGTGCCATCGAAATACCTATCGCAGGTTTAGGGAAAGTAAAAAGTACAGAATTGGACGTTCACACAGCTGTATGTACCATCACATGGGAAAATGGCACGACTGCCCAAATCTTCACCAACGCCACAGACAAAGTTGGACATTTCCGATTCACCCATCTTCCACAAAAGCCTGAAATTTTGCTGGAAGCTCCTTCTTACGAAGTTCCTCAAGGAACAAAAATCGAACGTAATTCACTGGCACGTCTGGGCTATAAAAAAGGAAAAGTGATCGTCAAAAAAGGCCATATCACCTACCGACAAAAAGCCTACGGAAACGTAAGTTATGAGATAGACGTACGATGGAAACAACCCGACCCTCAGACTCTGGAAGGGACTTTCTGCCTGACCACACAAGGCACTCCCTACAGCGAAGCCACGCAAGCTTCCCAACAAATGGATAACTACGCAAAGGACTTCACAGCCGCATTGCACGAACATACAGACTGGTGGAAAAACTACTGGGAACAATGCAGTCTCAGCCTGCCCGATGACCCAACGCTGGAAAGGCAATGGTACTTGGAAATGTACAAATTCGGTGCCGCCTCGCGCAAGGATGCGCCTCCCATCTGCCTGCAAGCCGTATGGACAGCCGATAACGGCCAAACTCCACCTTGGAGAGGCGACTTCCATAACGACCTTAATACACAACTGAGTTACTGGCCGGGCTATGCGGCCAACCACCTGGAAGAATCCGCCGTTTTCACTGACTGGCTCTGGCAGATCAAAGAAAACAGCGAAGCCTATACCCGCCAGTTCTTCGGCGTAGAAGGCTTGAACGCACCCTGTATCTCAACGCTAGACGGCAAGAACTTGGGTGGATGGAATCAATATTCCCACCAACCCACTGCTTCAGGATGGCTCGCACAACACTTTTACCTGCAATGGAAATACTCAGCCGACGACATTTTCCTACGCACGAGGGCATATCCTTGGGTGAAGGAAGCGGCACGCTATTTTGAGAACATTTCCGTAAAAGACGAGAACGGGAAACGAAAACTTCCCTTGTCCAGTTCGCCCGAAATCAATGACAATAGTCTAGAAGCCTGGTTCAAACAGACCACCAATTTCGATCTGGCATGCATCCGCTTCACATATCAAGCCGCTATCGAAATGGCCAAACACTTACAATTGGACGAGGAAGCTGCACACTGGCAAAAGCAGCTAAGCGAATGGCCCAACCTAGCAACAGACAGTACCGGCCTGACCATCGCTCCCAACTATCCACTTGAATACACTCATCGCCATTTATCGCACCTGCTGGCCATCCATCCGCTAGGACTTTTAGACGTATCACAGGGAAAAGAAGCCCGCCGCCTCATCGAACGCTCCATCCACCATTTCCAAGAGCTGGGAACTCAGGGATGGGTCGGCTATACCTACACTTGGCTTGCCAACCTCCAGGCCCGTGTATTCGATGGCGATGCCGCTGCACGCTCACTCCATATCTTTGCCAAAGCCTTTTGTTCGCCCAATAGTTTCCATCTGAACGGTGACCAACTGAAACAAGGTTTTTCTGGCTTCACGTATCGTCCTTTTACCCTGGAAGGCAACTTCGCCTGCGCATCAGCCATACAGGAAATGCTCCTGCAAAGTCACACTGGCATCATACGGGTGTTCCCCGCCTTGCCGATGAGTTGGCAAAATGCTTCTTTCAAAAATCTTAGAGCCATGGGGGCTTTCTTAGTCAGTGCCACCTATCATAACGGCAAAACAGAAAGTATCCATATCACTTCGGAAAAAGGCGGTCTGTTGAAAGTATTTAATCCCTTCACCCGTAAAGTGATTGAAAAACAAATGAAAGCTGGTGAAGTATTCAACCTGACCCGATAAACTTTATAATCCACCCATATTCAAACTTTAAAAAGCTGGATTGCTTATGCCAAAACTAACGTTTACACTGATCGGCCTACTCTTTCTGACACTGACAAGCCAGGCAGGAACGCCCATCAACGGATTATTGGAACGTATCGACACAAACGCCTCCCGCAAGTTTGCCATCGAATATGTAAAGTCGGATATAGATTTCTTTGAACTCGACCAGAAAGGGAAAAAGGTTGTTATACGAGGAAATAATCATGTAAGTATTGCGACAGGTATCCACTGGTATCTGAAGTATTACGCCGGTATCCACCTGACATGGAACAACATGCGAGCCAAGCTGCCGGATGTACTCCCTGCCGTCACGAAAAAGGAACGACACGAAACAACGCTGAAGCATCGCTACTACCTGAACTACTGTACCCACTCCTACTCCATGGCTTTCTGGGACTGGGAGCGATGGCAACAGGAAATAGACTGGATGGTCCTACATGGTATCAACCTGCCCCTGACCATCACTGGCACATCCTGCGTGTGGCGAAACGTACTTACACGACTAGGCTACAGCACGGATGAGGTGAACAACTTCGTAGCAGGACCGGCTTTCCAGGCCTGGTGGCTGATGAACAACATGGAAGCCTGGGGAGGTCCCAATACAGCCAACTGGTATGAGCAACAGGAGAAATTACAAAAGAAAATACTCAAACGCATGCGAGAATTCGGCATAGAACCGGTCTTACCCGGCTACTCAGGCATGGTGCCCAATAACACCAAAGAGAAGCTGGGACTGGATGTGTCCGAGTCCGGTCTGTGGTGCGGCTACCGTCGTCCTGCCATCCTACAGCCTACCGATCAGCAGTTTCAACATATAGCCGACCTCTATTACGAAGAGTTGACCAAACTCTACGGAAAAGCCAACTACTACAGTATGGATCCCTTCCACGAGGGGGGCAGCGTAGCGGGTGTAGACCTCGATGCCGCTGGAAAAGCCATTCACGCCGCCATGAAGCGGGCCAACCCGAACGCCGTATGGGTGGCACAGGCCTGGCAACGGTGTCCTTATGAAGAGATGATAGCCAACTTGCCCGCAGGCGACCTGATTGTGCTTGACTTGTACTCGGAAAGCCGTCCACAATGGGGCGATCCATCCTCAACATGGTATCGTGAAAACGGATTTGGCGCTCATGACTGGCTCTACTGCATGTTGCTCAATTACGGTGGCAATGTAGGATTGCACGGAAAAATGACACATGTCATCAATGAATTCTACAAAGCTCGAGATAGCCGTTTTGGACAAACATTAAAGGGGGTAGGCCTAACGATGGAAGGAATAGAGAACAACCCCGTGATGTACGAACTGCTATGTGAACTGCCTTGGCGCAAATCCCTCTTCACCAGTGACGAATGGTTAAAAAACTACATCCGGGCACGCTACGGAAAAAGTGACCCACAAATCGAGGAAGCATGGGAACTGTTACGAACCAGCATCTACAACTGCCCTCCATCTTCTACCCAGCAAGGCACACACGAATCCATTTTCTGCGCACGTCCTTCGCTCAAGGCTTATCAAGCTTCCAGCTGGTCGGAAATGCAAGACTATTATAAGCCGGAGGACGTTATCAAGGCAGCCGGACTGATGGTAGAAGCTGCTCCTCACTTTAAAGGTAATAACAATTTTGAATACGATCTGGTAGATATCGTGCGTCAAGCCGTAGCCGAAAAAGGTCGTTTGGTTTATTCCGTCGTGACAAGTGCCTATCTCGCTGGAGAAAAAGAACTGTTCAAAGCAGCTTCCTCCCGCTTCCTGCACCTGATAGAGCTACAGGACAGTCTGCTGGGCACGCGTGATGAATTTCGCTTGGGAAAATGGATAGGAATGGCCCGAAACATGGGCAAGACAGACGCCGAAAAAGACTGGCTGGAATGGAATGCCCGTGTGCAGATTACCACATGGGGCAATCGGCAAGCTGCCGATGCAGGAGGCCTGAGGGACTATGCTCATAAGGAATGGAACGGGCTACTAAAAGATTTCTATTACCTGCGCTGGAAGGCCTATTTTGATTATCTGGAAGCCAAGTTGAACGGACAAGAACCTGAAAATATAGACTTCTATGCACAGGAAGAAGCTTGGACGCAGAAACAGAATCCTTATCTACAGGAGACAGAAGGAGACGCCACTAGCATGGCACAAACTATCTACAGAAAAATCTTCCACTAACAAAAATTTAGGCACAGATTATACGAACGATCCCACTTGACATTCATATAAGTCTGTGCCTAAAAACAATTAAAACCCTACCTGTTATCTCGAAAAAAGAAGAGTTTACTTTTCTTCAAATCCAAACTGCTTAAAATAAACTTTCTGTTCCTGTCCTGTGATATTGATCAGACGGATTTTTTGTACATTCCGTCCTTCTACTTCTGCCTTAAAACGAGTCTTTCCGTTAACAGGTTGAAGAGGAAGTGCTTCCCAGCTTTGCCCATCAGCTGTTATTTCCAAACGAATAAGCTTCGGAGCATCAGCTATACCCAAATCGACAGTAAGACTTTTCAACGTACGCATTTGATCCATCATCAACAAAGCCTCACCTCCTGCCTGCCAGCGGATCACTTCGTTAGAAGGAGACACATTTCCCATCTTTCCTTTACGCAATACTGGCAGGGCCGCCAACTGAGGCACATCACTGCTCCAAGTATATGGCATATACACCGCACGTGTATCCAATGCAGCCTGATAAGCTTGATTATAAAGTCCGACACTCGCCTCAAACAAAGCATAGAACGTAGGAAGAAGCAGCTTGCTTCCACTCTTTATTCCAGGCTGGTAGGGATTCTGATTGTAAGAAGTATCGACTTTATACATCAGCAACTGTAAGGATTTTGCATGTTCATAAGCCGTTTCAAAGCCTGTTTTGTCTGTCACGGCCCGACGCATCATCTGCAGGACAGCCTCACCATATTGTCCCACCAGTTTAAACTGCATGAGCCAAGGCGTTATTTCGGCAATGAATGGTTGGTTCTCCTGAGATACAGACAAAATATCGGATGCAGTGACAATTTTACAACACTCTTCATTAACCTGACGCCAGGCATCCTCGTCAATGATATGCTGTTTTTCGTACGTAGAAAGCAAAGCTTCCAAAGCAGGTTGCAAAGCAACGGACTCTTCGCGACGGAAACGATGCCCGTTAGCACCCAAATCGGAATTATGAGCAGCAAAAGTTTCCAGATAAGCGGCATGTTGGGGCATCAAATCTTTAATGGCTCGCTTCCACGATAAGTCACTATCGTAATCGGACAGATTCCATGCATAATCGGCCACACTGTACAAAGCTATCTTGGACGCTTCGGCATGCTCCATGGGGTTAGAAACAAAACCTTCCATTTCGTCCTTGATATCAAGTGCATTGCCATAGACGGGCCCCATAAGCAGATGATCGCGTACATAATCAGATACAGGGAAATTCCACCAAATATAAGCCTTACGTTTCAGAAGCGGATTGATGAAATCCATCGTTTCACGGTCAATGGTAGCGATCACACTGTTTCCTGTCCACATTATCTGAACACCTTTGTTCAGCTTCTCTCCCAAAGTAGTCAAATAACCTCCCTTCACGTTGGACCATGCCTTATTATATTCCGTAGGACACATAATGAGCGGCTCCACATCACCTTTCACCTTTACAAAATGGTCGTCCAGGTAGTTCAACAAGTCTGCCTGTTTGTCAGCTTTCGTACCTTCTCCCGAAATATCATCGAAAAATACGGCAAAACCTCGTACACCTAGCTGATACATCTTTTCGAACTTATTGAGCAGATTCTGACGATCTTCGTCGTTCCACTTGATATCCTGCCCCGGATGAATGGCCCAATAGAAAATGACATTGTTCTCTTTTGCCTTGTCCACCAATTCCTTCAGCTGAGCAGCTTCACGTTCAGGGTAAGGTTTCCGCCAGTTTGGGGTACTGTGATAAGGATCATCTTTCGGACCATAAAGATACACATTCATTTTGTTGCGGCCGTAGAACTCCAATTGACGCAAACGGGCTTCATGACTCCAAGGTGTGCCGTAAAAACCTTCGACCACCCCACGATAAGGGATATCAGGATAATCCGTCACTTCAACCAGAGGCAGTTTAGGCAAAGTCAACAATTGTGCTAAAGTCTGTACACCGTAATAGGCACCACGAGCATCAGCACCAGCTATTACAATCTCGTTCTTACCAACTTTCAGGTAATAACCTTCGGCTTTGGACGGTATCAAGCGGGCATACTTACGTACAGCCTTATCCCCTTTTACGCCCACGGTTATTCGAAAATTAGCCTTCTCCTGATGACCAGGCAACAACGTACCGAGCAGACGAACGGCATCAGAAGCCGCCCCTTCGACGTCTGCCGAAAATCGATAGGCATCAGGCAGGACAATGCTGTCTTGAAGGGTTTCATAAACTTGAGGAGTGGGCTGCAGATGGAATTCTTGAGCGGAAAGCATTCCCAATGACAAACACCCAGCCCAAACGGAACATAAAAGTTTTCTTTTCATAGTAGCTTGATATTAATTGCTGCAAAAATACACGATTTCTGAATACCAGCAAACTCAGGATATTATTTTATCACTTTCTTCAATTTCTGCAGCAACTCAATATCTCCTTGCCTCATTTTTCCATTGGTCGCAGGAGGTATATTCAATATCAAAATATTATCCTGTGCCGTAGCACGTTCATAGACCTCCTTCAGTTCTGCAACAGACTTGTAAACTGTGTCTTGAGAATTATAAAACCAACGTTTTGAGACACATACGGTCGATTCAAAAGGCATGTAATATATTTTCCCCGCATGCGTAAACAATTTCGGATCAGGATCAGAAAGTAGCATCGGATCACCCAAACGAAAATCACTCGGGAAATAGCGAATCGGATCACCCTCCTTCTGCTTATCAGGTTTAATATTAATAGATTGCTTAGGAGCTGTAGGATCATTGGGATTAACATCCCGCCCAATACTCCAGTTAATACCAATCTGACATTGCGGCTCACGTTTTTTGATGGCTGCATAAATCTCCTTGACCGGCCAACGATAACTTGGCTTCGCCCAAGTACCATCAAACCAGAACTCTACGATTCGAGTATGTTTTTCCGTAATATCCATCAGCTCGTCCAATTGGGCCAACATATAGCGATTGTAAGCCTCGTCATCCTCCACACGATCCACTTCCGGATTCTCTTTTCTATCCCACAACGAGTAATATAATCCTAAACGTATCCCTTGTTTCTTGCACTCACGAGCCACAGCCTCTATCACATTTGTCGTATTGCCCGAGCGTGCGACATCATACTCTGTATACTGGCTATCCCATAAACAGAATCCATCATGATGTTTAGTCACCAGAATAACATATTTCATCCCGGCATCTTTGGCGGTTTTCACCCATTGAGCTGCATCAATCGTATCCGGACGATATGAAGCGGACGGCAAACTGCCGTCCGACCACTCCATATCATGGAAAGTATTGATACCGAAATGTATGAACATGCCATACTTCCGTTTGATCTGCTGTTTCTGATATTTGGAAGGCTTTTCCGATGAACGAGGTTCATAAGTTTTCTGTCCCAATACCACGAATGGTAACAGATAGGCCATCAATACTCCGATAAACAATTTTTTCATTTCGAACAAACCATTTATCAATATTCCACTTTATAGTCCTTGCGTATTTTCTCTCCTTTCCAAGCCTTCTTGGTAGTCCAGTCGGCTGGTTCGTCAGTCCAAAATGGATTATCAGCAGGAAGTCCTAAAGGCAAGAAACTCAACGTAGCCATATAAAGGCTACCAGTGGACGTATATCCATCGGCCACTTCGGGCTGATGACCGTTAAAGCCCAGCACAAGCCAACCGTCCTTATCGAAATTCTGATTACCTTCGTACATATTGCGGTGGACGGCAGTCAGTGCACAACGCACCTGAGCAGGCTTGATAAATTCAGGTAGTTTTTCTCTCAAAGCCACATCGGCCAACGACTGAAAAGCAGCGGTACGATAAGTAACTGAACGCCCAAAAGCAGGATAAGTACCATCCGGTCCGATCAGACGTTCGCAGAACTCAGCATGACGGACCATGCGACGCAAAGCCTGTTCATATTCCTTCTGGCTGGCCCAACGGAAAGGAACCAGCGTCTCCATCATAGCCACCATCATGGGATTCAGCACATAGGAATTGTAATTGTCCATGCTGAACTTGCTTCCGTCGCTGTACCAGCCGTCACCCACGTACCATTCCTGTATTTTGTTCTTCGACACACGCAGGCGGAACTGGTCAGCCTTCTCGCCCTGTTGCATCAGGAAAGCCTCGGTCAAACCAGTAAACAGCAACCAGTTGTTATAGGCACCTGTACGGTCGCGCAATGCCTTGAACGACTCAATATAACGTTGTTTGGTCACCTCGTCCAATGGTTCCCACAAAGCCTTAGGGGCACGCAGGAAAGCATGTACCAGATAAGCAGCATCCACAATAGGCTGAGCCTGCTTCGTAAAGTTCAGTTTGTCGGGCGAATTGGGATCCACCGCATTCTTCAATCCCTTCAGCACTTCCTCTCGCATTTGCTTACGCAGTTTTCCTTCCTCTGTATCGTCGTCGGGCAAAGCCAACCAAGGAGCCACACCGGCCAATGTACGCCCCACAGCTTCCAAATGCGTAATTTCATCATACCCAGTCGGGTCTCCACCTACCGTCTCTATCGGCATATTCTGATGCAAAGTACCTTCTGCCAGATTATGGATGACGGGATAAGAAATTTTCCACAGCCACTTCACCCATTGCTCACGGTCTTGAGCACCGGTAGTCTGTTCAGCCACCACATTCTTATCTTTTTTCCCTTTGGCCTGCATGTTATTAGGAATAATAACCAATAACATCAACACTAACAACCACTTTGTTTTCATACTGATTAAGATTTTAAATTAAAAATTACTAAATTCTGAGATGTAAATTTAGAATTCATCACTACACATCACATTTTGCCTGAATTCGAGAATTTTATCAATTGATTATTATGTGCCCATAAAAATAGATAGCCAAACGCTATTTCAGCAAGGAAAAATTCCTCACGAGAAGGGAATAAATCTTCTTTCCCTTGATAATAAGTACCATTAGGATTCCGTTTTTGCATTCTCAGCATTTCAATTTCACGCACATTCATCCAATCAACTGCTGCCGGTTTCATTCCCTTATCCAACTCAAAACAATAAGCTATCACATCCATCAACCAATAATTAACCTGTTTATTGATTCCCCAATCATTTCCTTCAGGGAAATAAATTTTACATGTCGCATTTCCACTTTCATCACATACATACATCGTATTACCATTGAACTTTAGATTATTTAAAGCATTATATATACGACTTCCATTGAACAAAGATACCTTCATTGCCTTTTTCTCAATAAGAACATACGGCAAAATATTAATGGCATTTTGCATGAAAGCAACCATATAATCAATATGAGTTATACCATGATTTACTATAGTTCCATTTTCTTCCATATTGCTACCTTGCAAAAAATCCTTCAACCGAATACCATTAATCTTTCTTTTACTACTTATATCTGTTGGAGAAGCATAAGCAGACAATTGTAATTCGAGAGCCCGACGATGCCATAATAAAGCATTCTGATGCTCAGGAAACATAACTGAAGCTAATACAAGCAAGTCTGAATTCCAAGCATTTTCTTCAGACTTGCTGTCTCCTTTATAAATAACATTTCCATTTTTGTCTTTATAATAAGGTATTTTATAGTCTATAAAACGATTTGCCTCATACACTATCATTTCAAAAATCCGAGAGTGAGTCTCTTCATCCAACTCATCCCATAATAGCCAAGCCGCAAAAGCCGTTTGAGAGGCCCACCATGCACTTTGCCATGCATTTCCCCAGCCTTTTTTCTCACCAATCGAAACCTTATGACGATAGGCTAATGAACTAATCAGTTTTACCGCCATTCTTTCAGCCTCTGTTACTGAAACCTCAGCAATTGCTTCATCATAAATATGAAAGCGCAATGCGACAGCTAAGGAAAAAACGACATGGCTAACCGGACGAATATGATGTTCCGATTTCCCTTTAAAATCCAAGTATACTCCCGTTTGATGACTATATTCTTTTGAGGTATGATACCAATCGTTAACTACATATTTTAATCCATTACGAAAAAGGTTCAATGCAGAATGCGTCGATGCATCAATTAAAACCTCTGTATTTAAACTGTTCCAATGAATAGATGAGACCCTAATATCCTTCTCTTGAGCAAATCCTATATTCTCAAATAGCAGCAACGTAAATAAAAATAAACTAAAACCAAATCTCAACATAATTTATGAAATCAAAATAACACCTATTGTACTAATTACCTATGGCATGATCTGCTTTAATATTCTCTCCATTCCAAGCCTTCAAATTCGTCCAAGCTGCATATGGTTCACTCCAGAAAGGATCTAAAGGCGAAAGTCCTAATGCAAGGAACCCCGAAGTACACAAATACGTACTACCTGTATTGATATATCTTTCAGACATTTGAATCTGACTACTTACAAGACCTATACGTAGCCAACCTTCTTCATCAAATGCGTCAGGGAATTTAAATTGACGAGATATTATAGACGTCAATGCACTCCTTACTTGAGCCGGAGTAACTGTAGCAGGTAACTTATGAAGTAAAGAAGCATAAGCCAAAGCATGAAAAGCCCCAACACGATACACTACAGAACGTCCTACAACTGGATATGTTCCTTCAGGTGATATCATACGTTCCAACTGTTCTGCATAACGAGTAAAGCGTTTCATTTGCACCGGCAAAAATTCTGCTGCACCCACTATCTGATGTTTTACCATGACACGAAGCACATCAGTTAACATAGGATGAATAACAAAACTATTGTAATAATCAGCATGAAAATACGGTCCGTCACCATAGATACCATCTCCTTTATACCATTGGTCTCGAAATTTTTCCACTCCATAGAGTAGACGATGCATATTACATTCGCCTGTAAACTCCAATAAAGCAGCCTCAATCATAGAAGCAAAAAGCAACCAATTGTTTTCAAAAGGTTTAATTCCACGTGAACGTTTAAACTCCGTAATCATACGTTCACGTGTTAATTTATCCATGCGTCCCCATAACTGTTTGGGAGCACGCAATAACCCTTGTGCCAAAAAAGCTGCATCTACCAAAGGTTGATAAGGTGTTCCAAAGTCAAGATAATCAGGTGAAGAAGGATCCACAGCATTAGCAAGTCCTTTCAATGACAAACGAATATATTTACCTCGAAGTTTTCCTTCTGCTGTATCGTCCTCACCTAGTTCAAGCCAAGGAGCTACACCACATATAGTACGTCCAACAGCCTCCAAATGAGCATATTTAGACGCCCTTTTATGATCCAACGACTCTTGTGGCATATTAACATGCAATGTGTTATTTGCTAAATTGTCCAAAACCGGATTAACTATTTTCACTAATACATCCACCCAAAATTGTCTTTCCTTGATGATATTTTCTTGCGCATTCGCACTCGTAAACACCCCATTAATAGTGATGACTAACACCATTATAAAAGATTTATTCATGCGCCTATTGTTTAATATCCTAAATATTTTATATACTCACATGCTACCAGCAAGAATGCACCTACACCAAAATTTGCAGTAGATCGGCCTGTTAATTTTTGCCCTTTAATAGCTTTAGAACCAATAGGTTGTACATAGCCAATAGTTCCATCCGGTTGTAAAGCCTTTTCAGTAAGATATTTCCACGCATTTCTTACCACTGGACCATAATATGATTCATCAAGAATGTTATTGTTAATTCCCCATAAAAGACCATACGTAAAAAATGCTGTACCACTCGTTTCCTCGCCCATAGACTGTTTTTCATCCATCAAACTTCTAAACCAATATCCTTCATGATGTTGTAATTTGGCTACCGTTTGACACATCTTCTTATATTTCTTTAGGAAATAGTCATAATGAGTACAATCAGGAGAAAGATCCTCCAAAACTTTAGCCAAAGCTGCTAACACCCATCCATTTCCTCGCGACCAAAAGTCTTTTTTTCCTGTTATGGTAGTGTGCTTAGGATATACAAAATTAGCATCTCTATAATATAATCCTTCAACAGTATCATACATCAAATTGTTTGAGAACTTATAATATTCAAACAATTTATCTAAGTATGTATAATTTCCAGTCAATCTATAATATTTGGTCATCACAGGCATTACCATAAACAACCCGTCAGACCACCACCAATAGTAATCATGAGAGGTACTCATTTGATACTCCATAACCTCTAGAGCACGTTTAATTTTCACACTATCAGGATCTAATGAATATAAATCGGCATATACTTGAAAACATGCTTGCCAATCACCAAACAACACATACTCATCAGATTCTCCATAACGATATTTCCATTTCGATTTATCATTACCTTTTGCACCTTTCCAATGATTATACTCAGCCCAGGTCAAAGAATAATCATACCAAGCTTCATTTCCTGTCAGTTGATAAGCTGCCATATTTCCTATATGGTAAACAGCATTGTCCCAAAAGGCTCGATTCTGTGGCTTATGATTTTTCTGCCATGCAGTATTTACTTTATCTATGATTTTGAGTGTTTTTTTTATTTCCTCAGCATTTTTCTGTGCTAATTCACTATGATAATACCATACTATTTTATCTTGATACTTTTTTCCATCCTTTTCAGCAATTGCTTCTATTACATTCTCACCATCATTCAATTGAATCTCTTCTGATATAAAAACACAATCCCCATGACTTTCTAGCAGATAGTTCTTCCTGTTCACATTCAAAAATAATCGTTCACAGTTCGAATAGACTTTAATGCATACATTTCGTCTACTCTGATAAACATTTCTACGCTCACAAATATAAACCATCGGAGACGGATTCCAATTCGCTTTATAAAAATAATAGGCATCCTTCTTTATACGCCGATCGTGTGTCATTAATCCTTTATCATTGATGCCTGGTTGTAATCCTTCGTTTCTTTTATCGGCAGCAAAATCATAGGCAGCCCATACTGAGGTACTCCACAAATAAGGGCGCTCTTTTATTACCCTCCAATGAACTTCATGAAAATTCGTCTGTATATTCTCAGGATGCCATTGGCCAGTAGTGGCGGGCTTACGCAATCCATCTTGATACTGGAAAGGATGCGCACCTGCTCCATACTCACTGATACCGATACAAGATTTTGGATACTTTGCATGTAATTTATCCAACACATCACCTATATCTTCCGGCTTTCCATAATACCAACCATAATAAGGATTTATAGAATACCTAAAATCCGCAACTATCATCCAATACACGATTAAGGGTAGATTTATGAGTCGTTAGTAGTAGCTTTCAGTAAAAAGCAACAGCACAACATCAATATGTAGCCAACATCCCCTTACCCCACGATGCGACTTGAGGAAATACGCAGATTCTAACCGGAAAGAAAGGATTCTTATCCGAATTCTGTTTTGAAGGGTTTTGCATAAGCGCGGTTCTCTGTGTAGATATTCAGCACGTATTGCCTTGCAGTCATGATCCACTTGGCAGGTACGGAGATGAATCTGAAGACAAAAGCCTTTATGCGACTCGTTTTCTTGAGCCCAAAAGCCTTGGTGTCAAGCCTGCTCATGATGGTCTTGTAGAAATTGTGTAT
Organism: Bacteroides togonis; assembly: GCF_900130135.1. Taxonomy (NCBI): domain Bacteria; kingdom Pseudomonadati; phylum Bacteroidota; class Bacteroidia; order Bacteroidales; family Bacteroidaceae; genus Bacteroides; species Bacteroides togonis. The sequence continues at coordinate 3,436,747 of NZ_LT670820.1, read as the reverse complement.
CAATGCAGTAAGCAGAAGAAAGACAGTATTCTCCGCCATGAATGACTTGGGGAGCCTGCTCCAACCGAATCCGTTGTTCATGTCGTCAAAGATACGTTCCTTGCCGCCACGCAGATTGTAGAATTCAACAATGTCCCTTGTCGATGACTTGTAATCGTTGGTCAGAATACAACGGTAAGTGTATTCGCCTTCCCATAGGTCAAGGTCGCCACTGTTGCGTCTTTGTCTCTGGATGACAAGACGATAGCACTTGCCTTCCCATTTCTCAACGAGAATGGAATTGAGTTCGAACTGGATGCCGTTAATCTCCTCCGTCTTCCATCCTCTCAGAGCAAAGATGTCATTGTAGAGCGAACTGCATCGGTTGGCACGGATGTAGAAATGTTTGCAATGCTTCTCTATCTCACTGACGATTTCCTTCGAGCAGGAACCGCAGTCTGCCCTGAAGCGATTTACACGGATGTTCTGGGATTCCAGAAGAGCGAAGAATCTCTTATGGGTGTCTGCCTGATGAAAACGCACATTCGTGTTGCCATCGCTGTTCTCGATATAGACTATCTTGTCACCGATAACATATACGCCAGGCCTGTAGCCGAGGAACTTTTTGTAGGTCGGTTTTGCATCATACTTCTCCGTTTCAAGAAACTGATGGTCAAAGTCAACATCGTATTCCTCAATTTCCTTCAACTCGCCTGTAGAAACCAAAGCGTTTATAAGCAATGTGTTGAGTTTGTCTGCAGTATTGAAATCATAGGTCTTGCCTTGGTCGGAAGTATAGGAGATGTTTTCCTGTGTCAGTTCCTTGATGGCTCTGAGGATGGTATCAGAGCTGCATGTACGAAGGGTAGGATGATACGAGAGATGGCGCATCAGTTGTGACGTTACGTCTTCCACGCATGAGCCGCCACAGAAATAAACGCTCATCAGCGAACGGACTATCTCGCTGAACTGATATCCGATGATACTGCGGCATCTCTGACCCAGTGTTGAGTCGATAACGGGTGAAAGCATGGAGTCAAATTTCTCCATGATTGAAAAAATTCCTCCAAAAGGTGTGAGTTTCTCAGATTTTATTTGTACCTTTGCCATGCCTTGTTACGATTTTCGCTTGTTTTCTAATTGCAACACTAAGATAAGTGAAAAATCTGACACGGCAAAATCCTGGGCAACTTTTTGTTGCTCAGGTACTTAAAAAGTTATATTTATAATAGTGTTGCGGAATTAAGGGAATATGCATCTGGAACAAAATTAGTCGGTTTTTCATGAAACATCGCAGCCAATACAGTAGGGCGAGTCGGATCTTCCGCATGGACTACTTCATTCATGTGTTTTATTAAAGGTAATGGATCTGGTCCTTTATGAAAATTAATTTCATTACTTAGCCCCCACACTATAATACTAGGATGATTATATAATTGGCGAATTAAACTTTTTGTGGCAACTTCACATTTTTTTGTAAATTCATCAGTATCAATGATCTCATTGATCAAAGGAGTTTCTGCCCAACAAACAATACCTAATGTATCCAAATAGTTGTAAGTAAAATCACCATGCTGATAATGAGAAAGACGTATATAGTTAGCACCCATTTCTGCTATCCTATCAATATCAGCTTTTCTATCTATATCTGACAATGCATTCCCCTTATCAATCAACTCCTCATGCATACAAACTCCACGTAATGGGTATGAACGTCCATTTAAAAAAAAGCCCTTATCAGGATCAATAGAATAATAACGAATGCCTAATGGCTGAATTTCAGCATCTACCTCACGATTACCAACAAAAACAGCCACATTAACACTATATAAATAAGGATCCTTCACACCATCCCACAAATGAGGATTCTTCAAATGAAAATTCTGTATTACAGGAAGAGTTTCGGCAGAATTTAAAAATACTTTTTTATCTTCACTTAATACCACATTACCTAAACGGTCTTTAACAGAAAAACGCACAAACGCATTTTGATTGTTACTATTCGCATTTTTGATTTTAGCCGTTATAGTAATATCTGCAGAATCATTACTAACATTCTTCTGACAAATATAAATTCCCCGAGAGCCATAATCTTCAGAAGTTATATGCAACTTATCTTTTTTTATTAATTCCACATTCCTTATCAAACCTCCAAAAAAAGTAAAATCTGCAGATATAGGAGCCAAAGGAAAACCTATAGCATTACTTACTTTCACTGCTAACCGATTCTGTTTCCCAAAATGTATAGCAGAAGTCATATCAAAAGCAAAAGCTGTATACCCACCAATATGTGTACCCACTAATTGATCGTTTAAATATACTTCTGTAACATAATTTGAAGCACCAAAGCGTATATAAATCTGTTTTTTTCGATCGGATTTGTCAAAATATAAATCTTTCGTATACCATCCAATTCCCCGATAGTAGTCTCCTCCTCCATCTTGACCATCTAGCGCATTCCAAGAATGAGGTAAATTAATAGATTGCGCATCAGTCCTATCATGAATATGCACATCGGAAGAACCTCTACAGAATTTCCAATTCTCATTAATCAATATGCGCTGTGCGTATATGGAAATTCCTGTAATATAAAATAATAAAAAAAACAAATATTTCATCTAGAAAAAAATAAAATTACAAAAAATACGTTCCACAAAGATTTTAGATAACAAAAAGATTAGATTTAGAAAAGTGGTTTGCCGTCCAGCAGCTTGTCGTATCGATGCAATGCCTCCAGGAAATAATAGTCAGCATAAGTCAGTGGCACATCGATTTCGGAGTTCTGCGGAATAGCTCCCGTACTATGCATTAGGATGAAGTCGGCGTTCTTGCCCAACTCGGCGCGGTACTTCTTGCTACCCAAAGAATGCAGGATGGCTTTAGCTCCTTCCAGATACTTGGCACTCTTGCTACCCTTAACGTAGGTACTCAACTCCAGCAGAGCGGAAGCCGTGCAAGCGGCAGCTGAGGCATCGCGATAGTTCAGCACCAGATTATTCGCATTGGAACGGATGCCCGGCACGTAGCCTTCCTGATGAGCATTGAAGTCCCACCATGCAATCTTGTCAGCCGGCAGATTCGGATGATCCAGATAAAAGTCCGCCATACCTATAGCCGTCTCCAGGAAACGAGGATCTTTCGTCTCGCGATAGCACATCGTGAAACCATAAATGCCCCAAGACTGTCCACGACTCCAAGCCGAGTTGTCCGACCATCCCTGCGAAGTTTCACCCTTAATAGGCTTGCCCGTTTCCTTATCATAGTAAACAATGTGATAGCAACTGTAGTCAGGACGAACAGCGTTCTTCATCGTATTCTCGGCATGGCTAACGGCTACTTTACGGAACGAATCGTCACCCGTCACACGAGAAGCATAAAAGAGCAGTTCGAGGTTCATCATATTATCAATAATGACAGGAAAATCGTACACCTTGTCACCATGCCAGGAACGAAAACCGTTCCATGACTGGATTACACCGGCCTTCGGACGGAAACGAGTGCAGAGTGAACGGGCAGATTCTACCAGAATGTCCTTGTATTCCGGCTTCGGTTCGAAGCGGTTGGCATTACCATAGCTGCAATACATCATGAAGCCGATGTCGTGGTTGTCAGTGAAAGTCTTGACCGGCTCCATCTTCTGAGTATAAACCAAAGCGGAATCTTGCAAAGCCTTGTCGCCAAGATACTCAGAAATGTACCACAACGAACCAGGGAAGAAACCCGATGTCCAAAGATAGATGCTACCCTTAGACACAGTTCCGTCCTTTTTCATACTATGGGGCATCACTCCTTTCCCATCCTTACCCTGCGCAGGCGTCTTCAGCATCAGCCGGTATTGTTCGGCCGCGAAGCTCATATTCTCTCTGATAAATGTCTTCTCCATCGTGTCCTGCGCATGGGTTGTACCCAGCATGCAGGACAGACAAAGAGTTACAATCATTTTCACCTTATTATTCTTATTCATATTAAAAATTGATTCTTTGAATTTATTATGAGGGGTTCTATAATTAACACTTCGTGATGATCGGGAGAACCCGATTAAGCCTGACCGACACGGATTTTATTAATTCACGATGTAAAAGTATGTGTTTTAGCTCATAACTATATCACCCCCCCCAATTTTAACATAAATTAATATTTAAGGCATAACTATCCCTCACAAGTAGCCAGCCAATCGCCATGATACTTGACAATCTGACAGAAGCGGCAGATATTGTACATTAGGCTCGTCAGTGCGGTATTGGCTTTCGCTCGGCTTATCCCGACCGTGCGGACGAACAGCCCGTGCATACTCTGTTCCATGAAGCCAAAGACATGCTCCACACGGCTGCGCACTTTGGACTTTGTCCTGTTGTTGGCCTTTTGGGTTTCTGTCAGCGGACGATTCCTGTGTCCTTTTTCACATATGACAGGGGTCATTCCACGTTTCCTGACCTCATCGTCCTTGCCGACATATCCGGCATCAAGGTACAAGGCTTTCCCCTTGTCTTCATCCGTAATCAAGTCGGTGACCTTCTTCGAGTCGTGCACACTGGCGGATGTGGTGTCGTAGGCAAGCACGATCTTCGTTTTGGCACACACCTTGGAGTGGTTCTTGTATCCGTAATAAGTTTCACCACGCTTCTTCGTCCAACGGGCATCAGTGTCCTTATGGCACTTCTTGTGTGGATTGTCATTCCAAAGTTCATCACCCCTGCCGGCTTTTATCTGCCGGTTTTCCTCGCGAGTGTTGCGCTGACGGGGAGCGGTGACAAAACTCGCATCCACTATCTTGCCGCTGTTGAAAACAAGACCTCTATCCTCCATGTACCGGCGGAACATGTCGAACAGTCTGTCGTACGCGCCACAGACTTGCAACGCCTCCTTGTATTTCCAGACCGTCTTTTCATCGGGAACGTCCTTTACGCTCTCTATACCAAGGAACTGGCGGAAGCTCGTCCGATCAACAATCTGGTATTGGATTTGATGGTCTCCCAGGCCGTAGTAGCGTTGTAAAAACAGAACCTTGAACATCAGAACCGGTTCGAAAGGCTTGCGCCCAGCGTTACTCTTGCGCTCTTTGTTCGAGAGAGCGGCCTCAAGTTCAGGGCGAAACATCTCGAAGTCAATCAAGTTGTCAAGCGCAGTCAATGGGTTACCGAGGTTCGACAAAATCGTATGAGTATCTTCGGACTCGAAAAGACTCTTGCTAATGCGGTTTCTGTATCGGTTCTGCTTTTTCATCGTTTTCAGCAATTTTTATTGCTTAAATATACAAATAATTATCTGATTATCAAAGTATTATAAGTAATTCAATTTATAGAACACCCCTTATATGTATTTCCACAAAAAATAGTGTAATATAGTCTATTTCTCTAAGTACAAAAAACTTAAACAGTTTTTATCACTGACCCAAAGTAATCGATAGTGTTGTTCACAAGCTATAAGCTTACAAGAAAATAACTAATTCACCATCGCTTTCTTCCCCGTCATCCCCAAATATCGAGTGTCAACGAAGTGCTTTGAGGCTCTCAAAAGAGCCTCAAAGCAGTGCTCCATTTACCACCCCGGATTTTGTTGTCCTTCCAAATTCTCATTACGTTCAAACTCTACCGCTGGAATAGGCCATAGATAGTCACGCTCAACAAATACTCGAACATAACGATCCATACCAAGAATATCATCATATGTAAAATTCAACCGTTCTTCACACAGGCCCCATCTTTTCAAATCTCCAAAACGATGTCCTTCACATGCTAACTCAATAGCTCTCTCATGATCAATACGTTTAAAGACTTCTTCTTTTGTACGGGCCTCAAGCCAAGAGGGACCGCTATTCAAAGCCGGCATATTGGTTGACGGCCGTTGACGAACTTGATTAATCAATGCCACAGCGTCATCCTGACGATTTTGTTCATTATAACATTCAGCCAACATCAATAACACATCAGCATAACGAATTAATGGGAAATTAATAGGTACATGTTCTCGATTAGTAAGAGTACCATTCATATCACCTTCCGGTACAAACTTACGCCATAAATAATCATACCAACCACGGTTATTACGAATATACCCATAATTTTCGTTGGTACCCGGAGCAAGAACAAATTCCATCCATTTAGGTGTTGTTCCGTTACAGCCATAATACATTGCGTAAGGTGTTATAATAGTTTGCTCCAAACGAGGGTCCCTGTTCTCATAAATTTGTCTAATTAGATCCTTCTTTTCTGGATATTTAGAAACAATTCCATTTGTCAATTCAGCTAAAAAAGTTTCTTTTTGGACCTTTTTGTCAGTTGTAAAACCTGGTATATAGTCTTCCCAGTTAAAAGCCGTTCCATCTTTATTTTCATACATATCAACTAAAATATCTGTTGGCACACAATTGTTCCATCCACCACCATATGACGAACGGCTACCTAAACGCAAACCAAAAGGCATCCCATATTCTGTACCAGTTCCACTCATATTTTGAATTGCAAAAATCATTTCTTCGCTCGCATCACCTTCTGGAGTGAACAATTTGGCATAATCAGGATAAAGTTTATAGCCATATCCACGACCGTCACGATCATAAACAATTTCTTCAAAATCAACAATAGCACCGGAATAATCTTTATTATACAATTTTACCTTACCCCTTAATGCAACAGCAGCACCACGAGTTGCACGACCAAATTCAGTCTGATCCCAATGTACCGGCAACACATTAATAGCTTCTTGTAAATCATCCAATATAAATTGACGAACCTCATCAGCTGTAGAACGAGGTTTTTTCATATTCATGAAATCATTGCTAACTACAGTTGTTTCATCGTACACTGGTACCCCACCGTATAAGTCCAATAATTGAAAATAATACAATGCGCGCATAAATTTCGCTTCACCCTTATATTGAGTTTTCAGCTCTTCCGACATTTCAACATTATCAATATTCTGTAGCAACAAATTACATCTAGCAATACCTTCATACAAACCTTGCCACTTATTTTGTATACTAGAAGAACGATCCGTGTATGTTCCTTTAGCAACATCATCAAACATTCCCCAGCCTGTTTCTCCTAAACCATCCATCGAAAAATAGGTACCAAATACATCTGAATTTTTCATCACATTATAAATACTCATCATACCTTGATGGGCATGTGTTTCCGTTTTCCAAAAGGTTCCGGAATTTAATTTATCATGAGGATATTGATCCAAATCATAGCAACTGCTCATCAAACCAGCAACTGCCAAAAACAATATATATTTTTTCATAACATTTTAAATTTAGAATGATACATTAAGTCCAAATGAAGCTTGACGCATAGTCGGATAAGTTAACGATGTCGTTTCCGGATCCATTCCTGCATAATTAGTAAACGTGAAGAAGTTTTCCAAACTACAGAAAACACGAACCCGATTCAATGATACCGATTTCATCCACTTTTCAGGCAATGTATAACCTAACTGAATATTGCGAATCTTGAAAAATGCTTTATTCGTTTCCCAAATCGTGCTATAACGCGTATTACGGCTATCACCAGTTAACAATCTCGGATATTTAGCATCCGTACGTCCTTCATACCAACGTCCGTCTGCAATTTCCTGACTAATCTGATTACCATAAGTCACGGTTGATGAACGCATCGTCATATATTGAACATTCTGTTTTCCCGTACCAGACATCAACATAGAGAAATCAAATCCTTTCCATTCGCACCCCCAATTAATATCATAAAAGAAGCGAGGAGTATCACCATGCCCCATAGGCACCTTATCCTCATCCGAAAGGATACCATCATCATTCATATCTTTATAAAGTACATCTCCCAACTCAGGCCTCTTGTATTTTGAGAAAGGATCAACTTTATTACCATCTTTATCTGTTGAATTATCTGCCAGCCACTGTACATAGTCCAAATCCTCCTGCGTTTGGACAATCCGATCTGCGACCAATACATATTGCACATTAATAGGCAGACCTTCCTTAATCATTGTACTACCACTGATAGACGATTGATCACCTTTAAACTTCGTTACCTTATTATCTACAAATGTCACGTTTGCACCGATGTTGTAATGAAAGTCATTAATATGATCAGCCCAATTCAAAGTAAGTTCCATACCTTTATTAACAACCTCTGCACTATTCTGAGTTGGAATAGTTGAAGTACCATGTACCAAAGGAGCAGGCAAGTCAATCAAAATATCCGATGTTTTCTTATAAAAATACTCAGCCGTACCAGTCAAACGATTGTTCAGCACTCCAAAATCAATGGCAAAGTTCGTAACAGCTGTACTCTCCCATGTCAAGTTTCCATTCGCCAATGCCGTCTGTGCCATACCAATCTGCATACCATCATTCAGGACATAATTAGACTGGCCATAAGTCGCAATAGCCATATAATCACTATCCAAATAATTATTACCTAACTCTCCATAAGATGCACGGAATTTCAAAGCATCTAACCAATTACGTGTACCTTCCATAAAAGCTTCCTGATCAATACGCCAACCTGCAGAGAACGAAGGGAAATATCCCCATCTATTGCCTTTCAAGAAACGGGAAGATGCATCTGCACGTAAATTTGCCTCAAACAAATACTTTCCGTCCCAACCTAAATTGATACGCCCAAAATAAGAACGCATGGCCCATTCCGAATGAGAACCAGAAGTAACAGATTCACCTGTTGCACCACCGATAACATCTACCGAAGGATCAATCCAATCGTATTTTTGTGCACTGAAACTACGGTCACGACGCATTTCCTGGCTTGCACCAACCATGGCACTCAAATCCAATCTGTCATTGAAGAAACGATCCTCATAACGCACGACCGCATCCATAAACATACGTTCTATCTTTCGATTGTAATTATAAATATAATCACGACGGGAATCCTTTTGAACAATCGTTTCTGTTGCAAAATTCCACATATCAATCAGATTCGTCTTCTCCCAGTTATCTTTATCCGTCAATTCGTATGAATATGATCCCGAGATGGACAATCCTTTCAATGGAGTAATAGTTCCATTAAACACAGCACGCATATTACGTTCTTTCTTTTCACCGACCTCCCTATTTAGCCATTGTAGCGGATTATTGCTCTGCGGATCATCTTCCGGATTCTGTTGCCCACCATATCGACCATCCGGATGGCGTAATACAATTCCTGGCGTACTAGCAACTCCGTATATAAATACATCATCCAAACGATCCTGTCCTTGGTCGATATTAGCCAAATATCCATTCAGTTTAGCTCCCAAAGTCAACCAAGAAGTTACCTTGGCCTCTACATTTGAACGAAAGCTATAACGTTCATAACCGGAATTTTCCATTACACCCGGATTACTATTGTAACCGAAAGAAGTGTAGAAAGAAATTTTATCAGTTCCTCCATTAATTGACAGGTTGTGATTGGTTGCTACTGCCGTACGAAACATCTCATCCATCCAGTTTGTATTAGGATAAATCAATGGATTACGTCCTCCATCATTCCGCCAAGCATCAATAGTTTCCTGGGAGAAACGAGCTGGTTGCTTAGAATTTACATAGGCTTCATTCATCAAGTCCATATAAGTTGCATAATCAGAGACAGGATCGGTTACTCGGCTTCTATCAATTGATTCCATAGAAACATATCCAGTATAATCTACACCAATCTTTCCCTGCTTACCTTTCTTTGTCGTAATCAGGATAACGCCATTTGCAGCACGCGATCCATAAATTGATGCTGAAGCAGCATCTTTCAGTACGGTCATACTCTCCACATCCTGAGGAGCCACTGTATTAATATTACTCTCCACTCCATCAATGATAATCAAAGGAGCAGAATTGTTCAATGTACCTTGACCGCGTACTAAAATAGAAGCATTATCATTACCGGGAACATTACTGCTAGAAGTAACAGAAATACCAGAGGCCATACCAGCCAAACCTGAAGATAGGTTCGTTATCGGTCTTTTTTCCGCAATATCAGCCATATTAACAGAAGAAACAGATCCCGTCAAATTTACCTTTTTCTGAGCTGCATAACCTACAACTACTACTTCATCAATTAACTCCGCATCTTCCTGAAGTTTGATAGACAATTGGCTCTGAGTACCGACTTTGATTTCTTGTTCCTTATATCCTACATAGCTTACAACCAATACAGCATTTTCAGGGACACCTTTAAGAGTAAAATTACCATCCAAATCCGTAATGGCACCGATTGTCGTACCTTTTACTTTTACGTTACAGCCAATTACCGGAAGTCCCGTTTCATCAACAACGTTACCCGAAACCGTACGGCCATCTTGATTAATAGAAAGAACAGAGTGTACCTTTTCGACTTCAATAGCTTTTCCCGATACAGCATAAGTCGGAGTCATTGAAAGAAAAAATACACCGCCCAACAAGAACTTGGAAAGATTACCTTCCAACATACGTTTTTCTCTTCGTTGATACATAAGCATTAAATTTTAAGTTATCAGTAAGTTTTAAAACACTATTTCGGATCATTAGTGTCCCGTTAAAATGGGACGAGTTAAACAATTAATCAAAAAGCCCCGGAATCAGGGGATCATTTAGATCTTTGACATCATTGAAATTAGTCTTGTCGAACAGGTCACGCAAGTGGGTTTTGTCAGTCAATGATATACTGAGAATTTGCAAAACTTCATAGGTTGAACGTTTCAACTTCATATCATGTTGGACAATAGCCACAAGACAGTACGTGATAATAGCCACACTGATTTGTATGCGAACAGCGTTCTCTGTTGTGCCCCAGAATTTCTTTATCTTGAGATGCTGCTTGAGCCATTTGAAGAACAGCTCGATTAACCATCTTTTCTTATAAAGATTGGCGACATCCAGTGCAGAAAGTTGTTTTGCATTCGTCAAGAAAGTGAACTCACGGTCATCCTCTTCGTCGTAATATCGGACGAGTCTGAATGACTCCGGATATTTCTTCCCGGAGAGATAACCGGTCAGTTTCACTTCTGCATCTGTCATTATGTTCTTTGGCATTCTCCGCTTCCATTTGACTGTCTTATACTTTAAGTTCGTCTTGGCCCTGACAACAAAGAAAGAGTCTGTAAGATGTATCCTATAGAGCTCTTTAAAAGAATCATAAGCCCTGTCGAATATATAATAAGCATTTGGTTCATAATGGATTGAAGACATCGCTGTAGAATCATGCTTTGAGGCAGTGGTTACAGTATAGAAGGCAGGAACTTGTGCTTCAATGTCGTATAAGACATGAGCTTTCACTCCTCCTTTCTTGCTTCGGAACTTTGCCCACGGGAATGTTGCAAGACATAACGGAATCGTTGTTGAATCAAACGCATATTTCTTTCCGGAAATGTCAAGGATGTTGGTCGTCCGCTTCTCGCAGGCTTCCTTCATCATATAGAAAGCAAAGTCTTCGAAGATTCTGTAATCGCGGTTCTGGTTGGCTGTGGCAAGAGTTGTCTTGGCTATCGGTTCACGACCTAACCCAAGATGATATTGCTTGCCCCTATGCGCCTCGAAAGCAACGATTAAGTCTCGCAGGCTCTCACGGTTACTCAGTTGCCCAAACATCATTGCAAGCATCTGATTCCAGCAAGTGAAATGTTTCACATACCGGTTGCCATCATACTTGCGAACATAGTTGTTGAACTGAGTCCTGTTCAGAAAAGCGGTTAATTGAGAGAATACGTATTTGTCTTGGAACATAGCAGCCATTTGTATTAGACTGCAAAGTTGCAAAATCAAGTCCGTTTCATCTCAAGAAACCACGTAATTGACTATATTTCAATAATTTCAAAGAACTATTTATCCACTTTTACGGGACAGTAGTGATTTCGGATATTTTATGATTTCTATCGCAAAGATGGGAAACTGTTCTCTTATAAATGGGACACACTGTTTTTTTTAGAGTACACTCTATTTCATCCTTACATTTTTAACATTTAAAGAAAGAGATGCATAATCGTCCAAAAGGGGAAATATCATCCAACACACAAACGTTAAACATTTGTATTGTAATATATTATATATAGATCAGAATTCAAAGGGCTAATTATAGTCCGCTTCTTCGAAACCTCACAAAGTAAATCTTTAAAAAACATGTCCAACACACATACATCCCCCAATTTAGACAAAATCATCCCAACCTAATCTAGAAAAAGACTATTTTTGCATGAAGTTAAAAAAGGCTACGACATATAGCCCCTACAAAAAAACGCTGCAACAATCATCAATTAAAACAAATAAGTCCTATGAACTCTACACAAAAACACCTTGAGAACAATGCAATCCTCTGTCGTTTTTTAAAGACGAATATTAAGAATTGCATTTTATTGCTTCTATTATTTACTTTATTGATGCCTACCTGTACCATTCTGGCACAAACAGATTGGCAGTCACACCCACGTCTGCTATTTACACCTAACGAAGAAATTCAAGTTAAAGAACTCATTAAGCAAAATCAAGATGTCCGAAAACTAGCCTACTATTTAAAGAACCGGGCAGACTCACTTGCTACATTGGCACAAATCCCTTACGAAATGAACAGGTACGGTAATATGTTATATACCTCCAGAGCCTATGTAGACCGCCTAGGGACATTGGCATTGGTCTACCGCCTCTATGGAGAAAAAAAATACCTGGATGCAGCCGACCAGGCATTACAATGGGTTTGTAACTTCCCAGACTGGGACCCGAACCATTATCTGGATACAGCTGAAATGACAACTGCCGTAGCGATAGCCTACGACTGGTTGTACAAATCCCTACCTGCATCTACCCGGAAACTGATTAAAAACAGCATCTATCGCAACGCTATAGCCCGTGTTCTGAAGGAATATGAAAAGGGAGGACCGGGTAGTTGGGCCAAACGTGAAACGAACTGGAATGTAGTGTGCAACACCGGTATGGTACTGGGAGCACTAGCTGTAGCCGAAGATTATCCTCAAGAAGCACGTACCATTTTGGAAAATGCAGCTCGGTATATGCCTAATTGTCTGAAGCATTTTGCTCCGGACGGAGTATGCTATGAAGGACCTTCCTACTGGGGATATACAGCCAGTTACCTGTCATTGTACTTGAAAGCCGTTACCGATAATGGAGGCGACAAAGGAAAAATCGGGCAGCTGCCTGGCATAGAAAATACAGCCCTCTATTATAAGCGCACCCTTTCACCATCAGGACGAGTCTTCAATTTTGCCAACGCCCATGACGAAGCGCTCAACACACCTGCGTTTTTCCTATTCAGTAGACTGTATTCCCAGGCGGAAGTAGCAGAATGGTATCGGAAAGAAATCGGGAAGGTCATTCAGGGACAACAACCGCTGCACCAATTATTCTTCCTTTCACTTCCCTGGTACGACAATGCACAGCCCAATCCACAATCTTCTCTACCCAAACTGGAAGTATACCACAACACGATCAATGACATCATTGTGCTCAATAGCAAACGTGATGTACAAGGCTCCATATTCCTCACAGCTAAAGGTGGAGAGCCCATGCAGGCACACCAACAGATGGACTGTGGAACATTTGTACTGGAAAGTGAAGGTATACGTTGGACGGACGATTTGGGATCTGACGATTACAACCTGCCCGGCTTCTGGGACTACAAGCCAAATGGACAACGCTGGAAATACTTCCGCAACAACAACCTTTCGCACAATACGATTAGTATCGATCACCAGATACAATACGCTGCAGGCGAAGCCTTTGTCTGCGAAGAAAAAGCTGACATTGCTCAGCCATACGCCAAACTGGATATGACCTCCTTATATAAGGATCAAGCCGAATCAGTGTTCCGTACATTTACTCTGATCGATGACCAGACTGTCGAAGTGACAGATGAGATAAAACTTACCAACGCCCAGTCAACCGTATCGTGGTCGGTCATCACAAAGGCTGATGTAGAGACCGATGGTAAGACAGCCCATCTGACCTTGAACGGCAAACACTTCTATATGCAAATCATTTCACCGACAAATGTAACCTTCACATCACGACTGGCACAGAACACCTCGCCAAAGGAATATCCGATACGAAATACAACCATAATAGAAGCCAACTGTACCTTCGGCCAACCAGATGCCACCATCAAAGTGCGCATGAGCAGTCGTCCTTTCCTTGAAATAGCCCATGGCCCCTACCTGCAGGAAGTGACAACCAACGGAGCGACATTTGCCTACCAAACATCCAATCCTTCTTTTTCGTTCATCGAACTCAAGAAAAAAGGAGAGGAACTGTCCAACAACTATTCCGGCTCACAACACGGATTGAAACAGGCAGATGCAACCTTCTTTGCCATCAGGGCAGAAGAATTACAACCCAACACGACTTACCAATACCGCATACATGCCAAAGAAATCAAATCATTCCAACCGTACAAGGTGGTATTCGGAGACAGCATCGCTTCACCCTGGTACACATTCCGTACCATTGACCCGGAACAGAAAGGTGGATCCATCTTCATTACCAGTGACATGCACAGCAACCCGAAGTTACTGAGAAATCTGTTGGAACGATGTGACTACCAAACCTGCACTTCGTTCTTCTATGCCGGCGACATGATGAACTACATGACCGAAAACGGTGAACATCCGTTCACGTCGTTCATCGACACCAGCGTAGATCTGTTTGCCACCTCCATTCCGTTTGAGTTCGTGCGGGGCAACCACGAAACACGCGGAAACATGGCCCGTATCTTCCCGTCCTTCTTCCCCAAACAAAACGGCAAAATATACGGCAGCTACCTGATGGGAGACGTCATGGTCATCATGCTCGACACGGGTGAAGATAAATCTGACACCCATCCGGTCTATGCCGGACTGACGGACTTTGACAACTATCGCAGCGAACAAGCCCGCTGGCTAGAAAAAGTCGTAAAAAGCAAGGAATTCAAGAAAGCAAAATACCGGATTGTCATTTCGCACTTCCCGCTGGTATCCGACAAGGAATGGGAAAAGGGAACTACCTGGAAAGGTTGCCAAGACGCAAGCCAAAAATTCCTACCCATACTGAACCATGCCGGAATCGATCTGATTGTAGCAGGACACACCCACCGCTTCTTCTATCATGAGCCGGGAGAATCAGGAAACCAATGTCCCGTACTGGAACAAGGAGCCATGTGTGCCACTCGACTTGACCTTAACGACGGCAACATCCATATCAAGGTTATCGGGAAAAACGGTGAAGCACTACTAAACAAAACGCTGAAATAAGCATAAGCCGGAAATAAATTAGCCCAAGCTATTTAAACATATCTACGAAGCCATACTGCAAATTGCCTTCCAGTGTAGTCACAACTATAGGAAAGCAATTTGCAGTTGTTTTATATATCCCCTAATTGTATATTTTCCCATAGCACCTCATTTATAAACTGTTATACTAAGCACGAGTATAACCCTCAGAATTCGTTAAAACTACTATTCAAGACAATTATCCCCCATTAGAAAGCATAATTTCTCCCATTATATCTTCTACAGACTGATAATTTTGTTTCCAAAACATTTTCAATTTCGTATATACATAAAATTAATAAGCCATGAAAAAAATACTTTTTCTTTTAAGCAGCTTATGGGCTTTATCCACAAGCGGGCAAGTATCAACCCTTGAAACACGCTATTTTACCTCTGACGTGAAAGCCAATGGAGAAACGGACTTCCACGGAGAGACTGAATGGATGAATCTGGAACAACGTATCGATTTCCTGGCCAAATATGGAAATTATGCAGCCAAATTCTGGAACAATCCACAACTAGACCGTCCAGTTCTTTCTTCTCAGGAAGTGCCATCAGCCTTAAAGAGCATTAAGCCTCAACCTACTTCACAAACAAGAAAGACCTTATCACTGAAACAATGGAAAGCCTACGGATATCGTCCGGGAAAAGAACTGGAACAACAAGAAGAATGGAAGTTGTGGGAACAACAGACCGGCAGTAAAATCGCTAACGGGAAACTGTCCCTGTCAGATTGTACCATTAAAAGAGAAACGGAAGACATCAAATGGCGTTTCCGTCTAAAAGCATATTTGCAGAACGAAGCTTCCTGTTACACTTTAAGCCTTGGTAATCAAGGACAAGATGTCATATCCGTAAAGCTACAGGACCAAAAGATCCAGGTACAATCAGGAAAATACCAACAGGAAACAAACTATAAAGGCAAATCCCAGTACATGCTGGAAATATATGGAGATTTTGACAACAAACGATTCTTTGTCACACTCGATTCAACACTCACTTTGGAATGTCCTCTTGATGCCAACCTCACTCCCATAATCAACCAAACGTCATTCACCTCTACCAGTGGAACAACCTATATGGACAACCTACAACTGTATTCGTTCGTACAGGATGCAGCCAATGCACACACGCCCTTCTACACCTCGCTGGTATGGGATGAAGACTTCGACCCCATCGTTCCCATAAAGGAATGGTATAGCCCAGAGTACGACGATACCCAATGGACAGAAGTAAAATTACCCTCTGTACATGGCGGACTGGCAGAAAAAGAAGAGAGTTACTACCTCAGAAAGAAAGTACATATTGACAATTGCGAACGCGCCATTCTGAACTTGGAGACTCTGGATCCAGGAGGTGAAGTGTGGATAAACGGACAACCCGTCATTGTCATCAACGACAGACACCCCTACCAATTGGATGTCACCGAATACATGATTCCCCATCAGGAGAATCTGATCGCTGTACGTGTCAAGCCATACAAAGCACGCCACCGAATGCTTCACTCACCCTCCGACCCCTATACAGGCTGGTTACTGGGAAGGACAGAATTGATTCTGACAAGCAGATGCATGATTAAAGACGCACTTGTTCATACTTCGACCATTCACGAAAAAGAAGCCGTACAGTCCAATCTGATTACGATTCAATATAACGGAGTAGAATATTATAAAGGAAGCATAGAAATAAACTATTACCCCTGGTATCCGAAAGAAGGAGAAGTAGTAGCCAGTATTCAAAAGGAAATCCAAATCAGACCATCTATCGATAATAAGATTTCGATCCCTTTGAGTATCCCTGATGCATTGTTATGGCATCCCAACCATCCCAACTTGTATAAAGTGGAAGTCATTCTAAAAGATAAAACAGGCAAAGTTATCGACGATTATGTCACAACAACAGGTATCCGTACTATAACACAGGAGAGAGGAAAACTCTATATAAACAATCAGGTAGAAATGTTGAATGGAGCCCAGATCCTGGGTTACAGATATCCCATCGAAACAATAGCCAAAACCAACCGTTGTGTATCTGACGAAACCATTATCCAAGACCTGTTGCAGATAAAGAAAATGAATGGAAACATGCTGCGTATCCATGTACATGCAGAAAAAGATACAATCGATGGTATTAATGACCCGCGCTATGCAGAATATGCTGACCAATTGGGTGTCTACCTGTTATGGCAAACAGCCGGATGGGTCAGAGAAGGAGAAGCCTGGAACGTAGACTTCAAAGGATATCCCAAATACATCAGACAAGTTTATAATCATCCATCCATTGTCATGTGGGAAGCCGGAAACCATCCTAACCGTTTCAAAAAGCATGATATCTCAGATTCACACGACTACATGAACCTGATTTATAAAACGATCAGCCAGGCCGATACGAGCAGGCTTATTTCTCCGACTTCCTTCTGGGGACATACACATTATGGTAACTATGACGGCAGCATGGACTACAAAGGCAACCCCATCTCTCCCAATCCTGTAATCATGGAAAAACTAATGACCAGAGGTAACCAGGATGCTTATACCGGATACGGAGCGACATGGAGCGAATTGCGCAAAGCTCCTTACCGATGGGCGGCCTCCTGCATCAATGCCAATGATAAAGCATTTTTCAATTTTGAACATGAAGAATCGGCCGCACAGCCCAACTGGGAACTAGCACAAAAGGAACCTTGGTACAAAGTGCAATCCTACGAATGGGAGTACGAAGAGAATAGTATCGGCAGGAAACTGGATGCTGAAGAATGGAAAATCAGCCAGGCTTTCCAAGCGTTCTCGGCATGGGAGTCTATGAAAAAGCAAATTCTTTTAGGCTATGATGGATTCTCATGGTGTAGCTTGGAATCAGGTGCTAATATGTTTACTTACCAGAAGCCTCTGTTAGACGCATTCGGTGTACCTAAGCTGGCTTATTATGTCAACAAACAGGCATTCGGACGAATGTGGGCCGCAAGTAATAATGTCGATGTCGTATACGGTCCACAAGATCAGATACAACCTGTTATCTTTAACCTGGATGCTCCTTGCAAAGCAAACTTGATTATTGAACTAAAAAATGAACAAGGCAAAACCGTAGAAAAGAAAACTATAAAAAATATAGATGTCAAAGGGAACGGAAACGTAACTCCTGTTGAAAGCTTCCGTTTTAAGAACAAAAGAGAAGGAGTATATTTCATCGTTTATCAGCTTGTGAAACTTGCAAATTAGGCGTGAAAGATCACTCTTTCACAACATCAGCCTGATTTCCAATCCCTTACAGAGGTGTGAAGGAATGAAAGCATTGACAAAACATTCTTTTAAAGAAAGAATATATGGATGATGCCACGTAAACATTCACTTGACGAACGTAAACATGGACTTGACATCCATAACTATGAACTTGGCGATTGTAAAGAGGGACTTGAAATATCAGTCCCTCTCATTCGCTTTGTCTGTATTCCTGCGGCGTCTGATTGAAAGATGCTTTGAAACAATGGCGGAAATAACGCAAAGAATTAAAACCGACCTGATAGGCAATCTCTGTAATCTGCATTTCTGGATTTTTCTTTAGCAAATCGGCAGCAGCCTTCAGACGTACATTCAGAATATACTCATTCGGAGTTACGAAGCTAAGAGCCTTCAACTTATTGTAAAGCGAACTGCGGCTGACTCCTAACTCACGGGCCAATTGATTGACATCAAAATCGGGTTCAGCCAGATGCGTCTTCACCACATCATCCAAGCGTGTCAAAAAGTCGGCATCAATCGGAGTCAATGCCAAAGTCGGCATACCGGCATCATTTGTATCGGCAGAGGACGGTGTCACAGTGGAAAATTTCTTTTTCAGCAATTTCCGATTACGCAACAAGTTGGCAATCCGACCCAAAAGCAGTTTGTTGTTGAAAGGCTTTTCTATGTAATCATCCGCTCCACATTGCAATCCCTCCATCTTATTATTGTCGGATGTCATCGCTGTCAGCAAAATAACCGGTATATGACACAAATCAAAGTTACTCTTTATCTTCATGCACATTTCCGTTCCTGACATGACAGGCATCATTACATCACTTACAACCAAATCCGGATGCTCCTCTATTACTTTATCAAGCCCGGCTTTGCCATCCAATGCAATAATAACCCGATAAAGCGGTGAAAGCAAATCCATCAGTATCTGTAACAGGTCTTCATTATCCTCTACCAACAATACACAATCTTTTGCATCATTGTCCGATTTAGGAATGTCACTTACAGGTACTGTTTCCGTATCAGTACCGGACATTTCAGAGAAAGCGGGCAGAACATCCGACATTTCTCCTTCAGCCGCATCCCAAACCACATTGTCATCTTGAAGGAACGGATTCTCTTTTGGCAAAGTCACTGTAAAGACACTACCATACCCCAAAGCACTCTGTACACCAATAGATCCATGATGAAGTTCTACGATTCCCTTAGCCAAAGCAAGGCCAATACCGCTACCGGGAGAAGAGACCTCAGCATCCACCTGATAGAAACGATCGAAAATAAAAGGTAAAGCTTCTTTGGGTATTCCTTCTCCACTATCCAGAACTTTAATTTCAATTTGTTCAGTCGCTTCTATGATTTGGACTTCCACTTTTCCATTGGCGGGCGTATATTTCAAGGCATTAGACAATAAATTAGAAAAAACTTTTCTTAACTGACGGCTGTCAAACCAACCCATTACCGTATCCGTTTCCGAATGAAAATCCAAATGGATATGTTGCAGCTGAGCCTGCTGCTGAAAGTCATCACAGAGGCGACTTATAAAAGCTACTATATTAGATTGGGCCACATGCAAAGTCAACTTGCCACGCTCCATTTTTCTAAAATCCAACAACTCGGAAATCAATTCACGGAACTGAAACGTATTTTTATAGATCTTCTGTAAGCGAGTGCGTATAAACGGAGAAAGCCCCGAAGTCTGCAACAAAGCTTCCAGCTGTGAAATGATCAGCGTCAACGGAGTACGGAATTCATGAGAGATATTGGCAAAGAACTGGAGTTTAGCCTGAATCAACTCTTCATTTTTCTCCTTTTCCAATTTTTCCTGCGCCAGAGAAGCTCGTAAATGTACACGTGCCATCCAATTACGAACAAGCGTACTGACTATGCTTAAAAATAAAAGAGCATATAGAGAATAAGCCCACCACGTAGCCCACCAAGGTGAATGGACTATCACAGGTAACTCAATGGAATGAATTTTATCACGTTCACTCAGTTGTTTCTCACGAACCTTCAGTCTATATTTGCCCGGATCCAAATTTGTATAGACCAATGTATTCCCATAAGTCGTATTCCATTTCTTATCAAACCCTTCTAATATATATTCATAAATTTTCCGGTCTGAATTATCTATATAACTATTCGAAGCAAACGAAATGGTAATATTATTCTCATCGTACGATAAATTCAATTGAGAAACGAAAGGCAATGCTACCGGCAATATTTTTTCCTCTTTCCGAGCTGACACTATTTTTCCATTGACTGATAACGACGAAAAAAACAAGTTATGTTCCGGCAAGGTATCGAATAAAGAAGAAAAAGAAAATCGGGTCATACCTTCCGAACCACCAACCAGCACTTCCCCGTCATGGCAAACAAGCAGTCCACAACCATCGTTTACTGCAGACAGATGCAATTGATTCTCCGCATCTAATATTTTCATATCCGTTGTCTGAGGATGATAACAAAGGATACCACGATCCGTCAATAAAATCAGATAGCCTGACATGTGGAACCGCATGTTATAGATATAATCTGCACCCGCCATCGGACAATGTTCAAAACTGTCCGATTCTTTATTATATCGATACAATCCAGAACCTATCGTTCCAAAAAACAAAGTACCGTCAGACGACTCTGTCATCCTTGTTACCATAAACTTTCCAAGTCCCTTCTGCCCCAACGGATAAATATATTTTTCGCCCGGAGACGACATATTGATGCGAACAAGTTCATTCCGACGAGAAAGCCATATAAAACGTTCAGAGTCTATAAACATAGCGACTCCTTCACGCAACGTTTCAGGAATCTTTGGGAAAGGACGTTCAAGAGTACCATCATAGCCTTTTTTCACAAATATACCCTTCATTGACAGTAAATACAAACTGTCCCCTTGCATGATTACTTCGTTAAAAGAATCACTGGTACGACCATAGTCTGCATAATGTTTAACCGTAGCCGAAGCTATATCAAAGCGTAAAAAACCCTGCTTATGCGTGCCGATATAAAGACAATCATTCTGTTCGTCATATTCTATACACTTCAAATTAGGGAAATACGGGGATTGTTTTTTCCCTGACAGATAATGAGTAAATGTATCTGTTTTCCTGTCCCAGCGATTCAATCCTCCACCTTCTGTACAAATCCACACGTCTCCCCGCTTATCTTCCACCATATTGCCCACATAAGGAAAACTCACCCCATCTTGTCTACCGTCATTTTCAGAATAATGCCTGAACAGATCTACTTCCGGATGAAAATAATGAACTCCTCCATAATATGTTCCCACCCAAATGGTACCCTGCCGATCTTTATACAATGAAAAAATAGAAGAATGCTTCAATGCCCCGGGAGTCATATCTTTACGATAGCATGTAACCTCTCCATTCCGATCTATTTTATTCAAACCATTGAAGGTTCCAATCCATACACTCCCTTCATCATCTTCTACAAAGCAACGAATATCATTACTGGAAAACACAAAATCTTTTTTCACGGTCCATTGATTGCCAGAGATCGATTCTACCTTATACATTCCTTTGCGGAAGGCTGCGACCCACATAGCTCCCTGACTATCATAATACAAAGAATAGATATTTACATTTGGAATCACACAAACTGGTTGTTGTGTTCCAGGTTCTGCAATGTAATATAATCCGGTCAATGTTCCTACCCAAAGACTACGGTCTTTCCCCACATAAAAGCTGGTAACCGATTGTCCCAATTCCATGTGATATACAAATGAAAAATTCTCTTCTACCGGATTCCAACGATAAATGCTATCATGAGCAGCAGCCCAGACATCACTTCCATCCGAATAAAGGCACGAAGCTTTAAGATGCAAATCATAAAATGCCTCTTTACGCAAATCATAACGAATCAGTTCGCTATCAGAGGTAAAGAAAATATTTCCCTGACCACTTACCATTTTATGGACTTCGTTTCCCAGAAAACTGTATTCCTTTGCTACAGAAGGTTTATATACAACCATCTCATTTCCATCATAACAACTCAATCCCTCAAGCGTACCAAACCACATACGCCCCAATTCGTCCTGACAAATGGAAACGACAGAAATCTGAGAAAGTCCGTCAGCCTTACCCAAATGCTTGAAATAGACATTTCCACATAGCATCCGGGATATAATCAAAAATAAGATAAACAACCAAAGTTTCTTCATAGCATTACATAACAGCTCTACAGAGCCCAACTAAACCTGCCATTAATGGACAAGTATATTACTTATACCATAAAGTCTTTACGACGCAACACGAAACTGTTACTCAAATATTTTTCACGTACGATCTGGTTTTCAGCCAATTCTTCCGGAGTTCCCTGAAACAAGATCTTACCCTCGAAAAGCAAATAGGCACGGCTGGTGATACTGAGTGTCTCCTGCACGTTGTGGTCGGTAATCAAGATACCGATATTCTTGTCTTTCAACCTCCATACAATCTGCTGGATATCTTCTACGGCAATAGGGTCTACACCGGCAAACGGTTCGTCGAGCATGATAAACTTAGGATCAATGGCCAGACAACGGGCAATCTCCGTACGTCGACGTTCACCACCCGAAAGCTGATTACCTTTATTTTTACGCACCTTCTGAAGTCGGAACTCTGCAATCAGACTTTCCAGCTTGTCTTTCTGGTAATCCAGCGGTTTATTGGTCATTTCAAGTACAGAAGCAATATTGTCTTCCACGCTCATCTGACGAAAAACAGATGCTTCCTGTGCCAAATAGCCGATACCGGTCTGAGCACGCTTATACACAGGATAATCTGTAATATCCAGATCGTCCAAAAAAATACGTCCCTCATTCGGAGTGATCAGACCTACAGTCATATAGAACGAGGTCGTTTTTCCCGCTCCATTAGGGCCCAACAGACCAACGATCTCTCCTTGTTTGACATTAAACGAAACGTGGCTTACCACTGTACGCTTTCCGTACTTTTTCACCAAATCTTCCGTGCGAAGAACCATTTTACTATCTTCCATACTTGCGTTAATTTGCCGCAAATGTAGCAAAAATAAAAGATAAAGCCGTACATTTGCAGGCAAATACTTGACCAATTATGTTTAAGGCACTTAGAACCGTAGGAAGATATATCATGCTGATGGGTCGAACTTTTTCCCGTCCCGAACGTATGCGCATGTTCTTCCGCCAATACCGTAACGAGATGGAGCAACTTGGAGTAAACTCCATCGGCATCGTACTGCTGATATCGTTCTTTATCGGCGCTGTCATCACGATACAAATCAAATACAACATCGAAAGTCCATGGATGCCCCGATGGACCGTAGGTTACGTAACACGAGAAATCCTGTTACTCGAATTTTCATCCAGTATCATGTGTCTAATATTGGCCGGAAAGGTCGGATCGAACATTGCATCAGAATTAGGAACGATGCGTGTTACCCAGCAGATTGATGCCCTGGAGATTATGGGAGTAAATTCCGCCTGCTATCTTATCCTGCCAAAGATAATCGCCATGGTCACCATCATTCCATTACTCGTAATCTTCAGCACGTTCGCAGGTATCATCGGTGCTTTCGGCACCTGCTGGTTTGGAGGAATCATGACCGCTACAGACTTGGAGTACGGACTTCAATACATGTTCGTCGAATGGTACGTATGGTGCAGTATCATCAAATCACTGTTTTTTGCTTTCATCATCGCCAGTGTATCGGCCTTCTTCGGCTATACGGTAGACGGTGGATCGATCGAAGTAGGCAAGGCATCGACCGACGCTGTGGTAACAAGCAGCGTACTAATTCTTTTTGCCGACCTTATACTTACCCAATTACTGACCAAATAAACATTTCAGACCATGATAGAACTGAAAAGTCTCTGCAAGTCATTTGAAGGAAAAGATGTGCTGACTGATATCAGCGCAACTTTTGAAAACGGAAAGACCAATCTGATTATCGGACAGAGTGGATCGGGAAAAACGGTATTGATGAAATGTATAGTAGGTCTGCTGACACCTGAAAAAGGGGAACTGTTGTATGACAACCGTAATTTTCTGATCATGGATAAGAAAGAAAAGAAGGCCCTGCGTCGCGAAATGGGCATGATTTTCCAAAGTGCTGCCCTGTTCGACTCCATGACGGTATTGGAGAATGTCATGTTTCCACTAAACATGTTCAGTAACGATACATTGCGCGACCGTACACGCCGCGCCATGTTCTGCCTGGATCGTGTAAATCTGGTTGAAGCCAAAGACAAATATCCCGGCGAGATCAGCGGTGGCATGCAGAAACGTGTAGCTATTGCCCGTGCCATCGCTCTCAACCCACAATATCTATTCTGCGATGAACCTAACTCCGGTCTCGACCCCAAGACTTCGCTCGTCATCGACGGACTGATACAGGACATCACCCGCGAGTACAACATGACAACACTCATCAATACGCACGATATGAATTCCGTCATGGGTATTGGCGAAAATATCATCTTCATATACGAAGGACACAAAGAATGGGAAGGCAGCAAAGACGACATCTTTACCTCAAGTAACGAACGTCTGAACAACTTCATTTTTGCCTCCGATCTGTTCCGCAAAGTAAAAGAAGTAGAAATACGGAATATGGAAGGATAAACTATCCGAACAAACCGGAAGTTGTATGCGATAGCGCATTTTGCATTTTTTAATGCCCCAATAATCGGAAAGCTCAAACAATCGGGTTATCTTTGAAGGACATCAAATTTTGCAGCTATGAAATATAAACTTTTGGTTCTGGATGTGGACGGAACACTTCTCAACGAAGAGAAAGCCATTAGTAAACGTACACTGTCCGCATTGCTGAAAGTACAGCAAATGGGAGTACGTATTGTATTGGCATCAGGCAGGCCGACCTACGGACTGATGTCGATAGCCAAAACACTGGAATTAGGCCTCTACGGTGGTTTCATATTGTCTTACAATGGTTGTCAGATTATCGATGCACGCAACGGGCAAGTCTTGTTTGAGCGCAGAATTAATCCGGAGATGCTGCCCTATATTGAAAAGAAGGCTGTCAAGAACAATTTTGCTCTGTTTACATACCACGACAATACCCTGTTGACCAATACGCCGGATAACACGCATGTCAAAGAAGAGGCAGAGCTGAACGGCCTGGAAATCATTGAAGAAAGCGAATTCTCTACTGCTATAGACTTTGCCCCGTGCAAGTGTATGTTAGTGAGCGATGACGCAGATGCGTTGATCGGCCTTGAAAGCCACTGGAAAAAACGTCTCGATGGAGTATTGGATGTTTTCCGTTCGGAAGACTATTTCCTGGAAGTAGTCCCCTGTTCTGTAGACAAAGCCAATACGCTGGCTGTCTTGATGGAGCAATTGGGAGTGACACGCGATGAAGTGATGGCCATTGGGGACGGTGTATGCGACGTTGCCATGATCCAACTGGCTGGCATGGGCGTTGCAATGGGGAATTCCGTGGATTCTGTGAAAATCTGCGCCGACTATACGACAGATACCAACGAAAACGACGGAGTGGCCCAAGCTGTAGAAAAACTGATTTTAGCCGACATTCGCGCTACCAAGATACCTCTCGACCAACTGAATGCCCAAGGAAGCCACGCGCTGATGGGAAATCTGGGTATCCAATACACCTATATAGCCGAAGACCGCGTAGAAGCTACCATGCCAGTAGACCACCGTACCCGTCAACCCTTTGGCATCCTTCATGGTGGAGCCACATTAGCGCTTGCCGAAACTGTAGCCGGACTTGGTTCCATGATTCTATGTCAACCCGACGAGATAGTCGTAGGGATGCAGGTGAGCGGCAATCACATTTCGTCGGCACTCGAAGGCGATACGGTGCGGGCCGTGGGCACCATCGTTCACAAAGGACGCTCTTCGCACGTCTGGAACGTGGATGTCTTTACTTCAACCAACAAGCTTGTCTCTACCGTCCGTGTGGTGAACAGCGTGATGAAGAAGCGTTGAAAGAGGCCGAGTGCGAAACTTGCAGAACAGCCGTTTTTCCCAGTTAGAAAAAAATTAGTCTCCAGTTAGAAAATTATTTTTTCCTAACTGGGAAAAAATGAAGGGAATCAGGATAACTCCTTACTCTTCACCGTAGATGTACTCCACGGGCGACTTTTTGAAGCGCAGAATGCGGGTATCGTGCACTCCGGCACCGTTTTGCGTCAGATACAAGCCGGCCATGCTGCCGTTGAAATACCAACCGCTGCCTGTGGGCGAATATACGGTAAACAGTATGTTGTTGTAGTGGCCGTGATAGATGCCCGATGTATTCCATTGGGCAGACGGTCCATACCACACAACAGGCTCGTATTGCGTGAAGTCGGGACTCTTCATGGCTATGTAGATGAGGTCGCTCAGAGCCAGTTCGTCGATTACGAGATCGTTCCGCCGGCGCTGTTCGCGCTGTATCTTGCTGTGCCCTTCCCAGGGATTCTTCAGGGTATGGGTTCCGTTCCACATAACCCATATATAGTCGGTAGCATCGAACATACGGTTGAATTCTTCCATGCTGGGCACCTCGTAGCCGTCGGGGGCAAGGGTGGTGGGCTCCAGTTTGTTCATGTGTGTATTACCCGATGTGGTGAATCCGTCAAGTACAGCGACGCTGTCTTGCACTACTACTTGCATGCCCTGTGTGCGTCCTCCCTGATAAGCCCAGCCCCAAAGGTCGTAGAACTCGTCGATAGTACAGTCGCGCAGGTAGTTGAATACCGTGGTCCCGACTTTTACGGCAGGGTCGTCGGACGAAAGGATCTGGTCGTCGAACGATTTTGAGTTGCCACGGGCATTATACTTGCACCACCATACACCGTGCAGCCAGGTAACAGGCAGTCCGTAATTGCGGCGCGACACGGTATATGCCTCGCGTGCCGAGCCGTCGGCTTTGTTGCGGATGACGATTCGTGCTTCCTGCACCCGTCCGTTGGCAGTAGGATCGTTGGGCTTCCAGCCGGCCAGTACACGATAGACGTTGCTGCCTTCCTCTTGTGGAGCGATTTTCATCCACGGGTCTTCACCTTCGGTAAATTCGGCAAAGATTTCTTTTCCTTCGGGCAGGGTGATTGTTGCCAGTTCGTTATCGATGTAATGGTCGAAACGGTGGGCATAATTTTGCAAATCAAAATCCAGCAATCCTTCCATTTGCGTCGGGTTGGCTTGTAACACCAAGCGAATGTGGTCTTCGGGATAAGAGTTGTCTAGTCCTTTTCGGTGGAACTGCAGACTGGCTTCATCGCTGGCATGACCCGGCGGATAGAGTAATTTGCGTATCCGAAACAGGTTCTTACCTTCGATTCCGCGTACCTGTGTCACGGGCTCTACGGTCAGCGGATAGCCTTCGAGGGGGAGCATCTCCAGTTCGTCATCACAGTCTACGGCCAGCAGTACTTCGGTAGCGTTGTACGGGAAAATGAGTGTACTTCCTCCGTCGGCCACCTGTACGTCGTCGGGCAGTTGTGAGGCAGACCGGTCCACGGTGAGCCGGCTGTCCAGACTGGGGATGAGCTCGGTATCTTCGCCCTTGGCCCATTCCTCAACCACGAGGTGTGCCCCACTCAGGTCCTTGCGTAGGGTTATGGTATAGATTGTGTTGCGTTTCAGTACTTCGGGTAAGGACTGCTCCATTTCGTAGGTAGTTCCGTCCATCTCGGCTTTAACGTAGACTTTAAGGTCGGGATTGAACTGCTCGTACAGATACATGATGGCTGCCGAGTCCTGTTTCAGTCCTTGGTCAAAGGTTAGCAGGATGTCTTCTTTTTCGGCCCCCGGCGGTGTTTGTATGTCGGTTTGCGGAAGGACAAACGTCTGTTTCGCCGCACTTCTTACCCCAAACTGGTGTACGCTGAAACTGCCTGCTACGCGGGCACGGAAATCGAGTCGGGCCGTTCCGTGCTTCAGTGTCAGGGGAATGGAACTGACGGCCTGTCCGGTCAGTTTGATCTGTCCGGTCAGAAATGGTTGTACATGTCCATCCGCGACCGTAAGGGTTTGTTGACAGAAGTCCACTTCGGTCAACAAACCTATTTCGGGCACCAGACCGGTTTCTGCATTGGCCAGCACGTACAACGCACCAGCCCGACGTTGCAGATCAAGTTTGTAACTGTTCTCGCTTTCGGCTATCAGTTGGGGATGATATTCGGTTAGTATACCATCTTCGAAGAGGTAGGCATCCATACGTTCGATGCGATTCTCACCGGATACGGGCTGTGCTTGTCCTTCGGCGCTGAAATGGCTGAGACTAACCCGAAGCAAGGTATGGCTGTTGTCGGCAAAGTATTCGTTGGTATGTTCGTCCGAACAGGCATTCAGCATCAGCAGGGTTGCCAGCAGGACAGTTGTCCGTGCAATATATCTTTGGATGTTCATAAATTTTAAGCTTTTACGTTCCCGAGTTTTTAAGTCTCTAAGTCTCTGGTTTCTTTAGTTTTGCGTTTAAACTCAAAACTTACAACTGGCATTTAGCGTCACCGTCTGTAAGGCGTCAAGTCGGTGTTCGTACCTTCTTCCCATTCGTCGTACGATACGTTCAGCTTGATGTCGAGGCGATCCTGACGTACGGTAATAGTGTAGACGGTATTTCTCTTCAGCGGCCCATCGACGGCTTTAGTCAGTATTTTCTCTTTACCGCCGATAACGACTGTCGCACTGATTTCTATACTTTGGTTCTCCTGCTCGTATACATAGAGCATTCCTAATTTGCCGTCAGTAATGGGTTGCTGAAATACCACGGTTGTATCCTTGCGATTGGCGTTGGACGGCGACTGGATGCTTTCTTGCGGGAACAGGTAAGCCGAATTGGCCAGATTGCGTACAGTGACATTCTTTACCGATACTTCCTCGATCGATTCTACAGCCAGGTCGAAACGTGCCATTCCGCGCTTCAGCGATACCGAAGCTGTATTTGTCTGGTTTTCGGTACTTTCCAAAGCCAGCATTCCGGTGAAGAAGTGTTCTGTTTGGGCAGGCATGTTGATGATGCTTTGCTTCCAGTTAGTTTCATCCAGTTCAGTTTCTTCCAGACCTTCGGTGGGGATGGTTCCGCCCGTGTAGGCCAGCAGGTAAAGGTTGCCCGAACGGCTGTCTATCTGCAGGTTGTAACTTTCAGATTCAGGAGCTCCCAGTTCGTATATTTTTGCCATTTTTCCGTTTCTGAACAGGAAAGCTTTTACATCGGTTATGTCATTTTCGCCATCAGCAGCCTGAATCAGGCTTTCGTAGGCGGCCAGTCGGGCATTGATGATTGTAGTACCCGAGTTGCCGGACGGCAGATTCTCTTCTGCATCGTTCGTACAAGACGTCATCACAAATGTGGTGCATACTGCAAAGGTCATAGCCTTCATAAACTTCAAATCCATAATCGTCTGTTTAGTTTAAGTTAATATAAAAGTATAAACTACATGATGTCAGTTGTAAGCTGAACCTATCATTATATTAGTTGTATATGTATTCTACCGGACTCTTAATACAGCGTACTGTACGGGTTTTGATAGAGTTTTGTGCTGTAAATTTGAACCAGTTCTGTCCCGGACGGCTGGCTTGGGCATAGCCTTCCATATACCAACTGTTCGACGTGTTTCCGGTAATGGCCATAATGATGGACATCTGTGCGATGTTTCCGTCAGTGGTATTCCATTGATGTCCAAGTCCGTACAATGTCCAGTGATTACCTTCATACTCGAAGTCGTAAAAAGCTATGGTGCCATAAGACACTTCCAAAAATCGGGCCTCACGTTCTACAATGTTCACGGTAATGGTTTGTCCCTGACTGTTCTGGTGGGTTCGTGTACCTACACCTCCGATATTGCAGTTGGTGCCCCACACGAAGAAAGCATAATCGTCGAATGTCGGCAACTGATAGCCGTCGGGTGCCATTTGCGTGGCAGGTATTTGCCCCCAATTTTGTGCGGAGCCTTTCATCCCTTCATGATAGAATGCTGTTCCGTTGTGGCTCAGTGACAGTTCATCAGGATTGCCTCCCTGATATTGTCCACCCATTAGGGATAGCAGTTCATCATCACTGCAGGTGGTCAAGCGGTCCAATACGCCGGTTCCTGCTGCCTGGTCGTCGGCTATGCTGATCTGATCGTCGAAACTCTTGACGTTGCCCCGCAAATTGTATTTACACCACCAGGTTCCGCCGATGTTGACAACGGGGAGTCCCCAGTTTCTGCGCCGTATGGGATAAACCTCGCGGTTACTTCCGTCGCTGTCGGTAATGACCAGGCGAGCTTCCTGCATGCGTCCGTCGGCTTCGGGATCATTGGGTTTCCATCCGCCCAGTATGCGATAACTGCCGGCATTCTCGGCCAGTTTTATCCACGGTGTCTGTCCGTTGTCCGTTTCTACTGTAGCTATTTTACCATCGGGCAGAGTGAGACGTCCCAGTTCTCCGTCTACGTATCGGTCAAAGTTACATATACCGTCTTCATCGAAAATAATGCTGCCTTCGAGCTGGATAGGACTAGGTAAGAAAACAAGCACGATGCGCCCTTTATGGATCTGCTCTTTGTATACATCGGCATAGATGTACTCGCGTATGGTACCGGGCAAACGGTGAACATTGCTTACTGCAAGGCGAGCTATCGGTTCAAGGTTACGGCTGGCTGTAGCCTGTACATTGACTCCGGTGATGCGTCCGTCAACTGTGACTGTTGCTCCCGGTTCGGCATCGAGAACAAGGTTGAAATTGTTCTCGGTATAGGGAATGAAGACACTGTCGCAGGTACTGTTTACTTTAACGTTGGCCGGCAAGGCAGAGTCTTCGATGTTAACCCTTGCTTTGATTTGGGTTTCAGAACCGGAGGTATCACCTTGTTCCCAGTCGCCATTGCTGATGTTCATCGTTACGTCACCTCCGCGTCCGTACACATGGATGGTGTAGACCGTGTTGCGTCGGATGGTGGTGGGTAGGGAAGCCTTCATCTTGTGCAACGCATTTCGGAAACGCACCAATACTTCGGCCTGTATGTCAGTGCCCTGCTGCTCGCAGAGGTAAAAGACAGTTTCGCGCGCATTGGACAGGGGAGTACAATACTGCTTGTCGAAACGGGTGGTCGCGGCATTCTGAGGAGGTGTGGCGGTTGCCTGCGGGTTGAGGTAGCCTTCGTCGACCAGACCGTCGATACTGACTTGCAGCACTTCTACACCTTGGTCGGTCGATTCGAGGTCGATGCGGGCAACACTGCGTGTCATGGCAACGGTCAGTTCCGACGCTGACTGACTGCCCAGTTCCTCCCGACCGCTCATCAACAGTCCGTGTTCCGTCATATCGCTGGTCGAAGCTGAGAAGGCAAGAAAGTCATCGAGGGTAGTAGCGTCGGGCACCAGTGCTTCCAAGGCTGTTACTTGCGAAGCATTGGCCAGGAAGTAGAGGGTTCCGCGATTGTCGGCCAGATTCAGATAGCAGCGGCCGTCATCGCTGGGCACCAGCGGACCGTAAATTTCCTGCAACTGCCCACCATCGAAACGGAAAGCTTTTACGTCGTTCATCCGTTTGTCGTCGGTGGTAGCGGCAGTACCTTGTAGTCCGGCAGGTTGCAGAATCACAGATAACTGTCCTGCGGCGGGTGTATCGGAAAATTCGGTTTCGGCAGTGCATCCGGCTCCCAGTAGGGACGCAAAGAGGCAGCAAGCAATAAAATTGTATTTCATTGTTCGTTGTTTTAAGTTTTAATAAGTACGTGTACACGGCTATGGTGCAGTGTAGACCTTTGCCATCAGGGATACAGGGTCGGGTTGTTCCGGCTGTTGAGGTACGACGGTGAGTCGATAGGGAACTTGTGCAGATTGTTGACGTAGAAGTTGTTCATCAGCTGCTGTGCCCAAGGACCGTAGGTAAACGCACTGCTGTGGTTGTATCCCATCACGTGTCCCAACTCGTGGAACATAATTTCGCAGGCGTAGGTGTTATTGTAGTGTGTAAGCCAAGCGTTTTGATAGGCTCCGAATATAATACCTCCACCTAGCCCGATAACACCGTTGCCCGAGTATACCAATCCTACTTGCAGGGTGCGTTCTCTACGCATCTGAGAGAGTACTTGATCAGCTGTCACCTTGTCGTCTACACCACCGTTGCCATATAGAATGTCTTCGTTGGCTCTGAGGATTTCTTCGTGTTCGTCCATGTCGATCATGTAAGTGAAGTTGATAAACATGGCCACTACCTCGCGGCAATGTACGGGACGTATGCCCATCCAGTTGCCTACCGGGCCTCCGTTTGGCAGGTCGGGGTCGCCTCCGTAAAGGCTGAAGTAGATGTCCCAACCGTGTACGATGGATTTTATCTTGGCCCAATATGGGTCGTCGGACTCTATCTTGTATTGGGCTTCAGCGAGCTGTGTAGGTGTCAGATTGCCGATTTCGATCAGTTTGCCCGACTCGGTGCGGTACATGCCGTTACGGCTGCTAATGGCAACTTCGTGAAAGAAGTCGGCAAAAGCCGGTATGGAGTCGAAGTAGGCCAAATCGAAATACTCGTTGCTGACGGACGGAACTTGCACCTTGATGAGCACCCGTTTCAGATCGCGAGGCGAATAGAAGCGAGCATGAAGCTGGCCGGCATCGTTCACCTTGATTTGCAGTGGGTGTGCTGTGTTGAATCTCCGTTGTGCAGGGTCGGCATAGATGGTTTTGGACTCTCCGTCTTGCAGTATCTTAGCATGATTGCCTTCGTTGTAAGCCTGTCGGGTGATGTACATGGTGCCCTGATAGTCGTCGGGATGCTCCATCCGTGCGTATACCTGTTCGATGCGGTTAGGGCTTATGGCGTCTACACCGAACAGGTAGCTGCATTGGCGCTCACCACCCCGATAGTGGGTGGTAGTGAGGCCGATTTCGGCATTGATCTGCGCATCTGCAGTGGTAGGCATAAACCAGTAGGTATTCTGGTCGTTCAGCTCGATGGGATCGGTCTGCCCGTTGCTTTGTCCGGCATATCCTCCGTCGCCGGTGAAGGCTGTATAGAAGGTACCGGTGTAAAACGACAGTGTCTTCTGCGTTGCGGCAGTACGCACATCGTCGTTGTTGTAGAGCAGGTCGAGGTCGAGACGCCCCATGATGCGCTTCTGCACGATTTCGGCGGGCAGATGCACGATGTATTCGTGACCTCCGGCAACGGCCTCGCGGCTGACGCTGAAAGGGGTCTTCGAATAGAAATATTCGGCTTCGAGAGGTTTCTGCAGGTCGGACGGGAAGCTGATCCATTGGTCGGTTTTCTGCTTCAAGGGGTGAATGGTGGCCCCGTCGTCGAGCAGATTGCCTTTGATGGCAAGAATCAGCAGTTCGTATTCGCCTTCCTTCAGGCCTTCGATTTTGATTTCCTGGTTTTGGTGGTTGTAGATGCCCTTCAGGCCGCTGGCTATAGCGCCGTCTTCACCGACTACGTAGAATTCTACCCGGTCGTAAGGGGCATCGGTTTCGGTAGTTTGGCGAGTGTGGGCACCGTCGTTCTCGTAGCAGTCGCTCCGCAGTCGGACGGTAGGTGTACCCGCCTCCGTCTGTAAGGAATCTGCCCATTCATCCTGTTGGCAGGAGATAAAGGCCAGACTGCATAAAAATGTTATCCAAACAATCTTTTTCATCCTGTCTCTGTAAGTTGTAGTTCTCTCTAATACCTGTTATACGTTTGTTATCCTGATTTATTTACCAGTTGTTCTTTTTCGGCTTCAGCCATGAAAAAAGCGCGATGTGTCTCGCCGGTTGGGGTGAAGGCATATTGCGCTTTTGTATGCTATAACGTCGTTTGAGTCGAATTGTTCATTGTACATTTGCGACTTCGACGTTTTCTATGTGTCTGACCGAAGCTTTCCGGCGGGTTTTCACTGTCATTAAACGGAAATGGAAGAAAAATGTTTTGGGGAACTATAGCATTTAACTTTTATACACAAATTCTTTACTTTCGTTTCTCTTAGGTTCAGGCCTTTCTGCCGGAGCCATTGAACCGTGCAAGTGTTGTTCGCAGGCGAGTTGGGAAATATTTCGTTCGGCGTGCCTGTCCTTCCAAACTTTATTTGTACTTTTGCCACTTCGAAGTAAAACGGAAAGAACATGTTGACGAAAGTTATTGAACAAGCGAATATCGATCATTTTGCCAAATGGCTGGACCGTGCGGACAAGATGGTGATTGTGTCGCACGTGGGTCCCGACGGCGATGCCATCGGCTCTTCGCTGGGATTGTGGCACTTCCTGAACTCGCAGGATAAGACTGCTAATGTGATTGTACCGAACGCTTTCCCCGATTTTCTGCGATGGATGCCTGGCAGTAAAGATATTCTGCAATACGACCGTTATAAAGAATTTGCCGACAAGCTCATTGCGGAAGCAGACGTCATCTGCTGTCTAGACTTCAACGCCTTGAGCCGTATCGATGCGATGGCCGAAGCTGTCAAGAATTCCCCTGCACGCAAAATTCTGATAGACCATCACCTGCATCCCGAGGACTTCTGTAAAATCGTCATTTCTCATCCGGAAATATCCTCTACATCCGAACTTGTTTTTCGTCTGATCTGTCGCATGGGATACTTCAGTGACATCACCAAACAGGGAGCAGAGTGTATTTATACAGGAATGATGACCGATACGGGTGGATTTACCTACAATTCCAACAATCGTGAAATCTACTTTATTATCAGCGAACTGCTTTCTAAGGGGATAGACAAGGATGCCATATACCGCAAAGTATTCAACACCTATTCCGAAAGTCGCCTGCGCCTCATGGGACATGTACTGACACAAATGAAAGTATATCCCGAATACCATGCCGCCATGATATCGCTCACCGAAAAAGAGCAGAAGCAATTCAACTATATCCGAGGTGACAGCGAAGGGTTCGTCAACATCCCGCTCAGCATTAAAAACGTCATCTTTTCATGCTTCCTGCGCGAAGATACCGAAAAGCCTATGATCAAAATTTCCCTCCGATCGGTAGGGAAATTCCCTTGTAACCAACTGGCTGCTGAGTTCTTTGGCGGAGGCGGACATCTGAATGCCTCGGGAGGTGAGTTTTACGGCACGATGGAAGAAGCACAAAAAGTCTTCGAGCAGGCGCTGGAGAAGTATAAGCCTCTGCTCACAGCCAAAGGATAAAAACGGAGTGCAAAGGTTAAAAGATACGAACTTTATTCCCGCATTTTTCAATATTCAAGGAAATCAGATACTTTTGTACGAAAATACAAACTTATATTAAATGAAAAAACTCTTATTACTCTTTTTTATATTGCTGGCTGTAGGTTTCAGTTTCCAGGCATGTGATGATACGAAGACATACGCGGAGATGTTGGAAGAAGAAGATGACGCCATCGCTGATTTCATTAACAAGGAAGGAATAAAAGTCATCAGTCAGACTGAATTCTTCGACAACGATTCGGTTACCGACGTCGAAAAAAACGAGTTTGTCCAATTGGCAAGTGGTGTATATATGCAGATTGTAGACAAAGGTTCGGACAATTTGGCCGACACCGTCCGAAACAACGAAGTTATTCTGATACGCTTTATGGAATATAGTCTTTTAGATCAGGATACCACTATAAGCAACTTGTCATTTCCTTATTTAACGGAAGAATTCCGATATTCGGCCACTTCATCATCCATTGCCGGCATTTTTAATACGAATAGCAGTCTCATGTATTCATGGTACGGATATACGGCAGTTCCCGCCGGTTGGCTGGTACCGATGCCCTACATCCGCAACAGAGCCCACGTTCGCCTCATCGTCCCGTCCAAAATGGGACACCAGGCAGCCATGCAGAATGTATATCCCTTCTATTATGACATCAAGAAATACCAGTTCTGGCGATAAGAAAGCATTCAATCAACTCTTAAAAACAATAATCTATGACTCTAATCAAATCTATCTCTGGAATCCGCGGAACCATCGGCGGCCATGCAGGCGAGGGGCTCAACCCGCTTGACATCGTGAAATTCACATCTGCTTATGCTACACTCATCCGCAAAACGTGTACTGTAAAAAGCAACAAGATCGTAGTAGGCCGTGACGCCCGTCTCTCCGGCGAAATGGTGAAGAACGTAGTGGTAGGTACCCTGATGGGTATGGGATGGGACGTTGTCGACATCGACCTGGCTTCCACACCGACCACTGAACTGGCCGTTACGATGGAAGGTGCCAGTGGTGGTATCATCCTCACCGCTTCGCACAACCCCAAACAGTGGAACGCCCTGAAGCTGCTGAACGAAAAAGGCGAGTTCCTGAACAAGGAAGAAGGCAACGAAGTGCTCCGCATCGCCGAAGCCGAAGCCTTCGAATACGCCGAAGTAGATAAACTGGGCACTTACCGCAAGGACCTGACCTACAATCAAAAGCATATTGACAGCGTACTGGCGCTCGACCTCGTTGACGTAGAGGCCATCCGCAAGGCCGACTTCCACGTAGCCATCGACTGCGTGAACTCCGTGGGCGGCATCATCCTGCCCCAGCTGTTCGAAGCACTAGGCGTAAAGCATGTAGAGAAGCTCTACTGTGAACCGACCGGCAACTTCCAGCACAACCCCGAACCGCTGGAAAAGAACCTGGGCGACATCATGAACCTGATGAAGGCCGGCAAGAACGATGTAGCTTTTGTAGTTGACCCCGACGTTGACCGTCTGGCCATTATCTGCGAAGACGGACGCATGTACGGCGAAGAATATACACTGGTCAGTGTAGCAGATTATATTCTGAAGCATACCCCGGGTAGCACCGTGTCTAACCTGAGCTCTACCCGCGCCCTGCGCGACGTAACCCGTAAGTACGGACAGGAATACTTTGCATCGGCTGTGGGCGAAGTGAACGTCACCACAAAGATGAAGGAAGTGGGTGCCGTTATCGGTGGCGAAGGCAACGGCGGCGTCATCTATCCCGCCAGCCACTACGGACGCGATGCATTGGTAGGTATCGCCCTCTTCCTGAGCCATCTAGCACACGAAGGCAAGAGGGTGAGCGAACTGCGTGCCACCTATCCCGCTTACTTCATGGCCAAAAACCGTGTGGACCTGACGCCCGACACTGACGTAGATGCCATTCTGGCCAAGGTGAAGGAAATCTACAAGAACGAGGAAATCAACGACATCGACGGTGTGAAGATTGACTTCCCCGAAAAGTGGGTACACCTGCGCAAGAGCAACACGGAACCGATTATCCGTGTATATAGCGAAGCCCATACGCAAGAAGAAGCCGAAGAAATCGGCCAGCAGATTATGAAAGTAATTGCTGAACTGGCGAAATAAATGAAGAACTGATAATGAAGAATGAAGAATTACCTTTCGGGTGATTCTTCATTCTTCATTTAAATCACTTTCTCCACTTCTCCCTCGAAGTTGGGTGTAAAGACGCCCTTGCCCAGATTGGCACGGATTTCCTCGATGGGCCAGAAGCGGCCGCCGTCCAGTTCGTCACTGGGAGTGACAGGGCCGTCGTACACCGTCTTGTAGGTGAAGACCAGTTCACGCTCGCGGGCCGACTCGAAGACGTAGTGTGTCACCTGTTGGGGCGTGAAGTCGGTAATGCCCAGCTCCTCGCGCACCTCGCGGCGGAGGGCTTGCTCCACACTCTCGCCCAAATCGACATGACCGCCTACGGCCGTATCCCACTTGCCGGGCTGTATGTCTTTCCATTCGGGACGCTTTTGCAAATAGAGTTCACCACGCGAGTTGAACACGTGCAGGTGGACGACGGGATGCAGCAGCTTGCTGCCGTTATGGCACTCGCCACGTGTGGCGGCACCGGTGATATTGCCCTCTTCATCGACGAGGGGAAACATTTCTTGGTTGTTGTCTTGGTTCATAACTTGTATTTTTTATACGCTGTGTCCTCCGTGGTGAATATTACGGTATCAGCAGCGACGAGTCGCCATAGCTCAGGAAGCGGAAGTCATGGGCCAAAGCGTAGTCATAAATGGTGTGCCAGTCACCGTGTACAAAGGCCGATACGAGCAGCAGCAGCGTACTTTGCGGCTGGTGGAAATTGGTTACCATCGCCTTGACAATGCGGTAGTCGTAGCCCGGAGCAATGATGATCTGCGTACTGGTGTGCAGGGCTTCCATGCCGTGGCGATCCAGATAGTTGCGAACTGCGGTCAAAGCAGCAACCGATGTCGGGGCCTCGCCCTCCATGTCGTAGGGCTGCCACTGGCGGACGTGCAATTCGTCTTCCGTGGCATCAGGGTTCTTCAGCAGAGTGACCCCGATGTGGTAAAGACTCTCGAGCGTACGTACCGAAGTAGTACCCACCGCTATGGCCTGTCCGTCATGGGCTATCAACTTGTCGATCGTACCGCACGACACGGAGATGTATTCCGTATGCATCTCGTGCCCCTCGATTTCCTCGCTCTTCACGGGCTTGAAAGTACCGGCTCCCACGTGCAGCGTCAGTTCCTCCAAATCGACTCCTTTCGTGCGCAGGGCATCGAGCACGCGCGGCGTGAAATGCAGTCCGGCAGTGGGTGCGGCCACGGAGCCTTTTATCTTGGAATAGACCGTCTGATAGGTCGTCTTGTCGCTCTCCTGCGTCTCGCGGTTCAGGTAGGGCGGGATAGGCAGTTCGCCGAACACCTCGAGAATATCGGCAAAGGTCACCTCGGGGTTATCCCAGCGGAAATCCACCCAGTGACTGGTGCCGCGGCATTCTCCCCGTTCGGCGGTCAGTGTCAGCGGACGTCCCTTCACTGTCATCGCGCGACGCAGGGGGCCTTCTTTCCATTTCTTCAGGTTACCTATCATGCAGAGCCAAGCGGCATGTTCCGTCTGCTGGAAATTCAGCGCATAGTCGTTCGGCTCGATGGGTTCCAGGCAGAACACCTCAATCAAGGCCCCCGTCTCCTTGCGGAAGTGCAGGCGGGCCTGGATGACCTTGGTGTTGTTGAACACCATCAGGCTGCCCGCCGGCAGATAATCGGGCAGGGAAGTGAAACGGTCTTCGGTCACTTCGCCGTGACGGTAAACCAGCAGTTTGGACTGGTCGCGCACAGGCAGGGGAAACTTGGCGATACGTTCGTCGGGCAGCGGATAATTGAATTCGCTGATGCGGATATGTCTGGGATCTTGTTTCATAATCATTCGTTCCTTTCGGATGCAAAGGTACGGATTATTTGGCAAAGGTTTCCCTATTCCCCCGGCAAATCGTCATCGCGCCTCCAGCTGCAACACAGCAGGCTCCAGACCTTCGCCCGAAACGCGGACACGGATTTCACCCGCAGCTCCCTTCCGGGCACGGACTATAGCCAGTGCCAATCCGTTGAACGCTTCCCGCTCCGCACTCTGGAAGGGAGTGAACGAAATGGGATCGCCGTTGTCGGTAGCCACCAGTTCACCGGCTCCTTCCACCTCAAACTTCAGCGGGCAACAGGCGGTAGGTACCGTCCGGCCCTCTTCGTCTGTCAGGCGGACCGTCACGAAAGCCAGTTCACGACTGCCCGCATCCAGGCTGTTGCGGTCGGCCTCCAGACGGATCTTCCGTGCCTCTCCCGTTGTCTGCACCTCGTCCTCAGCCCACTTCTGGCCATTTTTGTAAGCCACTACCCGAACGCTTCCCGGCTGGTAGACAACGCTGTCCCACACAAGCCGGAAGTCCTGTCCTTCCCTCTTCGACCGGCGGCCCCAGCTCTTGCCGTTCACAAAGAGTTCGGCCTCGGTACCCGAGGTGTAGACATGTACCGGAACAACCTGTCCGATGCGGTCCGGCCAGTTCCAATGGGGAAGGATATGGGCCATCGGTAACTCTGGTCTCCAGTGGGACTGGTACAGGTAATAGCGGTCCTTGGGGAAGCCGGCCAGGTCGACAATGCCGAAATAGCTGCTGCGCGAAGGCGGCTGTATACGAGCCAGTTCCTCCAGTTTCTTCTTCAGTTCCTCCTGCTTCGACGGATCCGTCCGGAAGTTCAGCAGGTTGGTGTTGTCCGAATTATAGGGTGTCGGCTCGCCCAGATAGTCGAATCCGGTCCAGACGAATTCGCCCAGCAGATGCGGGAAGCGGGCATTCGTGGCAAACTGTCTGTCGGGAGAACAGCCCCATCCGGGAGAATCCAGGTCGTAGGACGATATCTGGAAATCTTTCCGCAAGGTGTCGCCCATAAAGTAGACACCACGGGTACTGACGCAGGACGACGTTTCCGTACCGACCGTAGGCATATCCTTGTAGCGTTCGTCCTCGTCCCAACGGGCCTGCTGGCCGAAGAAATAGTTGACTCCCATCAGATCCAGTTCACGGGCAGCGTTCGAGTCGCGCCCGCCGTCCGGATTGTTATAGCCTGCCGTCACGGGACGCGTGTCGTCCAGCTCCCTGACGATACCGGCCAGGTGACGGGTCATTTCCACATCCCTTTGCTCCATTACCTCATTACCGATGGACCAGATGATGACCGACGGATGATTCCAGTCACGGCGCACCATGGCCTGCAGATCCTTCTCATGCCACTCGTTGTACAGTTTGTTGTAGTCCCAGGCCCGTTTGCCGTGCGCCCAGGCATCGAAAGCCTCGTCCATCACTAGCAGGCCCATCTTGTCTGCCAAGTCAAGCAGTTCGGGTGCAGGCGGATTGTGCGAAGTACGGATGGCGTTACAGCCCATCTCCTGCATGATGCGCAACTGGCGCTCCTGGGCACTCAGGTTGAAGGCGGCACCCAAAGCACCCAGGTCGTGATGCAGGCAAACTCCCTGCAAAGCCACCTTACGGCCGTTCAGGAAGAATCCCTGACGGGAGAATTCCGTTTCGCGGATACCGAAAGGCACATCGTAACGGTCCGTTACCTGCCCTCCGACCGAAACCGTCAGACGGGCCACATACCGGTTGGGCGAACCGATGTCCCACCGTTTGTAGTCATCCAGCTCATCTTCCAGCTTCACGGCCTGTGCCGAACGGGCCGACAGACGGACTTCCTGTGCAGGAAGGCGCAACACCCTGCGGCCGAAGCAGTCCGTGCTGTCCAGTTCGTATACCTCGCCCTTCACCACGGCCTCCACATCCTTGTCCAGGTGGTTCTCCACCTCAAGCGACAGGTCCAGCCGGGCTGTGCTTTCCGTCAGGCAGGCTGTACGCATGCGTGCGCTCCAATGCTTCACCTGTACCTGCCCCGTCTTCACCAGCCAGACATTGCGGTAGATACCCGCTCCCGGATACCAGCGCGACTCCCATTTCTCCGTATCGGTACGCACGGCCAGCAGGTTCTCGCCACCCGT
Organism: Bacteroides togonis; assembly: GCF_900130135.1. Classification (NCBI taxonomy): domain Bacteria; kingdom Pseudomonadati; phylum Bacteroidota; class Bacteroidia; order Bacteroidales; family Bacteroidaceae; genus Bacteroides; species Bacteroides togonis. Next base: position 3,395,187 of record NZ_LT670820.1, on the reverse strand, counting down.
ACGTACATAAGGCGTCAGGTCCAGCCGGAACGAATTGTATCCATAGGGCCAACCGCCCACGTACTGCCCGTTCAGCCACACCTGTGCGTAGGCCATTACGCCGTCAAAGTCCACATAGATACGTTTGTCCGCATCCGTCGAATCCAGCACAAAACTTTTCCTGTACCAGCCGATTCCCTGATAGGGCAAGCGGCCCGTGTTTCCGGACAGGTCCATACGGAACGGCCCTTCGATGGCAAAATCATGGGGCACATCCAACTTCCGCCAGGACGAATCGTCCCAACCGGTCGCATACATGCCTTCCGGCTCTTCGCGCAACGTCCCGTCGGCCTGCAGCCCATAGCGGGCAAACGTCCATCCTTCGTTCAGCGACACAACATCCACCTGTCCCGAACGTACCATCTTTCCCGATTCTCCGGCCGGGCTACAACCCAGCCACGTAAGCAGGCACAGCAAACAAACGCCGGCCCATCCCATTTTCTCCTGTTTCTTCATGTTGTCTATTTCTCTTTAGTCATATTTTTCAGTGTAGTTGCAAAAATAAGGATTAAATGAGAATTATCCATATACAACATGAGATAAAATCGTCCAACTCCATCCACAGACAAGCGGGCATCAGCCAGACAATAAAGTCAAAACAACTAACGACCTACTTCAGGACATCCGCCAACAACTTGACTCCAAACAAAGACAGGATGGACAAAAGTAAACAGGCAATCAATCCCACACGGAAAAACACATAAAGAAATGTCTTCCCATAAGACCGTTCCCTATACAACCTCCGCACGTCTTGTACTCCCGTATACAACAGCCATGCTATCAAAGGTATCCCTATAATCAATCCGATAACAGCGTATTCCATATCAGATTCCATTTATCTATTCCCTCTATTCTGTGTACCATAATAAATAGACAATCCTATGACAGGCAACAAGAGGACAATCAGCGCATAAACCACTTTCATGCCACTGTCCGCATCCGACCGCATGATATGCCTAAGGGCCAATATGTCGGTGCAAACAATCAGTACCACCAGTACTACAACCACATAATCACTCATAATATCGACAGATTAAAAGTTTAAACAATCGTTCATAATCGGTTTATATCATCTCATGCCGAACGGAGAAAACCGCTGAAATACCAATAAAATGTAAGCAGCAGAAGCAGCACCATGCATCCTGTCCGGATAAACCTGTTTGCGACAAACAGGCTGATGTAACAGCCGTATATCATGATAAGAAGCAAGAATGAGCAATGGTACGGATCACCCCAGTAACTGATCACAGCCATGGATGTAGACAAAACCAATACCATCATCCCGTCTATGATATTCCATTTGTTCTTAAACGGATTTTGAAACAGATTCTTCATCGTTCTTTATTTTAAAATTCAGATAATGTCGCCATACAGAAACCGTTGTTCGCCGTTCTCCATGACAAACGGCATCTCCTCCTGCCCCGTGGTCAGGTTTTCCAGCCAATACAGTTTATGGGCCGGTACGTTGTCGAACACCACATACTCATAATCGGCCTGAACGGTCCCGACGGATTGCCAGCCATCTTCCTCCCAGTAGTGCAACCGATACCAATCGCCTCCGTGGATGCCGTTATCGGCATTCAGAGGAGCGAACCGGACTCGTGAAACCACTTGCGGCTCTTTCAGCCAAAGTGTAATGTTCGGATAAGCCCCGGGTGCCGTCTGTCTGTTGCCGTCATATTCCGCTTTCCAAACCATATCCTTCCAGGGTGCATCCAGCAACTTCACCCAACGCTGTTCCTCCGCCAGGCGAACCGTGTCCGCAGGCCGCAGCATATCCGGCCGTGTGGCCGGTAGCACATTCGCATACCCACGCCCGGAAGACGCAATCCACTCCAGCATGGAGATATTGGCCCTCGGACGCTCTTTCGGAGCCTGGAAACGATAGTAGCGGAACCGTCCCGTCCGCTTCAACGGATAGTCCTGAAAATAGGGTGAGGGCGGTTCCTTGATTTCATACAGTGTCACCGCGTCGCTGAAGTCCTTCCGGTTCGCTCCCAGGAAACGACCGCCTACCAGCTCGTTCGCCACCTTCACCATATTGGGCTTGCGGGGATACTTGCGCCGCAGGACGAGAGTCTCCCGCTCCTGTACGCCCGTCTGTATTCCCGGCAGGGTGTGGACTTCCGCCCGCTTGTCTTTTATCTTCACATAGAAAGGTTCACCTGCCGCCTTCACCCCGTCCGCCGCATAGTACACCGGAAAGTAAAGGACATCCGGCAGCACATGCCTGAACGTCACCGAGTCGCGGCCCGCCTCCTCCGTACCCCACGTCACGGCTATCAGGCCACCGCTCTCCTTGTGGAACGTGGCCAGATAGGCCAGCCGGTTGGCCGCCGGAACCCGGCAAGGCACGGTGAGCGTCACGGTCTCCCGCAAGTTCGATGTCACGTCCTCAATGCAAGGGTCATCCAGCAGCTCGGGTACCCGCTCTCCCGGATTCTTCAGGAAGTAGGGTGTATCCTTCCGTGCCCCATAAGTCATGCGGTACACATTGGTCACCTGGCTGAACGCCCAATCGCGGTCGCCGGGCAAGGCACTTTGCGCATTGAACGTACGCCATTCCTCTTTCGCGTCGTACCACACGTCGCAATGGTAGTGCCGCCCCGGCAGGGAAAGGTAACTCATGTTGAACTCCACAACCACCGGCAGACCGCATGCCCGCAGGATGTTGCAGCCATAATGGGCAATATCCACGCAATCCAGTTTGCCGCCGGCATAGAAATCATATTGCCCCGCCGGTACTTCCCGCCTGTTGCTCCCGTTCAGCCCCTGCACGTTGTTTGCGGCCTGGTTGTATCCCCGTACCGCCTCCCGCAAGGCAGCCGTTCCGTCCACGGGTACATATTTGCCGAACCATTCCTGCCATTCCCTGCCCGAAACGTGGAATCCGTATTCCGCCACCGAACGATAGGGCAGCAGATATTCCTTGAACTCCTCGAAGGTCAGGTTCCGGGCAAACACCGACCGCCGCCACATCCGGAACGCGTTGTCGATATGATCCACCAGAAAGCGGTACGACAAGCATTGGATGTCGTCAAACCATCCGTCGTCTATCGCCGCTTCCTGCATCACCGAATCCTTCAACAAAGCCAGCCGTTTCGTCCGCATTCTTTTCAGGCTGTCCTGCCAGTCCTTCTCCTCCATCCCCGCAAGCCGCACGGAGGCATACAGGCTGTCCGCCTCCCTCCTCCACCGCTTCATCTCTTCCGGCACGTGCACCAGCCGCCCCTTTCCCCGATGATAGGGCATGTTGTCTATCAGAAAGCGGGCCGCTTCCAGCTTCTGGCGGTCGCGGTCCACCCAACGGTAGTGCAACAGCACCGCCCACAGGTTCCGGCGGTTGCCCTCCGCTTCGGGCGGAAGAGGCGGCAGGCTGACATACACCGCCGCTCCGCACGCCAGCAGGATAACCGAGAAGATAAGAATCCACTTCTTCATTATTCCAAAAACGAATTATAGACCTTTTTTATATCTGTCAATCAGTAAATGGATATATACAAATCCAATAGCCACCAAAACCAATGTAAATGATATAATTACATGTATGGCTTTCTCTTTTCGATTTTTTCCCTTTATAATATTCTTTATGTTATATAGGGCTAATAATATCAAGAAGATACAAATTCCATATTCATGGAAAAACGACTCTACATACATCATCGTCCATTACATTCTTTTACGCACAGATTATACTGAGCAGTAGCAATATCAATATCTATCGATGATTGTGACACTCCAACAATTAGTGCTATCAAAGCAGGAATTGTCAAACTTCCCAAACTTTGACATGCAGTATATATGGCACCTATACCATAGCAAAAAATATCTACTGCTATACTCATTAATTCCCAATAATAAGAATCCTCACAGGCATTAATACAATCAGAGACATCAATTTCTGACCGCGTTCGTACCATTTTATTTCCGGCCATTTTCAATCCTTTTTTCACTCTTGGAAATTCCAAAGCCAAACTACCCATAAAAAGATTTTGTTCATGAGCATCAAATGACAAAACTTTTCCATCATCAATCAACCCTCTTTCCAATCTTTTCATTTGATCAAATAATGTATTCAACTCTTTCTGTTCACCAACAGAATAAATTGAATTAAAAATCCGAATCAATTCTTTATTAGCGTCAGCCGAATCAGTAGGAGTAGAAGTTAATACTCTCTGATAATTGGTTACAAGAGAAAGTATGTCAGCCTCATTTTTCTTTAAATTAATTTCATCAATTCTAGAAATCAATGCTCCAAAAGTTTTTCTGTATTCTTCTGTAAACAAATTACTTTCTTTAAAATCATTAATTTCAGAAAAACGATTAGAAAAAGTATACTCTTTTTCAATCTCTAATTCATCATTATTGCAACTATAAAGTAAACATGTAAACAAGGTAAATAATAATACTACAAAATTCAATCTCATAACAAACACATTTTAATTAAACAATTCATATCAAGCACAATGTCAATAATCAACATTTGGTTTAAATCAATAAATCCTATTGATTCAAAATAGAATTCATAAATTATTTTCTGGTGGTTCCATTACACTCAACTTTAAGTTCGACAATCAATAATCACTCACATTGCTTGACTATATAATTATTCATCTCCTTCTTAATCCAATCCACTTGGAACGAAGGGACTTTCACCGGTTTTTCCACAAGTTGCCGGGCCAGCCGCACAGCCTCATCCGCCCGCCCGGTTCTGTCCAGCAAGAGCACCAGGCGGTGCAGAGGGACAAAACGGTTGGGACACATGAGGGAGGCTCGCCGGTAGTGCGCCTCCGCCCGGACATCCTCGCCCCGCTGCTCGTACAGCTCGGCCAACAGCAGTTCCAGGTCATAGTCCGCCCAACGGCGGCGGCATGCACCGGCCACCCGGAGCGCTTCGTCCTGCTGCCCGTGGCGGTGCAGTTCCGCCGCATAGTTGTACAGGAAGTAGCGGTCTGCCCAAAGTACGGAATACGCACGCCGGTACTTTTCCATCGCCCGGTCTGCCTGCCCCAATGACGAGGCGTCGACCGCCTCCGCCCACACCAGTTCGGCCTTCATGCGGCGGTAGGTCCAGCTTCCCACCCAGCCACAGGTGGCCAGCAAACACACCGCCCCAGCCTGGAGGAGGAGGGGACGGACCGTCCCGACATCTTCCAGCAACCGGACGGAGGCATAGGCCAGCATCAGCCAGACAAACGGATACATCAGCGGATAGGAGAAGGCGGCAAAGACAACCACCGCCAGCCAGACCAGCAAACCGGACTCCTTCTCCACTGTGGGCCACCGCACATAAGCGCGCCCCAGGCAGACAAGCCAGGCAACGACGGCCAGCCAGCCCACCACTCCGAACGCGACACCGATATTCAAGTATTCACTGAAAGGATATTGCACCGTATCCGCCAAAGGCGCATAGCGGCTGCCGGGATGCCGCTCAAAGTAGGCGGCCTGATAGTCCATGTAATGCGCCTCGAAACCGCCGAGGCCCCAGCCCTGCAACAGGCGGTCCTTCATCATCTCCAGCGAGCAACGCCAGATGAGCAGCCGCCCGTCCGCCGAATCTTTCTTCACCCCATAGAGCAACCCGGCCAGCAAGAGGAGGAGTACCGCCAGGGTCGTCCCCTTGACCCGCGGAGAAAAGCGCAACCGCTTCCACGCCCATACCGCCGACACGGCCAGCAGGCTAAGGATACCCGCCCGGGAAGCCGAAAGCGCCACAGCCACAAGCACCACCGTGGCCGCCGCCACTCCCGCATAGCGCCGCCAACCCGTCCCGCCCATCAGGCGAAGGCAGAATGGGAACCCCACACAGAGGCAGGCCGCAAAGCCGGCGGCATTGTCCAGCGTGCCTGTTAGGGAGGCTACCCCGCCGCCTCCCGGCGCAAACGCCCGGAAGAGGCCGTAGCACGCCTCCACTCCGACCAACGCCACCAGCCCGCCTTCCACCCACGAGCGGAATCGGACGGGACACCGGTCGAAAGGATACACCCAGTGGACAGCCGTCACCAGTCCCCAAACGACCATACCCGCCACCAGTATCCCCCATTTGGGAACCAGCCAAGGGTCTACGAACCGGGAGGAATTGAAGAACAGCGTTCCCGCCGCCGTGAGGAAAAAGAGGAGCCAGCGCATCATAAGCCTAAAATCAACATTTATTCCAATGTCTTCATCTTTTCCACAGCCCTGTCAGGGCTGCCTTTGAAAATCACCGTTTTGTTTCGGTCCAGTATCAGAACAGTAGGAAATCCCCTGATGTCGGCATGCGACATCAGAGAAGAATTCCGGTGGACGGCATAGACAGGGAAAGTATACCCTTCCTTCCGTATGATATCTTTCCCCGTTTCCAATACTTCGTTACTCCGGTAGCGCACAAAGACACTTGCCACCAACACATCATTCCGGCTCCGGTAATCGTCATGCAGCTGTTGCAGCATGGGGAATTTCTTAAAACATACCCCGCAAGAAGAACTCCAAAACTCCAACACCACGTATCGGTATTCCAAATCCTTTATAAATATACTGTCCTGAGCCGTAGAATAAATGGCATCATCCGAAATGCCCGCCTTAACCGGATACCTGCCAAAAGACAAATATTCCGCCCAACGGTCTTGCCCTGCCGACGCAGCATATATCCAGACAAAAGCGCTCATACCCAAAACCGGCCATACTTTCAACCCAAACTTTACATAAAGATAAGCAGTCAAGGCTCCCAGGCTCCCCATAACCGGACACCAGATGGTAATCAATGTTTCTTCAAAGTCTACAATCCGGATACACAAGTCCATCAGATTCAATCCGAGAAGAATGGTGAGAAACAGATGCAACGGCTTGATTGTCTTCACACGAGCCAATGCCCAAGCTGTCAGAACAAAATAAAGGGCAGGTACGATCCATAACCACAATGAAATGGAGAACATACGAAAGACAGCCACCGCCATATCCAACAAAACGGCGGCAACAAAAAAACAGATTAACTTATATTTTCCTCGTAACATTGTTGCCTTATAATAAATAGTAATTACAAAACGCCTTCGTCTTCCAACTCCTGCTTCAACCGATCATAACATTTCAGCAACTCCTCATCAGACAAAGGATACACCTTCAGTTCCGAGGGAGAAAGCAGACATTCATCCATCTCTATACCACTAATGCTTATCCGGTCTCCTTGACAAATCTCCTTGTTCATCCAAACATGATGAGTCCGACTATCAGCTTCCATACCGCCTATCGACAAAGTCAAAGGCCCTTCCTTGTTCGTCAAAATGACAGACACCAGTCCATCCGCTATCCCCGCATAGGTTATCGTATCGTTCAACATGATTTTCAATCCTTTCATAACAACCCTTTCTCCTTCAAATCTTTTTCCAATTCGTGAAACATCTCCAACTTCGTACGTCTGACGGGGAGTTTATGCTCCATCACCTCCAAGGGAACCGACTCCTTCGTCACTTCACAAACATTTATTTCCAACTTTCCGTCCAAAGGAAAGTCTTGACCTTTCAACCAAATCCGCTTCTTGCCTTGGGTCCTATCACAAGTATATGCAGTAAGCCCTTGCCTTTCTTTTGACCAAAAGACATGAAGGAAGAAATACTCATTTTCCGTAGGAATATACAAGCTATGCGTATCTTTGCTTATTCTGACACCTTCCATAATTGATAATATTAAATACTAAGGTTTCCTTTTTAGACAATAGGAGACCTTGACAAACTATTGATTAAAGATTAAGAACATTGATGGGTTGAATAACTGGGCCAATATCCATTTACTAAACAATATTGCAGACATTGAGAACAACCATCTGGAATTGGCGAAACACAATCCTCAAAACGTTCATAACAATAATCTTCCTCATCTGTATCTCTACAAACAATAACCTCATACAACCAAACCCCAGCATAAAGTACTGTTAAAACAGATGCCACGATTTCCCCCGTAGGGGTGGGTTCTCCCACTGCTATAGTCCATGCTGTTGCCAAAAATTTTCGGCAAGGATACACAAGAAAACACATAACGAAAGTTTTCCCACCTTGGAAAAAGACAGAAGAGTCATATATAAACATATCTCATTTATACAATATTTATTGATCCAATATAACACGGAAATAATTATCTCTCATCGCTTGACTTCTAATCGGATTTCCAATCATTCTTATAATTTGTCTTTCATCTATGAGAAAAGTATTCAGTTCCCTATACTCCAGCATTCCTCCAATCTTCGTAAAAAGAGAAGAATCAATTTTTTCCACGAAAAATGGTGTATGCACTATTTCTTTTTTAACCTTATCTAAATTATATAAAGAAGTCAAGAATAGAAGTTTTACCTTTTTTCTTGATAACTTATTCATATCCGTTAATAGGTACATCCAAGAATCCAAACGTAATTGACATTTAGTACAGTTTGTAGAATCAACCCAATGAACCATTAAATAAAAATCTAAAGAATCAACCTTATATTTATCATATATTGATGTATCAAGACATTGCAGTATCGGCACCTCTTTCCCCATATATTCTTTCAAGACAGGTACCAATCGATGCTGACATCCGGATAAACCAGGAAACAAAAATATAATTATTACAATCTTTATACCTTTCATACGACCCATTATTACAATAGTACAAAACAGGTTCTACATAGTCTAAACAAAACCGATTTGTAAAAGGGGTATATTTCCAAATCAAATTAAAGCTATTAATAAAACCTGTATTTAAATTGGGAAAACATTATCTAACGTCTAAAATAAACTTCTATAAACCATTTTGGACGTAGGTATAAAAATGGAATCCATTTCATTTTATTTATCACTCCCTTTTTGTATAATCTTCGACCATTTAATAAAGGAACATAAACAAATGCCCACAAAAAGAGACACAAAATAAAAACATAAGAAGAAATGAAATCAAACAATAATAGTAAAATTCCAAACGGTAACAACAGGATTACATAATGTAATAGCAAGTTTTTCATATTACCCCATTATTTCATTACATGTCTCAAGGCACCATAATGCAACACCAGCAACAATACTAGGACAATAAGCTGTTGCACAAAAAAGAATCACACTCATCCATCCATTATCTGTATACACAGAATCTATACATTTTGCAACACAATCTCCTTTATCAGAAAATGACTCAGATCTTGTAACAATTCTTTTCTGCATACTAAAACTCTTCGTTTGAATCTTCTTTTTCTCATTGTTCATTATTATCTGTATTATAGGGTTATGATTTAAATCATAATACGTTATTTCCTTTATTCCATTTTCCGCAAAATTCTCTTTAATTAAAAAGCCTACAATCTGCTTTTCTTGAACAATATAGCAGGAAGAATAATTCATTGACTTCGAAATATCATAACTATTTTCTGGAACAAGGTAGAAATTTATATCAGTCCCTTTAATGTGAAACTCCTTTGTTGATTCCATATCAAAGGAGAGTTCCGATAAGGATTTTGTCTTCAAATCATTATCTGCCAGAAATTTTTGTAACCGAAAAAAAGAGGTTGAATCTTGCAAACACACCTCTTCCACTTCAACCAATGGAGCTTTTTCAATGTCCTCAGCCAATTCATTATAAGAATTATTCTGGCAAGAAAATTGTATTAAAGACAGAGAAACTACAATTAATAAATTTAATATTTTCATTTTAATTCATTTATTAATCCAACATAAAACTTTAATGACACAAAATATTATCCCTACATCACCCCTTCTATCCAATACCACTCACCATCTATAAGAACCCAAATCAAGGCCAAGCTATACATGACCATGTTACCGATTGCCCGCAGGGCTAAAAATTTCTTTCTCATAATGATATTATCTTTAAATGTTAATACTATCACAAATGTAAAGACTATCAATGATACAATCCCTAACTAAAACCTAATTTTCACCTAATCAAAAATCACTTTTTTGATTAGGTTTTGATTAGGTCGCCACCGCGCCCGACGAGATACAACGTGACCTCCCAAGAGGGTACGTCCTTACACCCAAACAAGATACAACATGAGAACCTGACGAAGCACGGCGTCAGATAATGAAGAGAAGCATGCTTGTTCCCTCTGATAACAAGCACGCTTTGGGTGCACAAGATACCATCTTGTGTAGGCTAACTAGGAATGTTATTTCACTAACTATGGATATTATCGGGCTAATGTAGGTAGTTGGCGTCGTCATGTAGGTAGTTGTTCAGGCTGGGCAAAGCAACCGTTTGTCCGGCTTAAACCGATGCTTTGTCCGGCTTAAAGCATTGCTTTTCCCAGCTTGAACGGGTGGCTTGGGCTGGGGAAACGGGGACGCATCAGAACTCACCACAGATTACTCGGATTCACACAGATTGTTTCTGAAACTCTGATTGTCAGATTCGGATAATCTGTGGTAAAAGTCTGTTTGATGTACTCCTTCTCCTTCACGGTTTCACAGCCCCTAAACAGCTGTCAATGAAATGGTTTTGGTGAAAGATGGGGTGAAGGCGTGAAACTCCACACGGAGATACACCGTAAGCGTCTCTACGCCGACACCCGACCAGCCCATATCTTGCTTTCAACGCAACGCACTCACATTCAATCCGTTCCCGTGAAACTTCACCATCCTTCATGTTGATTCATACGATTCCGAGTTAAAGGAGCTAAACGGAAAGAGAACTCCCCCCTTAACTGCCGATAAGCAAGATTCACAAGCATCTTTCACCTGATTCATCACAAGAGACAAGCAGAAACTATTAATAAAGTATATATGTTAAAAAACGATATATTCCTACCCGTTATCGTATTCTATAAGCACATTTCTGCTACATTCGCATTATTCAACAAGGCATCTAATGAAAAAATCCATGAATGCATGAAAAAAAGCGCAATCTTTACTACAATCGCCATATTGATCATCCTGGCAGCCCAGTTTTTTTGGACTTGGGAAATGTATAAGGTACATTTGGAGAAGTGGCAAATCACGCTGCAACAAAGCTTTGAAGAAGCCATTATGGATGAAGCCGGCATCCGCAACGCTTCTTTCGCCTACCCCGAACGTCCCCGTTTCTACGTAAAAAGCAAAGCCGACATGACTCCGGAAGAAGCAGCGTCACACAAAGGAGATACACTGGACTACAAACGACTGAAAGCAAAGAACGTAGCCGGAAGCATGGCGGAACTGATAGGACAACTGCAACAGGACGCTTTACTGAAACGGGGTATGCTTCCAGTCCTGCCCGCAATAGACAGTCTGCTACAGGAAAGACATCCGGAACATGCAGGACTGAACAGATGTATTCTCCTGCAAGACGGCTCAGGGAATACCGTCAACCGCTTCGGCGACACCACCCTGCTCGCCTCCTCCCACAGCCTGTCCACCCCTCCGATTCCCATCGGGACACAAGACCGGTTCTATCTCCGCCTCTTCTCGGAAAAGCCCTCGGCAGGCATCTTCCGGCAAATGACTTATGCCGTACTGCTGTCCGCCGCGCTGGCCGTGCTGGTGATGGGCTGCCTGGTGTGGCAATTCCTCGTCATCCTGCGCAAGGACCTGCTGCTGAAACAACGGGAGGCGGCGGTGAACGGCACCGTGCACGACCTGAAAACGCCGCTGGCAGGCGTGGTTGCCCTCGTGGGATGGCTGAAGAAGAAAGAGAAGGACAACCAGAAGCAGGCCTTCCTGCAACAGGCGGAAGAACGGCTGAAGCGGCTGAGAAACGACATCGAACGCATCCTGACCGCCGCAAGGGGCGGACGGAGGAAGCTCGTGCTGCACAAGGAGCCGACGGACCTGCCCACGCTGCTGGCACAGGCTGCGGCGGACACCCGGGCCTGCCTGCCCGCCAAGCGGCACACGCTGGAGACGGACAACCGGCTGGCGGACGGACAGGTGGAGGCAGACCCGGCCTGCCTGCGCAACGTCTTCGCCCAGCTGCTGGAAAACGCCCTGAAGTATTCGGACGAAGGCGTACGCATCACGGTGAAACTCGAAGAGGACGCTGAAGGATGGGTGACGGTCAGCGTGACGGACAACGGATGGGGCATCCCCCGCAAATGCCTGAAGAAGCTTTTCGGGGAATATTATCAGGTGCCCCGAGAGGAAGGCCGCGCACAGAAGGGCTACGGCATCGGCCTGACCTATGCCCGCTACGTGGTCCGTGCCCACGGCGGAGACATCCGGGTGGAAAGCCGGGAAGGAACGGGCAGCACCTTCAGCATACGCCTGCCCCGCAAACAGACAAAAAGGTGATAACAACGAAATAGTCAGGTCTAAAAGAATCTGACTAAAGAGTAATAATACCGTTTTCCCGGTTTACCAATCTTAAGATGTACGGCAATGAACAGGGGATACAAAATCGCAAAAATCACATACAGGACCACCGGCACATACATCCATCCGGCATCGAAATGTTGCCTTTCGTTATAGGATGAGATTTGGAGATACCAAAACACAACCATATAAATGAAGACAAAGAGATACAGCTGAATCTGGAAATTGACAATATCCTTCAGGTGTTTCCGCAGTTCAGCAACCTGTTCATCGGCACCGTTCGTTTTGGCCAACGAGTAATACAAGAAAGGAGCTATAACAGTTCCCAACGGGAAAAAAGCACCTATCAACACACTTACATACAATTTGACAAGACTAGTATTCATAATTATTACAATTTTCAAAGTGAATATAAACATTATATCGAATTAAGGTTGTAGAGTACTGATAACCAATAGTTCTGGTTCCTTATTCCATATAAACTCTATTCTATTACAATACTTTTCAGCTTTACTATTCCGTTTTTTATTATGAAAAAAAAAAGTGATAAAGGAGTCATTCTCGACTAGTTTCTATTAAGCACAATAAATTGCACAAGCAGCCATTATTGACAAAGTTGCACACGACTTTCCTATTGCATCTAACAAATCACAGATAAATTTGCACCCCGTATCACTATCACAACTTTCTTTAGCAACTGCATAACATTGTGCAACACAATCTGCATATCCCGTCGTATCTGGATCCGGAAATTCCACCCGCGTTTTCGGCTTTGTGCCACCTACCGGAGAAGCCACATCTTGTATCACCACTTCAAATTTGCTTCCTCCTATCTTCGTATATTTCAACGTGGATATATACTGTCCATCCGCGGCAGAGATTTTCACCAAGCCTCCGGTTTCTTCGGACATGCCGCTCCAATCCTCGTAAAGGCTATGGTAAACCTTTCCTCCATTCTTTGAAAACACATTCAGTTTTCCCTTCAGATGTCCGTTCACCATCACAGGAATTACATATTGCTTCATATCACGCGGAAAAGTTGCCACATACACCTTATCCAAAAGCATATTCTCCGTTATAAAGGAATTATCCCGTTGGAAGTCCAGATATTCCTTTGTGGAGAAAAAGGCATTCAATTCCGGATCTACATTTACCACCGGAATTTCATCTTCTTGCGAACAAGAAGTAGAAACTATGACCATACTGACAGTCAGTACCAGCACTGACACCGTTAAAAAAACAATTTTTTTCATACGCTTTTTTTTAATTAGTTTACTATATTTCCTTTACCACTTCTTCTATATACAAATTGGACACTATGGACATACCAGACATCGGAAAATACAAATAGTCTACCGACAAATCACCCCCTATACGAAACACATAAGGACGACCTTCATTGTCTATCCGTTCGTCCACCTTTTCGGTCACACAAATCAATCCGTTCAAGTTCAGATAGGTCTTATAAAAATCCAAGTTCTTCCTTACTTCCTCATCAATGACATAAACCACCTGCTCAGCATTCTGTAAATGTCTGTTCAATAGTTCACTGAATTCTTTCACGCACAATAGGCAATGAGTTCTCCGAAACCGAACAATCAATTTGTAACCCGATGAAACCAACTCTGAGAGTGACAATATTTTCCCCTTCTCATTTTTCAACCGGATATTATCAATCCGGTTAAAATCGCCGTATGTATATAACAGCGATGTATGTTCAAGTAACCTCAGATTCTCTGAGTTCAATGATTGTATGGAATCACCAAACTCCAATTTCTGTTTTACACACTCACTCACCTGTACGTTCTTATAAAAAAGAACACCACACAAGACCAAATTGCAAGCAATGAGCAATGCGTACCAAATTCCACTTTTCATACCATTATTCTGTTTTCTGATTACTTCCACAAAGATACAGGCTATCAACCATATAACACCTAACTAAAACCTAATCTTCACCTAATCAAAATTCACTATTTTGATTAGGTAAAGATTAAGTCTAGATTAGTATCTCTTCTATCCAAAGAACGATTTATACACTTTCTTAAACGGAATATTATAAAGAGAAATCAGAAACGACAAAGGAATAGCCTGGCAAAACAGGTGCCCTAACAATAAGCTGTAATTAAGGCTTCAAACAAAATGCATAAACGACATTCAATAAGAATACTAAAAAAGTAAGGATACAGGGGACATAACCTTTCATTTCCTTCCTTTTTTCTTCAAACGCTTTGCTTGCAGTATAGAGGAACAGAAAGAACCACATCATAATGTAACCCCCTGAGATATACCATTCATTAATTACATAATTGGATTGCTTGTTAATTACCATAAGCAACACGGAAAGTATAGCCAATCCAATAAACACATTATATAGTACTCTTATTTTCATTTCTTTTTAATTTAGACTCCTATCACATGCAGAGCCAATAACAACGAACAGCAATTATTAAAACCGTCCTATGTAGGTAAAGGAGCTACAATCCTCTCTTGAGCCATTGCCTTAAACCCATCCTACTAAATTCTCAATGTCACATATTACAACTATTTTTAATATTAGTACTGTTACAAATATAGGGCCTTCATTCCACATAATACCTAACTAAAACCTAATCTTTACCTAATCAAAATTCACTATTTTGATTAGGCTTTGGCTATAGTTCAACTGTTTTAGAAAAAAACGGAATCATCCGTTGCTTTTTACATTCCTTATTCCTACTTTTGGAACCACAAAACCAACTGACTTGCCCAATATCATGAAATACGCTTTAGGTACAACCCTCGCTATCTTTGCCATTATCGCATTACAACTGTTCTGGCTTCAGAAGATGTATCGCTCCCACGTATCGGAATTTGAAGATCAAATGGAGACATGCTTCACACAAGCCATTGAAAAAGAAGTGTTAATAAGAAAAAACGATTTGCATGAGAAACGGTTGTCTGATAGCCAGCCCATCCGTCCGGATGAAATCAAAAATTTAGTGGGAGACAGTACGGATATCGCTACCATCAAAAAAAAGAAAAGAATAAATAGTATATCCGAAGGAATAACCCAACTTTTCCAGATGCTGCTCCTGAAGCAAGGGAGTTATCCGCAAGCGGACAAACTGGACAGCCTCTATCAGAAAGGCATGAAAGAGAAAGTCCGTCATTGCATCTGCCTTTACGACAAACAGCAAATCCTTGACCACGCCGGCGACACCACCCTGCTCGCCTCCTCCCACAGCCTGTCCACCCCTCCGATTCCCATCGGGACACAAGACCGGTTCTATCTCCGCCTCTTCTCGGAAAAGCCCTCGGCAGACATCTTCCGGCAAATGACTTATGCCGTACTGCTGTCCGCCGCGCTGGCCGTGCTGGTGATGGGCTGCCTGGTGTGGCAATTCCTCGTCATCCTGCGCAAGGACCTGCTGCTGAAACAACGGGAGGCGGCGGTGAACGGCACCGTGCACGACCTGAAAACACCGCTGGCAGGCGTGGTCACCCTCGTGGGATGGCTGAAGAAGGAAGAGAAGGACAGCCAGAAGCAGGCTTTCCTGCAACAGGCGGAAGAACGGCTGAAGCGGCTGAGAAACGACATCGAACGCATCCTGACCGCCGCAAGGGGCGGACGGAGGAAGCTCGTGCTGCACAAGGAGCCGACGGACCTGCCCACGCTGCTGGCACAGGCTGCGGCGGACACCCGGGCCTGCCTGCCCGCCAAGCGGCACACGCTGGAGACGGACAACCGGCTGGCGGACGGACAGGTGGAGGCAGACCCGGCCTGCCTGCGCAACGTCTTCGCCCAGCTGCTGGAAAACGCCCTGAAGTATTCGGACGAAGGCGTACGCATCACGGTGAAACTCGAAGAGGACGCTGAAGGATGGGTGACGGTCAGCGTGACGGACAACGGATGGGGCATCCCCCGCAAATGCCTGAAGAAGCTTTTCGGAGAATATTATCAGGTGCCCCGCGAGGAAGGCCGCGCGCAGAAGGGCTACGGCATCGGCCTGACCTATGCCCGCTACGTGGTCCGTGCCCACGGCGGAGATATCCGGGTGGAAAGCCGGGAAGGAACGGGCAGTACCTTCAGCATACGCCTGCCCCGCAGACAGACAAACAGACCCTGACAATAAAAGAAATGGAAAAGACAGAAAAAATAAAAGTATTGTTCGTGGACGACGACCTCCTGCTGGGGCAGGTGGTGGGCACCGCGCTCCAGGCGGAAGGTTATGATGTGTTCTACCAGAACTCGCTGGAGGGACTGACGGCCAGAGCGACCGCCTGCATGCCCGACATCATCTTTCTGGACGTACAGATAGGGACGGAAAGCAGCATCGAAACGGCGCCCCGGCTGCGTGCACTGTTACCCGACGTGCCCCTGATTTTTGTATCCTCGTACACGGATGGAACCACCATCCGGCAAGGACTGGAGACCGGTGCCACCAGTTATCTGAAGAAACCGTTCGACATGGAGGAGCTGACCGGATACATCCGGCGGTATGCCGTCCGTACCAGCCATACATCCATCCCCATAGGCAGACTGAGGCTGGACTGCCGCACACGGGAACTGACTGACAGCCGGAGCGGGAAACCCGTCAAATGCCTGAGCCACATGGAATACAGGCTGCTCAAACTGCTGGCT
The DNA here is from genome assembly GCF_900130135.1 of Bacteroides togonis. NCBI lineage: Bacteria > Pseudomonadati > Bacteroidota > Bacteroidia > Bacteroidales > Bacteroidaceae > Bacteroides > Bacteroides togonis. The sequence continues at coordinate 3,378,282 of NZ_LT670820.1, read as the reverse complement.
GCCTATCGGGAACAGGCAGTAGAGAAAAAACTCATCGAAGCAACCTTGTGGGAAAAGACGGAAACGCCCAATGAACAGAGCCTGATGAACTGCATAAGCCACCTGCGGAAATACCTGGCAGCAGACAGCGGAATGGAGATTGCCCTCCTGCCCAAGCAAGGCTACGTACTCCGTCCGGAACAGGAAGAATGACGAAACTTCGGTTTCCGCTTTGTCTTTCCCCGCGTTTGCCGTACCTTTGCCCCGAAGAGAAGCAGACAGGGTAAACAGCCTCTTGCCGGATTACACTTAAAACAGAAAAGATATGATAAAGATAGGAGACAAAGTTCGCTTTCTGAGCGAAGTGGGTGGCGGAAAGGTCACCGGATTTCAGGGAAAGGACATCGTGTTGGTGGAAGACGCCGACGGGTTCGACATCCCGATGCACATCAGTGAAGTGGTGGTGATAGAGACGGACGACTACAACGTACCGACTCCCGCCTCGAAGGCCGCCAAGGCCCAACAGAAGAAGGCCGAGGAACAGCCGGCCCGCCCGGCCGCACCGCAACCGGCCGAACAGCCGCTGCACCGTGTGGAGAAGCCTCAGGTGTCGGTCTACCGCCAACCGGAGATGAAGGGCGGCGACACGCTCAACGTCCACCTGGCCTTTGTACCCACCGACAGCAAGGCGGTGAGTACCACGTCCTTCGAAAGCTACCTGATAAACGACAGCAACTATTACCTCTACTACACCTACCTGGGCGCCGAGGGCAAGGCATGGACCGTACGTTCGCACGGACTGATAGAGCCCAACACGAAGCTGCTGCTCGAAGAGTTCGAGAAGGCTTCGCTCAACGACCTGGAGCGCGTGGCCGTGCAGCTAGTGGCCTTCAAGGACCGCCGTTCCTTCCAGCTGAAGCCTGCCGTCAGCGTGGAGCTGCGCATCGATGTGGTGAAGTTCTACAAGCTGCATACCTTCCAACAGACCGACTTCTTCGAGACACCGGCCCTGCTCTACGACGTAGTCAAGGACGACCAGCCCGCCAAGCAGGTATATGTGTCGGCCGAAGACATTCAGGAAGCCTTATTACAGAAACGGGCTGTCGACAACGCGCCCCGCAAGCCGCAGACTGTAGCCAAGCGAGGAGGCAAGAATGACATCATCGAGGTGGACCTGCACATCGGCGAACTGCTGGACGACACCCGCGGCATGACCAACGGCGAGATGCTGAACTACCAGCTGGACAAGTTCCGCGAGGTGATGGAGCAATACAAGAACAAGCGCGAGCAGCGCATCGTCTTCATCCACGGCAAGGGCGACGGTGTGCTGCGCCGTGCGCTGCTGGACGAGCTGAAGCGCAAGTACCCGGCCTGCAAGGCGCAGGATGCCTCCTTCCAGGAATACGGGTTCGGCGCCACAATGGTCACCATCAGGCAGTAAACAGCAGGTGGGTGTCCGTGCTCCGGCTTTCGTCGAGCGCGAAACCCTCCCATTCGAAACCACGCAACTCTTCGGGGCGGGTGAGGCGGTTCTTCAGGAAGAAGCGCGTCAGCTCGCCCCGACACATTTTGGCATAGATGACCACCGTCGTCAGCCGGTCGCCCTTCCACACCTGGAACTCGGGCGTCACGACCTGCACCTCGCGCTCCACGCGCCGCCAGTCGAAGAGATTCTTCATCTCGCCGCTGGCCAGGTTGAGCAACACGCCGCCCTGCTGCCTGACGGCTTCGATGAACACGTCCGTCAGTAGCGGTTTCCAGTAGTCGAACATCGACAGCCCGCCCCGTTCGGGCAGGCAGACGTCGCCCTCCAGCCGGTAGGGCCGGATGCCGTCCAGCGGGCGCAGCAGGCCGTAGAGGAAGGAGGTGATGAGCAGGTGGTCCTGCGCGAAGGCGAAGTCGTCGGCCGTGAAGTCACGCGGCGCGATGCGCTTGAACACCGCCCCCGTATAGGCTCCGATGGCGGGCATCGGGCGGTTCTCTTCCGAGCAGAAGTCGTGGTAGCGCAGGCGGTTTTCGGCGGCTATCTTCGCGTTGACCCGCAGCAGGGTCTCCAGCTCGCCAGCGGAGTATTGCGACAGGCTGAGGGCGTTCTGCAACGCCTCGGCTTCAAAGCAGGGTGTGGTCAGCTGCGGCACGCGCAGGGTGCAGCGGGCAGCCATGGTCTTGGCACAGGATATGAAGGCAAGCATAAGACAAACATTTTTATTTTCCGGCAAAAATAATAAAAACACTGAAATTCCCACCCGATTCCCCCACTCCGTCTGACGAAGTGCTGCATGAGGTCCTGACGAAGTGCTGCGTGAGGGTGTCATGCAGTGCTTCCTGAGGGGCTGACGAAGCACGGCGTCAGAGGGTCAGCAAGCACGTCGTCAAGGCACACAACACCCCTTTTTTGAAAAACGAGAAAACATATAGAGAAGCAGGGACAAATCATCCTGCTGCACAAGCTGCTGATTTTCAATGCCGCCACAGATGCCACAGATGATTGTGTAAACATTACGCGTGAAAATAAATAAATGACCTACCTTTAAAGGCAGCCTATTTATTTAATTGGCTCAATAATTTTAATGCAACTATCTGTGGCATCTGTGGCGGCATTGAAAATCAGCAGGTTGTGCAGCAAGATAGCAACCATAAGGGAGTGAAAGGCATATTTATCTCCTCGCATGCCTTTTAGCCGCTTCCAACCGTTCCCGTCCTTCTATTTCCACCCGTTAAGAAAGATTTTATGTTCTTTTCATCCTTCTTTCAAGAGTTTTTGCTACCTTTACGACTTGTTGGAGAAATAGGCACTTTTCGCCCGCCCCGACACCCGAGACTGGAAAAAGAAAAAATAATATATAAAATGACTCACAAATGGAATTATCAACCCATAACACCCGAACAGGCAGAAGCAAGCCGGCAACTGGCGCAGGAGCTGGGCATTAGCCCCATACTTGGCCAACTGCTCATCGAACGCGGCATCACAACAGCTGCCGCTGCACGGAAATTCTTCCGCCCGCAACTGCCCGACCTGCACGACCCGTTCCTGATGAAGGACATGGACGTGGCCGTGGCACGCCTGAACAAGGCTATGGGAAAGAAAGAACGGATTCTGATTTACGGAGACTATGACGTAGACGGTACCACCGCTGTGGCACTGGTCTACAAGTTTATCCAACAGTTCTATTCGAACATCGACTATTACATCCCCGACCGCTACAACGAAGGCTACGGGGTATCCTACAAAGGAGTGGACTACGCCGTGGAGACAGGCGTGAAACTCATCATCGTGCTGGACTGCGGCATCAAAGCCGTAGAGGAAATTACGTATGCCCGGGAGAAAGGCATCGACTTCATTATCTGTGACCACCACGTGCCCGACGAGGTGTTGCCACCTGCCGTGGCCATTCTGAACGCCAAGCGCGAAGACAACACCTATCCCTACGAACACTTGTCGGGCTGCGGTGTTGGCTTCAAATTCATGCAAGCCTTTACGATGAGCAATGGTATCGAGTTCCATCACCTGATTCCCCTGCTCGACCTGGTGGCCGTGAGCATCGCCTCGGACATCGTGCCCATCATGGGCGAGAACCGTATCCTGGCCTATCACGGCCTGAAGCAGCTCAACAGCAACCCCAGCATCGGGCTGAAGGCCATCATCGACGTCTGCGGACTGGCGGACAAGGAACTGACCATCGGCGACATTGTCTTCAAGATAGGGCCGCGCATCAACGCCTCGGGACGCATCCAGAACGGCAAAGAAGCCGTGGATCTGCTGACGGAGAAGGACTTCTCCACCGCCCGCGAGAAGGCCAGCCAGATCAACCAGTACAACGAGACACGCAAGGACCTTGACAAGAGCATGACCGAAGAGGCCAACCACATTGTGGAAGGGCTGGAGGGACTGGCCGACCGCCGCTCCATCGTGCTCTACAACGAAGCCTGGCACAAGGGCGTCATCGGCATCGTAGCCTCACGTCTGACTGAAATCTACTACCGCCCCGCCGTGGTGCTGACACGCACCAACGACATGGCCACCGGCTCGGCCCGCTCCGTGTCGGGGTTCGACGTCTATAAGGCCATCGAGTACTGCCGCGACCTGCTCGAAAACTTCGGCGGCCACACCTATGCCGCAGGCCTGTCGATGAAGGTGGAGAACGTGCCCGCCTTTACCGAACGGTTCGAGGAATTCGTGTCGCAGCACATCCTGCCGGAACAGACCAGCGCCGTGATCGACATCGACGCCGAAATAGACTTCAGAGACATCACGCCCAAGTTCTTCAGCGACCTGAAGAAGTTCAACCCCTTCGGGCCGGAGAACGCAAAGCCGGTGTTCTGCACCCACAACGTCTACGACTACGGCACGAGCAAGGTGGTGGGCCGCGACCAGGAGCACATCAAGCTGGAGCTGGTGGACAACAAGTCGAACAACGTGATGAACGGCATCGCCTTCGGACAGAGTTCGCACGTGCGCTACATCAAGACGAAGCGCTCGTTCGACATCTGCTACACCATCGAGGAAAATACCCACAAGCGGGGCGAAGTGCAGCTCCAGATAGAGGACATCAAGCCGAACTGACTTCAGCAGGCACGGATGACACGGATTTTCGCAGTCATGGACTATCAGGCAATCTTAAAGCAATACTGGGGCTACGACTCCTTCCGCGGCATACAGGAGGACATCATCCGCAGCATCGGCGAGGGACGCGACACGCTGGGCCTGATGCCGACGGGCGGCGGAAAGTCCGTCACCTTCCAGGTGCCTGCCCTGGCACAGGAAGGCATGTGTCTGGTCATCACCCCACTCATCGCCCTGATGAAAGACCAAGTGCAGAACCTGAAACGAAGAGGTATCAAGGCCTTGGCTGTCTACTCGGGTATGAACCGCCAGGACATCATCACAACGCTGGAGAACGCCATCTTCGGCAACTACAAGTTCCTCTACATCTCACCCGAACGGCTGGACACGGAAATCTTCCGCATCAAGCTGTCCAGAATGAAAATCAGCCTGATTACGGTAGACGAGAGCCACTGCATTTCGCAATGGGGATACGACTTCCGCCCGGCCTACCTGAAGATAGCCGAAGTGCGCCACCTGCTGCCGGACGTACCTATCCTGGCCCTGACCGCCACCGCCACACCGGAAGTGGTAAAGGATATCCAACAGCGACTGGAGTTCCGCAAGGAGAACGTATTCCGTATGAGCTTCGAGCGGACCAACCTTGCCTACGTGGTGCGACAAACGGAAAACAAAGCCAGCGAATTGCTGCATATCCTGCAACGCATGGAGGGTAGTGCCATCCTCTACGTACGCAACCGCCGGCGTACCAAGGAGGTGACCGAATGGCTGCAACAGCAGGGCATCACTGCCGACTTCTACCACGCCGGACTGGACGACGCCGTGAAGGACATCCGCCAACAGCGGTGGCAAAAGGGCGAAAGCCGCGTCATGGTAGCCACCAATGCCTTCGGCATGGGCATCGACAAGCCCGACGTACGGCTGGTCATTCACCTGGATCTGCCCGACTCCATCGAAGCCTACTTCCAGGAAGCGGGCCGTGCAGGCCGCGACGGACAAAAAGCTTATGCCATTATCCTTTACGCCCAATCGGACAGCACGACGCTGCGCAAGCGCATCCCCGACAACTTTCCGGAAAAAGACTACATTCGCGACGTCTACGAACACCTGCAATATTATTATGAGATGGCCATGGGCGACGGACTGGGCTGTGTAAGGGAGTTCGACATCGAGGACTTCTGCCGCAAGTTCAAATACTTTCCTGTCCCCGTAGACAGTGCCCTGAAAATCCTGACACAAGCCGGCTACCTGGAATATACCGACGAACAGGACAACGCTTCGCGCCTGCTTTTCAGCGTTGGGCGTGAGGAACTGTACAGGTTACGCGAACTGGGAGAGGACATGGACCGCCTCATCCAGGCGGCTCTACGCTCTTACACCGGCCTGTTTACAGACTATGCCTTCATCAGTGAAGAGACACTGGCCATACGTACCGGTTTTACACAGCGGCAGGTCTACGAAATGCTGAAGGAACTCTCCCGACGACGTATTGTCAGCTACATCCCCCGCAAAAAGACACCTTACATCATCTATACACGCGAACGTGTGGAAAGCAACCGGCTGAACATCCCGCCTGCCGTCTACGAAGAACGGAAAGCACGCTACGAGCAACGTATCAAAGCGATGCTCGAATACGTCACCAACGATACGGCCTGCCGCAGCCGCATGCTACTGCACTACTTCGGCGAACAGAACGAACACGACTGCAGCCAATGTGACACCTGCCTCAGACTCAGACACAAAATCACAACAGACAAACAAGCTGACAGTCTGTCTGGTAGAGTCTTACACTGCCTGAGCGGCCATTCCCTTACACCGGCCGCCTTAGCCGACCAGCTTCTTGTAGAGAAAGACCTGCTGGCGGAGACTTTACGTCAAATGATGGACGACAAACAAATATTTACCCATAACGGAATGCTGCAAATCAGAAAATAATTCATTACTTTTGTCCCGCAATTAATCAGAAACAGCTATGGGATTTTTCAAGTCATTTTTCTCAGGAAAGCCCTCAAATCCGGAAGAGGAGCAACAGAAGAACAAACAAAAGAACTTCGATATATTCAAATACGACGGTATGCGTGCCCAACGCATGGGACGTGCCGACTATGCTATCAAATGCTTCCAGGAAGCGTTGGCCCTGCAGGAAGATTTCGAGACCATGGGGTATCTGGTACAGGTCTATATACAGACCAACCAGCTGGCCGAGGCACGCCGTCTGCTGGAACGCATGGCGCAAATCGAACCGACTCACACCAATACCTTCCTGAACCTGGCCAATGTATGTTTTGTACAAGAAGACTATCCGGCCATGGCTGAAGCTGCCCAAAAAGCCATTGCCATCGAAGAAGGCAACGCAATGGCACATTATCTGCTAGGCAAAGCGACAGACGGACAGGGTGACGGGATCATGTGCATTGCCCATCTGACAAAAGCGATCCTGCTAAAAGACGATTTCACCGAAGCACGTCTGCTGCGTGCCGAAGCGCTGATAAAGATGCAACAATACAAAGAAGCCGCAGAAGATATCGAAGCCATATTGGGCCAGGACCCCGATGAAGAGAACGCTTTATTGCTCCGCGGCCGCATAAAAGAAGCCAACGGACAACTGGAAGAAGCCGAGGCCGACTTCCGCAAAGTGACAGAAGACAATCCGTTCAACGAACAGGCGTATCTGTACCTGGGACAACTGTATATTGGACAGAAAAAAATGACAGAAGCGATCGCCCTCTTTGATGAAGCTATCGAACTGAATCCCAACTTCGCTAAAGCGTACCATGAACGTGGTCGGGCCAAGTTACTGAACGGTGACAAAGAAGGAGCCACAGAAGATATGAAAAAGGAGCTGGAGCTAAACCCGAAGGAAAGCGAAGCATTCAACGGTGAATACAACAACCAGCCCGGAGGAAGACAAACCGATATTTTGGGACTCTAACCCCTTCATACGCTATCAGAGAACAAAACCAAACACTATGAGTAAAGAACGAAACAACGTAGCCATCCTGGGTACCGGACATATCGCCGCCAAGATGGCTGCCACCCTACAACAGATGAAAGACGTGAACTGCTATGCAGTTGCATCACGCGAACAAATCCGCGCCAAAGCTTTCGCCAAGGAATGGGGATTCAAACAGGCTTACGGCTCGTATGAAGAGCTGGCTACTGACCCTCAGGTAGATTTGGTCTACATTGCCACTCCCCACTCTCATCACCACGAACACGCCCGCCTGTGTATCCTGAACGGGAAAGCCGTATTGTGCGAAAAAGCTTTTACCGCCAATGCACGTCAGGCTGAAGAACTGTTACGGTTGGCCAAAGAACACAACATATTTATCACCGAAGCAATCTGGACACGTTACATGCCTTTCTCCAACACCATTCGTGAACTGGTATTTAGCGGAGTCATCGGCCGTCCACACATGTTGACCGCCAGCCTGGGCTACTCCATCGCTTATAAAGAACGAATCGCCAAACCCGAATTGTGTGGAGGCGCCCTGCTCGACTTGGGCGTATACCCCATCAACTTCGCCCGCATGATATTCGGTACTGACATCGAAGATATCCAGTCACACTGCGTGAAAAACGCCAACGGTGTAGACCTTCAGGAAAGCATTTCTTTTCGCTATGCCGACGGCAATATGGCCGTGATGCAGGTCACAGCCAACTGTGCTAACGACCGCCAGGGCATCATCTCAGGCGAAAAGGGATATATCGTAGTGGACAATATCAACAATCCGCAACAGGCCGCCATCTACGATACAGACCACCAGTTGGTGAAGATTTACGACTGCCCGCCCCAAATCAGCGGCTACGAATACGAGGTACAGGCTTCTATCGACGCTTTGCGCAGAGGGTTGTTGGAAACTCCAGCCATGCCCCATGCCGAAACGCTTGCAATCATGCGTTTGCTCGACCAGCTCCGGCAGGAATGGGGTGTAGTCTACCCTGCAGACAACGAAGCAACCTTATAAACCCAGAAACAATCATGAAAAAACAGTTATTGGTTTATGCATTCGCCCTGTGTTGTGGACTATGTTCCTGCGGACAAAATCCAACAAACTTGCGCATCATGTCCTACAACGTGCACAACTGCATCGGGCTGGACAACGTACATGACTACAACCGCATTGCGAACATTATCAAGCAGGCCGCACCAGACGTAGTAGCCCTTCAGGAACTGGACAGTATAACCCAACGCAACGATGGCGTCTACGCCCTGAAAGAACTGGAAACGCTCACCGGCATGCACGGCCTTTTTGCCTCAGCCATTCCCTTTCAGGGAGGCAGCTACGGCATCGGATTGCTGTCCAAGGAACAGCCATTGAGTTACAAGAAAATCTCTATGCCCGGACGCGAAGAACAGCGAACCATGATTGTGGCCGAATTCAAGGACTACGTGTTCTGCGCCACCCACCAGTCACTGACGCCCGAAGACCAGCTGACAGCTGTACAGAACATTCTGAAAGCGGTGGAAGGCTACCACAAACCCGTCCTGCTGGCAGGTGATATGAATTCCCAACCCACTGAGTTCCCCCAGCTCGAACTGGGCCGACACTTCACCGCACTGAACGACACCACTGCATATACATTCCCAGCCGACCGTCCCGACTGCTGTATCGACTACATCTACGGGTATACGGCAAACGGATACGAATTCAAGGTGCTGCAACAGAGCGTCCTGCCGGAGAGCGTCGCATCGGACCACCGCCCCGTACAAGTGGACGTGCAGGTACTGAAAAAGTAAAATTGATACGTTTTTCAAAAAAAAACATAGAATATTGTTTGCATTTCAAAGAAAAGCATTACATTTGCCGACGAAATAACAACAAAAGCAAGATATGAACCTGTTTACTTACGCATATTACTTCTTCTTTTACTTTTACTTTAGCCACAAAGTAGAGCGGGAGTTTGTATGTGTCAAGTGACAGTGACGCTTAAGAACTGAATAGAGAACTGAAATAAAAGATATGGATCCCGCTCCCATTGATTGGAAGCGGGATTTTTTGTTAATACAACGATATGAAACGAATAGCCATTCAGGGAACACTGGGTTCCTTCCACGACATTGCAGCACACCGGTACTTCGAAGGCGAAGACATCGAACTGATCTGCTGCGCTACGTTTGAAGACGTGTTCAAGTCCATCCGCCACGACAGCCAGGTCATCGGCATGCTGGCCATCGAGAACACCATTGCAGGAAGCCTGCTCTACAACAACGAACTGCTGCGACAGAGCGGTACGCAAATTATCGGCGAACACAAACTGCGCATCTCGCACAGTTTCGTCTGCCTGCCCGAAGAAGACTGGGACGACATCACCGAGGTCAACTCGCACCCCATCGCCCTGATGCAATGCCGCGAATTCCTGAGCCAACATCCGAATATCAAGGTGGTGGAAGGCGAAGATACCGCCCTCAGTGCCGAAATCATCAAAAAGGAACACCTGAAAGGGCACGCCGCCATCTGCTCGAAAGCCGCAGCCGAACTCTACGGCATGAAGGTCTTGCAGGAGGGCATCGAAACAAACAAGCACAACTTCACCCGCTTCCTTGTAGTGGCAGACCCATGGCAGGTGGACGAACTGAACCGCCACCGCAACCGCGAACCCAACAAGGCCAGTCTGGTATTCACCCTGCCCCACACCGAGGGGAGCCTTTCGCAAGTACTGTCCATTCTCTCATTCTATCGCATCAACCTGACCAAAATCCAGTCACTGCCCATCATCGGACGGGAATGGGAATACCAGTTCTACGTTGACGTCATGTTCGACCAACTCTTGAGATACAAACAGGCGCTTGCCGCCATCAGCCCACTGACCAAAGAATTAAAGATATTAGGAGAATACGAAGATGGAAAATCAACACTGTAATAAAACTACAAACTACAAGCCGGCCGACCGCTTGGCCTCGGTCAGCGAATACTACTTCTCGCGCAAGCTGAAGGAAGTAGCCCAGATGAACGCACAGGGCATGGATGTCATCAGCCTGGGCATCGGCAGCCCCGACATGCCTCCCTCGGCCAAAACCATAGAGACCTTATGCGAAGCGGCACAGAACCCCGACGGTCACGGATATATGCCCTACGTGGGTATCCCCGAACTGCGCAAGAGTTTCGCCGCGTGGTACAAGCGTTGGTATGGTGTAGAGCTCGACCCGCAGACCGAGATACAACCGCTCATCGGATCGAAGGAAGGTATCCTGCACGTCACGCTGGCCTTTGTAAACCCAGGCGAGCAGGTACTGGTACCCAATCCGGGCTACCCCACCTACACCTCCCTAAGCAAAATACTGGGCGCCGAAGTGGTGAACTACAACCTGAAGGAGGAAGACAGCTGGATGCCCGACTGGGAGCAGCTGGAGGCTTTGGACACAAGCCGCGTCAAACTGATGTGGACCAACTATCCCAACATGCCGACAGGTGCGCCCGCCACACCTGAACTCTACGAGCGTCTGGTGGACTTCGCCCGCCGGAAAGGTATCATCATCGTGAACGACAACCCCTACAGCTTCATCCTGAACGACCATCCGCTGAGCATCCTCAGCGTGCCGGACGCCAAAGAGTGTTGCATCGAGTTCAACTCCATGAGCAAGAGCCACAACATGCCGGGCTGGCGTATCGGCATGCTGGCCTCGAACCCGCAGTTCGTCGGGTGGGTACTGAAGGTGAAGAGCAACATCGACAGCGGCATGTTCCGCGCCATGCAGCTGGCCGCCGCCACCGCCCTCGAGGCCGACGCCGACTGGTACGAAGGCAACAACCGCAACTACCGCAACCGCCGCCGGCTGGCCGGAGAAATCATGCACACGCTGGGGTGCACCTACGACGAACGGCAGGTGGGCATGTTCCTCTGGGGCCGCATTCCCGACTCGTGCAAGGACGTGGAGGAACTGACCGAACGCGTGCTCCACGAGGCCCACGTCTTTATCACTCCCGGCTTCATCTTCGGTTCGAACGGCGCACGCTATATCCGCATCTCGCTCTGCTGCAAGGACGCGAAGCTAGAAGAGGCGCTGGAGAGAATCAGGAAAATGAAGAATGAAGAATGAGGAACGAAGAATTCCCAACCGCATCATTCGTAAACCACAGAACAATTAATAAACATAAGAACATACAATGATGAATCCGTAAGAACGAAAAGGCCAACATAGCAAATTCTTCATACTTCATTCATCATTCTAAATTCAATCGTTATGGAACTCGACTTAGAGAAAATTACGCTTCCGGGCGTGGACGAAAAACGCCCGCTGGTGATTGCAGGCCCCTGCAGCGCCGAGACTGAAGAACAAGTGATGGAAACCGCACGCCAACTGGCCGCACGCGGTATCAAGATATTCCGCGCCGGCATCTGGAAACCCCGTACCAAGCCCGGAGGCTTCGAAGGCGTGGGTGTGGACGGACTGCCCTGGCTCAAGGAAGTGAAGCAGGAGACGGGCATGTACGTATCCACCGAAGTGGCCACGGCCAAGCACGTGTTCGAGGCTCTGAAAGCCGGCATCGACATCCTGTGGATAGGTGCACGCACGGCAGCCAACCCCTTTGCCATGCAGGAGATAGCGGATGCGCTGAAGGGCGTGGACATCCCCGTGCTGGTGAAGAACCCCGTAAACCCCGACCTCGAGCTGTGGATCGGTGCCTTGGAGCGCATCAACCAGGCCGGACTGAAACGGCTGGCAGCCATCCACCGCGGCTTCTCGGCCTACGACAAGCGCATCTACCGTAACCTGCCGCAATGGCACATCCCCATCGAGCTGCGCCGCCGCATCCCCAACCTGCCTATCCTGTGCGACCCGAGCCATATCGGCGGCAAGCGTGAGCTGGTAGCCCCGCTGTGCCAGCAGGCCATGGACCTGGGCTTCGACGGCCTCATCGTGGAGAGCCACTGCAACCCCGACTGCGCCTGGAGCGACGCTGCACAGCAGGTGACGCCTGACATTCTGGACTACATTCTGAACCTGCTCGTCATCCGCGAAACCAACCAGAGCACTGAAAACCTGAACGAACTGCGCAAGCAAATTGACGAATGTGACGACGACCTGATCCAAGTGTTGGCCAAGCGTATGCGCGTGGCCCGCGAAATTGGTACCTACAAGAAGGAGCACGGCATGACCATCCTTCAGACGGGCCGCTACAACGAGATTCTGGAGAAGCGTGGCTCGCAAGGCGCCTTGTGCGGCATGGATGCCGACTTTATCAAAAAAGTGTTCGAAGCCATACACGAAGAAAGTGTAAGACAGCAAATGGAAATCATTAACAAATGAAGAATGAAGAACGAAGAATGAAGAATTAGGGCTGCGCGGTGCCCGAACGCCCTCAGAAAAATTCTTCATTCTTCATTTTTAATTCTTCATTTTCAATTCTTCATTCTTAATTCTTCATTTTATCATGAGAATCCTGATCCTCGGAGCCGGAAAGATGGGCTCCTTCTTCAACGACGTACTGAGTTTCCAGCACGAGACGGCCGTGTTCGACGTCAACCCGCACCAGCTGCGCTTCGTCTACAACACCTACCGCTTCACCACGCTGGACGAGATAAAGGAATTTGAACCCGAGCTGGTCATCAACGCCGCCACGGTAAAATATACCCTCGAAGCCTTCCGCCAGGTGCTGCCCGTGCTGCCCAAGGACTGTATCTTGAGCGACATCGCCTCCGTGAAGACCGGTCTGAAGGCCTTCTACAAGGAAAGCGGCTTCCGCTACGTGTCCACTCACCCCATGTTCGGCCCCACGTTTGCCAGCCTCAACAACCTGAGCACGGAGAACGCCATCATCATCACCGAAGGTGACCACCTGGGCCGCATCTTCTTCAAGGACCTCTACCAGACGCTGAAGCTGAACATCTTCGAATACACGTTCGACGAGCACGACGAGACGGTGGCCTACTCCCTGTCCATCCCCTTCGTGTCGACCTTCGTCTTCGCCGCCGTGATGAAGCACCAGGACGCGCCGGGCACCACCTTCAAGAAGCACATGGCCATTGCCCGCGGCCTGCTGAACGAGGACGACTACCTGCTGCAGGAAATCCTCTTCAACCCCCGCACGCCCGCCCAGGTGGCCAACATCCGCACGGAGCTGAAGAACCTGCTCGAAATCATCGAGAAGAAGGATGCCGACGGCATGAAGCAGTACCTGACGCGCCTGCGCGAGAAGCTGAAGTAAAGGGTCCGGTCGCGGCCCACCCGCGGGATGCAACTGTACCCCACGAGTGGGGTCGAACAAGGCATTAAATTCGCCCCAACCGGACGGAATCTCGGAAATAACCCGTACCTTTGTACTCCGTATGATAGACCAAGCCACCATAGACCGGATATTGGACGCGGCGCAGATTTACGATGTCGTGTCGGACTTCGTGACCCTGCGCAAGCGCGGCGTCAACTACGTGGGCCTCTGCCCCTTCCACGACGACAAGACGCCCTCGTTCTACGTCTCGCCCGCCAAGGGCCTCTGCAAATGCTTCGCCTGCGGCAAGGGTGGCAATGCCGTCCACTTCATCATGGAGCACGAACAGCTCAGCTACCCCGACGCCTTGCGCTTCCTGGCCAAGAAATACGGCATCGAAATCAAGGAACGCGAACTGACGGGTGAAGAGAAGGCCGCGCAAAGCGAGCGCGAGAGCCTGTTCGTCGTCAACCAGTGGGCCTGCGACTACTTCCGCCGCACCCTGCGGCAGACCGACGAGGGGCGCAACGTCGGCATGGCCTATTTCCGCAGCCGCGGCTTCCGCGACGACATCATCGAGAAGTTCCAGCTGGGCTACTGCACCGAGAGCCACGACGCCATGGCCCGCGAAGCCCTAGCCAAGGGGTACAAGCAGGAATATCTGGTGAAGACCGGTCTCTGCTACGAGACGGACGACCACCGCCTGCGCGACCGCTTCTGGGGGCGCGTCATCTTCCCCGTCCACACGCTGAGCGGCAAGGTGGTAGCCTTCGGCGGACGTGTGCTGGCCTCCGCCACCAAGGGCGTCAAGGTGAAGTACGTCAACTCGCCTGAATCGGAAATCTATCACAAGAGCAACGAGCTCTACGGCATGTATCAGGCCAAGCAGGCCATCGTCAAGCAGGACCGCTGCTACCTGGTCGAAGGCTATACGGACGTTATCTCCATGCATCAGAGCGGGGTAGAGAACGTAGTAGCCTCGTCGGGCACAGCGCTCACCACGCAGCAGATCAAGATGATACACCGCTTCACCAACAACCTGACGGTGCTCTACGACGGCGACGCGGCCGGCATCAAGGCCTCCCTCCGAGGCATCGACATGCTGCTCGAAGAGGGGATGAACATCAAGGTGTGCCTCCTGCCCGACGGCGACGACCCCGACTCCTATGCCCGCAAGCACAACTCCACGGAGTTCCAGGCCTTCATCCGCGAGCACGAGACGGACTTCATCCGCTTCAAGACCAACCTGCTGATGGAAGACGCGGGCCAGGACCCCATCCGCCGGGCCGAACTGATAGGCAACATCGTGCAGAGCATCTCCGTCATCCCCGAAGCCATTGTGCGCGACGTATATATCAAGGAATGTGCCCAGCTGCTGCACGTGGAAGACCGCCTGCTCGTCTCCGAAGTGGCCAAGCGCCGCGAGAAGGAAGCCGAGCGCAAGGCCGAACAGCGCGAACGCGAACGCCGGCGCAGTACAGCTGCCGCACAGCAGGCTGACAATACACAAGCACAGGCAGGCAACATCCCCGCCCCCACGACAGAGGAACTGCCGCCCGAGACCTATGCCCCCCCCTTCCCCGACGATTCTTCTATACCGACAACGGGTATCGCGGAAGCAGCGGACAGCTACACCTCCTTCATCCCCCAGGAAGGCAAGGAGGGGCAGGAATTCTACCGCTACGAACGGCTCATCCTGCAGATGGTGGTTCGTTACGGCGAACGCGTCATGTGCAACGTAACCGACGAAGAGGGTAAGGAAACACCAGTAACGGTCATCGAGTTTGTGGTGGCCGACCTCCAGCAGGACGACCTGGCCTTTCACAATCCGCTCCACCGCCAGATGATGACCGAAGCCGCCGCCCACCTGCACGACGAAGGTTTCCGGGCCGAGCACTACTTCCTGACACATCCCGACCCTGTCATCAGCCGCCTGAGCACGGAGCTCATCAGCGACCGCTACCAGCTGAGCAAATACCACTATAAGAATCAGAAGATTGTGACCGACGAAGAACGGCTCTACGAACTGGTGCCGCTGCTCACCACCAACTTCAAGTATGCCATCGTCAGCGAAGAACTGAAACACATGATGCGCGCCCTGCAGGACCCCAAGGTGGTGCAGGACGAGGCACAATGCAACGCCATCATGCAACGATACAGCGAGTTGCGCGAAGTACAAAGCGTCATGGCCAAGCGCCTGGGCGACCGCGTAGTGCTCAGTTTCTAACCCAATCGAGCCATACCGTCAAACGATGAAGCAACAAAGATTATTTGTTGACTTCCTGTTCAACCAGCTTTATTTTCTCAAGAGTTTTACCCGCTTCAGAAGAGGGGAATAGCGTCAACACTTGTTGCAAATAAGCACGGGCTTTAGAATAACCCGAATCAAAAAGTGATGAGAGATTGTTGCGATAACGGGCGTATTGCATACGGGTAGGCGAAGAAAGCTTCTTGAAGTCTGCCTCTATTTTTTTACGCGCATCCTCAGATTTCAGGAAATAATAACTACCTAAAAAATTACATGCCTGCAAATTATCCGAATCGAGTGCCACAACTTGCTCATAAGTAGCCTTTGCATCTGCCACCTTTCCACAACGTACTTCCATCTCTGCACATGAAACAAGAACATCCACATTGTCCGGAGTATACTGTAATAACTCTTTATAGAACAAATAGGCCTTGGTGTAATTACGAACATCTTTAAAATGCTCAGCCAGCTCGCGAGCAAACTGTGGCGCCGTATTCTCCGACTTATCCACCTCTGTCCAATAAAACATTTCCGCCTCATGCCCGTCAGCCTGACATGACTGCCGGAAAAGACTTACAGCATACCCCGTTTGCCCCGAGGCAAGCGCATCAGCTACTTTACGCAATAGCACGTCCGCCGATTGGGAAAACATTGTAAGCGGAAACATGCTGAACATGATTAACATCCAGATTTTCATAAAAATAGTCAGTTTAGATCCAGTTTCTCTTCCTTTTTTTGGAAGGCCTACAAAATTAGACAATCCGCCTCTAAAAGTCAAGTAAATATTGGACAAATATCATTAATAAAATTCTCTCTATTTAGCATTTCTGCCTACCTTTGCAAACGCAATGAAAGAGACCGACAAGCAAATACTGAATATAGCCCTTCCGGCTATCGTATCGAACATTACTGTTCCCCTGCTGGGACTGGTAGACGTCACTATAGTCGGCCATCTAGGCAATGCTGCCTATATCGGCGCCATCGCAGTAGGTGGGATGTTATTCAACATTATCTATTGGGTTTTCGCATTTTTGCGTATGGGGACAAGCGGTATGGCCGCTCAGCTTTACGGTAAACATTTAGCGGACGAGATTGTTCAAATGGCAGTCCGTTCCGTTGGCATTGGAATGATGGCCGCCCTTGCCCTCATCATACTGCAGATTCCAATTAGAGAAGCGGCTTTCTTCTTTATCCATCCCACTGAAGAAATTAAAAGACTCGCTACAACCTATTTCCACATCTGCATCTGGGGAGCTCCCGCTACCCTGGGCCTCTATGGACTCACAGGATGGTATATCGGGATGCAAAACTCACGCATTCCAATGATTATCGCCATCACACAAAACGTAGTGAACATCATTGCCAGCCTTTGCCTGGTATATATAGGCGGGCTAAAGGTGGAGGGAGTAGCACTTGGTACCCTAATAGCCCAATATGCAGGTTTCCTGATGGGAATAGGACTATGGATACGACATTATGGCAGTTTATGGAAACATTTCAGTAGGAAAGGACTATGGAAACGGCAAGCGATGTGGCATTTCTTTCAAATAAATCGCGACATCTTCTTACGTACACTTTGCCTGGTTGCAGTCACCCTGTTCTTTACCTCAGCCGGAGCCGAACAAGGAGAAATTATACTAGCTGTCAACACCTTGCTAATGCAATTATTTACACTCTATTCCTATATAATGGACGGATTTGCATACGCAGGCGAAGCCCTTATCGGCAAACACATCGGAGCTCAGAACTACCCAGCATACACTTGTACACAGAAACACTTGTTCGTATGGGGAGGCATCATGGCTTTATTGTTCACCATCGCCTACGCCACAGGCGGCAATACATTCCTAGCCTTGTTAACTGATGAGACAGAAGTGATAGAAGCTTCCGAAAACTATCTGGGATGGGCCTTGGTTATTCCGATAGCCGGCATGACTGCCTTTATTTGGGACGGAATCTACATAGGTGCTACCAACACAAAAGGAATGCTACAATCCATGGCAATAGCAGCTGGCTGCTTCTTCCTTCTGTATTATGCCTTGTATCATACCTGGGGAAACCATGCCCTCTGGCTGGCCTTCCTGACTTATTTAAGCGTACGAGGTATCGTACAAACGTTCCTTAGCCGGCAAATGACACGCCAAGCGTTCCTTTCTCACGAACTTACTCCACACGATCCGTCGGATAATTGACCAAGTAAATCGTCCCCGTAGCTCGGGTAAAAGCCGTATAAAGCCAACGGAAATAGTCTGGTGTCAGATGGTCATCCGTAATATATCCCTGGTCCAAAAATACATTTTTCCATTGACCACCCTGCGCTTTGTGACAAGTCACCGCATAAGCATACTTCACCTGCAAAGCGTTATAATAAGGATCAGCCTTCATTTTCTTCATCCGCTCCTTCTTCAAAGGTACGTCAACATAGTCTTCAAGTACACTCTGAAAAAGCCGTTCATTGTCTTCACGTGACAAGGCTGGTGCATCGCTATGTAACGTATCAAGTAACAATCGAGTTTCCAATTCGACATCCTGCCAATCGGGAAAAGACAACAGGACATCCGCAAAACGGAAACCGTACATATCTGTCGTACGCCTCACTCGACGCACGACTGCCGTCTCCCCATTGGCTATGAAATCCAATTCTTTTTCTTTCTCAGTCCAATAATAATTATTCTTGGCTACCATCAAAAGGTCTCCTCCTTCCAATTCCTCCTCGCGCCACAAAATCTGTGACCGTATACCTTGATTATAAATATTTGCCCGTTTATTAGAACGACAAATGACAATCGTCTCATCTATCCCATCCTGATCATAACAGGTCGACAAAGCATCAATCAATTCATTACCAGGAAGTATTTTGACATCAGGAAAACAAGATACCCGTACAGGCGGTAATGTATCCATAGCATCTTCCGCTATAAGTCTACGTAGTCGGGTAGCATTCCACAAAATGCCCGATTGTTGTTCCTGACGAACGACTTGTGTTAAATCAGCCTCAACAACTTCCAAGCCATAGCCCCTCAATGCCTCTGCAAACAAAGCCGGACTGAGCTCTTCACCCACAGGGGGCAACTGTGCCGTATCTCCCATCAACAACAAACGACACCCTTCCCCAGAATAGACAAACTGTACCAAATCATCAAGCAGTCGTCCCGTCCCAAACATCGTCCCCGAAAATCCTTCATTGGAAATCATTGAAGCCTCATCCACGATATATAAAGTATGCGTTGTCAGATTGTCATTCAAATCAAAATTTCCACCTTCGCTAGAAAAAGCTCGTTGCCTGTATATCTTCTTATGAATCGTAAATGCCGGATGCCCCGCATAAGCAGAGAAAACCTTGGCAGCCCGCCCAGTAGGTGCCAAAAGCATAACCTTCTGCTCAAGCTTATCTAAGGTCCTAACCAGCGCTCCAATCAGAGAAGTCTTTCCCGTACCTGCATAACCACGTAGCAGAAATGCAATATCCTTCTCTCTTGAACACAGAAACTGCGACAACATTTTTAGTGTATTTTCTTGCTCTACAGTTGGCTGGTAAGGAAAATTTTCCTTAATTTGCCTTTCTAAATAGTTATTTATCATTTTCGTATGAGAAAAAAGTAACGGGAACTATCGTTTTTAAATTTATTTCTCTTATTTTTGCGGTGCGAATATAATAAACTAAAAAACATATTTATCATGAAAACAGTATTTAACATCGTTTTAGGCTTGTGTGCCTTAGCATTGGTCTATATCTGCTATGCCAGCATTATGGGGCCGATCAATTTCGAAAAAGCAGAGAAGATCAGAGAGCAAGCAGTTATTGCCCGTCTGATAGACATCCGCAAAGCTCAGACTGAATACCGCAACTTGAACAACTTGCAGTATACACCCAGCTTTGACACGCTGATTCACTTTGTGAAGACTGCCAAACTGCCTTTTATTTATAAGAAAGGTGAGCTGACCGATAAGCAGATGGAAGACGGTCTGACAGAAAAGAAGGCTGTCAGCATCATCAACAAAGCTAAAAAGACTGGTAACTATGCTGAAGTAAAAAAATGGGGATTGGAAAACTTTGAGCGTGATACTTTGTGGACTGCCGTATTGGATACAATTTTCCCCAAAGGCTTCAATCCTGATTCTATGAGATATGTACCTTATGGAAACGGTGCACAGTTTGAAATGGCCATCAAGAACGATACAGCCAAATCGGGTGCTCCTTTCTGTCTGCTTGAAGTTAAGACTCCGTACACTGTTTACCTGAATGGTTTGGATCCTCAGGAAATCGCCAACAAGATTGACCTTCAGACTAAATTGGGCAAATACGCAGGTCTGATGATTGGTAGCTTGGAAACTGCAAACAACAACGCAGGTAACTGGGAATAATCTTCCTGATTCTATATATGATAGAGAAACTTGATTTCAGTAAATCAAAGCAATATACATTATCCATCCGTCTTAGTACGGATGGATTTTCTTTTTCTGTACTCAACCCATTGGAAGAGAACGGATATGCAATTTATGAATATTCCCTTAACGAAGGATCGTCCTTAACAGCGAACCTTAAACAAGTGTTCAAAGAAAAGGAATGGTTGAACCTTCCCTATCGACGCATCAATATTCTAATAGCCAATAACCGCTTCACTTTCATTCCATTGGAATATTTCGAGGATGAGCAAGCTGAAACCATTTTCTATCATAATTTTTCCACACAAGAAAACGAAATAATACGATATAACATCCTTCATAGAAATGATACGGTAGTCGTATTCGGTATGGACAAAAGCGTTTATACTTTCTTGTGCGACCAATACCCCGAAGCACATTTCTATTCCCAAGCCAGTATATTTATTGAATATTTCTCTTCGAAAAGCAGGCTGGGAAACAACCAGAAAATGTATGTTAACCTACGGGAAAATGCGACGGACGTTTATGCTTTTGAGCGTAACCGATTATTATTAGCTAACTCTTTTTCATGCAAAGCAGCATCGGACCGTCTCTACTACGTACTTTACATCTGGAAACAACTGGGATTCGACCAGGAACGCGACGAGCTTCATCTGACTGGATTATTAGCCTCTAAAGAGCCTTTACTGAGAGAATTAAGAAAATATATACGGCAGGTCTTTATAACCAATCCTGCCACTAACCTTGACCTACAAGCCATCACCCAATGCGAGTAATTAGCGGAATATACAAACGACGCCGTTTTGACGTACCCCATTCTTTCAAGGCACGTCCCACAACAGATTTTGCCAAAGAAAATTTGTTTAATGTATTGTCTAACTACCTGGATTTTGAAGATAATATACATGCGCTTGATTTGTTTGCCGGCACTGGCAGCATCAGCCTGGAACTGGTATCACGCGGATGCGACCAAGTAGTCAGCATTGAAAAAGACCGAGATCATCATGCCTTCATTTGTAAAGTCATGAATGAAGTCAAAACTGACAAATGTATTCCCATCAGAGGAGATGTATTCAAATATATCCAAAGCTGTCACAACCAGTTTGACTTTATATTTGCGGATCCTCCATATGAGTTGAAGGGGCTGGAAACAATCCCCGACCTGATATTCGAACATGGGTTACTCAAAGATGAAGGGCTTTTCGTGTTGGAACATGGAAAGAAAAACAATTTTGAATCTCATCCCCATTTCATCGAACGACGTGTCTATGGGAGTGTAAACTTCTCATTTTTTCAATAAAATCTTGGTCACAACAATGGAGCCAATAAACGAACCAGACTTTCCAGAGCTTTTCTATACCAAGGACGTTTAGCCCAAGTTTTCAAATGTAATTGTACACAATCGCGTTGATCCTGTAAAAAGATCTCACGCATCAACAAAGCTGTCTCTACATCATAAATAAAGGCATTTACCTCAAAATTGTGTTCGAAGCTCCTGAAGTCCATGTTGGTGGATCCCACTGTAGACAATGCGTCATCAGACACCATCAATTTGGAATGGAGAAAACCTTTTTTGTAAAAATAGACTTTGACACCTGCTGCTAGAATCTCATTCAGATAGGAGCAAGATGCCAAATGAATAATACGCGCATCAGCCTTCTGCGGAAGCATCAACCGCACGTCCACACCAGCCAAAGCAGCTGTACGCAACGCAACAAGAATAGAATCCGTCGGCAAGAAATAAGGCGTTTGAATATAAAAATATTTTTTAGCACAACCGATAGCCATCACCAACCCTTGCATGATCTCATTCCAAGGCCCTACCGGTTCACTCGTTACAATCTGTACCAATGATGTACCGCAAGGCTGTAATTTGGGAAAATATCGGGCAGCAGTCATCAAAGTACAATCTACAAAATACCAGTCAAGCAAGAAAGTTGTCTGCAACCCATGTACAGCCTTACCTTCTACCAGCAAGTGCGTATCTCGCCACACGCCCCATGGAACCCCTTTCACATAGCGTTCCGCCAGGTTCATGCCCCCAATAAATCCAATACGCCCGTCTATGACTACAACTTTTCTATGGTTTCGGTAATTAACTTTACTAGTAAATAAAGGGAAACGGACTTTCAAGAAACTACGGACATCGACACCCGCTTCACGCATTTCTTCATAAAAACGATTGGGAACATGCCAACAGCCTACATCATCGTAAAGTAACCTAACTTCTACACCGCTCTGTGCCTTCTCTATCAATACATCCCTTATCATGCGTCCTACGGCATCATCCTCAAAAATATAAAACTCCAGATGGATGTGATGAACAGCCTTCTGAAGTTCCCGCAAAAGAGCCTGCAACATCGCATATCCTGAGGTAAAAGTTTCGATCCGATTGCCATCGAAAGGAAGAGATTGATTTGTATTTCGGAATAAAGATATCAATCGGCTATAAGCCAAAGGCAAGGAACTGGAAGTCTGGGACATATACTCCAGTAATGGTTTTTTCTGCAAGCTATTATAACCTTTGCGGTTTATTATACGCACATGCCGCTGACTCCGTCCGAAGAAAAAATAAAAAACAAGCCCCACAATAGGCAGAAAAATCAGAACCAATATCCAAGCTAAAGTTTTGACAGGATTGCGGTTGTCAAGAACAATCACCAGGATTGTCCCTAACACAACACCGAAATACACTACATCAAAAGTTGCTGTAGCAATTAGTCCAACTAGAGTGCTCCAATCAAACATTTGTTTTCCATACCATTTATATGGAAAACAAATGTAGAAAAAACATTGGGAAAAAGCAAACTTATTTCATTAGAAACGACGGCGTCCCGGCCCACCCATGGGAGGACGATGTCCACCAGGGCCAAAGTTCATCTGTCCCCGTTTGTCACGAGCTTGTTTTCCACCAAAGATATTCAAGCGATAGATGAAATGCAACATACAATAGCTGTTCACTCCATTGTATTTATATACCGAACGTCCACTTGCCGTCAGTGAACGGCTGATATTGCTCTGCTGATGTAGAATATCATACATCTCAAAGCTGACAGTAGCATCACCTTTCAGGAAAGTCTGTGAAAGCTGGGCATTCCAAATCAATTCATCGCGATTCATGCTGGAATCTGAATAGCCACGACGACTCTGATTAGCAATATTGGTAGACAAACTCATTCCCCATGGCATACTTACGGTCGTATTGGCTCCATAAGAATAAGTATATGGTTGCTGGTTGTTGGAAGGGGTTAGCTTATCTTTTTCTATCGAGTAAGAGAATGTCCCATTCAATCCGAATTCCAGCCAGTCATTACGATATGTGCCGTTCAACCGTTCATTCAAAGTCAGGTTGGTAGTTGTATTCTTCTGCTGTACAGCCTCAGCCCCGTTACCGGTTGTCAGATAACCGACGTTGTTGTTATAGGACAGATTACTGAAAGAACCGATATTGAATTTCTTGTTTTTCAGTGCCGAATTGATACCGAACATACCGAATGCGCTCCAATTTCCATTTATATTCTCAGGTTTCGTCACCCATCCACCCGTAGAAGAGTTATAGGTACGCGAACTGCTGATGCTATTCTGCGTCATCTGCATGTTGACATGCGAAAATATTCCCTGTTGGCGATCCACATTATATGTATTGTAGAATATACGAAGGCTATGATTGAAAGAAGGCTTCAAGTAAGGATTACCCTTGGTAATGTTCAGCGGATTGGAGTCGTCCGTCACATCCAACAAGTTCTCCATGCCCGGCTGTGAACTACGTCCACGATAAGTGACACGCAACTGGCTTACCTTCGAGAAACGATAACGGAAATCCAAGTTCGGAGCTACATTGAAGACATTGCGTACAGCCAATGTATCCATGGCATCCTTCTTATAGGACAACGAGGTCTTTTGCGGCTCAAGATCCGCACCAACACTCAACTGATATTTCTGACGAATGAAACGCAAACTGGGACTGAAACGATGTGTATAGGTTTTGTATTCGGCAAATTTACTCAGGCTCATATCATAACCATCTTCATAATCATCAGGCAGGGCCTCACCAAAATTCCAATCTTCACCTAAATCATAGGCTTTCTTGTCACTCTTACTATAACTGTAGTTGAAACGATAACGGAACTGCAAGAAAGTAGCCTTCCAAAGCGGTTCGCTATAAGTCAGCTCCAGGCTATAGTTGTAACCATCAGTAGGAGTAGTTACATAACGACGAATGATATTTTCGGGGGTTACCGTACCATCTTCATTCTGTTGAAAATAGCGGGTATTAGAAGCTGTATATTGCTTACTCTCCGAATCGTCATAACCGATCGTACCACGGAACGTGATATTACGCCCCATAGAATTCAGTTTACGGTTGACCTGCAAAGTTGCATCTGCCGAAAGGGTCTTACTGTCACTGCCCGAAAGGCTATTTGAAGTATTGACACGAATAGAATCCAACGGATCTTCTTCACTGTCCGCATCAAAAATCTCATCGGACAAATTCATTTTAGAGAGTTTGGTGATGTCAAGATACTCATTCGGGTTCGTAACTACAGCATAAGGATCACTATTAAAGGTACCCGATTTCGAATCGGCGGTACTATAACTTTTCCCCCAACTGAAATTAGGACGGAATATAATGTTGGTCAGCGTATCGGGTTTCCATTCCAATCGAAAATCCGCATGAAAATCTTTATTTCCACTCGATGTACTTGAGATGGAGTTATTAAACGAAGAAGCCTCACCACCTGTCAGGAAGTTTTCAGTGTAACCGTCACTATAGACATCATTTCCACGGTAATTGTAACGCACACTACCACCCATATCTATCTTTTCCGTCTCTGTAGCGAAGTTCAAGCCCAGTTCCTTGGTCGAAGTCAAGCCGTTATTCCTACGCCAGCGCGGTCCGCCACCACCAGCTGAGAAACCTTGGTCGTTTACATTATTGGCACCTGCAATGAGCGACACTTGCGTCTTATCATAAAAATAATTCACCATAGCACGTCCCATATAACGGTCTTCCGTACCTCCAGACAAGTCTATATTGCCAAAGATACCTTTGTTCATACCTTTCTTGACCGTCAAGTCGAGCACCGTTTCTTCCTCACCATCATCAATACCTGTAATACGTGCCAAGTCCGATTTCTTATCATACGTTTTCAACTTGTCAATCATATCCACCGGCAAGTTCTTCAAACCCGTTTTCACATCCCCGCCAAAGAACTCCTTGCCATCCACCATGATCTTGGAGATTTCCTTACCGTTTATCTTCACATTACCATCGTCATCCACTTCCGCAC
This sequence comes from Bacteroides togonis, assembly GCF_900130135.1. NCBI lineage: Bacteria > Pseudomonadati > Bacteroidota > Bacteroidia > Bacteroidales > Bacteroidaceae > Bacteroides > Bacteroides togonis. The sequence goes on along the minus strand of NZ_LT670820.1, from coordinate 3,352,662 downwards.
CAGGCAACTTCTTTACCAATTCCTCGAGCATAGCTCCCTCTGGAGTACGATAGGCCGAAGAATTGAAAGCTACCGTATCTTCCACAATCTGTACCTGGGGCGCTTCAGCCACAATGACTGCCTCGGCCAGCATAATGGCATCCGATTCCAACGTCAACGTACCTAAACGTTTATTGGGAGCAGAAGCAGTGAGTTGCAAGGGAAGAAACAGTGTTTTATAACCGATATAAGATACTTTTAGGACATACTTTCCAGCCTTTACCTTAGGCAATGCAAAACTACCTGCTTCCGAACTGGCCGCACCCGTAACATAAGCGCTGTCCGGCAAAGACAATAACTGGATAGTAGCCTGTGCAGCGGGAGCCTTGGTGTCATCTTCGACAAGCCGTCCCGAAACGGAAATAATCTTGCTCTGCGATACTGCCGACAGCGCTACAGCCCAAAGCAGCACTACCAGCAAAAAAGTCTTTCTCATTTGTGTCTATTCTTAAAAAAACATCTATTAAACGTGATGTTTCATTTGACACATATCTCCACTAAAGGTTTAATGAGAGCAGATGTTTTTTTCGCATTTTATCGACCATTTCCCCGAAATAGTCGATTAACTGACGATTTCTTTATACCAAATTCCAGGCACAAGACGTTAATGAACAGAAATATCAGAAAAGACGAACCATCCACAGTAAAGACATCCCCCTGAGCCACCCGATAAAGCATGATACCAAAGACATACAGTACCGTCAGGAACATGGCATTACGGACAGCCTTGTTGCGGACCTTCACCGTCTCTTCCGATTCATGTTTGCTCAATGCAAAGATAATCATCAGCGCCCCCATCATCATCAACAGCTTTGCACACTCTTTATAAAACAACAGATTGGCATCGGTCACCCGCCCCATCAGGAACATCAGAAAGGGAAGAAACAACGCCAAAGCAATGATAAAATAGCCCAAAGGCCGACAATATACAGGAAGCAATGCATTCATAAGTTTACTAATTTTCGTTCAACATTATCAATGCAAAGATACGTCTTTCAAAGATAAATCCTATCTTTGTCAGCAGAAAAAAGCAAATACAACATGAGCAAACAAGAAGTGATATTGTGCAAAGAGCTGGAAAGCAGCATGACGCAAGCCATCGAAAAATGTTCCCCCGACAGGCTTTTCGTCCTGACCGACGAACACACGCACCGCCTGTGCCTACCCCCAATCAAGGATATCCCCGTCATGCGGCAGGCGCAGGAAATCGTCATCGGAGCCGAAGATGTGAACAAAACCCTGGAGACACTGGCTCAGGTATGGCAAGCGCTGAGCCAACAAGGCGCTACTCGCCACTCACTCCTCATCAATCTGGGAGGCGGCATGGTGACCGACCTGGGAGGTTTCGCGGCTGCCACCTTCAAGCGCGGCATCGCCTACATCAACATTCCCACTACCCTACTGGCCATGGTCGACGCTTCGGTAGGCGGAAAGACAGGCATCAACTTCAACGGGCTGAAGAACGAAATCGGTGCGTTCGCTCCCGCCAATTGCGTACTGCTCGAAACAGAGTTCCTGCGCAGCCTCGACGCTCACAACTTCTTCTCCGGCTATGCAGAAATGTTGAAACACGGCCTCATCAGTACGCCACAACATCTCGATGAGCTGCTCGCCTTCGACACCGAGCAGCCCGACTACGTCCTATTGAAGAATATGGTAGGCCGCTCTGTACAAGTCAAGGAAAACATTGTAGAGCAAGACCCCAAAGAGCATGGTATCCGCAAAGCGCTCAACTTGGGTCACACCATCGGACATGCCTTCGAAAGCCTGGCCTTGGCTGAAAGCCGTCCCGTGCTCCATGGCTATGCCGTGGCGTGGGGCCTGGTTTGTGAGCTATATCTCTCACATCTTCAGGCAGGTTTTCCCCAAGACCGCATGCGTCAGGTCATACAGTTCATCAAGGAAAACTACGGTCCATTCCCCTTCACCTGCAAACACTACGACCACCTGTACGAGCTGATGCTGCATGACAAAAAAAATACGGCCGGCGTCATCAACTTCACCCTGCTGAAAGATGTAGGTGAAATCAGCCTCAACCAGACGGCCGATAAAGATACTATTTTTGAGACTTTCGACTTCTTCCGCGAGTGCATGGGGTTGTAAAAGCCCCTCCATACGCTGCCTTCAGCAGCTTTCGAAGAATTATTTTTGTATTTCTTGCGAAAAAGTCGGCCATATATTTGCAGATTAAAAATAAAGCCGTACCTTTGCATCCGCAATTCGGGGTGTAGCTCAGCCCGGTTAGAGTACGCGTCTGGGGGGCGTGTGGTCGCTGGTTCGAATCCAGTCACCCCGACTGGTGAAAATGAAGGAGTTAAGTCGTTGACTTGACTCCTTTTTTCTTTTATTCTATAACAAATCTACAACATTTCTATGTCCATACCGCCAATGTAGATGTTTGCGTCGCTAAAGTAGATGTTTACAATGCTAATGTAGATGTTTACGCGGCTCAAGTAGGTAGTGACGATTTCATTCATCAAACACCCTCTTGAAAAAACTTTGTTAGAAAAATGCTTTCACGCCTTCACAAGCCTGTAAACATTTAGCAATCAAAGCAATATTGTGAAGGGGCGACCTTTCACTCCTAACTCACAAATTTCACCGTAACGCACTCTATACAAGCATATTACAATGAAACTTCACAGGATATACTCATCTTTCACGAAATAATAAAGACCGTACCGACAACAAATTAATAACCGAAACGCGACGTGTCCACATCCTTGTGTTCCTTTGCCTTGTAGCCACCGAACTTATAGGTAAACGACAGGGAGAAAGAACGGCTGTCAGCATGCTGGTTTATCTCGAACCGCTGCCCCCTGTCGTTCACACGGGCGTTAGGGGTGGCACTGTTGAACAAGTCATTGCCCGACAGACGAAGTTCGGCTTTCTTGTCGGCAGAAGTCCATTTCAGTCCGGCATCGACTTTCCAGATGGAGGACAAATCATAATTTCCCTGAACGGAAGGGCTGACGTACAGCCCATTCAACTCCAGGCTGATGGCCGGCTTGGAGGACAGGCGGAAGGTATTGTTCAGCATCGCGATTCCCCGCCAAACGCAGTTATCGAAGCCGATGGCATGATAGTCTTTGCAAACATCCCTGAGGTAGGAGCCATTCAGCGTGAGGCGGGAGTTCCAGAAGCTGCCGACCGTGAAAGGCAGTATCACCGAAAGGCCGAAGTTCTGTTCGTAATCGTAATTCACCGTCTGATAAATCATCGTCAGTTCGTCGGGGCTTTGATAAGCCAACTGGGCGAACAAGTCTTTTACATGGGTATAGTACAGGCTGAAGATGTATTTGCTTTTTAGTATATAGGTCAGGTCGGCGGTATAGTCCGTCGAGGGGCGAAGGGCGGGATTTCCCACCACTTTGGTATAGCCGTTGAGGTAGCTCGTAGCGTCCTGCATGCTCCAATAGTCGGGATAGGCCTTGTCTGAAGAAAAAGAAAGCTGAAAGATGTGGGAAGCCGACGGCACATAGTTCAATTGCAGGGAGGGATAGACAGCCCAACGATCGTAACCGGCCAGACGGTAATACTCTCCGGCCACGGACAGAGAGAACGACAGACGCTCGCCAAAGGCTTTCTCCAACCCTCCATAAAAATTGTAGGTCCGTTCGTCCAGTTCCGTATCCGAGTTCAGTGATGACATGTCATTTCCATCTTGCGCATGATATAACTGGGCACTTTTCTCTTGGGCAAAGGAGAAGTTGATGCCGTAGTTCAGACTCCAATCCAAGGGCAGGACGTGCATCTGGCCGGCATAGACATTCCAGCGGTTGATGCGCTGGCGACTGTCGGCCAAAAACTCCTGCTCGACATTACCTGCCCGATTGCTGAACTCCTGTACGCTCGGATAGGAATAAGAAGTATAATCCAGCCCGACATTCATGCCCCAACGTGCCGTATAGTCGAGGTTGAAGTTGTGCATCTGTTCGTCTCCCTTTCGGACGTTGGACGACTCCGACAAGGAGCCTGTTGAGTTTTCAACCGTTTTGATGTTGGGAGTGACGGCTACCGTATAGGCCATGTTCAGATGATCGTTTTCCGTTATTTGATAATCCAAAGAGGTACGGATGTTATGGGTCAGATTTCTCCTCAAGCCGGTGTTGTATTGCTCCACCTCGTGTACCACGCCGTCCAGCATATGGTGGGAGATGAAATCGTAGCCCGTCCTCCGTCTGGTATAGTCGGCCGCATAGAGCACATCTGCCGTCACCTTCCGCGTTCCGAAAGAAAGGCTCATGCGGCCGCTGCCCTGTGCATAGCGGGCTTGAGTAAAGTCGGCTCCAACTTCTCCACGCAGGAAAGGTTCCTCGGACTTCCGATTCTTCAGCACCAGATTGATGACTGCCCCTCGTACACGGTACTTGGCCGGCGCGCTATACATCACTTCCGCCTTCTCCACGTTGCTGACAGACGTATTCTTCAGCAGATTGGCCAGTTGTTCGCCCGACATGGACGAAGGGCGTCCGTTCAACACTACCGTCACGCTTCCTGCTCCAATCAGGCTAAGGCTCCCGCCCTGCTCCCATACTCCCGGCAGGCGGGTCAAGGCTTCGTAAGCGTTGCTTGCTGTCGTCTTTTCGGCCAGGGCTTCCACGTCGTAGGTCAGGGCGCCGTTCTCTGCCTTCACCAAGGGACGTTCAGCACTGACCACCACTTCGCCCAAGGCATAGGCATCCTGTTCGTCCATCGTCACCACACCCATATCACCTGCCGCATCATAGTCCTTCACCACACTCTTGTAGAGCAGATGCTGAAAAATCAGGCGATACCGTTTCAACGTCCGATGGAACACAAAGCATCCCAATGAATCAGTCGTCACACCATCGACAAATACGGAGTCCGGTGTCTGCATGACTACCGTTGCGCCCTCAATCGGCCGTTGGGCCTTATCCGCCACACGTCCTTTTACCTCCTGCGCAGCCAAGCGGGTGGCTGCCACCATCAAACTTACTGTCAGAATTACAATCTGTTTCATAAAGCATTCATTCTTTTTGTTTTCATGCCGCAAAGTAACGGCCTTTATGGCAGAAAGCAGGTTATTGTCCCGTTATGCTTTCCTTATATTATTGTTAGGAAACACCCGATTGTTAAGAGATTGTTATATCTTTGCCGACAAATCGAGACACTTATGCCCGGCAAATACATCAAAATAGTCACCTTTCTGAGTCTGATTGTCATCGTGGCCATCCAGGGCTCGTGGCTTGTCCACACCTACCGGCTGATAGAGGCGGAGCTGTTGCAGGTGGGCAACCGTCTGTTTCCGCAAGCCGTTGTGGACGAGGCCAAGACGCGTCTCGACCGGCTAAGCGACGCCCAAGGCGAAGACATCACCCTCAGCTTCTCTACGAATTTCGACTACCAACGGGAAATCGACCAGACACTGTTCGAATATCTGGCGGTGCTTGCCAACGATTACGCCGACTCGGTCTATCACTCGTCCATCTCCCTGCCGCTGGCCGACTCCATCTTTGCAGCCCGACTGGCACAAGAAGGGTATCAGGCCCAGGTGAAATGCCAGCTGGTCGACTCCCTGGGCGTTCCTCTTCAGGAAGAGGATGCCTCTGCCTGGCACCATCCGTTCAAGACCCTCCGAACTAATCCAGTCTACCTGAACAGGGAACATACACAAGCCGTACGGGCCACCATCCTGAACCCTTATTGGATTGCCTTCCGGCAGATGGGCGTCCTGCTCGTGGCCACCGCCCTGCTGCTGGTCTTTGTGGCCGGATGCATCGTCTATCAGGTGCGCATCATCATCCGCCAGAACCGGATAGCCCGCCTGCGGCAGGACTTCACCTACGCCATGATCCACGACATGAAGACGCCCATCACCATCATCTCCATGACCGGGCATACACTGGAAAGCGGCTTGCTGGACCAGAACCCAGAACTGAAGAAACAGTATTTCTCCATCCTGCACGAAGAGAGCGCCCACCTGCTCGGCCTGTCCGAAAAGATTCTGACCATCGCCAAGCTGGAGCAGTCGCGCCTGAAACTGGCGCAAGAGCCGGTCAGCCTCCCTACCCTGTTCGACGAGCTGACGCAGAAGTATCGGGTCAAGACCGACAAGGAGGTGACCCTTGAAACCCATTGCCCCGACTCCCTCCTGGTGACGGCCGATGCCGAATACCTGAAAGAAGCCCTCGGCAACCTGATAGACAATTCGCTGAAATATTCCGACGAACGTGTCACCATCCGCCTCTCTGCCGAAGAGCAGAACCGCCACATCCTCATCCGGGTGTGGGACAACGGCTGGGGCATCCCGCTGAAACAGCAGAAGCACATCTTCGAGAAGTTCGACCGCGGCGGGCTGGAATACAAGAAGGAGAAGAAAGTGTCCGGCTTCGGCCTGGGTCTGAACTTTGTCCACAAAGTCATCACGGCCATGGGCGGAAGCGTTTCGGTAAACAGTATAGAGGGCAAGTTCAGCGAATTCACACTGACGCTGCCCGCTCCAAACAAGAAACTATGATACGAGTATTGCTGGTAGAAGACGACAAGAACCTATGCTTCATCCTGAAGAGCAGTCTGGAGCAGATGATAGGCGGTTACGAAGTGACCACCGCCCCCAACGGCCGGGAGGGGCTGGAATTGCTGGAGCAAAAGACGTTCGACGTGATTGTGTCCGACGTAGAGATGCCGGTCATGGACGGCATGACCATGGTGCAGCACATCCGCCGGCGCCATCCCCGGCTGGCCATCATCTTCATCACGGGACTGACGACGGCACGCGACGTCATCAACGGCTACCAATCGGGCGCGGACTTCTACATCAAGAAACCTTTCCTGCCCGAAGAGCTGAATGCCCACATCCAGGCCGTGCTGAAAATGAAACAGAGTGCCCCCGCCCCGCAAACCGAAGAAGCTCCCACGGAAGAAGAATATGCTATCGGCAATTATCGCTTCCTGCCCTCACAACACCAGCTTTGTTACGGAGAAGAACGACAGACACTGACGCCCAAAGAAGCGCAGATACTCGAAATGCTCTGCCGCCGGAAGGGACAGGTGGTCCGGCGCGACGACATCCTGACCGCCGTATGGGAAACGGCCGACTTCTACTCCTCGCGCAGCCTGGACGTCTTCATCACCAAGCTCCGCAAATACCTATCCCAAGACCCCGCCGTCACGCTCAAGTCGCTGAAAGGTGTTGGTGTCTGTCTGGAAGACTAATCCTCATCGCCCTCCCACGAAACACGGCATGAGGGTGCGACGCAGTGCTTCGTCACCCCCTCACGAAGCACTTCCTGACACCCTGACGAAGCACTGTGTCAGAGGGTCACGAAGCACCGTGTCAGGAAGGCATAACGAACAGGATCCGCATACCTCTATTTATAGGGACAGGTATAGTAGCCTTTGCCCCGGGTTTTCGAGCCGTAGGCTATGGCATGCGTGGGGCAATAGTGATAGCAGGCCAGGCAGTTGAGACACCGGCCGTGCCAGACGGGCATGTGTTTGCCCTCACGCTTGGGGTGCACAGCCGTCAGCGTGATGTTGCCCACGGGACAGGCCTCCACGCAACGGCCGCAACCGATACAGGCCTCCGCATCGACATGGAAAGCCTTATCACTGGTGGCATAACGGGTAAACAGCGGATAGATAATGCTTGTTTTCAACCCCGGTAACGTACCCTTCCAGGTAAAGTCGCCACGCACCCCTGCCTTGATTTGTTCCGCTACTTGTCGGACGATGGCCGGAGCGGCATCCAGTTTGCGGTCGCGCACCTCGGCACGATCCACATCGAAGCCGGGGAAGAGGACATACGTATTGGGCATGAACACCGTGAAGCCGGCATCGGCCTGCAGCCCCGCCCCACTCACCGTTTCGCTCCACATGCGGTACAGGCGGCCTGCATCGTCGCCACAGGTTGCCAGCAAGCCGACGTAATTCCGACCGGGCACATAGCCCCGTACGTTCATCGACGCCAGCACGTCTGCCAAATACTTGGGCAATCCCCACGAATGCACGGGGAAGACAAAGAGCAGCGGCTCGCCCCCGGCCAGCGTCACCGCCAGCCGTTCCGCCCCCGGCCTCATGTACGGGCTCATATCCATCACCGGCTGGCCGTCCAACTCCCGGGCCAGCAGGGCCGCCACATAGCGGCTGTTTCCTGTTGCTGAAAAATAGAGTATCATAACGTTTCTATAACAACGATGCGCCCCGTTCGTTCATCGGGCGGGGCTTCTGCCTACAAAAATAAGGATTAATCCGCTCTATCCGTACAAATCGCCTCAAGAAAAAGGCCGCCATCGGCCGCCTGCCAACAAAAAGCGTCCATAAACGCGTCGCGTTATTCCTTTCTTTCTTTTATTATTTTTGGATAAGACAGGATGCGGCTCGGCACAGTCAAACTGAAAAACTTTGCTTTTCGTTTGTCTCTGCCCTCGCCTTTCATTATTTTTGCAAAAACAATCATTTATCACAGAGAAGCCATGAGCAAGATTTATCCGGTAGGCATACAGAGTTTTGAGAAAATACGTGAAGGCGGCTATTGTTACATCGACAAGACTTCGCTTATTTATAACTTGGTAAAATCCGGCCAATATTATTTCCTGAGCCGTCCGCGCCGCTTCGGCAAGAGCCTGCTCATTTCTACGCTGGAAGCCTACTTCCTGGGAAAGAAGGAACTTTTCAAGGGGCTTGCTATGGAAGAGCTGGAAAAGGACTGGACGACGTACCCTGTACTGCACCTCGACCTGAACGCCCGGAAATATGTGGATGCTTCCTCATTGAACGCCATCCTGAACCAGCATTTGGAGAGTTGGGAGGCCATCTATGGCGACGAGAAGAAAGACCGTGCTCCCGAAGAGCGCTTTGCTTGGCTGATCGAGAAGGCCTGTCGCACCACCGGACGGAACGTCGTGGTGCTGGTGGACGAATACGACAAACCCATGCTCCAGGCCATCGGCAACGAACCGCTGCTCACCGACTACCGCAACACGCTGAAAGCCTTCTACGGCGTACTGAAGAGCTGCGACAAGTACCTGCGCTTCGCCCTGCTGACGGGTGTGACGAAGTTCAGCAAAGTCAGTGTGTTCAGCGACTTGAACAACCTGATGGACATTTCTCTGTCCAACCGTTTTGCCAACATCTGCGGCATTACAGAGAACGAACTCTACCGCGATCTGGAGGAAGACATCCGGCTTCTGGCCGAGGCCAACGGAATGAACGAAACCGAAGCCAGACAGACACTGAAAGAATGGTACGACGGCTACCACTTTGCCGAAAATACGGAAGACATTTACAACCCGTTCAGCCTGCTCAATACGCTGGCCGAAATGAAGTTCGGCAGCTACTGGTTCGAGACAGGCACGCCCACCTTCCTCGTGGAGCTGCTCCAGCGCAGCAAGTACGACCTGCACCGCCTGGCCGAAGAGATGGCGACCGCCGACTCACTGGGCGGTATCGACACGATGGAGACCAATCCCGTCCCCATCCTCTACCAGAGTGGCTACCTCACCATCAAGGGGTTCGACAAAGAATTCAGGACCTATGAACTGGGCTTCCCCAACAAGGAAGTAGAAGAAGGTTTCACCAAGTTTCTGTTGCCCAACTATGCGTCTCTTTCTTCGGGCAACCCCTCTTTCGAGATAAGCAGCTTCGTCCGGGAAGTCCGAGGCGGCAACACCGACGCCTTCATGCGCCGCCTCCAGAGCTTCTTTGCCGACACACCCTACGAGCTGGCGCGCGACCTGGAGCGGCACTACCAGAACGTACTCTTCATCGTCTTCAAGCTGCTGGGCTTCTATACCCAGGCGGAATACCGCACGTCCAACGGCCGCATAGACATGGTAGTGAAGACCGACCACTACATCTACGTCATGGAGTTCAAGCTGAACGGTACTGCCGAAGAAGCCATCCGCCAAATCAATGAGAAAGGCTATGCTGTCCCCTTTGCCTCCGACAGCAGAACCCTCTATAAGATCGGTGTCAACTTCAGCAACGAAATCCGGGGGATAGAGAGGTGGATTGTCGAAGAATAAGCAAACTAACGAAAGATGAAATAAACATATTACAGCAACAAGCTTCTCCATAAACTTGCATACTTCGTTTTTTATCGATTACTTTGTGTGCAAATTCTAACGAAAAAGAGATAATAAGAAACAGAAAGTAGAATAAAAAGACATATTATGGATTCAACAGTCGTACAGTGTTGGGAGTGGCTCACTATATATACGGCTTGGAGGAACTTAACTTCAACTATAGAAAGAACGGTTTCGATCTGTTCGGCATGTTGGAATATGACAATAACCGTGACCGACAGAACAATACGATGGTGCAGAATACGTACTCCAAGAGTCTTATAAACCAGGCTACATCTTCCAGACGTGTCAACCAGTCTCAGCTGTATGCTGGTAAGTTGGGTATGAACTACATGTTTGATGACCGTCACTCTCTGGGTTTCATCTATGATTTCTCTTACCGGCCTACAACCACACGCAATGATTCATATACGTCACTTTCTGTTGATGAACTGCTGGAGAACGAACTTACCACTGCCGACACTACCGACCTGCACAATCGCCAGCATTTGGTTTCCGGCTATTATAACGGAAGCTGGGGTAAATGGCAGCTTGACGTAAATGCAGATGTCTTGTGGAATAATCAGGACAAAGACCAGCAGGTGAACGAAATGGCAACAGAGACGGACAACCGTATTTTCTCTACAGACAACCAGGTGGATAGCCGTCTGTATGCAGCCAAGGCTGTCGTGTCGCGACCGCTCTGGAACGGTAAGCTCTCCTTTGGTACGGAATGGAGCTTTATCCGAAGAACAGATCTCTATACAAGCCAGGAATCATTCATCAATGACAGTGATACAAAGTTGAATGAGGATAACGGAGCCGGATTTGTAGAATTGAGCCAGCGTTTCGGCAAGGTTACAGCCATGGTAGGACTTCGCTACGAACACATGGACAGCCGCTATTATGAGGGTGGAAAGAAAATGGAAGAACAGAGCCGTACTTATGACAATCTGTTTCCTTCCGTTATGATTTCTTTCCCGGTTCGGGACGTAAGAATGAGAGTGAACTATACCCGTAAGATTACACGTCCGGCTTTCAGCCAGTTGAACGGAAATGTACAGTACATAAACCGATATACTTATCAGTCGGGCAATCCGTATCTTCAGCCTTCATACAGGGATTATGTGTCCTTGCTTACCAATTACCGCTGGCTGACTGTAATGCTGGATTACGCACATGTATCGGACTATATCATGTCTGTATATACCCAGTACGGTGATGACCCGGAAGTGGCACTGTTGCAGAAACAGAATGCCAAGTCGTATCATGAACTTACCGGTATGGTAAACATAGCACCAAAATTTGGTAAATATCATCCTGTTTTGATGGCTGGTGTCAGGGCACAGCTCTTCGATATGGTGTTCCGTGGTGAAACTGTAAAGCTGGATAACCCGATAGGTATTTTCCGTTTCAACAATGCCTATAACCTACCGTTCGATGCATGGTTGAATTTGGACTTTTCCTGGCGTACAAAAGGTAATGCGGAAAACATGTATCTGGAGGATACCTGGCAATGTGATTTGGGACTTTATAAATCATTCAACAACGATAAATGGAGTGTCAAGCTTCAGTGTAACGACTTGTTCAGTACGGCAAACAGCGGTATGGTTCTGAGAAGTGACATAAGGGAGATTACCATGAAAAAAGTTCTTGATACCAGAAATTTCTCTATCACTGTACGCTATAAGTTCAATGCAGCCAAGAGCAAGTACAAGGGAACAGGTGCCGGAGATAGCCAGAAGAGCCGTATGTAGATCTTGTCTAAAATCCAAGAATGATCTTGAATAAATAATTTTATATTTTATATATGAGGAAGTTATTGTTTTTTATTTTCAGTGCTTTTACAGCCATTGCATTAAAGGCACAGACACCCTCTATCGAGGCGTTGCGTACATGCGCAGCTGAAAAGGGAATGTCTCCCAAAGAATACATATTCAAACAGTTTGAGAAATCGGATATAGTAGTGCTGGGTGAGCGCGACCACCGCGACACGGTACAATACGACCTGATTCATGACATCCTGGCCGATCCTCGTTTTGCCGAACAAGTGGGACACGTCTATACCGAAGTCGGCTCGTACAACATGAACGATGATGTGAACCGCCTGCTGCAAGGCAGTTATCCAACGGAGGCGGCTTTCATGGACAGCCTGTATGCCCATTATAGAAAGTCAGAGACCTTCTATCCGATTTGGGAGAAGTACAACCGCATTAAATTCCTGAAAGGTATATATGAAATAAACCGTACTTCTTCAAGGAAAATTAAGCTCGGACTAACCGACCGAGAGTTCTCATGGGATGAGATTCGTACTGTAGAAGACTACAAGAAATTCTGGGAATCTCGTACAGTGAACTATCGCGACAGTTTAATGGCTGCCCATATTTCGGAAATGTTTGCCCGCCAGACACCCTTGAACGGTAAGCGCAAGGCATTGGTGATAACCAGTCAGCCGCATGCCATCAACTATTCGATGATTCTCAAAAAGAAAAATACGGTTTATGGAACACAGGGATGGTGGATGAAGAAAATCTTTGGAGAAGAAAAAGTCAGAATCGTGATACTGAATTGGTTTGATTACAACCTGTTTGACGGAAGTAATTTCCCGATGACGGGTGAAGGACATTGGGATGCAGCCTTTGAACTGATGGAATGCCGCCCGTTCGCTATTGATTTGAAAAACACGCCATACGGAGAAACTGCTTACAACGGTCTCATCGGAGGTACTACGATTAATGTAAAGAACAAGTCTTGGCAAGATGTGGCCGATGGGCTTATCTACTATGCACCCCTCTACGACCATGTTGCTGCATGGGGTATTGAAGGCCTTATAACCAAAGAGTTTGAACCTGAAATCAAACGCCGTCTGACCATATTCTTCCAAGCAACACAACCCGGCGCAGAAATACCCATGGAGGCTGCCATTGACGAATACAATGTTTTTCACGCCCACCCGGCTGCCATTAAAAGCAAAGAGGAAGTGAAAGAAATTATTCGGAAAGTGCTGGAAAAGAATATTCGACAATAATAGAGTGGTATTGAATAATTAATCCTACATTTGTAGACTGAACAACCTATTGACAACTACTTTTTAAACAGAACACACAATGAAAAGACTGAAAACAATCCTGCTGAATCTGCTGTTGGCCCTGGTCATCCCGGCAAGTCTGTCGGCACAAACCGATGCTGAACGGAAATTCATGGCTTCCGTTGACTCACTGAACACACAGTTTATCAACGCATATACCGGGAAGGACTATCCGGCTGCCGAAGCCCTCTGCCAAAAGGTTATGGACCTCTACGACGCACATGCGTCGCAACTGGCCGAAGGCTATGCTTACGTCAAATACGCCTATTACTATAACATGGCCAGCGTCCAGGCAATACAGGGGAAAAAGCAAGAAGCCGTCAGCAACCTGTTCAAAGCCCTGAACAGCAACAAGATGGAAGTCAGCTACAAAAGGGTAGTCAATGATGAGGACCTGAAAGACATTCTGGATGCACCTGAATTGCAACCCGCCCTGCAGCGACTGAAAGAGACCACCGATTACCTTTATATCCTGCAAAATGCGCCGGAATACACCCGCACGCAGCCGGCCGACAGCCTGCCCCGGATTGTCTATGCGCAGGCCGACGAGCCCGACCTGAAGCGCGTCCGTAACTATTTCCGGCTGGACAGCGTGGCCGTGGCGGGCGACGAACTGGCCACCATCAAACGTATCCTGACCTATATCCACGACAAGATACGCCACGACGGCGGGAACGGCAATCCGACGGGCGGAAACAATTCCATCAACTTTGCCGAGGCCTGCAAGGACGGCAGCCGGGGCCTGAACTGCCGCGGACTGGCCACGGTGCTGAACGAGTGCTACCTGTCGATGGGCATCCCTTCACGCGTCATCACCTGCATGCCGAAGACATACATCAACGACTGCCACGTCATCAACGCCGTCTATTCGTCCACCCTCGGCAAGTGGCTCTGGATAGACCCCACGAACAACGCCTGGGTGACCGACGAACAGGGCAACCTACTGAGCATACAGGAAGTGCGCGCACGCCTCAGGAGCGGCCAGCCCGTCCGGGTGAACGAAGAGGCTAACTGGAACAACGAAAAGAAGACCACGACGGAAGAGTATCTGTACGAGTACATGGCCAAGAACCTGTTCTACCTGGAAAGCTGGACGCGCTACGGGTTCAACACGGAAAGCGACCATGAGAACCTCATCAACTACATCTTCCTGCAACCCACCGGCTGCGACAGCAAGCAACGGAACCCGAGGAACTTCTCCGTCAACGATGACCGGTACTTCTGGCAGCCGCCACATGCAGGCAGTTGCCCTCAGCTACAGAAATAAAAAGCCTTGCGCACCAACAAATGTACAGAAGTTACCCTATTGCAGGTCGACCATTCCTGTTTTCAGGATATCCACCAAGATAGGCTTCATTCCGCCTACAAAACATTCCACGGCTATCACCATCAGGATAAGGCCCATGAGACGCATCATGACATTGTTGCCCGTCTCTCCCAGCACATTAACCAAGCGGGTGGAAGCACGGAGAATAAAGTAGGTCAGCAAATATATAAAAGCGATGGAACCGATCAGGACGCTTTTCAACTCAATGGTATCGGCATCCTGCATCAGGACAATAGCATTGGCAATGGCTCCCGGACCGCAAAGCATCGGAATGCCCAAAGGTGTGATAGAAATATCGTTCGCATACGTTTTGATTTCTTCGTCCTTCAGCTTCATCGGCGTATAGCGTGCTTGCAGCATGTCGAAACCGATCTTAAAAATAATAACTCCACCCGCTATGCGGAAACCGTTGGTGGAAATGCCAAAGAACCAGAAAAGGAACTGTCCGGCAAAAGTAAAGACCATGATAATGATAAAGGCAGTCAATGTGGCACGGGTAACCACGCTGTGCCTCTCCTTATCGGTCATTCCCTGCGTCATGGTCAGAAACACAGGCATGGTGCCCAATGGATTGGTCAACGTAAAGAAAGAAGTCAGGCACAAAAGTGCAAAAGGTAAAATTGTATCCATAATATCAGTTATTAACAAATAGTCTAAACAAAATCGAACAACAACAGCCCTATCATAAAAATGTAAGCAATTCCTTCAAATCCTTGATGTGATAAGTCGGCTTAAAAGGTAATTCACTCCGCCCTTCCACATCAAAAAACGCCTGATGCATACCCACGCCATAGGCTCCGGCAACGTCATTTTCCCAGTTATCGCCTACCATCAACGAATCTTCCAGATACGACTGAGTAGCCGACAAAGCGAAATGAAATATCGGAGCATGAGGCTTCAAGACACCGATATCATCAGACAAGACTACTTTCCGGAAATAGCCGTCGATACCCGCTGAACGCATCTTATGGCATTGTAACTCCTGAAAGCCGTTTGACAGAATATAAAGATTGTAACGTTCTGACAAATAGTCGAGCACTTCACGAGCATGAGGCATCAGCTTTGCTTTTGTAGGAATCACCGAGAAGAAATCATCCGAAAAACGTTTGGCCAGTTCTGCGTCGCCCCATCCTACCTGCTCCAGCGGATAAAGAAAGCGCTGGCGATTCAGTTCATCTTTTGTGATCTTTCCCTGTCCATACTCTTCCCACAACTCTACGTTCCGCTTCTGATAAAGCTGATAGAAGTGGTCGAAGGAAGAGAAAAAACGGTCATACGCATACTTGTGATACATTTCCTGAAACGTATCATAGGCATTTTCTGAAAAAGCCCACAACGTATCATCCAAATCGAAAAAGATGTTTTTATATCTACGGGACATAGGAGAAAGATTAAGACTCTCTAAAGAAACTGCAAAAAAACGCAGACCTATGCTGAGGGTTACTGAGAATATTTCTCAAACCTCTCTGCAAAAGCCTGCGTTTACATCACTATCGATTTATTATCTACAGCTTATTTCACCTGGATCACAAGATATTTGGAAACACTCCAGAACTCTTGCGGATTGGTAATCTTCAGTGTAAGCTGGTTCTTATCATCTTTCTCGAATGCATAGGAACCGGCAGGATGGTTAGTCAAAATGTCAGCCGACTTGGAATACAACTTGATTTCCTTGGTCGTACGGATATCGACTTCTGTAAAATAGTCCTTGTTGACTTCGGCATCCTGAAGCACCTCACCTTTCTTAAGAATATTCTGGTCTTTCAGTTCCTTCTTGGTTCCGAAAACAAACCAAGCTGTATTCAACGCCTTGTCCTGTTGGGAAACGGTCTTGGCTTTGGCTTCGTTTTCTGCAGTAAGCTGCTCCTTCTGTGTCGTCAGGTCGGTAACAGCAGCATCCAGTTCCTGAATACGGATATTCTTTGATGCCAGCTCTGCCTGCAATTCCTCAATCCGCTGAGCTTTATCGGCTAATTCCTGTGTCAATTGTTCAACTGCACGCTTCAGCTGTGCCGAGTTTGTCTTGCTACTCTTCAGCATTTGTTGCAGTTTCTCAATCTGCTGCTTGTTTTCTTCCATCTGTTTGCGGATGAATTCTATATCAGAAGCCATCTGCTGACGAGCACTCAACGAACCTTCTGCGACCGAACCACGCTGCAGATCCACCCGATTTTCAGCAGCATTAATCTGCCGGAAACCTTCAGAAATATCATTGAATGTACCCATCATCTCGTCTAACTCAGCATCACGCTGGCCCAATACAACTTTCAAAGAATCATTCTCGGCCCTTAACTGGTCTTTGCTCTCACCTGTAAAATTGTCGCATGAAGCCACAACGGCCGCACATACTACCAAAAAAGCTAATTTTTTCATACGCTTTGTTTTAACGTTTAAAGTTGGTTTTTATTCTTTGTCTATTCCTGCTATCACTATTACTATTTCGCCACGAGGTTCATTGGCCGTAAAATGGGCAACCAAATCACTCAAGGTACCACGTACGGTTTCTTCATGCACCTTTGAAATTTCTCTTGAAACAGAAGCTTGCCGTTCTGTTCCAAAACATTCGGCAAATTGCGTCAAGGTCTTTACCAAACGATAAGGCGATTCATAAAACACCATCGTTCGCGACTCTTCGGCCAATGCTTTCAGGCGCGTCATACGTCCTTTTTTCTGAGGCAAAAAGCCTTCAAAACAAAATCGGTCACACGGTAGCCCTGATGCGACCAAAGCCGGCACAAAAGCTGTAGCCCCCGGCAAGCATTCCACTTCTACTCCATTCCTCGCACATTCGCGTGCCACCAGAAACCCAGGATCGGATATACCCGGCGTACCAGCATCTGATATCAACGCTACCGTTTCACCTCCCTTTATACGATTAACAACACTTTCAACCGTTTTATGTTCATTGAACTTATGATGAGATTGCATGGCATTCTTTATTTCAAAATGCTTCAGCAAAATGCCGGATGTACGCGTGTCCTCTGCCAGAATGAGATCAGCCTCTTTCAAAATACGAATAGCTCTGAAAGTCATATCTTCCAGATTACCTACCGGTGTGGGGACAATGTATAGTTTTCCCATAATCCGTTCAATTGAAACACTTACGCAAAAGTTCAACAAAATCCACAACAGCTTCGTTCTCCTCGTCAACAGGTACTTCTTTTTGAAACAAAGCTATGGCTTCCTCAAAGGAAACGGCTGCATTCAATTCTGCAAATACCCGATTCATCCGTGCAGCATCTCCGCCAAACAATTCACGAGTAAAACGGAACGAATCGTTCAGGCTGACAGCATGGCGCAAGTCAGTCGCAGGTTTTATCCGTTCGCCCAATATGGCCGACGGAGAGGGCTGCTCTTCAGACACGTGTACAGGAGCAGAAGAAGGTTCCGTGATTTTCACTTCCTGCCTGGTAGATATCGGTTCTCTCTCTTCTACGATTTCCTGCCTTACGACGGCTTCGGGAGTCTGGGACCTTGTTCCAGTCTGCAGCAATTTATTCAATTCCGCAAATTTATTCTGCAATTCGTCCAAACGCTGTTCCATACGTCCGATACTCCCTTTCAGGACATCCATTTCTGTCCTTATATCATCTAACAGTTTCTGCATATCCTTCGTTGCATACTTATTAATGGTACAAATGTAGAAATAAATAATGAAAAAATACGAGGAAGAGAACAAAATGATTACTTTTGTACGGATTATAACAACAAAGGGATGAACGTTTTTTCAGAAGATCATATACAGGAAACCAGCAGACGTGGACGGATAGAAGTCATCTGTGGATCAATGTTTTCGGGTAAGACAGAGGAACTTATCCGACGACTGAAACGAGCGAAGTTTGCCAAACAACGGGTCGAAATATTTAAACCAGCCATCGATACACGCTATTCAGAGGCCGAAGTAGTGTCACACGACAGCAATTCCATTGCTTCAACTCCCATTGATTCATCAGGCACTATCCTGCTTTTTGCATCTGAAATTGACGTAGTCGGTATAGACGAAGCCCAATTCTTTGACAATGGCCTGATAGACGTCTGCAACCAACTGGCCAATAATGGAATTCGAGTCATTATCGCAGGCCTCGACATGGACTTCCGTGGCATCCCGTTCGGCCCCATGCCCGGCCTATGCGCCATAGCCGATGAGGTGACGAAAGTACATGCCATTTGTGTCAAATGTGGACAACTGGCCTCCTTCTCGCATCGCACAGTAAAAAATGACAAGCAAGTGCTTCTCGGAGAAACGGCTCAATATGAGCCCCTATGCCGCACATGCTATTTGAAGGCAATCCAAGAAGACAGCAAGAAATGAAAAACCAAATTCGCGCATTATGGAACGTAAGAAAATCACTTTCGACAGCTTTATACGCGGCGCTATCATTTGCGGCGTTGTCATTGCCATTCTGATGCTTTTGAAAAGGCTTAGCAGCGTACTACTACCCTTTTTCATCGCATGGTTGGCCGCTTATTTGATTTATCCGTTAGTAACATTCTTTCAACATCGGTTGAAATTAAGGAACAGGGCTCTTTCTATATTTTGCGCTCTCCTTTTATTAGCTGCCATAGGGACAGCAGCTTTTTATCTGTTGGTCCCCCCAATGGTCCAAGAGTTCAGTCGAGTCAAAGATCTGCTGATGGCCTATTTTACAGACAGCAGCTATGGTAGCAATGTACCACGTAGTCTATCAGATTTTCTACGAGAAAACATAGACCCGGCATTACTCAAACAACTTTTTCAAGAAAAAAACCTACTGAATATGTTGAAAGAAGCTGTACCTCCTTTATGGTCATTGGTCACAGAATCCATCAACCTTATATATGGAGTATTCACGATATTCATTATCTTACTCTACATCGTATTCATATTGTTAGATTATGAAAGTATTTCCGAAGGTTGGCCACGTTTACTTCCGGCAAAATACCGTCCCTTCCTGACAGGCATTATGAACGATGTAAAAGAAGGCATGAACAAATACTTTCGCGGTCAGGCATTTGTCGCATTATGTGTAGGCATTTTATTCAGCATCGGTTTCCTCATCATTGATTTCCCTTTAGCTATCGGCCTGGGGCTATTCATAGGTCTTCTTAACCTTGTCCCTTATTTACAGATTATCGGTTTTATCCCAACCATTATATTGGCTATCTTGAAAGCAGCCGATACAGGAGGAAACTTTTGGATCATTTTAGCAGCAGCCCTTGCCGTATTTGCTGTTGTACAAGCCATTCAAGACGGTTTCATTGTACCACGTGTAATGGGTAAGATAACAGGGCTAAACCCGGCTATCATCCTGCTTTCACTTTCCATATGGGGTTCACTGATGGGAATGTTAGGCATGATTATAGCGCTACCGTTAACCACACTTATGCTTTCTTATTACCAAAGATTTATTATCGATCGGGAGAAAATCGAACATACAGAAAGCTCTAAAAATCAAACACATGAATAAATATCAACCAAAGGAATAAAATAAAAACGCTAATAATATTTGCTATTTAAAAAGGAATGACTATCTTTGCACCCGCTTAACAGCAATAAGGTTTGATTCGCTAGCTCAGCAGGTAGAGCACAACACTTTTAATGTTGGGGTCTTGGGTTCGAGCCCCAAGCGGATCACTTAAAATCAGAGAGTTACACAAAAGTAGCTCTTTTTTTTATGCTTGAATTGCGCCGGTTTACATGGGGATATTCAGTAAACCAGATCAAGGGTCAGCGGATATTACTTCATTTCATATAAACAGTTTTCATAAAAAACAGGGGCAGCGTCTAAATTTGATACATAAATAATATCATTCCGACACGCCCCTAAGTTTTTCGATTTTTTCAATCTTATCAAATCTACTTCTTCTGGATTTTAGCTACATATCCACCACCTGGATACATTTTTATTTGAATCTTTCTATCGAAAGATAACTCACCAACTTGTTTACGATAATCCGTTCCTTTACGATGAGCATTCACTCCATCGCAAAATTGTTCAAGCTGATATTTGCCTTCAGGCAAAAAAGACAAATCAATAGTCAACTCACGGGTATTCCAATCAGTAATTCCACCTACATACCAAACATCTCCCTTACGACGAGCAGTTACAATATATTCGCCCATCTTACCTTCCAAAACTCTCGTTTCATCCCATACAGTAGGAATTTGTGCTATAAAATCTGTAGATTCTGGCTCGCGCATATAATTGCTAGGAGCATCACAAAGCATATTCAACGGAGACTCCAGCACTACATACAACGCCAATTGACGACAACGCGTACCTTGGCTCATCGGTTCAGAATAGCAAGGATAATAATGTCCCTTAGCTGCATTACGCATAGCTCCTTGAGTGTAATCCATAGGTCCAGCAACTTGACGAATAAAGGGAAGCATAACATCATATTTTACTTGATCATAAGATACTGGATTCCACTTTAATTGTTCCAATCCATTTACACCTTCAAAATTGAGCACATTAGGATAAGTTCGATTCAAGCCTGCCGGTTTAGACGTCCCATGTAAATCAAGAACCAACTTATATTTAGCACACATTGCAGCTGCACGATAATTAAAGTCGGTTATAATCTGATCGTCGCGATCCATAAAATCAACCTTAAAGCCTTTTATTCCCATTTCCGAATAATGACGGCATATGTTTTCCATATCACGATCAAAAGCATAATATCCAGCCCAAAGAATAATGCCTACATTACGCTGCTTGGCATAATCCACCAATTCGCGTAAATTAATATCCTTGACAACCTGCATCAAATCCGCTTTCAAATTTACGGCCCATCCTTCATCCAAAATAACATATTCTATCCCTTTAGATGCCGCAAAATCAATATAAGCTTTATAGGTTTCATTGTTTACTCCCGTCACGAAATCAACTCCTTCCAAATTCCAATCATTCCACCATTCCCATGCTACTTTACCCGGCTTAATCCACGAAGTATCGTCGACACGTGAAGGAGCGGCCAACAGATAACTCAGATTGGAAGCGGCCAAATCCTTATCCGAAGTAGAAACAATAGCTATACGCCAAGGGAACGTACGCGCTTTCTCAACTTTGGCTATATAATTTTCCCGTTCAGTTACCAACATCTGAAGCTGATTATGCCCGCCTTGTTTTAACTGCTTTGGATAAGGAGCAAAAACCGCACTCAACCGATTGCTTCCCTGGGAAGCAGACAAATAAAGTCCTGGATAATTTTCCAAATGAGTTTCTGTTATACACATCTTCATACCTTCGCCTACATTCACAACTACAGGCAAAAACATCAGCCTTTGTTTATGCAACTTAGATAAAGATGTAGTTGTATATTCATTTTCAAATGAATTAAAGAACTGAGCGTCAGGGTTATCTTCATTCCAATTTCTGACATATGGAACTGAAGCTACCGCATCAAAAGGAAAATTAAAATCAGATTGTTCCGAAACAATATTAAAAGGCTTTTCCACATCGCTTACAAAGCGATAGGCAATCCCATCATCATATGCTCTAAATTCGACTCGATAATGTCCTTTAAAGAATAAAACCAATTCATTATAATGATCTCTAATTTGAGCAGCGCGATAGAATGGAGAAAACACCGTTTCGTCCACACTCTTACGCCGACTTTTTTGAATACGAACACCAGTGCCCCACACCGTTCCATTATCCAAAGTCATGGAAATATTTGATGGAGCCATTATCTGGCGACCGTTACAAACGACATCGTATGTCAATTGTTCACCAGCCACAATTGTTGTAGATAAATTTCCCCCAGGAGATTTCAAAACAAAACTTTTTTGGGCGTACACTGAAATTCCTAATACGCACCACAATAATAACAATAAAACAGCCTTCTTCATTGTCAAAACAATATTTAAATTATAAAATCTAAAACTATCTCATAAAGTTAATCAAGCAAAACCACAGCTCTTGACTACAAATTACTTCATCAACATCAAAGAAAAGTCAAACTATAGACGTTTACAACATATATGAATATTATAAACAAGATTGTTGATTTTTAATAATAAATGCATAGTCAAAGTTGTGCCATCGATAAACCTTCTCTATCATCTTCCTGTGCGCAAAGCTCGGTATATCGTCTCCTGAATACGTTCACGCACATCAAGCTCCATCAACAGATTGTTACAGACATCGGGAGAAATACGATTGCTCAAAAACACGTAGACAAGACCATTGTCGGGATCGACCCAGGCACAAGTACCCGTAAAGCCTGTATGGCCATAGACGGAAGCAGGAGCAGATTCACAACAAGGGCTGAAGCGCTCATTGGCCTTGCCAGGCTTATCGAAACCCAATCCCCGACGGCTGATGCGTGAAGTCTGAGTCGTAAACGTTCGGCATGTCTCGGCACTCAAGTAACGCTTGCCCTGATAGACCCCGTCGTCGAGCAGCATCTGGCAAAGGGCGGCGACTTCGGAAGCATTCGAGAACAGGCCAGCATTGCCCGACACCCCACCAAGAAAAGCGGCCGACTCGTCGTGGACAAAGCCTCGCAAAGTAGTCTTGCGCAGGAAGGCGTCGGTCGAAGTAGGTACGATGTGGCGGGCAGACAGGAAAGCCAAAGGACGAAAACCTGTATGTGTCAATCCCATCGGCTCATAAAACTCTTTGTGAAGGAATTCATCCATCGAAAGGCCCGTACGAGCTTCGACTACCTGCTGGAGAAGGATGAAACCCACACAACTATAGCGGTAACGTTTGTCGCGAAGGCGCGCATCGGCAATCTTCCGCATCATCTCCTGCTTGAAGGAGGCTTGGAGCCAAAGGCTATCGGACACCTGGATGGTGCAACTATCAGTCCTGAAAGGAGAAGTCAACCCTGCACGGAAACGAAAATGGGGATTGCCCCACGTTTTACGTCCGAGGCGGACGGTGTGGAGACGATCGGCACTCGCCTTAAACAACGTGCCGGCGTAACTTTCCTTGTCGATAGCATCCTGATAGAACAAGATAGTAGAAGGCAAACCCGACTCGTGCATCAACAATTCGCGAATAGTGATGCGCTCCTTGTCCGTCCCCTTCAGGAAAGGAAGATAAGTCGAAGCGTAGTCGGTCAAGCTAAGAAGGCCCTGATCATAGAGTTTCATCACGGCCAGCAGAGTGGCCGTCATCTTGGTAAGCGAAGCCAGGTCGTAGACGTCGGTTGCCTCCACGGGAACCTTTCCTCCTTTCTCCTGCGTACCGAAAGCCTTGTTGAACATCTCGTGCCCATCCTTCCACACGACGACCTGACAACCAGGAAAAGCCCCCTTGCGGATACCCTCCTCCACGATGTCGTCAATCTGAGAAAGAATGCCCGCATCCATGCCATGTTCGTCGGGGTTGTAGTGGGGAAGCGTGCGCGGCTCGATGGTGATGCCCTCGCCTGCAACAAAAGCTTCGCCGATGCTGGCCGAAAGACGACCGTCGGCACCCGCTACGCCATAGAGTATATCCGCCACGCCCTGTTGCACCTCTTCGTCGGAGGCATGGGCCAGAACTACGGCCGACGCCTTCTTGAGGCATCCGTCCATCCACGACTCCAACCGATAACCTTGGACGAAAAGAACATAAACCACGGGGACTTCTGGAGCAAAGGTTTCAAAGAAAGTGCGATAAGCGTCCAGATTGTCCTCAGTGACACACACCAGTACCCGACGATAGGAAGCAAGTCGTTTCTGGAACGCAGCACATTGCGAGGCGTTCATGCCACGCGCCACGTCGAACCGCTCGGGCTCGGCATAGGGACGCAGGGCTTGCATGAAGGGCATCAGCTCCGCATGGTCGCCCACGTTGACTACGGCCACGTCTTTCAATGTAGGATCCAAGGGCAAGGTCTTCTCCTCGTTGCCCAGCACGGTGACGGCCGCCAGACTCAAGCGGCGCACAAGGTCGCGCGCCTGAGGCGTATTGAGCCGCGTACTGAGTCCCGACAGGCGTACGAAAGGTTTCCGATTCAAGCCCAACGCATATTTGTAGGTCAGCACCTTGCGGCATCGGCGCGCAATGTCTTCTTTGGAAAGTTCGCCGTGCTTCACGGCACGAAGTACCGCATCGACATCTTCCTTGATGCGACGCGGCACGAGCAACTGGTCATGGCCCGCCTTCAACGCCTCGAGGCAGAGGGAAGCGCTACCCGAAACGCCTTTCATGGCAAGGGCGTCCGTAAAGACCAGCCCCTTGAAGCGAAGTTCATCGACGAGGAGGTCGTGTGTAATCTTGCGCGAGAGGGAAGTAGGCACTCCTTCCCTACCCTCCAGCGCGGGTACGGCCAGATGGCCCACCATGATGCCGTTCAGCCCCGCGTCTATCACCTGGCGGAAGGGATAAAGCTCCACACTATCCAATCTTTCGCGCGAGAAGCGCAACGTGGGCAGGGCTTTGTGGGAATCGACGTTCGTATCGCCATGACCAGGGAAATGCTTGGCTACAGAAACCACGCCTCCGTCTTCGAGGCCACGGGCATAGGCCACAACCTTGCGGGCCACGTTCGCGGGGTCTTCGCCAAAGGAGCGGGTATTGATGACGGGGTTCGAGGGATTGATGTTCACGTCGGCCACAGGGGCAAAGTTGACGTGGATGCCCATCTCGCGGCACTCGCGGGCTACCTCGCGCCCATATTCGTAGAGCAGGCTATCGTCGGCGATGCATCCCAGCACCATGTTGCGAGGAAAGCGGGGCGTCTCCTTCAGGCGCATGGCCAGGCCCCATTCGCCATCCAAGGTGATCATCAGAGGTACGTCGGCCCACTCCTGAGCCAGATTGGTCAGCGCCACCTGATCGGGCACCTCGCCGGCGGAGAACAAGAGGCCGCCCACCTTGTAATCTTTCACCACCTTGCGCAGGAGATCTACGTTTGCCTTGGTCTGTGTGGGAGCAATCGTATAGATGAAAAGCTGGCCGATGCGCTCGCGCAGGCTCAAGGTCTGCATGACGGAGTCCACCCATTGACGGCAACCAGCATCGTCTTTCATCGCATAGAGGAAGGAAGCCTCTCCGCGGGGCGTGGAAGCAGGCACGCTTTGGGCATCGGACATAGGACGGTTGACAAAGAACAATATCAGGACGGCCAGCAGGCAGATGCGTTTCAACGAAGTGTTTTCCATAGCGGCTGAGAGATTATTTTTTCGTTAACGTCAATGTCCACACTCCCACATACACGCCGTTCTTGCCCGTATGGAACACGGGCGTCTCGCGCCCCTCGGCATTGGGGTAGAAGGCGGGAGTCTCCATAAACGTGTGCGAGTGTCCGCCAAGGATGGCGTCGATGCCCGAAGTGGCCACTACCAGCTTCTCGTCGCTCATGGCTTTGGGATCGATACCGCGGATGCCCAAATGCGACAGGCAGATGACGGCGTCGCAATGTTCCTCGTTACGAAGGAGGTCGGCCATCTCCTGCGCCACGGGGATGGGGTCTTTGTAAACCACGCCCTGACACTTGTCGGCCTGTATCAGTCCTTCGGGTTGGGGAGCCAGGCCGAAAAGGCCGATGCGCAAGCCGTCGCGTTCGATGACCACATAGGGCTTCACCAGTCCCTCGAGCGGCGTACCTGTCACGTCGTAGTTGGAGCAGACCACCGGAAAGCGGGCCATGCGGAAGAGGCGGGCCATGTTCTCCATGCCGAAGTCGAACTCATGGTTGCCGATGGTCATGGCGTCGTAGCCCATGTGGTTCATCAGCTGGATTTCGACCTCGCCCTTGTAGAAGTTGTAGTAGGGCGTGCCTTGCGAGATGTCGCCACAATCGAGCACGAGCGTGTTGGGATGTTCGGCACAGAACTGGCGGACGAAGGCGGCACGGCGGGCCAATCCACCCTTACCGGCATCGGCGTCGGCGGCATCGGCGGCCAGAGGTTCCACACGGCTGTGCATGTCGCTCGTCTGGAGCAGATAGAGTTCTTTTGTCTGCTGGGCGGAGAGACTCAGTGCCAGGCATCCGGCCAGCCAAAGCAGCATATAGATTCGTTTCATCATTGCGATAATCCTTTCTTTCTTGAGTTTACATTGTTCATTTCTTCATCACCACACGGCCTTCGATGCGCGCCTCTATCTTCCGTCCGGCAGCCGTCTCACGCTCCACGTAGTTCATGAAAAGGCCGCGGAGCGTGGCTCCCTCGGGACACTGGCGCTGGCTGGCGTGGGTCAGAGCCGCCATACCGTCGTTGCCCTCGGCCAGGAAGTCGATGGTGCCCACGGTGTAGGTGCGCCCCTCGTCGATGGCCTGTCCGCCCACCTTCGCCTCGAGCAGGTGGCCTTCGGCATCGATGACCAGGTTCAGCCCGCTCACCCCCTCACCGCCACGGGCGGCGATGTTGGCGCAAAGCTCCTTCAGGTCGGCTCCGCCCAGCGTGAGCACACAGAGCGAGTTTTCAAAGGGCAGGATTTCGTAGATGTTCTGCGTGGTGATGTTGCCCTCGGTCAGCACGTTGCGAATGCCGCCCACGTTGACCAGCCCCACGTCGGCCGGACGGCCCAGCACGCTGGCGGCGGCCTGGCGCAAGACGTCGGCTATGAGGTTGGACAGGGGACTTTCGGGACGGAAGCGGTCCATCGACACGGCGGCCACGCCTTTCACCTCGCCCATCACGCTATCCACCCCAGCCTTGTAGGGCTCCAGCAGCGCCAGGGCATCCTTGTCAGGCTCCGCATCCCAGGTGGCGTCCATCGCCACCCGCGTGCCTTCCACCTTCGTCACTTCGTATTCCGCACGGCAGGAGACCAAGCCGCATACGCAGGCCAGCAGCACCACCGCCATCCACTTCGAGTATGTATTTTTCTTTTCCATGCGTTCATCGTATTTTTAAACCGACACAAAAATACGAAAAAAAATCGGAACTAGCAATAGGCATCATCCACAAGAACACCACATGTTCCAACCTACGCTTCAAGCGTCACAAATATCACAAATCACAAATCACAATTATCGAAAATAGATTTCCAACCCAGCCAAAGGAAGCGGGAGCGAAAAATAATATTATATATATATTATATATAATATATATATAATATTAAATTATTTAACACTTCTCTTTTAGTACAACAGGTAAAAATCGTTTCGGCTAATTGTGATTTGTGATTTGTGATAATCGTGATCAGAGGAAGAAGAAACAGGCTAAGAAAATATTCAACACATCACATCTAAACAAGCAAAGAGAAAAAGAGACAAACGATCCCACCACACCAGCACCCGCACCCAACCATTCACCACGAGAAACCAGTCCTTCAACAAAGACGAACGGCCGGCTTTTCCTCGCAAAAGCACAAAAAAAGCGCCAAACATTTGTGTATCCGACAAATAATTCGCACCTTTGCATCCGCTTTCGCGCAATCGCTGTCAGGAAAAACAGAGAGAAGCCTGGTATGTTGCGTAGTAACGATAACAATTTAACCAATTAGAACAATGGATTTAATTAAAATTGCAGAAGAAGCATTTGCTACCGGCAAGCAGCACCCCAGCTTCAAGGCAGGTGACACCGTAACCGTAGCATACCGTATCGTAGAAGGTAACAAGGAACGCGTTCAGCTGTATCGCGGCGTTGTTATCAAAATTTCCGGCCATGGTGAAAAGAAGCGTTTCACCGTTCGCAAGATGTCGGGTACTGTAGGTGTAGAACGTATCTTCCCCATCGAATCACCGGCTATCGACAGCATCGAGGTGAACAAGATCGGTAAAGTTCGTCGCGCCAAGTTGTACTACCTGCGCAACCTCACCGGCAAGAAAGCTCGTATCAAAGAGAAAAGAGCCAACGCCTAAGGCCAAGGCCGTCTGGCCAGAACAAAATAAAAGAGGGAAGCTTCCACATACGGAGGCTTCCCTTTTTTATAACAAAAAGCGAAGGCTATCGTCCACCCCACTCCAGCAAAATCCGCCCAAA
The DNA here is from genome assembly GCF_900130135.1 of Bacteroides togonis. Classification (NCBI taxonomy): domain Bacteria; kingdom Pseudomonadati; phylum Bacteroidota; class Bacteroidia; order Bacteroidales; family Bacteroidaceae; genus Bacteroides; species Bacteroides togonis. Next base: position 3,324,328 of record NZ_LT670820.1, on the reverse strand, counting down.
ATGAGACTTCCGAAGACAGGCACAGATGCAAAAATTGCCGTTTCCATCGAAAAAATTCACAAGCGGACGCTAGTCTACACCTCCTTCCAAAGCGACGACAGGCCTTGCATTACAGCATAAAAATAACTGACACAGACGGGCGACGATCATTTCCCCCGCACCCGTTGTGCCAGTTCTTTCAATTTCTTACAAAAGCGGTTACTTCAGCTCCCAGCCCAGCGCACTGGCACCCAGCACGGCCGCATCGGCATCCTTCAGCTCGGACATCAGCAACTTGGTCTTGCCCTTGTAGATGTTGAGCACGTTCTTGTCGATGGACTCCTGGATAGGCTTGAAGATGTAGTCGCCCGACTTGGCCAGACCGCCGAAGAGCACGATGGCTTCGGGGCTCGAGAAGGCGATAGCATCGGCCAGCGCTTCACCCAAGATTGTACCCGTAAAGTTGAAGATGTCCTGAGCCAGCTTGTCGCCCTTCACGGCAGCGTCGTACACATCTTTCGACGTGATGTTCTCGGCCGGGATGGAGCGGAGCAGACTAGGCTCTGTGCGGGCCGTCAGGAACTCGCGGGCCGTGCGTGCCACGCCCGTAGCCGAACAATAGGTCTCGAGGCATCCCTTGCGACCGCAACCGCAGACACGTCCATTCTCGCGGCGCACGATGACATGGCCCAGCTCGCCGGCAAATCCGTCGTGGCCATAAACCAGCTGGCCGTTGATGACGATGCCGCTACCTACGCCCGTACCCAGCGTGATCATGATGAAGTCCTTCATACCACGGGCCGCGCCGTAGGTCATTTCGCCGATGGCGGCCGCGTTGGCGTCGTTGGTCAGAGCCGTCGGTATGCCCAGGCGCTCTTCGAACAAAGCAGCCAGGGGAATGACACCCTTCCACGGAAGGTTGGGAGCAAACTCGATGGTACCCGTATAATAGTTGCCGTTGGGGGCACCCACGCCGATACCCTTGATTTTATCTTTTCCGCCATTGGCTTCGAGCAGGGGAAGCAGGTTCTTGCAAACTTCGTCCACGTATGTTTCCACTTCCGTATAAGCGCCCGTCTTGATAGAGCTGCTTGCAATCACCGTTCCACGCGCATCTACAATGCCAAATACAGTATTCGTACCGCCTATGTCGATACCCACCACATAGGGTTTCTCCATGTTCGTATTCATGATATTCTCTTTTGTTTAAAGGGTTAATATTAATGTTGGTTACAAATTTGACAAAGAAAAACGAAACAACAAAATCTTTTCCCTAAAAAAAAGATACCCGACATGCACACGTTAGCAGAAAAAAAGAAAAAAAGTCCGTATCTTTTGCAACTTTTTATCACATACGTGCGTCTAATAGCGAAAACAAGCATAAAATCGAAGAAAGCCGTGATACAGCTAAAAGACATCAACAAGACCTACTACAACGGAGCGCCGCTCCACGTTCTGAAGGGCATCAATCTGGATATCGCAAAGGGAGAGTTCGTATCCATCATGGGTGCATCGGGGTCGGGAAAGTCCACCTTACTTAATATATTGGGCATACTGGACAACTACGACACGGGCGAATACTACCTGAACGGCACGCTCATCAAGAACCTGAGCGAGACACGCGCCGCCGAATACCGCAACCGCATGATAGGCTTCATCTTCCAGTCGTTCAACCTCATCTCGTTCAAGAACGCGGTGGAGAACGTGGCCCTGCCCCTGTTCTACCAGGGCGTGAGCCGCAAGAAACGCAACACCCTGGCGATGGAGTACCTCGACCGCCTGGGCCTGAAGGACTGGGCCCACCACATGCCCAACGAGATGAGCGGCGGACAGAAGCAACGCGTGGCCATCGCCCGCGCCCTCATCACCCGTCCACAAATCATCCTGGCCGACGAGCCAACGGGAGCCCTCGATAGCAAGACCTCGGTCGAAGTGATGCAAATCCTGAAGGACCTCCACCAGACGGGCATGACCATCGTCGTCGTGACCCACGAAAGCGGCGTGGCCAACCAGACGGACAAGATTATCCACATCAAGGACGGCGTGATAGGCACCATCGAAGAGAACCTGAACCACGACGCTTCGCCTTTCGGCCGCGACGGGTTCATGAAGTAATTGGTTAATGGAAAATGGAGAATGGCCCCCCATTCTCAAATCACAAATCACAATTATCACAATTATCAATTTTCAATTCTCAATTCCCATGATTGACCTTTGGCAAGAAATATACGGCACCCTGCGGCGCAACAAGCTACGCACCTTCCTGACGGGCTTTGCCGTGGCGTGGGGCATCTTCATGCTCATCGTGCTGCTGGGCGCGGGCAACGGCCTCATCCATGCTTTCGAGCAAAACTCGTCCGAGCGGGCGCTCAACTCCATCCGCATCTTCCCCGGCTGGACCACCCAGTCGTACGACGGCCTGAAGGAAGGGCGGCGCATCGAGCTGGACAACCGCGACCTGACGGACACCGAAACGCAATTCCCCGACAACGTGACCAGCGTGGGCGCCACCGTGCGCCAGAGCGGCCTCAACATCAGCTTCGGCAAGGAGTACGTCAACCTCTCCCTGCTGGGCGTACACCCCAACTACACGGAAATCGAGGCCGTGAAGACCGCCGAGGGGCGCTTCATCAACGACATCGACCTGAAGGAGCGGCGCAAGGTCATCGTCCTCCACCAGAAGTCGGCCGACATCCTCTTCGGCAAGACCCACACCGAGCCCATCGGCCAGTTTGTCAACGCCGGGGGCGTGGCCTATCAGGTGGTGGGCATCTACAACGACCAGGGCAACAGCGAACCGAGCGAAGCCTACATCCCCTTCAGCACCCTGCAGACCATCTACAACAAGGGCAACAAGCTGAACAACATCCTCCTGACCACCGACGGCTTGACCTCCCTCAAGAGCAACGAAGCCTTCGAAGCGGAATACCGCCGCGTCATCGGCGCCAACCACCGCTTCTCGCCCGACGACACGGGCGCCATCTGGATATGGAACCGCTTTACCGACTACCTGCGCACCATGAACGCCATGGGCATCCTGCGCACGGCCATCTGGGTCATCGGCATCTTCACGTTGCTGAGCGGCATCGTGGGCGTGTCGAACATCATGCTCATCACCGTGCGCGAGCGCACCCACGAGTTCGGCATCCGCAAGGCACTGGGCGCCAAGCCGGCTTCCATCCTGTGGCTCATCATCGTGGAGAGTGTCGTCATCACCACCCTCTTCGGCTACATCGGCATGGTGGCGGGCATCGGCGTGACGGAGTGGATGGACAACACCTTCGGCAACCAGACGATGGATGCCAGCATGTTCCAGGCCAAGATGTTCAGCGACCCGACGGTAGACCTTCGCATCGCCATACAGGCTACAGTGACGCTCATCGTAGCCGGCACGCTGGCCGGGTTCTTCCCTGCCCGTAAGGCCACAAAAATCAAGCCCATCGAGGCATTGAGGGCGGATTAATGGATAATTGAAAATTAGGCATTATGAAAATAGACAAAGATACCTGCGAGGAAATCCTCGTCACCATCACCCGCAACAAGACGCGAAGCCTGCTCACGGCCTTCGGCGTATTCTGGGGCATCTTCATGCTCGTGGCCCTCATGGGAGGCGGCCAGGGCATGGAGCAGGAGTTGCGTAAAGAATTCGAAGGTTTTGCCACCAACTCGGGCTTCATCTTCGCCCAAAAGACGGGCGAGGCCTACAAAGGCTTCCGCAAAGGACGAAGCTGGGACCTCGAAATGGCCGACGTGGAGCGCATCGGCAAACTGGCCCCCATAGAGATTTCCACTCCCTCGGTAGCCCAATGGGGCAAAACGGCCATCTACGAGGGCAACAAATACGATTGTAGCGTCAAAGGGCTCTACCCCGACTACGAACAGATAGAACATCAGGAAATGGCCTACGGACGCTTCATCAACGACGTAGACATCCGCGAAGCACGCAAGGTGTGCGTCATCGGCAAGCGTGTCTACGAGAGCCTCTTCCCCAAGGGAGGCGACCCCTGCGGCAAGTACGTACAGGTAGATAGCATCTACTATCGCGTGGTGGGCATGTGCTCGTCCGAGGGCAACGTCAACATACAGGGACAGGCTTCCGAAGCCGTCACCCTGCCCTATACCACGATGCAGAAGATGTACAACCTGGGCAACACCGTCGAGCTCGTGTGCTTCACCATGAAGCCTGGAGTGAAGGTGGCCGACGTGGAAGAGCAGGTGAAGCAAACCATCAAGGCCGCCCACTACATCTCGCCCGACGACCAGCAGGCGGTGATGATGCTCAACGTGGAAGCCATGTTCTCCATGATGGATGCCCTGATGACGGGCGTACACATCCTCATCTGGATGGTGGGGCTGGGCACGCTCTTTGCAGGAGCCATCGGCGTGTCGAACATCATGATGGTCACCGTGCGCGAACGCACCACCGAGATAGGCATCCGACGTGCCATCGGAGCCCGTCCGCGCGACATTCTCCAGCAGATACTCTCCGAGAGCATGGTACTGACTACCGTGGCAGGCATGGCGGGTATTTCGCTGGCCGTGCTGGTGCTCCAGGTGCTCGAGGCGGCGGCCAATCCGCAGGGTGTCGTCGAGACGCACTATCAGGTCAGCTTCGGCATGGCCGTGGGTACCTGCGTGCTGCTCATTGCCCTCGGCGTGCTGGCGGGGCTCGCGCCGGCCTACCGCGCCATGGCCATCAAGCCGATAGAGGCGATACGCGACGAATAGTTGTTCCACCTCCGATTTACTCCATCCTATTATAGAAATAAAAACAAAAAAACATATCCGACATGAAAACAAGAAAGATTCTGAAAATCGCGTTGCTGGTCATCGTGGCCGGCATCTTCATCTGGACCTTCGTGTTCCTGTACCAGAAGTCCCAACCCGAAGTCACCCTCTACGACACCGTCCGCCCCGCCGTGGCCGACCTGGAAAAGACCACCGTCGTCACCGGCAAGATAGAGCCGAGAGACGAAGTCCTCATCAAGCCTCAGATATCGGGCATCATCGAAGAAGTCTACAAGGAAGCCGGCCAGAAGGTGAAGAAGGGCGAAGTGATAGCCAAGGTGAAAGTTATCCCCGAACTGGGTACGCTCAACGCCGCCGAGAGCCGCGTACGCCTGGCCGAAATCAACGGGCGCCAGGCCGAAACCGACTTTGCCCGCCTCGAGAAGCTCTACGCCGACAAGCTCATCAGCTCCGAGGAGTACGAGAAGGGCGAAGTGACCGTAAAGCAGGCCCGCGAGGAGCTTCAGGCCGCCAAGGACAACCTGCAGATTGTGAAGGAAGGCATCACGCAGAGCAGCGCCTCCTTCTCGAGCACCCTGATACGCTCCACCATCGAGGGCCTCATCCTCGACGTGCCTGTCAAGGTGGGTAACTCGGTCATCATGAGCAACACCTTCAACGACGGTACGACCATCGCTACCGTGGCCGACATGAACGACCTCATCTTCCGCGGCAACATCGACGAAACCGAAGTGGGACGCGTGAGCGAAGGCATGCCCGTCAAGATTACCATCGGCGCCCTGCAGGACCTCACCTTCCAAGCTACGCTGGAGTACATCGCGCCCAAATCGACCGAAGACAATGGCGCCAACCAATTCGAGATCAAAGCGGCCGTTAGTGTTCCCGATACGGTGGTCATTCGCTCGGGCTACTCCGCCAACGGCGAAATCGTGCTCGAACGTGCCAGCCAGGCCCTCGCCATCCCTGAAGGATGCGTGGAGTTCAAGGACGACAGCACCTTTGTCTATGTGCTGACCGATAGCGTGCCCCAGCAGGTTTTCCGCCGCCAACCCATCGAAGTGGGCATGAGCGATGGTATTCAGATAGCCGTCAAGAGTGGCATCACCGACAAAGACCTGATACGCAACAACACCAAGAATCAGGAAAAAGAAGACTAACCCCTAAAACCTTACTTATACAGATATGAACAAACTATCCGCCATAGCCGCACTGGCCTGCCTCGCCACAGGCCTTCAGGCACAAGAGACGTGGTCGTTGCGCCGATGCATCGACCATGCCATCGAACACAACATCGACATCCGCCAGGCCGCCAACATGGCCGAGCAGAGCGCCGTCGAAGTGAACACCGCCAAGTGGGCCCGCCTGCCCAACCTGAGCGGAGGAGCCAACCAAAGCTGGAACTGGGGACGTACGCAAACCGCCGTGCCCGACGAGACGACCGGCGACTACTCCACCGTCTACGTCAACACGGCCAGCAACGGCACCAACATGCAACTCTCTACCAGCATCCCCCTCTTCACCGGCCTCGAACTGCCCAACCAGTATGCCCTGGCCAAGCTGAACCTGAAGGCCGCCACCGCCGACCTCGAGAAGGCCAAGGAAGACATCTCCATCAACATCGCTTCGGCCTATCTGCAGGTGCTCTTCAACCAGGAGCTCCACGAAGTGGCCCTCGGGCAGGTGGAACTGAGCCTCCAGCAATGCAAGCGCATCGAAGGACTGGCAGGCGTGGGCAAGGCTTCGAGTGCCGAAGTGGCCGACGCCAAGGCCCGCGTGGCGCAAGACCGCATGACGGCCGTGCAAACCGAAAACGACTACCGCCTCGCCCTGCTCACCCTGAGCCAGCTCATCGAACTTGAGTCGCCCGAAGGCTTCGTGCTCGAATCACCCTCTACGGCCATCGCACCGTCGCCCATCACCCCGCCCGACGATATCTATCAGACAGCCCTCACTGGCAAGGCTTCCATCCAAGCCGCCCAATACCGTCTGGAGGGAAGCAAACGTAGTGTCCGCATCGCCCAAAGCGGCTATTATCCGCAACTGAGCCTCAACGGAAGTCTGGGTACGAGCTACTACTCCACCATCAACCGCACCTTCCGCCAGCAGATGGGCGACAACTTCAGCAAGTACCTGGGCGTGAGCCTCAGCGTACCCCTCTTCAACCGCCTGGCCACGCGCAACCGTGTTCGCACCGCCCGCCTCCAGCAGGAGAACTACGCCCTCCAGCTGGACAACGCCAAGAAGACGCTCTACAAGGAAATCCAGCAGGCCTGGTACAACGCCACCGCCGCCGAAAGCAAATATACCAGTAGCCATGCGGCCGCCTTGGCCAGCGAAGAGTCCTTCCGCCTGATGACACAGAAGTTCGAGAATGGCAAAGCCAACGCCGTGGAGTTCAACGAAGCCAAACAAAACCTGATGAAGGCACAAAGCGACGAGCTCCAAGCCAAGTACGACTACCTGTTCCGCACCAAGATATTGGACTTCTACAAGGGGGTACCTATCGAATAAGAAAAATAAATGATATCTTTGCACCTGCTAAAGCATAGGTTTACAGATGAAAAAGCAGTGCATTCTCCGCATAGCAACAGGCCTCATCGGCCTGTTGCTCCTCCTGACGGCGGGAGGTTACATTCTCCGCAACGTCCTTCTGAACCACGTGGTCGAGCAACGGCTGGCCTCCGTAGGCAAACGCCACGAACTCGACATCCGCTACCGACACCTCACCTTCAAAAGCATCAACACCGTGTTGCTCGAAGGACTGAGCATCGTTCCACATGAACGAGATACTCTCCTAACCCTCGGTTCGCTTCAAGCACGACTCAGCCTATGGGAACTTCTCCAAGGCAATGTACAAATACGCCACCTTCAGTTAGATAGCTTGGCCGTGCGTTTTGTCAAGCATGGTTCCGAAGCCAATTATGATTTTCTTTTCCGACCCACGTCGGAGGCTGATGCATCCGCTCCTTCCACCACGCCACGAAGTGAAGAAGATTATACCCTCCGCATCAACAAGCTGCTCGACCTCGTCTTTGGTTTCCTGCCGGGAAATGGCACACTAACTCACCTGAATATCACCGAACAAAAAGACAATAACTACGTCAACCTCCATATCCCCCAATTCAACATCCAAGACCATCGCTTCCGAACGGACATCGTAGCCGACGAAGACCACTACGTGCAACGCTGGCAGGCCGAGGGCGAAATCAATCCCTCCGACCGTCGGCTAAGCGCTACTCTGCACGCACCCCACATCACCCTGCCCTACCTTAAACGACGTCTGGGTGCCGAAGTCAGCTTCGATAGTCTGACGTGCCGTTTCGAACAACAACGCCTTGGACGAGAGCTGACTCGCCTTATTGGACAAACAGAAGTCAATGGATTGAAAGTCTACCACCGACGCCTCTCACCTGAACTGGTCAACCTCGACCACGGTCGGCTGGAGTTTCATCTGAACATCGCTCCTACCTCCATCGAACTGGATAGTACCAGCCTTGTACGCTTCAACCGTCTGGACTTCCATCCCTACCTGAAGGTAGAACAGAAGAACGGATACTGGCATCTGACCTCTGCTACGGACAAGCCCTGGTTCCCTGCCGAAGACCTTTTCACGTCATTACCCCGTGGCCTGTTCGACAACCTGGACGACATCCGCATCAAAGGTCAGCTGGCCTACCATTTCCTGCTCGACGTAGACTTTGCCCACTTGGACAGCCTTAAGTTGGAATCTGAATTGAAAGGAAAGGATGTACACATCGAAAGTTATGGCCACACGAACCTGAGCAAAATGGCAGAAGAGTTTGAATATACCGCCTACGAAGACGATCGGCCCGTACGTACCTTTGCCGTAGGACCTTCATGGGAACATTTCACTTCATTGAACCAAATACCAGCCATCCTTCAGATGGCCGTCCTACAAAGCGAGGACGGAGCCTTCTTCTATCATCAGGGCTTCCTGCCCGACGCCCTACGCGAGGCTCTGATACAAGACCTCAAAGTCCATCGCTTTGCCCGCGGAGGGAGCACCATTTCTATGCAACTGGTGAAAAACGTCTTTCTGAACCGCAACAAAAACATCGCCCGCAAGTTGGAAGAAGCACTTATCGTGTGGTTCATCGAGCACCAACGGCTCACATCGAAAGAACGCATGTACGAAGTTTACCTGAACATCGCCGAATGGGGGCCGCTCGTCTATGGCATCCACGAAGCAGCCGACTTCTACTTTGCCAAACGCCCATCCGAGCTGACGCTGGAAGAATCCATCTACCTGGCTTCTATCATCCCCAAGCCCAAACATTTCAAGAACTCCTTTACCCCTGACGGACGATTGAAAGATAGCCAGAAGGGATATTTCCGCCTTATAGCCCAGCGACTGGCCGCGAAGGGCATCATCAATGAAGCGCAGGCCGAAGGGGTGGACATAGCCAACGTGGTGCTTCGTGGCCCCGCCAAGGAGTCATTCGCACTTTCGAAGCCAGAGCCTTCCTCCTCGGAAAGCCATCGCTTTACCGAACCAGAGTGATGCCCTTTTCGTCCAGCACCACCAAACGCTTCTTATACAGATCGCCTACGGCCTTCTTGAACACTTTCTTGCTTACGCCAAAGAGGGCATAGATTTCTTCAGCCGGACTCTTGTCATTGAGCGTCGTATACCCGCCGTTACTACGAATGTGCTCCAGCAAGATGGAAGCAAAATCTTCTACACCCGCCTGGCCCATCTTTTGCAAAGCGAGATCGATCTTGCCATCCTCGCGCACCTGCTTCACATAAGCCTTCAGCTTCATCCCCACATGCAAGGGTTGGAAGATTTCACTCTCATAGAGCAGGCCGCTATACTTATTATCGATAATGGCCTTGAAACCCAGGTCGGTCTTCTGCCACACCAGCACCTCTACTTCCTGGCCACACTTATAGTCCGCCTTCTCCTTCGACAAGTATCGATCCACCTTGGCCGAAGCCACAATACGGAAGCTTTCATCGTCCAGATGCACATGAACGATGTACTTTTTGCCCACCTCCATCTTCATTTTCTGCTCGCGGAAGGGTACAAACAAGTCCTTCATCAATCCCCAGTTGAGAAAAGCGCCATATTGATTGACCCACGACACCTCCAGACATGCGAAATCGCCTACCTGCGCATAAGGTTTCTGAGTAGTCGCCACCAACCGCTCGTCCTGGTCCAAATAAATGAAAACTTCCAAATCGTCACCAGGCTTGCAACCTCGAGGGACATAACGCTTAGGAAGAAGAATTTCGCCCTCGATGCCTCCATCAAGGTACATGCCAAAATCCACTTCTTTCACTACGCGTAACGTATTGTATTTTCCTAAATTAATTTCCATAAAATGCCTTTTGCGACAAAGGTAAGGATAAGCTATAACATTTCAATCTAAAAGATAACTTTTTTATATGAACAACTCTATGAGAAAAGCGTTATATTTGCAACAGGAATTAAAAAGAGAACTTATTTATTCACCTTTAAATAACAAAATTATGGAATTCCTTACAAATGAGAAATTGACAATCGTCGGCGCAGCCGGTATGATTGGTTCTAACATGGCCCAGACAGCCATCATGATGCGTCTCACTCCGAACATCTGTCTGTACGATCCGTATGCTCCCGGCTTGGAAGGTGTAGCAGAAGAAATGTTTCATTGCGGTTTCGAAGGACTGAACCTGACCTTTACTTCTGACATCAAAGAAGCTCTGACAGGAGCTAAATATGTAGTATCTTCAGGTGGAGCTGCCCGCAAAGCTGGTATGACTCGTGAAGACTTGCTGAAAGGAAACGCCGCCATCGCCGAAGAATTCGGTAAGAACGTAAAGGCATATTGCCCCGACGTAAAACATGTAGTTGTTATCTTCAACCCTGCCGACATCACTGGTCTGATCACCCTGTTGTATTCTGGTTTGAAACCTTCTCAGGTTACTACACTGGCCGCATTGGATAGCACCCGTCTGCGTAGCGAACTGGCAAAACACTTCAACATGTCTCCAGACAAGATCGAAAATTGCCGTACTTATGGTGGTCATGGCGAGCAGATGGCCGTTTATGCTTCTACTGCCAAGGTTGATGGAAAACCGTTGCTCGACATCATCGGCACACCCGAACTGACCAAGGAACAATGGGCTGAAATCCAGACAAAGGTAACTAAAGGCGGTGCCAACATCATCGCTCTGCGTGGCCGCTCTTCTTTCCAGAGCCCTGCATACGTTTCCATCGAAATGATTGCTGCCGCTATGGGGGGAAAACCGTTCCGTTGGCCTGCAGGTACCTATGTATATAGCCACGGCTTCGACCACATCATGATGGCTATGGAAACAGAAATCACTAAGGACGGCGTTCACTACAAAGAGCTGAACGGTACGCCCGAAGAAGAAGCCAAGTTGCAGGAAAGCTACAAACATCTCTGCACCCTGCGTGACGAAGTTATCGAAATGGGCGTTCTGCCTGCCATCAAAGATTGGCACAGCATCAACCCGAACATCGATTGATATTCCCCATTTTTCAAGGTGCCTCCCACACGAGAGGCACCTTTTTTATACTTTTTTCCAAGAAAAGGTTTGTAGTATCAAAAAAAAGATTTACCTTTGCACCCGCAATCAAGCAAAAGCAAATGGTGTCATAGCTCAGTTGGTAGAGCAAAGGACTGAAAATCCTTGTGTCCCCGGTTCGATTCCTGGTGACACCACTTTTTCCCCATAAATTATCGGAATGTAGCGCAGTTGGTAGCGCACTACGTTCGGGACGTAGGGGTCGGGCGTTCGAGTCGCCTCATTCCGACTGAAATACGGCAGATGATTTTTCATCCGCCGTATTTTTTACATCATCCCCATCAAGGCATGGACTTCAGTCCTTCCCAACGCACATCCCATGTACCATCTTTCGGAAAACCAGGATTATCCACCTCACATCCATCCCATCCGGCACACATCATGGCAATAGCCGTCAAAAGGCCACCATTACCAGGCAGATAACAACGTAGACGCCCATCCTGATAATTATGCCCGTTCAGTAAGTATGTATTAGTGCGTTTCTCCATCAACAAGGCACCTACGGCCTTCTCAGGTTCACCCATACGGGCGGCATTCATGGCGGTCATCGGATAGTCCCATCCCCAGGTCTTTCCCCAATTCCAATTGTCCCACACCCAATGGAGCGTATTTTTCATATAATCTTCTCGAATCAAAGAATTCATCGGCAGGATTCCTACGGCCCCCAATACAGCCATATGATCGCTCGTGAAGCGTATATCTTTATATGTATCCATAGCATCTTCTGAAGCCAAATACAATCCTTCCTCATTATAAGCCAGAGGGGAGAGTTTGTCTATCAGTTCGTCCCATGCCAGGTTGCGCTCCATGCCTGCCCGTTCGCGCCACTTCTGAGCCACTTGCATGGCATAGTGCCAATAGGAAAGTTCGAAAGGAGGATTGATAGTGGTAGCAGCACGAAGAGTTTCCTGAGCAGGAATGCATCCTTTCAAGAGGAAACGTGCCCCCATTTCGTCATACGTAGCAAAGGAATACATGAAAGCTGCCGTCTCCTGCACTAATCGATTATAACGACGGATAATTTCTTCTGAAGGATGGGCACGATAAACCAATTCGGCCAAATAAATGAAATGAGGCTGTTGCCATATCAGGAAAGAACCCACATTCGAAGGAGCTTCCATTCCGCTGGGATCTGTCATTTTCATCCAACGTACGCCTTCAAAACCTTGACGACGAGCTATCTCACGAGCAACGGGTTCAACCGCCTCATACCACCCTAACGTACGCTCCAACAAATTCTCATGCCCCCACAAAGCAAGCCAGGACTGATGCCACCAAATCATCTCCAGATGAAATTTTCCAAACCAAGAATTATATGTCAAACCTGTTTCCTGTGGCGGAAAACTACCAGCAGATTGAATAGCCAGAAGATATTGGGACAATACCACGCGACGTTCCAACTCCTTAGCTCTAGGATCGGTGCAATGAGAAAAATCAACGGCAGCACCATTTGTCCAAAACTCTTTCCAATGGACGGCACTCTCGACGGAAGTTTCTTCAAAAGTCGGTAGCGTTTCAACTACAGACGCATCGGACGTTTCCTTAAGAAGTTCGGAGGTAAAACAACAAGAGAAAGCCAACGTATCCGCTTCAGGTTCCAGAATGTAATAGTTCCTTTCTTTCTCCAACAGATGGGCTTTTCCTTCCCAAGAGAGAGTCACGTAGTAAGATGTTTCATCCAATGTACGCTTCAAGACCGCACATTGAGCATCCTGACGCACCACTTCCGTTGCATGCTTGTCATTGGCCTTCCAATCGCAAGCATCGTCTGAATGTTGGCCGGTAGGATAAGGGAAACGAAGATTAATGCCCGAACGGGCCTCATCCACAACCTTTGCCGAAATCATATCCAAAGTGGGATGGCACACCGTCTGTACCTCGTAGTCAACACCATTCAGTGTAAAATTGCTACTTACTGTTCCCTTCCACATATCAAGACTTTGACGAACATCAGTCAAGTCTTCTACCTCCACACTATCTCCCAATTCCAAACCAACGACACCCAAATGCAGACGATGTGGATTCATCCGCAACCAGTTGGAAGCATCTTGCTGACGCCCTGTCTCTTTGAACTGGCAAGCATAAAGTTCCTTGTGCCCACGGCCGAAATCAAACTCTTTCAACGCATCTTCCGGCTGAAAGTTTTGAGGATTTGGGAAACTATGCCACCCCCACTGGCTCTGTGTTCCTAAAGGCACACCTTTGGAATAGCGTTCAGGGAAAGTCTGCAAACCCGTCACGTCTACCGTAAAGGCAAACTCCCCATTACCCACAGACAATGAAGCCTATGAATCGAACGCAGAAACCTGCGGATTGTTTCGCGCCACCAACGCCTCGCGATCAATAGGCTCCTGCCTTTCAACACCGCAAGCCGCCAAGGTGCATATCAGAATCAAATAAAAAAACTTTTTCATGGTATCCAATACAAATCTAAATAACAAATGATACTTTTAGCACTCCTAAAACATAGAGATACGGACAGGAAAACACCCTTTTCCTAAAAAGGAAAGGCCGCACTCCCTATCCATACAAAATTGCCCGAAAAGGAAGTACAGCCTTCGCATCGCTCCATAACCCTAAAATGGAGGCAACACAACATGCAAATTATCAATAAGCCTGACGATAAAGAGCTTCAATATCTTCAATGGAAGTAGGACGAGGATTACCACCCGTACAAACATCGTTGAAGGCGTCGATAGCCAACTGATGCAGATCTTCCTCGCGAACACCAATCTCGTGCAGCTTCTGAGGAATACCGATACTCAATGACAACTGACGAACAGCATCAACGGCCGCACGCACACCTTCAGCCTCGCTCATGCCTTCCGTATTGACACCCATAGCCTTGGCTATCTGAAGATACTTGGGAGCAGCTGGAGAATTGGCATTATACTCCATGACATAGGGAAGCAGGAGGGCATTGGCCACGCCATGCGGCGTATCATAGTGGGCACCCAACGGATGAGCCATCGAGTGTACGATGCCCAAACCTACGTTACTGAAGCCCATACCTGCAATGTATTGGGCTTGCGACATAGCCTCGCGCGCAACAGTATCGTTACCATTGTCTACGGCTGCCTTCAAGTTGGCAGCAATCATTTCGATAGCTTTCAGTTCGAACATATCGGACATTACCCAAGCACCAGGCGTGATAAAGCTCTCAATGGCATGAGTCAAAGCGTCCATACCCGTAGCGGCGGTCAGCCCTTTCGGCATGGAGTACATCAGTTCGGGGTCAACGATGGCTACCGAGGGGATGTCGTTCGGATCGACACAAACCATCTTCTTCTTGGCATCCTCGTCGATGATAACGTAATTGATGGTCACCTCGGCCGCCGTACCAGCAGTGGTAGGCAAGGCAAAGGTAGGCACTGCCTTCTGACGGGTATTTGCCACGCCTTCCAACGACTTCACATCGGCAAAATCGGGATTGTTCACTACGATACCGATACCCTTAGCCGTGTCGATGGAAGAACCGCCTCCCAAAGCCACGATGAAATCGGCACCCGATGCCTTGAAGGCCTCTACACCATGTTGTACGTTGGCAATGGTCGGATTGGCCTTCACATCGCTGAACAGTTCGTAAGGGATATTATTCTTTTCGAAAACTTCGATTACCTTGTCGGCTACATGAAAACGGATCAGGTCTTTATCGGTTACGAAGAAGGCTTTCTTGAAACCTCTGCGGGCAGCCTCAACGGCAATGTTTTCACGACATCCTGCACCGAAATAGGATGTCTCGTTCAATATCATTCTATACATAATACTTGCTTTATTTAGGTAAGTTAAACGCTACAGACATCTCCTTCATCTGCTCCTGGCTCATGCCGTCGGGCTCGAAGCCCATGTTCTTAGCGGCGATGTAGATCAAGGCGGATTTATTCAGTACATCGATCTGGTCGAAAGCAGCCATGACATCGACATCGACCGCAAACACGCCATGCTTTTCCCACATAACTACGTCATAGTCGTCGAGTTCGCGAATAGTAGCTTCGGCCAATTCTACTGAGCTGGGCAATTTATAAGGAATGATACCCAAACCACGCGGACAGAAAGCTTTTGTCTCAGGGATCATGCTCCACAACAAATTGCTGGCAACGTCTTTTTCCAAGAATTTCTTGTTGTGCGACATGGCCACCAACTCGATAGGATGTGTATGAACAGATGCCTTATAGGGAAGGCCTTTTGAAATCAAATAATTGTGTACACTCAAGTGAGAAGGAAGCTCGGAAGTGGGCATCACAGGGCTGTCTGCAATGATCACATAGCTGGCGCAATCATCGAGAATGCGGATGATGGAGCCATTCTCCATCGGACGGCGTGCCAAGTCGCGCATACGCTTCTGGGTGCCCTTGCAATAGAAATAGCATCCTTTCAGGTGAGGGAGCACGGCTCCTATCGGTTTCACTTCGCTAATAGCAGGCATCGCCTTGATGGCGTCGTCCACATATTCGGTCACATTTACTGTAATGTTACCGCCATTGCGTTCGGCCCAACCTTTTTGCCACAAATAGCCAGCCACTTCGGCTACCTTTTCTACTTCGGCTGCCAGAGCCGGACGATTGTTCAAAATTGATTCCATAAATACTCTTTCTAAACTACAAATTTACAATAATTCAAGACTGCGCCATGGCCACTACTACGATAGAAGCGACCAATACAACCAAGCCTATGACGAGCACTGAGATGGTACGTGCCCCACATCCTTTCCATTCTTTCAACAAGATACCCCATACGTTACTGAACGTGACGTTCAACGACATCAGGATACTCCACGAGAAAGCGAGCAGGACAGGACTTTCGGTCAGAAAACTTTTTCCCATCTCTAGGCCGAAGAATTGCGAATACCACAAAACGCCTGCCAAGGCGCAGAACAACAGGTTGTTTACAAAGATACTACTTTTCACTGAAAAATAGTCCTTGCCAGTCTTGTTCTTTACATTTTGTTGAATACAATAAGCAGCATTGGTGCAGAAGCCTCCCAAAGTCACCAGAAAAATGACGGGCAAGCCAGCATACAAAGGCTCTACCCCACCAGCCAAAGCCGCTTCTTTGATAGGTGTACCAGCATCGAGGCCCAAGGCAAAACAAGCGCTCATCACACCAGCCAGCAAGGCTACCAGCAGACCTTTGGTCAACGCAAAGTCCTTAACCGCAGCCTTCTTCTCTTCTTCCGTCATGTTTTTCGAACGAAGACTACCTGCATAGCCGATCGTGGCAATACCCGCCAACGTGATGCACACTCCAATAAGCAACATCAGGCCATCACCATGCAGGAGGTCTTTACCTGCAAACAAAGCAGGGAACAATGTACCAAAAGCCGCACAAGTACCCAAAGAAATGCTTTGTCCCAAAGCGACCCCCAAATATCGCATGCTCAACCCAAACGTCAATCCACCTACGCCCCAAAGTATTCCATAGACAATGGCAGGAAGTGCACCACCCGAGCTCCACAGGTCGAGCAAGTTTCCTCCGTCAGGTATGCCTAGGAAAGCCCCCAACAAAGGGAAAACCAACCAGGCAAAAACGCCCTGAACCAACCAAAAGCTCTCCCAAGACCACTCCTTCACTTTATTGATGGGCACATACGAACTGCTCTGTCCGAAGCTGCCAATCGCTATAATCAACAATCCTATCAGTGTATTCATGCTATTTATTCTTTTGCATACAGCAGAAAGGGACAAGCGCCTCCCGACACTTGTCCCGTCCTACGATGTATATTAATTACGTTTGGAAGTAACCTCCGCTTCATATTTCTCAACTTCTGCGATGAACTCCTCGCCCACAGGCACATTGTTCTTCAAGCAGAACATATCCCAAACGGCATTCCAAGGCAACGACTTGGCTTCTTCCAACAGAGCCAGGCGTTCAAATCCCTGGTCGTTAGCTTCATACTTACGCAACGTATCCAACGGTTCCAACAGGGCTTGGAGCATACATTTCTGTGTAGCACGGCTACCGATGACATAAGCACCAATGCGG
This sequence comes from Bacteroides togonis, assembly GCF_900130135.1. Taxonomy (NCBI): domain Bacteria; kingdom Pseudomonadati; phylum Bacteroidota; class Bacteroidia; order Bacteroidales; family Bacteroidaceae; genus Bacteroides; species Bacteroides togonis. The sequence continues at coordinate 3,307,063 of NZ_LT670820.1, read as the reverse complement.
TTGATGCTCGCATCAAAGTAATCCAAACCGATGTGTACACGATCCAACGCATCGCAACGTACGATTTCCTTGCACAAATCCAGTGTATCATCATTCATGATGGTTACGTGGTCGCTATCCCAACGTACAGGACGGCTAACGTGAAGCATCACTTCGGGGATAAAGAGAAGCAAAGAAGACAACTTGTCGGCTACGCTTTCAGTCGGATGGAAATGACCGGTATCCAATGTCACAATCTTGTTGTGGCTTGCACCATAAGCAGTATAGAAATCGCTTGAACCCACAGTATAGCTTTCCAGTCCAATACCAAATACTTTAGATTCTACACAATCCTTCATATTCTTGTACTCAGTGGCAAAAATTTCATCCAACGAGTTCTTCAGGATTTCACGATACTTCATGCGATTGACGGTGATGTCTTTGCTACCATCGTGTATCCACAGGTTCATGATACAAGGATCGCCCTGGCGCTTACCCATTTCTTCGGCAATGGCACGACAACGCTTGGTGTGCTCAATCCAGAAGTCACGAATAGACTTGTCAGGATTGGAGAGAGACAAGCTACCACTTTTCGGATGTGAGAAGGAAGTAGAGTTGAAGTCGAGCTTCATATTATGCTCGGCTGCCCATTGCATCCAGCTTTCAAAATGCTTGGGTTCTACCTGATCACGATCTACAAACTGGCCGCCAAAATCGCCATAGATTTCATGCAAATTCAAACGATGGTTACCAGGAATATAGCTGGCAGCCTTCAGCACATCCTGACGAAGTTCTTCAATGTTGCGCGCTTTGCCAGGATAGTTACCGGTAGCCTGAATGCCACCTGTCAATTCGCCAGCCGACTCAAAGCCTGTCACATCATCAGCCTGCCAGCAATGCAGGGAGAGTTGTACTTTCTGCAAGGCATCCATCGCCTTGTCTGTATCCATACCGATGGCCGCATAACGTTCTTTGGCCACTTCATAAGCCTTTACAATCAGTTCTTCTTTCATGGTTTTATCTTATTTTATTATGGTTATAATTATCGTACAATACGTTTGAATTGAGCATAAGCTTCACTCCACACGGCATCGTCTTGAGGCTGGAAAGTCTTCAAAGGAATGGATGCCGCTACCAGCTTACGCATGGAAGGAACGTCTTGAGCCTTGCCTGCCGAAATGGCCTGCAACATGATGTTTCCGATGGCGGTAGCCTCTGACGGGCCTGCTACTACGGGGATACCCACGGCATTGGCCGTCCATTGGTTCAACAAATCGTTGCGGCTTCCTCCACCTATCACATGCAATGTATCTATCGGGCGGGAAAACAAGGCACGCAAATCATCGAGAACCTGACGATAACGCAATGAAAGGCTCTCGAAAATACAACGTACAATCTGACCACGAGTTTCAGGTACTGGCTGGCCGGTAGACTTGCAATAGTCTTTGATAGCCTGCTCCATATCCGACGGATTGGCAAACGAAGCATCATCTGGATAAATCAAGCTACGGAAAGCTTCACAAGCATTCGCTTCAGCTATCAGCTCGGGATAAGAAGTCTCGCCCCATTGCAGACGGCAACGCTCGAGTAGCCACATGCCACAAATATTCTTCAGGAAACGGATGGTGCCTTCCACACCACCCTCATTGGTGTAATTCAATGCTTCTGTCTCAGGAGTTATAATAGGCGCATCCGCCTCTATACCCATCAACGACCAGGTACCGCTACTCAGGTAAGCAAAATGGCTACTCTGGGCAGGAACGGCGGCAACGGCAGAAGCCGTGTCATGTCCAGCTACGGCAATCACTGGAATAGCACCCAAACCAGTCATGCGCTGTACTTCAGCCGAAAGTTCACCCACCTTCTCGCCTGGATAGACAAAGCGTCCAAAATGGGACTCCGTAAGACCTACAGCCTGCAATAATTCACTTTCCAATTTGCGTGTTGAAGCATTGACCAGTTGAGCTGTAGTCGCAATGGTATATTCGGTCACCATCTCGCCCGTCAACAAATAGCTCAAGGCATCGGGGGTAAAAAGTATTTTCTCAGCGGCAGCTAACGCACTATCACCCGCACGTCGCATCGCATCCAGCTGGAAAAGAGAATTAAAATTCATCACCTGAATACCCGTCAATTCATAGACATGCTTCCGAGGTACGCGCGAGAAGAAAGCTTCTGGTGCACCTTCTGTATGTGGGTCGCGATAAGAATAAGGCTGGCGCAAGAGATGTCCGTCCTTACCTACGCACACGAAATCCACCCCCCACGTATCAATACCAATAGAAACGATTTCTACATTTTCCTTGCGAGAGGCCAATTTCAGACCTTCAATGATATTGCGATAGAGTTCATAAATATCCCAATAGAAATGTCCGTTTACTTCAATCAGATGGTTAGGGAAACGATTGACTTCTTCCATTTCTAAACCATTCGAAGTAAAACTTCCCAAAATAGTACGACCGCTGGTTGCTCCCAAATCAACCGCGAAAAAACATTGTTTCATGGTCATTAGTTATATATTTTTATTGATGATACAAAAGTAACCGTTTATACTTCAACAAGTGATGTCTATTTTGATACTAAATCTGTTATATTTGACAATCACCTTTTTTCAAAATAAACGAAGAATAAACAAATCACCTGCTAAATTCATTCTTCCAAATTCTTCATCGGTATCAGCGAGACAGGCCCCAACAAGCCACTCGGCATAGGATCCCAACCTGCATAATTCCCTTCTTTATAGCCCAATGCCGCAATATTGATATCCTTGAAAATACGCCATTCAACTCCACGTTTATCCATATCAGCTATACGGTTAGCAGGCAAGTTCGTCACTTCAATTTCCAGTACATTCTCACCCGCACGCAGGTATTTGCCCACCTCGCAACGGTAGGGGACAGCCCATAATGTAGCTACTTCGACACCATTGATACGAACACGTGCACTCTCGCGGACATCTCCCAACGAAAGTATCCATCCAGAAGCATTCTCAGGTGCATCCAGCTTAAAGCTCTTAGTATAGCAAGCAGTACCCATCGCCGTACGCGCACCTTCAAAATCTAAATCAGCCCAAGAACCTAACGCAACCGCCTCAGGTACATCACTTACCGTCGGCATACTCTGTACAAAACGAAATTTCCATTCACCATCCAAACGGATTTGATCCTGCATCGGAGTAGCATACGTCCATGCCTGTACTTGTACATCATCTTTCGTAAACGTTTTTAATATCAACGATTCACCCGACCGCATCTGCATAAATACTTCCGTCCTTCCGTCCTTTTGACGCAGGCGAGCCTTTCCCGAAGTACCATCCATCGGATTATAAAAAATCGCCGACCGAGCCTCTACTGCCAAGGGTATCCAGGCTTCTGTATCCCTATCTGTCAAAGCAGCTATAAAATAATGATAACCTTCGGCATGGCTCCTGCGAATACAACTCAATCCATATTGAGTTTTCATCACCTCAGGAACAGCAGAGGTTTGCGCCAAAGTCTGTGCATAATCTTTGCCAAACAAGATATGTGCACCACCCGCTTGCTTCATAGATTGCATTTTTTTCCAAACGGCTTTAAAAGCGCTTCTACGACTCTCCAAATCCCCAAATCCAGGCACATCTTCAGGATACTGATCCAAGAAAACAATAGTAGCCCCCTCGTTAGCCAGCTGGCAAAGCTTTTCAAGCACATCTGCCGGCATCAGACGAACCCCAGGTACCACTAAAGCCTTGTATTTAGTACCCCCCGAAGTTTCTAGCTTACCATCGCGGAAGCACAAGGTACGTACAAATGCATCTGATATATAATCCATGTCATAGCCGGCATCATTGATACGATGTACTGCCTCGATAAATCGGGGAGCTCTTTCGGCCATTTTATGAATATCAAACATTAAAAGGCGTCCATTTTGTTCCTGCCACATGTCGTACACGGGCAAATATACTAAGAAATCGTTGTCCGGCTTGCCCATCTGCAAGAAACTTTGGCAACGAGTAATGTACTGAAAGAAAGCTGGTGCGTCACGCCAGATACTATTCGTCGGACTCATGTCGACCGTCGCATAGAATTTCCATCCCGGCCAGGCAGCATCGGCAGGAGAATAAGTAGTACCATGGAAATAAGCATGGTTGACACCCGAAACAAACATCAGGTCGATATCTGGCTTACACTGAGATAAGGAGGTACGAAAATGTTCCGTCAGCCACGTAAATGTTTCAGAAGAAGTATAAGGTTTTCCCGCAATATGTGCCGCCGAGGAAGCATATTTCAGCATGGATAGATCTGAGTCATTCGGACGAGTCAACGAGTCCTTACGCAGACCCTTAATACCAAAATCAGAAAGGCCGAATCCTTCACACTCAGGAATATCAACCGTCGCATACAGATCAATCAAGTTGCCAGGAGAACCATGTGCCTGGTTACGCGTCTTTGCTCCATGTCGATGAGCCCACTCCGTCCACTGGCGCGTAAAATTTTCCTGGAGCATTTCAGCCAATGTTTCACGATAGTCGGATACAATGCGGCGTGCCACATCCGTCCGCCCCTCCTCCGACAGAAACTCAGGCAGATATTCTTCCAATTTATACCCACGCCGCGACAAAAACTCGTCGAATAGTCCTTTCGTCCAATCAGCTCCATAAACTTCATAAGAATCATTAAAGAAGTTATGAGGGTAAGGAATATTCCCCTGCATGCCTTCAAAAGCCTTATCAAAACGGCCTAAATAACGTTCAACAGCCTCATGCGAAAAGTGATTCATCACATATCCTTCCCCGCCAGGAGCAGCCCGCTTCACCTTTTGGAATGTTTTACCACAAAATGCGGCAATCAGTCGCCAGTTTCCTTTTGGAGCCTTCCAGTCCAACTGGCCTTCGTGCACCTTATCGGTCAAATCCAAACATTTTCCATCCTCAGAAAAGGCCATCAGTCTCTCCAGTACTGCATAAGGTTTCTGTTTGCTATCCGTAGTCTCCACCTTCTGGTCCAGGCGCTCCCCTTTCTTCAACTGATATTCTTCGATAAGCAGACGACAGGCGGCATCCTCAATAGTCACTTCTGGTCCTCCAAACGGCCAACCTGTACCCGTATTCATATCCATCTGCATACCCAACCTAGCAGCTTCACTTTCTGCATGTCCCAACATTTCCATCCACTGAGGAGAAAGAAATGAAATATCACGTGCCTCGTTTCCTTTAACACCATAAATGGGAGTTATTTCCATTGTACCCATACCAGCGGCAGCATATTCTTCCAAACTGCGGGTAAGATTCGCCTTATCAACGGCGCTTCCCATCCACCACCAACGAGCGCCCGGCTTAGCCTCAACCGACATTTCCGGCCATGCGATATCTTGGGCGCTTAACAATCCGCATGCGCCCAAAGCCAGTACACAAGTCATCAATCGTTTATTCATAATATTCACAGGTTTTGTATTGGTAAATAAATCAGATTCATTTTTCCATATGACAAAAATACACAACTTTCTCCAAAACTCCTCTCTTTATTTTGGCTGTAATCTTATTGATTTTGCCACTTAGCAATGCCAAGTTATCTTTTAAAGTATATATATGAAGAATTAAGCCCTAAAAAAATGCTCATTTTTGCATATTCTTTCAAATATATTCTCTAATTTTGCACCCAGTTAGAATAAACATGCAAAAAGATGAAGAAGAAAGCCAATCGGTTAGACGCCATCAAGATGATTATTTCGAGTAAGGAAATCGGTTCGCAGGAAGAGCTGCTCCAAGCCCTGGGGCAGGAAGGATTCGAACTGACGCAAGCCACCCTTTCGCGCGACTTGAAGCAGCTAAAGGTAGCCAAAGCGGCCAATACAAATGGGAAATATGTATACGTACTCCCCAATGACATCATGTATAAGCGCCACAACCACCAAAGCGCAAGCGAAATGCTTATGTCTAGCGGCTTCGTGTCGTTGCAATTCTCGCATAACATTGCTGTCATCCGTACCCGCCCCGGCTATGCCAGCAGCATCGCTTACGATATTGATAACCGCGAATGCCCCCACATCCTCGGAACCATCGCCGGCGACGACACCATCATGCTAGTACTGGCCGAAGAAACCTCACATAACGACGTGCGCACTTTCCTCTCCGAAATCATACCGAATATTTAAACAAAACAATAAGATAGAAATGGATTCTAAACAAATTGATGTGATGGTGGCAGACGCCTCACATGAAGTTTATGTGGATACAATTCTCGACACCATAAGGGAAGCCGCCAAGAAACGCGGCACAGGAATTGCCGAGCGCACACACGAATATGTAGCCACCAAAATGAAAGAGGGGAAAGCCATCATCGCCCTCTGTGGCAATGAGTTTGCAGGCTTCACCTACATCGAAAGCTGGGGCAACAAGCAGTACGTAGCCACTTCCGGTCTGATAGTACACCCCAAATATCAGGGTATCGGACTGGCCAAGCGTATCAAACAGGCCTCCTTCCGCCTGGCACGCCTCCGCTGGCCGTGGGCCAAGATATTCAGCCTTACCAGCGGCGCGGCCGTCATGAAGATGAACACCGAACTGGGCTATGTACCCGTCACTTTCAACGAGCTGACCGACGACGAGGCTTTCTGGAAAGGATGTGAAGGTTGCATCAACCACGACATCCTGGTGGCCAAGAACCGCAAGTTCTGTATCTGCACGGCCATGCTCTATGACCCTGCCCTGCACGAGGAGGATAAAATCTAAGAAGAAATGAATAAATAAACACATATTGAACAATGGAAGCAAAGAAGAAAAAAGTAGTGGTCGCTTTCAGCGGCGGATTGGATACCTCGTTCACCGTGATGTATCTGGCCAAGGAGAAAGGTTATGAAGTATATGCAGCCTGTGCCAACACGGGCGGATTCAGCGCCGAGCAGCTGAAAACCAACGAAGAGAATGCCTACAAGCTGGGTGCCGTGAAGTATGTCACCCTCGACGTAACGCAGGAATACTACGAAAAGAGCTTGAAATACATGGTCTATGGCAACGTGTTGCGCAACGGTACCTACCCCATCTCCGTCAGCTCCGAACGTATCTTCCAGGCACTGGCCATCGCCCGCTACGCCAACGAGATAGGCGCCGATGCCATTGCCCACGGCTCTACGGGTGCAGGCAACGACCAGGTGCGCTTCGACATGACCTTCCTCGTCATGGCTCCGGGCGTGGAAATCATCACCCTGACCCGCGACATGGCCCTGAGCCGCCAGGAAGAAATCGACTACCTGAACAAGCACGGCTTTGCCGCCGACTTTGCCAAACTGAAATATTCCTATAACGTAGGTATCTGGGGCACGAGCATTTGCGGAGGCGAAATCCTCGACTCGGCACAGGGTCTGCCAGAGAGTGCCTACCTGAAGCATTGTACCAAGGAAGGCTCCGAGCAGCTGCGCCTCACCTTCGAGAAGGGTGAACTGAAGGCCGTGAACGGCGAACGCTTCGACGACCCCATCAAGGCCATCCAGAAGGTTGAAGAAATCGGCGCCGCCTATGGTATCGGACGCGACATGCACGTGGGCGACACCATCATCGGCATCAAGGGCCGTGTAGGTTTCGAAGCTGCCGCTCCCATGCTGATTATCGGCGCCCACCGCTTCCTCGAGAAATACACCCTGAGCAAGTGGCAGCAGTACTGGAAGGACCAGGTGGCCAACTGGTATGGCATGTTCCTCCACGAAAGCCAGTATCTGGAGCCCGTAATGCGCGACATCGAAGCCATGCTGACCGAGAGCCAGCGCAACGTGAACGGCACCGCCATCCTCGAACTCCGCCCGCTGGGCTTCCACACCGTAGGCGTGGAGAGCGCCGACGACCTGGTAAAGAACAAGTTCGGCGAATATGGCGAGATGCAGAAGGGCTGGACGGCCGAAGACGCCAAGGGCTTCATCAAAGTTTCGTCCACTCCGCTCCGTGCCTACTACGCCACGCACAAGGATGAACTGAACAACATCTGATTTTTCCGCCATGGAAGCAGAAAAGAAACTCAGACGCCCGCGCACCGGCCGCATGCTGGCCGGTGTATGCGCCGGCATCGCAAACTACTTTGCACTCGACCCCACCGTCATCCGCGTTGTCTACACGCTCGCGACCGTATTCACCGCCTTCTCGGGTGTCATCATCTACTTTCTGCTGATGCTGATTATCCCCGAAGAGGAAAACCGTTACTTTCAAGATTAAAACAGACAGATATTACATATTATGATTAAAGTAGGAATTATCGGCGGAGCCGGCTACACGGCAGGCGAACTCATCCGCCTGTTGCTGAACCATCCGGAGGCGGAAATCGTCTTCGTCAACAGCTCGAGCAACGCCGGCAACAAGATAACCGACGTGCACGAAGGTCTCTACGGCGAAACCGACCTAACCTTCACCGACCAGCTCCCGCTGGACGATATCGACGTGCTCTTCTTCTGCACCGCCCATGGCGACACGCGCAAGTTCCTGGAGAGCCACAACGTACCCGAAGACCTGAAAATCATCGACCTCTCGATGGACTACCGCCTCAAGAGCGACGACCACGACTTCATCTACGGCCTTCCCGAGCTGAACCGTCGCGCCACCTGCACGGCCAAGCACGTAGCCAATCCCGGCTGCTTCGCCACCTGCATCCAGCTGGGCCTGCTCCCCCTGGCCAAGAACCTAATGCTGAACGACGACATCATGGTGAACGCCATCACGGGCAGCACGGGCGCAGGCGTCAAGCCGGGTGCCACGAGCCACTTCAGCTGGCGCAACAACAACCTGAGTGTCTACAAGGCTTTCGAACACCAGCACGTGCCCGAAATCAAGCAGTCGCTCCGTCAGCTCCAGAACAGCTTCAACTCCGAAATCGACTTCATCCCCTATCGTGGTGACTTCGCCCGCGGCATCTTCGCCACCATTGTCGTAAAGACCAAGGTAGCTCTCGAGGAAATCCGCCGCATGTACGAAGAATACTATGCCAAGGATTCCTTCACGCACATCGTCGACAAAAACATCGACCTGAAGCAGGTAGTCAACACCAACAAGTGCCTCATCCACTTGGAGAAGCACGGCGACAAGCTGCTCATCATCTCGTGCATCGACAACCTGCTGAAGGGTGCCAGTGGCCAGGCCGTCCACAACATGAACCTGATGTTCAACCTCGAAGAGACGGTAGGACTGAGGCTGAAGCCGAGTGCTTTTTAATGAAGAATGAAGAACGAAGAATGAAGAATTCACGCAACAGGAAGGATTCGTTACTGCATGCCAAGAGTTACGCTTTTGCATTGAGGGTAATCGGCATGAACAGGTACTTGAGAGAGCAGGAACAAGAATTCGTGCTGAGTAAGCAAGTTCTTCGTTCGGGTACGGCCATCGGCGCACTGGTCCGTGAATCGGAGTTTGCCCAAAGCCAAGCCGACTTCATTAACAAACTGAGCGTAGCGTTGAAAGAAGCAAACGAGACGGATTATTGGCTCAATCTGCTTCACGATTCGCAATACATAAACGACAATTCGTTCGAAAGCATGGAAAACGATTGTGGCGAACTCATCGCCCTACTCATTTCCTCCATCCGAACAGTAAAAAATAACCAGAAAAAGAGTGAGGAATAAACTCTGAAATTCTTCATTCTTAATTCTTAATTCTTCATTTAAAATATGAACTTATTCGATGTATATCCTTTGTTCGACATCAACATCGTCAAAGGGAAAGGCTGCCACGTGTGGGACGAGAACGGTACGGAGTACCTCGACCTCTACGGCGGCCATGCCGTCATCTCCATCGGCCACGCCCATCCGCACTACGTGGAGATGATCAGCCACCAGGTAGCCACCCTGGGCTTCTACTCCAACTCCGTCATCAACAAGCTCCAACAGCAGGTGGCCGAACGCCTGGGCAAGGCCAGTGGCTACGAAGACTACTCGCTCTTCCTCATCAATAGCGGTGCCGAAGCCAACGAAAACGCCCTCAAGCTGGCCTCCTTCCACAACGGACGCACACGGGTGGTGTCCTTTGCCAAGGCCTTCCACGGCCGTACGTCGCTGACCGTCGAGGTGACCAACAACCCCAAAATCATCGCCCCCATCAACGATTGCGGCCACGTCACCTACCTGCCGCTCAACGACACGGCCGCCATGCAGGCCGAGCTGGCCAAGGGTGATGTCTGCGCCGTCATCATCGAAGGCATCCAGGGCGTAGGCGGCATCCAGCTGCCCACCGACGAATTCATGCACGCCCTCCGTCAGGCCTGCACGGAGACGGGCACGGTGCTCATCCTCGACGAGATACAGAGCGGCTACGGACGCAGCGGCAAGTTCTTCGCCCACCAGCACCAGGACATCCGTCCCGACATCATCACCGTGGCCAAAGGCATCGGCAACGGCTTCCCCATGGCCGGCGTGCTCATCAGCCCCATGTTCACACCCGTCTACGGCCAGCTGGGTACCACCTTCGGAGGAAACCACCTGGCCTGCTCCGCCGCCCTGGCCGTGCTCGACGTCATGGAGCAGGAACACCTGGTCGAGAATGCCGCCCGTGTAGGTACCTACCTACTGGACGAGCTGAAGAAATTGCCCCAAATCAAGGATGTACGCGGCCGCGGCCTGATGATCGGCCTCGAGTTCGACGAACCCATCAAAGACCTGCGCCTGCGCCTGCTCAAGGAGCAGCACGTCTTTACGGGCGTGAGCGGCACCAACGTCATCCGCCTCCTGCCGCCCCTCTGCCTGTCCATGGACGAGGCCAGCCTCTTCCTCGAGCGGTTCAAGAAAGTGCTGGGCTGATACCTTTTTATCCATCTCCCCTTTCGGCGTGAATGGCATAAGCATCTTCGGACACTTATGTTCTCCACGCCGAAGTCTTTTCATACCGGTCTAATTTTTCTGTCGACAACAAAAAGCAAGGTTCCCGTTGCATTTTTCTGGCAAGGTGTACAAATTTCTTTCCAAAACTTATTAACTTTGCCAGAAATCAATCTTTATCTAAAACAAACGCTTATGAGAACAGCCATCATCGGAGCAGGAAACATGGGCGGAGCCATCGCCCGCGGACTGGCAAAAGGCACCATTATCCCTGCCTCAGAGATTATCGTTTCGAACCCCACGCAAGGCAAACTCGACGTTCTGAAAGCCGAAATTCCCGACATACAGGTAACCTCAAACAACCGGAAGGCAGCAAAAGACGCCGATCTCATCATTCTGGCCGTAAAACCCTGGCTGGTAAACGATGTACTTAGCGAAATAAAGCCGAAAGCTCCACAAATGCTGATATCCATTGCCGCCGGCATCAACTTGGGCGAACTGTGGAACATGCTGAATTGTCAGCCACTTCCCCTTTTTCGTGTGATTCCCAACACCGGTATCAGCGAGATGCAAAGCATGACGCTCATTACCAGCGCCTACGCCACCTCTGAACAGGCCAAACAGGTACTGGATATTTTCAACGAAATGGGGCTTGCCATACTCCTACCCGAAGAGAAATTTGCTGCCGCCACGTCTATGACCTCCTGCGGCATTGCCTATGCACTGAAGTACATCCAGGCTGCCATGCAAGCCGGTGTGGAGCTTGGCATCCGTCCCACAGACGGCATGAAAATGGTAGCCCAGTCTCTCAAAGGTGCCGCTGAGCTCATCCTCAACAACGATACGCACCCTGCCCTCGAAATAGACAAAGTGTGTACCCCCGGCGGACTCACCATCAAAGGTATCAACAGCCTGGAGCACGACGGATTCACATCGGCCATTATCAATGCAATAAAATCAAGTACCACTTAAGCATTTATCATTCTAATCACTAAATAACAGTATGGACGAACAAATTAAACAAATAGCCGAGCGCCTGCGCGGATTGCGCGACGCCATGGAACTGACTCCCAACGACATTGCCAACGAATGCGGCATCGACAAGGACGAATACGAACGCGCCGAGTCGGGCGAACACGACATCTCCGTGAGCATGCTCCAACAGATAGCACGCCACTACAACATCGCCCTCGACGCGCTGATGTTCGGCGAAGAACCCAAGATGAGCACCTACTTCCTGACGCGTGCCGGCAAGGGCATCAGCGTGGAGCGCACCAAGGCCTACAAGTACCAGTCGCTGGCTGCCGGATTCAAGGACCGCAAGGCCGACCCCTTCATTGTGACCGTAGAGCCCAACGACCGTCCCATGCACTACAACACGCATGCCGGACAGGAGTTCAACCTCGTCATCGAAGGCACCCTGCTCCTGAGCATCGGCGGCAAGGAACTCACCCTGACCCCGGGCGACAGCATCTACTTCAACTCCAGCCTGCCCCACGGCATGAAGGCCCTCGACGGCAAGACCGTGCGCTTCCTGGCAATCATCATGTAAAATTAGCACAACTATGATAGAAAGATTTCTCCAACAAACCACATTTACTTCCCAACAGGATTTTATAGATAACCTAAAGATAAACGTACCCGACAACTTCAACTTCGGCTACGACGTCGTCGACGCCTGGGCCGCCGAGCAACCCGACAAACCCGCCCTGCTCTGGACCAACGACAAGGGCGAGCACCGTCAGTTCAGCTTCGGCGACATGAAGCGCTATACCGACATGACGGCCAGCTACTTCCAGAGCCTCGGCATCGGCCGCGGCGACATGGTGATGCTCATCCTGAAGCGCCGCTACGAGTTCTGGTTCAGCATCGTGGCCCTCCACAAGCTGGGCGCCGTCGTCATCCCCGCTACCCACCTGTTGACGAAGAAGGACATCGTCTACCGTTGCAACGCCGCAGACATCAAGATGATTGTCTGCGCGGGCGAGACGGTCATCACCGACCACATCACCGCCGCCATGCCCCAGTCGCCCAGCGTGAAGCGTCTGGTCAGCGTAGGCCCTGAAATACCTGAAGGCTATGAAGACTTCCACAAGGGCATCGAGGCCGCCGCACCCTTCGTCAAGCCCGAACACCCCAACACCAACGACGACATCTCACTGATGTACTTCACCAGTGGCACCACGGGCGAGCCCAAGATGGTGGCCCACGACTTCACTTATCCGCTGGGACACATCGTCACGGGCTACATCTGGCACAATCTGAAGCCCGACAGCCTCCACCTCACCATCGCCGACACCGGCTGGGGCAAGGCTGTGTGGGGCAAGCTCTACGGCCAGTGGATAGCCGGCGCCAACGTCTTCGTCTACGACCACGAGAAGTTCACCCCCGCCGACATCCTGCAAAAGATACAGGACTACCACGTCACCTCGCTCTGCGCACCGCCCACCATCTTCCGCTTTCTTATCCACGAAGACCTCACGAAGTACGACCTGTCGCACCTCGAGTACTGCACTATCGCAGGCGAGGCACTGAACCCCGCCGTGTTCGACACCTTCAAGAAGCTCACGGGCATCCGTCTGATGGAAGGCTTCGGACAGACCGAAACCACCCTGACCGTGGCCACCATGCCCTGGATGGAGCCGAAACCCGGCAGCATGGGCCTGCCCAACCCGCAATACGACGTGGACCTCATCGACTCCGAAGGCCGTTCCGTCGAGGCCGGCGAGCAGGGACAGATCGTCATCCGCACCGACAAGGGCAAGCCCCTCGGCCTGTTCAAGGAATACTACCGCGACCCCGAGCGCACCCGTGAAGCCTGGCACGACGGCATCTACTACACGGGCGACGTGGCGTGGAAAGACGAAGACGGCTACCTGTGGTTCGTGGGGCGTGCGGACGACGTCATCAAGAGTTCGGGCTACCGCATCGGCCCGTTCGAAGTGGAAAGTGCGCTGATGACCCATCCTGCCGTCGTAGAGTGTGCCATCACCGGCGTGCCCGACGAAATCCGCGGCCAGGTTGTCAAGGCCACCATTGTCCTCTCCAAGGCCTACAAGGACAAGGCAGGCGACGCCCTCATCAAGGAGCTTCAGAACCACGTGAAGCGCGTCACCGCCCCCTACAAGTATCCGCGTGTCATCGAGTTTGTGGACGAGTTGCCCAAGACCATCAGCGGCAAGATACGTCGCGTCGAAATCCGCAAGAACGACGAGAAACAATAAGCCGCGGGCTTACCCTTCATAGCCTCAGCCGAAACCTCTTTTCCTAACATCAGGAAAAGGAGTTTCGGCTTTTTCTATTTACTCAACATAACCATGAACTTGGCGTTTCTAAAGTAGATAGTTACGCGGCTAATGTAGGTAGTTAGCAGGCTAATGTAGGCAATTAAAACATTTGTGAAAGCAATTCTCTTTCCCACTCTACCTATATCAAACTATATGGGTGAAAGTTCCACGCCTTCACAAGATTATAGTTCCCTGTAAATAAGAACTATATGGTGAAACATAGACGAGAAAGACAAATTATAGCTGAAAATCCTCAGCACTAATATAGGACGTGCCCAATAGTACCTGACACAATCCTGCAACAGTTGGCAAGGCTTATAAAATCTGAATCCGCCAGTCATCTATAAACATGTTTGTTTTCCTATAATTAAGTAAAACGATACTGATATAAACTAATTATCGGAATATCTTTTTGAAACACACCTATGAAACTGAGTTAACAAAATTTCATCAAATATTGTCAACCCGTTTTTTGTGTTATCAGGAAACATCATTATTTGCCCTCTAGCAAAAATAACGGCATACATAAATTCATCATTTGGCCAGTTTATCAGCAACCTAATCAGTAAACTTAGAAGCTCTTTATGCGAGTGGGATTTATCTTCTCTAATTACAAAAAAGTTGGGATATATAGATAGCAACATCAGCCCATAATGTTCATTCTATCTACCCCATATATATTATTTACGCACAATTATATATTTAATTATAAGAACTTTATTATAGATATATAATTAATTTATACCTTTGTAGCGATTTAGCAGTAATGCTATTTCAAGACATACTATTGAACTTTAGCGTTTGCTATTGTTTTGGGCTGATAAAATCGCCAATTTAATCGAAGACCCAACTAACAATAAGTAAATGCTCACGATATGCGTGGGCGTACTTGTTATGGGTCTGGGTGTTTGGCGATACCTATCAGCGTAGCATAGTATTTGCTCACGCTTTTTATTTTTATATAGATAATGTTTAATTAAAAGAATTAGAAAAATGGAAAATGCAGAAGAAAAAAAAGTAAATGTAACCTTTACTAAAGTAATGGAAGTTGGGCTTTACATTATTGGAATAATATTCTTATTAATAGGCTTTAACTATTATAGTAACGATTTAGAATGTGGCTCTTATGGAGTGTTTGATTTTGATGAGAAAAAGTATGTTGGAGGTGATGCTTACAATTACATAATATCAGCATCTCGTTCAGCAGCTGTTATGATAAAAAGTCTTATATGGATTGTACTTGGCTCTTGTTCTATAATCATAGGAAGAACTTTTTCTAAGAGATAGCAATGGAAATAAAAGTAAAGACCCTAAAAAAATACATTATAATTGCCTCTGCCCTTTTAATTATCTCCATTATTTCATACAACATTTACGACAAGAAAAGAACAGAAGAAATGAGAGAAATGGAAATGAAGAAGGATTTAGAGGAGGCGATTGATAGGGAATATAAGAGCCTGCATAGTGAATATAATTCAATCATAGAAACTATTAGGAACTCCAATTACTCAGGTAATTTTAGACATAGATATTTATATAAATTAAATAAAATACTTGAATACCCTAATAGATATACTAAGTATGGAAGCACATACGGAGACTTAAATGATTTTGAGGAAGAGTTTGAAAAAAACAAAGAAGACGATAAAGCCATACTTAAAAGTATTGCTATTAGAAATGTATATAAACAAATATTTAACAATGAATAAACGATGAATGTATATAACGCAACAAACAAAAATATAATCGTTGGAATGAAAAAACTATTTTACATTTCAATTTTAATTTTATTTTCAGCTTGTAGTAAACAAGAAGAAATTATAGAAACAACTGACAATGAAGATAACATAATACTTGATAATTCTGATTTAAGTGGTGTATGGACATCATTATCAAATGATGAATACTTTATTTCTTTTACAGAAGGAGGAAAATACACATTTTGTTTGAATGACCATTTAATGGGCAGTGGAACTTATAATATTAAGGACAATGTAGCTACATTAAATAATTCATATACTAATAAAACTGATAAGATTAAAATTGAATTGTCGCAAAATACCATAAACATTAAAGGTGACATTTTCCTATTTAATAGCGAAAACAAAGAAACAATACAAATCAGCCTCACTAAAAGTGAAGAAACCATATCACCGTCCCAAATTGGAGTTGAGCATGGGCCAGGCATGTATGGTTTAAACAAATATTATGATATAACCTATATAGGCGTACAATACCTTACCGACACATTTGCAAAATATGAATGTCGAGGGATTCATAAAACAACAAAAAAAGAAAAAGTAATTAAATCATATTCATGGTACTATGTATATAGGAAACCCTATACTTACACTCAAGAAATAGATGGAGATGGAACAATAACAAAATACGATTTTGAAAATGGATGGCCAGACGATTTATAAAGCCTTTATTTAAAGCACCTATAATTCAGCCAATACAAAAAAATAAAAAATCCACTTTTATATCCAGCCTTTTTAGGCAATTTCTTCCCCAAAGGGGTATAGGGTACGCCCCACCCCCTAATAGTTGAAAATTACAGCATATATAAAAGCAAATACAGCATATCAGCATAGAGAAGCCATCTTCACATTGTAGGATGGCTTTTTTATTGCCCATAAACAGCCAAAAGCCACTTTGTTTATGCCATGTTTATGTATATAAAGAAAAACTCCTTGCAAGTTGTTATCTTACAAGGAGTTATACAATACATATTGTACTCGAAGCGGGACTTGAACCCGCACAGCCGCAATGGCCAAGGGATTTTAAGTCCCTCGTGTCTACCGATTCCACCATTCGAGCATCCATTGGAGCGGAAAACGAGACTCGAACTCGCGACCCCAACCTTGGCAAGGTTGTGCTCTACCAACTGAGCTATTTCCGCAGAATCGTTTGAAAGAACGGGTGCAAAGATAAACAGTTTCAGCATTACAGCCAAACATTTGACACAAAAAAAGAAGGTCTTCTGCAAGAAAATCACCATTTGCAGAAAACCTCCTCGATATTGTTATTTCACAAGGGGCGCATACGGGCATCACTTTCAACCACGTCCCAGCAAGTTTTTTTCAGCCTGCTCCATCGTGGAGAAGTTGAAACCTTCGACAACTTGCTCCATCAGCTGAGTAATGCGGTCGTTGCACAGATTGCCGATGCTGCCTTCATGGGTGTGGTGCACTTCTTTGCGTGGAGTGAAGCGCCCGGCTTCGATGTCGAGTCCCACCTTCTTGTAGGCATCACGGAAGGGCATGCCCTCGCGCGCCAGGCGATTGACTTCTTCCACGCTGAAGATAAGCGAATAGCGGTCGTCGTCCAGAATATGGTCGTTCACCTTGATTTCGTTCATAATGTAGGTGGTCATCTGCAGGCAGTCCTTCAGTTCCTGGAAGGCGGGTAGGAAGACTTCCTTGATGATTTGCAGGTCGCGGAAGTAACCCGAGGGCAAGTTATTGGCTATCATCATGATCTGCTGGGGCAGCGACTGGAGCTTGTTGCATTTGGCGCGAGTCAGCTCAAAGACGTCGGGGTTCTTCTTGTGGGGCATGATGCTGGAGCCGGTGGTACACTCGTCGGGCAGCTTGACGAAGCCGAAGTTCTGGCTATTGAACAGGCAGGCGTCAAATGCCAATTTGGAGAGGGTGCCGGCGATGGTGGCCAGGGCGAAGGCTACATTGCGCTCCATCTTGCCGCGGCCCATCTGGGCGTAGACGACGTTGTAGTTCATCGAGTCGAAGCCCAGCAGGCGGGTGGTCATCGTACGGTCGAGGGGGAAGGAGGAGCCATAGCCGGCAGCCGAACCGAGGGGGTTGCGGTTGCACATGCGGAAGGCGGCCTGCAGGAACATCATGTCGTCCACGAGGCTCTCGGCATAGGCGCCGAACCACAGGCCGAAGGACGAGGGCATGGCTATCTGCAGATGAGTATAACCAGGCATGAGGACGTCCTTGTAGCGGTCGCTCTGACGGATGAGCACGCCGAAGAGCTGCTCGACGGCCAGGGCGATGTCCTTGATCTGCTCGCGGGTGAAGAGCTTGAGGTCGAGCAGCACCTGGTCGTTGCGCGAGCGGCCGCTATGTATCTTCTTGCCCACGTCACCCAGCTTGCGGGTGAGCATGAGCTCTACCTGCGAATGGACGTCCTCGACGCCATCCTCAATGACGAACTCGCCCCGCTCGGCCAAAGCATAAATCTGCTTCAACTCGGCCAAAAGCTGCTCCAGTTCGTCTTTTTCAAGCAATCCGATACTCTGGAGCATGGTGATGTGGGCCATGGAGCCCAGCACGTCGTGCTTAGCCAGGTAGAGGTCCATTTCGCGGTCGCTCCCCACGGTGAAGCGCTCGATATCCTTGTTTACTTGTACTGATTTTTCCCAAAGTTTCTGTGCCATGTCACTTTTCCTCCTCACAAAACGGTTAATATTGTATCAGGGCCAGCATGTCGGCCATTTTTTCCAGCCCCTCCTGCAAGGGCTTCTGCACCATGGCTTTCATGAAGGGATTGAGCTCCATGCCAATGGTGAGCTTCATCTTGCACTCGGCCTCGCCCGTAGGCACAATCTGTATCCACAGGTTGAAGGGCAGCGGCGAGGTGGTAGTGCCGAACTTGATGCATTTCTCGGGTTCGCGTTCGACAATCTCCAGCGTAATGGTTCCAACGGGGGGCACTTCGACACTAAGGGTATCTGCCGTGAACGACAGGTTCTTCACCTTGTCTTCGGGCAGGCGATCCTTGACTTTCTCCAGATTGCTCAAATCGGACAATTTGCCGTAAACGGCACTTTGGGAGGCGGGAATTACCTTCACTCCACTCTCAAATTTCGTCATATATGTTCAGCTTAAATAAAGACAAAAAAGAACCCTTCGGGCAAAATTGCCCGAACAGTTCTTTCTTTAACTATCACCATAAAACAAGATTTCTTACTTTCCAGCATCCCAGTGCGCAGGATCTTTTCTCCATTCTTCCAGCGTAGGGATATCGCCATCTTCGATGTAGCCGGTACGCAAAGCTACTTCGAGCACAGCTTCATAGTTGGTCAGTGTAACCAAAGGCACTTTTGCTTCCTTGAAAGCCTTCTCGGAAATGGGGAAGCCATAAGTATAGGAAGCCACCATACCTATCACTTCGCAACCGTCACGACGAATAGCCTCAACAGCCTTCAAGCTACTGCCGCCCGTCGAAATGAGGTCTTCTACGACAACGACCTTCATACCAGGACGAAGCTCGCCCTCGATCAAGTTCTCCAATCCATGGTCCTTAGGAGTGGAGCGTACATATACAAACGGAAGGTTCAGCGCATCGGCCACCAAAGCACCTTGAGGAATGGCACCCGTAGCTACGCCGGCGATAGCGTCCACCTGTCCGAAACGTTCCAAAATGAGTCGCGTAATTTCAATCTTTACAAAATTGCGAAGAGAAGGATAAGAAAGGGTCTTGCGGTTATCACAATAGAAAGGCGATTTCCAACCTGAGGCCCAAGTGAAGGGGTTAGCAGGCTGTATCTTTACAGCTTTGATTTTCAGCAACTTCTCTGCAAACAATTTTTCTAAATTTCTCATAGCAAACTATTCTTATGATCAAATATGGTACAAAAATACAGAATCGGAATGAAAATAGAAACGAAAAGATACATATTTTTTTGCCTACCTATTCATTTTCTTCAGAAATGTCCATACAACGGCGTATATCGTCCATTGCAAACCCACGCCCTAAGGCAAAACGAACAAGTTTTCCTTCCAATTCGCGAGCATTGGCGGCACGCACCGTCTTCCGCTTGGCAGCCAGCAAGGACCGAAGCCCCGACAAATAATCGGATTCATCAATCACCTCGTCCAGCAAGGGTTCGTAAACATTCGGCGACAAATGTTTGGCCCTCAATGCCTGTCCGATTTTCACCTTTCCCCAACGGGCAAAAAGATACTTATCGCGAATGAAAGCACAACAGTATCTTTTCTCATCCAAAAAACGGTCTTTTTCCAAGGCTAAAACTATGCTTTCTCTCGCTTCACTATCCAGCCCCCAACGAAACAACTTTTCTTCCACATCCGCCCGACAACGCTCTGCCACGGAGCAATAGGCAGAAAGACGCGCCAAGGCTTCCTTTGCATCCATTTCCTTGTTCATCATTATTTTTCAGCAATTACAAAACGATCATTTTGTGACAAATCCTTTTCTACACGAACCCCGACATACCCCATCGTACGAAGCATCTCTACCATCTCGCGGCCATAAGCCCGATTGATCTCAAAATAAAGCCGGCCGCCATCGGCCAACATGTCACGCCCCAAGACGGCAATGCGGCGATAGAAGCGCAGGGGATCATCGTCAGGCACAAACAGGGCAAGTGAGGGCTCCCACTGAAGCACATTCGGCTCCATATCTGCCTTTTCGGCCTCTGTGACATAGGGCGGATTGCTTACAATGACATCATACAGTCCTACCTCGTCCACCTGGCAAGCGAGCACGTCGCACTCCACAAAACGCACGTTCGCCTGAAGTTTGCGGGCATTAACACGCGCCACACTGAGGGCTTCGGGCGACACATCCCAAGCCGTTACCAAAGTATCGGGTAATTCCTTAGCCAAGGAAATGGCGATACAACCGCTACCTGTCCCCACATCCAATATCCGTGCATCCGCAGGTATCTCCTTCAGCATCAGCTCCACCAGTTCTTCTGTTTCAGGGCGCGGGATGAGCACACCAGGAGCGACCCAAAACTCTCTTCCAAGGAACAAAGTACGGCCTTCGATGTATTGCAAAGGTTCAAATCGGGACAAACGTTGCAGAATGTCCTCCAGTTCCTGTTCTTTTTTTGAAGATAAAACTATATCTTTGCCCAGATAATAGTCGGTCGGTGCCTGTCCCAACAGATCACAACACACGATACGTGAAAGGGCGGAAACTTCTTCTGCCGTATAATAAGGCTGAAGTCGGCTACGGATATAGGCAACGATCTTATTCATCATTATTTATAACCAAAAGGGATAAGAAAGTCTTTTAGAACTAAGCTGCAAAAGTACACATTATCCCTAAACAAAGAAATATATGGAAGACGAAAAATACATGCGCCGCTGCATCCAACTGGCACGCAACGGACTCTGCAACACAGCCCCTAACCCGATGGTGGGAGCAGTCATCGTACACAACGGCCGCATCATCGGAGAAGGATATCATGTGCGTTGCGGGCAGGCACACGCCGAAGTGAATGCGATCCGCTCCGTCAAAGACCCTGCCCTATTGAAGGAGTCGACGATATACGTCAGCCTGGAGCCTTGCGCCCATTATGGCAAGACACCCCCCTGCGCCGACCTGATCATAGAAAAACAGATACCACGCATCGTCATCGGATGTCAAGATCCCTTTGCGAAAGTGGCAGGAAGGGGCATACAGAAGCTACGCGACGCCGGCCGTGAGGTAATCGTGGGGGTACTCGAAGAAGAATGCCGACAACTGATCTGCCGTTTCATCACCTTCCACACCCGCAAGCGTCCCTACATCACCCTGAAATGGGCAGAATCGGCCGACGGCTTTATCGACCGACTAAGGACGGAAGGCAACCCGACCGTGCTCTCCAGCCCACTGACCAGCATGCTGGTTCACAAACTGAGAACGGAACATGCTGCCATCCTCGTAGGCACCGACACCGCACGGCTCGATAACCCCCGACTCAACGTGCGCCACTGGTATGGCCCCGCCCCCGTGCGTATCACCATCGACCGCCACCATCGGTTGCCCCAAGACCTTAACCTGTTCGACGGCTCCCAACCCACACTGGTATACACAGAAGAAAACTTGTCCGAAATATTGAAAGATCTGTACGAACGCCAGCTACAATCTCTTTTGGTCGAAGGAGGAAGCCGACTTCTCCAGTCGTTTATCGACGCAGGCTTATGGGACGAAATCATAGTAGAAGAAGCCCCCATGATATTGGGCGAAGGCGTAAAAGCCCCCTTGCTATCCCCGCAGGACATCTACCGCAGGGAATGCCATTTCGGACGAGGATACCGTCATTACTTCACACAGGAAAAGCTTCTGATGAAAACAGACGACCCTGCCCGGCAAGGCTTCTAACGCCTGCAAATTGAGCCATTTAATCGACAAAAAGGCTCATATTATCTATAATTTTATATAAAACTTCCCCACAAAGGTATTTATAGAAAAAAATGTTCCTATTTTTGCAGCTTGAATAAACAATATAACAACAAATGAGACTGAAGTTTTTATCCATTATCATAAGTTTTCTCACTGTATCTATCGTCATCAGTTCGTGCCTGAACTCAGACAACAACTATGAATATAGCACCGATGCTACCGTTCACGCATTCGAGCTTGACACGATTTATGGCGTAAACTACAAATTCGAAATAGACCAAATCCAGCGACTCATCTATAACCGCGACTCCCTTCCCATGAGTGCGGATACCCTTATAGACAGTATCAAAATCACGACATTTACGACAACAAGTGGCATCATCATGTCGGGTACGCCTGACACGCTGTTCAATGCAGACAACTACCAGAACCTGCTTCCCGCCATGAACTCGGCAAGCGGATTGCAATTCAAGGTGGTAGCCGCAGATGGCATCACAAGCCGCCTCTACAGACTGATTATCAATGTCCACAAGGAAGATCCCGATTCGCTGGTATGGCATAAAATGACTTCTGCGCCTGCTATCACGACAACGGCACAAGGTCTGAAATCGATTGTATTGAACGACGAATTGTTTGTCTACAATGCCCCCAACGCCGGCTACAAGACATCCATCGTCCCCAGTGAATACAGTTGGCAAGGCATTACACCCAACCTGCCAACCAATGCAATACTCAGTACGCTTACCAATTTCCAAGAAGGACTTTGGGTCAATACAGAAGACGGCTCCGTCTACTCTTCAACAGACGGCATCAACTGGCAAAAGCAGGAATCTTTGAGCGGGCATATCGTAAGTCTGCTGACAGCTTTCCCCGCCAATGAAATCAGCGGTACTCCTACCCAACTGAGTGCTATTATGAAGAACGAAACCGACGGTAAAAACTACTTCTGTATTACCGACGGCACCACATGGGTTCAGCAAGACGAAGTGCCCGAAGGTTTCCCAACCGCCAACTATTCAGCCTGCACCTTGACTACATCAAACGGCCTGAACAAGGCATTCCTGGTAGGCAACGTATCGCAAGATGACAATGAACAAACCGTACCCTGGTCTTCCATGAGCAGTTATGGCTGGGTGGACCTGAGCACCACTACCACTTCCCATTGTCCAGCCCTGACCAATCCCAGCATCATCTATTACGACGATGCACTCTACATTATGGGAGGCAAACTGGAAGCCTTTTATAAATCGGCAACAGGTGGCATCGCATGGGAGAAACAGGAAGAAAAAGTCGTATTCCCCGCAGAATTTGCTTCGAAAGGTACCTCATACACAATCACAGTAGACAAGAACAATTTCATCTGGATCATATGGGGAGGTACCACCAATGAAGTATGGCGTGGTTGCCTCAACAAATTAAAGAAATACTAATACCGCTTTATAGATATAAAGATGTCATATAAAGAACAAATCGACCTTAACCGGGTGCCACAGCACGTAGCCATCATCATGGATGGAAACGGACGATGGGCCAAACAACGCGGACACGAACGCAGTTTTGGTCACCAAGCCGGTGCAGAGACTGTGCACATCATTGCCGAAGAAGCAGCAAGGATGGGTGTCAAATATTTGACCCTCTACACTTTCTCCACTGAAAATTGGAACCGTCCTGAAACAGAAATCAGTGCACTGATGGGACTGCTGTTTGACTCCATTGAGGAAGAAACGTTCATGAAGAACAACATCAGTTTCCGCGTGATAGGTGATATCGCCAAACTGCCTGCCAATGTACAAACCCGTTTGAACAGTTGTATCGAACATACCTCAGCCAATACGGGCATGTGTCTCGTTCTGGCCTTGAGTTATTCCTCACGTTGGGAGCTAACCGAAGCAACACGTCAAATAGCCGAAGAGGTAAAAAATGGGATTCTGTCTCCAGAGCAGATAGACGACCGTACCATCAGCCGGCATCTGGCTACCAATTTCATGCCCGATCCCGACTTGCTGATACGGACGGGAGGCGAAATCCGATTAAGCAATTACCTGTTATGGCAATGTGCCTATTCGGAACTTTACTTCTGCGACACCTATTGGCCCGACTTCCACGAAGAAGAATTCTGCCGTGCCATTTGTGACTACCAGAAACGTGAAAGAAGGTTTGGTAAAACCAGTGAGCAAATCAGTTGAAACCATAAATAAAGAAATAGAATAGTAATCTGTAATCAGTGAAATAATGCATTATCGTATCTTCTCCATACTCGTAACAGCCTTTCTCCTCATTAGCTGCCTGCCGACGGCATTTGCACAAGACAATCAGTCTGAAAAACCCGTTGTACTCTATGGCACCCCGAAAAAATATGAAATAGCAGACATCAAAGTGGAAGGCGCCGAAAATTATGAAGATTATGTCATCATCAACCTGTCCGGCCTCTCAAAAGGACAGCTGATCACCATTCCTGGCGATGAAATCACCCAAGCCTGTAAACGTTATTGGCGTCACGGACTTTTCTCCGATGTTTCTATCACATTCGACAAGGTAGAAGGCGACAAGGCATGGCTCACCATCCACGTGGTGATGCGTCCGCGTGTATCGGAAATCCATTTCCATGGCGTCAAGAAGTCTGAACGTGAAGATTTGGAAACCAAGATCGGCATGATTAAGGGGAATCAGATTACTCCCAATCAGATAGACCGTGCTAAAACATTGATAGAACGTTATTTCGACGACAAAGGATTCAAAAACGCAGAAGTCATCATCAACCAAAAAGATGATAAGAACAACGAAAACCAAGTGATTGTCGACATCGAAATCGACAAAAAAGAAAAAGTAAAGGTACATCAGATTACGATCGAAGGAAACAAAGCCATCACCGCCAAGAAGCTGAAGCGCGTGATGAAGAAAACCAACGAAAAAGGTAAACTGTTGAACCTGTTCCGCACTAAGAAATTCGTAGAGGAAAACTACGAGGCAGATAAGCAACTCATCATTGATAAGTATAACGAACTGGGTTATCGCGACGCCATGATTGTGGCCGATAGTGTGACACCCTACGATGAAAAAACCGTTGACGTCTATCTGCAAATCGAAGAAGGACAAAAATACTACCTGCGTAACGTGACATGGGTAGGTAACACGCTTTATCCATCTGAGCAGTTGGACTACTTGCTTCGCATGAAGAAAGGCGATGTCTACAACCAGAAATTACTTGAAGAACGTACATCGACCGATGAAGATGCTATCGGAAACTTGTACTACAACAACGGTTACCTGTTCTACAGCCTTGATCCTGTAGAAGTAAACATCGTAGGTGACTCCATCGACCTTGAAATGCGTATTTACGAAGGACGCCAGGCAACCATCAACAAGATCATCATCAGTGGTAACGACCGCGTCTACGAGAACATTGTACGTCGCGAACTTCGTACCCGCCCGGGCGACCTTTTCAGCCGTGAAGAATTGATGCGTTCGCTTCGTGAAATCCAGCAGATGGGACACTTCGACCCCGAACAACTCCAGCCGGACATTAAACCACGTCCCGAAGACGGTACGGTGGATATCGGCTATCCGCTTGTTTCCAAAGCTAACGACCAGGTCGAATTTTCAGCAGGTTGGGGACAGACAGGTGTCATCGGTAAATTGAGTCTGAAGTTTACCAACTTCTCACTGGCCAACTTGTTACACCCGGGCGAGAACTATCGAGGCATCCTGCCACAAGGTGACGGACAGACACTGACCATCAGCGGCCAAACCAATGCTAAATACTACCAGTCGTATAGTGTATCATTCTACGATCCTTGGTTCGGCGGCAAGCGTCCGAATGCTTTCTCAGTGTCAGCCTTCTATTCTCGCCAGACGGATATCAGCAGCCGTTACTATAACGATGCTTATTATAATAGCTACTATAACAGTCTTTATAGTGGTATGTACGGTTATGGCCTCTACAACTATGGCAACTATACTAACTACGAGAACTATTATGACCCCGACAAATCAGTTCAGATGTATGGTTTGGCCGTCATGTTTGGTAAGCGTCTGAAGTGGCCTGATGACTACTTCCAGTTCACCGCAGAGCTCTCTTATCAACGCTATGTTTTGAAAGAGTGGCAATACTTCCCTGTAACCAATGGAAAGTGCAACGACTTGAGTATAAACCTGACCCTTTCGCGCAGCTCTATCGACAACCCGATTTATCCGCGCCAAGGATCCGAGTTCTCGCTCTCTGTACAGTTTACACCGCCTTATTCTCTGTTCGACGGAGTAGACTACAGCAAATACAACCTGAACAACCAGGATGATATCAACAAGATGCACAAATGGGTAGAATACCACAAGTGGAAATTCAAATCAAAAGTGTACATCCCGTTGATGGACCCCTACAACGTGAAACGTACACCTGTCCTCATGGGTCGTGTTGAGTTCGGTTTGCTGGGTCATTACAATAAATATAAAAAGTCACCGTTCGGTACTTTCGAAGTGGGTGGTGACGGTATGACCGGCTATTCCTATTACGCAACCGAAACAATAGCCCTGCGTGGTTACGAAAACGGTTCATTGGCCTCTTACGGCAGCGAAGGTTATGCCTACACCCGCCTTGGCCTTGAATTGCGCTACCCGCTGATGCTCGAAACCAGTACCAGCATTTATGCCCTGACTTTTGTCGAGGCCGGTAATGCTTGGCAGGAGGTAAACGACTTCAACCCCTTCGAACTGAAACGTTCGGCAGGTGTCGGTGTCCGCATCTTCCTCCCGATGGTAGGTATGATGGGTATCGACTGGGCTTATGGTTTCGACAAAGTACGTGGATCAAGTTCGTATGGCGGAAGCCAGTTCCACTTCATTCTGGGACAAGAATTCTAACATTAGTTTCACCAAAACCGATAAGTTATGAAGAAGAGTGTTTTTACCCTGTTACTACTGACCATCTTCAGTGTGGCAACCTATGCGCAGAAGTTTGCATTGATTGACATGGAATATATCCTTGAGAATATCCCTGCTTACGAAAGTGCCAACCAACAACTGGAACAAGCCAGCAAACAATGGCAGGCAGAAATAGAAAAAGCAGGGCAGGAAGCTAAAAATCTATATGAGAGTTACCAGGCTACTGCCAAGAGCATGACAGAAGCACAACGCACCCAAAAAGAGAATGAAATCGTAGAAAAAGAAAAATCTTTAGCTGAGCTCCGCCGCAAATATTTTGGCCCAGAAGGCGAACTTTATAAGAAACGTGAAGCTTTGATAGGTCCGATTCAAGATCAAATTTACAACGCCGTCAAAGAAATCGCAACCCAACGAGGATATGCAGTTGTAACCGATCGTGCATCGGCTTCCAGCATTATATTCGCCTCTCCTGATATCGATATCAGCAACGAAGTATTGGCAAGGTTAGGATATTCCAATTAAAATCAATACATTTGCACGAAAGTCACTAAAAGAAGAAATAATCAATTTAAAAATAAACATTATGCTTAAAAAAATCGCACTCATCGCAGTTATGTTCATCCTCCCCTTGGGAGCGATGGCACAAGCCAAATTCGGCCACATGAATTCGCAGGAAATCATCACCGTGATGCCTGAATTCACTAAAGCACAGGCCGACTTGGATGCATTGTCAAAACAATATCGTGAAGAAATGCAACGTTCGGAAGAAGAGTTCAACAGAAAGTATCAGGAACTGCTCCAACAGCAAGATTCTCTACCTAAGAACATTCTGGAAAGACGTTCAAAGGAAGTACAGGACATGGCACAACGCCAGCAACAATTCCAACAGGAAGCCTATCAGGCAATGGAAAAGGCTCAGCAAGAGGCTATGGTACCTATCTATAAGAAACTGGACGATGCAGTTCAGGCTGTAGGTAAGGCAGAAGGTGTTGTTTATATCTTCGATATCGCACGTACACCGGTTGCTTACATCGGTACAGGAAGCATCGACCTGACCGCCAAGGTAAAAACCCAACTCGGAATAAAATAATCACAAATTATAAATCAAGCGATCCCGAAATGCATTCCATGTGTTTCGGGATTTTTTTTGCATATACAAGAAATAGCCTCCGGCAACAGCCTTGAAATTCGAATAAAATCA
This sequence comes from Bacteroides togonis, assembly GCF_900130135.1. Lineage (NCBI taxonomy): Bacteria > Pseudomonadati > Bacteroidota > Bacteroidia > Bacteroidales > Bacteroidaceae > Bacteroides > Bacteroides togonis. The sequence goes on along the minus strand of NZ_LT670820.1, from coordinate 3,278,851 downwards.
GTAAGTTTGTGAATAGATTATTCAAAACAACGCATGAAACATACATTACCATCCCAACCAGGCCCTATTGGCGTTTTCGACTCTGGCTATGGCGGACTGACCATCCTGAGCAAATTCAAAGAAATACTCCCGCATAATGATTTCATCTATCTGGGCGACAACGCTCGGACCCCTTATGGAACACGCTCCTTTGAAATCGTATACGAATTCACTTTACAGGCTGTCACACGACTCTTTGAGTTGGGTTGCCACCTGGTCATACTGGCTTGCAACACTGCTTCAGCCAAAGCTTTACGTAGCATACAAATCAACAATCTCCCTCAAATCGATCCTGACCGACGTGTATTGGGCGTTATCCGCCCTACCGTAGAGCGTATCGATAGTATCACCCAGAGCAAACATGTCGGTATTTTGGCCACTTCCGGCACAATCAAATCGGAATCGTATATCATGGAAGTACATAAACTTTTCCCTGAAATCAAGGTAACAGGACAAGCGTGTCCAATGTGGGTTCCCCTCGTTGAATATAACGAAGCCCAAGCACCAGGCGCCGACTATTTCGTGAAGAAATACATCGACGAGCTGCTTGCTAAGGATAATCAGATTGACACAATCATCTTGGGATGCACTCATTACCCTCTGCTTCTACCCAAAATAAAACAATATGTACCAGAAGGTATCCACATCGTATCACAAGGCGAATTAGTAGCCAGAAGTTTACAAGATTACCTCAAACGTCATCCCGAAATGGATGCGCGATGCACGCGTGGCGGAACTTGTACTTACTTTACTACGGAAGCCGAAGAGAAATTTGCCGACTCTGCCTCGACTTTCCTCAATGAATCAATCCAAGTCAGTCATCTGGACCTTAATGATTAGCGTCGTAAAGTGGCACTTTAGACTTCTAACGAGGCACTTTACAACGCTAAAGTAGATGTTTAGCCATAAGAATACAACGTAATCCATAAATAATCCGACACATTATAAGCTTTTGAAAAATGAATTTGTTATTTTTGTAAACCCAAACCTTTTAAATCGGGAAGTTATGAAAGCGGAAGACAAAAGCAAACTCATTGAAGTATTCAAAGGTTCCTTATGGGAAGCCGAGTTGGTAAAAGGATTACTGGAAGCAAACGGAGTGAAATCTGCCACTAAAGACGGTATCGCAGTCAACATAGCCCTCCCCGAAACGGCCATAGACGTAGCCGTACTGGTGAACGAAGAAGACTATGAAGCAGCCATGCAAGTGATGCGTGAACGCGACAGGGAGCAAAATGGCTAAGACAAAGACAAACGACCGAACCACAAATATGAAACAAACATTGAACCGAATTGCTGTCAAAATTGGCAGCAACGTACTTACTCGTGCCGACGGGACATTGGACGTTACCCGCATGTCTGCGTTGGTCGATCAAATTGCGGCCCTACACAAGGCTGGCATCAAGATAGTCCTTATCTCTTCGGGAGCTGTAGCTTCAGGTCGAAGCGAACTTTCACCTATCAAAAAGCTGGACAGTGTAGACCAACGCCAACTATTTTCTGCCATCGGGCAAGTAAAGCTCATCAACCGCTACTATGAACTGTTCCGCGAATATGGTATCACTGTGGGACAAGTGCTTACCATGAAAGAAAGTTTCGGCACACGACGCCACTACCTTAACCAGAAGAATTGCATGAACGTGATGCTGGACAATGGCGTTCTTCCCATCGTCAACGAAAACGACACCATTTCCGTCACTGAACTGATGTTTACTGACAACGATGAACTCTCAGGCTTGATAGCCACCATGATGGACGCACAAGCTCTCGTCATACTTAGCAACATTGACGGCATCTATAATGGGCTACCATCCGATCCCACCTCAAAAGTCATCCGCAAAATCGAACAAAACTGTGACTTGACCTCCTACATCCAAGCCTCTAAATCGAGCTTTGGACGTGGAGGAATGCTGACCAAAACTCGTATAGCCCGTAAGGTTGCCGACGAAGGGATTACGGTCATCATCGCCAACGGCAAACGTGACAATATCTTGACTGACTTGATAGAAAAACCTGAAGACACGCTCTGCACTCGCTTCGTGCCAGCACCGCAACCCGTCTCCAGCATCAAGAAATGGATTGCACATAGCGAAGGATTCGCCAAAGGAGAGCTACACATCAACCCACGAGCCACCGAAATTATAGTTGCCGACAAAGCTGCCAGTATCCTACCGGTAGGTATCACAGACGTCAAAGGTGAGTTCGAGAAAGACGATATCGTCCGCATCATCAATGCAGAAGGAAAGCCAATTGGGGTCGGAAAAGCCAATTGCAGCTCAGACCAAGCCCGTGAAGTCATGGGCAAACACGGCGAGAAACCCATCATCCATTACGATTATCTATACATCGAATAACCACAAAAAAACAACAATGAACCTGATCCATACATTTGAAGCAGTACAAGAGGCCAGCCTACAATTATTGGAACTGACCGACAAAGATATCAACAAGATCCTGCTGGCTGTGGCCAAAGCCGCCATCGAACAGACAGATTTCATTCTGTCTGAAAATCTTAAAGACTTGGAGCGTATGGATCCGGCCAATCCAAAATATGATCGTCTGAAGCTCACGAAAGAGCGTCTTCAAAGCATTGCTGCCGACATCCGCAACGTTGCCACCCTGCCCTCTCCGCTAGGTCGTACGCTGAAAGAAAACACACTACCCAACGGGTTGTGCATTCGGCGAGTCAGCGTTCCTTTTGGCATCATAGGCATCATCTACGAAGCACGCCCCAACGTCAGCTTCGATGTTTTCTCACTCTGCCTGAAGAGTGGTAATGCCTGTATCCTAAAGGGAGGAAGCGATGCCGACTGTTCGAACCGTGCTATCATCCACGTCATCCATCAGGTGCTGAAACATTTTCAACTCAATCCACACATTGTCGAACTCCTCCCCGCCACCCATGAAGCAACCGCCGAACTGCTCCATGCCAATCAATATGTAGACTTGCTAATCCCCCGCGGTAGCAGCAATCTCATCCAATTCGTCCGCCAGAATGCTACAATCCCTGTTATTGAGACCGGCGCAGGCATCTGCCACACTTACTTCGATAAAGAAGGTGACTTGCAAAAGGGAACAGCCATTATCAACAATGCCAAAACACGCCGCGTCAGTGTATGCAATGCCTTGGATTGCCTGATTGTCCACGCCGAACGCCTCCACGATCTGCCCCAACTTTGTGCGCCACTGGCCAACAGCCACGTCATCATCTGTGCTGACGCCCCTGCTTATGCCGCACTGCAAGGGAACTATCCACAAGAATTACTCAAAATGGCCACAGATCAAGACTTTGGCACCGAATTTCTGGATTACAAAATGTCCATTAAAACCTGTAGTTCAATAGAGGGAGCGTTGAATCATATCCAACACTACAGCTCCAAACATAGCGAATGCATCGTGACAGAAAGTCCGACAAATGCTGCCCTGTTCTGCCGCAAGGTAGATGCAGCCTGTGTCTACGTCAATGCCCCGACTTCATTTACTGACGGAGCCCAATTCGGCTTAGGCGCAGAAATAGGCATCAGCACTCAAAAACTACATGCACGTGGCCCGATGGCTTTGGAAGAAATTACTACTTACAAGTGGATTATCGAAGGCAACGGACAAATCAGAAAGCCTTAGAAAACAGGAATGGTATAAACCAAACCCAACGAAATGCGCTGCGACGTATAGTCATCGGCTCCCAACGCACGAGCACGTGACGTCAGCCCATGATCTTTATACAACAGGTGCAGGTAGATACGCAATTCACTATTGTCCATCGGAAAGTACTCTGCGCACAGTTGTGCATTCCATGTGCGACGATAAAGGCCTTTCTCATAAGGGCCATTTGCTTTATACACGCCCCCTAATTCGTAAGCACCTTTTGCATACACATTCCAATGTTTATGTACCCGATAATCGAAATTAAGAATAGTCGTAAAGTAATGGACATGCTGCGCCGTCACACCTCCATCAGCCAAAGTAGCAGACAGCTCACTGATCAGCCCTTTCGTATCAATACCCTCACGTGAATACATAAAATCCGCATATGCCACAATAGGGCCTTTCTCCCACACATTACCAGCGGTCAGATAAAGAATGTCACGCTTGTCGGCCAACTCTCCCCACGAAGCGGAATAACGCAAATTTAATCCTCTGTCGAAGAAATAACCATCCCAGTTGAGAGTGGAAAGTACAGGAACTTTCACCTTGTTCACCCCTTCGGGAAGTCCATAGATAAAAGACTCCTCTCCCTTAGCAGCCGAATTATTCAGCACCTGTAAATTCAACCGTTGTGTAGGCGAAAAGATGATGGCTCCATTTAGACCAGCCTGATAACAATCAATATAGTTATTGAAATCACTGAATTCACGCACCCGAATTGCATTCACCCAATATTCATAACCACTCAGCTGAATAGCCTGCTTTCCTACCGTCAACATAAAATGAGGATTCATCCGCCAGTCTACGTAAGCGCACTCTACAGAGGAAGACAGGTTGTCCACCGCACGAGGATTGCTGTACTTATTGAACGATTGTCTGAAATGATAAGCGAAATTTTTACCAAAATCTCCCAACAACTCCAAACGGACTCCATTGATTTTAAATGCAGCCTCGTCCAACGAGCCATCTATGAAATTGGCTGCAGCGGACGTATAGAATTGTAAATTCATACTACTGGATGAAATGGATTTTCCACCTTTGGTGAAACGTTCGAGCAACGTCCGTCCTTCTTCAGGTTCAATAAGGGGATCCTGCGCCTGCACACTTGCACATCCTATCAGAAAGCAGGCCCATAACAACGTCTTTTTCATTTCAGATCTTAATTTGGTCAGCACAGGCAAAGATAGTAAAAAAGCCGGACTAAGCCGGCTTTATACTATAAAAAGATGGAATGGGATAAAGATTCCATTGCTTTCCTATATGGAAAACTATGTTTTATTTACCTTCTTCTGCCCATTCTTTGGCACCTTGTTCTTTCAGCTTGGCAGTGAAAGCTTTAGCCTTCTCCATGCTGGCAGCCTCATCTTCGGGGCTTGCATAAGCGTGCTTGTAGCCTTTCACTACATTCCATTCGCCACGAGTGAAGTCGGGGAATTCAACTGCTGCACAACCATTGTCCATAGACAATTCGCCCAGCTCGGCCAGACAGCACCATTCAGCCAAGTCATATACGTCCATATCCAAAGGCAGCCCATTCTGCAAGCAGTATACCAGACGACTGTCCATGATGAAGTCCATACCACCGTGACCACCTACTTCCTTAGCCATCTCACCATACTTTTTCAGGATGGGGTGCTGATATTTCTCTACCAGTGCCTTCATGTCAGCGTCAGACATGAAACCATGTGCGCTCAGGTCATCAACCTTAGGCTGTACACCAGAAGCACTCAGCTGAGCTGCATCGAGAGCATAACCTTCTACAGGATATTTATTGGCAAAGCCTTTAGTACCAGTCAGCTGATACAGACGGTTGTAAGGCTGAGGAGTCATCACGTTGTGCTGGATTTCAATCACTTTACCATTGGCAGTGCGGATCAACGTCGTAGTGTGGTCGCCGTTACGGAAGTTGTTGCAGGTAGAGTCTGTTCTTTCTTCAACCAATGCCTTACCGATAACAGATTTGGTATCCATAGCTACCAGCGTAGTCATACGGTCACCACGGTGGATATCAAGCGCCTGTGCAACAGGACCAAGGCCGTGAGTAGCGTATACGTCGCCACGATGACGCATGTTGTAGTCCAGACGCCAGCCCAGCTTGTCGCCTTCGCCGTTCTTCCAATAGTAATCCCAGAATTCGCTCAAGTTATGGATATAAGCACCTTGTGCACGGATCACTTCGCCGAACACACCATTCTGAGCCATGTTCAGGGTGTTCATTTCAAACCAGTCATAGCAGCAGTTCTCCAGAATCATACAGTGCTTGCGATTTTTTTCACTCAGATCTATCAACTCCCAGCATTCCTTCAAGTTCATGGCAGAAGGTACTTCAATAGCGACGTTCTTGCCGTTCTCCAACGCACACTTGGCGATGGGAAAGTGGTGCAACCAGTCAGCGGCAATGTAAACCAAGTCAATATCATCACGTTTGCAGAGCTCTTCATAGCCATTGGCTCCTGAATAAATGGCAGCCTTCGGCAGAGAAGCTTTCTTCAGAATCTGCTGGCAAGCCTCAGCACGTTTTTGCTCATAATCACAAAGAGCTACAATCTGAGTACCAGGGATATAAGTAAAACGAGCGACAGCACCCGGGCCACGCATACCCAAGCCGACAAAACCTACACGTACCACTTCCATCTTCGGAGTAGTCAGGCCCAACACGCTTTGCTGTCCGGCAGGACGCTCAGGTGTTTTTACTACAATGGTTCCGTTCTTCCATTCCCACTGCGTACCCTTATCGTTCGTCTGAACGGTAGAGGTCGACTGTGTAGAGCATGCGCCCAATGCAAGGCACATGGCCAACAGTAATGTTCCAATTTTTTTCATAAATGGTTTTAATTTAAAAGTTAAAGAATAAAAATGTTGTATCTATATCAAGAGGACAGAGGGTACGCCATTTTACATACGTACACCCCTTCCTTTATTCACATGTTGCAAAGATAGGCATTACTTGTCGATCAAACAAGAAGATGCCTCTCTTTTTCAGAACTTTCTGACCTCCATTCGTTTATTTACCAAGAAACCATCTTTTGCCTGCAGGTCGAACTTCACATTTCGATTGGCCTTCAGTTTAATGACAAACAGGTCACAATCGCCTTCCAGCGTCTCACGATTACCGAGATTGACAAAGGTCGGATACAATGCTTTCTCACCACTGGTATGAAGACGGTCGTTCGTCATATTATGCATATCCTTGACGGCACCTGCCTCAATTCCTACAAATTCGTAATCGGCAGGATTGTAAGGAAGAGCAAAACTCAAAGCATTGACAGCCTTCAGTCCTATACCTTTTACCTGGATTTCAACCGTCTCGCCCTTCGTATATGAGCGCTTAGCTGTGGTCAGCGTAATATTGCCTTCTACCTTTTCCACATTCCGAACATGTGCACCACCTTCCAAGCGAGTAGCCACCGCAGAGATATCATAAGCATCGATCAGACCGTTTACATTCAAGTCGCCACGACTGATATATCCTTCGAAATCGGAATCACCTCTTCTCAAACCTGTGTAATTGGTATACGAAGTCAGGTCGTTCTCGTCAATCTTTTTATCATTGTTGATGTCGCCCGGCAGATAGCTTTCTGTGCCTGGCACCTTAAACACATAGATCTCGCGTCCAGAACCGTAGTCGCCTACAGCCTCTGTCACACTCATCTTGATGTAACGAACTGTCGGCTTCTGTCCGAAGTTGAAAATCTTCGTCTCATTGTCACGCTTCCAATCAAAAGCACCTGCTTCTGTCCAGTTCTCCTTATCCATACTATAATAGATCGTTCCTTTCAACAACGTTCCGTTGCCGGCATTGTCACGAGGCAGATAATGTAGTTTTTCGATCTGATTGATAGAGCGCAAATCAATAATCAAATCGAACGGTACAGCTTTTTCATTGTACTTCGTATGCCAAATCTCACCTTCTTCAAAATCAAACAGTTTTCGAATCGAATTTCCCTGATTAGGTACAGAGGTTTCACCCATCATACCTGTAATCGCAAATTCCAACGGGTTCTGTTTCGTGGTAGCACTGCATTCTGCCCAATCAGATACACCCTCCTTGTTTACAGCACGTACTTTGAAAGAATAAGCGGTTTCTGCCTTCAGACCTTCAAACAGCAGTTCGGTTTCGCGAATGGTAGTATAAAACATACCATCGAACTCTATTTCATAGAAATCAGCATTTTCAACTTTCGCCCATGTGGGTTTCAACGTATAAGCTTCGGTGTTTTCATCAGAAATCTGTGGCTGAGGAGCAAGCAATGTTCCTGTCGAAATGCGATACTTGTCAGCAGGAGCAAAGGCAAAACCTTTCACCGTCAAAGTAGTGGCAGCGCCCGTAATGTCCGAAACAGCCAGTTTCACCAGCAATTGAGGGTTCTTTGTTATCACCTCTTTGGCAAAATCACTGCCTGGCGTCGCAAACTGGTTCAAATTAGGAGACTGATTGTAGAAATACACATTCTCGCCCGCCTTGAATGCTTCCAAAGAAGTGACTTCAGTGAGCTTAATCTTGTTTTTACCAACATTGGCTACAATCTTCTTCGGCTTCTCAGTGACATTGATTCGGAATTCAGTAGCCTTCTCCTTTACCAAGCCTTTGAAATCACCCTGTGCAGGATGGATTGTTACCTGTAACTCACCCTTTTCATTCACATCCGATTCAATCAACGTAGTCGTAAATTTACCCGCACGATATTCTTCCGACACGCCATCGTCATCGTACTCTGTAAATGATGAATAGCCATAAGGATACAATTCATAGATACGCAGATGCTGATCTATCTCACGCACATTGTTGTTCGGATTTGCCATTGGAATAATAGCCCCTTTCTTCACAAACACAGGAAGCTTCCAAAGCGGTGAAGCAAAGTTATTAATGATACAGCCACCCTGATAGACATCACCAGAGAAATAGTCAACCCACTCACCTTCTGGCAAGTAAATTCCATTACGGACATCATTACCCTGTCCATCAGCCTTCGTAGCCTGATAAATCGGAGCAACCAAGAAATAAGGACCATACAAATATTGGTATTGGGTAGACTTACCCCATGTATAAGCATTAGGATATTCAAGGAACATCGCACGAATCATAGGCAAGCCATCTACTGATTCCCGTGCTATACTATAAGTATAGGGCATCAATTCCGACTTTAACTTCAGGTACCAGCGATTGATAGAAGTAGCAGGCTCACCCAAAGCATGCGGATATTTTTCATTTGCTCCCCAGCCGTCCATGTTCAGCTGCATAGGAGTAAAGGTTTTCCACTGGAAATCACGGGTATTTACTACCAAATTCTTTCCACCGAAAATACCGTCCATATCTGAAGAAATATTAGGATTACCCGAAAGGCCTGAACCAATATAGGTTGGGATGTGGAAACGGATGTACTCCCAGTTACCACCAGTCTGGTCACCCGACCATAACCCTGCATAACGTTGAGTACCAGCCCAACCGTCCAAGCTGATGATGAAAGGACGTGCATTATTGCCATAATAAGGCATGATTTGTGCCACATCCGTAATACCGTTCAATCCGAATGAATAACCGGCACCTACCCAAGCGACATCCGTCTTCAGTACGCGCACACCTGCATCTCTCACTTCTTTAACAATATCACGTTGAAGCAACGCCTCAACCCCTTCTTTCGGATGCAAATCCGACTGGGTCCAAAGACCTATCTCCACTCCATTCTTGTGGGCATAGTCTGTCAGGCTCTTCAAGTTCTGAATATTACCGTCCAGCGTACCTGTCTGTCCATAACCGGCACCATATCCGTCATTAGGAAGCAACCAGCCCAAAGGCATATCATGATTCTTATATCGATCGATCACCGCACGAGCCGAGAACTGATAATTGTTCTTTTCGCCATTCAATGATTCCTTGATGCCACCATTGTCTTTTTGACTTTCCTTATAACGCTTCCCGTCTTCAAACAAGATGCCATTCTCATCTTCTTTCCAGTAGTCACGATTGTAAGCATTCAGATGTCCCTGATAGAAACCAAATTTCGGTATCAGTACAGGATTTCCTGTCAGTTGATAAAAATCATTCAACAAAGGTACAGCCCCCTCATTGACCATCACGAAGAGATCCAAATAATCTGTTTGATGAGACAACTTGACAACTCCAGCTACTTCACGTCCGAAATCATAAACTCCTTTTTTAAACGTATGCCACATGATGCCATAACCGTTTGTCGACCAATAAAAAGGATTTGGGGACGCTACACCACCGTCCGTCCAACTATTCTGATTTTCAATGGCAATAGATCGTCCTTTATGGGAGAAACGTCCATTCTGTACACCTCCGCCATAGAAATATTCATCAAATTGCTCTTTCAGTTTCAATGTAACCATATCCTTTTCGAACACGATAGGCTCCACTTCTTCAATCACAACCTTTCCGTTTTCCAAATTGACTACCTTCATCAATGTCGTATTCTTATCAAACACGATCTTGATTCTCTCCGTAGCCACCGACAATTGTCCAGGCTCATCTTGTAAATTCAATCCTACAATAGATTTACGTGGCTGGCCCACCAAAATTTTTGCTTCCGGCTCAGCTTGGGGATCACGAATGACACCTCCCGCATTGTCCTGAAACATTCTGAAAATATTCTCCCCATAAAAATCGAGCGTCATGCGCTGATTATTTGAAAAGAGAATTTCTACCGTAGTCGGATTGATTTGGACAGCTCCGACAATCCGTATCGCAGCCTGTTGTGTAGCCTCGACACCGTTTTTTTCATTACACACAGCTTGAGCCTCCTGCTGAGGAGATAATAATAGTAAAGCCAATGCTAAAGGCATCGCTTTCCAACGCTCAAGATTACCATTCATGCTATACGAGTTTTATAATTTAAGTTAGAAGTTACTCACATTTTATTTTATTCTGAAATGGACACACGATTCACCTTTTCCAACCCAAAGCGGTTTCTGTTAAAATGGAAAGGAGGATATTCCGTATTTGTTTTTATCGTATTGTTCCGAAAGACAAGACCATCTACGGATTTTGCATAGAGGATTGGTGCATCAAACGTATCGAATACATTGTTTTCTATCACGATACCTCCCTCTTTTCCTCCGTGAAAATAAGCTTGTTGCTTCTCCAGTTCAGGAATCTCCGGATAGATAGAAATTACAGCATTGGTAAACTGATACATGCTGGTCAATGCATTGATAAAATGATTGTTCCGTATCTGAACATTGCGGCAAGCCCCTGTCTCAAACCATCCGTTACAATCCCCACAAAGCAAAATGGCCGTTCCAGACGTATGATCAAATGTATTGTTCTCGACAATTGTCTCACGGGGAGTGCTGAACAAAGCACCACGTGCCCGATTGTTGCGAATAAGATTACCCGAAAATAAGACTTCTGGAGCCCAGGTCAAATTCTCGATGCCAAAGCTTCCCTTTTCATCAATACCGGCCTCTACTGGCTTCTCAAAACTTATCAGAAATTCGCGGGCTCCCTCTATACAGTTCTTATCATAAGGGGTGATAGCCGTAATTTTATTGGGGGTACCGATCAATTCCATGGTCGTTGAACAGATAAACTGTACTTCGTCCCCCGTACGCCCCCATTCAAAGCCCCAAGACTGGTCATGCATATAACGCCCCACCAAGGTATGGCCATCCTTACGACCGATTACTTTCAAATAAGTGCCGTGCACATTGATCGCATCGTCCATCATCCCCTCGTACAACCCGTTACATGAAATGATCTTTCCCTTGCAACCCGAAAAGTGGGTAGCATCCGCTTGAGTCGTAAAATAGCGAGGATCCTCCTCCCCTTTTAGACACACACGGAATTTCTCGAGCGTTACATTTTCACATACTTGGGCCAACAGGCCCATTCCTTCTGCATAATGTACCTGTATATTTTCCAGACGGGTATTAAGATTGTGCGAAAGGAAAATACCCGGAGTGGGACGTCCCCATCCACGCATCACAAATATCGTTCCCGGTACCAGTTTACTGTCTTTCCAGTTCGGTGCCAACACACATCCATCTGATGTCAAAGAAGCTCCCTTGGTATTGCATCCACGATCACCAGCATTGTAGACAATACGTCTTGTATCCTTTTCAAAAGGAATTCCCCAACTATGTCTTACTGTCCATCCATCGCCATAGGCTTCAAAGACACTATCTTTAGCAATACGATATTTCACCCAAGGAGCTGGACGGAAAGTAATCCCTTGTTCCTGATCGTTCTTCACAATCTCCACTTGTGCGATATGTGGATTTGCAAAATCAATACTGAAATTCTTTAAAACACAATTCTCTGAATGCACTAGAGAAATCGGCAACATTCTACCATGAAAAACAAATGAAGCTCCACCACCATCCAATGTCAGATGCTTCATTCCTTCCAGAGAAATGCCAACCTTTTTCGGATTGTCCTGATCATGATTAGAAATATAGTATTCCTTTATAGCCGCCCCTTTCTCATGAAAATGATAGGTACCTGGATGAAAACGAATTACGATACTGTCACCTTCTCTATATTCAGCATTAATTTTCTTCAGCATTTTCTGCCAAATAACCGACATGTTTTTTGAGCTATTGGCTTTTACACCAAAATCGGACACATCATACACTTTTATATCCTGTGCACAGACAAGAGAGGCTAACAATAGTCCTGACAACAAACACAGCACTTTCTGTTTATTCATGATCTTTAGATTCAGTTAGAATTATAAAAAGAGGATGTCTGAACCTATCAGACATCCTCTGCAAAGATACTTAGATTTTAAAAAGGTAGAAGAAATTATGGCTTTAAATTTTTTCGTATGCCTTAAAATAAGCTATCTGGCAGGCATTGTTATCTGTGTTCGTTTCAGTAATTTCCATTTTCATATAACGTGCCTTCACCGGTTCTGCAGGAACAATCTCCTCATAAGCTGGAATCAACGGACTATTAGGACCTTCAACCACCGTACCATCAGGAGCGGTCCAAGGGAAAGTAAAAGTAAAGCCTCCAACCTCAGTAAAGTTTTCATTATCCGTACTAGCATACAGCTTTAAAGTCTTTACTGAACCGTAATTGTTGCCATTTCCGGCATAATATCTTCTACCGATATCGAACTTAGCAATCTCCAATTCTTCCTGCATGTCCACTACAATCCAATAAGGTAAAGAAGGAGCATCACCATTATACTGGCTATGCCAATAAGTTGTACGATCTTCACTGAACAAACTAGCATAACCCCCACCATCACTGCTCTCGACACTGTTACCTGTGGCTGTCCAGCGAGTCCAGTCATATTGCAGGTATTCCTGTCCTGCATATTTCTGCAGCACTTGGAATGACTTCAACCAATAACCACATTTCACATTGACAGTCGCCGTACGATAGTTCGAACCCGTATTGGCCTGTGTAGTAGTTACTGTAATTTCTTTTCCTTTAGTTGTAATGGTACACCATTCGTCCACCCCCTCGCCAAAATCAATCGATTTGATTTCAATGGGTGAGTCAATATCCGTGTCAGCAGTTATGGTAGTAGTTGAACTGGCTTCTGCCTCTACTACAGCACGTTCAATCACGACATAACCCACATAAGGCTGCTCCGTATCAGCACATCCGGCATAAACAAATGCCAAAAGCAACAATAATAAATATGATATTTTTTTCATTTTACAAATTCTGTTATTTTAATGATGTTATAAAGACTTCTTTGAATCTACCCGCTCCTCCCTTAATAGAGGAAACGGGTAGATATTCATGACAATCCTTCAAAATCAGGGATTTTGTTCCAGTTTATAAGGATAAGCATCATATTGAGCCTGCGGAATATATTCGCATACCGACGGAGAATTGTAAGGAATCTCCAGATAGCGGTCACCCTGTCTCAACGTATGTCCGCCTGGATATTTGCGATCCAACGTCTGACGCCAACGGAACACGTCGAAACGACGATGACCTTCCCAAGCAAACTCCAACATACGTTCTTCTTCAATGATCTTGTGAATATCCTTCGGCTGACCGTTCTCAGCTGTCTTTATGTTGTCCAATGTCCACTCAGGAATACCAGCTCTCTCACGGAGCACATTCACGTCGTCCAACGTAGCCTGCGTATCGCCTCCCTTTTCCAAATTGGCCTCAGCACGTATCAGATACATCTCTGCTAAACGAGAAATTATCGGTGACCACAAATGATAATATTGTTCCTGATAAGAACACTTATTAATAGCATACACTAAAAAGATAGATTCCTTTTGACGAAGAGTTCTAGCATCATATACTCGCGGCTCAATGCGACCAATATATTTTGTTCCATCTGATGCTACTACATAATATCGGGTACCCAAGTTATAAGGTTCAGACTGAATAGTAGCGCTTCGGAACGATGCGGCATCTGCAGCACTCATGGCATACGTCCCATCAGCCTGTTTTTCAACAGAAATCTGACGATATTCGTAATTGGCGGTATTGCCTTGTTTGGCGGTATAGGCAAACGTCCAATCCTGATAATTCTTTACAGGATTACCTGTAATCGGATAAATATCGGTATTAGTACCATCTTCTACATATCGCTTGGTAATAAAATTGCTACGCAAATCCTGCGGATAACCCTTGTCATCCAAATAAAGTTCCAACAACTCCAGATAAGGAGACGATGCGTACATTTCTTCCCAACCACTATTATCAACATGAATATACAAACCTCCCATCTTACCATAGCCTCCATCATCTTTCAATTTGGTACGGCGTACGGCAAAAATGGTTTCCGAATTTTCTTCGGGAACATGCTGAGAATAGATGGCATATTCTTCGCCACGCAACAATTCGAAACGACCAGAAGAAATGACATTATTTGCCATTTCCCAGGCACCTTCCCAATTTTCCATATAGAGATATACCCTGGCCAGCAAAGCTTCGGCAGCCTCCTTCGTGGCATAACAACTGTTTTTGGGAGACAGACCAGCCGGCAATGTCATATAAGTGATGGCATCTTGTAAGTCTTTTACCACCTGATCGTAAATCTCGGCCACTGTAGAACGGCTTTGGGGCAAATCATCGGGATCGCTGTTCAGCTTCAAAGGAAGTCCCGGGTTTTGAGTCGGATTGTTGGAATAGGGTTGTGCAAACTCGTTGACCAACAGGAAATAACACAAGGCACGGAGATAATAATTCTCACCGACAATCACCTTCTCCTCAGCAGTCAAATCTTCACCCAGTTCGGCTCCCATTTCGATTACCTTGTTACAGTTACCGATCGTACGGTAACCTAACTCCCAAGCATACTCAGTAACAGAACTGGTAATATTGCGACTATAATCATAAATATCAAATTTGGTATCGGTAGACGTACCACCCCAAGAAAGGTCATCGCCTCCGTAAGCCCAAAAGTAATAGCCATAATCAATCAAACCGCCATCGTATTTCAACATGCTGTAACTGCCTTGCGACAATTCCACAATATTACGAGCCGTAACGTCTTCACCCGTCACGCCTTCGTACATATTTACGTCCAAGCTGCAACTTGCCAATGAAGAGACAACAGCCAGGGCACCTAATGTATATTTCAGTTTCATAATTTCTATCTTATTGGTTATCATTACTTAGAAGTTAACATTCAATCCTACGGTGAAACGTCTTACGGTAGGATAGCCAAAACCGCTGGCACTTCCGTTGTAGGAAGAAGAAAGCAGAATTTCGGGATCCTGACCGGAGAACTTGGTAATGGTGAACAGATTTTCTCCACCTACACTCAAGTTGGCACCTTTAATCTTCAACGGATCCAACCATTTCTTGGGGAAGCTGTAGGAGAGGGTCAACGATTTCAGCTTGAAATAGTCACCATTCTCCAGATAGCGGGTAGAAGTATTGGAAGCGCCGTTATTACCACCGGCTATCAACTGCGGATGCGTAGCAATGTCACCCGGTTTCTCCCAACGGCTCCAACCGTCAGCCAGCTTCATAGCCGGCTGTGAAGGACGTTCGGCGTCACGATCGAGCGCACCGGCACGCATACCGTTGTATATCTTGGCACCGGCACTGAACGTAAAGTTGGCATTCAGCGACAAGCCTTTCCAACTCAGGTTCGTACTCAGACCACCGTTCACTTTCGGCGTCGGAGAAGCATCCAGTAATACATTAGTAGCCTCATTGTAATTGCCCGTCACTGTCTTTTCACCTGTTTCTGGATCCACCTTGAACCACAACGGAGTACCAGTCATAGTGTCTACACCGGCCCATTCCTTCATATACCAGTTCATATAAGGATAGCCCATAGCTACCGCCTGCATCGTAAGGTCATTTCCATCTGGCAAATAGGTCACTTCGTTACGGTTATATCCCATATTGAAGCTGATGTCCCAGTACCAATCCTTGGTACGGATGATTTCAGGCGTAATGGTCAGTTCCACACCCGAGTTTTCCATCTTACCGTTGTTGGCCGTCTGGCGGTTAAAGCCTGTTACGGCGGACAAGTGACGCAGATAAATCAGGTTCTTCACCTTCTTCAAGTAATAGTCGAATGTAATGTTTACACGGTCGAACAGGCGGATATCAATACCGGCGTCGAAGTTGGCCGTTTCCTCCCAAGACAAATCAGGATTTCCCTGATAGTTGGACAAGAATGCGATTTCATTGGCATACTGAGAAGTGTAACCGAAGATGGTAGCCCATTCGTAAGCGCCACCCGGTTGGTTACCGCTGATACCGTAAGAAACACGGGGCTTCAATTCATTGATCCACTCAAACTGGCTGATAAATTCTTCCTTGTGCATATTCCAACCGGCACCCACCGACCAGAAGGTAGCCCAACGTTTGTCGCTACCGAACTTTGAAGAACCGTCACGACGAATCATACCTTGAATGAGATACTTGCTGTCGAACGAATAGTTGACATTCAGATAGATAGCGGCATTTTTCGATTCCGATTTGGTACCACTGGCTGTAGGATCCTCAGCACCCGCATTGATAATCTCGGCACCCGAGAAAATCTTATAAGCTGTGGCAGCCAAATCCCAATAGCGGTATTCATCGTAGTCATAACCCAAATAAGCATTGATTTCATGCTTTTCACCAAAAGTCTTCAAGAAACGCAGCAACTGGCTGGTATAGATGGAACGTGTATTGGACTCACCATCATAATAAGATCCATCCGTACCTGCACCAGAACGGCTATTGGGATCTACATAAGAGCTGGAATAACTATTATTGAAACCGATACGATTATTCGATTCAAAAGTCAATCCGTCAATGATCTTGAAATCAAAACCGACACCCAAGTCGATTCCATTACTGCGGCTTTTTCCCCAATTCAGATGACGATCATACAAGAAGTTTGAACCACCATCGGAATACCAGTAGTCATCCGGGTTGGCGGTAGGAGCAGCATCTGCAGTCGGTACACCCTGACTACCATCCTTCAGATTACCTTGCGAATCCCACGGAGTATCCCACGGAGTATAGCTGGTGTGCGCCAATGAATATTCCTGGCTGAATGTTTCCTTATAACTTGCAGCCACTTTGGCCTTCAAGGTCAAGCGGTCGTTCACAATATAATCCGTATTCGAACGGAACGTGAAGCGGTCGTAATCAAATCCCTTGATGGTACCTTCTTCCGTATAGTAGTCACCGGACACATACGACTTGATTTTGTCATTGCCATAACGATAGCCGATGTTATAGTTTTGCGTCAAAGCATTCTGAGTAGCCAGGTCCCACCAGTCGAAGTTACGATCGCGCAAATAGGGTTGCAGCCAACCTTGCGAATCCAATGTGCCAGCATTCTTATAAGCTGTATATACATAATCATAATACTCGGCACCCGACATCATTTCCAAGTTACCTTTCTGCAACTGCGACACACCAAACTTGGCAGACAAATCAATCTGAGAGGTACCAGTCGTAGCACGCTTGGTAGTTACCTGGATAACACCATTGGCACCACGAGAACCGTACAAAGCCGTAGCAGAACCGTCCTTCAGGATAGAAATGGTTTCGATATCATTCGGGTTCAGGTCGGCAGAAGAGGCACCAACCACACCGTCGATTACCCACAAAGGCTCCACATTACCACGGATAGAACCGATACCACGCACACGGATGCTTACGCCCTCACCCGGACGACCGGAAGTAGGAGCGACAACAGCACCGGCCACTTTACCTTGCAGCATATTGGCTACACTCGGAGTAGTGACGTCTTTGAGTTTTTCTGCCTTGATGGAAGAAATAGAACCGGTGATAGAGCTCTTGCGCTGCATACCGTAACCTACCACGACCACTTCATCCAGCGCTTCTGAATCGGCCGACAGTTTAATGGTCACCTTGTCGGAGCTCTGTACGACATATTCATAATTGGCATATCCGATAAAAGAAACCACCAAGGTTGTACCTTTAGGAACTTCCAAGGTAAAATTACCATCCAAGTCGGTTACCGTTCCGATAGAAGTGTTACCTTTAACGGTCACGTTAGCGCCAGGAACTGTTTCACCCATGTCATCGAAAACCTGTCCGGTCACCTTGATGTTGTTGCCTTGTTGTACAATCGGAGCTTTCTTCATCACCGTCACCTGACGATCACTAATTTTAATCTCCAGATTGGCAGCATCTGCCAGTTCCTTCAAGATTTCCTCGGCTTTCTTACCATTCATATTAATGGAAACTTTTTTATCCAATTCGGATAAAAGTCCCTTGGAATAAAGAATGACAAGATTGCTGTTTTTCTCAATGTAGCTAAACAACTCTTTCAGCGTCTGAGTTATTGCTACAGCTTGTTTGTTACTTCCGCGAGTATCAGCGGCATGTAGAGGGACCAAAGCACCCTCCGTCAATAAAAAAACACTAATTAATAGATAAAGAGAGAAAAAAATTCCCTTCATCCGACCAAAAGTCGTTTTCTTTTTCATACTTTCGTACTGATTTTGGTTACTAAAAATGGAATAATTAAAATCATTTCTGGTCGGGCAATATTGGGAGTATTGTCCGACCCTCTTTTTTTACAACACAAATTCTTTCTATTTCATAGACATATATTTTAAGATCAACATTATTATTCACAACCTGGTAATCAATTCACCTGTACATAGATAGACTCTCTCGAGGCACCTAAGTCCTCAGGCAAGGTTTGCCAAATTGATTCTAACACTTTCTTCAATTCTTCATTCAAAAATAATTTACCATAAAATGCCTCATCGGCAATAGATGGATCACAAACAATCTTCTGTCCATAATATTCACTCAAATAAGCAAGCACTTCTTTCAAAGGTTTACCATTCAAGATCCAAACTCCATCTACCCAATGGATATAATCGAGAGCATTTACTGTTTCCTTTTTCAACTCACCAGCCTCATCCAACTGTACCCGCTCATTCGGTTGCATCAGAACATGCTTATCCGCTGCATCTTTCACATCAACCGCACCCTCAACCAACACCACAGAAGCATGCGCATCGCCTTTATAGGCTGACACATTAAAAGAAGTGCCCAACACTTCCACATCGAAAGCTGAAGTATTTACAATGAAAGGCTTCGATTCGTCACGACTCACTTTCAGATAAACTTCCCCTTCCACAAAAATCTCACGTCTGTCACCCTTGAAAGCACGTGGATAGATCACCTTACTGCCGGAGTTAATCCACATCTTGCTGTTGTCAGCCAATACAATCATAGAGCGACGTCCCTTGGGCACAATCAGCTGGTTATATTCCATAGCTTCCTCAGAAGAGGTTTGTGCCGAGGCTTCTTCTTTCTGTACGGACGGTTCCTTCAGTTTCACCGAATTGACACTGACCTGACCGGAGGCATTATAAGCCACTTTGGCATTATTGGCCAGCTCCACTTTCTTACGGTCGGAAACCACAAGGGTCACTTCCTTCACTTCGCCCGTATCGACCTGAGCCAGCAGCATCTGCTCCATACGGCTTCGTTCGTCCACCGTAACTTCCGTTTTCGAGAACCAAAGCGAACCCAAGCCGACACAGAGGACAACCGAAGCGGCCGCCACCCATCTCCAAGCAAGCGAGAGATGTCTTCTACGACTTTCGGCTTCCTGTGCTTGAGCCTGCCTGATCCGTTGCAGCGTCTTTTCCCAAACCTCTGACGAATCAGTTGCAGCCGGCTGGCATTCATTCCACATGAACAAGAGCTTACGGACCTCATCGTCGGAAGAAGCCTCATTCATATTGGTCAGGTCCTGTGGGTCTTCCAGAAAGGACGCTAACTTTTCATACTTATTATTATGTTCTTTTTTGTCGTCTTTCATCATCGAATTATATAAAACAAGACGCTGTTTCCGAAAAAATCTCCTATAGGTTTCGTCTTTTTTTTAAAAAAAGTTTGTTTTTTATTTCAAACAAGCCGATCTTCTTTCACGGTGAAAGAAGATCTTTCACCGTTTCTTACTAAAAATCAGCAAGATAACAGCTTGTGAAAGAGTGAACGATAAAAACAAAAAAAGTTTCTTCCTTCACGCCACCTATTCAAGTTGAACAATGCAATCGCGCAAGCAGAGAAAAAACGATGCTTTAGACAAAAGAAAGCACTGTTTTAAGCAGGACAAAAGGGTGCTTTTCTTCAACATAAACATCTACTTCAGCACGCTAAACACCTACATTGGCGTGCTAAACATCAACTTGAGAGACGCAACTACCCTCATTGACGCCATCTCACTTCAAGACAGAGGAAATAAATTCAAGCGCTTTGGCTACATGAATATTGATCGTTTTCACAGAGATACCCAATACTTCGGCAATCTCTTTATATGGAAGCTTTTCGATTTTGGCCAACACAAAGACTTGCCGGCAACGGGGAGGAAGCTGATTTACGACCTGGTTAATACGAGATATTTCCTCCCGACTAATGATCCGTGAATCAGGAGTCTGCAAATCAACAAGCGTACCATAGTCGCCTACTTCATCCCATGGCACAAGCACCTGACCATTTCCATTTTTCCGCAACCAGGACACTACCTTGTTATGAGTTACCTTCAACAACCATGCCTTCTCGTTTTTCACCTCAGAGAACCTGTCACGATGCTGCCATACTTCAAAGAAAACATCGCTTACAATCTCTTCCGCTTCTTCTCTAGAGCGAACAAGATACTGAGCATAGTAAAGCAAATCATTGGAATATGCTTCAAAAAGACGTTTAAGCAAACGTTCATCCATATGGCTACTATGACTATGCATAAACAAGGCTTCCTTCTTTTTTTAACGACCCGATAACATTCGACAAAGATACTAAAAAACAGACATCTTCATTCAAAACCCGATACATTTCACTATCTTTGCTATCAATTATATATTTAAAAAAGTAAGTCGTTATGAAGAATTTTACCTGCGTGCAGGATATCGGTAATCTGAAAACTGCACTTGCCGAAGCGTTCGAGATCAAAAAAGATCGGTTTAAATACGTAGAATTAGGACGCAACAAGACGTTGATGATGATTTTCTTCAACTCCAGTTTACGTACCCGTTTAAGCACACAAAAAGCGGCCCTGAATTTGGGAATGAATGTTATCGTACTCGATATTAATCAAGGCGCATGGAAGCTGGAAACTGAACGTGGCGTCATCATGGATGGTGATAAACCAGAACACCTGCTGGAGGCTATCCCTGTAATGGGCTGTTATTGTGACATCATCGGTGTCCGTTCCTTTGCACGTTTCGAAAACAGAGACTACGACTACAACGAAGTAATATTGAATCAGTTCATCCAATACTCAGGCCGTCCAGTATTCTCGATGGAAGCAGCAACCCGACACCCCTTGCAGAGCTTTGCCGACCTCATCACTATTGAAGAATACAAAAAGAAGGAACGACCCAAAGTCGTAATGAGCTGGGCTCCCCATCCACGTCCCCTGCCACAAGCTGTTCCAAATTCTTTTGCTGAATGGATGAATGCAACTGATTATGAGTTTGTCATCACCCACCCTGAAGGCTATGAACTGGATCCGAAATTCGTAGGCAACGCTCGTGTAGAATATGATCAAATGAAAGCCTTCGAAGGCGCCGATTTTGTCTATGCCAAGAACTGGGCAGCCTACTCTGGCGACAATTATGGACAAATTCTGAGCAAAGACCGTGCATGGACAGTAAGCGACCGCCAGATGGCCGTTACCAACAACGCTTATTTCATGCATTGCCTGCCTGTACGCCGCAACATGATTGTGACGGACGATGTCATCGAAAGCCCGCAAAGCATCGTTATTCCTGAAGCGGCCAACCGCGAAATTTCAGCGACCGTCGTACTGAAGCGCCTGTTAGAAAGCCTATAAAACTTTAAATAACATTCAATAAAATAAAGGGACGGCCTGATAGGCCGTCCCTTTATTTTATCTATGAGGAGGAGGGGATTGTCAGAACGCGTTGCGAATCGCTTCGGCCACTTCTGCAAACTCTTCAGCAGAAAGCTGCAACTTGGGGTTGGAGAAAAGCATATCTTTCTCGCTCTGCATCGGAATCAGATGAATATGAGCATGAGGCACTTCCAAACCCAAGACAGCCATTCCAACCTTCTTACAAGGAAAAGCCTTTCCGATAGCCAGTGCTACCTTCTTGGCAAAAACGTGCATAGCGGCCAGTTCTTCATCTTTCAAATCAAAGATGTAGTCTACCTCACGTTTCGGAATGACCAACGTATGTCCTTTTACCAACGGATTGATGTCCAAAAATGCGAAGAATTGCTCGTCCTCCGCAACTTTATAACAGGGAATTTCGCCTGCTACAATTCTACTGAATATGGTTGCCATAACGATAATATATTAAAAAAACAAGGCAAGCCACAACACATGGCCTGCCTTACTGTTTAAAATGATATGTTCAATATTTCCAGCTCAATCATGCCTTGTGGCACTTTGATCTGTGCTTTCTCACCCACCTTCTTGCCAAGCAAACCTTGTGCAATGGGGGTATTGACTGAAATCTTGCCTTCCTTCAGATTGGCTTCGCTCTCCGACACGATGGTATAGGTCATCTTCATGCCGTTCTTCACGTTCTTCAACTCCACCTTGTTCAGGATCTGTACAGAGTCGGTCTTCAGCTTAGACTCGTCGATGATCTTAGCATCGGCAATCACCGCTTTCAGCTTACTGATTTTCATCTCGAGCAATCCTTGTGCTTCCTTAGCTGCATCATACTCTGCATTTTCGGACAAGTCTCCCTTGTCGCGTGCTTCAGCAATGGCAGCCACCACCTTGGGACGTTCCACTGCTTCCAGCTGTTTCAATTCAGCCAACAACTTGTTGTAGCCTTCTTCTGACATATAAGCCATAATTTTTTCCTCCTTATTATTCTTAATTGATATATTATAAACAAAAAAGAATTCCAACATGTCAACCATGCTGGAACCCTCTTCCAATATTTGTTCGCAAAGATAGCACTTTAAACAATATGCGTCAAGTGCCAATCGCTGTTTTGTAACATATTTAATGGAGTTCGTCCTCCATTATAACAAATTACAACAACTTCTGCACAGCGGCATCCAAATCCTTAATAGTCTCGCCACGAGCACTCAGCTCATTATTACGATTTACCAAGAACAAGGTCGGCAGGTTCTGCACATTGTAAGCAGCTGCTACTGACGAGTAGACACCGTTGGCATCGCGCACGCAAATCCACGGCAGGTTGTCAGCTGTCGTCTTCCAATAATGTTCATCGGCATCCAAAGACACCTGATAAATCTCCAGCCCACGAGAAGCATACTTGTCATACAAGTCACGCAACATATAGTTATGACTGGCCGAAACTGCACTCTGATATACGGTAAAGTCCACAATAACGACCTTCCCCTTGAGGTCTGTCAGCTTATGGGCATTTCCTTTCAAGTCACGCAAGTTAATGTCAATCACACCCGTTTCCGACACCTGTACCTGTTCGGGCAACTCCAACGTCTGTTGCTGAGGAGTACGTGTATTCTTCATGCCTTTGATGACGATATTATACAGATTCTTTGAACGGTTGGCATGAGGATAATAATTGTTCAGGCTCGTAGCTACGGCCGCAAAGCATTTGATGTCATCACGACTATTCAAAGGATCGAATATCAGATAATTGTTCACCTTCTGGAACAGAGCAAAATAGGCAGCCGCCGTATTGGGAGCCGCGAAAATATAGCGGATCTTCACCTCATCTTTATACCGCTTCATCATCGCAGTCAGACTATCCTGGAACACATCTACACCAATACTATGAGCCTGCATAGCCCGATATAATTCATCCACCTTATTCTGCAACTGAAGTTGTTTCAACGACAACTCCTTGATTTTCTCGCTGCTGGGCGAACCTTCAACCGTATAATCCGTCGCAAAATTATCATATCCGGCATTAATTCGAACGGTTTCGGTAGAATCTACCGAGAAATTGATAATCTTGTCTTCTACCCTCAAACGGTAAAATTCAGGAGATTCCGGCCGAGCTTCCTTGAAGGTATAGGCACCTCCAGCGTTCAGTTTAACAGAATCAAGAGGAACAATCCCTTCCAATGCAGATGCTTCCAGATAAAGCATCTTCCCTTCAGCACCCGTCACTTCACCTTCCACCTTAAACTTCGGTTCTGAATCGCAAGCGCTCAAAGCTGCCATGGCAAATGCCATCACTACTATTTTCTTCATATTGTCAGTGTATTTATTTTCAAAATCAACGTGCAAATATACTCCTTTTCACGCTTAGTCAAAGCATTTTTCCAGCTTCTTCCACCACAAAACATAAAAAAAAGACCGAAATCGAAACTTTTAAACTCATTTCCACCTGATTAAGAGAATAAAATCACTATCTTTGCACGAATTTTGAAAGAAAATAGATATAAAAGTTTTTTTATGATTAACCCAATTGTTAAGACGATCGAGCTTCCTGATGGCAGAACCATCACGCTCGAAACGGGAAAGCTGGCAAAACAGGCAGACGGTTCTGTAATGCTCCGCATGGGCAACACCATGCTGCTGGCTACTGTTTGTGCCGCAAAAGACGCAGTTCCCGGAACAGATTTTATGCCGCTTCAGGTAGAGTACAAAGAAAAATTCTCCGCATTCGGACGTTTCCCCGGCGGCTTCACCAAACGTGAAGGACGCGCTTCGGACTACGAAATTCTGACTTGCCGCCTGGTTGACCGTGCTCTCCGCCCCCTTTTCCCCGACAATTTCCACGCAGAAGTATATGTAAACATTATACTTTTCTCGGCCGACGGCGTAGACATGCCCGACGCACTGGCCGGACTGGCCGCTTCTGCCGCACTGGCCGTATCGGACATTCCATTCAATGGTCCTATCTCTGAGGTACGCGTAGCGCGCATCAACGGAGAATTCGTCATCAACCCCACTTTCGAACAGCTCGAGCAGGCCGACATGGACCTCATGGTCGGCGCTACCTACGAGAACATCATGATGGTGGAAGGCGAAATGAAGGAAGTATCTGAGCAAGACCTACTGGCCGCCCTGAAAGCTGCCCACGAGGCCATCAAGCCACAGTGTAAGGCACAGATGGAACTGGCCGAAGAGGTAGGTTCCACCATAAAGCGCGAATACTGCCACGAAGTGAACGACGAAGACCTGCGAAAGGCCGTACACGAAGCCTGCTACGACAAGGCTTATGCTATTGCCGCCAGTGGCAACCGTAACAAGCACGAACGTCAGGATGCCTTCGACGCCATCTGCGAAGAATTCAAGGCTCAATTCACAGAAGAGGAATTGGAAGAAAAAGCTCAGCTCATCGACCGCTACTATCACGACGTAGAAAAAGAGGCTATGCGCCGTTGTATCCTAGATGAAGGCAAGCGTCTCGACGGCCGTAAGACAACAGAGATCCGCCCCATCTGGTGTGAAGTAAGCCCGCTGCCTGGCCCTCATGGTTCGGCCATCTTTACCCGCGGTGAGACACAGTCACTGTCTACAGCCACACTGGGTACGAAGCTTGATGAGAAAATCGTCGACGACGTGCTGACCCACGGCAAAGAGCGCTTCCTGCTGCACTACAACTTCCCCCCATTTTCTACAGGCGAAGCCAAGGCACAGCGCGGTGTAGGCCGTCGTGAAATTGGTCACGGCCATTTGGCTTGGCGTGCATTAAAGGGACAAATTCCTGAAGACTATCCTTACGTAGTACGCGTTGTTTCTGATATCCTCGAATCCAACGGTTCTTCTTCCATGGCTACCGTATGTGCCGGCACGCTGGCCTTGATGGATGCCGGTGTGAAGATCAAGAACCCTGTATCGGGTATCGCCATGGGCCTTATCAAAAATCCGGGCGAAGAAAAATATGCAGTCCTCTCCGACATCCTCGGTGATGAAGACCACCTGGGTGACATGGACTTCAAAGTAACAGGTACAAAGAACGGTATCACCGCTACCCAGATGGATATCAAGGTGGACGGTCTGTCATACGACATTCTGGAGAAAGCTCTGCTGCAAGCCAAGGAAGGTCGCGAATACATTTTGGGTAAACTGACAGAATGTATCGCCGAACCGCGCCCCGAACTGAAACCGCACGCTCCGCGCATCGAAACCATGACCATTCCGAAAGAATTCATCGGTGCTGTCATCGGCCCGGGCGGAAAGATCATTCAGGGTATGCAGGAAGAGACAGGTGCTACCATCACCATCGAAGAAGAAGACAACGTAGGCAAGATCGAAATCGCCGGCACCAACAAGCAGAGCATCGATGACGCCATCCGGATGATCAAGGCTATTGTAGCCGTTCCCGAGATAGGAGAAGTCTACAAAGGAAAGATCCGTTCCATCATGCCTTACGGTGCATTCGTTGAATTCCTGCCAGGCAAGGACGGTTTGCTCCACATCTCCGAAATCGACTGGAAACGCCTCGAAACGGTAGAAGAAGCCGGACTCAAAGAAGGCGACGACATCGAAGTGAAGCTGCTGGACATCGATCCGAAGACAGGCAAGTTCAAACTGTCTCACAAGGTACTGATCCCCAAACCTGAAGGTTACAGCGAAAAGCCCGAAAGACCCAGAAGAGAAAAGAAATCCAACAACTAACGGACAACCAATCTTTTCTATATAATAATAAGGTGTACCGCCGTGGCGGTACACTTTTTTTGTTTTTGAAGGTTCTACTACTCCGCAAGAACCCTTGAAATCCGAGCTCTGAGATCTGAAAAAATCCGTATCTTTGCTTCAAAATACACAGATATCATGATCAAGTTACTCCTGGTAGAAGACGACCCCAACCTGCGTTATGTGGTGCAGTGCGGACTGGAAGACATCATCGGCGGCTACGACGTGCAGACGGCCGTCAACGGCGAAGAAGGACTGAAAACATGGGCTTCATTCAAACCCGACATCATCATCAGCGACATCGACATGCCCGTAATGGACGGCTTCGAGATGGTACGCCGCATCCGTGAAACCGATGCCAATACCCCCATCCTGTTTGCCTCAGCCCTCACCTCACCCAGAGACGTACGATTCGGCTACCAGCTGGGTGTAAACAACTACGTAAAGAAGCCCTTCATCGCCGAAGAGCTGGACGCGCACATACACGCCGTACTGAAGATGACACAAGGTGTACACATGCGTACAGAAACAGGCTTCTGTCAGTTCGGTCCCTACACGCTGGACACCGAACGCAACACCTTGCGCAACGACCGCACAGGCAAAAGCCAGGCACTGACCGCCACTGAAGCCAACATCCTGCACATCCTGGCCCAAAACAAAAATGAAACCGTGCGCCGCGAAGCCATCCTGAGCCGCTGCTGGAACACGGAGGATGACTACTTCGCCTCGCGCAGCCTCGACGTCTTCGTCTCCAAGCTGCGCAAGCTCTTCGAGGCTGACGCCGACATCGAAATCAAGACCGTCCGCGGCGTGGGGCTGATGCTGGTGGCGGAATGAAAAACAATTATCCTCGTCAGCTTATTGTTGCAAACACCTTCATATAATGTAGTACGCCATACAACAGCTTCTACCACATCCCCAACTTTTTTAACATACCCATCCCTTCACTTAACAATAAAACAAGAGTAATTTCCATGGACATATCACGCTTAAAATTGATAAAGATGTAAATGTTCATTATTAGATCAAGTCTAAATTCAAAGAAAAACGCTTATACAAAAGAAATACACAAGACATATAATTCTAAAATTCACCACATGCGGTAAATAAACAAATCATTTACCAGCATTATATTTCAACTATTTTACTACATTTGCAATATTTTATCAATAACGCCCCATTTATTGAAAGAAATTGAGAGTTCATAAGTCAAACCACAAAAACATCGATATGTTACATATAGGTAAACTCATCAAAAACAAATTATCAGAACAACAAAAAAGCGTTGTCTGGCTAGCCAAAGAATTATCATGTAGCAGAACCAATGTCTATAAAATACTAGGAAAATACTCCATAGACACAGAATTACTCGTCAAAATATCCACGATACTCGAACATGATTTTTTTTCAATTTATACCGAAGAAGTCAAGAACCTCAAATCCGCAACCTATAGGGTTTAGTGGGATTTTGCTTGCAAAGCGACAAAATTCATTTTATTGTACATATTTCTTGCACAACAGAAATGTCGCAGACACAAAATCCCCTTACCCCATAAAGCGACTTGAGGTAATACGCTGGTTTAACCAGAAAAGCATGGTCTTTAACCAAAGTCTGTCTTGAACAGGTTGGCATAAGCATTGTTGTCTGAGTAAATATTCAATACATGCCTACGTGATGTCTTAATCCATTTCGCAGGAACAGAGATGAACTTGAAAACAAAGGTCTTGATTCTGCTGGTGGCACGCAATCCAAATTCATGGGTTTTCAATCTCTGCATAATAGCTTTGTAGAAGTTTCTGATGAGAGCTGTCATAAGCAGGAATACAGTATTCTGTGCCATGAACGATTTTGGCAATCGATTCCAGCCAAAGCCATTGTTCATGTCATCGAAGATGCGTTCCTTGCCACCACGAAGATTGTAGAATTCCACGATGTCTCTTGCACTCGACTTGTAATCGTTAGTCAGTATACATCTGTAGGTATATTCGCCTTCCCAAATGTCAAGGTCTCCATCTATTCGCCTTTGTCTCTGTATGACAAGACGATACGGTTTTCCTTTCCATTTCTCAACAAGGATGGAATTCAGCTCAAATTCAATACCGTTGATTTCAACAGTTTTCCATCCAGTCAAGGCAAACATGGAATCGTAGAAGGAAGAGCATCTGTTGGCACGAATATAAAAATGCCTGCAATGAGCCTCTACCATATCTACGATTTCCTCCGAGCATGAGCCGCAATCCATGCGGGCACGGGATATATATACTTCTGATGCCTCCAGTCGCTTGAAGATTCTTTCCAAAGTCTCTCTTTGGTTGAAGCGCACGTTTGTGTTGCCGTCTCTATTTTCAATACCGACAATCATGTCGTTAATGACTGCCACACCTGGACTATAGCCCAGGAACTTCTTGTAGGTTGGTTTTGCATCATGCTTCTCTGTTTCAATGAACTGATGGTCAAAGTCAAAATCATACTCTTGACCGGATTTCAATTGACCAGTAGCAAGCAGGGCTTTGATCAATAAGCAGTTCATCTTGTCTGCAGTATTGAAATCATAGGAGTTGCCAGAAGCAGATTTATAGGTGATGTTCTTACAAGTCAGTTCTTCGATAGCACGCAATATGGTGTCTGCGCTGCAAGTGCGAAGAGTTGGATGAAGAGACAAATGTTTCATCAAGTGAGTTGTAACATCCTCAATACATGAGCCGCCACAAAGATATACGCACATCAGAGAGCGTAGAATTTCGCTATATTGATAACCAAACATAGTGCATCTCAATCCCAAGGTGGAATCTATGGTTTGAGCTAAAAGAGCATCAAATTGCTCCATAATAGAAAAAATTCCTCCAAAAGGAGTGAGTTTCTCAGATTTTATTTGTATCTTTGCCATGTCATATTAGAGTTTTGCTTGTCTTCTTTTCGCAACACTAAGGTAAGTGAAAATTCTGACATGGCAAAATCCTGGGCAACTTTTTGTTGCTCAGGCACTTATAAATAATGTTAAACTATAGTGTTGCGGAATTAAGGAAGAAAAGGAAAGAAGCAGAAACAAGCCAAAAGAAATGTCAAGAGAAACAGTGTCTCCAATAAGTATACATGTAAACATATTGATAACACCCTTTTACCTAGACATCGGACTATAGTCTCTATATTTGTGACGAAATTAATTACAAATATAATTATAAATCAGTAGAAAATGAAAACAATGAAGTACCTGTCAATGCTGTTCATGATGATGGCAATGACTATTTGTATGACAAGCTGCAGTGACGACGATGACCCGACAAGCGACTATGCAAGTGCAATAAGCGGAGTTTATACGGGCAAACTAACCGTGAACGGCAGTGTTATAGAAGACGCTTACGTAGTGAGAGTAGAAAAAATATCTTCTACAGTAGTTTGCGTGAGAGCAGCCTTTTATTCTAATGGTGAAGAAAATTATAACATCACCTATCAAAACGGCCAATACATATTTGAAAGTGAATCTTCTGTCAACATAACGATTACAGTGACAGGAAAAGCCATTAATATCAGTTTCCTGAATAAAGACGGAAGCATAACGAACTTTAATGGTGTAAGAGACTAACGTTACCATGCGAGCCTAACAACTGAAACATCCATTGCCCTTTATTGATACAATCTCTATCAATAAAGGGCAATATGTTATAGATACATCTTAAAATCATGAAACTCAAGAGCCTTTATTTGTTATTGCTCCTATTAGGAGAAATCATCCTTGCGACTAACTGCTCCAATGAAGAAAACATCACACCCAAAATCACATTAAATGCACAAAGCAGTATTCTGCAAGTAGGCTCAAAGGGCAACTCAGATCAAATTTTAGCCTTCACTGCCACCCACCCTTGGCAGGCGTCCATAGATTGCGAATGGATAGCACTCTCCCCAAAGAGCGGCCCAGCTGGTGAGGCTTCTATCCACCTGCTGACCAAAGAAAACAATCTGACCGGAGAAGAAAGAACAGCAACCCTTCTTGTCACCTTGCCTGCGACAAACATTCGCAAAGCCATCACAATCCGACAAAGCTCCATAAGTATGCTGGATGTAGCACAAACCAGCTACTCTCTGACATCGGAAAAACAGGACATTGAAATACTATTCACCACCAACCTAGCCTCCCCGAACTTGCAAATTAGTCCCGTCGCATCGACTGACCTGTCTTGGATTACTCTGAAGTCAAACAACACCAAGGCGCTACAAGAAGGGAAAGTTACATTGGCTATACAAAACAATGCCACGCACCAACCGCGCAGTGCCTCCTTCGTGCTCCAAGTCATGTTTGGAGGCATAGAAATGCCCGTGCAATCATCCACCATCACTATTAACCAGGAAGCTACGCCCATCGAAACTTCAACCGACTACAGTGCCGACAAGCAGGTTACACAATTACAGAAGCATACACTGGGCAAAGGCATTCCTTTAGTATTCATGGGAGATGGTTTCCTGGACAAAGATATCGAAAGCGGCCGTTACCGTCAAGTGATGGAAAAGGCCATGCAGAATTTCTTTACTGAAGAACCTGTCAAAAGCTTGCAAGCATATTTTGACGTGTGGTACATAAATGCCGTATCGGCCAGCAACAGCTTTGGCAATCACTCCACATGCTTCGATTGCCGCCTGGAAAGAGGAGGAAGTACATTAATCGAAGGTGACCACCAAACGGTAATCGAATATGCTTTGGAAATTCCCGAATTTCAGATTCAACCGGAACTACTCAACGAAGCCACCTGTATTGTAGTCCTAAACACAGAAGAATATGCAGGTACCTGCTATTTTGGTTTTAACGATAACACGAACATTACAAATCTAGCAATCGGTTATTGCCCAATGATTTATGGTTTGGAGGATGATATGTTCCGACGCGTTCTCTGTCATGAATGCGTCGGACACGGATTTGCCAAGTTATTAGACGAATATTCATATCAAGAGTATGGAGCTATACCTAGAAGTGAAATCATATCCATCCAAAATCAACAACAAACATTGGGCTGGGCTGCCAATGTAGATTTCACCTATGATAAAAGCAGAGTACTCTGGAATCAGTTTCTACAAGATGAACGTTATCAAAATGCGGACAATTATGGCGAAATTCTAGGAGTATACACGGGTGCTTGTACCTATTGGTCCGGAGCTTATCGCCCTACAGAAGAAAGTATGATGCGCAGCAACATCCATGGCTTTAATGCACCATCTCGTGAAGCAATCTACAAACGGGTCATGAGCACAGCCCATGATGATAACTGGACATATACATATGATGAGTTTACGACTTTTGACTTAGCACATCTCCCAACCCCAATTAAAATCACAACCCGGGCTAGCGATAACGAAATGTCGCGACCTTTCTCACCACCTCAGTTTACAAATATGGATATTTCCAATCTTAAATAGGACAATGAATCTTTCTATCTAGAATTAGTCATCTATGATTACTGATACACCTGCACCTCCAACTCCCCCCGCAACGCGCCCAGCGCATTCAGAGCCAGAGCTTTCAGCTCGTCTTCGCCGGGATAGACGCGGACGGGCGCTAGGAAGGACACACGCTCCTTGAGGCGCGAGGTAATGTAATCCGAATGGGCGATACCACCCGTCAGTAGAATGGCATCTACCTTTCCGTAGAGCACGACTGCCGCCGCGCCCACACTCTTAGCTATCTGATAAATCATGGCGTCCAACACCAACCGGGCATGCTCGTCGCCCTCCTCAATACGTTTCACCACTGCCTGCACGTCGGTCGTACCCAAGTGAGCTGCCAGGCCCGCACGCCCCGAGATGCGTTTCTTCAGCTCGCTCTGCGAGAGCTTGCCAGAAAAACAGAGATCAATGAGATCGCCCGCAGGCAGGGTGCCAGCCCGTTCAGGTGAGAAAGGGCCTTCACCGTCGAGGGCGTTGTTCACATCCACACAGCGGCCTTTGCGATGGGCAGCTACGGAGATGCCGCCACCCAGGTGGCAGACAATCAGGCTCAGGTCTTCGTAACGCACGGGCCTGTCGGGCTGTTCCGCCGTCCGCTCGGCAGCATAACGGCGGGCGATGGCGCGCTGATTCAGTGCATGCCAGATGGTGATACGGGGCATGAGAGGCGAACCCGTGACGCGGGCCACCTCGTCCAGTTCGTCCACCACGCCAGGGTCAGCAATAAATGCCCGGCAGCCGGGCAGGGCGTGAGCTAGCTCGGAGGCTATCAGGCAACCCAGATTGCAGGCATGGGTACGCATGGCATGCATGCAGTCGTTGATCATAGCATCGTTCACCTCGTAGACACCGCCGGGGATGGGTTTCAGCAGGCCGCCCCGACCGATGATGGCGTCGAAGGCAAAGGGGATGCCCTCATGTTTCAGCTCGGCGAGCACCAGATTCTTACGGAACTCAAACTGGTCAATGACACGTGGATAGTGTACCAGCTCGTCGACAGAATGTCGCAGCGTCTTGACAAATACAGGCTTTTCGTCCTCGAAAACGGCCATCTTGGTCGAGGTGGAACCGGGGTTGATAACTAATATCTTCATGGGAATAGTTAATACTTAATGGTAAACGATCAAACTGCTCATTTCCTGTCATTCAATGGTGTCTTGTCCATTGCTGGTAAGACAGGCCATAGCGATGCTGTAATACTTGGACAGACCGCTGTCACTACGCGAAGGCAGCACCACAGGGCAGACAGGACCTTGTAACAACCCCGCCATATCGGCATGCGAGAAGAGAGAAACGGCCTTGTAAAAGGCGTTTCCCGACTCGATGTTGGGGAAGATAAGCACGTCGGCCTCGCCATTGATGGGCGACACAATGCCCTTGATGTCGCCACTGGTCTTCTCGCACGAGGTCTTCACGTCCAACGGGCCATCAATGATGACGTTGCCGAACTCACCCGCCTCGGCCAGCTCGACGATGTTCACATAATCCAGCGAGTGGGGGAACTTGGCGCTGACCTTCTCCGTACAATGTATCAGGGCAATACGGGGCTGCTCGATGCCAAAGTGACGGCAGGTGCGAATGGCGTACCAGATCATCTCGATGCGTTGCTGAAGCGTGGGCCTCGGGATAACGGCAGCATCGGAGAAGAACAGCAACTTGTCGTACGTGGGTATCTGCATCACGGCCAGATGCGTCAGCACCTTGCCCTTGGGCAGTAGGCCATGCTCCTTGTCGAGGATGGCGCGGAGCAGATTGTCGGTATTGATGATGCCCTTCATCAGGATGTCGGCTCCACCCTCGCGCACAATGCGCACCGCCTCGCGAGCCGCCTCGTCGGGATCCTCGATGTGAATGGTACGAACGTAGTCGGGGTATTGCTTCAACGAGGGATATTTCTCAAGAATGGCCGAGTCACCAACCATCAGAAACTCGGCAATGCCCTCTTCCAAGGCCCTTGCAATGGCATACTCGGTATTGGGGTCGTTGGCACAGACCACAGCAATGCGTTTCCTGCGGTTCAGCGTCTTCAGGTGTTCCGTCAGTTGATTAAAGTTGCGTATAGGTTTCATGACGTTAGATTTTTAGCAAATATCCGAAAAAATGTCGAAAAATACAGCAT
Source organism: Bacteroides togonis (assembly GCF_900130135.1). Taxonomy (NCBI): domain Bacteria; kingdom Pseudomonadati; phylum Bacteroidota; class Bacteroidia; order Bacteroidales; family Bacteroidaceae; genus Bacteroides; species Bacteroides togonis. The sequence continues at coordinate 3,244,662 of NZ_LT670820.1, read as the reverse complement.
CCATCCGCCTATTTTTGCAGTTGTTTAATAACATTTTGACAACTCCCATCCCTTCCCACGACAGAATTCACATCAGGACCGACCACAGATACGCAGATGGACACAAATTTTCCTCTCGGTAGAGGCAGACTGTGAATAAAAACGCTCTGTGGCAATCTGCCTAATCTATGGTAAACAAAAACAAGAAGCAGCTCGGGATAAAAAATATCCGAAACAAGTTTCAATATTTTGTTCTCCGCTCGCCTTTCTGTATTTTTGCAGCAACATAAATTATGATGAATGTATATGGACAAGCTGATTATTCCCCCTTACCTGTATGAAGGCGACAAGGTTGTCATCCTCTCGCCCTCCGGCAAGATAGACAAGTCGTTCCTGAAGGGAGCCGTCAAGCGGCTGGCCTCATGGGGCCTGCAACCCGTGCTGTCACGCCACGCAGGCAGTTCCAACGGAGTCTATGCAGGTACTGTCAGCCAGCGGCTGGAAGACTTGCAGGAAGCGATGGACGATCCGAACACACGAGCCATTCTGTGCAGTCGCGGCGGATATGGTGCGGTGCATCTGGTAGGCAAGCTAGACTTCAGCCGCTTCAGGGAGTCACCCAAGTGGCTCATCGGCTTCAGCGACATCACCGCCCTGCACAACCTGTGGCAGAAGGAAGGCTTCGCTTCGCTGCATGCGCCCATGGCACGCCATCTCACCGTAGAACCCGAAGATGATTTCTGTACGCAAGCCCTGCGCAACATACTGACTGGAGCCGCCGCCACACCCGAAGGAAGTTTCAGTTATACCTGTGACGCTCACAAGCTAAACCGCCGCGGTACGGCCGAAGGCATCCTGCGAGGAGGAAACTTTGCCGTCTTCAACGGCCTACGTGGCACGCCCTACGATATCCCCACCGACGGCACCGTGCTCTTTATAGAAGATGTGGGCGAACGCCCGCATGCCATTGAGCGCATGATGTACAACCTGAAGCTGGGCGGTGTGCTCGAACGTCTGTCGGGCCTCGTCATCGGCCAGTTTACCGAATACGAAGAGAAAAAACAGCTGGGCAAGGAACTCTATGGAGCACTGGCCGACCTAGTGAAGGAATACGACTACCCCGTCTGCTTCAACTTCCCCGTGGGCCATGTCACGATGAACCTGCCACTCGTCTGCGGCGCACCTGTCCAGCTGGATGTCGACAAAAAGGGAGTGCGGCTCACCTTCCAACTATAGCTAGATTATTCCCTAACTAGAGAAATCTATTTTCCTAACTAGAAAAAAATAATTCCCCAATTATGAAAAGAAAACAATGCACCTTTGCTTCCCTGCTCCTGCTGATGGTGGTGGCTGCCATCGCCTGCGGCAACAAGAGCAACGCCTCCGGCACAGAGGAAAACAAAGACAAAACGGAATCTGTCAACGTACCCGCATTTAACGCCGACAGCGCCTACGCCTATGTCCAGATACAGGCCAACTTCGGTCCCCGTGTACCCAACACGGCTGCTCACAGAGCTTGCGGCGACTACCTTGCTGCCAAACTGGAACAGCTCGGTGCCAAAGTCTACAACCAGTATGCCGACCTCGTGGCCTATGACAACACCATTCTGAAAGCGCGTAACATCATCGGCGCCTACAACCCCGACAGCCGCCGACGCGTGCTGCTCTTCGCCCACTGGGACAGCCGCCCCTATGCCGACGAGGACAAGGACAAGTCGAAGCACAAGACGCCTATCCTGGGCGTGAACGACGGTGCCAGCGGCGTAGGTGTGCTGCTCGAAGTGGCACGCCAGCTACAACGGCAAGCACCTGCCATCGGCATCGACATCATCTTCTTCGACGCCGAAGACTATGGCACACCAACCTTCCACAAGGGGCCATACAAGCCCGACACCTGGTGCCTAGGCTCGCAATACTGGGGGCGCGTGCCCCATGTGGACAACTACAACGCTCGCTTCGGCATCCTGCTCGACATGGTGGGCGGCAAAAACGCTACTTTCTACCAGGAGCTTTTCTCCAAGCGCACGGCGGGTAAGCAGGTGAAAAAAATCTGGGACGCCGCCCACCGCCTGGGATTCGAAGCTTTCTTCCCCAAGGAAGATGGAACAGAAGTGACGGATGACCACCTCTATGTCTACAACCTGCGCAAGATACCCTGCGTGGACATCATCAACTACGACCCGAAGTGCGACACGGGCTTCGGCGACTTCTGGCACACCACGGACGACACCATGGACGTGATAGACAAGAACACGCTGATGGCCGTAGGGCAGACGGTACTGGAGGTAATCTACAACGAAAAATAATTTCAAAAAAGACAATAGATATGACAATCAACGAAATGCAAGACGAAGTCATCGCCGAATTCAGTGACTTCGACGACTGGATGGACCGCTACCAGCTGCTCATCGACCTAGGCAACGAACAGCCGGCTCTTGACGAACGCTACAAGACCGACCAAAACCTGATAGAAGGCTGCCAAAGCCGCGTATGGCTGCAAGCCGACGAAGAGGACGGCAAAGTCATCTTCCAAGCCGAGAGCGACGCCCTTATCGTGAAGGGCATCATCGCCCTGCTCATCAAGGTGCTCTCCGGGCACACGCCCGACGAGATTCTTGCCGCCGACCTCTACTTCATCCCCCGCATCGGCCTGCAGGAGCACCTCTCGCCCACCCGCAGCAACGGCTTGCTAGCCATGGTGAAACAGATGCGCATGTACGCACTCGCCTTCAAGGCAAAGGAAAGCTAACCTAACATTAGCACACACTGCCCAAACGTGCATTCCAACTCCTTTGGAATGCACGTTTTTGTTTCCCTCCGAAACTCGCCAGGGTCTCCGACACTTTGTTTATGCACTTGTTATTAAACAAACGGATCAAAATCAGAATATACGGGCAGCCGAAACCAAACCGGTGCTCCTGACAGACATGCAAAAGACTCGGCATTGGACAGCGGCCGAACTTTTTCGTCTGCGGCGAGACAGATACACTGGACAACGAGCAATACTCAAGCCTCGTCTCCCCCGCCGGCAGGCGTCTCCCCGGGCTTTGCCGCCGTACCTTCACGGTAGGCCGAGGGCGAGGCGCCGAAATGGTGTTTAAAACACTTGCTGAAGTAGAACGGATCGTTGATGCCCACCTTGTAGGATACCTCGGACACGGTATAGTTACTCTCCAACAGCAACTCGGCAGCCTTCTTCATGCGCACGATGCGGATGTACTCGTTCGGCGAATAACCGGTTACACCACGTACCTTGCGGTAGAAAACCGTACGTCCCAGCCCCATGATGGAAGCGAACTCATCGACGGTAAATTGGGCATTCTCCAACTGCTGCTCAACGACGGCTTGTAACTGGTCGGCAAAAGCCTTGTCCTTGTCGGAGGAGCAAATAGTGGGCCGGAGCATGTTAGGAGCGTTAGAAAATTTTTCCTTAAGCTTCTCGCGCTGTTCTATCAGCTTGAAAGCACGAGCCAAAAGCAACTTAGGACTAAATGGCTTGGTGATGTAGGCGTCTGCTCCGCTCTCAACACCAGCCAGGTGACTCTCGGCGGAGTTCATAGCAGTGAGCAGGATGATGGGAATATGGCTCGTGTTGAAATCGTTCTTCAACTTGCGAGTCACTTCGAAACCCGTCATACCGGGCATTAAGACATCACAAATAATCAGGTCGGCATCGTATTCGCGAGCACGTGCCAGTCCTGCCACACCATCAGCCTCAGCCATGACTTCAAAATAGCGCCCAACCTCTTCTTTGAGAAACTCGCGTACGTCGTTATCATCCTCGATGATAAGCACCCGTTTCTTGTTGATAGGTTCCACCTCGGGCAGCTCAATGTCGGCCTCCATGCGAGCAGCGGCCACCTGCTCTTGGTGCTTCCGCTCCTCTTCGAGCAGGACGTTGTGAGGGATGAGAAAGTCCTTCTCCTCGTAAACAGAAGGGTCGGTAGGCAGAGTTACAGTAAAGACGGAACCACCGCCCTCATTCTCGCTGAACTCAATGGTACCCTTGTGTACGCAAACCAACTCATGGCTCAAGTGCAACCCCACGCCGACACTGCTGCCGGAGAAACTACTCTGCATAAAGCGCTTGAACAGCTCGCTACGTTTTTCAGGTGGTATACCGACTCCTGTATCGCGAACTGTAATGACAAGCTTCTTCCGCTCCTCGTCCACATCGACAGTGAAAGTCACCTTGCCGCCACTGGGAGTGTACTTGAAAGCATTGGACAGGAGGTTGTAGGTCACCTTATCCAAATGTCCCTTATCGATAAACATCGTGTAGGACGTACGTGAAGGCACGAACTGGAAATCCATGTTCTTCGATTCTGCGGCATCGCTAAAGCTTAGGAATATCTCGTAAAGAAAGGCGACGACATCGGTTTCCTCCAGCGAGAGAGCCAGCTTGTTGTTCTGCATCTTGCGGAACTCGAGCAACTGGTTAATCAGACGCAGCATACGCTGGGTGCTCTTCTCCATTACTTTAAGCGAGTAATTCATCTCCTTGGGGATCTTCTCCATGCGCTGCACCTTCTCCAGAGCACCTTGTATCAGCGTCAGCGGCGTACGGAATTCATGGGAAATATTAGTAAAAAAAACCAACTTGTATTCCGTCAGTTGCTTCTCCACCTGAATGCGGTTGCGCAGAACATTGAAATTACGCACCAACCTGAAGGCGACATAGAGTGCCACGGCAGACACGAGTACGTAAAGAATGAACGCCCATCCCGTACGCCAAAACGGCGGAACAATAACAACCTGCAAAACTGCTTCTTTCTCCGCCCAAACTCCCTGACCGTTACATGCCTTCACACGCAAGGTATAATGCCCCGGATCTAGATTCTTGTAGGCAGCAAAATTCAAGAAAGACAAAGCACTCCACTCCCGGTCGTAGTTATCCAAACGGTAAGTATATTTGATGTCGTTGACCATCGAATATTCGAATGTAGAGAAATCTATCACAAACGAATTCTGGTAATGTTTCAGTTCAATTTTGTCGGTATAGATCATCGCGTGCTCCAGTGGCGAATCCACGTCACCCGGACGCACAGCTATACCATTAACGTGCAGATTAGTGAACGACACCATCGGTGACGCCTGCGTATTGCCCACCACAACCGCAGGGTCTACAACCACCAGTCCGTAGTTCGATCCAAACAGTAATGTCCCATCATCAGCCACCGCACAACTGTTTTCGCTGTAAGCATTTCCCAAGATATAAGATGAAAAGAAGAAATTCTCGAATGTATAGCTATCAGGATCAAAACAGGAAAGCCCCAATTCTGTAGCAATCCACAACTTTCCGTTCCGGTCCTCTACAATCGACTGTACCATGCTGTTTACCAGCCCATCGCTCACGTCGAAATGGACGAAGTCCAGGTCTTTATAATTTCCCTCAGGACGGCACATACTAAAACCCTTACCCGATGTGCCCAACCACATACGCCCTTTACTGTCGCGCAACATACACTTAATTTCGTTACTTCGCAAAGCACCGTTGTCTATATTATAGGCTACATAATTCTGAGGATCTTGTAGAAGAGAGTCTGGATGAAAAATAAAGATTCCCGCACTCGAACCGACCCATAAATAGCCATTGGGTTCTTCACAAATGACACGTATCTGCCTTTGCGAATACGTATCGGTAAAGAAACGACGGAAATGATATCCATCTCCAGCCTCGTCAGGAACAGCCAAATTCAATCCGCCACCAAAGGTACCAACCCACATACGATCCTTCTTGTCACGCAACATAGCAAAAATACTGTTACTGCCTAGCGAAAATGCATCTTCCGAAGTGTTTCTATACCATTTCCCATCTACAGAAAGACCATTTCCACGCGTACCCAGCCAAAGACTACCATCGGGCCCTTCGGCCACAGCATAAACGTTCGAATCATAAAAGCCACGCTTTTCCAATGTTCGCGATGATTGGTCGTACACATACAGCCCACCCTGGCGTGTGCCCAACCAAATGCTTCCGCCTGCCATACGATTAATCATCTTTACTGTATTGGCACGACCGTCCCATGCCCCTTTTTCCGGAAAGACCCTGTCAGCTCCCTCATTCAGCACCAACAAATGAGAAACACCCGCATATTCAGTACTTACCCAGATCCCTCCAGTACGATCCTCTATAAGATAAAGAAGATAATTAGACGCGACATGACTGAAACCGCTCATATCAGCAGTAAAATGCTGCAATACATCATGAGTAGGATCATAAACAAACAATCCGTTTCCGTACGTAGATATCCAAATCAGATCTCGTGAATCCCAGACTACATGATAACGTTCTTCGTCTATATAATTAACCCTATCGGAAGGAATAAGCTGAAAAGACTTGACTGCACGAGTCTTTGTATCAAGATACCAAACCTTTCCTGTATGATTGAACACCCAATAATTTCCACGATTATCTTTCTGTACCTGTCCATTCTGTACATCCAGCAGCGTACTCTTTCTGAGTTCAAACGTTTTTAAGTTGAACACATAACACCCCTTGTTGGTAAATATCACCCAATCGTCCTGAATGCGCAGTTCCTCATCAATGCGAATTCCGCTTTCTTGCAGACGAGCTACATACTTGCATTCCTCCTCCCTTTTCTTTACGACAAAACGGCCATCCGCTGACAAGAAAAACAAATTTCCTCCATCGGAAATAATCTTAGAAGCCCGATGTGAAGGAACGACCAAAACAGTACGATCTCCAATAACTTGAACCACCCCGTTATCTGTACCAATCCAGACACCTCCTTGTAAATCCTCATATACGTACGTCACCTTATTGGAAGGCAAATTATTCTTTTCTGTCTTGAAGACGATTGAGGAAAATTGCCCGTCCGCATAAGTTACTTTCCGACATCCATTTCCATTCAACCAAAGCCAGACATTCCCATTACGGTCTATAATTTTGTCGCTATAGAGTTCTCGATATTCACCACACCCAGTAAAATCTACAAAACATTCCCTTTGCAAGTCATAGCAGCTATATACCTCTGCCGAAGTTGCTATCCACAAAAAACCATTTTTATCTTCTACCAAATCACGGATACGATGATCTCCCAACGCAATTCCTCCTTTCTGGCTCGGCCGGTAAGTCACAAAAGAATTGCCGTCATATCGGCTCAATCCGTTCAGAGTTCCCATCCAGATAAATCCCTTGCTGTCTTGATACATACAACGAACAGAATTATTAGAAATTCCATTACTCGTCGTCAGATGTTCCGAACGTATTTCAACATCAGCCGCGACATACAGGCTGAATAATACAGATACAAGCAGTAAAAATAGTTTTCTCATACCCAAATCATATGTTCCATAGCGAACAAATGTACAAAAAAATAGTACCTTTCACCAGCACACTAGCACCAATAACCGGTTCACCGGTCGAATCAATGATTTTACCTGTAATAGTTTTACTCTGCGCATAGCCACTCATCGCAACTAACGAAAAGAGAACTGTAAGAAATAGCCACTGAATGAAATACATTCGGCTAAACAGACGTAATCTTTTGCTGTTTTTCATACATTAAATATTAAATTAAACATTATTAAAACAAAATCTCATATCTCACTATGAAGACGTCGGCAAATATATGATAAGTTTCATATATCGGAAAATGGAAAATTGTACAATCGCATGTACACATGTCTCTCAGATATGCTATAAAAGAATGTAAAATCAAAACAATTATTCATAAAATCATTTTAATTATGCCGAAAACTCAACAATACACCGCCTCTTAAATCCATTTATCTTAAAAAAAACTATCAAAAAAGCACTTCCATTTAACCGACCACATTATGACATACTTTCTCAAAAATGGACAAAATCATTCAATTGCGAGAAAAAAATCACCACTTAAAACCTCATTGTATAAAATTCATGGAAACTGTACAAATCTCCATTGTAAAACAAAATCCCGGCAACTACTTTTGTGACAAAAATCTATTTAAACATGAAAACAAAAAAAATAGCAGCCCTGCTCATCGGACTTTTCAGCTTCAGCATCATCTCCGCACAGGAAATGCCTGACCGAAAAGAAACGTTGAAGACTATTGTCAAAGTCAACGACTACTTCATGAAGAAGTACAGCGATTATCGGACTCCGTCCTATGTGAACAAGGTCATCCGCCCCAGCAACATCTGGACAAGAGGCGTTTATTATGAAGGACTGATGGCCCTTTATTCCATCTACCCGAGGGACGACTATTATAAATACGCCAACGACTGGTCTGAATATCACGAATGGGGATTCAGAAATGGCACCATCACACGCAACGCTGACGATTATTGCGCAAGTCAAACATACATTGATTTATATAATATCTGCCCCAACCCTGAAAAGATACGCAAAGCAAAGGCTAACATTGACATGCTGGTCAACACCCCTCAAGTGAACGACTGGTGGTGGATAGACGCTATCCAGATGGGTATGCCTGTTTTCGCCAAACTGGGACGACTGACAGGCGAACAAAAATACTTCGACAAGATGTGGGACATGTACGAATATACAAGAAATGTACATGGAGAAAATGGTATGTACAATGAAAAAGAAGGCCTGTGGTGGAGAGACCAAGACTTCGATCCTCCCTACAAGGAACCTAACGGAAAGAATTGCTATTGGAGCAGAGGCAACGGATGGGTATACGCCGCACTCGTCAGAGTACTGGACGAAATACCTGCAAACGAACAACACCGCACAAACTATATAAATGATTTCCTGACCATGAGCAAGGCACTCAAAGACTGTCAACGCAAAGACGGCTTTTGGAATGTCAGCCTCCACGACGAATCGAACTTCGGCGGGAAAGAGACATCTGGCACAGCTCTCTTTGTCTACGGCATGGCTTGGGGTGTACGTAACGGGCTCTTAGACAAGAAAGAATACCTCCCCATCCTGCTGAAGGCATGGAATGCAATGGTCAAAGAGGCCGTCCATCCCAATGGCTGCCTAGGTTACGTACAAGGGACAGGCAAAGAGCCCAAAGACAGCCAACCTGTCACTTACGACAAAATTCCCGATTTTGAAGACTTTGGCGTAGGATGTTTCCTATTGGCAGGAAGTGAAGTCTACAAGTTAGAGGATTAACAACACAGATTCACACACAAAAGACTTCCGCCGTCTTCTTTTCCGGATCTCTCAATTTCGGACGAAGACGGCGGACTTTTTTTATCTATGCCAGATACCTTTCAAAGAAAACACTGCTTTCTTCCTCGAAAAACGCCGTTTTCATCGAAAGAAAACGATGCTTTCCTCAAAGCTTAACACCATCAGTCGAAAAGTTCTTTCAGAACATCCAAAGATTTCAGCTCTGGAAAGTCGGGCAGGTGCAAACGATAATATTGCTCGATGACCGTCAGACAACGCATCCGCTCCACACGGCTCATGGCAAAAAGGTGCATCGTGTCGTAGTTCATCCGCATCAACGTAAGAAGACGTGCCGCCTCAATCGGCCCGATATAATGAGAATGCCCCGAAGGACGAAGCGACGTAAAACAGGCATTCACCAAATCGAAATAACAGCCTTCTGAATAGCCCTCAAGATTTGGATAAAGTCCCAAGAAGCGAGAAAGGCGCATAAGAAAAACCAGATGAAAGTTTGCAAAGCCCGTGCGACACTCGTCCAGCCACACGATAGAATGCCTTAAATAAGAGAAAAGAGCCCGATTATCAGCCTCCACACGAACAGCACGACACAAAAACTCCGAAAGGAACAAAGCAATAGCCGATTTATAAGGATCGTATGGCAAGGAAATAAATGGATGCCATGACTTAGCCTCTTTTATCTTATATATAGAAGTATTAGGACGAAAATCCGCCTCCAGCTCGACCAATGACAAAGGTTGAAACAAAACAGACTTAACCGACGCCTTACGCGAACGAGGCAACGGCACCATAAAAGACACCCTCCCTGCTACGTCCGTATAGACGTCAGCAATAAAAGCTGTATCCTTATATTTCACTGTGCGAAGCACGATTCCTTCCGCCTTTTGCAACATATCTCGTCCGTCTGTATCATAAATCCGCCTACAAATCTACAAAAAAAGAAGCGATAAATGAAGATATAATAGCGTCCTCCTCTTTCTTTCTAAAAAAAATCACGGTCCGCACGACATTTTTTCATTTCACTTAAACCACTGTATACCAGATGCCAGCATTCATATTTAAAAGAAATTCCAATATTAAGTTCAAAAAAAATAGCCGGAACATTTTGCCAATTCAAAAATAGTTCCTACCTTTGCATCCGCAAACGAGAGATAAAGCGCTTGCGAGCGGAAACGCTCAACAAAAGGATGGCCCGTTCGTCTATCGGTTAGGACGCAAGATTTTCATTCTTGAAAGGGGGGTTCGATTCCCCCACGGGCTACTAAAATAAAAAGATAAACGAATTAAAAAGATTAGTCGAGATGGCAAATCACAAATCATCACTGAAAAGAATCAGACAAGAAGAGAAAAGAAGACTTCACAACAGATATTATGGCAAGACCATGAGAAATGCTGTTCGCAAACTTCGTGCTACTACTGACAAGGCTGCAGCAGTATCTATGTATCCTGGATTGGTTAAGTTGCTGGATAAGTTGGCTAAGACTAACGTTATTCATAAGAACAAAGCCAATAACTTGAAGTCTAAATTGGCTCTGCACATCAACAAGCTTGCGTAATAAAGAGCGTAAAGTTAAGTAACGTATAACAAGAAGGTTGGACAAAAGTCCGACCTTTTCTTGTTTATAGACATCCCCAAAACAAGGATGCTAAAAAGCCGTAAAGGCAGAAAAAACTCCTCACCTCAGTGGCATAATCCAAAGATTTTCACTATTTTTGCTCAGTTATTACAATAAGCACAAATTTATGACTGAAGCAGAAAAAATAAACGGTGAAAACAATTATTCGGCCAGCAACATCCAAGTGCTGGAAGGATTGGAAGCGGTAAGAAAACGCCCCGCCATGTACATTGGCGACATCAGCGAAAACGGTTTGCACCACCTGGTCTACGAAGTGGTGGACAACTCCATCGACGAAGCGATGGCCGGCTACTGCGACCACATCGAAGTGACCATCAACGAAGACAACTCCATTACTGTACAAGATAACGGCCGCGGTATCCCCGTCGACCTGCACGAAAAAGAAAAGAAATCGGCACTGGAGGTCGTAATGACCGTACTCCATGCTGGTGGAAAGTTCGACAAAGGCTCCTACAAAGTATCAGGCGGTTTGCATGGTGTCGGCGTATCGTGTGTCAACGCACTTTCCACGCACATGACGACCCAAGTATTCCGCAACGGAAAAATCTATCAGCAGGAATACGAATGCGGCAAACCACTCTACGCCGTCAAGGAAGTAGGCACCTGCGAACCTGGCTTTACAGGCACAAAGCAGACTTTCTGGCCTGATGGAAGCATCTTCACCACGACCGAATATAAGTACAGCACCCTGCAGGCCCGCCTGCGTGAGTTGGCTTATCTGAACGCCGGTATCCGCATTACCCTAACCGACCGCCGTCAACAGGACGAAAACGGTGAATACGTAAAGGAAGTATTCCACTCAGTAGAAGGTGTAAAGGAATTTGTCCGCTACCTGAACAGCAACAACACACCGCTCTTCGATGACGTCATCTACCTGAATACTGAAAAGGCAGGTGTACCCATCGAGTGCGCCATCATGTATAACACAGGCTATCGTGAAAACCTACACTCCTACGTGAACAACATCAACACGAAGGAAGGTGGTACGCACGAAGCCGGCTTCCGCGCCGCCCTGACCCGCGTACTGAAAAAATACGGCGAAGAGACCTGTGCCAAGCAGTTGGAGAAAGCCAAAGTAGAAATCTCAGGAGAAGACTTCCGTGAAGGACTCATCGCCGTCATCTCCGTCAAAGTAGCCGAACCTCAGTTTGAAGGACAGACCAAGACGAAGCTGGGCAACAGCGAAGTGAGCGGCGCCGTCAATCAGGCAGTGGGCGAAGCTCTGACCTATTACCTGGAAGAACATCCGAAAGAAGCCAAACTGATTGTCGACAAAGTGATACTTGCCGCAACTGCCCGTGTAGCAGCCCGCAAGGCTCGTGAGTCCGTACAACGCAAATCGCCCATGAGCGGCGGAGGCATGCCCGGCAAACTGGCCGACTGCTCCAGCAAGGACCCCGAAGAATGCGAATTGTTCCTCGTCGAGGGTGACTCGGCAGGCGGATCGGCCAAGCAGGGACGAAACCGTCAATACCAAGCCATCCTGCCCCTGCGCGGTAAAATCCTGAACGTAGAAAAAGCCATGTGGCACAAAGCCTTCGAAAGCGATGAAGTGAACAACATCATTCAGGCATTGGGTATTCGCTTCGGCCTGAACGGCGAAGACAGTAAGGAAGCCAACATCGACAAGCTGCGCTACAAGAAGGTGATTATCATGACCGATGCCGATGTCGATGGATCTCACATCGACACGCTGATCATGACGCTGTTCTTCCGTTACTTCCCGCAAGTTATCCAGCAGGGCTACCTGTACATCGCTACTCCCCCGCTCTACCTCTGTACAAAGGGTAAGGTAAAAGAATACTGCTGGACCGACCAGCAACGCCAACGCTTCATCGATACTTACGGCGGCGGTTCGGAAAATGCCATCCACACACAACGCTACAAAGGTTTGGGTGAAATGAATCCCGAACAGCTGTGGGAGACAACCATGAACCCCGAGAACCGTATGTTGAAGCAGGTGAACATCGAAAACGCAGCCGAAGCTGACTACATTTTCTCCATGCTGATGGGTGAAGACGTAGGACCACGCCGCGAGTTCATCGAAAAAAACGCCACTTACGCCAACATCGACGCATAAAGAAAAACAGATCACTGTAGGTAGTCAAGATGGTTAATGCCCACAGTCAATCTCTTATTAATATTTATCTAACCATCATTAATTAACCAACCTCACATCTTACAACGAGGCAGTCCCGGCAGAACAGGATAATCCTGTGGTCGGGACTTTTCTTTTATCTGACCATAAAAACGAATAAGAACTGTCGATATCATGAATAGCCGTAACATTCCTGAAAAACTTTCAGTCTAATTGAACAAAAAAAGCGGCAAAAGCGACATACAAGATAAAAGCACAAGAAAAAAAGTTACGGAAAAGTTGTTTTATAACCTCAAATCCGCAACCTATAGGGTTTAGTGGGATTTTGCTTGCAAAGCGACAAAATTCATTTTATTGTACATATTTCTTGCACAACAGAAATGTCGCAGACACAAAATCCCCTTACCCCATAAAGCGACTTGAGGTAATACGCTGGTTTAACCAGAAAAGCATGGTCTTTAACCAAAGTCTGTCTTGAACAGGTTGGCATAAGCATTGTTGTCTGAGTAAATATTCAATACATGCCTACGTGATGTCTTAATCCATTTCGCAGGAACAGAGATGAACTTGAAAACAAAGGTCTTGATTCTGCTGGTGGCACGCAATCCAAATTCATGGGTTTTCAATCTCTGCATAATAGCTTTGTAGAAGTTTCTGATGAGAGCTGTCATAAGCAGGAATACAGTATTCTGTGCCATGAACGATTTTGGCAATCGATTCCAGCCAAAGCCATTGTTCATGTCATCGAAGATGCGTTCCTTGCCACCACGAAGATTGTAGAATTCCACGATGTCTCTTGCACTCGACTTGTAATCGTTAGTCAGTATACATCTGTAGGTATATTCGCCTTCCCAAATGTCAAGGTCTCCATCTATTCGCCTTTGTCTCTGTATGACAAGACGATACGGTTTTCCTTTCCATTTCTCAACAAGGATGGAATTCAGCTCAAATTCAATACCGTTGATTTCAACAGTTTTCCATCCAGTCAAGGCAAACATGGAATCGTAGAAGGAAGAGCATCTGTTGGCACGAATATAAAAATGCCTGCAATGAGCCTCTACCATATCTACGATTTCCTCCGAGCATGAGCCGCAATCCATGCGGGCACGGGATATATATACTTCTGATGCCTCCAGTCGCTTGAAGATTCTTTCCAAAGTCTCTCTTTGGTTGAAGCGCACGTTTGTGTTGCCGTCTCTATTTTCAATACCGACAATCATGTCGTTAATGACTGCCACACCTGGACTATAGCCCAGGAACTTCTTGTAGGTTGGTTTTGCATCATGCTTCTCTGTTTCAATGAACTGATGGTCAAAGTCAAAATCATACTCTTGACCGGATTTCAATTGACCAGTAGCAAGCAGGGCTTTGATCAATAAGCAGTTCATCTTGTCTGCAGTATTGAAATCATAGGAGTTGCCAGAAGCAGATTTATAGGTGATGTTCTTACAAGTCAGTTCTTCGATAGCACGCAATATGGTGTCTGCGCTGCAAGTGCGAAGAGTTGGATGAAGAGACAAATGTTTCATCAAGTGAGTTGTAACATCCTCAATACATGAGCCGCCACAAAGATATACGCACATCAGAGAGCGTAGAATTTCGCTATATTGATAACCAAACATAGTGCATCTCAATCCCAAGGTGGAATCTATGGTTTGAGCTAAAAGAGCATCAAATTGCTCCATAATAGAAAAAATTCCTCCAAAAGGAGTGAGTTTCTCAGATTTTATTTGTATCTTTGCCATGTCATATTAGAGTTTTGCTTGTCTTCTTTTCGCAACACTAAGGTAAGTGAAAATTCTGACATGGCAAAATCCTGGGCAACTTTTTGTTGCTCAGGCACTTATAAATAATGTTAAACTATAGTGTTGCGGAATTAAGGTATAATTTAAAAAGTCTAATTTTGCCACAAATTGGTAGCAGAAGGGAGCCTTCTGTAACAAAAAAAACAGAAAATACGGCGCTTCGAAAACCAACCCGACCTCCCGCGAGGGTAACACATTGCTGCCCCGAACGGTTTGTGATAAGTAGGATAAAAACATTTTAAATTTTAGCTTATGAACGTACAAAGTATCGGCGAAAATGCAGGAATTATCTGGAGACTACTCCAAAGCGAAAGCAGAAAATGGGACTACCAAGAAATCAAGAAAGAAACAGGACTGTCGGACAGAGATATCAATACCGCTATCGGATGGCTGGCACGTGAAGGAAAACTGACCATCGACGAAACAAAAGTCGGAAGAAGAAACGTAATCTATATTGAATTGAACTATTATATCGGTTAATTTTATGGATAAATACACTATCGGAAACAACGCCGGCATCGTCTGGAAACTGCTGAACAATGGGAAGCGTTGGAGCTACGAAGACCTGAAAAAAGCCTCTGGACTGACGGACAGAGACCTGAACGCCGCCATCGGATGGCTGGCACGCGAGGATAAAGTCTACTTCGAAACGGATAAGAACAGTACGGAGTTCCTTTACCTTTCCGTCAATGTCTACTATTAAGGCAGAATACGGCAAGAAAGAACAAATGCGCCGGACGGGACACGCTTCCGCTCCGGCGCTCTTCTTTTCCATCGGAGTTAAGACTTAATAAGACTGTTTTCTTGGCGCGTTCCGACAAAAACTCCATCTTTAAGCCCGAAAAGCAAAAACGGAAAACCCATGAAGAAGTTATTATTGGCAATCTGCCTCGCCACCGCGCAGACAGCCCTCGCACAAACCGCCGACACGCGCATCGGTACCCTCATCAACGAAAGCAACTGGTTCGAATTGAAACGCACGATGGAGGTGACACCCCGCGACTCCGTCAGTCCCCTGCTCTATCGGATGGGAACGGCCATGACGGCCCACTACTTCAACCGCCCCGACTCGGCTTGCGTCGCCATCGGCACAGTGCTGAACGAACATCAGGAAGAAATAGGTGGACAAAACTCCGTGAACATGGCAGCACTGATGGCCACCAACCTGACACGCTGCGGCCGATATGAAGAAGCGGCCGCACTGATGCAGAGCCTGGCCCAGCAGCTACAAGCACAGGGCGTGGACACCGCTACCACAGCCTCTATCCTCAAGGCGGCCGACCTTTACACAATGTATGCCCGCGAGTCGCCCCTCTGCCGCCCGCTTCATCCGGCAGGTGAATATCACATTCCCTTTACATTCAACGACGACATGCACAAGGGATACAAGAAGCAGGGACACTTCCTAATGTTGGATGCACGCATCAACGATACAAGCGAACCGGTAGTGTTCGACACCGGTGCTGGCATGAACATCATCAGCAGCAACCAGGCCGAAGCGTGTGGCCTACGACTGACAGACATCAGCATCGACATGCAGGGCATCGGCAGGCAGCAAGGACGCATCGCTATAGCCGACACGCTGTGCATCGGCCCGATGACGTGGCAGAATGTTCCCTTTCTGATTGTCGATACACGCACGGGCGATGCCGAAGCCGACAGCGTCGGAGGGATGCTCCAGCCCGTCATCGGCCTCCCCATTATGCTGAGCATGAAAGAAGTGCAGTTTGATTTTGAACACCGCGAACTGGTGATTCCCGCCACGCCAACACCTAATCCGTTAGGTGAAAGCAACCTGCTGCGCACGGATAGCGAAGGTCTGCGTGTGGAGAGCCGCGACGACGAGGGGCGCCCGATGTACATGCATCTCGACACGGGCTCGTATGGTAGCGACCTGACCGCCCGCTGGTATGCCACTCACCGCACCCAAGTGGAGGCACAGGGTCAGCCTGACTCGCTCCGCATGGCCGGCATCGGGGGCGTGAGCAGGCAGAAGACCTATCGCATCCCCCACCTCACCTACCGCATCGGGCGAGGTGAAGCGACCATTGAAGACGTACACGCCAGCACGGGCCTCGACCTGCACACAGGCCAGCCCGTTGGAGAAATGTTTGGCATCGGCGATATAGACGGCATTATCGGATTAGGACTGCTGGAGCGATTCCGCCACGTGACGCTAAATTTGGAAGAGATGTATATCGACGCGGAATGAGGCGCGAACATTTACCACGCCTCATCGCCCGTGGTCATAACGCTGGGCACCGGCTACCATCACCACCGAGCCGACAACGGGCACCGCGATTATGCTGACCAGCCTGGCCGCCATTTCGGCTATCCCGTCCCACAACAGCAGGTAATAAACAAGGACTACAAGCAGCCCGATGACACAAAACGCCCGGCACATGAAAGTCGTCAGTCCCTTGACATCGACCAGCTTCTGCCGTTCGGGCGACATCGTATTATACCCGGCTATCAGTTTGGGATACTTGCGTACAAGCAGACCCAGAAGAACAAAAATGGCTGCGAAGAGCCAGACAAACAAACTATCCATCATTCTATATTTATTTAATTACAACATCCCCTGCTTCTCCAGCTCCTCCGCCGCAAGCTCCAGCTCGCAGTACCACGCCTCGCCGAACTTGCGAATAAGCGGTTCGCGCAGGAACTTATAGACAGGAACATTCTCCTTGCGCCCCAGCAAGACGGCGGCCTTGCAGACATCCCAACGGTGGTAGTTCACCGCCTTGTAGGGCCCGTAGTCGCCCACGCGGATGGGATAGAGGTGACAGGAAACGGGCTTGTAGAAGTCGGTCTTGCCTTCGCGGAAGGCTTTCTCGATGGCACAATAGCAGCACCCCTTGTTATCGTAGCAGGTGAAGACGCAATCCTTGTTGTTGACAATGGACGTCACCAGGTCGCCCTCACAATCGGTATATACCACCCCCTGACGGTCGATGACGGCCCGCGCTTCGGGGCTGAGGTCGTCCCATATCACGGGGAGCACTTCTTCGAGCTTCTCCACCTCGTCCAGCTCGACCGGCGCTCCGGCATCTCCCTCGATGCAACACTCGCCCTTGCAGGCAGACAGGTCGCACAGAAACTTCTCGCGCAACACGTCGAGACTTACCACTACATCGTCTATCTGTATCATAAATTACCGTTCTTTTATCAAAGACTTTCCTCACAATCGGGCGTTCACATAAACCGTTATGAATCAAATATATATCAGTTTATTTTGGTTTAAGAAAAATAAACTCTCAGTTTAATGCTGATAAACTGGCAGTTTAAACGTACTAAACTGGTAGTTTAAACGGAGTAAACTGACAGTACAAAGGCTTTAAACTGACAGTACAAACGGAGTAAACAGTGCCCCTCGTGAAGGAAGACATTCCTTAAAAATACAAGGGCAGACAGAAGGAATCTTTTATATCAGCACCTTCTGCCTGCCCTCTATTCATTTATATTCTTCCGAATAATTACTTAATCAGATCCTTACCGGTCATCTCAGCAGGCTGAGGCATGCCGAGGATGTGGAGGATGGACGGAGCTACGTCGGCCAGCACACCGTTCTCTACCTTGGCGTCCTTGTTGTCCGTCACGTAAACGAAGGGCACGGGGTTCAGCGAGTGAGCGGTGTTGGGTGTACCGTCGGCGTTCAGAGCGTGGTCGGCATTACCGTGGTCGGCGATGATGATCACCTCGTAACCGTTGGCCTTGGCAGCCTCAACGGTATCCTTCACGCAGTTGTCGATGGCTACAACGGCCTTCTCGATAGCCTCGTAAATACCCGTGTGGCCTACCATGTCGCCGTTGGCGTAGTTCACCACGATGAAGTCGTACTTCTGGGTGCCAATAGCCTCAACCAGCTTGTCCTTCACTTCGTAAGCGCTCATCTCAGGCTTCAGGTCGTACGTAGCAACTTTCGGAGAAGGAACGAGGATACGGTCTTCGTTGGCATACGGAGTTTCGCGGCCACCGTTGAAGAAGAAGGTTACGTGTGCGTATTTCTCCGTCTCGGCGATGTGGAGCTGCGTCTTGCCGTTGTTGGCCAGATATTCGCCCAGTGTGTTCTGTACGTTCTCCTTGTCGAAGAGAATGTGTACGCCTGTGAACGAAGCGTCGTACGGCGTCATGCAGTAGTATTGCAGGCCGGGGATGGTGTGCATGCCCTGCTCCGGCATATCCTGCTGGGTCAGTACGATGGTCAACTCCTTAGCGCGGTCGTTGCGGTAGTTGAAGAAGATCACTACATCGCCTTCCTTGATGGTGCCGTCGAAAGCGCCATTTACGATGGGTTTGATGAACTCGTCCGTCACGCCGTCGTCATACGACTCCTGCATGGCCTGTACCATGTCGGTAGCCACGCGACCCTGTCCGTTGACGAGCAAGTCGTAAGCTTCCTTCACACGCTCCCAACGTTTGTCGCGGTCCATAGCATAGAAGCGGCCCACGATGCTGGCGATGCGACCGGCCGACTGTGCGCAGTGGGCGGTCAGCTGCTCGATGAAGCCCTTACCGCTCTTCGGGTCGGTATCACGTCCGTCCATGAAGCAGTGAATGAACGTCGTATCCTGCAGGCCATATTCCTTGGCGATGTCGCAGAGCTTGAACAGGTGGTCGAACGAAGAGTGAACGCCGCCGTTCGAAGTCAGACCCATGAAGTGGATGTTCTTGCCATTCTCCTTCGCATAAGAGAAGGCAGAGATGATTTCCTTATTCTTCAGGATACTTCCATCGGCACAAGCGCGGTTGATCTTCACGAGGTCCTGATAAACGATACGGCCCGCACCGATGTTCAGGTGACCTACTTCAGAGTTACCCATCTGACCGTCGGGCAAACCTACGTTCTCGCCGCTCGCCTGGAGCTGTGAGTGCGGATAGTTGGCCAGCAGACTGTCCCAATAAGGCGTGGGAGTGTTGAAGATCACGTCGTCCTTCTGATGGTCGCCACAACCCCAACCATCGAGAATCATTAAAAGAGCTTTCTTTGCCATAATGCTTAAAGTATTTAAAGTTTGAATCTGTCTTATTTCTTTTCGCCCGCAAAGTTACAAAAAAAGATGCGTATCTGAGGGATTAATCTATGTTAAGTTGGCAAAGAAACCTGCTTTCGCTACTCTTATCTTATCCGCACCCTCTCAGTAAGTTTTACCCCGCAGCATCCGATGCTACGGCCTCTTTCCTGAAAAGAGAACAAAAGAAATATCAATCTTCACATCATTTTCCTACACGATATTTTTCATCTATCTGCCTTTTTTTTACCTTTGTACGAAACTTAAGTAGATATAACCAATACTGATATCACCATGAATCCAATGAAAAAAATCTTTTGCAGTCTTTTGTTTCTTTTGTCGGGACTCCTGCTAACGGCACAAACCATCGAGAACCCCACGTTCAAGGCCCGCAACGGCAGTATCCGCAACATCACCCGCATCGAACGGACGCCCCAGTGTACCAAAGTCTATATCCACGCCATCTTCCGCCCGCACTGGTGGATCATGGAGGACGGCGACAGCTATCTGGAAGATGCCGCCACTGGCAAACGCTACGCACAAACGGGAGCCGAAGGCATCCAGCTGAAAGAAAAAATCGTCATGCCCGACTCGGGTACAACGGACTTCGTCCTGCTGTTCGAGCCCCTGCCCAAGGAAACAGAGACCATCCACCTGATTGACCCAAACGGTAACGAAAGCAATACTTACGACATCTCGCTCGTCCCCGCTCCCAAGGACAAACAGCCCTTGAAGTCGGTGGAAGGCAACTGGTTTGCCGACGACACACAAGGCCGATGGGCGTATGGCATCTACGACTCACTCGTCATCGCAAACAACCGTCTGTACGACCTGAAGGAATGTCGCAAGAAAGGCAAACGGCTGATACTGGCTGCACAAAGCCGCGCCGACGGCTCTTCCGTAACGCTGCAGCTGACACCCCGCAAGGACGGTTCCTGCCTCATCGCCCTTGACGGCGGCGAGCCGCAACGCTACATCCGCACCCGCCCCGACACACCTGCCGTGGAAGCCGACAACGGCTACGGCGACGACTTCTTCCGCAGCGACAGCGTCTGCCTACAAGGCTACCTGGATGGCTACGACCCGAGGCTGGGCTTCGACAGCGGCATCCTGTATCTGGAAGACAATATCATCGGTCAGGAATATCCCGTGGTTGTTCCCATCAAACCCGATGGTAGCTTTCAGTGTAAGTTTGTCCTGCAACATCCCATCTGCCACAACCTGTTGCTCAACAACAACTGGATACCCTACTATGCCGAGCCGGGCGACACCGTCACCCTCTACCTGAACTGGGAAGACCTCATGGCACGCAGCCGGGCACGCGACAACAGCTATCCGCTCCCTCATACAGCCCATATGGGAAGAAGAGCCGACCTATCTTACCTCGCCACTACGCTGAGCAAGTATTTTGAGTATCCATACGCCAAACAGGACAAGGCGCAAAAGACACTGACGCCTGCCCAATTCCAAGAACAACTGAAACCCGTTGTGGCCCAATGGCAACAGCAGGCCGACTCGCTCTGCCGCCTCTATGCCCCTTCGCAAAAAGCCGCGTCGCTGATACGCAACCACATGAACCTCCAAAAAGGAAGGTATTTCCTCTATTTTCAATTGATGCGCAGTTTTTATGCACAGCAAGACAGCACCAACCAAGCACTGAAGGTACAGCCCGACGCTTCGTACTACCATTTCCTGAAAGAGATACCTTTGGATGAACCGTCGGCATTGGCAGATTTGTCTATTGGAATCTTCATCAACCGCTTTGAGTTCATGAGTCCCCTTTCCGCTGTCTATCAGGATCAGAAAAACTTGCAGAACGATGAAACCTTCCAAGCCCTGCCTGCCGATGAAAGGATGCTGCGGCTCCAACTGAGATTTTATGAGAAAAAAGACAGTATTATCAACAGTCTGTGCGCCACGCCCTCGTCTTTCCTCTGGCAGGTAGCCTGTGTGCGTAACCTGCGTTCTACGCTGTCCAATGTATTGAAGCGGCGACAGGATGCCGAGATCTTTCTCAGCCGGATGGAGAAGACCCTTACCCATCCCTACCTGCGAACCACGGCCCGCAATCTGCTGGAAAAGCTGTGTCCCGAAACCCGACCTGCATCCTATCAGCTGCCTGAGGGGAAAGCCACCGACATCTTCCGCCGCATCATCGCTCCTCATGCAGGCAAGGTATTGTTTGTCGACTTCTGGGCCACCACCTGCGGTCCCTGCCGGGGAGGCATACAAGCCACAGCCGACCTGCGCAAGCAATACCATAACCATCCCGAATTCCAGTTTGTCTACATCACCAGCGAAACCGAATCGCCCGAGAAATCCTATACGGACTATGTGGAGAAGCACCTGAAAGGCGAGGCCTGCTACCGCCTGTCGGACACGGAATACAAGTACATGCGCCAGCTCTTCCAGTTCAACGGCATTCCACATTACGTAGTGGTGGAGAAAGATGGTAGCATCTCTACCGAAGAAGTGGGTGCCCACAACCTGGCCGACTTCCTGAAACGACGTTTTGAGGATAAACAATAAACCTGTTTCCTCAGATGGCAACATCGTGAAAATCGAAACAAAACCTAAAAAACAGAATCGGAGACACCGCAAATGCCTCCGATTTTCTATCTTTACGCCGCAAAAATAAAATTGAGAACAACAGATATGGACGATTCCAATCCACGAACGTGTAACAACAGTATGAATCCCTAACCGCGGACGGAGAACTTCTGCATCGCCAGCCTCCGTACGCAACCAAAGAAAGGAGGCCTTAACCGATGAGAAAGTATCTCTACAGCGAAAACGGTTTCGTTGAGAAACCTCTGTGGGCGCCCAATTGCTGGGTAAACGTAGAATGCCCCGATCACGACGATTTCCAGTTCCTCACCCGCGAGCTGAACGTTCCCGAATCTTTCCTCGAAGACATTGCCGACGCCGACGAACGGCCCCGTACCGAAACCGAAGGCAACTGGTTGCTCACCATCCTGCGCATCCCCATGCAAAGCAGCAATCCGCAGATTCCCTTCATCACCGTGCCCATCGGCATCATCACCAACAACGACATCATTGTCTCCGTCTGCTATCATCGTACGGAACTGCTGCCGGACTTCATCCAGCATACGCGCCGCAAGAACATCTGTGTAAACAACAAGCTGGAACTGATTCTGCGCCTCATCTACTCCTCGGCCGTTTGGTTCCTGAAGTACCTGAAGCAGATCAACAACGAAGTGGCCAACGCCGAAAAAGAACTGGAAAAGAGTATCCGCAACGAAGACCTGCTGCGCCTGATGAAGCTCCAGAAAACGCTCGTTTACTTCGACACCTCTATCCGCGGCAACGAGGTACTGATAGGCCGCCTGAAGAACATCTTCCAAAACACCGGCATGCTGGACATGGAGCTGCTTGACGACGCCGTCATCGAACTGCGCCAAGCCTACAACACGGTGAACATCTATAGCGACATCCTCACTGGCACAATGGATGCTTTTGCTTCCATCATCTCGAACAACGTGAACGACATCATGAAACGCATGACGAGCCTCAGCATCACACTGATGATACCCACTGTAATCGCCAGTTTCTACGGCATGAACGTAGACATCCATCTGGATTCGTTCCCCCATGCTTTCCTGTTCATCGTACTACTGTCAGCAGCCATCTCGGCAGGGACATTCGTGTGGTTCAGGCGAATCAAGTGGTTCTGATATCTCAACCGAAGTCCAGGGAGAGCTGGCCGTCACCCAGCAAGTTGAACGACAAACGATGATAGGGCGTCGTGCCATGCTCGGCAATGGCGGCACGATGCTCTTTTGTGGGATAGCCCTTATTGCGGTTCCATCCGTAGCAGGGGAATTCTTCGTGCAAGCGGTTCATGTAGTCGTCGCGGTAGGTCTTGGCCAAGATGGACGCGGCAGCGATAGAAAGATACTTGCCATCGCCTTTCACTACCGTGGTATGGGGAATATCTGGATACTTGCGGAAACGGTTGCCGTCGATGAGTAAGTGCTGCGGACGAACAATGAGCTGGTCGATGGCACGATGCATGGCCAAGAACGAAGCGTTTAAGATGTTGATTTCATCAATTTCCTGCGGCGAAACGACACCGACAGCCCATGCTACGGCTTCACGTTCGATAACCTCGCGCAAGGCGTAGCGCTGATGCCCGGTCAATTGTTTGGAGTCGTTGAGCAGCTCGTTACGGAAATCCTTCGGCAGGATGACGGCAGCGGCATAAACAGCTCCAGCCAAGCAACCGCGACCGGCTTCATCGCAACCAGCCTCCGTCAGATCGGCATTCAGATAGGGAAGTAACATGGTCTTATTTTACACAACGCAAAGATAAGAGGAAGCTGACAAAATATTGTTATCTTTGCCCCGTTTTTATCCTAAAGATTTAGATATGTTCACAGTTATCGGACTCATGCTGGCAGGTATGCTGACAGGATTTCTATTGCGCAAACGCAACCTGAGTTTTATCCATCCAGCCATCACCGTGCTTATCTGGGCGCTGCTCTTCCTGCTGGGCATCGAGGTGGGTGGCAACGAAGCCATTATCCGCGGCCTGCACACCATCGGGCTGGAGGCCGTGGTATTGACCCTAGGCGGTACGTTGGGCAGCGTAACAGCAGCCCGACTGTTATGGCAGGCACTGACGGACGGAAAAAAGAAGAGGCCATCGGAAACCAACACATCCCAGCCGGCACAAAGCGATACGCTGCACGCTCTGAAAGGAAGCCTCGTCATCGTAGGCTTCTTCGTGCTGGGCGTACTATGTAGCCTTATGGGAATCGTCCCTGGACATGTGGGTAGCCGTGTCAGCTTCTATGCACTCTGCGGCCTGATGACGTGTGTAGGGATCAGTGTAGGGAACGACCCTCAGACGCTGAAAAACTTCCGTTCACTAAACCCACGGCTAGTATTTTTACCCGTAATGACTATCCTCGGTACACTGGCAGGAACAGCTGTCGTAAGCCTGCTGCTGACGCATCGTAGCCTGACGGACTGCCTCGCCATCGGTTCGGGTTTCGGCTATTACTCCCTGTCGAGTATCTTCATCACCGAATATCGCGGCGCCGAGCTGGGCACCATTGCACTGCTGGCCAACATTAGCCGAGAGTTGTTAACACTACTTGCTGCTCCATTGCTTGCCCGATGGTTCGGCCCGTTAGCTCCTATCTCCGCCGGGGGCGCCACGACGATGGATACGACGTTGCCCGTCATCACCCGCGTTTCGGGGCAGGAATTCGTCGTTGTGTCTATCTTCCACGGATTTGTAACGGACTTCAGTGTACCGTTCCTCGTAACGTTATTCTGCTCGCTATGAGAGCTCACGCCTTATAAAAAGAAAAGGATAGAGAGTTGCCACACGTACTCCCTGTCCTTCTTTTTTCGCATCCTTTCCCTAGAAGAGACTCCATGCAACCGTCAATCCGGCCATCACAATGGCTACCATCGACATTAGCTTAATGAGGATATTCAAGCTGGGACCAGAAGTATCTTTGAACGGATCACCCACCGTGTCACCCACTACGGTAGCCTTATGCACTTCGCTCCCCTTGCCACCAAAGTTACCTTCCTCCACGTATTTCTTGGCATTGTCCCAAGCACCACCCGAGTTTGCCATGAAGATAGCCAGTACAAAGCCACTGCTCAATCCGCCGATAAGCAACCCTAATACACCCGGTACGCCAAAGATAAGGCCTGTCAGAATAGGAGCAATGATGGCTATGAGCGATGGCACCACCATCTCACGTTGTGCACCTTTGGTCGATATGGCTACGCACCGTGCATAATCGGGTTCAGTCTCACCCGTGAGGATACCTTTGATTTCGCGGAACTGACGACGCACCTCGTCCACCATGTGTGCGGCGGCACGGCCCACGGCATTCATCGTCAGACCGCAGAAGAGAAAGGCCATCATGGAGCCGATGAACATACCCGAGAGGACTTTCGGATTCATCAGCGTCACATCATAGTGATGCATAAAATCGAAGAATGTAGCATCCTGAAGTGGAATAGCCTTATCACCTACAAAAATTTCGGTCGTTCCCAAGCGGGTCAGGCCAATGCGGATTTCCTCGACATACGACGCAAGTAATGCCAGCCCCGTCAGTGCGGCAGAGCCGATAGCAAAGCCCTTGCCCGTAGCAGCCGTCGTATTGCCTAGCGAATCAAGGGCATCAGTACGTTTGCGTACCTCGGCGCCCAGTCCGGACATTTCAGCGTTACCACCGGCGTTGTCGGCAATAGGACCGTAAGCATCTGTAGCCAGCGTAATACCCAGCGTGGAAAGCATACCTACAGCAGCAATACCAATTCCGTACAGACCAAGACCTACATTACTGAAATCAAAACCTGAGGCAAAGAGATAGGAAGCAATGATACCCACCACCACAGCAATTACTGGAATGGCTGTAGAAAGCATACCCAACCCGATGCCCGAAATAATGACCGTAGCCGGCCCTGTCTTACCACTTTCACTCAAGCGCTGCGTGGGTTTATAGGATTGCGAAGTATAGTACTCCGTCGAACGACCAATAACGATGCCTACCAGTAGCCCCACGACGACAGAACAGGAAATCCACATCCAATTATCGAGCTTAAGCAGCCAAAGGATGAGGAACGTAGCCACAACGATAAGTACCGAACTGAGATTTGTACCAAAGCCAAGCGCACCAAGCAGATCTTTCATCGTGGCATTCTCCTTCGTACGTACCGAGAAGATACCAATGATGGAAAGTATAATTCCCACCGCCGCGATGAGCATTGGTGCAATGACGGCCTTGTACTGCATCATCGTATCCCCCGAATGAATAAAGGCCGCTGCACCCAGTGCCGCCGTAGCGAGAATGGAACCACAGTAACTTTCATAGAGGTCGGCACCCATACCAGCTACGTCGCCCACATTGTCGCCCACATTGTCTGCGATGGTCGCCGGATTGCGCGGATCGTCCTCAGGGATACCTGCTTCAACTTTACCTACCAGATCAGCACCTACGTCGGCAGCCTTCGTATAGATGCCACCACCCACACGAGCGAACAGTGCCTGCGTAGATGCACCCATACCGAAGGTCAGCATCGTAGTAGTAATGACACAAAGTTTGTGCGTAGGCGTCAGTACGTCAGCTGGAATAACAGCGTTTAGCAGCAAATACCAAAATGAAATGTCCAGCAGACCTAATCCCACTACAACCAGCCCCATCACCGCGCCGCTGCGAAAGGCAATGCGTAGACCACCATTCAGCGACTGCCGGGCAGCATTAGCCGTACGAGCCGAAGCATACGTAGCCGTCTTCATGCCCAAAAAGCCCGACAAGCCCGAGAAGAAACCACCCGTCAGAAAGGCGATGGGCACCCAGTGGTTCTGCACATCAAAACCGTAAGCCATGACTGAGAACAGGATAACAAGGCCTAAGAAAACCCAGCCCACAATCTTGTACTGCTGCTTGAGATAAGACATGGCGCCTCGGCGTACCGCTGCGGCAATTTTAATCATCTGAGGCGTACCCTCACTCTGTTTCATCATCTGGCAATGGAAGTGCCAGGCAAAGCCGAGAGCCAGCACGGAAGCTGCCGGCACCAGCCAGAAAAGCAGTTGGTCCATAGCATTCTCAATTTTAAAGGTTCGAAATGATTGATTGCGCTAAAATATGGATTTAGAATGAAAAAAGCAAATCCGTACGCCATGAATATCGCCTGAACAAAAGCTATATCCCGTTAAAAAACAAAAACCAAAACCCTTCTTACCTACAAACAAGACAACGCCTCTGCCAGCCTACTTCAAAGGACGGACCATCGCTACGAACTATTCCTTGTGCACTGTCAAAACAGGCAGAAATATGTCGTGAAAATGAAAAACGAAACGAGAACGAAACATGTACCTCGCATCAAAGCGTTGCGGAACGTGTCTCGCCCTCGTTGCCCAATGTGGGAGGCTCAGAAGCGTCACTCCACCGTCACAGCCGTACCTGCAGCGGTCACCATCAGCATGGAGCCACTACCACCCACGGTCTCATAGTCTAGGTCGACGCCGATGACGGCGTTGGCGCCCAATGCGCGCGCCTGTTCTTCCATCTCGCGCAGGGCCGTCTCCTTGGCCTCGCGGAGCACTTCTTCGTAAGAGCCGCTGCGCCCGCCCACAATGTCACGGATGCTGGCAAAGAGATCGCGGAAAACATTGGCACCGATAATGGTTTCGCCAGAAACGATGCCGTAATAGCGGGTGATTTTCCCGCCGTCAATCATAGAAGTTGTTGTCAATAACATAATTCGTTCGTTTTAAAAAGTCATTTGCTTCTATTAGACGCAGCGCAGTGGCAAAAAGTTGCAGCGAGCCGTTATTTTTCAACACCCGATCAAAACATTCGGCTGACGCGCTCCACACCGGCAACCAACGCATCAATTTCTTCCTTCGTATTATACAGGGCAAACGAAGCACGGACAGTACCCTCAATGCCAAGGCGCTGCATCAACGGCTGAGCGCAGTGATGACCCGTACGGACGGCAATACCGAGACGGTCGAGTAAAGTACCCATATCGAAATGGTGGATGTCGCCCACAAGAAAGGATATAACGCTCCCCTTCTCGGCAGCCTCACCGAAGATGCGCATGCCGGGGATTTCCTTCAGGCGACGAGTTGCGTACTCAGTCAGATCGTGCTCGTAGGCGGCAATGCGGTCCATGCCAAGGGTCGTAACATAATCAAGTGCACGGGCCAGTCCGGTGGTGCCAATATAGTCGGGTGTGCCGGCCTCAAACTTGAAGGGCAGTTCATTAAACGTGGTCCGCTCGAAAGAGACGTGCTGGATCATTTCACCGCCGCCCTGATAGGGAGGCAGTTTATCGAGCCATTCCTCCTTACCATAGAGCACGCCGACACCCGTTGGACCGTAGACCTTGTGGCCGGAGAAGACGTAGAAGTCGGCGTCGAGCGCCTGCACGTCGACGGGCATGTGGGGGATGCTCTGGGCGCCGTCCACCAGCACGGGTACGCCGTGAGCGTGGGCAGTGGCAATCATATCTTTGACCGGATTGACCGTGCCAAGTACATTACTAACGTGCGTCACGCAGACAATGCGGGTACGTTCGGTGAAGAGCCGTTCGTATTCGTTGAGCAGCAGCTCGCCACAGTCGTTCATAGGGATGACGCGAAGCTTGATGCCCTTGCGCATCTGCAGCAACTGCCAGGGGACGATGTTGCTGTGGTGCTCCATGGTGGAGACGATGACCTCGTCGCCCTCGCCGAGGAAGGCTTCGCCGAAGCTGGAGGCAAGCAGGTTGATGCTCTCCGTGGTGCCGCGGGTGAAGACGATTTCATTAGTGCTGCGGGCGTTGATGAAACGACGGACAGTCTCGCGGCTGGCTTCGTGGAGTTCAGTAGCCTGCTGAGAAAGGAAGTGAACACCGCGGTGGACGTTGGCGTTGACGCTGTAGTATTCATCAGTGATGGCATCAACTACGCATCGGGGCTTCTGGGTAGTAGCGCCGTTGTCCAGGTAAACCAGCGGCTTGCCATAAACAGTACGGGCGAGAATCGGAAAATCAGCCCTTATCTCTTCTACATTATACATAATAATAACAATTGATTGTCATTGATTTCATTTACAGATAGCACACCCCTGACATTTGTTCAGCTCGCCACGAAAGCGCTTCTCTACCAGCAGGTGCAACCGGTCGCGCAGGGCGTCGAGACGAATAGTGTCGATAACCTCGTTGACGAAAGCAAACATCAGCAGCAGACGAGCCTCATGCATCGGAATGCCGCGCTGTCGCATATAGAACAGAGCTGCATCGTCCAACTGTCCGACCGTCGCCCCGTGGCTGCACTTCACGTCATCGGCATAAATTTCCAGCTGCGGCTGCGTGTACATACGGGCTTCACGCGTAGCACATAGGTTCCGATTGGTCTGTTGCGAAGAGGTATGCTGTGCCCCAGGACGCACCAGAACAAGTCCGGCGAAAGCGCCCGTGGCCTGGTCGTCGAGCACGTACTTGAAGAGCTCGTTCGACGTGCAGCGGGGCACGGCGTGGTCAATGCTCGTGTGGTTGTCCACGTGCTGGTTCTTGTCGGCGATGGCCATGCCGCAGAGGTTGATTTCAGCCCCCTCGCCAGCCAAAGTAACATTGACGGAGTTGCGCGTCGTACCGCCCGTCAAGGTCATACCGTTCAGTAGCACGTTGCTTCCGCTGTCCTGCTGGACATACATATTGCTGACACGTACAGTACTGTTGTGGGTTTCTTCCAGTTCGTAAAGGTCAAGAACAGCATCGCGTCCCACAAAGATTTCCACCACCTGCGTAGCAAGGAAATTGACAGCATCCATGGCGTGGTCGCAAACCAGCATCCGTGCCTGTGCACCGTCCTCCAATACGATAAGCACGCGACGGTTTACCATCAGATTGACATCGCTGCGCAATATATTTACCAATTGGATGGGCCGCTCTACCACCACACCACTGGGCACGTAGAGCAGCACACCGTCCTCGGCCAGGGCGGTGTTGAGGGCCGTCACGCCATCTTTCTCGGTATCGGCCAAACGCCCGTAATACTTCTTCACCAATTCTGGATGTTCTGTCGCCAACTGTCGCAGGCTTCCCAAAAGCACACCTTCAGGCAGGTGCGACTTGGGCAATACTTTGTCATAAAAGGCATCGTTAACGACAAAATAGAGCGAAGTGCTCATGTTGGGCACATCACACTTGAACACGTCATAAGGATTAACGGGGATATCAAGCTGTTTCAGGTTGAGCCCATAGTCAGGTTCAAAGAGTTTACTGATATCAGTATATTTGTATTTCTCGTCCTCACGGGTAGGGAAACCGAGGCGCTCAAAGTCTGCAAAGGCCGCAGCACGCGGAGCATTCATTACCTCACAACTATGCTGGCATATCATAGCCTCACACTGCGAGAACAGATCAATGTATTGTTGTTCGGGTCTCATAATTCCTCACTCCTCATTTAACTGCTCTTTTTTTATCCAGTCGAAGCCGCGGCGTTCGATTTCCGTTGCCAATTCCGGTCCGCCCGTCTTCACAATACGGCCACCCAGAAGGACATGCACCACATCAGGCTTCAGGTAATCCAACAAGCGTTGATAATGCGTGATGACCATCGCAGACGTCTGCTCCGTACGCAGTTTATTGAAGCCTTCAGCTACAATACGCAAAGCATCCACATCAAGGCCAGAATCCGTTTCGTCCAAAATGGCAAAAGTCGGTTCGAGCATCGCCATCTGAAAGATTTCATTACGTTTCTTCTCGCCGCCGCTGAAACCTTCGTTTACAGAGCGGTTGGCCAACTTACTGTCCAGTTCCACAATAGCCCGTTTCTCACGCATCAGTTTCAGAAACTCCGAAGCCGACAAGGCAGGCAGGTGGCGATACTTGCGTTGCTCATTGACAGCCGTACGCATAAAATTCACCATTGACACACCAGGAATCTCAACAGGTGTTTGAAAAGACAGGAAGATACCTTCATGAGCACGGTCTTCGGGTGACAAGGCCAATAAATCTTTGCCATTGAAGGTAATAGAACCATGTGTCACTTCATAAGCGGGATGTCCCACGAGAACATTACTCAACGTACTTTTTCCGGCACCGTTCTGTCCCATAAGGGCGTGCACCTCACCGTCACGAATCGTGAGGTTGATGCCTTTCAATATTTCTTTGCCATTGATGCTGGCATGAAGGTCTTTAATCTCTAACATAATTTTTATCATTAAGAATGAAGAATAAAGAATGAAAGTTGCCTTTCCTCATCCTATCTTCCTCATCCGACTCATTTTATTCTTAATTCTTTATTATCCGTTCTTTATTTAACCCACGCTTCCTTCCAACGAAATACTCAACAGCTTCTGAGCCTCAACGGCAAACTCCATCGGCAACTTGTTAAGCACTTCTTTGGCATAACCATTCACAATAAGTCCTACGGCATCTTCACTCGAAATACCACGTTGATTGCAGTAGAATATCTGATCTTCACTGATTTTACTGGTGGTCGCTTCATGTTCCACCACTGCAGTTTCGTTATGGATGTCCATATAAGGGAAGGTGTGTGCACCGCATTTGTCACCCAACAAGAGCGAATCACACTGACTGTAGTTACGCGCATTGTCAGCCTTAGGGCTAACACGTACCAGTCCACGGTAGGAGTTCTCGCTCCGTCCGGCAGAAATTCCTTTACTGACGATAGTCGAACGGGTATTCTTTCCGATGTGGATCATCTTCGTACCCGTATCGGCCTGCTGGTAGTTATTGGTTACAGCCACACTGTAAAACTCAGCAATCGAATTATCACCCGCCAGGATACAAGAAGGATATTTCCACGTGATGGCACTACCCGTTTCTACCTGTGTCCACGACAGCTTACTATCTACACCTTTACAAATGCCACGTTTGGTAACGAAATTGTACACGCCACCTTTGCCTTCAGCATCACCCGGATACCAGTTCTGTACAGTGCTGTATTTCACTTCCGCACGATCATGTACTACAATCTCTACGATAGCAGCATGCAATTGGTTCTCATCACGCATAGGAGCAGTACAGCCTTCGAGATAGGAAACATAAGCATCATCATCGGCCACAATGAGCGTACGCTCAAACTGCCCCGTTCCCCGCGCATTGATACGAAAATAAGTAGACAATTCCATCGGGCACCGCACTCCTTTGGGAATATAAACGAAAGAACCGTCAGAGAACACAGCAGAATTGAGCGCGGCAAAGAAATTGTCGCGATAAGGCACCACAGAACCTAAATACTTCTGCACCAAATCGGGATGTTCACGGATAGCCTCACTCATGGAACAAAAAATGATACCTTTCTCCATTAATGTTTCTTTGAAGGTAGTCTTCACGGAGACAGAATCCATCACAGCATCCACAGCCATACCACTCAATGCCATCTGTTCTTCCAAAGGGATACCCAGCTTATTGAAGGTCTTGATCAGTTCGGGATCGACTTCGTCCATACTTTTCGGCCCTTCTTTTTTCTTGGTAGGGTCAGCATAATAGGAAATGGCCTGGTAATCAATTTCAGGAATACGGAGGTGAGCCCATGTAGGCATCTCCAGCGTCAACCAATGGCGATAAGCCTTCAGGCGAAACTCCAGCATCCAATCGGGCTCGCCCTTCTTCTCGGAAATCAAGCGAATGATATCTTCGTTCAAGCCCTTCTCGATGACGTCAGTGTGCACATCGGTCGTGAAACCGTACTTGTACTTTTCCTGCGTAAGTTCCTTGACATATTTATTAGGTTCTTCTTGTCGCATATCTTGTCTATATTCAAGTTCATCAAAATTTCACTGTCATAAGAATTCGACAGCCATTTCTTTAGCCGCAGGTAAAAAGACACCTGCAAACTTTTCCAACGGATAATATAACACAGACTCCCGCTTTTTTGTTTTCTTCAGGAGCGTATTGTCCGTATCAATATATTCGACCACACAAATCAGCAGACTTACCAGCAAAGCAGACTTCAGCAGGCCTAATCCGGCACCCAGCAGACGGTTGACCCATCCTAACGAAACGGCTTCCATCGCCTTGGTCAACAACAAAGCCAACAGCAAGAATGCCAGCGGAACAGCCAGCCAAATAATCACGAAAGCGATGCCCTGTGCCACTGTCAACGAGTCGGTTAGCGGCAGAAATATCCGCTCGGCCACGGTAGCATACAATGCCTTGGCGATCAACAGACCGGCTACAAGCCCCAGCAAACCAGCTAACTGTCTGAGAAAGCCTTTGGCAAACCCCACTATGGCTCCCGCCCCCAGAATGACGAGTATAATGATATCTATGGTGGTCATACTTTTTATGATATAAATAAATCAGCCGCAGACTACACCAACAACGCAGATTTCACCCGTTCCTACAGCTCGGCAGCACGATTGATTCGCGCAGCATAAAATCCGTGTCGTCCGCGTTGTCTGCGGCTGAAAGTCTAACTATTCAGAATCAGAGTGTCTGTTTTACTTCCACTTCTTCGAATGTTTCGATGACATCGCCCACCTTGATGTCGTTGCAACCAGTCAGGCTAATACCGCATTCAAAGTTAGTTCCGACTTCTTTCACATCATCCTTGAAGCGCTTCAAGGCATTGATATTGCCGGTAAATACCACAATACCATCACGAATCAGACGAGCCTTATCGGTACGTTTCACCTTACCGGTCTTCACCATCGCACCGGCTACTACGCCAACCTTACTGATATTGAAGACCTCACGCACTTCGATAGTAGCGGTAACCTGTTCCTTTAATGTCGGAGCAAGCATACCCTCCATTGCAGACTTCACCTCCTCGATAGCATCATAGATGACAGAATACTTACGGATATCTACACCCTCCTGTTCGGCCAGTTTGGCAGCAGCTCCCGAAGGACGCACCTGGAAGCCTACGATAATGGCATCCGAAGCAGCAGCCAAGGATACATCCGATTCAGAAATCTGTCCCACGCCTTTGTGGATAACGTTGACTTGGATCTGTTCTGTAGACAACTTGATCAACGAATCGCTCAAGGCTTCTACCGAACCGTCCACGTCACCTTTCACGATGACATTCAGCTCGTGGAAGTCGCCCAATGCCAGACGGCGGCCCACTTCATCGAGCGTCAGCATCTTCTGTGTACGCAGACCTTGTTCACGCTGCAACTGCTCACGCTTGTTGGCAATCTCGCGTGCTTCCTGTTCGGTTTCAATCACGTGGAACGTATCACCTGCGGCAGGGGCTCCGTTCAGGCCCAGAATAAGAGCAGGTTCAGACGGACCGGCCTGTGTCATTCGCTGGTTACGCTCGTTGAACATCGCTTTCACCTTACCATAATTGGTTCCGGCCAAAACGATATCACCTACTTTCAACGTTCCGTTGGATACCAACACAGTTGCTACATAACCGCGACCTTTGTCAAGCGACGACTCGATAATAGATCCTGTAGCTTTACGATTGGGGTTAGCCTTCAGTTCCAACATTTCAGCCTCCAACAATACTTTCTCCATCAATTCAGGAACGCCAATACCTTTCTTAGCCGAGATATCCTGAGACTGGTACTTACCGCCCCATTCCTCTACCAGGAAATTCATGTTGGCCAGTTCTTCCTTGATCTTATCGGGATTGGCAGTCGGCTTATCTATCTTGTTGATGGCAAATACGATGGGAACGCCGGCAGCCATGGCATGGTTGATAGCCTCCTTGGTCTGCGGCATGACGTTATCGTCGGCTGCCACAATGATGATGGCAATATCCGTCACCTTGGCACCACGGGCACGCATGGCGGTAAATGCTTCGTGACCCGGCGTATCAAGGAACGTAATCTTACGTCCGTCTTCCAACGTCACGTGATAAGCACCGATGTGCTGCGTAATACCGCCCGCTTCACCGGCAATCACATTCGCCTTACGGATATAGTCGAGCAACGATGTCTTACCATGGTCTACGTGACCCATCACGGTTACAATCGGAGCACGAGGTTCCAAATCTTCCTCTGCATCCTCTTCTTCCACGATGGCCTGTGCCACTTCCGCACTTACATATTCCGTCTTAAAGCCGAATTCTTCAGCCACCAGATTAATGGTCTCGGCATCCAGACGCTGGTTAATGGACACCATGATACCGATGCTCATGCAGGTACCGATGACTTGCGTAACGGGTACGTCCATCATATTGGCCAGCTCGTTGGCTGTCACAAACTCTGTCAACTTCAATACTTTGCTATCAGCCATTTCCTGACTTTCAAGCTCATGCATACGGTCGGCAGCCTGTTCACG
This sequence comes from Bacteroides togonis, assembly GCF_900130135.1. Lineage (NCBI taxonomy): Bacteria > Pseudomonadati > Bacteroidota > Bacteroidia > Bacteroidales > Bacteroidaceae > Bacteroides > Bacteroides togonis. The sequence goes on along the minus strand of NZ_LT670820.1, from coordinate 3,209,274 downwards.
TTTCTCCTTGCGGTATTTGGCTCCTTTACTCTTGCCTTTCGATGTGAGGCGTGCCAAAGTTTCTTTCACCTGTTTAGCAACATCTTCCTCACTGACTTCCTGTTTGATAACAGGTTTCTTGAAACGATCCTTATTTTTCTTGCCCCCCTGTTGCTGTCCGGCGGCATTTCCACCCTTCTGATGGTCGCCTTTCTGATAGCTGGAAGCGTTGTTGATATCTACTTTCTCCTTGTTGATACGAACGCGTTTCTTTTTACCACCGCCTTCACCGTCATTTTCATCCCTCATCTTGCTGCCTTCACGACGGATTTCTTTCATGATGGCTTCTTTCATCTGACGTCTCTGGTCAAGGCGTTGTTTTTCCTTCTCTTCGCGTTCTTTACGCTTTTCTTCCTTCGACTTCTTTTTGGGGCGAGTCGACTGATTCAAAGCAGCAAGGTCTATTTGACCGATAACGTTAATTTTCGAAACAAACTCAGGTTTGCGAATTGTAAAGATCTCCTCAGAGCTATCAGCCGACTTTGTTTCTTCAACTGGAGCTTCCTCTTCTTTTTCCACCTTCACGTCTGTTGTTTCATCCGAATGGTGTTCCTCTTCAGTCACATCCTGAGTCTGAGGTTCTTCCACAGGCGCTTCGACAGCCTTCTCTTCCACGGTTTCCTGAACAGGCTCTACTTCCGAAACTTTTTCGGCAACTTGTGCCTCAACCTCTTCCGAAGGCATTTCTTTAACTTCCGGCTTCGGTTGAACTGGCTCTACAACCGGTCCTGGTTTCTGCTCTTCCACTTCTTTTTCTTTCTCAACCACAGGTTTCTTACCCAGATTATCCAAATCAATCTTGCCTACAGGTTTAAACTTAGGACGTACATCTTCGGGAATTACAGTTTTAATTTCCTCCACCTTTTCCTTCACGGATTCCTTCGTTTCATAGCCTTCGATAGCCACAGACGCTTTGTTGCGTTCTTTGGTTTGACGTTCCTGCAAGAAACGCTCGGACTTCATTTTAAGATCCTTGTCTGTACTGAATTCTTTTTTCAGCAACTCAAACTGTTCATCGGTAATTTTCGTATTCGGATTTGCCTCTACGACAAAACCCTTTTTCTGTAAGAATTCAACAGCCGTCGTAATTCCCACATTCAAATCTCGTGTTACTTTATTTAACCTTATCGTCATATTTTACTTTTAATGATTTTAATGTGCCAATGTACTAATGTGCCAATAAATCGCCCCTCTTCCTCGATGTGCCTCACTGCTTTCACCAGTACATTAGCACATTCAAATCATATATATTAACACATCTATTATTCTTCTTCAAATTCCTGTTTCAAAATGCGCAGCACTTCGTCTACAGTTTCTTCCTCCAAGTCGGCTTTTTCAATCAGCATCTCACGAGGAGCGTTCAATACAGCCTTGGCTGTATCGATACCGATACCCTTGATTGCATCAATAACCCAACCTTCGATTTCATCACGGAATTCATCCAGATAGATATCTTCATCTTCCACATTTCCATCAATTTCGCGGAAGACATCAATGGTATATTCAGTCAGCATACTGGCCAACTTGATGTTCAAACCACCTTTACCAATAGCCAACGAAACTTCTTCTGGTTTCAAGAACACTTCTGCCTTGCGTTCTTCCTCATTCAAGCGGATGGAAGAAATTTTGGCAGGACTCAACGCGCGCTGGATGAACAGCTGTACATTCGAAGTATAATTGATGACATCAATGTTCTCATTGCGAAGTTCGCGTACAATACCGTGGATACGGCTTCCCTTCACACCGACACATGCGCCTACCGGATCAATACGGTCGTCATAGCTTTCTACAGCAATCTTGGCACGTTCGCCAGGGATACGGGCTATCTTACGGATGGTAATAAGACCATCATTGATTTCAGGCACTTCCATCTCGAACAGACGCTGCAAGAAGACGGGAGAAGTACGGCTCAAGATAATCTTCGGATTGTTGTTCTTGTTGTCTACACGAGCCACCACCGCACGGGCTGTTTCTCCCTTACGATAGAAGTCGCTCGGTATCTGCTCGGTCTTAGGCAGCAGCAATTCGTTGCCTTCATCGTCGAGCAGCAGCATTTCTTTCTTCCAAATCTGGTAGACTTCGGCATTCACAACCGTTCCTACCTTGTCGATATATTTGTTGTAAAGGCTGTCTTTTTCCAGTTCCAATATCTTGGAGGCCAACGTCTGGCGCAAGTTCAGGATGGCACGACGGCCAAATTTCGCGAAGTTCACCTCGTCTGTCACTTCTTCACCCACTTCGTACGAAGCATCTATTTTCTGTGCCTCGCTCAGGGATATCTGCAGATTAGGGTTCGTCAGGTCCTCATCGGCAACCACCTCACGGTTACGCCAGATTTCGAAGTCACCCTTATCGGGGTTTACAATGACGTCGTAATTCTCATCCGTACCAAACATTTTCGCAATCACGCTACGGAACGACTCCTCAAGTACGCTCACCATCGTGGTTCTGTCGATATTCTTCAGCTCCTTAAACTCCGAAAATGTGTCAATCATGCTGACAGTCTCTTCTTTCTTGGCCATAATCTTATTTAAAACTGATTAAGTATTTAGTATATTTTATTTCTTCGTACGTAAAGTTCAAATCTTCATCCACCATCTTCGGGCGTTTCATGCCCTCTTCCTTCACTTTCTTCTGGATGGTAACCGTAAAATGCTGTTCATCGGCCTCCTTCAGTACGCCACTCAGTTTACGTCCATCCTTGGTCAGCACTTCTACCTCCTCACCAATGTGGTTCATGTACTGCTGAAGTACCTTGAAAGGCTGTCCGATACCGGCCGAGCCTACTTCCAGTTCGAAATCCTCCGCGTCGCGGTTCAGGCGGGATTCGATATAGCGGCTCAACTCCACACAATCTTCTATCCAAACACCGTCTTTGTGGTCGATCTCCACCACAATCTTGTCATCAGGACTCACCGTTACCTCCACCAGGAAGTAATCTTTGTCCTTCAACCAATCTTCTACAATTTCACAAATCGTTTTTTTCTCTATCATATAAACCGTATAAGAATAAAAAAGAGGAGCTTGATTGCCCCTCCACCTTTCATCCGTTTCCGTTTGCAAAGATATAAATAATCTGTTCGACTACAAAATATTAGGAGAAAAAAGTCGGAAATTTACGCACCATTGCCATCATACCTTCCACCTGAGCCAATGCAAGCATCCGTCCATGGAAGGAATAACCGGGGTTATAGCCCTTGTTTCTATCATCCAACATCAGCCGGCCATGGTCGACACGCATAGGCACATCGGGCAGATTCTTTTCGTAAAAAGCAACCAGCTCAGGCACGCGTCCGCGCCCTTCCAGATGGGACGCTTCCATGAAATTTCCATCTTCCATGACATTTGTACTACGTAAATGCACGAAACGAGTACGTGAGGCAAAGCGACGGGCAAGTTCGACCACGTCATTCTGCAAACCTGCACTCAGCGAACCGGCACAGAAGGTCAACCCGTTGTGAGGATTGTCCACCGCCTTGAGCAGCCAGTCGATGTCTTCACCCGAAGTAACAATACGAGGCAATCCCAGCATCTGATAAGGCGGATCATCGGGATGTATGCACATATCCACGCCGCAAGCATCGCAGACAGGCATGATGGCTGACAGAAAATAACACAGGTTGTCACGCAGCTGATGGCGGTCGATCCCCTCGTAGCGCGACAAAAGTTCTCTAAACAATTGTACAGGATCGGGCGTATGGCCGTCAATATTGCCATTCACAAAGCCTTGCGTCTTGACAATTACAGTATCTATCAACTCATACTTTTCTTCATCCGTAATGGTCTTTGCTAGCTCGTCCACCTTCTGCAATTCTTCCGCCGTATAGTCAGCTTCAGCCCCTTTACGTTGCAAAATCCGACAATCGAAGTAGGCAAAACGTATCTTGTCAAAATACAACGAGGAAGAGCCGTCTTCCCATCGATGGTTCAAGTCAGTACGTATCCAGTCGATGACGGGCATGAAATTATAACACACTGTTTTGATCCCTGCTTTCGACAGGTTTGCCAGGCTTATTCCATAGTTTTCTATCAGGCGATCGCGCTCCTTGCCACCATACTTGATGGCTTCGCTCACGGGCAAACTTTCCACCACCGACCAGCGCAATCCTGCCCGTTCTATATAGTCGCGCAGCTCCGCAATCGCCTCCAGCGGCCAGATCTCGCCGTTGGGGATATCGTGCAACGCCGTCACAATGCCTTCCACACCAATTTGTCGGAGCATGTCCAACGTAATCGGATCTTTTTTACCAAACCACCTCCATGTCTTTTCCATAATCTGCTCAAATCTTATTTATCAGGAAGATTTCCAAACTCGATCTTCCAAACGCCTGTTTTCAATACCATTCCTGCTTCGGCAGGTTTCCCATTCACACGCATTTGTGTATATCCGTCAGGCAAGTCCACCAATCCAGCCGTACATTCGGGCACTGCCAGTTCAAGCACACATCGCTCTGTATCCTTTTTCACATCGGCCTCGATGAAGCGTCCGCCCGCAAGCGGCACCGTCACTTTCACATGGCTCAAGTTTCCTAAATTGGGACAAATCGAAAAGACTTTAAAGCCAGGCTCTACCACCTTCACGCCAGCCACGTAACTACTCAAGATAGTCAGCGGGCCTCCGCTCCAGGCATGGTTATAACTACCACCTCCAAAGCCTTCCTTGCCGATGCCCCAGCCTTCCCACAAGGTGGTCAGCGGACTGTCCACCATCGCTTCGTAGCGTAGCCTCATCCTGTCCATCGCATCCTGATAGTATCCCATCTCACAAAGGGCCTGCAAGACATATTTTTCCATATAAGGGCTGGCATGGTACTGCTGACGGAAGAAAGGACGAATAGTCGGATAAAGTTCCTTAGGCAACACACCCGCCACAACGGCCAAGGCCTGGGCACGGTCGTCAGGTTGTCCCTCATAGTCGGGCGACTTGTAATACGCCCCCGTCCAATACTTCTGATGGAAGACTTTGCGCAGACGGTCATTGGTTTCGTCCGCCCAACGTGCTTCTGCCGGCTCATCCACCAGACGGGCCATGTGGGCATAGCCGTCCAAAGCGATGGAATACCACAGGCTGAACAGAAGTTCCATATCCTTGTTGTCGCCCCAGTCACCCCATGTCCATCCACCCTTGCGGGGAATAACCAGTCCGTCGGAGGACGTCTTCCAGACATGGATGTATTTCTTCACTTTGGGAAACACGTATTCAATCAGTTCCTTGTCGCCCGTCCCCATATAGTACGTCCAGAATCCATAATAGCCCACACTGGCCAGCATCTGCATGGGCAGTTCGTCCTTGTAATTGCCAGCAGGCACAGGGGCAAAGATCGTACTGTCCGCTCGCTGCCAGTCCATCAGCTCACAGATGCCTTTGCGCGTCAGCCGATGTGCCTTCTCGTCCAAGGCATAAAAAGCCTCGCCAAGTTCATTCACCACGTCGCCCCACCATTGCGCCCGCTCCCGGTCGGGGCAATCCATATAGGTGTCGCGCATCGTGATGTAGAGTGTACGTTGCGACTTCGTCCACAGGCGGGTCAAGAAAGGATCGTCACACCAGAAATTGCCTGCAAAATTCGTTTCATATCCCGTCTCGCGATTTTTCAGCTCCAGCACCTCACAACCTTCAGGGATGGTATAGATGACATAATGGCCGTTCATCCATCCGCGACATTCAAACTCCTGAACGCCTTCACGCGTAATATATTCGGCAAACACATTTGTAGCCGAACCACCCCGATAGTCATCCGTACGGATGTCAATCTTTCGGCCGGCTACCGACTTTACTTTCAGATAAGGAGTTATCTGCGCATTGTAGGGCAAATAAGCTAGAATCTGATTTCCCTGCCGCTCCGTCCTTGTATAGGTTTTCAGGCCATAGTCTTTCCATTGAGGAATGGGACGATCCACCAACTGATTCCATCCGGCCTCCTCCAACGACACCCGTCGAGCCTTGCTCCAACTGCTGTCATCATAGTCGGGTTGCTGAAAAGCAATGTCCTTCGCGGCATCGAATCCGATGTTCGACTCGGGCAAACGATAGTTGGGCTCTTCTCCTTCAGGCAAATAATAGGCAGGATGCCTGCATACCTTCCAAGCTTTGTCCGTATCCAGTACTTTACCGTCCACCGACAAGTGGAAAGCCAACCCCGGCGTCGGCGAATTGCGATGGCTGAACCCGTCCTTGCCAAAGTACCACACCAATACGGCCACCGTATTGTCGCCTTCGCGCAAGCCCTGCGACCCACGAAGCACGTCGCAATACGTATCCTTCGGATTGGGTCCCCGCTTCAGTCCGCCTTCCCTCACCTGCAATTCGCCATTCACCCAAAGCCAATACTTGCTGTCCGCCGCGACGCGAAGTTCCACATCCGACGGCTCGTCCTCCAAGCGCAGATCCATACGATAACAGATCCACATACCAGGCGACACTGCCTCCGAGGCAGGTAAAGTCAAGACTTGTGCGGAGCAGACGATTGCGCACAAAAAAGCGAACACAATACTAAATATCGTTTTCATATCTTATCCAATGTTTGTGTAGAGGTGCAATATTCGTAATTTTTTTCGAAAACAGCAAATATCAGTCGACTTCCTGAACATATATCTCGTCAATCGATGGAGGCAAGGAAGCATTCAGCACTTTCAGACGAATTTTGTCTGTCTGATAGATATAAGGAAATCTGATCACCTTACAATCTCCCATCGGTTCGTCAGAAACATATACACACTCCCAATCGCCATCTTTCCAGATATCGATACGATAGGATTGTATCCGATTCACACGTTTGTTCGAGAAGCCGTCAAAAGAATTCACCGCATCACAATGCTCAAACACTACGACCTTGTTGAACGATTTCATGCCGTCGAACGAAATGACGAGTTCCGCATGCACATCGTCCGCCGCCCAACGGGTTTGCATTCCTCCGTCGATCGCATAAGCTGCACCATACTGTTCTTCATTGTTTTCATAAACCGATGAAGCCGTAGCCATCCCACCCTCAGTCAGCCACGCACTTCCTACGGGCAGCGGGCGGTCTTGATACAAATGCAAACGTTCCTTGTTCAACGCAATGATATGATTGGCCTCATTCTCGCGGATACGTCCCGTCTGATCGGGAGGGACATTGACCACCAATGTATTGTTGCCCGAAGTACACCAATAGAACAATTCTTCCAATTCATCCAGGCTACGCACCGTTTTGGGGGTATTCTTCTGAAACCAGTTCCACTCCTTACTGATGCAGACCGTATGCTCAAACGGCAGATAGTAGGAATTCCCACCATACAGATATTGCTTCTTGTCAAGCTTGTGCGCAATCTTAGGATCCCACAAGCGGAAATCCGTAGGGAAGTATTGCAGATAATACTTATTGTCCACCAGCATCGAATCCGGCAAAATATGTTTACGGCTTCCTTCACGATCGACCACCGTATGATTCACCCCGATAGCACAGTTAGGTTGCATCTTCTTCACCTCGGCATATACACGAGGAAGATCCCAATCCTTTACAGGACGGTCCCAACCGCCATCAAACCATAATTCACAAATCGGACCATAGTTCAAAAATAACTCCCGAAGCTGCCCAATCATATAGTCGATATATTTCTTCGGATCCTTATCACGATACGACGGTTCGTGCCTGTCCCACAACGAATAATAAACACCAAATTGAAGTCCATATTTCCGACAGGCATCCGAAACCGCCTTTACCACATCCGTCTTAACGGGCGAAGAAGCCACATCGTAATCCGTATATTGGCTGTCCCATAAGCAGAAACCGTCATGGTGCTTCGTTACGAGCAACACATATCGGAAACCAGCATCACGTGCCACCCGTACCCACTGGTCACAATCCAAACGTGTCGGGTTATATTTATCCACCGGCACTGTCCCGTCCGACCATTCATCGCCCGAGAAAGTATTCACCCCAAAATGAACAAACATACCATACCCGCGCTCTATCAGTTCACGCTGCGTCTGATTAGGCTCCTCAGCCGGCGTGATGGCTTGCCCATACGTACAACAAAGCCCTGCTATCAGCAGAAAGCCCAATAATAAATATTTTTTCATGTCCTATTTAGTTTAAACAATCCACGACAAAGATAGGGAAAGTTGAAAGCAGAAGAAACAAGCTTGCTTGATTTTTTTGCTGAGACGCCTCCTATCTTATCAAAAGATAGGGAAAGTTGAAAGCAGAAACAAATGAAAACATAGTTTTCAATATCCCCTTTCACCAAGTCCATAGTTACACTTCCCAAGTCCCTCTTTACGCCCGTCAAGTCCATGTTTATACCAGCCAAGTTATCTTCCCTATTCTCCAATGTCCCCTTTGACACAAAACACCGTTTTATTCTCAAGAAAGCATTGCTTTACAAGGAACAAAACACCGTTTTACCGAAAACGATGCTTTCACATTCATAAGTAAAAATACGTTTACCCTAAAATGGCTTCACGGCTTCACAATCGTCGTATCTTACTTTAAACGTGAGAGTTATGGTGAAAGCAAAAGCGTACAAATACGGGGATTAGGCATGTTTCATTGCAAAATGCTGAATTTAAACAGTTTACAATGAATTCACAGCCAATAAGCTCTGAAATCAATTTGTGAAAGCAATGCAATGTTGATTTCCGTTGATTATTGTTGATTATCGTCCGTTATTTACGTTGAAAAACTTGACTTCGCCTTTTTGATGTCGTATCTTTACGAGAAAAAGATACGCCTATGAATCTGATCTGCCAATTGAGAGATTTCTTTTTTCGTGAAGAACCATCCGTTTCGTCGTACGACCGGCTGCTTGCCGACCTGAACCGTGCTTGTTCCAGTCTGCCCGAAGGACAGGCCTTTCTCGTGACAGGCGACGGCGAGTTCACCGTCCGCCTGACTTGGAAGCCGCAACAGGCGAGCCCTGAAAAGCGCATGTTCAGCCTGAACGGGCAGGATGAGGTGACAGAATGGATAGAAGCCGCTCCAACTGCTACGAAAGAACAAAAATCTGTAGATATAGAAAAAAGAGAAAAGGAACCGAAACAAAAGCGGATGATACAACGCCTCTCACGCTACCTGAAGCTGCACTACGCTTTCCGCTACAATCTGCTGACGGAGCGGACGGAATGTGCCCGTCTGAATGCAGAAAAAGCCGATGAAGCTCACCATCTTACTTATACACCCGTAGACAGCCGCACCCTGAACGGCATTGCTCTCAGTGCCATCGAAAACGGTGTGGAGTGCTGGGATCGTGACATCAAGCGATATGTGGAATCCGACCACGTACAAGCCTACCATCCCTTCGAACTCTATTTCAAGAACCTGCCCGAATGGGACGGTAAAGACCGCGTAACGGAGTTGGCAAAACGTGTATCCGATAAAGACGTTTGGGTACGTTCCTTTCACCGCTGGATGCTGGCCGTCACAGCTCAGTGGACAGGCTCGGGCAACCGTGGCCGCAGGGCCAATAGTGCGGCTCCGCTTTTGGTCAGCCCCACACAGGGGTTGGGTAAATCCACTTTCTGTCGTATGTTGCTCCCCCAAGAATTGCGTGATTACTTCACAGAGAGCTTCGACCTGACCAACGCCTCGTCGGCGGAGAACAAACTGGCCTCCTACGGTCTGATCAACCTCGACGAGTTCGACCGCCTTCCCGTCAGCCGGATGCCCCAGCTGAAGAACCTGATGCAGATGGAAGACCTTCGTGTGCGCCGTGCCTACCGCCGTTCAGCCGAAGCCTTGCCAAGAATTGCCTCATTCATTGGCACGAGCAACCGCCGTGACCTGCTGACCGACCTTTCGGGCAGCCGCCGTTTCATTTGCGTGGAAGTGGAGCATGCCATCGACTGTACGACCCCCATCGACCACGCCCAGCTTTATGCCCAATTGCTGCATGAGTTGAATAACGGCGAGCGTTGTTGGTTCAGCAAGGCCGAAGAGGCAGAAATCCAGGCTGCTAACCGTCCTTTCTACCGCATAACGCCCGCCGAAGAACTTATTGGCAGTTGCTTTGCGTTTGCCGAGACAGGCGAGCAAGGTGCCCGCCTGATGTCTGCGGCAGATATTTATACCGTGCTGAAGAAAAAGAATCCCGCTGCCTTAAAAGATTGCTCCTGTACTTCGTTCAGCCGCTTGTTGGCCCAGTTGGGGCAAAGGGTACACACAAGGTATGGGAATGGGTATTGGGTGAAGAGAATATAAACTGACTAAAAGGACTGTCTCAAAATAAAAAAGTATAATCAAAACGTTATGTCATTTAAAGGAACGAAGTGAGGGATTTGGATCCGCAAGTAACGGTTTTAAAGAATCTTCACTTTGTTCCCTGAAAATAACAAACGTTTATATTCTCCCTCTAAAGAAACATCTATCGTTCTTTATAGAAAAGTCGAGGCTGTCTCAAAATAGAATTGCAAAAGTAAAAATCTTATAGATTGAAACTTAGAAGTAAAAAACTCCTGCTTTAGCCCTTGCTTATTGCAATTATAGGACTAAAAGCAGGAGATTATTATGTTGTAGCTTATAGATTGCAAGTAAGCCTATCTCTATTTTTTATTTTGAAACAGCCTCCTTTTCAAATTCCGAAACATCCGAAACTTAATTTGAGACTTTTTCATTTTGAGGCATGCATTATCTCCCCATCCTATCACGGTTTCAGATTACCTGCCCGAACCTTGCGTAACAACATTTCAAAGTCAAAAACGATTTTAGGATATTGAGAAGCTACATCCTCCTGTTCGTCCAGTTTATCCGTCATACGATACAATTGCGGCGTACTGTTGTTACCAGTCTCAATCTTAGGTCCCCATGTTATCATCTTCGGTCCATCATTCGGTTCAATATATTTCCACTCTCTCGTACGCACAGAAAGAACATGATTTGCCGATTGTTCAATCACCCAAGGCCGATCTGAATTATCAGTTCCCAACAAGTTTCCCAAACGATCAAAACTGTCAGGAGCACTTCCTTCGGGCAACTTAGCGCCAATCAGTACACCCAACGAAGCCATCCAATCCACCTGCGACATTAAGACATCTGACTCTTTGCCCGGGCAGATACTCTTAGGCCAACGTACAACACACGGAACCATTGTACCACCTTCATATGCGCTATATTTATTCCCTCTATACGGGCCCGTAGGCTTATGATTACCAAGCAATTCCTCAGCCTGATCCAGATATCCGTCATCTACAACCGGACCATTATCGCTCGAAAGTATAATCAGTGTATTGTCGGCTATACCCAATTCTTCAAGAGTCTGCATAATCTGCCCAACACTCCAGTCGAACTGCACAATCGCATCACCCCGCAAGCCCATGGACGATTGTCCGCGGAAACGTTCATGCGGAAAACGAGGAACATGTACATCATTCGTCGCAAAATACATAAAGAAAGGTTCATGCTGATGAGCCTTGATAAAATCCACAGCATGGGCTGTAATGGAATCAGCAATATTCTCGTCTTTCCACAAGGCCTTGCCTCCACCTTTCATAAAACCAATACGACTGATGCCATTAACAATGGACATGTCATGTCCGTGGCTGGGCTTCAAATTATAGAGTAACTCGGGATTATCTTTTCCGGTAGGTTCATCTGGAAAGTTCTGAATGTAACTTACTTCAATCGGTGCGGAAGGATCATAATTGGACACCATTCCGTTCTCTATAAAAACACAAGGCACACGGTCGGCGGTGGCAGCCATAATATAATGATAATCGAAACCCAAATCATCCAAAGAAGAGGGTAACGGAGCATTCCAATCCTGTTCACTAGTCTTCTCGCCCAGTCCTAAGTGCCATTTACCAAAAGCTCCTGTCGTATAGCCACAATGACTGAACATATCCGCCAAGGTATATTGCCCCGGACGGATTATCATCCCAGCATTACCAGCAGCCACATCTGTTCCTGGTTTACGCCAGGCATACTCACCTGTTAGCAGTGAATAGCGCGAGGGTGTACTGGTAGCAGCCACAGCATGCATATTTGTAAAACGAATACCTTCAGAAGCCAGCTTGTTCACATTAGGTGTCTTCACGCCTTCTGCACCATAACACTCCAAATCACCATATCCTAAATCATCTGCATAAATAATCACCACATTGGGCTTTTCCTGTTCCTGCACCTTTTTATTCTTTTTAGGTGTTTCTGCTCCTGCGGCTATTCCAGCCAGCACAGGAGATAATAAAGTGAAAGTTAGAAGAGATTGTTTCATAAGTTATTTACATTATAAAGTAATATTAAACATACCGGAACTTAAACTGTCACAGTCTTTCATTCCGGTATGCCCATTCCTTTTTCACACCAATGCGTTATTCACGAAGATTCGGATTGACGTTCTGTTCGGATATCGGGATTGGCCACTGATAATCCTGCGGATTGCGGAAGTCACGACGACCGACATACCAACGGCAATGTCCCGTCGGGTCCACTTCCTTAGTAGAAGTGGCATACAACGGAGAATCGGGATAAGGAGCGCCCCAGATTTCTCCGACCAAAACTTCATGCGCAATCCCCCATCGCAACAGATCCCAATAACGGATACCCTCAAAGGCCAGTTCCACACGACGCTCATTTCTCACCAGTTCACGCAATACAGCCGGATTTGTCTCGGTCTTGGGCGGCATGTTTACATCCGCACGTGAACGAACCTTATTGATGGTAGCGTCCAAAATAGACTGATTAATAGACTGCCCACTCTCTATCAAACATTCCAAATAGCTCAATAGAACTTCCGCATAACGTATTATGGGAGTCACAGCGCTATAACTGGTTAGATCGGCAATAGGATTCTCATCAAAATATTTACGCCACATATAGCCTGTTTTAGATGCTTCGGAAGAATAGTCAATACGTTCTTTCAACGAGGCATCATAATCAGGGCTCATACGATATTCCGTCCCCATGAAAGTGCTACCATTATAATAGATTGAATAATCCAAACGAGGATCGCGGTTCTCGCCTAGATTATTCGGATTATAACGAGAATCATCATAACTGAAAGGAGTACCATCTAAAAATTCATACGCTTCAAACAAACCAGCCGAAGGATTGGACAAGCTCCATCCGCCATCCTTGGCCGACAAAATCTGCTGAGGGAAACCAGCACCGAAGAAATTCTCCAGATAAGCGATATAATAGATATTTTCCTTGTTTCCCACGCCGGTTCCCGGCCAAAACAGTTCGCTATATTTGGCATGGATATCATTGTCACCATAATCAATGATTTCCTTATAAGCAGCAGCTCCTCCAGCCCAATCTTTCTGCAACATACAAGTCCGCCCCAGGAATGCCAGTGCTGCCTGCTTGGTGGCACGGCCCGTTTCGGAAGAAGCCAGATCCTTGAAACGCGGCAGATCGGCAGCGGCTTCCTTAAATTCATTTGCACACCAAGACAGAATATTAGCCTGCGTTTCTTTCTTCACATTATTCGACTCTTCACCGGTCAGCACTTCCGTCACCAAAGGCACATCCTTAAAATAACTGGCTAAATAATGATATTGTGTAGCACGCAAGAAACGAGCCTCGGCTATCATCCTCGTCTTACTCTCCGAATCGGAAGCCGAAGCAATACCTTCCAAAAAGCGGTTACACTTGCCGATACGTGAATAGGCAGATGTCCAATAGTTCAGAATAAAGGTATTCGTATTCGTCAACTTGCCACTTGAAATGTTAAAAAACGGATTGCTTTCTCCGCGACGGTCAAAAGCATTGTCCGACAAATGTTCCATCAGAAGCAGGCCGTGATAAGACCAAAAGTCCGAAACACTATACTCAAGGCCGTTCGTTATCCCCCCTCTATACAAAGAAGTCAACGCCAACGACGCATTTTTCTCCTGTTCCCAAAAAGTCTCTTCAGAAAGATCAGTTAACGGAACTCGCTCCAGGTCACACGACTGAAAAAAAGTGGTAGCCGCCAACAGAGCCAAAGCTGTATATTTTATATTTTTCATATCCATCAAAAATTTAAAGTTAAACCAAAGGTATAAGTAGACATGATGGGATAGTAATTGCCATTATCATTCCCATTTTCCGGGTCCCATCCTTCGTGGAACTTGTTAAAACTAAGAGGATTGTCCATCGACACATACAGCCGCAATCCGCTTGCGCCGAACTTCTTGACAACAGTCTGAGGCAAAGTATAACCCAACTGGATGTTACGCACCTTTACATACGAGCCGTCCAAGAGCCAGAAATCCGATGTCAACGTATTGTTCGAACCCGCATTCGACATTACTTCCAATCTTGGATAGCCAGGATAACGGTTATCCGTCTGCACGTTCCAGCATTCCTCCATTTGCCATTTCTGGATATTTCCTTCGCCATAGAAGGCCCAACCTGAATAGCCGGAAAGATAGCTGTTCACATGGGCTACGCCTTGAATCAACATGCTGAAATCAAATCCTGCATATTCCGCCCCCAAATTCAATCCAAAAGTATATTTCGGAATGGAAGAGCCCAAGAATACACGATCGTCGGCATTCACAATGCCGTCGCCTGTCGTATCCACATAACGGATATCACCAGCTACGGAACCCGGAGCAATGCTACTTTGGTCATACCAGTTAGCCACTTCTGCATCGGACAGAAAGACACCATCTGTCTTATAACCATAATACATATTCATTGGATAACCAATAAACAAATCGCTTCCATTACCTACCATACCGTTGTTCTGCTCCACATTACCTACACCCAAAGTCAACACTTTATTGTTGATAATAGAGAAATTTGCATTGACATGATACTTGAATTTGCCAATCTGGTTTTGATGACCTATCTCAAATTCCCAACCCTTATTCTCAACTTCACCGGTATTGACTTCAGATACATTCAGACCGAAGATAGACGAATAGCTGGCAGAAGGTTTGTAAAGGACGTCAGTTGTCTTGCGATAGAAATAAGAAGCATTAAGAGTAAGCTTATTGTTAAAGAACGCCGTTTCGATACCGAAATCCATCGTACGCGTACGTTCCCATTTCAAAGTAGGATCCACATAAGTGGTAATTGAAGCCCCCTGGGTATAGACACCGCCAAACACATAATTTTGTCCCTGACCAAGAGTATACACCGACTGATATGGATAATTACCTATATTATTATTGCCCAAAACGCCGTAAGAAGCTTTCACCTTCAGATTGTTAAACCATTCCAAATTCTCATTTTCTTTCCAAAAAGATTCTTCTGAAATACGCCATCCTACCGCTACCGAAGGGAAGAAACCGTATTTTGAATCAGAAGGGAAGCGGGACGAGCCATCATAACGCATGGTCGTTTCAAACAAATAGCGCTGGTCATAATTATAAGTCAAACGTCCAAACACGGATTGAATAGCCCAATCATAACCTCCCCCCGAATTGGTTTGTCCGTCAGCTCCGCCGGCATCTAAATAAGGAACATCATCAGAAGGATAATTCATGCGATAACCGCCTACACCACGCTGGCTTTCGTCCTCCCATGTATAACCTACCAACACTGCCAAGTTATGCTTTTCGGCTATTGTCGTGTTATAATCAGCCAATGCCTGAAATGTTTTGTACGCGGTACGAGTCATATCATCCTCAAGACTGGAAGGTCCTGTACTTCTATCACCCGTCAACGTCATATCGGCACGATAGTGGCGGATATGATTCAAGCTATAGTTATAGCCTCCTATGGCCTTTAAAGTGAGCCCCTTGAGTACTTTCCAAGATAACTCGGCACTCCCTTCAAATCTGTCATTATCCTCACGATAGAAAGAAGCACATTCCTGCCATGCCACAGGCGTACCCTGCAATTTCGGCCCCAGCCCATACTCACCATTCTGTAATCTCGTGGGTACCAAACCCGGATAACGAACGCCTTGGCTAATGATTCCTTTATAACCAGCTTGATCCAGAATACCCGGCGTCGAAGGTTCATGGCGATCCGATGTCATACCATTCACACGGATGCTCAAGTCTATGTTCTCCGCCAGCTTTGCATTCAAGTTCAAACGAGCATTATAGCGATTAAAATAGTTATTTTCCAGTAAACCATCCTGACGCAGATAGCCCAAAGAGGCCATATATTGCACACGGTCATTACCTCCGTTCACACTCAAGTCATGTTTGGTCTGAAAAGCATGGCCACCGAGCAAATCCTCCAGATACATTTCGTCAGCATAATTGTCAGGATCCGAACCGTCACGATATTTCTGAATTTGTTCCTTGGTATACGTTTCAGTCCCCATAGCCATATTATAAAATTCCGCATACTCATAAGAATGGGCCATTTGGGGAAGTTCGGTAGCCTGGCTCATGCCTACAGATCCATTGTAGACGACACGAGCCTTTCCTTCTTTGCCTCTTTTGGTTGTTACAAGGATGACGCCATTGGCTGCACGCGAGCCATAAATAGCTGCTGAAGAAGCATCTTTCAGAACCGAAATATTGTCAATATCAGCAGGGCTCAGGGTATTCAAGTCACCAGGTAAACCGTCCACTAATACCAACGGGTCGGGAGTGGCACCGAAAGAACCTACACCACGAATACGGATGGTACCTCCATCCTGACCAGGATTACCGCTGGTCTGCGTAATAGTCACACCAGGCATCTGTCCGGTCAACATATTCGTTACATTGGGAGTAGATCTCGCTTCCAAGACCTTGCTGTCTACCGTAGAAATCGAACCGATTACATTCACTTTCTTCTGGGAACCATATCCAACGACTACGACCTCATCCAGCATCTCCATATCTTCTTTCAACACAACACTCAATGAAGACTTTTCACCTATAGGCACTTCCAATGTCTGAAAACCAATATAAGAAACTGTCAATTGACCATCCTCTGGTACGTCAAGCGTAAAATTTCCATCTAAATCAGTAATACAACCAATTGTAGTACCTGTTACCTTAACATTCGCACCAATAATTGGCTCTCCATTGGCCGATTTCACAGTACCAGACACGCGCTTATTCTTCGATAGAGTAGCTTGCTCCTTCAGATCACTGATAACAATGGACTTTGGAGATACAATAGTATACGTCAGATTACGCCCTTTTAATACCTCGTTGAGCACAACAGAAACACCGACCTGACGTTTCGAGATAGTAATGTCACTTTTGTCATCCACCAACGTATTCCGATAGGAGAAACGATAGGTAGTCTGTCCCTCAATACTCTTGAAAACTTGCTTCAAGGTAGCGTTCTTCAGCTCGACAGTTACTTTCTGCTCTTGAGCAAAAGCTGTCATAATGCCTATACAGAAGAAACAAACCGCCACGCAAAGCAATCTCTGCAACTTTAATTGATTATTCATGTTTCTTTTCGGTTATTAGATTAATGATTACTGAAAATTAAAAGGTTTAACAAGCTTGTCTATAAGTAAAGACAAGACCAAAGCAAATTCGTACCAAAGAAAACACATGTTAAAGAACATATAAAACAAAAAAATCCTATTCCCGTACATAAAGCTTAAAGCACTATGCTGAGAAATAGGATTTAACCCAATGCTACCCTATCCAATCTTTAGTGTAAATTCACCAACCTTATGGTTCCATCCTTCAACGTGGCCTTCAGATGATACGAGTGTTCGATCACTTCCAATACTTCATTGATATTCGTACGACTCAGAACCCCTGTAAACAAATCATCCTGATAGTTTAATCCTTTTGTCTCTATAGCAATAGACACATGATAGATCTCCTCTATCTCTTCTAGAACCTCCGCAAACGGTACATTACGGAATACCAATTCCCCACGTCTCCAGGCAGAAGCATCTGTGGTATAACTACTTTCCTCAACAGTTACGGTTCCATGTATCTGATCTAAAATTGCTTTCTGATTGGGTGACAAGATAACACCCTGCCCGGTCTTCAAGGATTGGAAACGAACACTGCCTTCCTCCAAAGAAAGTTCTGCTGTGGCGTCGGCTGAACGGGCACGAAGATTAAAAGTGGTTCCCAACACAGATACTTTCAATCCTTTTGCAGTAATGGAGAAGGGACTGGAAGGATTCTTGGCTACACGAAAATAGCCTTCACCATCGAATGCCACCCGACGTTCGTCAGAATTGAAATTGGACAAATTATAAGAAAGGCGTGACTCGGCATTCAACGTTACTTGTGTACCATCCGGCAGAGAAATAGTTACCTGTTCTCCCTTACCTGTAGTGGCTACAAAATCTTTCTGAGAAAGAACGGTATTCTCCTGATACAAGTAAACGGTAGCGATCATAAAAAGAGGAAGAAGAACAGCTGCCGCGATCCGAAGCACCTTCCAATAGAGAGGCACAACTCGATGCGAAGGGAATAGCCGTTGGTCGATCCGCATCTTCAGTTCATCCAAACGATGGGTATCGCTCGAAGAAGCCTCAGCAGACTCCCAAGCTTCACGTAACGAATCTTCCAAACGGTCATCACTCATCGAGTTTACTTCCTCACGCAAACGTCTTAGTTCGTCAGGAGTCAAGTTGTCGTTTCTATATTTTTGTTGCAGTTTATCCATATTGTTCACAGTCTATTAGTAAAGACACTATTTTTTGCTTCGACGTACCATGCTAAAGCCATCTATTCACAATATTTAATATCAAGCCTGCCACAGAAAGTACCAGAACCTTGGCAAGTAGTTCACGAAGAGTTTTCAATCCCACGGAAAGTTGATTCTTTACCGTCTGTTCGCTCAACGAAAGACGTTCGGCTATCTCTTTATTGGATAGTTGAGAGAAACGCGAAAGAGTAATAACGCGTTGTTGGGTAGAAGGCAGCCGACGAATGGCATCCTTGACAATCTTTACATATTGTTCGTATTCTACCCGATCACAATCCTCGCCTGCAGACAACTCATTCTGATAATCCACATAATCTTCATAAACAGGAGAATTAAGGGTAGAGCGATAGGCATTGATAACGCGATGTTTAGAAATGGTGAACAACAAAGAATGCAAGGTCTCTTCCTGACGAATGGTTTCACGACTATTCCATAAAGCAACAAACACATCCTGCACAATCTCCTCTGCATCCTCACGAGATTTGGTATAATGTACGCAATAGGCCAGCAACCGACCGGCATAAAGCTTGTATATCCGGTCGAAAGCTTCCTTAGAGCCACGCTTCAGTTCCGCAATCAATGTATGTTCTCCCTGCAATGTCATTTCATATCAAAGGTATCAAGGCTTAATATCTGCATATACAACGGGCAAAAATAGATTTTTTTAGCTAATCTCAACACATTCTCCTACTAAAATCTCTTAGCTCCCAGCCAAGTCAGCTTCTTCCAGACCCATTCCAACGGTCCTTGCCTGTGACGACTGAGCCACCAGCGGCTGAAAAGGAGCTGAAGCATAAAGATACCCAAAGCTATCAGCAGACAGAGCGTGGCGCCCGTATAGCGATATAGCCCCAAACCGAAACCATAAAACAGAGTCACACCGACAATGGACTGAAGAATATAGTTCGTGAGGCTCATCCTGCCATAGGGAATGAACAGACGCTGAAACTTGAAACCCTCTCCTCGATCGTACCAAATCAGAGTGAACAAGCCGACAAGCACCACCATAAGCAAGAAGTTACTGATAGAAGGAAGAGCGATGTCGAGCGGCATGGCTAGCCGTGGACAACCCTCCACCCATGCCGGATAGGCACTCCTCACAATGTGGAAAGGTACAAACAGCACGGCAGCCCATAGCACCAGCCACTTCCAACGGCGTATGGAGGCCGGCGTATTCCTGAAGAGTTGCTCCCGACCGGCCACCATGCCGAAGAGGAACAAGCCTCCTATCTGAAAAATGCGACCGTTCTCTATCTGCCACAAGTTGCCGTACAGCTGGCCGTAAGTGATGTTCGACACGATGACTTCCCACACATTACCCGACTCCATGACAGGCTTGGCCAACTTGGCATAGGTCAACCAATGATTTCCATAATTAAGGAAAGGAATATCCAACAGAGTGCATAGCAAACGAATCCACTCCAAAGGCTGAAGAATCATGATAACGGCCACCGTCAGCACCACGCGGGTGGACAAACGACAAAGAGCCACCAACAGAAGCCCCATTACCGAATAGAGCAACAAGATATCGCCGTTGTAGAAAAGAGAATGCAGTTGCGAGAAAAGCAGCAGCAGAAACATACGCCAGACAAACCGCCCCCTGAAAGGCATGCCCCGACGGGCCGCATTGTCGAGCTGAATGAAGAAGCTGAAGCCGAAAAGCAGGGAGAAGGTAGAGAAAGCCTTCCCTGCCAGCAAGAACCAGGTGGTATTCCATACCTCTCTATCTAAGGCCGTTAGCCACTGGGGAGCACTTTCGGGAATGTAATACATATTGTAATGCTCAAAACAATGTACAATCACAATGGCACACAAAGCCAAGCCACGCAAGGCGTCGACCACTTCGATGCGGTTTGTCTGTGTCTGATTCATCCTTCTTTTCCGTTAAACGAATACGTTTATATTTTTTAATCTTATGACCTCACATAGAAAAGCAGCGCTTTACGAGGAGGAAAACACCGTTTTCCCTGGTGGAAAGCATTGCTTTCGTTCAGACGCCTAATTTACATAGTTTAATCGTCTGTTGCAAGCGAAAGGTCACGCAAACGAATAATATATTCATCATCCCGCTGAAAATTCGAAGATTATCGGTACATTTGTCACGCAAAAAAAGAAAGAACACTACTATGACCCACCGTCTGAACACCAACAAACAATTCATGATAGGCAACGGCATCCTGGCCTTTGCCGTCATCTTCGTGGTTGTCCTTTTCGTCTACATGAGCATGCGCCTGCAAAATGACGAAAACCGTCGCTATGCCGAACACTATACCGTCTCGCTGGTCAAGGGATTCGAAGGCGACTCCGTATCTATATACCTCAATGACAGCCTATTGCTGAACAAGACCATCGACCGTTCGCCATTCGACCTCGAAGTGCGACGCTTTGCAGAAGAAAGTGCCCTGATGATTGTAGACAATGCGACAGAAAAATTATCACTCTTCGAACTGAGTGAAAAGGGAGGAACTTACCGTTTCGAAAAGGAAGGGGAAACAGTGAAACAACTGCCCCAAGAATAACATCTGTCTTCACAACGAGGCAGAAAACGCCTTTAGTTCCTGTCTCAGAGCCTTGCATCGACCTTCAGTCAGGCGGTCAAGCATTTCCCAAAACTCCGCACCATGGTTCATAATGCGCGTATGCGTCAGCTCGTGCAAAAGCACATAATCAATAAGGTGTTGCGGCAGGAGCAACAAATAATAGGACAAGTTGATATCCCTGCGCGTAGAGCAACTACCCCAACGGCCGGAGCTGGAGTTAACCTTTACCTCGTGGAAAGGCAAGCCATGTTGCTTCGACAAGGCATACAGGCGAGGGGGTAAAACTAGCTTGGCATTCTTCCGCAAGGCCTCACCTATCACCTTCTTCAGCCAGACTTGAAGTTGGGAATTAGAAAAATCAGTACCTCTTGGACACAGAATCTGCATCATCCCCAGCTCCGAACGTGCCTGAAACTGACGTATATCCCGCTCTACCAAGGTCAGTTTAAAGTGCTCCGCTTCAATCCGATAGTTCAAGTCTATCAACTTTTCGCTTCGACGCGCCTGCGTTTCACGCAGACGGGGGCGCAAAGTTTCCAATCCTTTAGTCACATCACTCCACGTTGCTCCCAAAGGGACGGTCACAACAAAACCGCCCTCTACTGCCCGAAATATCAGCCGCCGCGCACGAGCATTGACTCGCACCACGATACTCCCCAGTTCGGCATCCGTAACCGATTGGCCCGTCATGCATCGTTGTTTGCCTTCCATCATCCTTGCCTCTATTGAGTTTCGACTGCAAATGAACAAACTTCCGCACAAAACCACAAAACTTTTGTGCACAAAAGCGAACACACTGTCCGATTATGAACAATCCATATTTTCATTCACCACTCATAATCAACTATTTACATTTTTGGTACGATTCTTGCACCTACGAAAACAGAAAATAAAAACAAAAAAAGACGCCAGCCGTTGCAACGTTCGGCAGCCGGTTTTCGTCTAATAAATAAAGCAAGAAAATAACATTTAAATATCGACGAATATGAAAAAGTTTACAACACTTACCTCTATCTTCCTACTGACAACTGTTATGAGCGCCTGCGCACAATCGTATAGTCACCATTTCAACTCAGGCAACAGTTGGCTGGGCGGCAAGGAAGTCAAAGCAAGCAAAAACTACGTGACCAAACAAATCAAGGTTAGCGACTTTGACCAGATAGCCGTCAGTGGTAGTCTCGACGTCACCTATACACAGCAATCGGGCAAACCAAAAGTGGAAATCTATACCTCGGACAACATTGTCGACCTGCTCGACATTTACGTCAAGAACGGCAAACTGAATCTGGGGTTCAAGAAGAACGTGAAGGTGTCCTACAACAAACTGGAGATCCGAGTAACATCAGAAGACCTGAATGCAGTTAACGTAGCAGGATCGGGCGACTTCAAATTCACCAACGGACTGAAAACCGACCAACTGAAGATGAACGTAGCAGGATCGGGCGACATTACGGCAAGCAACATACAATGTTCACAAGGATTTACAGCCAACGTAGCAGGTTCGGGCGACATCGAATGCAAACAGCTTAAAGCAGCCGACATGGATATCTCTGTAGCAGGATCGGGTGATCTGAAGATTGAAAACGCTCTAGTTACGTCAGTCAATGCAAGCGTAGCAGGATCGGGCACTGTGAAAATCAGCGGCAATGCCGACAAAGCCAATTATAGTGTGGCTGGATCAGGCGACCTCTATGCCAATGACTTCAAAGTACAAAACATATCAGCCAGCGTAGCAGGATCGGGCGATATCAAATGCCATGCTGTAGAACATTTAAAAGCACGTGTCAGCGGAAGTGGAACCATTGGCTACAAAGGAGATCCGGAGTTAGACTATCCTGAGAAGAAAAAGGTATATAAATTATAACAACAACTAAACCGACAAATTCTCTCTGACCTCTGCCTACAGGCAGACAAAACTCTCTAACATGTGAAGAAGGTGTGTCAAAAAGCACACCTTCTTTGTTTAGCACAAAGCCCCGACTTTCACAAGCTGGGGCTTTGTTATTACCTAAAGATTTTGTATCTTTAAGCCTAAAGATTTATACATATGGCAAAGATACATTTTCGTCCCTACACTCCCAACCAAACGGTACTATTTCCGCAAAGAATCGATGAAGATATTGCAGAAAACGATCCTATACGCATGGTTGACGCTTTGGTTGAAAGCCTGAATCTTGAAGGTTTCAGGAAGTTATACAAAGAATGCGGCCGTAGTCCTTACCATCCCAAGATGATGCTAAAGGTTATCTTGTATGCCTATATGAACAATATATACTCCTGCCGGAAAATAGAAAAGCTCCTTCGTCGTGATATCCATTACATTTGGTTAGCCGGTTATGAGAAACCGGACTTTATTACTATCAACCGTTTCCGTAATCGGGTGAAGAAGGAGATCAACGAAGTGTTTACCCAAACCGTACTTCTGCTTTCATCCAAAGGTTTCATCAGTCTGAATGTGGAATATATTGACGGAACAAAGATTGAGTCCAAGGCCAACAAATATACTTTTGTATGGCGGAAGAGCGTTGAGCGAAACCGTGAACGACTGATGAAGAAAATCAGTGTTTTGTTAAGCCAAATAGATGACGTCATCGCTCAGGAAAAAGCTTCGGAAAACAACGAGGAAATTGAGTTTACTCCTTCCATGCTGACAGAAATGGCGGGAGAATTACGCACTGCTCTTGAACAGACTTCAGAACCATCCACGAAAGAGCAGAAATCTGCGCTGGGAAAGAAACGCAAGCAGCTGAAAGAACTGGAAGCACATAGAGATAAGCTTCAGGAATACAATAACCATCTGGACAATCTTCAGGACCGCAACTCTTATTCCAAGACAGACAAAGAGGCCACTTTTATGAGAATGAAGGAGGATGCCATGCACAACGGTCAGACAAAACCAGGATATAATCTTCAGATTGCTACGGAAAATCAATTCATTATCGATTATTCTCTTTTTCCGAATCCGACTGACACCTTGACGATGATTCCCTTTCTGAAGTCCTTTGCCGACAGATACGGCCGTTTGGCTCATACGGTGGTTGCTGATTCCGGTTACGGATCAGAAGAGAATTACCACTTTATGTCGGAAAACGGGATGGAAGCATACGTCAAATACAATTGTTTCCACATGGAGCAGCGGCCAAGATTTAAACCGAATCCTTTTAAAGCCGAAAACTTTTTCTACAATGAAGAACAGGACTACTGCGTCTGTCCAATGGGACAAAAGATGCAGAGGGCAGGTACCAGGCATACGAAAACCGAATCCGGATATGTAGTCGAATATGCCAGGTATAGGGCTGTCAGATGCGAAGGGTGTCCGTTAAGATGTCTGTGTTTTAAAGCTAAAGGAAACAGGACGATAGAACTGAATCACCGACTCAGGATATACAAACAGAAAGCCCGGGAACTTCTCTGTTCCGAAGAAGGACTGAAACACAGAGGGCAAAGGTGTATAGAACCGGAAGCTGTATTTGGACAGATAAAATTCAACATGAACTACAAGCGCTTCCGTCATTTTGGAAAGGACAAGGTCCTTATGGACTTTTCCTTCCTGGCCATCGCCTTCAATATAAAAAAGATGTGTACCAAGATGAATAAAGAGGGGATAAATTGGCCAATTAAACACCTTTACGGCCTTATTACCACTCATTTAAGCTATTGGGAACAAAATATCGAGATTATCTTCAGAATATCGCTGCTTGAAAAAGTTAACAACGCTCTTATCGTTGATAAAGAAAAGAGGGTGAATCGCGTATTACGACACACCCTCCAGATACTCTAACTAAGTTTTGACACACCTTCTTTACTTTTTTATACAAATTACCATAAAAATAAAGGGACGCTGCATCACGCAGCATCCCATTTATTTTTAGTTAGTTTTTATAAGATTTTGAGAGAATTGAAACTTCACAGCCTCAAGTCGTTTTAATAAAGCACACTAACTATTTTTTAAAGCAAATGAAAATGTATATTTAAAAACAATGAAAATTCATCTTTTTTCGGTCTCCCCTTTCTTGTCAACACGAGCCAAACTATCCATTAGTTCTTTTTCATGACTATCTGCCGGATTACCCGAAAGTGCTACTGAAGGTGTAGACATCTGCTTCCCAATCGTATCAAGAGAAACAACTCCTGCATTATTATCGAAAATAGAGTGTTGCATGACATTGCCCAATGAAAACATCAAGGCTATCACTGCAGCAGCCTTAAACAACGGCATGAAACGTGAGGATAATGTCATACGACGAGCTTTGACAACAGGTACTTCTACCTGCGCCAGCACCTTCTGGTCGAAATCCTCGCCCAAGCCGTCTTGTTGCAGGAACTCCTGATATACGAACAGATCCTTGTAACGGAGCAAGTGTGCCGGCACATCTTCGTTATTGAAAAACGAACGAAGCTGTGCTTCCTCTTCTTGGGAAGTATCGCACTGCCAATAACGTTCCAATAATTGTTCTATATAATTAGAGTCCATAATTATCTATATCTATAAATTTCTGTTTTACCTTTTGCCTAGCTCTGAACAAGTTTACTTTGACCTGCTCTTCCGTCAACCGTAAGGCAGCAGCTATCTCTTTATAACTCTTACCCTCCACATCACGCAATTGCATAATCAATCGTTGCTTCTCAGGCAATTCGCCGACCAATCTGTGCACGAGTTTCAACCGTTCCTTGTTCACCAATCGATCATATGGGCTTGATGCATCAGGCGTCTGTTCTGCTTCTATGGTCAGTTTCACCGTTTGCGAGTCTTTCTTCTCACTGCGGTCGATTGCCAAGTTGCGAGCCACTGTTAGACAATAAGCCTCTACCGATTCCAACTCATCCCATTCATCACGCTTATTCCAGACACGTATCATCGTCTCCTGCACAATATCCTCCGCCTCTGCTCTGTCGAAAGTTATCCGCAGAGCCAACCGAAAGAGTTTATCTTTCAGCGGAAGAATATCTTTGCGAAAGTCGATTTTCTGCATCTTCTAATGAATTGACGGTTCAGCAGGATAAAAGTTACAGTAGATAGTTACTTTTTTTCAAATTATTTTCGGATACGGGTACCTCCCTGTTCGTTGATAGCTGATGCTAAGGTAATTACGACCTCGGACACACCTGCTTCCAAGGCCTCAAAAGAGTTCTCCAGCTTGGGAATCATGCCACCTTGTATCACACCGTCAGCTACCAATTGATGGAATTCAACCTGATTGATTGTAGGGATAACGCTGTCATCGTCGTTCTCATCGCGTAACACACCTTTTTTCTCGAAACAATAAACCAAAGTGACATCAAACAAGGCTGACAAAGCCTTGGCTGTTTCGCCCGCAATGGTATCAGCATTGGTATTGAGCATGTGGCCTTCTCCATCGTGGGTCAAGGGAGCCATAACAGGCACTACACCTTTGGCTATCAAATCGCCCAGCAGCATAGCATTGACTTGTTTTACATCGCCCACAAAACCATAGTCGATGTCTTTCACTGGGCGTTTTACAGAACGAATGACATCCATGTCGGCTCCTGTCAATCCCAAGGCATTGACACCACGTGCCTGCAGACCAGCCACAATGTTTTTGTTTACCAGACCACCATAGACCATCGTTACAACCTTCAGCGTCTCGGCATCGGTAATGCGGCGACCGTTCACCATGTGACTCTCGATACCCAGTCGTTCAGCCAGTTTCGTAGCCGAGCGACCTCCACCGTGTACCAGCACTTTGTATCCTTCAATGGCTGCAAAGTCGTCCAACAATTTATAAAGGGTAGTTTCCTCCTCTACAATCTTGCCGCCTACTTTGATGAGTGTGAGTTTCTCTTTCATTATCTTAATATATATGTTATTTACCACAGAGGACACAGAGTAACACAGAACCTCATTCTCCTCTGTGTTACTCTGTGTCCTCTATGGTGATAAATTGTTATTCCAAATAAGTATATCCGTATAGACCCGAACGGTAATTAGCCAGGAATTCCTTGCCTTCCTCAAGCGAAATGCGTCCTTCCTTAACAGACTGAGTTACCCATGTCTCAAGTTTACGCACCAACTTCTTAGGATTATACTGTACATAGTCAAGCACCTCGGCCACCGTCTCGCCGTCAATAAGTTGGTCGATGGAGTAGCCCTTGGAGTTGACAGAAACGTGCACAGCATTCGTATCACCGAAGAGGTTATGCATGTCACCCAAAATCTCCTGATAGGCTCCCACAAGAAAGACAGCCACGTAGTAATGCTCCTTATCTCGCAGGGAGTGCAAAGGCAAAGTCGTGGCATCAGGACGGGAAGTGACGAAGTTGGCAATCTTGCCATCGGAATCGCACGTCATGTCCTGAAGCGTAGCCTCGCGGTCGGGTTTCTCGTCCAGGCGCTGGATGGGCATGATGGGGAACATCTGGTCAATAGCCCACGAATCGGGCAGTGATTGGAAGAGCGAGAAGTTACAGAAGTACTTGTCGGCCAGCAGCTTATTCAACTTTCGGAACTCCTCGGGGCAGTGCTTCAGCCCACTAGCGATGGAGTTGATTTCGCGACAAATACTCCAATAGAGTTTCTCGATTTGGGCACGGGTGTTCAGATCCACAATACCGTGGCTGAAGAGATCGAGCGCCTCCTCGCGTATCTGCTGGGCATCGTGCCAAGGCTCGAGCATGCTGCGCTGGCTCAGGTTGTCCCAAATGTCGTAGAGTTCCTTCACCAGTTCGTGGGCATCCTCACCTGGCTCCCAGTCGTCGTCCATCTGCGGCAGGGAAGCCGTCTCCAGCACCTCGAAGATGAGGACGGAGTGATGGGCGGTCAGACTGCGACCTGTCTCGGTGATGATGTTGGGATGCTGGAAGCCATGCTTGTCGGCCGCATCAACAAAGGTCGATACAACGTCATTCACATATTCTTGTATAGAGTAGTTCACAGAGCTTTCGCTGTTGCTAGAGCGGGTACCGTCGTAGTCCACCCCCATGCCGCCGCCAGTATCGACGAACTCGATATTGAAGCCCATCTTATGGAGCTGCACATAGAATTGTGAAGCCTCGCGCAAGGCGTTCTTAATACGGCGTATCTTGGTAATTTGGCTACCGATGTGGAAATGAATCAGTTTCAAGCAGTCCTTCATATCCTTCTTCTCAAGGAAGTCAAGGGCTTCGAGCAGTTCGCTAGATGTCAGGCCGAACTTGCTAGCGTCGCCGCCGCTCTCCTCCCACTTGCCACTGCCACTAGAAGCCAGCTTGATACGGATACCAATGTTAGGACGCACCTTGAGTTGCTTGGCCATTTTAGCGATGAGGTTCAGTTCGTTCAGTTTCTCAACAACGAGGAAGATACGCTTACCCATCTTCTGGGCCAGCAGAGCCAGCTCGATGAAGCTCTCGTCCTTGTAGCCGTTGCACACCACGAGCGAGTCGGGGTCGGTATTGACGGCAATGACAGCATGCAATTCGGGCTTCGAGCCTGCCTCCAAACCGAGGTTGAACTTCTTGCCGTGGTTGATCATCTCTTCCACAACGGGACGCATCTGGTTCACCTTGATGGGATAAATGATGAAGTTCTCACCCTTGTAACCATACTCTTCGGCTGCTTTCTGGAAACAACAAGACACCTTCTCAATGCGGTTGTCCAGTATGTCGGGAAAGCGCACCAGCATGGGAGCCGTCACATCGCGCAGCTGGAGCTCGTCGACCAGTTCTTTCAAATCGACTTCCACACCATCCTTACGAGGAGTTACTACAACATGCCCTTTCTCGTTGATACCAAAGTAGGAAGTGCCCCAACCAGTAATGTTGTACAGCTCTTCCGAATCTTCAATACGCCATTTTCTCATTCTTCTGTAACTTAGCGGTTTTTATTAGGTTTGATTATTTAGTGGACAAAAATACACATAAATCCTGTAACAGCATCTTTTACGGACGAAAATACATACGAAAGACAAACTTTTACAGCTCCAACAAACGACGCAAGCTGCTGACCGACTCTGCTATCTGATGACGGTCCTCCAGACGACTGCCGTCAAAACGATAACGGGCCTGCCCGTAGAAAGAGCGTCGACCGTCCAACGCACCCTCAATAAAGGTACGAAGTTCTTCATCCGTCTTGCCTTGCAAAATGGGACGTTGCTGAGTTGCTACACGCAAGCGACGAAAAAGCACCTCGACAGGAACATCAAGAAACACGGTCTGCCCCTGACGATTCATATACTCCATATTATCGAAAAAACAAGGCGTGCCGCCTCCCGTAGAAATAACGACATCCTCAAACTCGCCTGCCTCGTGCAACATATTACGTTCCAGCTGGCGAAAACCATCCTCACCTCGCTCATGAAAGAGATCGGAAATAGAACGATGGAAACGTTCCTCGATATACCAGTCGAGATCGATAAAGGTCAGTCCCAATTCGCGGGCAAAGGCCTTTCCAAGGGTTGTCTTTCCGGCACCCATGTAACCGGTCAAAAAGATGCGTATCATATCTATTACAGTAACAGCCTGTGGTTTGTGGACAAAGATAAGCAATTCTGCAATGCGCAGAGCCAGAAACAGAAAATATTTGTACCTTTGCCACATGAGCAAGAAACAAAAATACTACGTGGTATGGGCAGGCGTCATACCCGGCATCTATGACAGCTGGACGGACTGCCAATTGCAAACCAAAGGATATGACGGTGCCCAATTTAAATCGTTCGACACACTAGAGGAAGCAGAGCACGCCTTCGCCTCATCACCCTATGCCTACATTGGACAAAAAAATTCGACAACAGGACGTCCTCAGAAGGCAGCCAGAGATGATAGTGAACTTTCACCTGAAGTCGTAGAAAACAGCCTGGCTGTAGACGCAGCCTGCAGTGGCAACCCTGGTCAGATGGAGTATCGTGGCGTACACGTAGCCTCACGCCAACAAGTATTTCATTATGGCCCCCTCTACGGCACAAACAACATCGGCGAGTTCCTGGCCATCGTCCATGGATTGGCCCTGCTGAAGCAAAAAGGACTAAACATGCCTATCTATAGCGACAGTCGCAATGCAATCAGCTGGGTGAAACAAAAGAAATGCAAGACTAAGCTTCCTCGCGAACCACGTACAGAAGCCCTGTTCCAACTTATAGAACGGGCAGAGAAATGGCTACACGAAAACTCCTACACCACACCCATTCTAAAGTGGGAAACCGACCGTTGGGGCGAAGTACCAGCTGACTTTGGGAGGAAATAGTTCCATACTATTTATTCACTCTTTTCTCAACTTAGCGACTGCATATCGTTCAGTCGCTTGTAGTATCCATTCAGAGCGAGCAGCTCCTCGTGGCGACCACGCTCCACAATCTCACCTTCGTAGAGGACACAAATCTCGTCAGCGTTGCGAATTGTAGAAAGGCGGTGAGCTATAGCGATAGTGGTACGTGTCTTCATCAGACGCTCCAAAGCCTCCTGCACCAGACGTTCACTCTCTGTATCAAGAGCCGAGGTGGCTTCATCAAGGATGAGGATTGGCGGATTCTTTAAAATGGCGCGAGCAATACTGATGCGCTGGCGCTGCCCGCCAGATAGCTTACCACCACGGTCACCGATATTGGTATTGTAGCCATCGGGCGTCTCCATGATGAAGTCGTGAGCATTGGCTATCTTGGCCGCGGCAATGACCTGCTCCATCGTAGCCCCCTCTACTCCGAAAGCGATGTTATTGAAGAAAGTGTCGTTGAAGAGAATAGCCTCCTGATTGACATTGCCGATAAGAGCACGCAGATCACGGATGCGCACATCCTTTATGTTGGTACCGTCAATCAAAATCTCACCCTGCTGCACGTCGTGATAGCGCGGCAAGAGGTCGACCAACGTCGATTTACCCGAACCTGACTGCCCCACCAATGCAATAGTCCGTCCGCAAGGTACGGTCAGATTGACATGTTTCAGCACCTCGCGCCGTCCGTCGTAGCTGAAGCTGATGTCGCGGAACTCAATCTGATGCTCCAGCCCCTTCAATTGCTTCGGATGGGCAGGCTCCTTGATAGGGTTCTCAGCCAAAAGAATTTTATCTATGCGCTCCATCGAAGCGAGTCCCTTCGGAATGTTATAACCTGCCTTGGAGAATTCCTTCAACGGATTGATGACACTATAGAGAATAACAAGATAGAAGATGAACGACGGAGCATCGATAGCCGAACTGTTGTTCAAAATAAGTGTACCTCCAAACCACAAAACAATGACAATGAGGCACGTACCCAAAAATTCACTCATTGGATGGGCCAAAGCCTGACGCGTGGCCACGCGGTTGATTGCATCTCGATAGTTATTGCTGCACTTATCGAAACGCTCTTCCATCTTCTTCTCGGCAATGAAAGCCTTGATGATGCGCAAGCCACCCAACGTCTCCTCCAGCTGGGACATCGTGTCGCTCCACTTGCTCTGTGCCTCGAGCGACTTCCGCTTCAGTTTCTTACCTACAGTACCCATCACCCAACCCATGGCCGGCACTACAAGCAGTGTGAACACGGTCAGTTGCCAACTGACGGCAATCATCGTGGCGAAATAAACGATAATCAGAATGGGATTCTTGATGAGCATATCCAGCGAGCTGGTGACGGACGTCTCCACCTCGGTCACGTCACCACTCATGCGGGCGATAATGTCTCCCTTACGCTCTTCAGAAAAGAAAGCTAGCGGCAAACGCAACACCTTATTGTAGACCTGCCTACGGATATCACGCACCACGCCCGTACGGAGCGGTATCATCACGGCCGAAGAGGCAAAATAGGCCAAGGTTTTCAGCAGCGTCATCACGGCCAGGAACACGCCCAAAATGAGCAACGTCAGCGAAGCACCCTGATCGGCAATCAACTGAGACACGCCATAATAGAAGTTATTTACCGCCACGTCTTTCAGCCCCATGCCGGTCGTATCCCAAGGAATAAACTCATAGACCCTCGTGTCCATCTTGAAGAGAATCTGCAAGATAGGAATAATCAGCGTAAAAGAGAATATATTAAGGAAAGCCGACAGCAGGTTGAGAAACAGCGCCCAAACAAGGTATTTCTTGTAGGGCGGCACGAAACGTCGCAGCAGTTGGAGGAATTCTTTCATTATCGTCACATTTAATATATAGGTGGACAAAGGTAGTGAAAAAAACGTTACCTTTGCCAACCTAAAACAAAGAATACACATGAAAGTAATTGTTGACGATAAAATACCCTTCATCAAAGAGGCTTTGGACACCTTGGCCGATGAAGTGATCTATGCCCCTGGCAAGGACTTCACCCCTGAACTTGTCAGGGATGCTGATGCTCTGATCATCCGCACCCGCACCCGTTGCGACCGTCGCCTGTTGGAAGGAAGTCGCGTGCGTTTCATCGCCACCGCTACCATCGGCTTCGACCACATTGACACGGCTTATTGCCAGGAGGCAGGCATTACGTGGCAGAATGCTCCTGGCTGTAATTCAGCCTCCGTGGCCCAATACATGCACTCCTCCCTCCTGCTCCTCCAACGCCAGAAGGGCTTCCGACTAGAGGGCAAGACGCTGGGTGTCATCGGCGTGGGCAACGTGGGTACAAAGGTAGCGCAAGTAGGCCGCGAACTAGGCATGCGTGTCCTCTTGAACGACCCTCCACGTCAGGAGAAGGAAGGAGGAAACCTCTTCTCTCCGCTGGAACAACTGATGGAGGAGTGTGACGTACTGACCTTCCACGTCCCTCTCATCCGCGAAGGAGCTCACAAGACTTTCCACCTGGCCGATGCAGACTTCTTCAGCCGCCTGAAGCGCCGCCCCATCATCGCCAACACCTCACGAGGCGAAGTCATCGAGACACAAGCCCTGCTCCATGCTCTGCAGACAGGACAAGTAAGCGACGCCATCATCGATGTTTGGGAAAACGAACCTAACATCAACCTCGACCTACTCGACCGCGTCTTCATCGGCACACCCCACATCGCAGGTTACTCGGCCGACGGCAAGGCAAACGCCACCCGCATGTCGCTCGACGCGCTGTGCCGCTTCTTCCACATCGACGCCCATTACCACATCGAACCACCCGCACCGCCCCAGCCCCTCATCGAGGCCCATGACCTGACAGAAGCCAGCCTCGCCATGTACGACCCACGGCGCGACGACCAGGCCCTGCGCCTCCACCCCGAGCTCTTCGAGAAGCTTCGTGGCGACTATCCCCTGCGACGCGAACAAGGAGCCTTCCAAGTGAAATATATCTAAGCAAAAAAGAAAAGGCTGTTTTCCTTCGACGAAAACAGCCTTTTCCTTCCAAGAAAGCGATGCTTTCCTCTTCATATATCTACTTATCTATCTCAGCCAACAATCTTTCGATGACCTGCGGATAATGTTCGTACTCCAACGCATGCACCCGCACCGCCACATCTTCTGCCGTATCCTTGGGAAAAACAGGACAACGAAACTGGGCAATAATGCCTCCCTCGTCATAATGTTCGTTGATATATTGGATAGTGATGCCACTCTCGCGTTCGCCTGCCTCCACGACGGCCTGATGGACACGATCGCCATACATACCTTTGCCACCAAACTTAGGCAGGAGCGAAGGATGAATATTTATGATACGTTGTGGATAAGCATGCAACAACGCATCGGGCACCTTCGCCAGGAAGCCAGCCAGCACAATGAAATCCACCCGATAGTCGGCCAAAAGCTTCAGAACCTCTTCGCCAGTCGTCCACTTCTCCTTATTTATATAAATACAAGGAACATGCAAATTCTCCGCCCGTTTGAAGACATTCACATTCTGACGGTTAGACACGACCAACGCCACTCCGTCTTCCCCACCTTTCTCTTGGAAATAACGGATGATGTTTTCGGCATTCGTACCGTTGCCTGAAGCCAAAATTGCAACATTTTTCCCCATAAAACCTCCTTGTTTTTGCACAAAAGACTATTTTTTGTGCAAAAAATCGCATTTAATTCGTCAAATATTTGCTCAGAACAATAAATATTCATTCCTTTGCAACGCAAAATTAAAGAAATAAACTCAAATTATTAACTAAAAACTTAAAGTTATGTCTGAAATTGCATCAAGAGTGAAAGCGATTATCGTCGATAAATTAGGCGTAGAAGAATCAGAAGTTACAAACGAAGCTAGCTTCACTAACGACCTGGGAGCTGATTCTCTTGACACTGTAGAACTTATCATGGAATTCGAAAAAGAATTCGGCATTTCTATTCCTGACGATCAAGCTGAGAAGATTGCTACCGTAGGCGACGCCGTATCTTACATCGAAGAGCACGCTAAGTAATTTTTATCCATCAGTTTTTAGAACATGGAATTAAAAAGAGTTGTAGTAACAGGTCTCGGTGCCATTACCCCCATTGGTAACAATGTCCAGGAATTCTGGGACAATCTTGTCAATGGAGTTAGTGGGGCGGGACCTATTACTCATTTCGACGCATCATTATTCAAGACCCAATTTGCCTGCGAAGTGAAGAACTTCAATGCAAATGAATATATCGACCGCAAGGAAGCCCGCAAGATGGACCTGTACACTCAGTATGCCATCGCCGTGGCCAAACAAGCCGTTACAGACTCTGGTCTTGAAGTCGAAAATGAGGATTTGAACAGAATTGGTGTTATATTCGGCGCCGGTATCGGCGGTATCCGCACATTCGAAGAAGAAGCAGGCAACTATGCACTGACAGGCAAGGAAAACGGTCCCAAGTTCAATCCGTTCTTCATCCCCAAGATGATTTCGGACATTGCGGCCGGACAGATTTCTATCCTGTACGGTTTCCACGGACCTAACTATGCTACGTGCTCGGCTTGCGCCACTTCGACCAATGCCATTGCCGATGCATTCAACCTGATCCGTCTGGGCAAGGCCAACGCCATCGTAACAGGTGGTTCGGAAGCAGCCATCGCCGCTTGCGGCGTAGGCGGATTCAACGCCATGCACGCACTGTCCACCCGCAACGACTCACCCGAAACGGCATCACGTCCGTTCAGCGCCAGCCGCGATGGCTTCGTAATGGGTGAAGGAGGTGGTTGCCTCGTGCTGGAGGAACTGGAGCACGCAAAAGCGCGCGGCGCCAAGATTTATGCTGAGGTAGCTGGTGTAGGCATGTCGGCCGACGCCCATCACCTGACAGCATCACACCCCGAAGGACTGGGAGCCAAACTCGTGATGAGAAACGCTCTGGAGGATGCAGAGATGCAACCCGAACAGATTGACTACATCAACGTACACGGTACATCCACTCCGGTGGGCGATATTTCGGAAGTTAAAGCCATTCAGGAAGTATTCGGCAAGCACGCCTACGAACTGAACATCAGCTCGACCAAGTCTATGACAGGTCACTTGCTGGGTGCAGCAGGTGCCGTAGAAGCGATTGCCAGCATCCTGGCCATCAAGAATGGCATCGTACCTCCGACCATCAACCACACTGAGGGTGACAACGACGAGAACATCGACTACGACCTGAACTTTACGTTCAACAAGGCTCAGAAACGCGAAGTCAATGCAGCCCTGTCCAACACCTTTGGTTTTGGCGGTCACAACGCTTGTGTCATCTTCAAGAAATACGCAGAGTAAGGTCGTGTTACGTAACCAGATAGACAAAATAAGGCTCTTGTTTCATAAGGAACGGGAGTCTTATTTTTGTTTTTATCGTATTTTGGGATTCTTCCCTCGCAATTTAAAAATCTACCAGCAAGCCCTGCTCCATAAATCAACTTCTCTCCGTTCGGAAGAAGGAAGGCCCATCAACAATGAACGTCTGGAATTTTTAGGTGATGCCATCCTCGACGCCATCGTAGGTGATATTGTCTTCAAACATTTTGAAGGCAAACGTGAAGGTTTCCTGACCAACACCCGTTCCAAAATCGTACAACGTGAGACACTGAACAAACTGGCCGTAGAAATAGGTTTGGACAAGCTAGTAAAGTACGCTTCGCGCTCTTCCTCACACAACAGCTACATGTACGGCAATGCATTCGAAGCCTTTATCGGCGCCATCTATCTCGACCAAGGATATGACCGATGCAAGCAGTTCATGGAAAAGAAGATCTTCAAGCAGTACATCGATTTGGACAAGATGTCTCGCAAAGAAATGAACTTCAAGTCGAAGCTCATTGAATGGAGCCAAAAACATAAGGTGGAGGTTTCGTTCGAACTCATCGAACAGTTCATTGATCGCGAAAACAATCCAATGTTTCAAACAGAAGTACAGATAGAAGGACTTCCTGCAGGAACTGGTACAGGATACTCCAAAAAGGAATCTCAACAGAATGCAGCTCAAATGGCTCTCAAGAAGCTCAAGTCTGACGAAACCTTCAAAAGCGAAATCGAACGATTAAAAACCGAGCACCAAGCCACCCTAGAGAACACAAACAAGCCACTTACTACAGACGAAATACCTGTAACCGAAAATATCGAAACTGAAGCCTCATCGGTTATCGTTGAAATAAAAGTATCAGCTCCTGAACTACCGATAGAAGAAAAACAGGAAACAACGGACGAAGTTCCCTGTTCTTCTGAAATTTCTTCCTATCCGAAGCAGACACCCATCTGACGTCCTTGTACTACCAAATCATTGTCTTCTGTTACCAGTTTCAATTTTCCAGCCACTTCCTCCAGTGGAAGAGACGAGATGTCGTTTCCTTGCAAAGTGACCATACGTCCAAACTGACCGGTAGCTATTAATTCTGTAGCATGACCACCCATACGAGTCGATAGATTACGATCAAAAGGTGTCGGAGAACCGCCACGTTGGATATAGCCAAGCACGGTTTCTCGTGTTTCAATGCCAGTTTCGTATTCAATTTCCTGAGCGATATATTCACCCGCCCGCTTTCGTCCATCGGTCGGAATTCCCTCAGCTACCACCACAATAGAGTAAGGACGCCCTTTGCGCAAACGATCCAGAATAACCTCACCGATATTATGGATATTATAAGGAATCTCTGGAATCAAAATAACATCGCCACCACCAGCCATACCCGAATACAAAGCTATCCAACCGGCCTTATGCCCCATTACCTCGATGACCATCACACGCTTATGCGAACTTGCCGTAGAATGTAGACGGTCGATGGCGTCAGTAGCAATGCTCACCGCTGTATCAAAGCCGAAAGAAAAATCTGTTCCCCAAATATCATTGTCGATGGTTTTCGGTACGGATACGATGTTCACACCCATCGCCGCGAATTTAGCTGCAGTCTTTTGCGTACCATTTCCACCAATACAGACAACACAATCCAACCCCAGTTCTTTGATATTCTGGATTATCAGTGACGGTTTGTCCACACCATCCATCAGGCCTCCCCGTTTGAAGGGTTTCTCGCGCGATGTACCAAGCACTGTCCCTCCCAACGTCAGCAATCCCGACAGAGAATCTTCCGTAAATGTTTCCACATCTTTGGTCATCAATCCCTGAAAACCACTATGAATACCAATCACTTCCATACCATAGTGACGGATGGCCGTTTTACACACACCGCGAATTGTCGCATTAATCCCCGGACAATCTCCCCCTGAAGTCAAAATACCGATTCTCATATAATACCTCCGTTCCTTCTTCCTCCTTTTGGAGAATATTTTTATCATTATGTCGCATAAAATGGTCAACATGTCAGTTTGCACCATAAATGCAGCCGTAAAGATAGAAAAAAAACAGAAAAAAGATAGAGATGACCGGAAATAAGATTACTTTTGCGTGCAGAATCTGATTTCAATAAGAAAGATGAATATAACGCGATTCCTCAACAATATCTATTTCAATTCCCGCGTAAAGGAAATAGATCAATATGCCGGACACGCTGGAGAGATACAGCATCGTGTACTGATGCGTCTCATCGGCAAAGCCGCCCAAACGGAGTGGGGTCGGAAGTATGACTTCAGTTCCATACATACCTATGAAGACTTCAAGAACCGCCTGCCTATACAGACTTACGAAGAAATAAAGCCTTACGTAGCCCGTCTGCGAGCCGGAGAGCAGAACCTGTTGTGGCCATCAGAAATACGCTGGTTTGCCAAGTCGTCGGGTACAACGAACGACAAGAGTAAATTCCTGCCCGTCAGCAAGGAATCGCTACACGACACGCACTATCGCGGCGGTCAGGATGCTGTAGCTCTCTACTTACGTCAGAACCCTGAAAGCCGATTCTTCTCGGGCAAGGGACTAATTCTGGGAGGAAGCCATGCTCCCAACCTGAACACGAACCACAGCCTTGTGGGTGACTTGTCAGCCATTCTGATGGAAAATCTCAACCCGCTGGTCAACTACATCCGTGTTCCGAGCAAGCAGACAGCCCTAATGGAACATTTCGAACCGAAAATGGAAGCCATCGCCCGCGAAACCATCCATGCCAACGTCACCAACCTGTCGGGCGTGCCGTCGTGGATGTTGGTGCTCATCAAGCACATCCTGGAGAAAACGGGCAAGCAGAGCCTGGAGGAAGTGTGGCCCAATCTGGAAGTCTTTTTCCACGGTGGCGTAGCCTTCACGCCCTACCGCGAGCAATACAAGGAGGTGATACGCAGCAGCAAGATGCACTATGTAGAGACCTACAATGCTTCCGAAGGCTACTTCGGCACGCAAAGCGACCCTGCCGACCGCTCCATGCTGCTGATGATTGACTATGGTGTCTTTTACGAATTTATACCTTTGGAGGACATCGGCAAGGAGAACCCACGCATCTGCTGCCTCGAAGAGGTGGAACTAAACAAAAACTACGCCATGGTCATCTCTACTTCGGCCGGCCTCTGGCGATACATCATCGGCGATACGGTGAAGTTCACCAACAACCGACCCTATAAGTTCGTTATCACGGGCCGCACCAAACATTTCATCAACGCCTTCGGCGAAGAGCTTATCGTAGACAATGCCGAAAAGGGACTGGCCAAGGCCTGTGCCGAAACGGGTGCACGCATTACGGACTACTCTGCCGCTCCCGTTTTCATGGATGCGAATGCCAAATGCCGTCACCAGTGGTTGATTGAGTTCGCTCAGATGCCCGACGACCTCGACAAGTTCGCTCGCATTCTGGATGACACGCTGAAGGAGGTCAACTCCGACTACGAGGCCAAACGTCAGAATGACCTGGCCCTGCAACCGCTGGAAATCATCGTGGCACGCTCAGGCCTCTTCCACGACTGGCTCGACCAAAAAGGCAAGTTGGGCGGCCAGCACAAGATTCCCCGCCTGAGCAATACGCGCGAGTATATCGAAGAAATGCTCCGCCTGAACAATAAATAAGAGAGTCCCCAGCAAGAGACCTCTCAAAATCATACGATCTTTTGCTCCAAAAGCTGCAATGTTTTGAAGCAAAAGGTCGTATGTTTTAGCTTAAAACATTATAAGATAATTCCGCCTCCGAGCAGCAACCCTTCCGTATCATAGAAAGCAGCAGCCTGCCCCGAAGCCACGGCCTCGAGCGGGTCGAGCAGGCACACGTGTAAGCGGTCCTCGTCCGTACGCGAGACAAGGCAGCGGTTGGCCTGCTTGCGGTAGCGTATCTTCACGATGACCGCCCCGCAGCCCAAGAGTCGGGTCTCATCCACAAGGTTCCAATCCTTCAGCCACATCTCCGTCCGATAAAGGGAGGCGAGCGGTGCCAGTACCACTTCGTTTCGTTCGCGGCATATCTCTTTCACATAGACAGCCCGATTCAGGTGGATACCTAGTCCGCGCCGCTGACCGACGGTGTAAAAGGGATAGCCTTCGTGCCACCCCAAAAAAGCACCGTTTTCATCAAGAAAGGCTCCCTTTCCTGGCAGAAGCTCAGGCGAAACAGCACGGCGCAGAAAAGCGCGATAGTCCATCGGGCAAAAGCACACACCCAAGCTGTCCTTCTTCTCCGCCACACGCTGGAAGCCACGACGGGCGGCATAGGCACGAGCCTCGGCTTTGGTCAGCTCGCCCATGGGCAGAAGCATGCGCTTCAGTATATCCTGCTTCAATCCCCAAAGAAAGAATGACTGATCTTTGTCAGCATCGGCGGCAGGAGCGATATACCATCGCCCGTCATGGTACACCTTGCGTACGTAGTGCCCTGTCGCAATGTTAGAAATCCCCCTTTCATCAGCCAGACGGGCCAAGAGTGGCCATTTCAGTCGATTATTACACACGGTACAGGGCACGGGCGTACGGCCCGCCAGATATTCTTCGGTGAAATAGCGGACCACCTGCGCTTCGAAAGCCTCGCGGGCGTCGTATTCGAAATGTTCGATACCCAGACGGTCGGCCAGACGGGCAGCCTCTTCAGCAGCTCGTCCTCCGTCATCGTGCAGACGAAGGGTAACCCCCGCCACCTCGTATCCGGCGTCCTGCAACTTTATGGCCGCCACAGAGCTGTCGGTTCCTCCGCTCATGCCCAGCAATACACGTTTCTCCATCGTTCGATTTGTTAAGTATTACGGACACAAATATACAAAAAAAGGATGCCACAATGGGCATCCCTTTCATTCAGTATCAGACTAACTTACAGTTATTATATCTGTTAGTTTATTTCTTTTTCATTTCAAAAGTAAATCCGGTAGCCGAGAATGCAGGGAAAGGAACGTCATTGACCGTCACACTGCTGGCTTCAAGTCCCATGTTCAGGTTCTTGGTCTCGAACTCGTAGTTGCCTTTGTTTGCGGCTGCCACTTCTACCTTTACGGTCAACGTATTGTCTTCACCCATCGGTACTGAAATTTCCAGCGGTTTCGGATCGAACGCCATGTAAACACTATCCTTAGCGGCAGTCATCGTAGCCTCATAGCCCACTTTGTAGCTTACCTTGCCAATGGCTTCAAGAATGGCATCGGCAGACTCCTCGCCCACGATAGAAACAACCAGGTCGCGTACGGGGAACTCATCGAAATAAACGGTATCGTTCTTCACCTGGGCAGCCACATCAACGCCTGCAGGTTCCTCCCCTTCTCCTTCAGCAAAAGTCGACTGATCCAGCAAAGCAGTGTACATCGTACCGGTATAATCACCGTATACGTCTTCTACTTTCGGTTCAGTGGGAGTTTGGGGATCATCGTCGTCGCTACATGCTACAAAACCCAGCGTACAGCCGGCAATCATTAAAGATACAAAAAGACGGTTGAATTTCATTTCTTTTTTCATAATAGTTATTCAGTTTGGTTAAGTTAGTCTTTGCTTTAAGAAAGACCGAAAGGCCGAAAATACTGCACGGGCGAATCCTAACAAACGTTAACAAGCAAAGAACGGAATTACGATACCGACAAAAAACAGGGCCATCATAGAGCTACTTATCCGAAAAACAGTAACTTTGTACTTTCAATCGGAAATAAAAACCTAACAATATGGAACATCAACTGACGATTTACAACACGCTGACCCGAAGAAAAGAAATATTCAAGCCACTGCACGCTCCACATGTAGGCATGTATGTCTGCGGCCCCACCGTGTACGGTGACCCACATTTAGGACACGCCCGTCCAGCCATTACTTTCGATATTCTCTTCCGCTACCTCAAGCATCTGGGATATAAAGTGCGCTATGTGCGTAACATCACCGACGTAGGACACCTGGAGCACGATGCCGACGAAGGCGAAGACAAGATTGCTAAAAAGGCTCGTCTGGAACAGCTGGAGCCGATGGAGGTTGCACAGTATTACGCCAACCGCTATCACGAGGCCATGGATGCCTTGGGCGTACTGCGCCCCAGCATCGAACCGCAAGCCTCAGGACATATCATCGAGCAGATTGAACTGGTAAAAGAGATACTGAAGAACGGCTATGCCTACGAAAGCAAGGGCTCCGTATATTTCGACGTAGCCAAGTATAACCACGACCACCACTACGGCAAACTGTCAGGCCGCAACCTGGACGACGTGCTCAACACCACCCGCGAGCTGGACGGACAAGACGAAAAGCGTAACCCTGCCGACTTCGCCCTGTGGAAAAATGCGCAACCGGAGCACATCATGCGTTGGCCCTCGCCTTGGGGCAACGGTTTCCCCGGCTGGCACTGCGAGTGTACGGCCATGGGACGTAAGTACCTGGGCGAACACTTCGACATCCACGGAGGCGGCATGGACCTCATCTTCCCCCATCACGAATGTGAAATTGCACAGAGTGTAGCCAGCCAGGGCGACGACATGGTACATTACTGGATGCACAACAACATGCTGACCGTCAACGGACAGAAGATGGGCAAGAGCTATAACAACTTCATCACGCTGGAGCAGCTCTTTAC
Source organism: Bacteroides togonis (assembly GCF_900130135.1). Lineage (NCBI taxonomy): Bacteria > Pseudomonadati > Bacteroidota > Bacteroidia > Bacteroidales > Bacteroidaceae > Bacteroides > Bacteroides togonis. The sequence goes on along the minus strand of NZ_LT670820.1, from coordinate 3,167,088 downwards.
CGGCACACATCCACTGTTGGAACAAGCCTACACACCTATGACCATCCGCTTCTTCACCCTGCAGGCACACTACCGCAGCACTGTAGATTTCGGAAACGAAGCCCTGAAGGCAGCCGAGAAGGGATTGACCCGACTGATGGACGCCGTCAGCGGACTGGAGAAGATAACGCCCGCACAGGCATCGACGGTCGACGTAAAGGCGCTGCGCGAGAAGTGTTACGACGCCATGGACGACGACCTGAACACCCCCATCGTCATCGCCCACCTGTTCGACGGTGCCAAGATGGTGAACAACATCCTGGCCGGTAACGACACCATCACAGCAGCCGACCTGGACGAACTGAAAGAGACTTTCCGCCTCTTCTGCTTCGACATCTTGGGTCTGAAAGCCGAAAACGCCTCGAACGCAGCCCGCGAAGAAGCCTTCGGCCACGTCGTAGACATGCTGCTGGAAGAGCGCGCCAAAGCCAAAGCCAATAAAGACTGGGCAACAAGCGACAAGATACGTAACGAATTAACCGCTCTCGGCTTTGAAATCAAGGACGGTAAAGATGGTTCGGAATGGAAGCTAAATAAATAATCTTATTGGATTTCCCATTCCTATACTATTCCCTTATAGCATATATATAAGAGAGAGCTCAAAATAGAATTGCAAAAGTAATCTTATAGATTGAAACTTAAAAATAAAAATCTCCTGTTATAGTCTTTGTTTACCTCAATTATAAGACTAAAAACAGGAGATTTTCATATTGCGACTCACAGATTATAAGTGAGCCTATCTCTGTCTTTTATTTTAAAGCAACCTTTTTTGTTGTGTTTTAACAGTTTCTTTATTCCCGTTCTGGAAGCGTCACCTTAAATAACTCACTCGGGCGGTGTTCGCGATGAATGATTCCTACCATCTGCTCTACAATATCGGGGTGCTGGGCAGCTATGTCATGATCTTCGTGAATGTCCGTTGCCAAGTCGTAGAGATGAGGTTCCCCCTTCTTCACAACCAGTTTCCAGTCGCCCATACGCACACCAATCTGGTCTGTTTCATGGAATTCCCAATACAGGAAGGCATGCTTCTGCTGCTTGTCGTCCTGCCCCAGCATCGTCGGTGCGAACGATATACCGTCGAAACAATCGCCTTCCAGCTTCTTGTTCAGATACTTTTTAGGGAACTTCTTGTCGCCTATCAGCTCGCAGAACGTAGGCATCACGTCGTAAAAGGCCAGCTGGTGGTCGTTTACCGTACCGGCAGGTACATGTCCCGGCCAGCGTACGATGAAGGGAATGCGGATACCGCCTTCGTAGCACTGGCGTTTCAATCCGCGCAACTTGCCGTCGCGCCCGAAAAATTCAGGATCGGCACCACCTTCCTCGTGAGGGCCGTTGTCGCTACTGAAGATGACCAGTGTATTCTCGTCCAGTCCCTTCTCCTTCAATTTGGCCAGAATCTCGCCCACATAGGCATCCAGACGAGTAATCATGCCTGCAAACTCGGCATGTGTATGCACCACGGCATTATAACGCGAACCTTCATCTCCTCCCCAAGTCTTGTCCACGAAGAACTTCTTCTTATAAGCCTTTAGAATCGAATCATTAGGCTGAGCCAGTTCTGCATGAGGCAATGTATAGGTGAAGAAGCCATAAAAAGGTTGTTTACCGTCCTGTTTATCGAGCCAGGCCAAAGCCTCCTGATGAATCATGTCAGCTGAATATTGGGGACGTTTCTTGTAGTCGTCGCCATACATCGGATATTGGATGTTTTCGTCCATCGTGACGCGAATAGTAGCCGTATCGCCTTTCGACTTGCTATAACGGTTCAGGAAATTCGGATAGTACAGATGGGCCTGGAACTGGCAGATGAAGCCGTAGTATTCGTCAATACCACGCTTGTCGGGCGTGGAGCACGAACCTTCGTAGCCGCCCGCCCACTTGCCGAACATGCCGGTGGTATAACCGTTCTTCTTCATGATCTCAGGCAGAATAATGTGACCAGGATCGTAGGGTTCCTGCCCCACAACGGTATATTCATCATTGTCACCGTATTTCATCAAAGGGGCATTGGTCCAATATTCTTTGTTTCCACGCACATGCCCGTGGCCTGAGTGCTGGCCAGTCATCAGTGAAGCACGTGAGGGCGCACTGACAGGACTCCCTGCGTAAGCTTGCGTAAAAAGCATACCCTCGGCAGCCATACGATCCAGATTGGGAGTTTGGATATATTTCTGTCCATAACAAGCCAAGTCACCGTAACCCATGTCGTCACAGAGAATGAAGATAATGTTCGGACGGTCCGAATCTGATTTATCAGCAGCCAACATCACTGAAGGATAAGCAGCAACGACCCAAACAGCCGAAGGAATAAAATGAGCAATTTTTTTCATAGACTCATATTTTAAAGTGTAAAGATACAGAAATCATTGGAAAATCATACAATGGGCGCAGATGATTTTGAGAGAGCAACCAGCCCATTCATCTACGCCCAAAGTGTTACAAAATCTTCATTACCTTAAATCAATCTTCTCCACCTTTTCCCCAACCCGGGTTTTGAGTCAAATCAGGATTAAGAATAAATTCATCAGTCGGTACCTGATAGAGATAATATTTATCATCCCAACCTTTTCCTTCAGCTTGGGGATCATTGAACAGATACAAGTATCCCTCGGTCATCGAACCGTTCTGTCCGTCAGAAAGTCCTGTAGATTCATTGTAAAGTGTCATACCCACAGACTGTGCAAAACTCTTTGATGCCCAAATACCTTTTGCAGCACGGTTAAGGAACCAAGGAGCCATACGCCAACGACGTATATCATAAAAACCGAAACCTTCACCCATCAGTTCTATAATACGTTCACGACGAACTTCCCATATCAAAGCTGGCACTCGAATACCTGCATCGTTGCCAGCAGGATAGTAGTAAGGCCGTTCGGGATCAAAACTATCATCAATTTCGGACACAATCATATCGGACACACCTGCACGCCTACGCAACAGGTTAATACTCTTGTTCGCTTCTGTTTGAGTAAATTGTCCCAACTCTACCTTAGCTTCCGCATAATTTAACAACGTTTCTTCAATCTTGAAAATCGGCTTATCGGCTACATTCAACTGGCCATTGTTAAAGTTTTCTTCCCAACAGCAATACAATTTCCAAATATAATAACCGGATCGACATTGTACAAAAGCACCTCCTGTACCGATTCTAGGAATTTCAGGTACCAATGAAGCAGACCAGTTCTGCGCCGGCAAACGTTTCATACCAACCCCCGGATTACTGCATGAATAATTTTCACCCATTATATCTATATATTCACGATCAGCAGGATCGTCTGTATACCCCCATGAAGCATTCGGATTCCGAGTCGGTTTGTTAGCTCCATTTGCAATAACCTTATAAGGAGGCATAATGGTATGATACATACGAGGGTCACGATCACGGAACACATCATACATCGTAGCATTCCCATAATAATTAGATGCAACGTTATGAATGGGTTTGCCATTCTTCATCAAATAAAGATCCACCGTATTCTGGTTCATCTCAATGTCCGAAGAAGAAGTATGTTCTACATAGCATCCACCTTGTACAGGATTTACTCCTGCCACATAAGACTTATAGAGAATGATCCCCGGCACATTAGCTAAGTCGTCCGTTGTCCACATTTCGCCATAACCAGCTCCCGGCTGGCCGTCTGTGCCCGTATAAAGCGTAGGATAAGCCGCCATCAATAATTCCGAAACACGAACACACTCATTCAGGTATTTTTCTTCATCACCCAATCCATGATATTTACGCCACGTGCCCTCACGCAATGCAAAACGGGAAATAACGGCCCTGATGCAATCCACGTTAATAGTGTTCTCTCCGTCACGCGACTCAAAATCACCTATATGTTCTTCAGCCCATTTCAGACGTTCCAGTACCATATCAGCAACTTCCTTACGGTCTTTACGTCCTTCGTAAATTTCAGGAGAACTTTCGTTCAAAACCTTATCCACCCAAGGCACATCACCAAAACGGTCAATCAGCTCCATATACCAATACGAATGAAAGAAATATCCTACCGCCCTCCAATGATCTTTTTCAGAATCGCTCATGTTAGAATCATCCAAATGCGAAAGCATAATATTGACACGACGAAGTACACCGCTAAAATCCCAACCGTTACCCGAGGCCGTACTTCCCTTAGTTTGATATGCAAACTGGTTAAAACCACTTGGACTACGATAATTCAGATATCCGGCATCTGCATCGCCAGTATATTGTCCACCACCGTTTCCCCAGCCATTTCCAGCAAAAGAAGTGCGGATGGTAGTATTATTGAAAACCTCGTAACATGGCCACATGAAGGCCTGAAAATTATCATAATTCTGGAAAGCATTTTCTTCTGTCGGTGAAGTCACTGGATATTTTTCCAGAAAGCTATCGTTGCAACCCGTCAAGGCCAATCCACCTAGCAAGGCTGCGCATATCATTATTTTTTTCATTGCAACGTCTTTATTGAAAAGGTTAAACATTTATAAGGTCACATTCAAACCGAAAGAAACCGTACGGAAATTCGGATAATTCCAACTCAAAGTTTCAGGATCAATACCTTTGTTCAACGAAGTGAAAGTAGCCAAATTCTCAATACTTACAAAGGCCTTCAACTGAGACAGTCGCGCCTTCTGTATCCATTGTTTGGGGAATGAATAAGATAACGTAACATTCTTAATACGCAGATAAGAAGCATCAGACATGTATTTGTCAGACGTACGATAATTCGATCCACTATTACCATATCCGTCATAAATACGCGGGAATTCTGCGTCCGGATTGGCACACGTATAATCACCTGCAACCGCATCCTTTGGACGCCAATAGTTCTCTGTCCCTTCATAAAGAGGAATGAACTTAAAGTCACCATACATTGGGAAAGTCAACACATTAGCAATCCAATAATCACGTTTTCCAGTTCCTTGTAAAAAGACACTCAAATCGAAACCTTCATAACTTACTCCCAAATTAATACCATACAGATAACGGGGAAGATTATTTCCAATCCGTTCACGGTCACCTGGATTCTCCAGTGTTCCGTCACCAGCATAAATCAGATTCTCACCCATTTCATCATCTCGCAGATTCTTGAACTTCACATCACCCGGACGCGGATTGGCACCGTTTATGCGCACCACACCGTCCTTCAATTGCCAGGTCTGTGTATCTACGAAATCATCCACCGTATAAAAACCGTCAAACAGATATCCCCAATATTCACCTAATTCCATTCCTTCATAATAAGTACTGAGGAGCTTAGATTCGTTGCTGTCATACTTAGTAATCACACTCTTCGAATCAGACAAATTAAAGCCGACCCTATAAGACCACTTTCCAACCTTGTCGCGCCAGTTCATGTTCAATTCCCAACCACGGGTACGCATATCGGCCGTATTCTGAGTTGGAGCAGTAGCGCCTACCACTGCCGGAAGCTGCATACCGGGAGCCAACATACCTTTGGTATCACGTTGATACCATTCAAAAAGACCACTCAAACGATTGTTGAACAAAGCAAAGTCGATGCCAATATTGGTAGTACCTACCTTCTCCCACGTAAAGTCTGAACGCACCAGACCAGGTAACGATGTAATAGCTGTAACAGGTGCACCATTTATCAACCAGCCCATATACTTGTTGTTCACACTCATAGAAGGAACGAAAGAGTAGGCTGCAATATTCTGATTACCAATAAGTCCGTAAGAACCACGAATCTTTAACTGGTCAAGCCAAGAAGATGTACCAGCCATGAAGTCCTCCTGAGCCATATTCCAACCGACTGAAACAGAGGGGAAGAAACCGAAGCGAGAATCTTTGGGGAACTTGGACGAACCATCGTATCGACCATTAACTTCCAGCAAATACTTGCCTTTGTAGTCATAGTTCACACGGAAAAATCCACCACGAACAGCATATTCGGTATAATAATCATTAGCCGTTAACGTACCTGAGCCACCACCCAAAGAAGGAATCTCGGGGATTGACTGAGTATAAGAATAAACATCAACCGTTTCCTGATAGCTAGATTCCTGGTTGAAACCAGCCATCAATTTGAAATGATGATCCTGGGCCAAGTCAAAACTATATGTACCATACAGATTGACGGCATTATAATCTGTATATTGTTTGTACTTGCGCAAATAGTCATTACTGGGGGTCGTATCGGCTCCACCCTGAATGGAAGTCATCTGCACACTACCTGTATACCAATGATAATCATACATGTTCTTGTCATAAGTATACTCGAAGGCGATTTCAAGCCCCTTCAGCGGTTTTAAAATCGATTTCAGAAAAATACGCGGATTATCGTTGATGTTCTTGTATGGATTAGCAGTCTCAATCTGGTTGCGAGAAGTGAAGAACAACAGATTGTCATCGGTTCCCAACCCATATCCTTCGGGCATCGCACCTTCGGGATAATAAGAAACAAGGCGTGTACTCCACAAACCTCCACCTTGAGAAACAACCATATTACGTTTACTATGAGCATAACTTAACGTAGCTTCCTGGGTAAACCACTTGGTAATATCCGCCGAAATGAAACTGCTGACATTCATACGAGTATACTTATCCTTGTCAGAATAAAGCACACCATCCGTATCGACCAATCCAGCAGAAAGACGATAGCGCAAGCGCTCTGTACCTCCACTTACCGACAGATTATGAGTCTGCTGGAAACTGGTTTCCATCATATTCTTCATCAAATCCTTTTCATTGAGGAAATACAAAGCTCCGTCGGTATCCTTGTAAATGCCGTCACCTTTGGTTTCGACAGACGAAGGATTGGCTTTATACTGGGCCAACAGTTCCAACCAACGGTCTACCTTGGGAGCCCCCAACGACCAATAATCATTACCCGACGCCTCCTGGTAAGCATGCAGGTAAGTTTCTAACGAAGTCTGCTTAGGCAGATTAATGGCATTGGCAAAAGCAAAGTTGTTGTTGTAGTTCAACTGGAAACGCTCACCGCTCTTGGGCCTTTTGGTTGTCACCAGAATAACACCACCGGCAGCACGGGCACCGTAGATGGCCGACGAAGCGGCATCTTTCATCACCGTAATGGATTCAATGTCGTCGGGGTTCAGCATATCGATGTCGCCTTCCACGTTGTCTATCAAGACCAATGGAGCAATAGACGAACCCGAACCAATCGAATAGGCTCCACGAATCTGGAATGAACGGCTTTCGCCTGGAGAGTTACCGTTACTACCTACAAACAAACCGGGGACCGCACCCTGCAAGGCATCGGCAGCTTTTGTCAGCGGGCGTTCACCCAGCACGTCGTCCATCTTGACGGTAGTAACGGCCCCCGTCAGGTTGGCCTTCTTCTGAGAACCGAAACCTACAACCACCACTTCATCCAAAGCTTGTGCGTCTTCTTTCAAAACAATGCTCAATGGCTTTCCGTCCCATGTAACGGTCACCGTCTGATAACCCACAAAACTAATTTCCAAAGTAGCACCACGGGCTACGTTAGGTATCACGAAATTACCGTCAATATCGGTAATACTTCCTGTACCGGCCCCCTGAACTTTCACAGAGGCGCCAATTACAGTTTCACCATTGGCGTCTTTAACAACACCTTTACATTCACCAATCTGCTGGACGATTGCATTGTCTGCCATAGATACGTCCGCAAGAATCGTTCCGGAAGGAACAACCGATAGCAAAAGGAACAGCCCTATCGGCTTCAACTTTTTTAGGATTTCATTCATAACATTTCAATTGAAAGATTAACTAATTAGTCTAAAAATACGGCTCATATATTACTATAATTTAAGGCTATACGATACTTAAGGTCAACAGCAACATTCATTAAGTACAAAGATAAGAATCACAATTAACATAACAAAACAATAGAACCTTTTTTTTTATAAATAGATAAAATATACCCCATCAGAGGACACCATGATAATTAAAGAGAACAAGTCACACCATATATCTATAAAGAAGAGTTGTACATCGACAAAGCAACTATATTCTATCTGAATACTAATATTGACATTCTGACACTTTGCATCCATAAACGCCCGAGAATCACTTGTTTCGGGCCGAAGGAAGGCTGCTGCAAACAACAAGCAGGAAACACTTTCCCGCTAACCAACTGCAAGATAGCCCTACTTACACTTAAATAACGTGAGTTCGATATAAGATCAAATTATAATCTACTAGTAAATAGGAACATAGCGATAAAAGTATTAAATTTATAGTGCTGAATTATAAGATTTAAACGATTACCGCTATGTTTCCAGAGTCTAAAGTTACAGAGATTTATTGTATGGCCGATGATTTTTGCAAGGAATTTGCGTTGCAACAGGAAAAATATATGATAGAAGACAAGAAACAGAACCATCGCAACAAGCCCAACCGCATGGGTGATGCTGAGATTATGGTTATTCTTATCCTGTTCCACTCCGGTGGTTTCCGCTACTTTAAGCATTACTATAAGGAATATGTATGCAAACACCTGAAACACCTTTTCCCACGTTTGGTATCCTATAACCGTTTCGTGGAACTGGAAAAGGAAGTACTGCTTCCCTTGACTATTTTCATTAAGAAAGTCCTGTTGGGAGCCTGTACAGGTATCAGTTTTATTGACTCCACTCCCTTGCGTGTATGCCGTAACCAAAGAATCCTTATTCATAAGACATTTGAAGGGCTTGCCGAGCGTGGAAAATGTTCCATGGGCTGGTTCTTCGGATTCAAGTTGCATCTGATAATCAATGACAAGGGTGAGATTCTCAATTTTATGTTCACGCCTGGAAACGTGGATGACCGGGAACCATTGAAACAGGGTAAGTTCCTGGAAAACATCAAAGGAAAATTGTGTGCAGACAAGGGATATATTGGCCAGGCTCTGTTTGAGAACCTTTTCCTTAATGGCATACAACTTGTCACTAAAGTTAAAAACAATATGAAGAACTCACTGATGAGCATCTCCGACAAGATCCTGCTCAGAAAAAGAGCCTTGATTGAAACGGTCAATGACGAGCTGAAGAATATTGCACAGATCGAACATTCCAGACATCGTTCCTTTAACAACTTCATTGCAAATTCCTTGTCGGCTATTGCGGCATATTGCTTTTTTGAGAAGAAACCCGCCATTGACGTGAATTTTGTCAATGACGGACAACTGTCTATCTTCTAATTCTATTTCGAACTCACGTTAAATAAAAAACAAAAAAAACGAAAAAAGGCCTCATCAAACATCCTAAAAGACGGGAGAGAACAGACAAAAAAGGCCGCTTTTCCACAGAAAAGCAGCCTTTTTCTGATACGAAACATACACCTGATGGCACAAACATACAATCAGCCGACTGAAAACATACAATCTGATGCCCCAAACCTATTTCAGAAAGCTAAAAAGAGAATTTCATCCCGTTCCCCGCCCCTATTTCGCCCCTGTCCGAGACAAAGAGGAGTCAGCCCAACAAAAACACACAGAGCTTTGTGTCAAGCATTCAAAAAAGGAGAGACGACAATATATCAAAGCTTATCTCCGTACGCCAAATCGCCCGCATCACCCAGACCTGGAACAATATACGAACGTTCATTCAACTCAGGATCAATAGCCGCACACCACAATGTAACATCATCCTCAGGGAAAAGGCGCTGAAGATGTTCCACCCCCTGACGGCTGGCAATAACACAAGCTATCAGCAGACGTGCCGGACGTCCCTTGCTCAGGAAGGCACGATAGGCCAGCTCCATACTCTCGCCCGTAGCCAGCATGGGGTCGACGAGCATCAGCGTCTTCTGCGTCAGGTCGGGCGTAGCAATATATTCAATATGCACATCCAGCTCGCGGCACTCCTTATCCTTATAATAGCGGTAGGCCGACACAAAGGCATTACCTGCACGGTCGAACACATTCAGGAAGCCCTGATGGAGTGGCAGACCGGCACGGAAAACGGTAGCAATGACCACATCGTCATCAGGCGTGCTGACCGGCGCCACACCCAAAGGCGTCTGCACCTGCTTTACCGAATACGTCAGTTCTTTACTCATCTCGTAAGCCATCAACTCTCCGATTCGCTCGATGTTGCGGCGGAAACGCATGCGGTCGCCCTGAATGTTCACGTCGCGTATTTCCGCCACGTATTGATTAATTACAGAATTCGTCTCTGCAAAATTGATTACTTTCATAGCATGTATTTTGTTTATTCCGAATGCAAAAATACGATTTTCCCACCACATAAAACCACTTGCTCGATGGAAAACGTTATCTTTGCTACAGAACATATAAACATAAGGAAATATGAAAAAGACATTCATACGAAACGAGAGTTTCAAATTACTGTTCTTCTGCGCCTTACTTTTCTTTGCCTATACCTCATTAGCCGGTCAAGAAAAGACTTCTTCAAACGCCGATTTGACGGAATTTGATTTTGGTGTTCAAGAGTTAGAAACCAATTATGTAGGATTTCCCACTTTGGTGACAGAGCAAACCCGAAATCAATATGAAGCACTAAAAGCCCGTTGCCGTCAGCAAGTGGACAAACAGGAACGAAAGCCTTGGGAAGCTTTAGGCGAACTCTATGCCTGGTTTGGCGATTTCCACTTACGAGTAGGCATCTATTCACAGCCATACATGCGGAAAGTACCGACGTATGAAGAGATGAAAGAATATAACTCCACCAAAACCTTCCGGAAAGTGACTGACCATACCTTCCTCATCCGTTTCCCATCTTGCATGGGAGATGACCCAACATTGGAATGGGTACATCAATCCATTGACGCCTACCTGACCTCGGGGTGCGAAAATCTGATTATTGACATCCGAGGCAACGGAGGAGGAACCGATGAAATATTCAATCCATACGAGAAACTGCTGTACGACCGGAAGGGGTATGTAGACGGAGTTGAAATACGCAACACACCCGCACACATCGCCGAGATGGCAGAGATTGAATTGGATTGGCTCCAGCAAGTAGTGGAAACCATGAAAAAATCGCAAGACGAGTTTGTAGCCATGACGCCTAGACAGGTAGAACTTGTTTATGACACCATTTTCCCACTTCCCCACCAGGCTGCACTGATTATAGACGGCCAAGTAGCCAGTGCCGGCGAACAGATGGTTCTGAATCTGCGGTCATGCAGCCAACGTACCACCATCTACGGACAAGACAATACGAAAGGATGCCTTGATTATTCAAACTGTCGCGGGGTTAATCTGCCCCAATCCGGCATTACTCTCTATATTCCCATGACACGTTCCTGCCGCCTGCCCGATAATGGTGTCGACCAGACGGGGATTGCTCCCGACGTACGCATTCCGTTGCCCCTTCCCGAAACTTTGACCGACAACGTAGACGAATGGACACGATGGGTAGCCAAGGAATTGGAAAAGAAACCCAACTCATTTTAAATTCCCCTGTTTCAAAAAAAAGACAAGTTTTGCAACATTCAGTTAGCAGATATTGTTATGGATTTATAAAAGACGCGCAATTAAAGAAAAATTTCTCCAATTGAGATTTTCTTTCAGAAGAAAATCGTACTTTTGTACGCGGAAAACAAGGGAGTGTCTCCCGACACCTGTAAAGCGGTCTAAATACGGGCACTTTCTTATTCCAACATTAAGGTAAAGAGATTATAAACCAAAATACCAATTTTTTAAAATCTTAAAAAGAAATGGCAAATTTAGATTTAAGCAAGTACGGTATTCAAGACGTAAAGGAGATTCTCCACAACCCGTCTTATGAAGTATTGTTCGAAGAAGAAACCAAATCAAGCCTCGAAGGCTATGAGAAGGGTCAGGTAACAGAACTGGGTGCTGTGAACGTAATGACTGGTATCTATACCGGACGTTCTCCTAAAGATAAATTCTTTGTTAAGAACGAAGCCAGCGAAAACACTGTATGGTGGACTTCTGATGCTTACAAGAACGACAACAAGCCTTGCTCTGAAGAAGCATGGGCCGACCTGAAGGCTAAAGCCGTTAAAGAACTGAGCGGCAAGCGTCTGTTCGTTATGGATACATTCTGCGGTGCCAACCCTGCAACTCGTCTGAAAGTACGTTTCATCATGGAAGTTGCTTGGCAGGCTCACTTCGTAAAGAACATGTTCATCCGTCCGACAGAAGAAGAACTGGCTAACTACGGCGAACCTGACTTCGTATCATTCAACGCTGCTAAGGCTAAGGTTGACAACTACAAGGAACTGGGTCTGAACTCTGAAACAGCTACTGTATTCAACCTGAAGACCAACGAGCAGGTTATCCTGAACACTTGGTACGGTGGTGAAATGAAGAAGGGTATCTTCTCTATCATGAACTACCTGAACCCGTTGCGTGGTATCGCTTCTATGCACTGCTCTGCCAACACTAACATGGAAGGCACTGACACTGCTATCTTCTTCGGTCTGTCTGGTACTGGTAAGACTACTCTGTCTACCGACCCGAAACGTAAACTGATCGGTGACGATGAGCACGGATGGGACGACGAAGGCGTATTCAACTACGAAGGTGGTTGCTATGCTAAGGTTATCAACCTCGACAAGGAAAGCGAACCCGATATCTACGCTGCCATCAAGCGCGACGCTCTGCTGGAGAACGTAACAGTTGACGCCAACGGCAAGATTGACTTCGCTGACAAGAGCGTAACTGAGAACACTCGTGTTTCTTATCCTATCTACCACATCGAGAACATCGTTAAGCCCGTATCCAAAGGTCCTCACGCACATCAGGTAATCTTCCTGTCTGCTGATGCCTTCGGTGTATTGCCTCCTGTATCTATCCTGAACCCCGAGCAGGCTCAGTACTACTTCCTGTCTGGTTTCACCGCTAAGTTGGCCGGTACAGAACGTGGTATCACTGAACCGACTCCGACATTCTCTGCTTGCTTTGGCGCAGCCTTCCTGAGCCTGCACCCGACCAAGTATGCAGAAGAGCTGGTTAAGAAGATGGAGAAAGTTGGTGCCAAGGCTTACCTGGTTAACACTGGCTGGAACGGTACTGGCAAGCGTATCTCTATCCGCGACACCCGTGGTATCATCGACGCTATCCTCGACGGTTCTATCGACAAGGCTCCGACAAAGGTTATTCCTTTCTTCGATTTCGTTGTTCCTACCGAACTGCCGGGCGTAGATCCGAAGATCCTCGATCCTCGCGACACTTACGACTGCGCTTGCAAGTGGGAAGAGAAGGCAAAAGACCTGGCTGGCCGCTTCATCAAGAACTTCGAGAAGTTCACTGGCAACGAAGCAGGCAAGAAGTTGGTTGCTGCTGGTCCGAAGCTCTAATCAAGAGATCAATAAACCTAAATATTTCAAAAAGGGGTTCCGATTTTTCGGGACTCCTTTTTTGTTTCTTCTTCCAATCTGCTATATTTGCAACGGACACGCAAAAAAGAAAAGACTTACATATCCTAATATCAATTTATTATGAGGAAATACATCGTAATCGCCCTTTGGGCACTTACTACCTTGAGTATCGGTGCCTGCCAGTCGAAAAGCAGCCGTATCGACGACCTGAAAGACTTCGTAGAGGAAATTCAGAAAGACGGTAAAGACTACAGCCAGGAACAATGGGAAAAGGCTAACGAAAAGTTCAGTCAGCTGCTCGACAAAATCAATTCCTACGAAGACCTCAGCGAGGACGAACTGAAGGAAGTAGCCAAGTTGCAAGGCCAGTATGCCGCCACCGTCTTCAAGAACAGCGGGAAAGCCATCATGGAACAGATGGAAAAGGCAGGTGCCGCGCTCGACGGTTTTCTGGAAGGCGTAGACCAGGGATTGGACAACAATCAGGAAGAAGAGAATGAATAAAACCAACCTACAAAATAAACGATTATGAAACTATTGAAAGGATTTCTGGGCGGGCTTTGCCTGTGCACAGCTATCGGCTGTACGGCTCCCGCCTCACAAAAGGAGAACGTAGCGGCCGCCGAAGGCCTCAGCCAGTCGGAAGCCGTCATCAAAACCATCATGGAACGCCGCAGCATCCGCCAGTACAAACCGCAGGCCGTGAACCGCGACACGATGCAGACCATCCTGAAGTGTGGCATCAACGCTCCCAACGGCATGAACAAGCAGTCGTGGGAAGTACGCGTGGTAGACAACCCCGACTTCATCAACGGTGTGACGGAGCTTTACAAAAAAGCCAATCCGAAAGCGGCCGAAGCCCCATCGTTCAAGAACATGTTCCGTAACGCCCCGACGGTGGTATTCATCGCCAACGACCCGTCATACGACTGCTCACAGATAGACTGTGGTCTGCTGGGAGGCAACATGATACTCACAGCACAATCCATGGGTATCGGTTCGTGCTGCCTTGGCGGTCCTGCCCGCTTCATGAAGTCGCCCGAAGCAGCCGAATACTTGAAGAAGCTGAACTTCAGCGAGGGCTATGAGCTGCTCTACTGCATAGCCTTCGGCTATCCCGACGAAACACCCGCAGCCAAACCACGCAACGCAGAGAAAGTACAGTTTATAGACTAAAGGGACATTTCCTACCTTCGGAAGCCAGAGACGAAGCACTGCATGACGCTCTGACGAAGTGCTTCCTGAGGGTGCAACGAAGTGCTGTATGAGAATATAACAAAGCACTTCCTGAACAGGCGACGAAGTGCTTCGTCAGCCCCTCAGGAAGTGCTTCATTGTTTTGTCAAGCTTCTCAGGCTGGCAGACGGTAATAGACGGCACGCCTTTCGCTATACTGCTCGATTTTATGTTCACGTATCAACTGTGCCAACGCCAGACAGAGTTCTGTACTGGTCAGATTACAAAGCTTTTCCAACTGGTCAAAGGTGCAACGCGTATAATATGCCAGAACATCGTATACCTTCTGACTGTTTCTTTTCACAAATTGCAGGTTCAGGTTCATAAGTTTCTCCTTTCTTTTTAAAAACTGCCTCATCGGCTGAAACAAAGTAACGCATTTCCCTGCAAAAAGTGGTTACCTTTTAGTACTTAAAAGTATTCTTTTGGTCACTTTTTGTGAAAAAGAAAGAGGATGCCGGATTGATCCCAATCCAACATCCTCTTCTGTACAAGGTAATGTGAAATTATACTATCAGCCTCTGTTGGCACGTTTACGCTCAAGTTCGTCCAAGATGACCTTTCGCATACGCATGGACTTGGGCGTCACCTCTACATATTCGTCTTCCTTAATGTATTCCAATGCTTCCTCCAGCGAGAACTGTACAGGTGGAATAAGGCGTGCCTTCTCGTCCGAACCGCTGGCACGCATGTTGGTCAGCTTCTTCGACTTCGTGACGTTCACCACCAGGTCGTTGTCGTGCGAGTGCTCGCCTACTACCTGTCCGGCATAGACCTCTTCCTGCGGGAAGATGAAGAACTTGCCGCGGTCCTGCAGTTTGTCGATGGCATAGGCAAAGGCCGTACCGCTCTCCATAGCAATCATGGAACCATTGGTGCGGCGTTCAATCTCGCCCTTGTAGGGCTGGTATTCCTTGAAGCGATGTGCCATGATGGCCTCGCCCGCACTGGCTGTCAGCACGTTGGTACGCAGACCGATGATACCGCGCGACGGCATGTCGAACTCCAGGTTCACACGGTCGCCGCCTGCCGCTTCCATCTTCACCATTTCGCCCTTGCGACGCGTCACCATATCAATAATCTTGCTGGCATATTCCTCGGGCACGTTCACCGTCAATTCCTCGATAGGCTCGCACTTCACGCCGTCTATTTCCTTGAAGATAACCTGCGGCTGACCCACCTGAAGCTCGTAACCCTCGCGACGCATGGTCTCGATCAATACGGAGAGATGGAGCACGCCACGGCCCGAAACAATCCATTTGCCGTCTTCCTCGCTCTTCTTCACGCGCAGGGCCAGGTTCTTGTCCAGCTCCTTCATCAGACGGTCGTGGATGTGGCGCGACGTCACAAACTTGCCCTCCTTGCCGAAGAACGGAGAATCGTTGATGGTGAAGAGCATGCTCATCGTCGGCTCGTCGATAGCGATAGGCGGCAGCGGTTCGGGGTTCTCGAAGTCGCAGATGGTGTCGCCGATTTCAAATCCCTCGATACCCACCAGCGCACAGATGTCGCCCGAAGACACTTCGGCCACCTTCACGCGGCCCATGCCCTCGAATGTATGCAGTTCCTTGATTTTAGTCTTGATGATGCTGCCGTCGCGTTTGGCCAGAGACACGTTCATGCCCTCGCGCAGCGTACCGCGGTGCACGCGGCCCACGGCGATACGGCCGGTATAGGAAGAATAGTCCAGCGACGTCACCAGCATCTGCGGCGTACCTTCCAGCTGCTGGGGAGCAGGAATATTCTCCAGAATGCAGTCCAGAAGCGGCGTGATGTTGTCTGTCGGCTTCTGCCAGTCGGTACTCATCCAGTTGTTCTTGGCCGAACCGTAGATGACAGGGAAATCCAGCTGTTCTTCTGTGGCATTGAGGCTGAACATCAGGTCGAACACCATTTCGTACACTTCCTCGGGGCGACAGTTGGGCTTGTCCACCTTGTTCACCACCACGATAGGCTTCAGGCCAATCTGAAGCGCCTTCTGAAGCACAAAACGCGTCTGCGGCATCGGTCCTTCGAAAGCGTCGACCAGCAGGATGCAGCCGTCGGCCATGTTGAGCACACGTTCTACCTCGCCACCGAAGTCGCTGTGCCCCGGAGTATCAATAATGTTGATTTTGGTTCCTTTATAGTTGATGGAAACGTTCTTCGACAGGATCGTTATCCCTCGTTCGCGTTCCAGGTCATTGTTATCCAGCATTAATTCACCCGTGCTCTGGTTACTGCGGAAGAGGTTTCCGGCCAGAAGCATCTTGTCTACAAGCGTCGTCTTGCCATGGTCCACGTGGGCGATGATGGCAATGTTTCTAATGTTCTGCATATAATACCTATTATTTTCTGGTCTGCAAAGTTACAACTTTTGCCCTATATATGTGGTATCCAGAAGAAAAAAAATACTGAAACTCATTGCTATATCAAAGATAATGCCTACCTTTGCAGCCTCGAAAGAGAATATTATCAACCTTTTAATTAAAACATTATGTATTTAGACGCTGCTAAAAAGCAAGAAATCTTCGGCAAGTACGGAAAGTCTAACACTGATACCGGATCGGTTGAGTCTCAGGTAGCATTGTTTTCCTACCGTATTGCTCGTCTGACTGAGCACATGAAGCTCAACAGAAAGGATTATAGTACTGAAAGAGCTTTGACCATGTTGGTAGGCAAACGCCGTGCGTTGCTCGACTACCTGAAGGCCCGTGACATCGAACGTTACCGTGCTTTGGTTAAAGAACTCGGCCTGCGTAAGTAATCTTACCTGCGGCAAAAGATTAAAAGAGTGGGGAAACTTCTTCCGAAGTTTCCCCACTCTGCTTTTTCACTCATCATCCCCCATTCCTCCGAACAAGTATATTGGCATCCGCCAAGTCCATGTTTACATCCTCCAAGTGCCTCTTTACAACCGCCAAGTAGATGTTTATACCAGCCATCTTTGAATACCTCTCATTTACCTTATCAAGAGGTTATTAAGAAAACACCGTTTCATCCCCAAGAAAGCATTGCTTTACAAGGAACAAAAGTAAGTATTCGGCCAACTACAGGTATTAAACCTTTATATACAACAATAGCGACTGTCACTATGAACCTAATAGTTTCAGCCGCTATTATTTTGTTGAACCTATATGTTGCATATGGCATTAGTTGTCAGATACCTCATGTTGTTTTGTCAATATGCTTTCCGGATGTTTCAGCTTCCACTTGTGTGGAAGCAGATCCAAAAGTATCTCATGAGTTGCATTCTTGTGATAAGGCATTTGGGCGATTACATCATTCAGGTAATTCCTTGGGTTTACATCGTGTGCCTTACAAGTAGCCAATAGGGAACAGATAACAGACATATTAGCTGCTGCTTCGTGATTACCACAGAAAAGAAAATTTTTTCTGCTCAGAGTGATGGGCCGTTGGACATTTTCCGCCAGATTGTTGTCCCAGTACAGGCGGCCATCGTCCAGACATCTCATAATATTATCCCATTTGGTATAGGCATATGTTATGGCCTTGCCTGTCAAAGAACTTGGACTGTATTTAATTCCTTCTGTCTCCATCCATACCTTCATTGCCTCCATGATTGGCCTGGACAGTTCCTGACGCGTCTGTCTGCGCTCATCATATGACAGGCCGGCTTCGTCACACTGGCGTTCTATTTTATAGACATGCTGTATCTGAGTCAGTGCATGTTGCGCCATCTCCCTGTTTTCATCCAAAGCCTGCTCAAAATGACGGCGTATATGCACCAGGCAGTTGAGTAGCCGCACGTCGGGGTTGGTCTTGAAGGCTGTTTCATAACCTGCAAAACCGTCACATTGAAGATATCCCTTGAAGTTATATTGATTTGCCAGGGATTCGATGACCGCTCCGGCCCGTGATCCCCCGTCGTAATGGAAGATGACCAGTTTCTCCATGACTGATCTTACCATCCAGAGATATTCCTTGTCGGCTCTGTGTTTTTCTCTGTTAATGACCGGAACTGTAGTTTCATCCGCCTGTACATAGTCACAGGAGAAGACTTCCCATTTGAGTTCTTCATACAGAGGCTTAAGCAGTTCCACGGTTTTCTTGAACCAGCCGTCCAGTGTACTTTCGGTAAGGCCTTTCATTCCAAGATGGCGGTATTGCTGTATCTGACGGTAGAACGGGACATGATATTCATACTTCTGAAGCAGTATCTCGGCAAGCAGGCTGGTGTCAGCAATGCACTTGTCGACCGGCATCAGCGGCATGGGAGCTATCTCTACGCCTTTCTGTCCGGCTGGAGGAAGCAGGGTACTATCCTTGAGAGCATATTTGGGACGGATGATCACCTTGACGTAAAGCATTCCCGGCTTGTGTTTGACGACTTTTGTTATCTCTTCGCCTATTCTACGGTATAAAGACAAGTCTACGCCTTTCGGTTCTATTGTATCGGTTTCCAATACGGGCAAGTCCTCTATCATTTTGCGGTTCTGACGATTTCGTTTTACGTCTTCCACCGATTCCTTCTCAATCTTTTCCACAGCCTCGTCCCGCTTTTCTTCCGCCTGCTGCCGGAGTCCGGAAAACTCGTCGGCAAAGAGGTCTGGCATATTAGGATCATATACGCGAAGTTTCTCCGATTTACGACCAAAGAGCTGACGGTTCAGCCATGCGACCTGAGCCGTCAACTCCTTGATACGTTCCTGCAGATTTTTTATCTGTTCGGATTGATTCTTATTAGTAGTAGACAATGAGGCTATAGAGGCATTCAGCCCTTCTATCGTCTTGAGCAAAATTTCTTTTTCTTCCATTGTCTATACTTCTTTTAATGATGTAAATATACTAATTAACAGTGAATTATGCAACAATATCCAAAGTTTACTCACATAAAAAACATGTTATACATGGTATTCCTTACGTTCGGCTCTTAACCGCCGGAGCCTCTGTTCCGGGTTTTCCTGTATTCCTTCAACCATCATCACCAGATCGCGCCACTCCATGGGATAGCTGTTTGATTTGGGATCATACTCCGGCAGCTTGAAGCGACCGGCCTCCAGACGTTTTACATACATTACCATACCTCCGTCTTCGGCATGAAGGAGTTTCATTAGTCTGCGGCTGGAACCGATGAAGATGAAGACATCACCGTTCCTCACTTCACTGTTCATTTTCTCATGTACCACTCCACATAGCGAACTGATACCCTTGCGCATATCTGTCCTGCCCGGACACAGAAAGTAGCGCATCGTGTCGTTCAGGTTAAACATGACCGTCTCGAAGACTTTGGGTAAATATTTACTTCAGCAAATCTTCAGAACCGCTCCCGAAGTGGGCACGAAGTCCATTGGGAAACAGCAGCGCAACACCATGAGGTACTTGTTCTTCAAGGGAAGATTCCGTAGCTGCCTGTTTGAAACTGATGGGAGTCAACTCTTGCTTGATACCGTTCCTGTCAACGGAACATTTTCTACGCCAGTAATGATAGGTTGAATAACTTACACCTATCTGTTGAAGGTACGACTTCAACGGCAGGTCGCTTTGTTGCACCTGTAATTCTAATTCTTCAAATTCTTGTCTGTTCATAATAATTGAGGTTTGATTGTATTCACTGCCGCAAAGCTACAACCAAACCTCAAAGTGTAAAAGGTGCATTTCTTCGAATGCTTACGAACAAAACAGTGCTTTACCGAAAACGATGCTTTCACATCCATAAATAAGGATATGTTTATCCCAAAATGGTTTCACGGCTTCACATTCACCGTATCTTGCTTTAAACGTGAGAGTTATGGTGAAAGCATAAGTTTCACAAGCATGAACTGACAGATAAAAACTGCCCTTCAGAGCTATTTCACACTGAAGGGCAGTACGTTCCTGATGCAATCTTTACCTTGATACCAGCCCTGCTGAGAGAAGAAGACATGGCGGTAAAGCCAAATTACGTTTTAAGAGATTGATTAAAGGTTAGGAGAGTCGTGTATTTAACTGATACAATGCCTATTCACCAACCTTTACAGAAGTCAAAATATTTACCCCATACTTACTATCTGGTGAAACCCACCACTCAATGTCTCCATTGGCACAACGCAAAGCATATCTCGCATTCAACATTAATTTTTCCGAACCATCTGGTATCCACAAACCTATCTTATAATCCCCAGAAGGTAAACGAGTATCTAACTTCCATTTCGCCGTAATCTTATGAATCAAAGGAGTACAAGTACTATCGGTTGGTAAGTAAGGCTGCCAATCATTCACATCAACATTAGTCAAGAAAGAAGAACAAACTTCATTCTGCTTATTAATCAGTACCAGGTACACAGGATGTTCATTAAATAATGTAGAAAAACCTCTATTGATAAGAGATATCTCAATGTCATTCTCTACCGTCCGGCTCAAGGTCAGGGGAAAATTCATCTCCTGAAGTTCAATACGATACCCCAAATGATCCCGAATGTATTCAAATGCATTTCTTTCGACCTTTGTTCCATCTTTCTTCTGGAAATAGCCATTGGATACAGGCATTTTATTCTGTGATAAGAATTCTTCTGTAATCGGTGTCTCTTTCCAATACATCATTGAATATTTATCTTTTGTACCTTTTTCCTTATAATTATGGATGACACTCAAAGAAGTATAATGTTGCAGAAATAACCGGCGAGCAGTTTGAAGGCCATCAATTATCCAACCCGCTTCCGGACTATCAGGGTCTTCATTCATACTCCAACTACCCCAAGGCAATTCACCATCTACCGGTAAAAAGGGAGATTCAGCCAAAATTTGATTATAAGCCTTGGTCCCCTCAGACATCCCACCATCCCATTGATGTTTTTTGATGACAATGAAATCATCATGAAACGACAAGCGATTATATAACTCTATATTTTCTTTCAACAGATTCTTATATCCAGGAACACGTACTTGAATGTAACGGCCTTGAGGAGTCATATTGCACACAGCTTTTAATATATTTTGCTTCGTCAAGTCAGAACCTTCCAAACCATGAACCGAGCTATGCCACTCTCCCCAAGCTCCAATCATTCCAGCTTGTACAACCTGTATAACATCTTTGTTTGTTTCCAAAAAAGGTTTTAATTGTTGGGCATGACGAAGCACATCCGTTTCCGTCGGTCCTTTAGATGCACGCCCCATAAAAGCTGTCTCATACGCAAAACGCAAAACGGCCTTCTTGCCCAATTCGCGTAATTTATTGAAGAAAACATCCATTGTTTTAAAAACCTCAGCAGACAAATCCTTGCCAACCAAATCGGTCAGATAAAAATAAGTCTGTACTAACGAAACACTGTCTGACGCATAATTCTTCGATTCCTGCTCAAGATAAGAAGTTATATCTGGAAAAGCCGCAGGATTCCACAAATAATTCTTATTGGCAACATCAAGAGCCACTTCCAAACGAAAACCACGTTCCGGATTATACAAACCATCAGTTCCGTTTACATCGTCTACGCAAATACCACGAAAAGAGCGATGCCCTTCATTTTTTTGTCCAAATAAACTGCAACCACTTAGACAAGCAGTAACTAACAGCAAAAATAATACATGTTTCATATCATATACAATTAAATTAAAGAATTTTTAATGACCATCAACTCCATCTACCTTAAAATAATCAAATGTTGCCCACTCCGATTCATACATCATATCCTGAGCAAATAGTCCCACCACTGCCCCAGTAAAACCCGCAACATAATCATCCGACAATTTGCTAAAATCAAGCGAGGGGCCAATGGTCTTCCATACTCCTTCGGATAAAGAATAATAGAACTGTAATTTGTCCATATTGATTTCCACCCTCATTCCCACATCTGTTGCCTGGACAGGAATACGTTCCGGCAAATATTCCTGATAGACCTTATCTGCCCCCACCAATTCTAACACAGTTCCCCGACTCTCATCATAAGTCAACCCTAAGGCATAAAAATGTCTGGAATTATAATAGCAACAAAGACCCGCACTTTGGCGGAAGTCTTCAGGACTAAATGACAAACGGGTTTCAAAATTCTGTTTGTACGATGTGATACGTTGAGCCAGTATACTCTGCCGGTATAATCCGCCCAATGCTTCACGGCCTTTCAATCTCAGCAACCCATCCTTCAAACGAATCCAGTCACTACTAAATTCCTCTCTTAAGGTAATGTATTTACAATGTAATTCCGAACAATTAAAATCATCCTTGACATTATGCACTGCATTTACAGACGCCTGTGATTGTTGGCCTACAACTGAAACCTTTTCTGCAGGCAATGAAACGTTATCCGCCAACCGAGGCCATCCATCCTTCCACTCTACCTTTTGAAGAAATGTTTCACGACCAAGGGGACAGTTTCCCCGTTGCCCCAACGGTCGTGAGCCTAAATGAGTGGTATACCATTCCCCCGTAGGAGTAGAGAATACAGTGCCATGCCCAGCTTTTTGTATCGGATGTGAAGGGGTATTTCGCGAAGTATAGAAAATATGTGGAGCACGTTCATAAGGACCATAAATATTCTTTGCACGGGCAACAGCTTCGTAATGCCCGTAACCAGTTCCCCCTTCTGCCGTAAACAAATAATAATATCCATCCTTTTTCAAGATTTTAGGTCCCTCTGCCGATCGCTTTCCCCAACCGGAATAAATAAATCTAGGAGCTCCTTTAGGCTTCAAAGTCTCCATATCAATCTCATGAATCCCAATTCCAGGGGACATTTCTCTACCTTTGCGATAATCAAAGATACGTACAACGACATATCCCCTGCCATCATCGTCAATGAATAAAGAAGGATCGAAACCCAAAGAATTGATATAAACCGGATCCGACCATGGTCCAGCCGGATTTTCTGCAGTCACAATATAGTTCGGATATCCTTTACTACTCCATTGTAGACCAGGGTGTACTACCGTATAAGTAACATAAAACAATCCTCTATACCACGTAATGGATGGAGCATAAACTCCTTCCGAGTCGGGTATACCCGTCAAGTCCAGTTGGCTCTTACGGGTCAGAACATTCCCTATTTGCTGCCAGTCAACCAGATTTTTGGAATGAAATATTGGAATTCCAGGAAACCACTCAAAGGTAGAATTCACAATATAGTAATCATCCTGTACACGAACAATACAGGGATCTGGATGAAATCCCGAGATAATAGGATTACGGATATTCTGTATACAATCTACGGATATTCCCAATAAATGAGCAAAACAAAGAGAGATAAGATAAATCATAATATTCAATGTAGGTTCGAAATATAAATCAGAAAATAGATAATTACCCCTCATTAATAAACTTCATATCAATGGCCGCTTTCTTATCAAAAAACAATATGTTGTGATAGCAGATAATGAATTGGCAATAAACTGAAGGAACGGTATCTAGAATATTCTTTCTGTACAATGTTTTTCAACTCATCACTAACCGTTTCAATCAATATCCTTTTCTAAGCAGGATCTTATCAGCAATACCCAGCAGTGAGTTCTCCATATTGTTTTTAACCTTAGTGGCAAGTATTTGTCATTAAGAAAAAAGTTCTCGGGCAGAGACTAACCAACATATCCCTTGTCTGCACATAGTTTTCCTTTAATGTTCTCCAGGAACTTACCCTGCTTCAACGGCTCCCGGCCATCCATGTTTCTAGGAGTGAACATGAAATTGAAAATCCTCCCTTGTCATTGATTATCAGATGTAACCTGAAACTAAAAAAACACTCAATAGAACATTTCCACGTTCAACAAGTCCTTCAAATATCTTATGAATCAGAATCCTCTGGTCACGACAGATATACAAAAGATTGAAGTTTACAAGACTAATACCGTTACAGATCCCACAACAATACCTTCTCAATGAAGAATGTGGAAAACCATAATCCCAATATCACTCATACAATTAAGTTTGTTACAATACCTAGCCTTCCTGTCTTCAATCATATTTTCTGCTATAATGAAAATTCCTTGCAAAGAAACCAGTCATACAATAAATTCCTTTAATTTTAAGCTCTGAGGACATGATGATAATCTCAAATCTATTTTTTTATATAACTATCAGGGTAAATAGTATGATTCACCTTCATCCTATCAGACAAATCAACCCATGTCTCAAATGTGCGTTGATTCTCTTTCAAAACAATAATACGTGCACCATTTGATAAATGATTATAAACAGTATTACCGCCTGAATAACGCCCATAAGCCAATAGAATGCCATGCCACATAACCGAATAATCATTATCGTGATCATGTCCCACAAAGATTCCCATAATATCACCAGCTTCTTTCATAGCAGCAAACATTCCCGTATTCAAACCTTGCGCACAAGCTTTCTCCATACGAGTCCCTATCAATACAGCCTCTTCACAGACAGCGGCCTGATTATATTCGGGGAGAGGGATATGAAAAAAGCCAAAGCTGGTAATGGATCTCCATTATTTATTTCCGTAAAATGAGAACTCTGACAACGATAGTTTTCGACCTGCTTAAAAGTCAACCAACCATATCCTTCAACATCATCTAATCTGGAATAGGAATGAGAATCAAAAAAATAGAGAACCGCTGCATCCTTTTCTTTCAAACATGAAGACTTCACACTTAAAGCCAAATCAATCGGAACAGTTCCACCATGTTCAGGCATAAGATTACCAGGAATTGTACGAATTATGTCATATAATTGTATTCGATTCATGCCCTGCTCATCATCATGGTTACCAAAAGTAACAACAAATGGAACATTATGAGACGACACACATTCTAATACTTGACATAGTCCTTTATCAGCTGGTGAAGAATAAATTACATCACCTGTCAACACTACTAAATCAGGCGATTCGATATTCAACACTTCATTAATACGCTCCAAAGCAATATCCGATGCAGGATTACCATATTGAAAATGAATATCTGTAAATTGGGCAATCTTAAACTCTCCATTAGCATTAAATCTCAAGTGTTTTTGTTGGGCATGTAAATTCGTGATTGCCATAACGATGAAGAAAAGAATGATTCTAGAAAAATTCATATAACTACAATAATTTATAATAGACAATATATCGATTAAGATTCTAATACATTAATTTTCAGCAACTCCATTATTTATTCTATATTACTTATAATATTCAAACCGAAACTTTAAATTACGGCTGAGGAACAAAACAGTATATACACTATAATGTAAATCATCAAAAAACAAATTATACTCTTTACAATATAACAAAAAATTATTATACATTCCTCAGCCGTAAAAACATAACATATAACTATTAAATCGTTACTACCACAATGGATTTTGTATCAACAAACGGCTTTTTTGAACCTCATTTTGCGGAATTGGATATAAATACATGGCCCGACGCCAAGCTCTATTTTCAAGAACAATGCGAGTAAAATAAGAGTCAGAAGAACCAATTGGTTTATCCTTAAAACCGTTCATATTCATTGCATGAAATACAGTTTGATCAGCATCTTCTCCTTCTCCACAAATCATCCAACGACGGATATCAAAGTATCGTTGGCCTTCCATAGCTAACTCAACCTGACGCTCACGCTGAATCATCTTACGCTGAAGTTCTTGATTCCCTATAATATTCTTTTTATTAGTCTGAGCCAGTTCCCGATAACCAGGAATACCAGCCCGCTCTCTGACTTTATCCAAATATACAATAACATTCGGATCGTTGGGAGCTATTTCATTACATACTTCTGCATAATAAAGATAAAAATCGGCCAAGCGGAAAAGAACAGATGGACGGGCCCAACTTCTTATATAATCTCCCGTAAAAAGAATTTGACGATTTTTAAATTTTACCGGAAGATATCCTGAACGAGGATTATCACCTGAAGAATTATCGCACCCTTCACCTTTAGCAAACCCGAGGGTGTAATCTGGCTTACCAATCGGTTGGATATGCCAACTTTTCCCTTCATACCCCACACTGGCATAAAAACGAGGTTCACGATGAGAATACATATTAAAGACATTTGCATCCACACGCTTATTCTCATTACAAGGATTCACTACGTCCGTAAATCCATTTTCCTGATAACCACTACCCGGATCATCAATCGTCAGACCGTTATCCATGAAATAAGCATCCACCAATTCTTGAGAAATGCCCAAGTATGCCCAACCAGCATAACAATCTCTTGGATTAGTATTCATTTCCATTGTTGTTCCATTCCAAAGATTATCTCCCGTGGCCCAAAGAATCTCATCATTGTAGTTTTGAAATAACTGATAATAAGATTCATCTGCATTGATCGAACCATCCGAATTGGTTACAATAAAGAGTTCATGCCCATGCTGATCGGTATCCTGGAACAGATCTTCCAGACGTTCTTTCGCAATCACCCACTTATTCGCGTCATAAGATGTAAACAAATGTTTTCCATCTGTATTAGTCACTTCCAAGGCTTCAGGATAACCACCATTAAACAAAGGAGAAGCTGCATATACCCACAATTTAGCACGCAAAGCTTTTGCAGTAGTTATCGTAGGTCGAACAATCTCATTCAATCTGTACTTGTTATTTCCTTCTGCTGTAGGATCTTTGATAAGCGTCTCGGGTAAATCTCCAGATTCTATCACTTCATCTAAAAGTCCATCAATGTAATTCACTACTTCATCTACCGAAGAACGGGCAAAATCCAGCCCCTTGTCTTCAGGATCTACAATATCAGTAATAATAGGAACTGCTCCATAAAGTTCAAACAACGAAAAATAACTATAAGCAATCAAGAATTTAGCTTCAGCCTTCATTCGATTTACATCGGCTTCCGTCAGTTGATATTGGTCATTGATGCCCCCCAAAGGTTGTACTCGATCCAAAAAAATATGCGCATCGCGAATATACTCATAAAGAGCTACCCAACGATGAAAAGGTGCCGTTGCAGCTGTAAAACCAGAAGTCATCTCTGTCCACCCCCCAGAACTAATAGTAGTTTCACCACACATAGAAACCCACGCACCAGAAAAACCATCATATTGATTTCTCCCAATACTAGAGTATTCAGAAATACAACCGAATAAATTAGCATGCCAACGGCGCGCATAAGTAGGAGTATTAAAGACTTCATCTAGGGTCAGACTTTCTGCTATTTCATCTGATACATCCAAATAATCACTACATCCAGCTAAAGTAAAAGTCAATACACAAACTGCAGTAGCAGCTTTTATCTTATTTAAGAATTTCATATCTATATATAATTTAGAATGCAACTTCAAGTCCAATTGTATAATTACTACAAAGCGGATATTTAGCACCCGAATTGGCACTACCCAATTCCGGGTCCCAAAGTTTGACATGATCCCATACAGCGATATTATTACCCTGTAAATAAATCCTCAAATTCTTCATTTTTAGAGTACGCAATACTTTTTCATTGAATTCATATCCAACCTCAATATTCTTCAAACGAAGAAAGCCTGCATTACGATACCACCACGTACTTTCAAACATATTATGATCAAAAGCTCCACTACGTAAACGAGGATATAATACATTCTGATTATAAGGCTCTACAGCAGACCAACAATTAAGTGCCTCCAACCGTGCAGACGCTCCATCTACTCCTTTCACAAAAGGCATCATATTTGAAGAATTGGCCATCAAATTAGCCGAACTATGAGCGGTACCT
The DNA here is from genome assembly GCF_900130135.1 of Bacteroides togonis. NCBI lineage: Bacteria > Pseudomonadati > Bacteroidota > Bacteroidia > Bacteroidales > Bacteroidaceae > Bacteroides > Bacteroides togonis. The sequence goes on along the minus strand of NZ_LT670820.1, from coordinate 3,139,001 downwards.
TGGAAGAATACACCCACAAAGAAACCCTTCCACTCAGCATTCAAACCAAAACCGTAAACAATTTCTGGAATAGCACCATAAAGGCCATGGTCGTATGTAAGGTCGTACTGGTCTATCACACCATCACTATTCACATCTTTGTATTTAATGTCACCTGGTGCAACATTTGCGGCAGGTACAGGTAGACCTGACTTCAACTTATAACTTTGAGAACCGTCAGCAGCCGTAGTTACATCAAAATCATCCGGTGTATAAAGACCTTCAGCGATATACAATTTTTCATCGCCAATAGAGTTCCCTGTATAATTCTGATAATCATATTTCTGAGGAACCTCATCATATTCAATAATTTCGTTTCTTGCAAATGTAATATTACCGCGAGCCGACAAATCAACATTTCCAATTCTCTGCTTTAAAATCAAATTTGCATCAATTCCCTGATTATTCACAATACCAAAATTCTGATAAGGCATAACGCGAAATCCTGTTACATTAGATACAGTTCTTCTTTGCAACAAGATATCACTTCGACGATTAAAGAAATAATCTGCACTAAAGTCAACTCTACCTCGGAACAATCCCAAATCAATACCTACATTAAACTTTTTTTCTATTTCCCAAGACAGATTAGGCATTGCAAATCCTCCTTCAACAACACCTCCTCCTGGTGAATTACTTTCACCTCCACCAGCACCAGGTGTTAGCCCCAAACTATACCCAGGAGCATCAGTCTTTATTTCTTCTCTATAAGGAAACCTTGTCGAACCTCCTATGTCATCATTGCCTGTAATGCCATAAGAAATTCTCAGTTTTAATTTACTAATATAATCTTCCATACCATGCATAAACTTCTCATGACTTATAAACCAAGCCGCACCAACAGCAGGGAAAATACCCCATCGATGACCTTGATAAAAATTTTCACTTCCAGTCATACCCATACTTACTTCAAACATGTAACGGTTGTCATAACCATAAGTAGCACGTGCAACCACACTCTGCTTACGGTAAGGTAAAAGTTGTAATCCTCCTTTATTCTGGTACTGAGTTTCTTTTTGCATGTACAATAAAATTCCCGTCACATCGTGCACTTTGTTGAACTCACGGCTGTAATCCAACGACGCTTCCATATAGATTTTCTTAGTGCCATCCGTATCATCTATCCAAGGATTAGACAATGCAGAACCATCCTTCATCATTTTTTTATTAAGCGTTCCGTCATCATTTCTTCCCAAAGCATAATATGTCTCTGGAGTCTTATCCCTCATCATTGTTGAGAAAAAATCAGCATCAAAACTGACAGAACCTTTCACTGACAATCCCGGTGTAATAAAATCCAGTTTTTGCCTTAAGGTAACCTTGGTTTGCAAAAATGCGCTCCAAGTCTTGCTATAACCACTATTGTTCAACATATTATAAGGTTGATCATCTGTACCATAACCTGGCGATCCGTGATCTGAAGCACTTCCATCTGAATAATACATCGGTATAACATGTACTGGAAAATGACTTATACAATCAAATATTTGATCTGAAGAGAACCCAGGCTGATTTTTTCTCAAATACTGACCGCTCATATCAATAGACAACTGAGTCGTCTTTGTTAGATCCATATCTACATTCGAACGAAGATTAAAGCGTTGCAATCCGATATTGGCATTATATTTCTCTGTCGGATTGGACTTGAAAATACCATCCTCCGAATAATAAGCACCAGAAGCAAAGAATCGTACTTTGTCTGAACCACCACGGAAATTAATGGTATAGCGTTGACTTTGTGTATGTTCTTGTAACAAATCATACCAATTAACAGAAGGATAGAGATCTAGATCCACACCCGTTCTATATTTGTCCAGCACTTCTTGAGAATAATAAGGAGTATAACCTTCCAAGGTAGGATTTCCCTTATCGTTCCAAATCGCCTCGTTATACAACGAAAGATAGTCATAGGCATTCAAGGTTTGTGGCATACGAGTAGGAGTAACAATACTATATTGTGCACTTACATTCACCTGTGTTTTTTGTACTTTACCTCGCTTGGAAGTAATCAAAACAACACCATTAGCACCCTCCGCACCGTAGACTGCAGTTGCAGCTGCATCTTTCAGTACTGTAAAGCTCTCTATTTCGTCCACATCAATGTCATCCATGCTTCTTGGAACACCATCTACCAGAACCAAAGGATTGGTGCCACCGGCATACGAACTTTGTCCACGAATATAAAATGCTGCTGCATCATTCCCAGGTTCACCACTACGCTGAACGGCAATAACACCGGCAATTTGTCCTGCTAATGTATTACGCAAGTTTCGTTGTTTCACATTCAATTCAGCTGGGCCAATCGTATTCAAGGAAGATACAACACTTTCCTTTTTCTGTTGACCATAACCGATAATCACCACATCTTCCAAGCCAACCGAAGCTTCCATCATTCTTACATTAATTGAAGTTTCAGATTTTATTGTACGTTCTTCTGTATTGAATCCAATATAGCTAAATACCAATATCTGACCAATATTTGCTTTGATAGAGTAACGTCCATCAATATCTGTAATCACTCCTGTAGTAGTATCCTTTACTTTAACAGTTGCCCCAATGACAGGGTTACCGTCACCATCTGTCACAAGTCCAGAAATAGTCTTGGCTGAAGATTGTTGAGGAGCGGCAATTGGTTTCTCTGCTTTCTTCAAAACAATCTGTCTGTCATTAATCTCATACGTAACAGCAGTTCCTTCTAAAATCTGATCTAAAATCTGGGAAACACTTTTCTTGTCAGCATCTACTGATACTTTTTTAGAAGTATCCAGCAGATCGGAACGATACATAAAAATAAACTCACTCTGTTTTTCAATGGTTTGTAGAACGGTCTTAATGGATACGTTCTTTAAATGGAATGTAAAAGTCTGATTTTGTGCATACGCCAAATTATTGGCATAACTCATGATTGTAGTCAACAAAAATCCCACAACAAACATAAATTTCGTTAACCGAGGCATCATGGTTGCGTTTTTCATTTCTTTTTTCATAAATTTGTAAACTTGATTTAAATACCAACATTAGGTGTTTTTCACGGGTCCGGACAATATTCGCAGTATTGTTCGGACTTTTCTTGATTGACATGTAAAGTTATGTACTCATAGGCTTTATTTTAAAGTTAGACATTATAATTGCTCTCTCATTTTCATGGTTAGTTTTCATCTGAAAGATTAAGGATATAAGTTCCAGCCTGCTTTGAATAAACAAACCCACCTGTAAGCGACAAGTTTCGAAGAGCTTCTTCAACCCCACGCTGCAAATCGATTTTCCCAGTAATTCTTATTTGTCTAATATCCTCACCACAAATAATCTTCACATCGTAATATCGTCCTAAATCATCTATAATATCCCCTACAGTGCCATTGTTGAGCGGTAAAATCCCTTTTGTCCAAAGGATATAGTCAGCCGCATCTACAGCCATTGTACGTATTGTTCCTTGAGAGGGAACAAGAGCCTTATTATCGGGAGTTAACATAGCCTCAGACCCCGACGTACTTTTCACGTTCACCAATCCACGGAGCAAAACAATTTCACCACAAGTATGCTCCTCGCTATAGGCTTTGACATCGAAAGCCGTTCCAAGAACCTCGACATCGAACCTAGCTGTCTTCACTATAAACGGCGCTTTCTCATCACGCTTCACATCAATGTAAATTTCACCATCTACAAATATTTCACGCCGATTCTTTTCAAATCGCTTAGGATAAACGACCTTGGTACCCGAATTAATATATAGCTCTGAACCATCAGCCAAAATCAAACGTCCGAAACGTCCCTTAGGCACAATAATCTGATCATAAGGATTATTGTGTGCCTCCCTTTCCTCTACTTTGCTTTCATCCACATGGATGTTTCCATCTTGCGAGTAAGTTACTGTACCTCCATCCTTTACATGAAGAGTTTTTTCCGGCGCTACAATCAGCTGAATTTCATCAGTTTCTACCGACTCTTCAAGCAAACGAGCTGCTACAACTGATAAATCAGGTTGTTGCCCCATATAATATTCTGCACCCAACCAAATACATCCTGCCAGCAACGCAGCCGCTGATATACTACTCCACCAAACAATCCGGTGCTTACGCTGACGGGAATCAATGCTGTGATCAATCCGACGCCATAAATCATCCATTTCTTGCTGCGAAGAAGTATCTTCTTGAGACCGGAAGTAAGAAACCAACCGGAGTAAAACTCGCTTTATGTCACTTATTTCATATTTCATAAATCAGGCCTTTGTATCTACAATGGATTCAAAAAGAAAACCTACTCACTTATCCGAAACTTTTTTTTCAGGAAAATGAAAAATAATAGAAAAGCCCCTCGATAGACGCAATATTTCACCTCAACCTTGGAAGAAATATAAAAAATGTCTTTATTTGCAGAAGGGATACAAAAACATGAAAGACATAACTAGCATTGAACAGGCAGACGAAACTACCTTGTGGAACCTTCTGACAGAGGGTAACCGCAAGGCACTGGAGATAATTTACCAACGGTATTATCTCTTGTTATTGAATTATGGCTTGAAATGTACTTCTGACCGAGAGTTGATAAAGGATTGTATCCATGACCTGTTCGTCCACCTTTACCGAAACAAACGCGTCTGCATTAATGGCATCACCGTACGAGCTTATCTACTAAAGGCTATGAAAAACAACTTGCTCAACAAACTCATCGGACAGGAACGGGAAAGAGATTTGCTGGACGCATCTTTGTTTGAGATACCTACTGACGAAGATCTCTTTGAACAGATGTTTCCACAAAACGATTATGACTTTGCTTTAGCACAACATCTGTTAAAAGCTATTGCGCAACTTCCTCCCCACCAGAAGACTGCGCTCTATCTACGATATGTCAAGGAACTCTCACACAAAGAGATAGCAATTATAATGGACATTAACGAACAGTCTTCCATGAATCTGACCAATCGAGCCTTATTGAAGCTTCGCGCCCTGATGGGTAAAGATGGAATAACTTTGGGAATATGTCAAACGATCCTTCTACTAAAATCATCCTGGATATTAGCTTAACACAAAATAAAAGCCACACTCCGTATATTCTTATACAGAGAGTGGCTCTTCCATTGATTCAACCACAGAACTAGTCTGCAATTACCGAAAATTCAGCTCCGCCAGCAAAATCAGCTCCGTTCTGCGAGCTAAGCCCCGTGAAACGGATATAACGGGCACGTACAGGTTTGTCCAGCATCACACGCTGTTCCAGTTTACCTTTACCAAAGGTCCCCTTCGTAACTTCAGTCCATGCCTTGCCATCCATACTTGTATGCAAGCTATAGTCCTTAATATTACCGTTGCTTCCACCATCCTGACGAGGCAGATAAACAAAGCCCTTGATAGTCTTCACTTCACCTGCATCGAAGTCCACCCAGTGGGGATACTTGGCCACGGTCACGGAATACATCGTATGCCACGTCGTACTCGGATTACCATCTACCAGGTGAGCAGCAGCTCCTTCGCCAGTCTCTTCACTCGATGCATACACTACAGTCATCGGAACACTTTCCTGTTTTTCAAACTTCATCGTTACGGATACAGCTTTATTATCTTTATAACGAGCTGTTACTACACCACCTTCGCGCAGGTTAAAGGGTTCAATATAGAGATATTCCTTCTTCTTGCCGTTCAGGGTATAAAGAATCTCTGCATTCTTCTTTTGAGTGCTGATAGTCACTTCTCCATTACGACTACGCGAGATAGACAATGGCATTTCACCGGATGTCGAAACACAAGCTGTCTTAGTAAAATCAGCCTGACGCACAGGGCGAATAATGAAACTCATGTTGTGGTCACCGGCCTTCATGCGGTCGGGTTCCAACGGGCCGCCCTGTCCACAGCTATTACCACCCAAGCCGGTCACACCCAAGTCGATATGCAGGTGAGTACCCGTAGATTTAGGCAATTGGTATGGGTGCGAGGCCAGCGTCATCTCCAAAGCCGACCAAGGTAGGGCGGAAGCCGACATGCGGGTACCTGCCACAAACTCCACACCATCGCCCTTGGCATCGGTCAGGGCACACCAGCGGACGTCCTCGCGGTTGCCCATGCTCTGCGGTTTGGGGAAGTTTACGAAGAGATCTTTCACCAGACTCTGATGCTGCTCGATGAACGAACCCGTCAGACGATCATTATAGTTGTTCCACGGACCACGGCCGTACCACGTGTATTGCTGAAGTTCGGCGGGGAGTTCCATCACATAACCCAGACGGGCCAGCACCAGCGACGGGTCGTTCGACGTGATGCTCGACTGGAGCTCTACCGAACCGTCGGGATAGACAGTCCATATCTGGTTGGTAACGAACTTGAAGTCGTTCGGACCGAAGGGACGGTCAGTCAGTTCCTTTATGGAGTTACGGCCGGAGTTACCTCCTTCGAGTACAGCAGCGTTCGGTGCCTGCGACTCGACGGTGTACATCAGCTGAACCGTATTGTCACCCTTTTGCTTGGCATTAACCCACGCATAGTTCAAGACTTTATGCTTCAGGTTGTGCAAGCCTTTCTCAAACCAGCGGTCGCGGGCCCAGTTGTCGTTGTCCACCGGGGCGCGAAGGGCATCAAGCTTCGGTCCCTTGCCGTCAAGGATGACCTTGCGACCGTTGTATTCCATACTATAGATGGTACCTTCGCGATTGTCAAACTTCAGCGTGAAGCCGTTGCCCGATACAGTGGTGAAGTCTTCAGCTTCCTCTACCGACGGACGTTCCATCGAAGCCATCACAGAGGCTAGAGCAGGCTTCTCGCCGGCAGCCTTCACGGGCAGCTGTTCTTCCATCTGCACGAAACCCTTCTTGGCCCAAGGCATATCCTGAGCCAGCAGGAACTGTACTTTCACGAAGTATTCGCTTTCGGGAGCCAGCTTGCTGTAGTCGTAAGGCAGGGTGTAGGCCACCTTCTCGCGCGGGCCGAGGATGCTGCGCGGACCCTTGAAAGCAGTGCTTTCCTCAATCTTCTTCCCATCCTTCCACAACGACCATACCATATAGACATCGGTCAGCGGCTCAAAGTAACGCTTGTTGAAGACTTCAATCTGTCCCTTCGTCATGTCCACCGCCTTGACGCCCACGTTCTGATAAACCTTCTTCACTTCGTAGTACTGAGGTTTGGGCTGATGCCCAGGGAAGAGGATACCGTTCATACAGAACATACCGCTGTTGGGCTTGTCTCCGAAGTCGCCTCCGTAGGCCAGATAGCGGTCGCCTGTCTTCGGGTCGTAGTTGTAGAGTGCCTGGTCCACCCAGTCCCAGATGGCGGCTCCGCAGAAAAAGTTGGTCGACTCGATAGCTTCCCAGTAGTCGATGAGATTGCCCACGGCGTTACCCATCGAGTGGGCGTATTCGGATACGTGGAAGGGGTACTTGATGTCGTACTTGCCTGTCACGGCACCACGCATCCACGCGATGGACGGATACTGGTTGGAACCCATGTCCACGATGTCGTTGTTGCGCTCGTACTGAACGGGGCGCGAGGGATCGAACTGATGGAGGGCATTGTAGGCCGTCACAAAGTTCTTGCCCGGCCCGGCCTCGTTGCCCAGCGACCAGATGACTACCGACGGATGGTTGACGTGTGCATGTGCCAGCTCCATGACGCGTGCCACGTGGGCCGCCTCAAATTCGGGCACATGCGACAGAGAGGCATCACCGTAATAATACTGGTGGCTTTCGATGTTGGCCTCATCCTCCAGATAGATGCCATACTTGTCGCAGAGGTAGTACCAGTGCGGATCGCAGGAGTAGTGCGAGTTGCGCACGTGGTTGATGTTGCCACGCTTCATCAGCATGATTTCCTCTTCCATCTGCTTCACCGTTATAGCGTTGCCTGTAGCCGGATTGATTTCCTGACGGTTGACACCTTTCAGCTTCACCGTCTTGCCGTTCACGTAGTAGTAGCGTCCAGCCAGTCCGAACTCGTCTTCGCTGGCAGGCGTATCCTTGATTTCGACCTTGCAGAAGCCCAGAGCGGTAGAGAACGTCTCTACGACACGGCCTTTCTTATCCTTCAGCTGGCCCACCAATACATAACGATAGGGCGCCTCGGCCGACCACTTGCGCGGACTGGGTACGGCTATCTCCGTCTTCGAACAGAGCTTGCCACCCTTCTCCATTTCGTCCAGCTTAAATGTGCCGCCTACGCCTTCCACCAGCTCATTGTCATCCGAATAAAGCTTGTTGGCGTAGAGCGAATAGGTCAGTGTATATCCTTTTACCGTCTTCTTGCTCAGGTTACGGAGGTCGGCCTCAACACGAAGGGTGCCGTCCTCATAGTTGGCATCCAAGTCGGGGAAGACGCGAAAGTCGCGCACCTGTACCTGCGACGTCGATGTCAGCGAAACGGTACGGAAGATACCCGGCAGACGGAACATATCCTGCGCCTCGAGGAAAGAACCGTCCGAATTACGATAGACCTCGACCGCCACCATGTTGTCTCCCTTCTCGTTCAGATAAGGCGTGATGTCGAACGAAGCCGTATTGCGCGAGTTCTTCGAGAACCCCACGTAATGCCCGTTGATCCAAAGGTAGAAGAAAGACGAAACACCGTCGAAGTTGATGTACACCTCGCGTCCTTCCCAACCGGCAGGGATAGTGAACAAACGGCGGTAGGAACCTACCTCGTTGCGGTGTTTGTAGGTCACCCAATCCGTAGGCGGCGTACGCATCACGCCCCCCTTCCAGTCGCCCACGGCCACCTTATGTTGGAAGATGACCGGCTGGTTGGCATAGATGGGCACTCCGTACTTCAGACTGCCATCCTTCTGGATACCCACCACATTCCATTGCATCGGCACGGTCACATCGTCCCATCCCGTTACATCAAATTCGGGTTTATAAAAATCGATTGGACGTTCCTCGGGGTTACCCACCCAATGGAACTTCCAGTCACCATTCAACGACTGATAATAACTGCTGTGCTCGGGCAGGACACGCCGTGCACTTTCCACGTCGGCAAACGTAAAGAACCACGCCCGCGGCTGTTCCTTGTTCAGCGCCAACTCCTCGGGAGCTTCCCACTCCTTGCCTGTCGGTGCCTCGGCCTGACCATAGGCGAAACCCTTCAAAGCTGTTGTCTGAGCGAAACAGCCCAACGTTCCCAACAAGAGAATGATAGATAATAAGGTTTTCATAACGAAATAATAGTATTACAAGATTTTACAGGAAACAAAAATACAACTTTTTTCCTTACGAACGGTCGTACTCTTCTACAAAACGAACTCTTATTCATTTTTTCTATGTTTTATCCTTTCTTTTTACTACCTTAGCCGACAATTTATTAATTGGTAAGTTCTGATACAGGGGAAAACAATGAGATTGATATCAAAAAATAGCTCTAAAGCAAACGGTAACTTCCTGGAAGTATTGGAACTTTCCTACAAAACACATTACAACCTGCTCTTCAACTATGGTCTCAAATTTATCAACGACCCAGCACTAATAGAAGACCTCATCCAAGATATTTTCGTCAAACTCTGCAAACGTGGCAATGCTGATGATATCAACGACCTAAAAGTATACCTGTTGCGTGCCCTTCGGAATGCGATCTACGACCATTATGCCACTCTCCATGACAGTCTGCATATCGACGATATCGAGTTTTCTCTTTCAGACGACGAAGATTCCTTCCGTCATTTCTTCAGCCGTGACGATGAGGAAATCCACCAGTACCATTCTTTGTTGAAGGCTATCCATAACCTGCCTCCCCAACAGAAGCAAATTCTTTATCTTTTCTATATCAAAGAATTGTCCCACAAAGAGATCGGTGAGATTTTAGACATTACACCTCAGGCCTCTATGAATTCAGTATCGAAAGCATTACGAAAATTAAGGGAAATACTATTATAAAACCATGGACTGCCCACCAATCGATTTTTATGATCGGGGGCAGTCCGTTCCTGATGCAATCTTTACCTTGACAACAGCCCTATTCCAAAAGAGAAGCTGATGGTAAAGTCAAAATACGTTTTAAGAGATTGATTAAAGGTCAGTGAATGTGTGCGAGAGCTCACAAATTCAGACTGTACTATAACTATTCAAAGGCAGAAACCATTGGCCTTCCAATCCAAACTTGAGGCTGTTCCAAAGCTAAAATATAGCTTATTGTAGATGCAATATCAAACTGCATCATACTTTCCTGTAATTCATAATTTGATTTTACATGCGATCCACACATAATAAAAGGAGTTTCCATTTCCTGCATGGTACGCCCGCCATGATTATATTTTATACCACCATGATCCGCAGTCACTATTACGATGGATTCATCCCATATACCAGCCTCTTTAATAGCTGCCACAATCTCACCGACATATTTATCCAGTTCTTCCAATTTAGCATAATAACTTGGTGTATCATGTCCTGCCACATGCCCGACATGATCAAGAGCATCATATACAATATTTACCAATGTCGGCTTCCTGTTATTTATATAATCAACAGCATAACGAACTGTAGCCGTACTGTCTTCCTTCACTTCAAATACATGTTTATCATAATTCAAAGCTAAAGTATCAACCAGATATCGAATACCATCCCATTCACAAATATTTCCAATTTCAGCCAGTGGATCCGCTTTCCTCAAAACCGAAAAAACAGTAGGAAAAATATTATCCTCATTAAGGACACGTGACGGCAAGTCGGGAACTTGTGACCCCCATTCGCAGTACCCATGTAGTTCTGGCCCTGCTCCCATATACATGGAAGCCCAATTAGGAGCACTAGATGACGGCAATACAGATCTCTTTTTCAATGTATAAGTTCCATTATCCATTAAAAAACGAATATTAGGTATTTTAGCCTTTTCCATACTATATGCTCCCCAGCCATCTATACCAATAAGAATAACATGTTTTGCTTTAGGGTGTTCTTTTTTCGTTACAGATTGGCAAGAACAAAACAATATACACAATAATATCCAAAAAGGAATAACAACATTACGTTTCATAGTTATATCATTTTAAAATCCACATTAATTCATTATAATCATCAACACCACCATATTGTCGTTGCACAGCTTCCTCAACAGATTCTTTATTATAATCATATTCCCACGTAGGATACATCCAACGAACAGGAATTTTATTTTTATCTGTATTCCGATTTGTCACAGGATTTATTGGTAATATAGGATAACCTGTTCTCCGATATTCATAATAAGCATCCATCGGATATTGCATATAATAAGCCAAATACTTCTGAGTAATAATTTTTCTTAATTTATTTTCAAAGTTTCCAGATAATTGAATTACATCTTGTTGCAAATATCTATTAATATATTCATCCGTTATCAAACACCCAGAATGATATTTTACATCATCAGGAGTATTGTCTGCTATAAATTTCATTGCAGCACGAATACCCTCTTTATAATAATCAGATACACTACCTGATATCCAGCCTCTTAAAACTGCTTCTGCTAAAATAAAACATTGCTCTGCATATCCAATACGAGTATAAGGTTCTCCAGTAATAAGATCCGTATATCGAGCATTGAGTGTACAACATGCTCCATCTGCATTTTGAGCTTGTAATATAGAAAAATCAGCAACTGGATCTAAACCGACATACGCATTCATATCATTGGCATGCAGCCCTTGATTTATTAAGGCTTGTGCAGGTTTAGCAAAATAAAACAAGCGGTAATCATCATAAGCCTTTAATGTATCGACCACAACACTTGATATTGTAGCATACATATAATGTTTGGATACCGTATTATTAAAAGGATAAATTTGTCCTGCTTTATTAGAAAAAGCCAATTGAAAATTATCCTCATTGCTTTCCATTAAATTCCCAGATGACACAATCTGAGCAAACCGTTCTTTAACTCTTAATTCACTATGATCCTGTTTTTTAGAAAGATACATTAGAACCTTTAAGCGAAAAGCATCTACTACTTTTTTCCACTTTTCCACATCACCTTTCATAATGGGATCACCATCAAAATTAGAAGCAGTCGCAAAAAGAGAAGCTGACTTTTCAAGATCTTGTACAATATTAATCATAACACTTTCCTGTGTATCATATTTAGGTTTTACTAATCCTTCTTCTCCCTTCAATGCTTCCGAATAAGGAACATCACCTAATTGCATGGAAAAATAGAATATTTTGTAGCTTCGAATAAATAACGCCAATGCTTCATATGCAGCCCTATCCTTTTCTTCCGCGAGTTCTACCATTTTTATAGTATTAATCAACTTTTTATATCCCCCAATCGAAGCACGGCCTAACAAATTGTAATTGTAATCATGTAAATATTCCAACCAAACCATTTGCTTAGCTAAACAATTATCAGAAATAAAACCTGAAGTTGTTCCTCCCGTCTCCGTAATATCTAATAACAATGGCGTAGCCAATAAAGCGGAAGTCACAGTAGTTGCAGAATTAGGATTTGTATTCAAATCATCAAAATTTTGCGTACAAGATACATTCAATAGAAGTAATCCTGCAATTATAGATTGATATAACGTTTTCATTCGACTAACTATTAAAAATTAACCTTAATATTACATCCTAACATTCTTATTGACGGTGAATTCAAGTTTTCAGAAGCGACATCCGGATCTGAGAATTTAAATTCTTTTGTCCACATAAGTAAATTGTTCCCCACAAATGCAATAGAAGCTCCTTTTAAGCCAATCTTTGAACAAAAAGTCTTTGGGATATCATAACTTAAAGAAACTTCTCGTAGTTTAATAAAAGTCTGATCCAATATATGTTGGTCTTTAGCATCCCACACATTACCGGCTCCATGGTACAATTTCATGTACGTTTCATACGACACCTCTCTATCATTTGGAGCAAATACACGCGTATCGGATAAGATATGTCCCTGAGAGTCATATTCGACACTTCCCGAAACCACTTTAACACCTTGTCCTATATAATTCATCTTCCCATTAACAACTTCATCATAACGCCACTGTGTATCAGTATCACGATGTGCACCTGTCATCCATAACGCTTGATCAATAACAGAATGCGCAACCCCTCCCACTCGACCATCTATCGTAAACGATAAAGTGAAATTTTTATAATTCAATTTATTATAAAGCCCAAAAATCCAATCAGGTTCTTCATAACCCGCAACACTTTGATATTCACTTTGAACCGGATAACCATTATCGTGAATAATATTACCATCCGGATCTCGTTCCCAATCATAATATCCTAACCAATCCCATCGTTCTCCTTCTTTAACCCAGTCTTTTTGTGTTGAATAAATAGGATCTATCTTTGAATAAAAATACCTATCGCGTGCCCAATTAAAAGTTGCATTCCAATTCCAATCTTTATTCTTAATAATATCCGCAGATAAAGTTAATTCAACACCTTTCCTTACATGTTCTTCACCAATGTTAATCAACGTGTATTCAAAACCACAAGCATCACTAATTGCAGCATCTCTTGTTAAATTGTAATACAACTTATTATAATAAGCGACATCTACACGTAATCGATTTTTCAAGAAATGAATTGCAGAGCCTACTTCATAGCTTCGTGTTGCACTCGGTTGTACAATTGTTCCACGCATAGTTGTCGGATAAGTCGCCCCGTTCAAACCATCCCACATATTAGTAGAAATTGTATAACTTCGATCTGTTTCATAGACGGACAGATCTGATTTAGTTTGAGTCCAAGATCCTCTAACTTTCCAAAAATCAATCCATTGAGGCATTTTTATAAACTCGGAAAGGACAACACTTGCCGAAGCCGAAGGATAAAAATAAGAGCGTGTTTCAGCTGGAAGAGTTGAAGACCAATCATTTCGTGCTGTAACATCTACAAAAACAGTACTCTTCCAAGAAGCTGAAGCTTTAGCATATAAACTATTTACCTGCTTTTTTGACACAGTGCTATAAACTTCTGCAGGATCAACTGATGCATTCAATGAATAAAATCCAGGAATCGTAAGTCCATTAGAAGTCGATCCATTCAACAAATTATCTCTATAGTAGTATAACGTTGTACCAATAAAGCCATCAATATTGAAATCCCCAAATTGTTTTTCTGCAGTTACAATAAAATCATTGTTTACACTATATCCATTCTTGTGCTGTTCTTCAAAATATCCTTTTTTATCCCAACCACCATAAGCGCCTATAGAATTCCTCCAAATTTCCTTTTCCCAATATGAATCAAGTCCCGTTCTTAAAGAAGCTTTCAACCATGGCGTAATTTTATATTCCATATTCATGAATGCATTTACAACATCATAATCACTTGAATGAATTATTTCATTGGCAATGAAATAAGGATTATCATACCATACTTTATTTGGCCAATTTTGTTCTTGATCCTTTTTATACCAATATTTTTTATAATCACGTATATCCAAATCTGTACCAGTCCAAACCAACATACTATAAATATAACCTCCTGTACCATATCCAGTACCCTCATTATTTGGATAAAAACGTTTATTATAAGTAAGTCCTCCATCAAAAGAAAAATTCTTATATTTTATATTCCCAGCAACCGTATAATTGATTTTATTCAGCTTTGTATTAGGATATTGTCCTTTATTATATACATGTGTCAATGATGTACGTACACTACCATACTTCCCTTTCTGTTCAACACTCACATTATTATTTGTAACAAAACTGAATTCTAAAAAATTTTTAAAATTATTTTTCCCTTTCGAGACAAGAGGCATCTCTCTCCATTCCATGGTTATAGGATCCCATTGCACAGCCGTACGTCCTATATCCATTTTGTCACCCCAAACAAAATCTTCTGCATTATATTTCCCATTCATTCCGGTACTATATGAAGTTTGAACTTCAGGAAGACGAAGGAAACCTGCATTAAACATTGTATTACTATTTATACTAACATTTAATCCTTCTTTTTTCCCTCGTTTAGTGGTAATCATAATCGCACCTGACCCGCCACGAGATCCATAAAGAGCAGAAGCTGTAGCCCCTTTTAAAACATCAATTGACTCTATGTCGTCTGAAGCGATATCACGTAAAGAAATATTACCATAAGGGATTCCATCCACAACTAATAAAGGAGTTTCTCCTCGCAATTCCAAATCAGGAGCTTCATTAAATTCCGTACTGTTCTTAACATTCAAACCTGCAACCTTACCTGTCAATGCAGTACCTACATCCACAGCTTTCACTGTAGACAAGGCATCCCCTTTTACTTTTTGTACCGCATATCCTAAAGCTTTTTCTTCACGTTTAATACCCAAGGCAGTAACGACAACCTCACCTAACATTTCGGTATCCTCAGTCAGCACAACACGGAAATCATTTTTTAGACCAACTGTTATTTCTTGAGTTGTAAAACCAATATAAGAAATTTGTAAAACACTACCTTTGGAAACTCCTTTCAAATGGAACTGCCCATCGACATCCGTAGTTACTCCAATAGAAGTGCCCTTTACTATTACATTTGCACCAATAATAGGCTCCCCATTTTTATCGGTTACAACACCGTTTATATCCCTTCCTTGATTCTGCTCCACCTGCCTGGTTTTTGCCACAGGAGCTTCTTTCCGTTCCTTCACTAGAATCTGCTTCCCGTCGATCTCATAGACCAGTCCAGTATGCTCCAATACTTCGTCCAAGATCTGTTTGACATTCTTGTCTTTCACATCCACATTGACCTTCTTCGACAAGTTCTTATTGGAAGCATAGAGAAAAACGTATTCACTATTCTTCTCGATGTAACGGAATATATCTTTGACAGTGACATCGCGTAGTTCGAATGAAAAGTTCTTGTTATATTGTTCCGCAGCAGGAAGTGCTAGCGGAAAAAGCAATGCAAAAAATACTAACATTGCTGAAATCAGTTGTTTTCTTACAAAAAAATCCATATTTTTGCATGATTGATTAGATACTTACAGCAAAGTATCACACTCTAAGGGCTCGGGCAATGGGGGTTGTCCGGGCTTTTTTATGGAGTGAGACTCTGCCATAAGGGTTAATAAAATGTTTTTTGTATAAGATTAAATAGACAGAACCAAACCTTGGGTCTCTCCTGTCAGATGTGTGCATTTCATATTTCCTTTCTCATAGGCAGTCCGTGTTTTTTAAAGATTAGTATTTGGGGTCATAAACAAATGGTAACCATCGGTCGTCTGGCGAATGCCGATGGGATGTATTTTAGCAATTCGTTCGAGCACCTTGGGAAGGGGAACGCTCATATCAATGGTACCCTGTAGCGACAAGTCTTTGACAGAAGGATCGCACGTCAGGTCACAACCGTAATAGAACGACAGACGCTGAAGAATGCTTTCCATGCTGCGTCCCTGCAAAGGGAAATATCCTTGTGTCCAAGCTGTATATTCAGAAGCATCGACCTGACGTTTGGAACGGGCCACGCCGTCGGTCAGGCGAAGAAGTTCATTGGGTTTCACGGCTGTTTCACGCTCGGCATGGTCGGTCACAATGATGGAACCACGTACCAGCACCACTTCCGACTCGCTCATCGACTTATAGGCATTCACGTTGAAGGCTGTACCCGTCACACGAATATCGAAGCCGGGAGTTTTGACAATAAACGGCTGCTCTGTATTCTTCTTGACGTCGATGTAGATTTCACCGTCCACATAGATTTCACGGGTCTTGCCTGCAAATACGCTTGGATAGACCACTTTCGTACCGGCATTGACATACAACGAAGTTCCATCGGCCAGCAATAGCTGGGACGACTTGCCTTTAGGCACAATCAGCTGGTTGTATTCCAACTTCTGTGGAGCCTCTTCCACCTGGCGCTGGTTCACCGAAACCTTACCTTTCTCCGAATAGGCTATGCAGGCATCCTTACCGGCTTCGATACGCTGTTCGGCATGAGTAATAAGCAACACCTGCCTGGCCGTATCGATGGAACACTGGTCGAGCTGGGCAATAGCCTGTTCCAAAGAATGGGACTGACGGTCCATATAGAGTTTTCCACCCCAAAGCACACCCGCCAACAAAGCGGCCGCACAGGCCACTTCGGCATACAGGCGCCACACCTTACTCCGACGGGGAGCGGATTCACGCTGCAAGCGGCGAGCCAAATCGTTCCAGCGTCGGTCAATCTCTTCCTCGGGCACTTCCTTTTCCCGAGACTTGAAGTAGGATACCAACGGATGGCGCCGTGCTTCTTCTATGGGATCTTGTTTCTGCATAATTTCAGATTTCGTTCTGCTATAAAGACGGACAGGAGAGAAAAACCTAATCCTATTTTTGAAGATTTCTTTGTAAAAAATCGCAAAACGCTGAAAGCCAGCTACAAGGAATCATCCAAATAGACAATTTCAACAAGGGTGTGACACCTTGTCACGCAAAAAACAAACTTTTATTATATAGATAACAAATTCGCTAGTCAACTGTTAATGTTAAATTAGAATTAACAGTCACTCTCGCCCGCGCGCGCGTGGATTCTATAAATATAGGGTGTCAAGGTGTCACAGAAAAATATCCTTCACAGGTGTGAAGGATTATCTTTCACAATTATCCACTGTAAAACAGCAACTTATACTCTCGTGAAAGCATGAAACCAATTTGAAAGAAAGCACAAAAAGTCTGTACACCCTTCACCCATTCATGAAATCCCTTTAAGAAAACGATGTTTTCTCTCATAAAAAGTAATGCTTTACACACGAGAAAACGATGTTTTACCGAAAACTATTGCCGGAAAAGAAAAATGCCAAAGCCTACTTTACGACGCTAACTATGGACTTGAGCGGGCTAACTATAAACTTGAGCAGCGTAAAGAGGGATATTATTAAGCCTTCAAGCGCTTGCAGGTATTTGCTTATTTCTGTACATTTGTAGTAATGAAAAATAATTCTGTCATGAAACAATTCATAAACACCTTGCTTCTATTGATCTTTCTTGCCTTTTACTCCCATCCGTCCAAGGCTCAAGAACAAAGGAATGCAGCCACAATCGACTCGCTACTCAAAGTAGTCTTACACAACGACCAGAAAGTGAGACACGATTACAATCAAAGCCATGACCCGAAAGAAAAGGAGATCTATTTGCGCCAATGGGACAGAACCGACTCCATCAACCAGTCGATAGTCCTGCCCATCGTCGACTCCATCATCAACGGCCGGCTTGAAGGCCTGTCGGACAGCAGCTGGAGAGCCTGTTTCATGGTGCTGCAACATGCCGATTCCCAAACTCAACTCAAATACCTGCCGTTCGTAACCGAATACTACCGCAAGGGCCATATCCTGAACTACGAATATCTGATTTATGTGGACAGAATCCACGCCAACCAACGAAAGGCACAACCCTTCGGCAGCCAAAGCGCCGAGTTCCCTAACGGGAAACACATCTTTCTCCCCATGCTTCCCAAAGCCAAGCGTGACTCCTTGCTACAGACACTCGGCATCGCTCCCAAGAGCGTACAAATCAGAAACGGGAAATTCACATTTACCTCCACCATAACAGACGCATCCCTCTCCGCCCTCTCCGCTTTCCAAAGCCAACCTACCGACACTTGTACAACCCGCCAAGAGGTCAGCTGGCTCGAACTGGAGGACAATGAAAGAGGCTTCATCCTGATGGTCAAATCCAACCCTTCCCGCCCCGAAACGGGAAACATAAAAATCTATGCCAACCGGCAATACAGAGGAACAACGGACAAAGACGGCCTCCTCATGTTCAAAACCGACAAAAAGGAAGACATCCAGTCCCTGCGCCTGATTTCTCCCGACGGAAAGGAATGGACACATACGCTGAAACCCTTCTCGCAAGAACAGGACTATATCATAGAAGGTATCTGACAGAAACAATAAAAAGAATCAATATGAAGAAGTTATTCAAAACAGAAAAACGTAGAGACCAGGCAATCGTTCTTTTCTTAGCAATCCTGCTGGCAGGGATATTCTGGGGGATAGCAGGGCCTTTCAATATGACTCACTTAGATAACGTTACTATAAGCCAAGAAACAATCACACTGGAAGGAGGAGATGCAATCCAAATTCCGACCTCCGACATTGCCGAGGTATCCTTAATAGACAAAATGCCACCTGTATCCTTCCGACTGAACGAATCCTCGTTCAAAGGAATCAATACAGGATACTTCATGCTGGGAAACGGAGAAAAATGCTTTCTTTTTTTACGAAATGGCACTCCACCATTTATTCACATCCGTTGCAAAACAGGTGTACCCGCATTCTTCAACCGCAAGAAACCAGATGAAACCAGACAAGTGTACCAAGAAATACTATCAGTCTGCAATCCTAAGAGCAACATTTAAAACAAGAAAAAAGAGGATGTGCTATCCGCACATCCTCCCCTGCTGAAAACTATATCAAATAAGCACTATGGCTTACATACGTTCGGGAACTTCGATGCCCAGCAGGCCCATGCCCAGACGGACTACCTTGCCCACCTCGCGCGACAGGGCGAGACGGAACACCTTGACGTCGGCATTCTCCTCGCGCAGGATGCTGAAGTCGTGGTAGAACTGGTTGTACTCCTTCACCAGGTCGTAGCAGTAGTTAGCAATGCCTGAAGGACTGTAGTCCTCGCCTGCCTGCTTCACCACGCCGGCAAAGTCGGCCAGCATCTGAATCAAACCTTCTTCCTTCGTGCTCAGCTCAATGCCCGAATGAAGCTGCTCGGGGATAACGATGCCTGCTTCGGCCGCCTTGCGCAGGACGGACTGAATGCGGGCGTAAGTATATTGGATGAAAGGACCGGTATTGCCGTTGAAGTCGATGGATTCCTTGGGGTTGAACGTCATGTTCTTGCGGGCATCCACCTTCAGGATGAAGTACTTCAGCGCACCCAAACCTACGATGCGGGCGATGTCGTCGGCCTCGGCCTGCGTCAGACCGTCCAGCTTACCCAGCTCGCCACTGGTTTCCTTGGCGGTGTTGATCATCTCCTCCATCAGGTCGTCGGCATCGACTACCGTACCCTCACGGCTCTTCATCTTGCCTTCGGGCAGTTCCACCATACCATAGGAGAAGTGTACCAAGCTCTTGCCCCACTCAAAGCCCAGACGGTCGAGCAGGATGGACAGCACCTGGAAGTGATAGTTCTGCTCGTTACCCACCACGTAGATCATCTTGTCAATGGGATAGTCGGAGAAACGCTGTTCGGCCGTACCGATGTCCTGCGTCATGTAGACCGACGTACCGTCAGCACGGAGCAGCAGCTTGTGGTCGAGGCCTTCGCCCGTGAGGTCGGCCCACACGGAACCGTCTTCCTTGCGGTAGAAAAGACCTTTCTCCAGTCCTTCGAGCACTTTCTTCTTGCCTTCCAAGTATGTGTTCGATTCGTAGTATATCTTGTCGAAGCTGACACCCATCATCTTGTAAGTCTCGTCGAAGCCGGCATATACCCAGTCATTCATCTTCTGCCACAGGGCACGTACCTCAGGGTCACCAGCCTCCCACTTCACGAGCATCTCGCGAGCTTCCTTCATCAGAGGCGATTCGGCTTCTGCCTTAGCCTTGGCTTCTTCTTCGTTCATGCCTTCGGCCTGATACTTGGCCATCAACTCCTTCACTTCAGCCTTGAAATGTTTGTCGAAAGCTACGTAGTAGTCGCCGATGAGGTGGTCACCCTTCTTGCCACTCGACTCGGGCGTCTCACCGTTGCCATACTTCAGCCAAGCCAGCATGGACTTGCAGATGTGAATACCGCGGTCGTTCACGATGTTGGTCTTCACCACACGGTTGCCATTGGCGGCGATGATGTTGGCCAAGGCGTTACCCAACAGGTTGTTGCGCACGTGCCCCAAGTGGAGAGGCTTGTTGGTGTTGGGCGACGAATACTCGATCATCACCAACGGCGACTGATCTGTAGCTTCAGTCAATCCGTAGTGCGGATCAGCCTGAATGCCGTTGAGCAGCTCGATCCATGCCGACGAAGCAATGGTGAGGTTCAGGAAGCCCTTGATGACGTTGAACTTTGCCACGAGTGAAGGCTCGTTTGCCAGCAGATATTCACCGATTTCCTGCGCCGTCTGCTCGGGTCCCTTCTTCGACATGCGGAGGAAGGGGAACACAACCAGCGTCAGATGTCCTTCAAATTCTTTCTTGGTTTTCTGCAACTGCACCTGTGCGGCAGGCACATCCTGCCCATAGAGTGCTTTCAGTCCGCTGATGACGGACGCTACCAGTTTCTGTTGTATATCCATAGTTTCTAATTATTTCCTGCTGCAAAGATAGTGCAAACCGAGAGAAGCGCAAAGCGGAAAACGAAGTTTTCAAGCTTTCCCATATAAGCGCACCCTAACCCTCAAACAAGAATGGGTCACAAGCCCTCCACAGAAAGAACCGCGAACAAGCCAGCAACCCATATTTCCCTAAAAAACGATACGATCCAATAAATACCTTTATCAGTCGAACGATAATTCCGAACCTGCCTTAAATTTGACAACTTTCTTCGCCGGAATCTCAATCATCTGCTTCGTAGCCGGATTAACTCCTGTACGAGCCGCCCTCTCAGTCACCGAAAAAGTCCCAAATCCCACCAAAGTCACCTTATCGCCCTTCTTCAACGCATCGGCCACTGCCTCCATAAATGCATTCAAAGCCTTTGCAGCATCCGCCTTCGCCATTCCACCACTGGCAGCCATGGCAGCAATCAAATCAGTCTTATTCATAACCTTAGTTCTTTTGAAATGTATATTGTTTAACAAGAAAAGTATTCCGAGCCAGTCCCCACAAAAATATAGTAAATATTCTGAATATCAAATAAAAAGAGAAGAAAAAAGAGCCCAAAAACTGAAAAAGAATCAACAAGATACACTTTTCCTGTTGCATAACAGAATTTATTCGTATTTTTGCAGTCTTGATAAATCAAAAGAATTCTATATGAACAACATTCCGACAGTAACCAAAAATCTGCTGATTATTAATGTACTGATGTTTCTTGGTACGCTTGTAGCCGAAGGCTATGGAATAGATCTTGCCGATTACCTGGGACTGCATTTTGTACTATCCGACCGGTTCAATGTCGGCCAGCTCATCACCTACATGTTTATGCATGCCGGCTTCACACATGTTTTCTTCAATATGTTCGCCGTATGGATGTTCGGACGTATTCTG
The DNA here is from genome assembly GCF_900130135.1 of Bacteroides togonis. Classification (NCBI taxonomy): domain Bacteria; kingdom Pseudomonadati; phylum Bacteroidota; class Bacteroidia; order Bacteroidales; family Bacteroidaceae; genus Bacteroides; species Bacteroides togonis. Next base: position 3,116,943 of record NZ_LT670820.1, on the reverse strand, counting down.
GAGCAGGTATGGGGTCCCAAGCGTTTTCTGGCCTACTACATGATCTGCGGTATTGGCGCCGGCCTGATACAGGAAGCCGTAACAGCCGTCCGCTACTTCACCATCGAATCGGGTATGAGCCCGGAAGCCATCCAAGCCGTTTTTGAACAGGGATCTAAAGCATTGCAATCGAACATGAATTTTGTAGATCCAGCGATGGCCAGCCTGAATCTGGTGCTAAACTCATCTACGGTAGGAGCTTCGGGGGCGGTATATGCCATCCTGCTGGGTTTTGGCATGCTGTTTCCCAATCAACCCATGTTCATCTTCCCCTTGCCTTTCCCCATCAAGGCCAAGTATTTCGTCATGGGCTACGCACTGATAGAACTCTACTCGGGACTGGCCAACAGTGCCGGCGACAATGTTGCCCATTTTGCCCACTTGGGTGGAATGATTTTCGGATTCCTTTTGATTATGTACTGGAGAAACAAAAACAGAGGAAATGGCTACTATTATAACTGATTTAAAAGAAAAGTTCCGTAGAGGTAACATCTGCCTGCGGTTGGTCTACATCAACGTTGCCGTCTTTGTTGTAGTCACGCTGGTCAGAATCCTGTTCCAATTGTTCAACCATTCATTAAGCAGCTGGATCAGCTGGTTGGAACTTCCAGCCTCGTTCAGTCGCTTCATCATGCAACCCTGGACGATCCTGACCTACATGTTCATGCATGCGGGACTACTGCATATTCTGTTCAACATGTTGTGGCTCTACTGGTTTGGAACCCTGTTCCTGCAATTCTTCTCCGCCAAACACCTGCGTGGCGTATATTTGCTGGGAGGTATCTGCGGAGGATTGCTCTATATGGTGTCTTACAATGTATTCCCCTATTTCCAATACATGATAGAAGGCTCTTTCCTACTGGGAGCATCGGCATCGGTATTGGCCATTGTTGCCGCTACCGCATATAGAGAACCTAACTATCCGATACAGCTCTTCCTGTTTGGAACCGTTCGGCTGAAATACCTGGCCCTGATTGTTATCGGTATGGACCTGCTCTTCATCACCTCCAGCAATGCAGGAGGACACATTTCCCACCTTGGTGGAGCATTAGCAGGTTTGTGGTTCGCAGCTTCCCTTAGCAAAGGAAAAGACATCACCGCATGGATCAACCGTTTGCTGGATAGCATAGAAGGTCTCTTCAGTCCCCGCCCTCGCAAACCGAAGATGAAAATAAACTATGGCGGAAACCGTCAGAAAGACTACGAATATAACGCACGGAAGAAAAGCCAGTCGGACGAAATAGACCGCATCCTGGAGAAGCTGAAGAAATCGGGATACGAAAGCCTGACTGCTGAAGAAAAGAAAAGCCTGTTCGATGCCAGCAAAAGATAAACAACGCACATGAAACTTCTCCGAAATGTTGCAGCACTCACAATCGGAGCCGTGAATGCCGCTTTCACAGTGGCATTTCTGCTCACGGCCTACAGTCCTTATATTCAACCAGTCGAGCATCCGTTGCGATCCTGTCTGGGCCTGGCTTTCCCTATTTTCCTGATAGCAAACATCTGCTTTTTGTTTTTCTGGCTGATCATACAACACTACAAGCTGGCTCTATTGCCGTTGGCTGGAATGTTGCTGGCATATCCGCAGATACGCACCTACATGCCCGTCAATTTCCATACCGACCACCTGCCGGAAGAAAGCCTGAAAATCCTTTCATACAATATCATGGGCTTTGACGGATGCACGAAAAAAAACGGGAAAAACCCTATACTCACCTATCTTCAAGAGAGCGGAGCTGACATTCTGTGCCTGCAAGAATATGCCACTTCCAACTCCAAACAACATTTGACACAGAAAGATATCGACCACGCCCTGAAAGATTATCCCTACCACCGTATCGACAAATTGGGAAATTCGCAAGCTTCCACGAACCGCATAGCCTGTTACTCAAAATACCCCATCCTATCCACTCGCAAACTGGATTACAAAAGCAACTACAACGGCTCGGTCGTCTATGAACTGAAAATAGGGAAAGACACACTGACCCTCATCAACAATCATCTGGAGTCGAATAAACTGACCAAAGAAGACAAAGTCGTCTACGAAGACATGCTGGCCTCTCCCCAACGCGATAAAATGGAAAGCGGTGCGCGCCTGCTGCTGGGAAAGCTGGCCGAAGCCTCAGCCCTGCGCGCCCCACAAGCCGATGCTATAGCTCAGGCTGTCGAACAGTCGAAATATTCCACTGTCATCGTCTGCGGCGACTTCAACGACACCCCCATCTCGTACACCCACCGCGTAGCCAGTCAAGGGCTGAACGATGCCTTCACCCAATCGGGACAAGGACTGGGCATTTCGTACAATCAGAACAAGTTCTATTTTCGCATTGACCATATCCTGACCAGCAAAAACCTGCAAACCTATAACTGCACAGTGGACAAAAGCATCAAAGATTCTGACCACTATCCCATCTGGTGTTACTTCACTTTCAAAGAGAAATAACAGCGTCAAGGCTTCTGAGATTTAAAAAAATAAGGCCACGAAGTAATATATTGTGAAAAAAGAACTATATTTGCAGCCTTGTAAATGCGTAGAAATTAATCAATAAAGTAATCATAATAAACTAAAAGTAACATGCAAAACAAAGGATTTGTAAAGGCTTTTGCCATACTGCTGACCTTGGTATGCGTGTTCTACTTATCGTTCTCTTTTGTTACCCGCCACTACACAAACAAAGCACGGGAGATAGCAAACGGAGATCCGAGAGTGGAGCAAAGCTACTTGGACTCACTGGCCAATGAAAAGGTTTGGTTATGGAACTGGAGCCTGAAAGATTGTAGAGAGATGGAAATCAGTTTGGGTCTGGACCTGAAGGGTGGTATGAACGTCATCCTGGAAGTTTCTGTACCCGATGTCATCAAGGCACTGGCAGACAACAAGTCTGATGAGACATTCAACCAGGCACTGGCTACAGCTGCCCAGCAAGCTACTACCAGCCAAGATGACGTCATCACGCTTTTCATCAGAGAGTATCACCGTCTGGCTCCGGACGCTCCGCTCGCACAGCTGTTCGCTACCCAGCAACTGAAAGACAAAGTCAATCAGAAGTCGACTGACGCAGAAGTAGAAAAAGTACTGCGCGAAGAAGTAAAAGCCGCTGTAGACAATTCATATAATGTACTTCGTACCCGTATCGACCGCTTTGGCGTGGTTCAGCCCAACATCCAAAGTCTGGAAGACAAAATGGGACGTATCATGGTAGAACTTCCAGGTATCAAAGAACCTGAACGTGTAAGAAAATTGTTACAAGGTTCTGCAAATCTGGAATTCTGGGAAACTTACAACGCCAACGAAATCGCTCCTTACATGCAGTCGGCCGATGCCAAGCTGCGCAGCCTGCTGGCCGCCAACGATACGACCAATACAGCCGCTGCCATCGACACAACTGCTGCCGTTGCCGCAACAAGCGCAACCGACAGTCTTGCAGCTGCTCTGAAAGGTGAAAGCACTGCCGCACAGGAAGCTGACCTGGCTCAGTACAAGAAAGATCACCCGCTGCTTGCCATTCTGCAAGTAAATCCCAATGTTGGTCCGATTGCAGCCTATGCGCTGGCTAAGGATACAGCTGAGGTGAACCGCTACCTGGCTATGCCCGAAATACAAGCCGAGTTCCCGAAAGATCTCCGCCTGAAATGGGGTGTATCAGCTGCTGCTTTCGATCCCAAGAAACAAACCTTCGAACTGTACGCCATCCGCTCGACAGAACGCAATGACCGCGCTCCTCTGGAAGGCGACGTGATTGTAGACGCTAAGGATGACTTCGACCAATATGGCAAGCCGTCTGTAAGTATGTCTATGAATACCGACGGTGCACGCCGCTGGGCACAGTTGACCAAGAAAGTGGCTGTTACGCAAGGTTGCATCGCCATCGTATTGGACGGTTACGTATATTCTGCTCCGACTGTATCGAATGAAATCACCGGCGGTAACTCACAAATCACCGGGCACTTCACTCCCGAAGAAGCCAAAGACTTGGCTAACGTGTTGAAGTCTGGTAAGATGCCCGCTCCGGCACACATCGTTCAAGAAGACATCGTAGGTCCGTCACTGGGTCAGGCTTCTATCAACGCCGGTATCATTTCGTTCATTGTGGCATTGGTGCTGCTGATGATTTATATGTGTACCATGTACGGCTTCATTCCGGGTATGGTTGCCAACGGCGCCCTCGTGCTGAACATGTTCTTCACACTGGGTATCCTTTCATCGTTCCAGGCCGCATTGACCATGTCTGGTATCGCCGGTATGGTGTTGTCACTGGGTATGGCTGTGGATGCCAACGTGTTGATCTATGAACGTACGAAAGAAGAGCTCCGCGCAGGCAAGGGCGTGAAGAAAGCCTTGGCCGACGGTTACTCCAACGCCTTCTCGGCTATCTTCGACTCGAACTTGACTTCTATCCTGACGGGTATCATCCTGTTCAACTTCGGTACAGGTCCTATCCGCGGTTTCGCTACAACACTGATCATCGGTATCCTGATTTCGTTCTTTACCGCAGTATTTATGACCCGTCTGGTTTACGAATACTTCATGAACAAGGACAAGTGGCTGAACCTGAGTTTCCACACCAGCGTTTCCAAGAACCTGATGCAGAATGTTCACTTCAACTTCATGGGACGCAACAAGACGTGGCTCACTACAACGGCTATCGTCATCGTAGTTTGTCTGGGCTTCCTCTTTACACGCGGCCTGAGCCAGAGCATTGACTTCACCGGTGGACGTAACTTCAAGGTACAGTTTGAAAAGCAGGTAGAGCCCGAACAAGTTCGTGAACTGATCTCCAGCCGCTTCGGCGACGCTAACGTGAGCGTCATTGCCATCGGTACGGATGGTAAGACGGTACGTATCAGCACCAACTACCGCATCGAAGAGGAAGGCAACAATGTTGACTCTGAAATCGAAGCTTATCTGTACGAAACGCTGAAGCCGTTGCTGACGCAGAACATCTCGCTGGAAACCTTCATCGACCGCGAGAACCACACGGGCGGTAGTATCATCAGCTCACAGAAAGTAGGTCCGAGCATCGCAGACGACATCAAGGTATCGGCCATCTGGTCTATCGTGCTGGCTGTGATCGTTATCGGTCTGTACATCCTGCTCCGCTTCCGTAACATCGCCTACAGTATCGGTTCTGTAGCCGCTCTGTGCTGTGACACCATCGTCATTCTGGGTGCCTACTCCATGTTCTGGGGTATCCTGCCGTTCTCGCTGGAAATCGACCAGACGTTCATCGGTGCCATCCTGACAGCTATCGGTTACTCTATCAACGATAAGGTGGTAATCTTCGACCGTGTACGTGAGTTCTTCGGACTGTATCCGAAGCGTGGCAAGTACCAACTGTTCAACGACTCACTGAACACGACGCTGGCCCGTACCATCAACACCTCACTGAGTACGTTGATCGTGCTGCTGTGTATCTTCATCCTCGGTGGTGATTCCATCCGCAGCTTCGCTTTCGCCATGATTCTGGGTGTGGTATTCGGTACGCTGTCTTCACTGTTCGTCGCTTCTCCGATCGCATACTCGCTGATCAAGAAGAATGCTACCGAACCTGCTGAAGAAAACAAGAAATAAACCGTTTGTTTCCGACTATACATAGAAACGGGGACGCTCGAACTGAGCGTCCCCGTTTTTTTACGTCTTTTTGGCTGCTGAAATACCTCAGCGGGCTGGGAACTGCGGTAAAAAGCTCCCGACCTATATATAAATCAACGTTCTAGTTAAAGAGCAAGGTGAAGCACGTGCCCTGCCCCACAACGGACTCCACTGTGATATTACCGCCATGGCGGTTCATGATTTGCTTGCAGAGGCTCAGGCCGATCCCCTGACCACCGGGCTTGGTTGTGAAGAAGGGCACAAACACTTTGTCTACCACGTCGGGCAGAATGCCATCGCCGTTATCGCTGACGGTGATGCGGCACTGCCACGACTGAGCAGGCAGTACGCGGACATCGATACAGGGCTCCGAGCGGCGGGTGCAGGCCTCGCGTGCGTTCTTCAATAGGTTAATGAGTACCTGCTCCACCTGCGTACGGTCTATCTGGAGGGTGCGGTCGTCGGCGGGCAGATAGATGTGAATATAATCTTCGGGAAAGAGCTTGCGCAGGTCCTGAAGCAGTTCTACGAGTGACACGGGACGGCGGACGGGGGCAGGCAGGCGAGTCAGCTTGCGGTAATTTTCCACAAACTCCAGAAGCCCTTTGCTGCGGCGGTGGATAGTCTGCATGCCCTGGTGCATCAGGCTATAGCTACGCTCGTCTACTTCGCGCTCGCACAAAGTTTCGGACAGGGAGATAATGGGGGTCAACGAGTTCATGATTTCGTGCGTCAGCACACGGATCAGTTTCTGCCAGGCAGTCATTTCGTTGTGCTCCAGCACGCGGGTGCGGAAGTTGCGCATGGCTTCGGACAATTCGCCCACCATCTGCTCCATCGAACGATTGCGATAGGGCGAACGGAAAGAGAGCATCATGTCGTCGAAACGCAAGCTTTCGGCCAGGTGGCGCATCATGCGTATCTGCACCATCTGCATACGGTAGAGGTTGATGCCTACAGCCACAAGTACGAGAAACACCATCAGGGCACTGAACCACAACTCCCGGACAGCCAGCAGGTAGACACCCACAGCCAACAGGGCAATGGCGAGGATATGGAGAGCGACGATGAAGGAATAACGTCTCATAGGCCTAATTTTTCTATTTTCCGGTACAGAGCAAACCGCGTGATCCCCAGATACTCGGCTGCCTTGGTCATGTTTCCCTCGCTCAGGCGCATGGCACGCTCCACGGCCTGCCGCTCCAGCTGCTCCAGATTGAGCACTTCCATCTCCTCCTTGTGCGAACGAGTGGGAGCCGCGGCCTGGAAGACGAAGTTCTCGGGGCGCAACAGAGAGCCATCGCCCAGGATGACAGCACGTTCCATCGTGTGTTGCAGTTCGCGCACGTTGCCCGGCCAGGCGTAGCGCAGCAACTTGTTCTTGGCCTCACGCGTCAGGCCGCGCATTTCCTTTTGGTATTTGCGGGCATAGCGTTGCAGGAAGTGATCGGCAAGCAGCAGGATGTCGTTACCGCGTTCGCGCAGAGGCGGAATGTGCAGTTCGATGGTGTTGATGCGGTAGAGCAGGTCCTGGCGGAAGCGTTCTTCCTCCACCATGCGACGGATGTCGGCATTGGTGGCGCAGATGAGCCGCACGTCGATGGATGTACTCTGCGTGCTGCCCAGCCGGCTGATCTGCCGCTTCTCGATGGCGGTAAGCAGCTTGGCCTGCATGGGTAGAGACAAGTTACCTATCTCGTCCAGAAAGAGCGTACCTCCCGTAGCCACCTCCATACGCCCCGCCTTGGCCTTGCGGGCATCAGTAAAGGCGCCTTTCTCGTAACCAAACAACTCGCTTTCGAACAGTTGTTCGGGGATACTACCCAAGTCGATGGTGACGAAAGGCTTTCCCGAGCGAGGTGAATGGCGGTAGAGCAGGCGGGCGATGATGTCTTTTCCCGTACCGTTCTCACCAAGAATCAGGATGTTAGCATCCGTGTCGCGCAGCTTCTCCACCGTATCAAAGATGGCCCGCATGGCATCCGATTCGCCGATGATGCGTTCGTCGGCATTGCCGTCGCTCAGGGCTTCCACCTGCTCCTTCAGCAGGTTTACTTCGCGTTGCGAGCGGCGCAGCTTCATACCCGAAGACAACGTGGCCAGCAGCTTTTCCTTCTCCCACGGTTTGGGAATGAAGTCCGTAGCTCCCGCTTTGATGGCCCGTACAGCCTTATCGGTATCCGAATAAGCGGTCATGAAGATAACCACCGCCTGCGGGTCTATGTGCAGAATCTGTTTCAAACAGTCGAAGCCTTCCTGCCCGCTCACCACATCGCGGCTGAAGTTCATGTCCAGCAGGACAATGTCGGGCTGGAAAGTTGTCATGAAATATTCCAGCCGCTCAGGACCGGTGATGACCTTTATCTTCTCGGCGTAAGGCTCAAGCAGTAAATTGAGGGCGAAGAGCACATCCTCGTTGTCATCTACAATCAATATCTTACCAAATTTCTCCATAATCATGATACATTGTGTGTCGGGACAAAGATACGTATAATATCCGTGTGCTGTACGTGCGCTTCCGCACTATTTTTGTGCGATAGTGCACGTAAGCCCCCACAGAATATTTCGCTTAATTACTGGTCAACAGCCAGTTAACCATTTGGCACGGATTTTGATATCTATTTATAAAATAATGAAAAAACTATGTTCAAACGTATCCTTTTACTGATAGCGGCCACTTGCGGCATGGGGACAGTCCTCCACGCCCAGGAGGCCCTGGAACTGACCCTGCAACAGACTATCCACCATGCGCAGGAAAAGTCGCCCGATGCACAGAGTGCCCGCCACAGCTTCCGTTCCTCCTACTGGAACTATCGCTACTACCGAGCCAACTACCTGCCCAACCTGACGCTGACGTCCAACCCCTACCTGGATCGCGCCATCAACAAGGTGACAATGGGCGACGGCAGTGTGAAGTTTGTGGAACAGAATCTGCTCGCCACCGACCTCACCCTGAGCCTGACGCAAAATGTACCCTGGACAGGCGGTACCTTCTTCGTGGAGACCTCGGCCCAACGCATCGACCTCTTCAGCGACGATAGTCACTCTTACCAGACATCACCCGTCAACATCGGCTATCGTCAGTCACTCTTCGGCTACAACTCGCTGAAGTGGGACCGCCGCATTGAGCCCGTACGCTACCGCGAGGCGCGCAAACGTTACGTCGAAACGCTAGAACTGGTGGCGGCTGCTGCCACACAGAAGTTCTTCGCCCTGGCTACGGCACAGAGCAACTACGAGATAGCCAGCACCAACTACGCCAATGCCGACACGCTGTATATGTATGCGCGCGGCCGTTACGACATCGGTACCATCAGCGAGAATGAGATGCTGCAACTCGAGATCAACAAGCTTACCGAGGAGACCAACCGCATGAACGCCCGCATCGAAGTAGACAACGCCATGCAGGAACTCCGTTCGTACCTGGGCATCCAGCAGGACGTGGAACTGAAGGTCCGCATCGAGGACTTTGTGCCCGATCTTCAAATCGACCTCAACGAGGCGCTACTGCTGGCCGCCCAGAATAGCCCCGACATCGAGAACATGCAGCGCCGCAAGTTGGAAAGTGAAAGCGCCGTGTCCCAGGCTCGTGCCAACGCCGGCCTGAAAGCCGACATCTACCTGCGCTTCGGCCTGACGCAGACTGCCGACCGCTGGAAGAACGCCTGGCGCAACCCCATGGACCAGCAATACGTCAGCCTAGGCATCTCGCTGCCTATCCTCGACTGGGGACGTGGCAAGGGCCAGGTACGCGTAGCCAAGAGCAACCGCGACCTGGTACATACGCAAGTGGAACAGGACAAGACTGATTTCGACCTGAACATCCGCAAACTGGTGAAGCAATTCAATCTGCAAGCCCAACGCGTACACATTGCCGCTCGTACAGACGCTACCGCACAGCGCCGTGCCGACGTAGCCCGCCGCCTCTACCTGCTGGGACAGTCCACCATCCTCGACCTCAATGCTTCCATTACCGAAAAAGATTCTGCCCGCCGCAATTATGTGACAGCCCTCTACGACTATTGGAGCCTGTACTACACCCTGCGCAGCCTTACGCTCTACGACTTTGGGCAGGACCGGCCGTTGGAGGAAGATTTGGAACGACTTATCAAATAAATTCTCACTACAAAATAGTATCCCATTATCAATTTTCAATTATCAATTAATAAAATGGATATCAAACTCGAAAAGAAACCCTGGTACATCCGTTACCGTTACTATCTGGCAGGCGGAGTGGTATTTGCCGCCTTCCTGATTTATGTCATCATTCTCTCGGCCGGACCGCGCAAACTGCGTATCGACCCCGAGAGCCTGCAAATGGCTGAAGTAAAGAACGACAAATTCATGGAATATGTCGACGTCGAAGGACTCGTGCAGCCCATCCTCACCATCAAGGTCAACGCCCGTGAGGCAGGTAGTGTGAGCCGCATTGTGGGCGAAGAAGGCAACATGATGAAGAAAGGCGATACCATCCTCGTGCTGGAAAACCTCGACCTGCTGCGCACCATCGAAGACCAGCGCGACGAGTGGGAGAAACAGCTCATCACCTACCGCGAAAAGGAAATCGAAATGGAACAACAAAGCCTCACCCTACAGCAGCAAGCCCTGCAAACTGACTACGAACTGGAGAAGCTGCGCAAGAGTTTTGAACTGGAGAAAGAAGAGTTTCGCATGGGTATCAAGAGCAAGGCTCAGCTCCAAGTCTCCGAAGACGAGTACCGCTACAAGGAAAAGACAGCCCGCCTGCAACGCCAGAGCCTGCGCCACGATTCGGCTGTCTCCATCATCCGCCGCGACCTGCTGCTGAACGACCGCGACCGTGAACAGAAGAAGTACGAACGTTCGCGTCAACGCCTGAACGACCTGGTAGTATGCGCCCCCATCAGCGGGCAGCTCAGCTTCGTCAGCGTGACGCCTGGCCAGCAGGTACAGTCCGGCGAAAGCATCGGCGAAATCAAGGTACTCGACCAGTTCAAGGTACATACCTCGCTCAGCGAATACTACATCGACCGTATCACCACCGGCCTGCCCGCAACCATCCTCTACCAAGGCAAGCGCTATCCGCTGAAGATCACCAAGGTAGTGCCCGAAGTGAAGGACCGCATGTTCGACGTCGATCTCGTCTTCACCGCCGACATGCCCGACAACGTCCGCGTGGGCAAAAGCTTCCGTGTGCAGATCGAACTGGGGCAGCCCGAAGACGCCCTCGTCATTCCCCGCGGCAATTTCTACCAGGCTACGGGTGGGCAGTGGATCTACAAGCTGAACAAGGACAAGACGCGTGCCGTGCGCGTGCCTCTCACCATCGGCCGACAGAACCCACAACAGTACGAAGTTACCGACGGCCTCCAGCCTGGCGACTGGGTAATTACAACCGGATACGATAACTTTGGCGATGCCGAGGAGCTGGTGTTGTAAACGGGACATACCTTTTCGATTTTGATACTTTTCAGAAAAAGGACTATAAGAAGAATATCGCAGAATAGAATATGATACTACATTACGTTACACTTGCCATCAGAAACCTGCTGAAATACAGAACACAGAACATCATTTCCATCATCGGGCTGGCCGTGGGCCTGTTCAGCTTCTGCGTCTGCCTGTATTGCAGCCGTTTCATACAGTCTACCAACCATTGTTTCGACAATTACAAGCGGATTGTACTGGTTAGTTTGTATGATAGCGAACAGAACCATTATTTCTCCGGCACACCCGCACCGCTCTGCGAGGACATGCACGGCTGGGCAAAGGGGGTAGAGGCCCTTTCGTTTGTCACCTATCCCCGCCAAATGCCCTTCGACATCGAGGTAAGGCCCGGCAAGACCTTGCCCTACGAGCTGAAGCGGATGGAGACGGATAGTCTCTATGCCCGCATCTTTACGCCCCGCATCGTGGCTGGAAGCTGGCAGACGGCCAGCCATACGCCCAATGCGCTGGTGATGAGCCGTTCGACGGCCGTCCGCATCTTCGGCAGCGAGGCCGAAGCCATCGGAAAGACATGTGTCATGACCCGCCGGCTGCCCACCTCGCCATCGACCACTCCCCATAACGGAGGCATCACCTATACCGTGCAGGCCGTTATGGAAGACACGCCGCTCAACAATTCCCTCCACTTCATGGAAACGATGGATATGCTGGTGCTGAACGACAGCGAAGGTCTGCTGCAAAGCAACAGACGCCACGAGATGACGGGAGGCAACACCTTTGCCCTGCTGGCACCCGATGCCGACATCCGTCAGTTAGAAGAGCAGTTCATGCAGCGCGGCTACAGCTGGCAGCTGTACGACAGGGACTATGAAGCACAAGTATTTCCCATCGGACGCTTTCCCTACGAGCACAGGCAGCTGTCCGTCACCAGCTGGATTACAGGCACCATGGGACTGCTCATCCTGCTGGTGGGTCTGCTCAACTTCTTCCATTTCCTGATCGGTTCCTACTTCAACCGCACGAAAGAGTTCAGCGTGATGAAGGTGAACGGATGCAGCGGCGGACAGCTCTTCACCCTGCTCTTCGTACAGTCTTTGCTGGTGGTACTGGCAGCCTCGTTGCTGATGCTGTGGGGCATCGAAGTGACCGACGGGCGGCTGGACTATTCCGTCGAATTCATGTCGATGACGTTCAGCAAGTCGCTGCTCATGCGCCATGCCGCCCAATACATCGGGTTGCTGGTACTGCTTTGCGCAGGTATCTGCCTGGTGGCCACACTGCGCATCCGCCACATATCGGCACAGGACGGACTCAATGGCGGCCGGCGCAGGCGTCAGAGCCATCGGGGGCGCAACTTTATGCTGGGGGTACAGTTCTTTCTCTGCTGGCTGTTTGTCGCCCTGTCCGCAGCCCTCTACCTGCAGTCCGAGAAAACAAGCGGCACCCTGCTGCATACCCTCTCCATGCAGGAGAAGGCTTCCATCCTCAGCATCCCGCTGGATTACTCCTGCCTGAACAATGCGGAAAAGCAAAGCCTGGTCGGCCGTTTCAAAAGTCTGGCTGCTGTGGAAGATGCCCTGCTGGCAGACGTCAGTTACCTGGGAGGTTCATCGGGCAACCTGATGATGACCGAGAAAGGCAACGACAACTCATGGATAGAAGTTGAGGTGATGCGTGTCCCCGCCAATTTCTTCACCTTCATGAATATCCCGCTGGAGCAGGGACGCGCTCCGAAGACGGAAGCCGACATCGTGGCCGACCGTACCTGGCAGCAACGGATGGAGAAAGACATACTGGGAATGCCTCTTTACGACTCGCAACACGACTATAGCGTATGCGGCATCTGTGCGCCTTTCCAGACCGACACCTATTCGAAGAGCATCGGTTACGTCTTCCTCCCTTACAATCCGTCCGACTACATCGGGCACTGCTATCTGAAGTGTCACAGTGGCCAGGTACAGGAAGTCAAGGCCCGGGTGGAGCAACTGCTCCGTGAGGCTTTGCCCGAAAGCGTGCCTGTACGGGTAGGCACGTTGCTCGACGACATCCACGACCGTCAGCCGCTGGAATACACGATGAAGAACATCGTGCTCTTCTTTGCCGTGGTCAGCATCCTCATCACGCTGCTGGGTGTCTATTCGAGCATCACGCTCGACACCGAACGCCGGCAGAAGGAGGTAGCCATCCGCAAGGTGAACGGAGCGGGGGTACCGCAGATCATGCTGCTCTTCGCCCGCCTGTACATCGTGCTGCTGGCCGTCAGTGCCCTGCTGGCCTTCCCGCTGGTCGGGTTCCTGTTGCAGCAATGGAAGCGGATGTACATCGTGTTCTTCGACTGCGGTTTCTTCTACTGGACCGGCGTCTTTGTTCTGGTGGCAGCTGTTACGGCGCTGACGGTTATCTTCCGCATCCTGCGTACGGCGCGACAGAATCCGGCGGAGGTGATAAAGAGAGAATGATAAACACAGAATAAATAATGATACAAAGAATGATACTACATTACCTGAAAGTGGCTGCCCGCAGCCTGATGAAGTACAAGATGCAGAGCCTGATATCGGCTCTCTGCCTGGCTGCCGGCATTGTATGCTTCAGCTATACCTATCAGTTTGTGGAGACGGTAGCCCCCACCGACCACCGTCCCCACTACGACCGCCGGTTGAATCTTTCGTTGGCAAACAACTGGGCGTTTTCCATCAACCAGATTACCCGTATGGAGGAAGAACTCCGGCATGCGGGTGTAGAAGCTGTGACAGCCTATTCCAAAGGATTGAGTACCCGGGAAGTGGTATTCTTCGACCCGGAAGGGCAGGAGCGTCCTTTCTTGGTCCGTTATCGCAATGCCGACGCCTATTACTATACCTACAACGGCATTTCGGTAACGGGGGCAACGAATGAATTCGGACCTACGGACGTCGTGCTGTCCGAAGCCTTTGCCCGGAAAGCTTTTGGTAACACCGATCCGACAGGCATGACCTTGCGCGTCGTCAACGACCAGTCGGGCCAATTGTTCAAGGTGGCAGGTGTGGCCACGGGGAAAGATCCGAATACGGTTCCCGACTGCTACTTTCCTGTAACGAAACCGTCAGACAACCATATCCTGTACGCCAGTTGCTACCGGCCCGAAAAGATGGACCTGAACAGCTTCCGGTCCTTATTGGAAAAGATTGCCTGGCCCGATTCGCAAGGCAAACCGATAAAGTTTCAGGTCGAGTCGGAAAGTAGCCAGCACGGACAGACCCTGCTTGCCAAGCTGTTGTTTCTGCTGGTTGTCTCCCTCATTCTGGTGTCTGGACTGATCAACTTCCTGAAGTTCACCATCCAGATGTTCTTCAACCGCCAGCGCGAACTGGCCTTGCGCAAGTGCCTGGGTTCCGATACCAAAGGCCTGTATGGCCTGCTTGCGTCGGAAGTCATCCTGATGATGACGGCCGCCCTGCTTCTCTCGTTCCTGCTGACGGAATGGACATTCGGCCTGGCATACAGCCTTCTGCCCATGGACGAAGTTCCCGATATCCGTTTGCAGGATGTCTATCTGACCCAACTGAAGGTTTACCTGGTCGTCGTGGCGGTCTGCCTGCTCATTGTCAGCTTCCCGCTGCGCAAGCTGCGTCAGATATCCCTGTATGCCTTCCTCCAGCAGAGCCGCAAAAGGCACACGTTCCGCAATGCGATGATCGGTCTGCAACTGGTCATCTCCATGTTCTTTGCAGGTGGTGTCGCACTGACCTGGCTCGCATCGAACGAATTGCTGTTCGACAAGATGTATAATCCCCTGCCCGAAGGAGAGCAGGAACGGATTGTGGTGCTTCCCCTGAAGACCCAATACCTGGAAAACAACATACAACCTATTCTGACAGAGGTACGCAAGATGCCCGAAGTGAAAGACATCATCAGTTATTGCATTTCCAACCCGATCAATTTCCACGTTTATACCGAATACGAACGCAAGGACAAGAGCGTGGCCCATATCGTCATGTCCAGTGGCAGTCCCCGTTACTTCCGTTTCTTCCATATACCGATGCAGGGGAAGGTAGTCCCCGATGATGCTTCAGGCGAGGTTTATGTAAGCGAAGCCTTCAAGCAGCTGCTGGATGCCGACGGCAATACAGGAACAGTCCGCCTGGATAACAGGGATTATCGGATAGCAGGCGTTTACAAGGCATTGTTCAATGAGGTGGAAGACCCCCAATATATGGGTTCTGTTTTCATGCCCAGTACCGATGCACAACTCTATTATATAAAGGTAACCGAAGCGACCGACCTGCCTGTCTTTCTGAAACGGCTGGACGACCTCTGCCGCGAATTTGTACCGTCCACCTTGCCGATTGACCTGATGACGTTGGATGAGTCCGACGAAGGTCTTAATATCATCAAGACCATGCGCGTGGCCATGTCGGTACTGGCAGTTGTCAGCCTGTTGTTAGTGGTACTCAGCATTTTCTCCGCCATCTCCATGGACACGGTAGCCCGCCTGAAGGAAGTGGCCATCCGCAAAATCAACGGAGCCACTCCGAGAAACATTGCCTGGATGTTCGGCAAGGTTTACATCCTGCTGTTTGCCTTCACTTTCCTGCTGGTCTATCCGCTGCTTTTCCTCTCCATGAAAACGCTGCTGCAGAGTTACACCATAGACTGTATTTATCGTTGGGAATGGCCGTTGCTGATGTTCATTTCGGTAGGCAGTCTGGTAGTCGTTACCTTAGGAATGAAAATTTGGCAAGTCATGAGACTCAATCCGGCGGAAGTGATAAAGAGAGAATGATAATTAAAAAACAAAGATATGATATTACACTACCTGAAAATCGCCTGGCGCAACCTGCTGAAATACCGCACGCAGAGCGTCGTCAGCATCCTGGGACTGGCTGTGGGCCTGGCCTGCTTTGCCCTTTCGGCCTTCTGGGTGCACTACGAGATGACTTATGACAGTTTTCACCGCGATGCCGACCGTCTGTATCTGGTCGGGGTGAACGATGAAAGTTTCGGAGGCTCCTCCGCAAGCTACACCCCTCAAGCGTTGGGCCGTTACCTGAAAGAACACTATTCGGAGATTGAGGACTACTGCCTGTTCGAGATGGGGACATTCTTTGTTGTAAAAGACAACCGGATGCTGGAGCTTCCTATGCTCAAGCCCGACACTACTGCCCTGCGTATGCTGGATATCCGGACGCTGGACGGTGACGAGAGTTTCCTCCGCTCCGCCAGTGAGGCAGACAGCCGTATCGCCATTACTGAGAAAACCGCACGCCTGCTGTTCGGCACGACGGATGTCATCGGCCAGACCGTGACCAACCCCAACTGGAACAAGGAATACACCATCGGTTCCGTAGTGAGCGACTGGGGAGCGCACACCAATTTCCCCTACGCCTTCCTGGGCAGCGGAAGCGGCCGGACTGGTTGGGACGACTACACCTACCGGACGCTTGTCAAGGTGAAGCCAGGTACGGATGTTTCCCGTCTGTTGGAGAAGATGAATGCCCACTTCCCCGAAGAGCTGACCAAAAGCAAGTACCGAGCAACTACAGGACTCACCCGTTTCTATCTGGAACCGCTGACGGGTCTTCGTGCCACGGAGGGCTTTATCCTCAAAAACAATCAGACGGTGCAGTTCCGTTACATCACCTGGTTTGCCGCCGTGGGGGTACTCATCATCGTCTGTGCCTTCCTCAATTACCTGACCATCTACGCCGACCGCTTCCGTACGCGTCGCAGGGAAATGGCTTTGCGGCAGATCTGCGGAGCAGGCCTGCGTTCGCTGGTGGCCCTGCTCTGCACCGACTTTCTGCTCACCGTGCTGGCCTCGCTGGTGGTGGGCATGGTGTTGGTGGAATTGCTGATGCCGGCTTTCCTGCGCTATTCTCTCATTCAGGACGCCGATTTCTCGGTCTATCGTTCGGCGCTGCTCTACATCACGTGCGTCTCGGCAGTCATGATGGCCGTTGTCGTCCTGTCGGTATGGCTGTTCCAGAAGCGGTCGTTGCACGGAAACATCCATACGGGTAACGCCCTCTCGGGCACGGTCTGGCGCAAGGGGAGTGTCGTCCTACAGCTGACGGTCTGCCTGGCCTTCATCTTCTGTACGGTGGCCATGCAGATGCAGCTTCACCATTTGCGTAGTGTGGATACAGGGCTGGACTATCGCGGACGGGCGGCCATGAGCATCTGGATGGGCGTGGACATGAACGTGTGGGCCGAGAAAATCAAGGCTCTGCCTATGGTAACGGAAGTGGTACGCCCGGCCTATTGGCCGCTGTTGGGCGAGGGGGCTTATTCGTCGTACCAGATAGATGGATGCACGGGCATGGAAGGCCGGCTGGAGCAACCTTTGACTTTCGACGAAGTGCTGGCCGGTGAAGAGTTCTTCCGCTTCTACGACATGCAGCTGCTGGCCGGTGAATGGGTATCGGCCAAGTCGGAGTACCGGCAGGTGAACATCATGGAGAGTACGGCCCGCCGCATGGGTTGGAGTCCCGAAGAGGCAGTGGGCAAGCAGCTGTTCTTCGTCAACCGCAAAGTGGAGCCGATGACCGTCATCGGCGTGCTGAAGGACTGTGCCTACAAGTCGCCCACCGCCGAACTGCCCAACACGGTATTTGTCAACACTGACCGGATGGAGTGGATGCATGCCCGTTGTTTCGTCCTCTTCAAATACCGTCCGGGTACGTGGGACGAATGCCGCCGTCGCATCGAGGAGATGCAGCGTGCCGAACTGCCTGACCGCAAGCTCTTCCTTTATAGCGAGGAAGAATGTTACAACAACTATCTGAAGTCGGAAGACGCCCTGTCGTCGCTGCTCGGGTTCTCGTCGATGGTGTGCATCCTCATCTCCATCTTCGGCATCTACTCGCTGGTGACGCTGGCCTGCGAACGGCGCCGCAAGGAGATTGCCATCCGCAAGGTGAACGGCGCCACGGTGAGGGACATCCTCGCTCTGTTCTTCCGCGAATATGCCCTGCTGTTGGTCGTTTCCTCACTGATCGCTTTCCCCGCCGCCTGGTGGGCGATGAAGCGCTGGATAGAGAATTATAA
Source organism: Bacteroides togonis (assembly GCF_900130135.1). Classification (NCBI taxonomy): domain Bacteria; kingdom Pseudomonadati; phylum Bacteroidota; class Bacteroidia; order Bacteroidales; family Bacteroidaceae; genus Bacteroides; species Bacteroides togonis. Next base: position 3,098,855 of record NZ_LT670820.1, on the reverse strand, counting down.
CCGTCAAGTGGAAATCGGCGTACTACCGTTTCTGCTTATCTTTGCCGGCATTGCCGCCTGTGTGGCTGCCAGCATCGGTCATCGCATCTGGAAGACGGCGAACGAGAATCCGGCTGAAGTGATAAAGAGTGAATAATAAGAAAGATAGATAAATATGATACTACATTACCTGAAAATCGCCTGGCGCAACCTGCTGAAGTACCGCATGCAGACCGCCGTCAATGTGGTGGGGATAGCCGTTGGCTTTGCCTGCTTCGCCTTTGCCAACCTGTGGATGCGCTACGAAGCATCGTTCGACAGCCGTTACGAAGCGGCCGACCGCATGTATTTGGTTTACACCGAGCAGCCTATCAAAGCCGGAGGTCTCTCACCCAATGTGCCTTATCCTACCTCCACGCTGTTGAAGCAGGAGTTTCCCGAAGTGGAGGCAGCCTGTGCCTTCACCCGTTATCCGAATTGGGAATTGGGCTTGGAGGGACAGCCTGCGCTGGAACTTCCCAGCATGCAGTTGGACTCCTGCTTCATGGATCTTTTCGACATCCGTATCTTGGCAGGTACCCCCGATTTCCTTTATACGGACGGCCAGGTAGCCCTGACGGAACGGACGGCGCGGCGCTTGTTCGGCACAACGGATGTGCTGGGCCGCACGGTTGTGTATAACGACCAGAAAGCTACCGTCTCCGCCGTCGTCAGCGACCTGCCGCACAGCAATTTCTCGTTCGGCTTTATCTGCGAAGGGGATTACTTCCGTAAGTGGCAGGACGTGTGGTACAACGCAGGCTTTGAGGTGGTGGTACGCCTTGCTCCGGGTGTATCACCCCAGGCACTGGAAGAAAAGTTCCGTGCTTATGCCGAGCAGACAGACGACCGTTACCGCAAGATTACCGGTCGCCTGCGCCTGATGCCTCTTTCCGAAGTCCGTCAGGCTCCGTTCAACGAGGAACGGCTTGTCAGTTTCTCCTACCTCGTGCTGTTTGCTGCGGCGGGTGGGCTGGTCATCCTCTGTTCGCTGTTCAACCACCTAGCCCTGTTCCTCTCACGCATGGACATCCGCCGTCGCGAGCTGGCCTTGCGGCGCACATGCGGTTCTTCCGGCAGGGGGCTCTTCGCGATGCTCACCACCGAATATTCCCTGCTTGTCCTGCTTTCGGGCTTCCTGGGCTTTATGCTGGTCGAGCTGTTACAACCATCCTTCCAGCGGCTTTCGGGCGTGGAAGGCAACGTGTATGGCGAGTCGTTGCTCTATTTCCTGATGGTGCTGGCGCTTTCTCTGGTATTGTTGCTGCCTTTCGTTTTCCGCTATTCTTCCCTACGCCCTGATCGCAGCCGATCGGGCCGCCGTCTCAAGGCGATGGTGGGCCTGCAGCTCTTCATCAGTCTGCTAGCCATCTTCTGTACGGTGGCGCTGATGAAACAGTTGAACTATCTGCAACACACCGACCTGGGCTGGGAACGCCGCAACATCGCCGCCTTTACCTTCCTCTATCCCGACAATGCGAAAGATGAGATTGTGGACCGTGTCCGCCAGATGCCTTTTGTCAGTCGGGTACTTACGGACTATACAGGCCTTTTGCCCGAAGGAGCTGTGGCCGCCACTTCCATCGACTGGGAAGGAAAACCAGAAGGCCTTGAAATTAAAAACATGCGCATGGCCTGTATGGACGATACACTGGCCTCTTTCTATGGCATCCGCTTAGCGGCAGGCAAATTTATCCGACCTAATAGCGGCAGGGGAGAGATTATGCTGAACGAATCGGCTGTGCGGGTGATGGGAGTAGCCAATCCGGTGGGAATGACCGTTACTTATCGCGACAAACGGCAAGCCACAGTAACCGGTGTAGTACGCGATTTACATATCACTGCTCCTACCATTCCTATACAACCGACGCTTTATGTATGTCAAACTGAATGGATTGCCCATGACGATATTCTGTTGAAGTACCACGAAGGAGCCTGGCCCGAACTTCGTCATCGCGTAGACAGCCTCTTTGCCAAGGACTATCCCGAAGTGCATTACCGGCTGGTGAACGTCATGGACGAGTATAATGCCTATCTCAAGGCCGAACACCTGCTGATGCGTTTGCTGGCCTTTGTCTCCACCGTCTGCATCCTGGTATCTGCTTTCGGCATCTTCTCCATGATAACTCTGAGCTGCGAACGCCGCCGCAAGGAGGTGGCCATCCGCAAGGTGAACGGGGCACGGGTGGGGGACATCCTCGGCCTCTTTGCCCGCGAATACCTGTTGCTGCTCGCCGCAACTGCCGTAGTAGCCTTCCCCGTGGGCTATGTGCTGATGAAACGCTGGCTGGAGAGTTATGTGGAGCAGACGCCCCTCAGCTGGTGGCTCTATGCCGTCATCTTCCTCGGCATGGCGCTGCTGGTAGCCCTCTGCATCGGCTGGCGCGTGTGGCGGGCGGCTAACGAGAATCCAGCGGAAGTTGTGAAAAGAGAATAATACCTGCTAAATAAAAAAAGAATATGATGCTGCACTATTTGAAAATAGCCTGGCGCAACTTGCTGAAATACCGCATGCAGACCGCCGTCAGTGTTTTGGGATTGGCAGCCGGATTCGTCTGTTTTGCGCTGTCGGCCTTCTGGATACACTACGAGATGACATACGACAGCTTCCGCCGCGATGCCGACCGCCTCTATGTGGCCAGGGTGAACGACGGCTACAAGGCCGGAAAGATGACCGAAAGGCTTCCGGTACCGATGGCCGCCTACCTGACGGAGCATTATCCCGAAGTGGAGTCTGCCGCCTATTTCAGGATTACAAGCGAAAGGGTTGAGGTGGACGGAGTGGAACGGAAAGTCAACGTGTCATCGGCAGACAGTGCCTGGATACAGCTGCTCGATGCGCAGCTGGTGGACGGCAGCTTCAACTTCATGCAGAGACATTCCGACGAGGTAGCCATTACCGAAGAAGCTGCCCGGCAGTGGTTTGGCAAGGAAAGTCCGCTGGGCAAAGAGGTGGACATGAAGTCGGACGGAAAGAAAAAGATAGGAGCAGTCGTCAGGGTGAACTGCCGCCACACGAACTATCCCTTCTCGCTGATGCAGGAATTGAGCAGCGGAAGAAACAACTGGTGGTATCACCTGTGGACCATCGTGCTGAAACTGAAGGAAGGTACGGACGTCGTCGGGTTACAGGACAAGATGACCGCCTCCCTGCCGCATGAACTGATTCACCCGACCGAGACGCGCCACACCGGAATTGAGCGCCTGTCTCTGACCTCGCTGACAGAATTGCGCTACACCAAAGACTTCCGCGACAGCCGCAAGGGAGGCATCACCTTCCGCTACATTGTCTATTTCTCGCTGGTGGGGGTGCTGGTCATCGTATGTGCCCTGATCAATTACCTTACCATGTTTGTCAACCGCATGCAGGTGCGCCAACGCGAGATGGCGCTCCGTCTGGTGCATGGCGCGTCGCTCCGTTCGCTGGTGCGGATGCTGGGAATGGAATTCCTGATGCTGATGCTTTCCGCCCTGTTCGTGGGCATGATTCTGATGGAACTGCTGTTTACCGCCTTCATCCGACTGGCAGAGATAGACGTCACCCGCACGATGCTCTATGGCGAGGCAATGGCTTTCCTGGGCCTGATGATGCTGGTGCTGCTGGTGGTGGCCCTGGGATTCATCTACCGCATGCAGCAACAAGCCCTCAGCCGTTCGGCCGGCGCGGTCGGCCACCATCGCCTGCGCTCTGCCTTGCGCCGGGGCAGCCTGGTGTTCCAGCTGTTTGTGTGCATGCTGTTCGTCACGGGCACGCTGCTGATGAACCGTCAGTTGGATTACCTCCGTCAATACGACCTGGGTATGGAGTTGGAGAACCGGGCCTATTTTGCCCTTGAGACAGCGGCCGACACTTATCCCTTCGAAGCGAAGCTGAAAAGCCTGCCGCTGATTACGGAAGTGCTTCCTACGGCCTATCATCCCCTGGTTTCCATAGGTCCGCAAGCCATCGGACAGATACTCAGCTGGGAAGGGGCGGAACATCAACCGGACGCGCCGCTGCCCGTCAACCTCTATCTAGGTGGAGACGACTTCTTCCGCTTCTACGGACTTACCCCGCTGGCCGGTGAGTGCACGCTGCAATCCTATCAGGACATCGTGCTCAACGAGTCGCTGGTACGCCGCATGGGCTATACGCCGGAAGAAGCCATCGGGAAACACATCCGCACGACCAACATGGTAGCCGACAAAACGATTACGGGAGTCGTGAAAGATTTTCAATACGTTCCGCCTACGGAGCCGATGCCTGCCACCGGTTTCATCTTCGGCGAAGAAGTGGGCATCATGGAACGTTTTACCGGTATTCTCTTCAAATATAAGGAAGGAACATGGGACGAGTGCCGCGCCCTCATTGAAGACCTGTGCCGCACGGAGGCACCCGGAAAAGCAATGCAGCTCTACAACGAAGAAGAGTCGTACAACGAGTTCCTGCATTCGGAGCGGATGCTTTCCCGTCTGCTGACGTTCGCATCCCTGGTGTGCGGGCTGGTGGCCGTCTTCGGCATCTACTCCCTCATCACCCTCACCTGCGAACAGCGCCGCAAGGAGATAACCGTCCGCAAGGTGAACGGTGCTACGGCAAAAGATGTGCTCTCCATGTTCTGCCGTGAATACCTGGCCATTCTGGGCGTGGCGGCTCTGCTGGCCTTCCCGGTTGTCTATGCCGTCGTGAAACGCTGGATGGAGACCTACACCCGTCAAGTGGAAATGGGCGTGCTGCCCTTCCTCTCCGTATTTCTGCTGATGGCCGTCGTGGTCATGGCAAGCATCGGACGAAGCGTGTGGCGGGCGGCGAACGAGAATCCGGCGGAAGTGGTGAAAAGAGAATAACTGCATGCCTGACAACAACACGCTTCGTGGCACCAGTACAACCCGTTTAAACCGGCAGTTTACTCCGTTTAAACTGATAGTTTAGTCCGTTTAAACTGGCAGTTTAAAGCCATTAAACTGACAGTTTATTCCGGATAAACAAAAATAAACTGATTAACGACTGAATAACAACATATTACAATAACGACTATGATACTGAACGTAACACTGAAAATGATTCTCAGGAGCTGGTGGCGGAACAAGGTGTTCTTCCTCGTCTCCGTGGCCAGTCTGGCCTTGGGGTTGGCATGTACCAACCTGCTGATGACGTATTTCGTACATGAACACGGGCTGGAGGGACGCAACCCCGACCGCGACCGCATCGTCTTCCTGCGGCAGGACGACCCGATGACCGAAGGAAAACGGGTAGCCTTTGCTGCTGCCGAAATCCCGCCGCGACTGAAAAACAGTTATGCCGAAGTAGAAGACATCCTGCGGTTGGGCAAACTGGATTTGCTCTACTGCAAAGTGAATGAACAAAAGGTGGAAGGTGATTTCATGATGCTGTCAGCCGATACGACGTTGACCCGCTTTTTCGATTACCATGCGGCAGAAGGTAATCTGGAGCAAGCACTCCGCGAACCGGGCAAGATGGCCCTAAGCGCGGCATGCGCCCGCAGCCTTTTCGGAGGAAAGCAAGCCGTAGGAAAACAGGTAGAGGTACACATGCGTTTTGGCGAGACCCGCACGTATGAAGTGGCGGCTGTACTCAAGGAACGAGGTCAGTCGCTCATGCGCTTCGACATGCTGATTGCTCATGACCCCGACTTCTTCTGGGGAGGACTTACCCTGCTGAAGCTTTCGAAAGGAACAAGCGCCGCCCGCCTGGCCGACAAGATAAACGCCGACAAGGTGCCCACCATGCTGCCCGACCAGACGAAGTATTATCTCGACCCGCTGGAAGCCGTCTGCTTCACCACCCCCGACGACGCTTCGCAGCAAGTTCTCGACTATATCAGCCAGACACCCGTGCAGACGCTCTACATCAGCCTGCTGGCAGCGGTGCTGATACTGGTCATCGCCTGCTGCAACTACACCAACATGAGCCTCTCGCGCCTGCTGCAACAGCTCCGCATGATCCACGTGGAGAAGCTGATGGGCAGCACGCTGCGCAACATCCGCCTGCAACTTTTCGGCGACGCCTTCCTGACGGTGGTGCTGGCGTTCCTCCTCTCCATCCTGCTGGTGAACGACTGCCTGGCGGTGTTCAACGGCCTGCTGGGCTCGCGGCTGACGATGGGCTTCTTCTTCAGCAGCCAGATGCTGCCCTGGCTGTTGGTGTTCATCCTGGTGATGTCTGTCATACCAGCCTGGTACATCAGCAGCCGCCTGTCGCGCCTGTCGTTCAGCCAGTATCGTACACTCTACGGCGGACGGCGCAAGCAGCGCTTCGTGGCCGTGCTGGTGACGGTTCAGTTTGCCATCTCCATCGGCCTGCTGCTGGCCACCCTCGTGGCGCGCAACCAGATGTCTCTGACCGAACGGCAGGCCTCGCGCTACGAAAACTGTATCGAGATAGGGGATGCGTTTGGCGCCCCACTGGCACCCTTCAAAGCCGAGTTGGAAAAACGGGTCAGGAATATTGAGTCTATGACCCTTTCGAAATCATCCATATTGAATGCCTGGATACGCCAGTTGAGTATTCAGACCGCCGGTGGCGAAGAAGTACGCACAAACCTGCTGACATTGGAAGGCGATTCGACCTTGCTTGGTACCATACGTATCGAACAGTTGAGTGGTGACCGGCCGGACCGTCTGCTGGATCGGCAAGCCCGCCCGATACTGGTAAACGAAAGTTTTGTCCGTTTGCTGATACCTGCGGGTACAGAGTTTATCGGTCATTCGTTGCGTGAATTTGATGCGGAGGCGTCTGATAGCTTAGCGGTGATAGCTGGCGTGGTACGTGACTTTCCTGTAAATTCGTTGGAAGAATCTGTTACGCCGCTTATTATCAAACTGCTTTCAACAAATGATTTACAAAAAGGATTTTATGTACAAATCCGCCTGCGCCCCGAGAACCGTGCGGAAACGTTGCAACAGATTGAAGCCGTGTGGAACGAGCTTCATCCCGGCCAGCCCTTCCAATACACGGACATGCACCAGGTGTTCATGGAGCGCAACGCGAAGGTGCTTTCGCTGTCGAGCATCCTGACGTTCTACGCCCTCATCGGCCTGCTGCTGACGGGTTTCGGCCTGTTCGGCATCGCCTGGTATGCCACCCGCCAGCGGATACGCGAAATCAGCATCCGCAAGGTGCACGGCGCTACGCGCGGACAGATTATCTGGCTGCTCAACAAGCCCTTCTGCCTCTACGCCGCAGTGGCCTACGTGCTGGCCATGCCTGTCGCCTGGTGGCTGATGCAGCGCTGGCTGGAGCAGTTTGCCTACCGTGCCCCGCTTTCGGCCGGCATCTTTGTGTGGCCGCTGGTTGTCGTATGGGGCGTGTCGGCCCTCATCGTCTGCCTGCAAGGCTGGATGCTGAGCCGGGTGAAGCCGGTGGAAGCAATGAAGAATGAATAAATAAACAATGAATATATGAAAGCATTACTCTTATCCATCCGTACCATCCTGCGCTTCAGGACCTACACCGCCATCAATGTGCTGGGACTGGCCCTGAGCCTGGGTTGTGTCTTTGTGCTGGTGCGCTACATCCACCAGGAGCGCACCGTCAATCATTTTGTATCCGAAGTCGACCGGACTTTCCTGACAGCCGTTTTCAAGGAAGGAGAACCGAGAGGGTCGCTGGGCGAGAGCGGGGACCGGAACAACGACCCCAACTACCGCAATCCGCTGGATCATCCGGCAGTGGAGGCGTTCAGCCGGTTTATGATGTTTGACGATGACTTTGTGACGAAGGACGACTATCGTTATGCGGTAAACACCATGGTGGTGGACAGCCTGTTCTTCGACCTGATACCTTACGGCTGCAAGGAAGGCAGCCTGCAACTGAAGCCCGACGAAGCCCTGCTGACGCCACAGGCCGCCCTGCGGATATTCGGGACCGAGCATGCGGTGGGCAAGGAGCTGGTCACGTCGTCGGGTAAGCCCGTCCGTGTGGCAGGTATCCTGAAGGAGCCGTCCACGAAGTCCTCTTTCCAGTTCGATGTCGTCTTGTCCGTGTACCTGATGAAGGACTGGAGTCGGGTGGCCTACGAAGTGGTACGCCTGCACCGCCCGGAGGACGGGGACGAGATAAACCGGGCCAACCGCACGCCCATGCAACTGATATGCTATGGACAACAGGCCGTCTATTACCAGCTCGTCCCGCTCAAGGACTTCTACCTGAGCAGACAGGTATCTGCTTATGCCGACTCGGTAACCCAGGGCCGTTCGGACGTGCTCCGACTGCTCGGACTGGTGGCGGGACTGATTCTGCTGGTAGGCCTGCTCAACTACATGAACCTCTATTCGGTGGTGATGCTGAAGCGAGGACGCGAACTGGGCATGAAGAAGGTACTGGGAGCCGGCAAGGGGCAAATCTTCCTCCAGCTCTATGCGGAGAATGTCTGCCTGAACGCGGCGGTCGTCTTTCTGGCCTGGCTGCTGGTAGAGGTGACACGGCGGTTGGTGGACGCGTGGTTCGACATTCCCGTACAGGGTGACCTGCGCTTCGACCTGCTGCTGTCCGCGGCTGTGCTGTTCCTGCTGCCGCTTTTCACCATGCTGCCGCCTTACTGGCGCTATGCGCATGCCGCCCCTATGCGTTCGCTCAGCCAGGTGGGGGTAGGAGGCAAGGCGACCCGCTCGCGCACGGTGTTCCTCTTCCTGCAATACGTCATCGCCTTCTGCCTGACGGTGGCCGCCATCTACCTGAGCCGCCACTTGCAGTTCCTGCTGCATACGGACGTGGGCTACCGCACGGAGGACATCATTCAGTGCCCGTTCTGGAAAGAGAACCCGGCAGCCTCAAACAACTGGGAAATCAGACAGCAGGAGATGAAGAAGAAGAATGCTGCCTTTGCCCTGCTGGAAAAACGCATCGGGGAGTCACCCTTGTTTACGGGAATGACTTATGGCATCCCGCCCTACGATCTGCAACCGGATACCCGCTTCCGCACGGACGACGGTCAGGAGGTGGAGGCCTGCTACCTCTGGGCCTCGCGCGAATACATGGACTTCTTCGGCTTCCGGCTGCTGGAAGGCCGGAGATGGAACGAGAACGAGGACGAATATGCCTGCAAGCTGATAGCTAACCGGGCTTTCCTCCAGGCCTTGCACATCCGGGACTGGCGGACGGAGAAGGTCACGCCAAACCAACGCTTCTGGTACCGTTCGGGTGACGACTGGAACAAGGTACCCTCCTACTACATCATAGGTGTGGTGGACGACTTCCGCACCGGCCACTTGTCGGGCGGAAACCAGCCGGTAGTCTTCATCTATCAGAACGGCTGGCGCGACTTCACGTTCCTCTCCATCGCCCCCGGCAAGCGGAAGGAAGCTATCGCTTTCCTCAGCGACCTTTACCAGGAGGCTGTGGGTAGGGGCGACTTTGAGTATTCGTTCATCACGGACGAGATAGCCCGCCTGCACGAGGATGACCGGAAGGTGACGCGCATCGTCATCACCTTTGCCTTGATAGCCATCGTCATCGCCTGTCTGGGACTGTTCGGTCTGTCGCTCTACGACATCCGCCAGCGCTACCGCGAGATAGCCCTTCGCAAGGTGCATGGTGCACAGGTGGCCGACATTTGCCGCCTGCTGCTGCGCAAGTACTTCGTCTTGCTGGGAGCCGCTTTCGTAGCAGGTGCCGCTGTTGCCTACGTCGCCATCCACCGCTATATGGAGGACTTCCCCCATCATGCCCCGCTCTCGCTGTGGATTTTCCTCGTGGCAGGCCTGACAGTGGCCGTCATCGCCCTGCTCACCGTGCTGTGGCAGATACGCCGGGCGTCGCAGGTCAATCCGGCAGAGGTGATGAAAAGAGAATAAGAAAAATAAAGAACACTGAAAAACTGAATTTTATAAATTAACCAGTATATTTAATCCGTCTTTCTCCATCAAATGGGAAAGATACAAAAACTTTAAGATTATGATCAAGACAGTAAATTTGCAGAAAGTATTCCGTACGGAAGAAGTACAGACATTGGCCTTGAACAATGTGAACATCGAAGTGAACGAAGGAGAATTTGTAGCCATCATGGGACCGTCAGGTTGCGGCAAGTCCACCCTGCTCAACATTCTGGGGCTGCTGGACAACCCCACGGAGGGAGAATATTACCTGAACGGCACGGAAGTGTCGAAATATACCGAAGCCCAGCGTACCAGCCTACGCAAGGGTGTCATCGGCTTCGTATTTCAGAGCTTCAACCTGATTGACGAGCTGAACGTGTATGAGAACATCGAACTGCCACTACTCTACATGGGCGTGCCTGCCAGCGAACGCAAGCAACGCATCGAGCAGGCAATGGAGCGCATGGCCATCAGCCACCGTGCCAAGCACTTCCCGCAGCAGCTCTCCGGCGGTCAGCAGCAGCGTGTGGCCATTGCCCGTGCCGTAGTGGCCAACCCGAAACTAATCCTAGCGGATGAGCCTACCGGTAACCTCGATTCGAAGAACGGCAAGGAAGTGATGGACCTGCTGAAGGAGCTGAACAAGGAGGGTACTACCATCGTCATGGTGACGCACTCGCAGCACGATGCCGGCTTTGCCGACCGCATCATCAACCTGTTCGACGGGCAGGTAGTGGCCGAGGCAAATCTGTAACAACAAAAAAACACTGCATGTTTCCCTGTCTGATTTCTCTTTCAGGGACATGCAGTGTTACATGAAACAAACATATAATTATTATGCTATTTGTATCTTCCAGCCTTGGCTATGCGTTTGGGAATATCCGTATTATCCATCTTACCCATAAATAATTGAGATCCGGCTCCTATGGCATAAACAGGAACATACTCTGCCGTATGACTTCCACTGGTCCATCCCAAATGAGCGATCTGACTCATTACTTTTTTGGCTGCTGCAGCCAAGGGTTCGGTCTTGGAATAAAGACTTTCCTCAAAAACGACCTTATTCTTTACAAACGAATTTTCGAACTCGTCACGCAACAGTCTTTCTTGCTCCCAAGTCAGTTCCAGATCTTTCCAAAAGCCCATACGCTCCGTCAACAAAGCCTTCATTTCTTCCCATGTCACCTTGTTGCCTTTAGCTTTGCGCAAATCGGTCATGGCACGCGACAATAAATCAACAGACTGTTTCTGATAATCCAACGCTTTCAGGTTCAGTGTGTATGTACCGGTACCCATACCCAAGCCACCAGTTTCATGATCAGCAGATACGACAATCAGGGTTTCCTTCGGATGTTTCTGATAGAATTCGTATGCCACACGAATTGCATTGTCCATGTCGATCACTTCCTTCACGACTGTAGCTGGATCGTTGCTGTGGCAAGCCCAGTCTATCTTTCCGCCTTCCAACATCAGGAAAAATCCCTTGTTATTATCCTTAGTCAGAAAATCTATCGCATTTTTCGTAATATCCGCCAAAGCCAAATCACCATCTTTACGGTCAATGGCATAAGGCAGACAATCCGCTGAAGCTCCTTCGGCTTGAAGGAGTATCATTTTTTTAGCAGAAGCAACTTTTTCTTCATACTCTTTCAATCCACGTGCAATGGTATAACCGGCCTCTTCCATGATAGGATAAATAGAAGGAGCTTCCTGCTTGTCATAAGTCGTCGCAGGCTTCAAGAAACCAGCACCGGCAAAAAAATCGAAACCGCTCTTAGGCAATTCCAAAGCAATCTCATAATACATGTTACGATCGGGCTGATGTGCATAAAAAGCTGCCGGCGTAGCATGGTCTACACTAACCGTGGTGACAACACCAACCTTCTTTCCACTCTTTTTAGCCTTATAAGCCACACTTTCCAGAGGTTCTTTATCAACGCCTACACCGATGGCACCGTTATAGGTCTTCGAGCCTGTAGCCAACGCAGTACCGCCTGCCGAAGAGTCTGTTACCGAATTACTAGCAGAGTAAGATGTAGCAATACCGGCAGCTGGAAACGAGCCGAACAAAAGCTTCTGAGTACCGATACGTCCATTTTCCATTTCAGCCTGAAACATTTCAGTGGTATTCACCTGATTCACTCCCATACCGTCACCGATAAAGAAGAATACATACTTGGCCTGCTGGGCATGCGTCATACTTGCCACCAGGACAAACAGTAACAAATAAGTCAATCTCTTCATAATGATACTATATTTTAATGGATATTACTTTTTTTGACTGGACAAAGATACGAAATCTCCTCCGTCAGAAAATGAAGATTATGTTAAAAAAAAGAGGATGCATCCATCAGGATACATCCTCTCTAACACGATTAGTAAAATCGATTTATGCTTCTTTGTTCAAAATAGCCATGGTGTCAGAAGCAATCATCAGTTCTTCGTCAGTAGGAATTACAACTACCTTAACTTTCGAATCGTCGGTCGAAATAACCGCTTCCTCACCACGTACTTTATTCTTTTCAGCATCCAGCTTCACACCCATATATTCCAAACCAGAGCAAGCACCCCAACGAGCTGAAGCCTGATTTTCGCCTACGCCACCTGTAAAGACAATGACATCAACACCACCCAAAGCAGCAGCATAAGCACCAATGTATTTCTTAATGCGATAGAAGTACATATTTTCTGCCAGAATAGCTTTCGGATCACCTGCAGCTACGGCATTCTCCAAGTCACGCATATCGCTCGACTTGCCAAAGATACCCATCACACCACTCTTCTTGTTGAGCAGGTTAGATACACCGGCAGCATCCAGATGTTCTTTTTCCATAATGAATGTTACAGCACCACCATCGATGTCACCACTACGTGTACCCATCATCAAGCCTTCCAACGGAGTAAGTCCCATACTGGTATCTACACACTTACCATCCTTGATTGCCGAGATAGATCCACCATTACCGATGTGGCAAGTGATGATTTTTGTGCCTTCGGGCTGAATACCCAGGAACTCGCATACACGTTTTGACACATAACGGTGAGAAGTTCCGTGAAAGCCATAACGACGTACACCATACTTCTCATAAAGTTCGTAAGGAATGGCATACATGTAAGCATAATCAGGCATCGTCTGATGGAAAGCCGTATCGAATACACCGATCTGAGGTACGTTCGGCAGAATTGCATCGATCGCATGAACACCTTTCAGATTTGCCGGATTGTGCAGCGGAGCCAAATCATTGCAAGCAGTAAAGGCATCGAGCACTTCTTGGGTCAGCAGAACAGACTTGCTGAACTTCTCACCGCCATGTACCATACGATGGCCAACAGCACTGATTTCATCCAACGACTTGATAGCACCATACTCAGGCGAGATGAGAGTATTCAGAATGAACTCTACACCTACCGTATGTTCTGGAATATCTTTTTCCAGAATTTTCTTTTCACCATTCGGTAAAGTCAACTTCAGAAATGAACCAGGCAGACCGATTTTCTCAATACCACCCTGTGCAATGACAGCTTTATGGTCCATATCGAACAATTTATATTTGATAGACGAACTACCGCAGTTGAGAACTAAAACTTTCATAATCTTACTTTCTATTTAAGGTTAATCATTTATTGGCTTTTGCTGCAATAGCCTGATTGGCTGTAATGGCAATCATACGGTATACATCTTCGATAGAACATCCGCGTGACAGGTCGTTCACCGGACGGGCAATACCCTGAAGGATCGGACCTACAGCATCGGCATGTCCCAAGCGTTGTACCAGCTTATAAGAAATGTTACCTACTTCAAGACTCGGCACAACCAATACGTTGGCATGTCCGGCAATGGACGATCCGGGAGCCTTGCTGGCACCTACTTCGGGAACCAGAGCTGCATCTGCCTGCAATTCGCCGTCAATGGCAATATCAGGAGCCATTTCCTTAGCGATCTTCAAAGCCTCAACAACCTTGTCTACGACTTCATGCTTAGCCGAGCCCTTCGTTGAGAAGCTCAACAAAGCAACTTTCGGATCAAGACCGGCAACAGCGCGTGCAGTACGTGCAGTACATACAGCAATCTGAGCCAATTGTGAAGCATCGGGTACCGGAGTTACAGCAACATCACCCATCACCAGAATACCGTTCTTACCATACTCAGGAGCATGAGTCAACAGCAACATAGCACCAGACACGCATGTAATGCCCGGAGCTGTCTTAATAATCTGCAAAGCAGGACGCAACACGTCGCCTGTTGTATTACGAGCACCCGCCAACTGGCCATCGGCATCACCATTCTTAATGATAAGGCAACCTAAATAGAGCGGATCGAGCACCAGTTTGCGAGCTTCTTCAATGGTCATGCCTTTCTTCTTACGCAGCTCACACAACAGCTGTGCATACTCTTCCTGTTTCGGATGATTGGCAGGATCAATGATAGTAGCTTTACTAATATTGCCTAATCCCCATTCTTTGGCACAAGCATGGATCTCATCAGGATTGCCCAAAAGAATCAGGTCAGCAATTCCGTCTGTCAAAATTTGATTAGCGGCTTTTAAAGTACGTTCTTCAGTACCTTCGGGAAGAACAATGCGTTGGCGATCAGCCTTCGCGCGTTCAAGAATTTCATTAATTAATCTTTGCATGATATATTAAGATTGTGGATTAATAGTCGGTAAAACGTGTTTATCACGCTGCAAAAATACACAATTTTGCAATATCCACATTGCAATTCCGAGAATATTTGCCAGTGGGAATCTAATTATTATAATATTTAACACTACAATCCTTTCCAATACCTTATATCCCTAAACCAACCAGAAGAAAATACAGCAAAAGAGTACACTCTATAAGCAGAATGACTACCTTTGCACCCGTTTTCAATAGAATAACATAAGGTATTAGTTTTTTAGTTATGATTCGTCAATGTGCCATTCTTTTCGGATGTTTGGCTTTGGGTGAACTGATTGTCTGGTTAACAGGCATCAAACTTCCGTCAAGCATCATCGGCATGCTGTTACTTACCCTATTCCTCAAGTTAGGTTGGATCAAATTACATTGGGTACAAGGTATGTCCGACTTTCTGGTTGCTAACCTTGGTTTCTTCTTCGTGCCGCCAGGCGTGGCACTGATGCTGTACTTCAACGTTATTGCGGCTGAATTCTGGCCCATCGTCACCGCCTCGCTCGTCAGCACCCTATTGGTAATAGTAGTCACTGGATGGGTTCACCAATTAACACGTAAAATCAAATGAACTTCCTAGAAAACGAATTTTTCTTGCTGGCCATCACGTTCGGCATCTTTTTCTTCGCCAAGCTGTTGCAGAAAAAGACAGGCATCATGTTGCTTAACCCCATATTGCTAACCATTGCCCTGCTTATCTTGTTTCTGAAAATGACAGGTATCAGTTATGAGACCTATAA
Source organism: Bacteroides togonis (assembly GCF_900130135.1). NCBI lineage: Bacteria > Pseudomonadati > Bacteroidota > Bacteroidia > Bacteroidales > Bacteroidaceae > Bacteroides > Bacteroides togonis. Next base: position 3,083,610 of record NZ_LT670820.1, on the reverse strand, counting down.
TCAAGGCGGACATCTCATTGAATTTTGGTTGAAACCTGCCGTTGTAGCTTTAGGAGTCCCCCTCTATCTACAATTGGAAACAATCAAAAAACAACTGCTGCCTATCCTATTATCCCAGCTGGCCGGCTGTATCGTGGGTGTGGTATCTGTCGTATTAATTGCCAAATGGATGGGAGCCTCTGATGAAATCATCTATTCTTTAGCCCCCAAATCTGTCACTACCCCCATTGCGATGGAAGTAACCAAATCGTTGGGCGGTATTCCCTCGCTTACGGCTGCCGTAGTAGTCTGCGTCGGCTTGCTGGGAGGAATATTAGGCTTCAAGACCATGCGACTGACTCATATTGGAAGTCCAATGGCGCAAGGATTGTCTTTGGGAACAGCTGCCCATGCCGTCGGCACCTCAACAGCGATGGAAGTCAGCCGAAAATACGGCGCTTTTGCCAGCTTAGGCCTGACCCTAAACGGCATCTTTACCGCATTATTTACTCCTACAATTTTAAGGCTTCTGGGACTACTTTAGCAAAATCTTCCTATCTTTGTCATTCTAATAACAGGCCCCTTACAACAAACGGTTATGATTGACTTTAAAGATATCACCCCCAAGGACAAAGAATTGATAACCTCCTTTACACAACACAGTTTAAGAAGAAACTGTGATCTGTCATTCTCGAATCTATGCAGCTGGCGTTTTCTATACAACACCCAGTTTGCTGTCCTGAACGGTTATCTGCTACTGAAGTTCTGGGCTGAAGGCGAATTGGTATACATGATGCCTATCGGACAAGGCAACCTGGGTCAAGTGCTGGAGGCTATGATACAAGATGCTCATGAAGAAAAGGCACCTTTTTGCCTGCTAGGTATCTGTACAGACATGTGTGAAGAGCTGGAGGCTTTAATGCCCGGCCGCTTCCTGTTTACAGCCGACCGCGATTATGCAGACTATCTGTATCTGCGTACTGACCTGGCGACATTGGCAGGAAAAAAATTCCAACCCAAGCGCAACCATGTGAATAAATTCAAACGGATGTATCCCAACTACGAATATACTCCCATCACCCCCGACCGCATTCAAGAATGCCTCGAACTGGAAGCCGAATGGTGCAAGGCCAACAACTGCGACCAACATGAAGGAACGGGTAACGAACGGCGGGCACTGGTCTACGCTCTCCACCACTTCGAGGAATTGGGTCTGACAGGAGGTATTCTACACGTAGACGGACGTATCGCAGCTTTTACGTTTGGCATGCCCATCAACCAAGACACCTTCGGCGTACATGTGGAAAAGGCAGATACTCGTATTGAAGGTTCGTACGCCATGATCAATTATGAATTTGCCAATCACATCCCCGAACAATACGTCTACATCAATCGAGAAGAAGACCTAGGCATCGAAGGACTACGTAAGGCCAAGTTATCTTATCAGCCTGCCATTATTCTGGAAAAATACACCGCCTGCCTTCGCGACGAGCCTGTAGAACCTATCAAATGGTAAGCATAGCATCATGAAAGAGAAAGTCAGACAACTATGGGAACGATGCTTCCATGACAGTCCCGCCTTCACTGACTTGTATTTTCGGATGAGATACAGCAATGAGGTTAATATCGCCATCCAAAGCGGCGAATCTGTCATTGCAGCCTTGCAGATGCTTCCCTATCCTATGACTTTCTGTGGAAAAACGATAGACACCTCCTATATATCGGGGGCGTGCACTCATCCTGATTTCCGAGGTAAAGGCGTCATGCGTGAATTGCTGGCCGAGTCCTTTGGACGTATGCACACTCAGGGCGTACTGTTGTCCACGCTCATTCCTGCCGAGCCCTGGCTCTTCGATTACTATACACGTAGTGGATATGCTCCTGTCTTTCATGTGCAGACTGATATCTTCACCAAAGAAACCGATTCCATCCTGACACCCGACTACTCAATTACAATTACAGATAGTTTCGATCCACAACTCTACGCCTGTTTCGAACAAAAGATGCAGCAACGCCCCTGTTGTATCCAGCATACAGCGGAAGATTTCAAAGTGATCCTAGCCGACCTGCAATTGAGCGACGGCCATATCTATCTTCTGCATCCGATGCAACAATACGATGCCACAGCTGCTATGGCTTTCGTTTATCCAGACGGACCAAACGGTCTGCTGGTAGGCGAACTGCTGGCCGACTCGGAAGAAGAAGCCCGCCTTCTGCTTCAGCATATTTGCCAGATGAATGGGCAAACCAACCTGCGTCTGTTTTGTCCTGTTTCCAAAGAAAGGGAAGGGGAAAAGCTGGGTATGGCCCGCATCATCGACGTCCATGCTGTCCTTCAACTCTTCGCCGCCACCCATCCGAACATCGAATGGAATCTTACCATTACAGATGAACAGCTCGACGTGAACAACGGCTATTACTACCTGAACAACGGGCACTGTATGAAAAGTGTCAAACGACTGACGGGCAGCCATCTGGCACTTACGATCTCTGAACTCACCACAAAGATACTGGCTCCCCAGCATCCTTATATGAGCCTGATGCTTAACTAATGGAGAACTAAGTTCACCATTATCAACTATCTTTCGTTAGCAGACGCTCCAGCTCTTCAGCATTCAGACGGAGGTAGAACTGCCCCTTATGAGCCACGGAGATAGCGCCTGTCTCTTCGGACACAATGATGGCGTGTGCGTCGGACACTTGCGAAATACCCATCGCCGCCCGATGGCGCAAGCCCAGCTCCTTAGGGATGTCCAAGTTGTGAGACACAGGTAAAATACAACCAGCCGCCTTGATACGTTGTTTACTGATAACCATCGCTCCATCGTGCAGGGGGCTGTTCTTGAAGAAGATGTTCTCAATGAGCCGCTGGTTGATGTTGGCATCTATCACATCGCCCGTACGCACCACGTCGTCCAGCGGCATGTCGCGCTCGATGACAATCAATGCACCCACTTTTTGCTTGCCCATACTGATACAAGCCATCACGATAGGCATGATGTCTTCGTGCTCCATACTATCTTTCTTATTACCTGTGAAGAAGCGTACCAGCGCACTGGCATGATGGTGCGAGCCAAGCGTCACGAGGAAACGACGGATCTCTTCCTGAAAGAGCACAATCAAGGCCAGCACTCCCACACTGACCAACTTATCAAAGATGGAGCCGAGCAGCTTCATCTCGAGCACCTGCGACACTACCAGCCATATCAAGATGAACACCAGGATACCCGTAAAGATATTGATCGATCCCGATGCCTTCATCAGCTTGTAGCTGTAGTACAGCAGGAAAGCCACCGACAAGATGTCTATAAAGTCTTTTATGCCAAACTCGAAAAACACAATCTATACGATATAAATAATGATAAAACTATATTCTAATCGCCAACTGGCGCCGCCTTCATCGCCTCGACAATCTTCACCGCCTCGACGGCCTGGCGGACGTCGTGCACACGCAGGATGTCGGCCCCCTTCATCAGGGCCAGCGTATGGAGTACAGTCGTGCCGTTCAAGGCCTCCTGAGGTGTCGTGTCCAGCAAGCGGTAGATCATTGACTTGCGCGACACACCCACCAGCAAAGGCAGTTCGAAGAGGCGGAATTCCTCCAAATGGGCCATCAGCTGATAATTATGCTCCAACGTCTTGCCAAAGCCGAAGCCAGGGTCGAGCACGATATCCTTCACACCCAAGTCGCGCAGCTGCTGCACCTTGCGGGCAAAGTACAGGAAAACCTCACGCAACAGGTTGTCGTAGTGAGGATGTTGCTGCATGTTTTGGGGTGTTCCCTGCATATGCATCATGATGTAGGGGACATTCAATTCGGCTACCGTACTGAACATGTCGGCATCCATTTCACCCGCCGCGATGTCGTTGATGATAGCCACGCCATACTCTTCGACACACATCCGCGCCACATCTGCACGAAAGGTATCGACCGACACGATGGCATCGGGAGCCGTGCGGCGCAACACGTCCAACCCCAGGCGCAAACGATTCATCTCCTCCTCGGCCGACACGTGATCGGCGTTGGAACGCGAAGAATAGGCACCCACATCGATGATGGCCGCTCCCTCCTCCAAAATCTGTCGTACGCGAGCTTCTATCTCCCCCTCCGTCTGCATGCGGCTCCCGCTATAGAAGGAGTCGGGCGTCACGTTCAGAATACCCATCACACAAGGCATCGAGAGATCAAGCAGCCGGCCGTTGACATTCAAGTATTTCGTTTGTTCCTGATTCATGGAAATCGTCTTTCTACAATTAATCCCTGCAAATGTAAACAAAAAGAAAGGCACGACCGCAAAATCGTCCCATTATTTTCGGTTTCCCTCTTCCTGCCTCACTAAAATATCTTCTTCCCCAATAAAGCACCGTTTTAAAGGCGTTAAAGCAATGCTTTCCTGGTCGTAAAGCATTGCTTTAAAAAACACGGAGCATGCGGATAGATAACCTCCATCCGAACACTCCGCGCCCATACAGATGCGACAAACTTAGTTTCAATCCTTTGCCTGATGTACTGTGAGTTGTGGGAAGGGGAAGCCGATACCTTCCTTGTTGAAAGTGTCATAGACGAGCTCGTTCACTTCGAACATCACGTCCCAATAGTCTTCCGTCTTCGTCCAGACACGAACCATGACATCCACACTGCTGGCATTCAGTGTCTTCAGCACAATCATCGGGGCAGGTGTAGTCAGGATACGCGGGTCGGCATCAACGATTCGCTGGAGGACGGCACGCACCTTCTGAACGTCTTCACCATACTCCACGCCAAAAACCCACTCCAAACGACGTGTCTCCTGCTTGTTGTAGTTGGTCACGGCATTGCTGCTGAGCGAGCCGTTGGGAATGTAAATCATGCGGTTGTCCGTGGTGGCAATCAGCGTATGGAAAATCTGGATTTCCTTGACCGTACCGCTGCCACCGGGGGCATCGATGTAATCGCCCACCTTGAAAGGCTTGAAGACGAGGATAATCAGTCCGCCCGCAAAGTTGGACAGGTTGCCCGACAGAGCCATACCGATGGCAACACCGGCGGAGGCCAGCAGGGCGGCAAAGCTAGTGGTCTCGACACCCAGCTTGCTGATGATGGCAAAGGCAAGTATCAGGTTCAACACAATCTTCAGCAGGCTGCGCAGGAAGGTCTGCACACTGACTTCCACCTTGCGCTTCACCATCAGGGAAGCAATGAAACGCAGGATGTACTTGATGATGAAGCGGCCGACGATATAGATGACCAGGGCGGCCAGCAGACTCTTGCCTAACTCGATACTATAGTTCAGCAGGCGATCCAGCAAATTCTCCACGCTGATGACAGACGCGGCACTCAATAATGAAAACATCATACTCTACAAATTTATTTGGTTTGACTTCAAAAATGATTATTTCCTGAATTCAGGGCGAATATACGGAAAAAACACATACATAAGTAACACCCAAAAAGGAAAAATGTTTGCGACTAAAATTTTCCTTTCCCTATTCTCGTTTCTTAATTAAAGACTACCTTTGTAGCCGTCAATCACAAAAACAGAAAAGATATGGAAATTTCGACTCTTTACCAGATATTCAACCAATGTAACGGCGTGACGACCGACAGCCGTCATTGCCCCAAAGGCTCCCTCTTCATTGCCCTGAAGGGAGACACATTTAACGGCAACGCCTTTGCCGCCAAGGCATTGGAAAGCGGATGTGCCTACGCCGTCATCGACGAAGCCGAATACCTCGTTCCTGGCGACGACCGCTACCTGCTGACCGACAACTGCCTGCTGACGCTCCAGCGCCTGGCCCGCCATCACCGCCGCCAGCTGGGTACACGCATCATCGGCATCACTGGCACCAACGGCAAGACCACGACCAAGGAACTGATAGCCGCCGTACTGAGCCGTCGCTACCATCTGCTCTACACGGAAGGTAACCTGAACAACCATATCGGCGTGCCCCTCACCCTGCTCCGCCTCAAGCCTGAGCACGAACTGGCCGTCGTCGAGATGGGCGCCAGCCATCCAGGCGACATCCGCGAGCTGGTAGAGATAGCCGAACCCGACATGGGCCTCATCACAAACGTAGGAAAGGCACACCTTGAAGGCTTCGGCTCGTTCGAAGGCGTAATGCGCACCAAGGGCGAACTCTACGACTGGTTGCGCAAGCTGCCCGCTCCTCTCGTCTTCCTGCATGCCGACAACCCCTATCTGATAAAGATGGCCGCAGGCCTGCCGCACGTGACCTACGGCGAAGGAGACACCAACTATATCTGTGGCCAGCTGACCAATTGCTCACCTTTCCTAGCCTTTGCATGGAAAAAACAGGGAGAAACTGAAACGCATCAAGTCCAAACCCAACTGATAGGCAGCTACAACCTGCCCAACGCACTAGCTGCCGTCACCATAGGCACTTATTTCGACGTGGACGCCGCCTTGATTGACCTAGCTCTGACGGAATATGCGCCCCAAAACAACCGCTCGCAACTGAAGCAGACGGCCGACAACACCCTCATCATCGACGCCTACAATGCCAACCCCACCAGCATGATGGCCTCGCTAGCCAACTTCCGACAAATGAAGGTGACTCACAAGGTAGCCATCTTGGGCGACATGCGCGAGCTGGGACAAGACAGCGCAAAGGAACATCAGAAAATTGTGGACTACTTGGAAGAATGCGACTTCGAACGCATTATCCTGGTAGGCAGCCAGTTTGCCGCCACGCGCCACAGCTACGAGACGTATGCCGACGCTCCCGCCCTCATTGAAGCGCTGAAGCAAGAAAAGCCGACAGGAAAAAACATTCTCATCAAGGGGTCCAACGGGATACGACTGAGCACAGTCGTTGACTATTTATAAAGAGGGATGACGCCTCATCCAATACCAGCCAATGAGCGATGACAACGTAGCTCCTGAGGTATTGGCAGCAAAGTCCCACCAGTCTCCACCTCGATAAGTTGTACAATAAGCCTGGAGCAATTCTACCGCCCCACTGAACAATACGGGGCAGAGCCAGGCTCCCAACCACGCGTGCCACATCGGTACGCGTGCTTTTTTATGTGCCCGTATAAACTCCAGCCATAACATACCCGACATTCCAAAGTACATACACACATGCACCACTTTATCGATGCCAGGAATGGATTCCATCTCCGTCTGGGGCGGCTTGAAGAAAGACAAATAGATTACCGTCAAGATAATGAGAAGCGAAACGGGATATTTACGAATGTAATACAGCATATTCAAATATATTTCAATACGAGATGCAAATGTACAGAACATTTTCTATATTTGCGATTTCTTGCAGGTATTAGTAACAAAATGAAAGAAAAAACCACGATTTATGACAAAGAACAACAGAGCAAACTTCGGAAGCAAGCTGGGTGTCATCCTGGCTTCGGCAGGTTCGGCCGTAGGATTGGGCAACATCTGGCGTTTTCCTTTTGAAACGGGCAACCACGGCGGTGCCGCCTTCATCCTGATCTATCTAGGATGTGTTCTTTTCTTCGGCATCCCCATCATGGTAGCTGAATTTTCCATCGGACGACACTCACGGGCCAATACGGCTGGCGCCTATCAGAAGCTAGCGCCCGGCACCCACTGGCGCTGGGTGGGCCGCATGGGTGTGCTGGCAGGTTTCCTGATCCTGGGCTACTATTCGGTAGTGGCAGGCTGGACACTGGAATACATCGTACAGGCAGGCACGAATGCCTTTGCCGGCCAGTCGGCCAACGACTTTATCGCCTCGTTCAACGGTTTCATCGCCCATCCGTGGCGGCCGGCCCTGTGGATGGTGGCTTTCATGCTGATGACCCACTTCATCATTGTGAAAGGTGTAGAAAAAGGTATTGAGAAGTCAGCTAAAATCATGATGCCAATGCTCTTCCTGCTGCTCATCGTACTGGCCGTCTGCTCCGTATCCCTACCAGGTGCGGGGGCAGGCATCGAGTTCCTGCTGAAACCCGACTTCAGCAAGGTGAACGGCAACGTGCTGCTGGGCGCTATGGGACAGGCTTTCTTCTCACTCTCGCTGGGTATGGGATGTCTCTGTACGTATGCTTCCTATTTCCGCAACGATACCAACCTACCCAAGACGGCACTCAACGTGGGATGGATTGATACGATGGTGGCCATCTTGGCTGGTTTCATCATCTTTCCCGCTGCCTTTTCGGTGGGCATCCAACCCGACGCAGGTCCCAGCCTGCTATTCATTACGCTGCCCAACGTCTTCCAGCAGGCCTTCGGCAACCTACCCTGGCTAGCAGTCATCTTGTCTATCATGTTCTACGTGCTTCTTGCCCTGGCCGCACTGACATCGACTATCTCCCTGCACGAGGTGGTGACAGCCTACCTGCACGAGGAGTTCAACCTAACTCGTGGACGGGCCGCCAAGCTGGTGACGGCGGGCTGTACCTTCCTGGGCGTGCTCTGCTCGCTCTCGCTGGGTGTGGGCAAGGAGCTGACCGTCTTCGGCCTAACTCTGTTCGACCTCTTCGACTTCCTGACGGCCAAAATCATGCTCCCATTGGGTGGCTTTTTCATCGCCATCTTCACTGGCTGGTATCTGGATAAACGTATCCTATGGGAAGAGGTAAGCAACAACGGTACTCTGCCAAAAGTAGTCTATCGCATCTGGCTATTCCTACTGAAGTACATAGCTCCGATAGGTATCGGCTTCATTTTCATTAATGAATTGGGACTACTGAAATAAAAAAGGTAATTCATGCGGAAGTGGTTCAATGATTTTTTCTATTACTCCCGAGGGGAAAGACGAGGCATTCTGGTGCTGCTGGGCATCTCCCTCCTCTTTTTCCTGGGAGGAGAGATATACGTTCATTTAAAATCAAAGCAGGTAGACAAATTTGACGACCAATTAAGACAACAACAGGCGATGGAGGAATATAGAGCCTTCAGCGCTTCCATCCGTGAAAAAGAAAAAGAGGAAAAGGAGAGCCGTAAGTCCCACTACACAGCATGGAAAGAGGAAAACGACGTGCCGCCCATACTTGTTCCCTTCAATCCCAACACTGCCGACTCGGCCACCTTCCGCCAGCTGGGGCTCCCTGCCTGGATGGCCCGCAACATCCTGCGTTATCGAGAAAAGGGAGGTGTCTTCCGCCGGGCAGAAGATTTCCGCAAGATATACGGCCTGACAGAAAAACAATACAACACATTACGGCCCTACATCCACATTCCAGCCACAGACAGTACCGACCATCACCCTTCCCTCTTTTTGGCCAAACAGCACAAGGACAGCATCCAACAGGCAAAGCCGCTGAAATACGCACCTGGTACTTTGGTCGACCTAAACCGTGCCGATACCACCGAATTAAAAAAGATTCCTGGCATAGGAAGTGGAATCGCACGTCTCATCAGCGGATATCGCCAGCAGTTAGGTGGTTTCTATAGCCTCAGCCAGCTGGAAGAAATCAATCTCGATTATCGCCAACTGAACGACTGGTTCCGTATCGACACCACCGCCATCCGCCGCATCCCCGTCAACCGCGTCAGCGTGGACCGCCTGCGCCGCCATCCTTACCTCAACTTCTATCAAGCAAAAGCACTAATAGAATACCGCCGCAAGCACGGCCCGCTGAAAAGCCTCAAGCCGTTCGTACTCTATGAAGAATTTACACAAGAGGACCTGGAGAGAATTGGACACTACCTAAGTTTTGAGTAATATTGTCTGCTACGACCTCTCCGTCTTTCAAATGAATGGTGCGGTCGGTGATGGAAGCCAGGCTTTCGTCGTGGGTCACAATGACAAACGTCTGCCCCAGACGGTCGCGCAGGTCGAAGAAAAGCTGATGCAATTCAGCCTTGTTGTGGGTGTCGAGGCTGCCCGATGGCTCATCGGCCAACACAACGGCCGGCCGATTGATAAGAGCGCGCGCCACGGCCACACGCTGCTTCTCGCCGCCCGAAAGCTCGTTGGGCTTGTGCGAGGCACGGTCGGCAAGGCCCATCATCGTCAGCATCTCGAGAGCAGAAGCCTGGGCTTCGTGACGTCCCTGCCCGGCAATGAAGGCAGGTATCATGACATTCTCCAAGGCCGTAAACTCGGGCAGGAGCTGGTGAAACTGAAAGACGAAACCAATGTGGCGGTTGCGGAAAGCGGAAAGCTCGCGCTCCTTCAACCCGTCGACACGTACGCCGTCGATGCAGACCGTACCCGTATCGGGACGGTCGAGCGTACCCATGATTTGAAGCAAGGTCGTCTTGCCAGCACCGCTGGGGCCGACGATGCTCACCACTTCGCCTTTCTGTATCTCAAGGTCGATGCCACGCAACACTTGGAGGCTGCCGAAGCTCTTGGTTATCTGTTCGAGTCGTATCATAACTTCTTTCCTTATTATTATAGCCGGCGGATGACGTACTCCGCCAGGTAGCAGCCGAAGACGGCGGGCATGTAGCTCACCGTGCCGCAAGTCGATTTCTTGTTCTGTTCGTCGTTGGTCAGAAGCACGGCCTTGGGGTCGGCCTGCTCGGTGCTGAAGACGACGGGGAGTTTGTGACGGATGCCCATCTTCTGCAACCGCTTGCGCACGGCCTTGCTCAGGCCGCAATGGTAGGTGTCCCAGATATCGGCAAAGCGTATCTGCGTGATGTCGCTCTTGGCGCCCGCTCCCATGCTGGATACAATCTTGATGCGCCGCCTCAGGGCCTCGGCTATCAGGTGGCATTTGGGGGACAGGGTGTCGATGGCATCGACCACAAAGTCGTAGCGGGCGGCATCGAGCAGCTGGGGGATATTCTCGTCCTTGAGGAAAACGGGCAAGACGGTGAGCTCCACCTCGGGATTGATGTCGCGGAAACGGGCGGCGAGAACTTCGACCTTGGGTTGCCCCAGTGTGGAGTGCAGGGCCGGAAGCTGGCGGTTGATGTTGGTAGGCTGGACGGTGTCAGCATCGACCAGCGTCAGGCGGCCTACCCCCGCACGGCAAAGCATCTCGGCGGCATAGGCTCCCACGCCTCCCACGCCAACGACCAGCACATGGGCCTGGCGCAGGCGTTCACTCTTTTCTTCGCCCAGCAGCAGGCGTGTACGTTGTTTCCAGTCTTCCATCAGTTTTCCTTTTTAAACCATTTATAGAACCACCTGCCCACCTTCTCGTAGTGCTGGCTCTCGTTGCTGCCCTGCGGATTGGAGAACGACAAGGCATCCTGCGGGTCGCCCAGCTGGTCGGGATACAGGACGATGAGGCTGTTGTTCGTGAAGTAGCGGCCCAACTGGCTGGGCAGTTTCTCGAACGAGCTGTCGTAGGAGATGGAGCCGCGGCGGGCGCTGATAACTACCAGCAGGTGATCGTAGTTCACCTGACCGGTCAGGAGCAGCAGGTCTTCCCACTCGTCGAGGCGGGAGAACTCGGTCAGCGTGTCGCTATGTTTCTTTTTGACGAGGCCCTGAAGCAGGTTGCCCGTCTGTTCGTTGGCAAAGAAGTGGACGCGACATCCCAGCGTGGTGCCCATGCGGCAGAAGTGGTCCACCCACTTCTGGAAGCCGGCCTCGTACTCGGCCTTGGGCGGCACGGCCACGATGATGCGCCGCAGGGTATTGATGGGTATCAGGAAGCGGGCCACCATCACCTCGCGATGAAGTCCCTTGAGCAGGCTCTCGGTCAGCATACCGAAGAAGGAATCCACGATGTTCACCTTCCAGTGGAGGCCGATGATGACATCCGTAGCTCCATGCTCCTTGGCCGTGTGGATGATGCCCGCGGCAATGTTCAGGTCGTAGCGGCTGATGCACTTCAGCTCCACACCCGCCGAGGCGGTGATTTTGGCCGCACGCTCCAGGTATCGCTTGCCCTGCTGCTCGAGGGCTTCGGTGCCCGAGTGGTCGTTGATGACGTTCAGAGCCAGCAGGTTGTCCTTCTGTTTGGGGTCTCGGATGACGAGCGACAGGTTCATCAGGTATTCGATGGTATTGGGATTGGCCACAGGTATCAGAATCTTTTCGGGCTCGCGCGAACGGTCTTCTTCGGGATGGGCCTCGCCCATGGCCATCTTGCGCGCCGCCCGCTCGGTGGTAAAGGAGCTGACGATGCAGGTGACGAGGATGAGGAGCACCGTGCCGTTGAGCACGTCTTCGTTGAGCAGACGGCTACCATCGGGCAGGATGATGTTGTAGCCCACCAGCACCGCCGCCAGCGTAGCCGCCGCCTGTGCGTTGCTCAGGCCGAACATCAGCTCGCGTTCGAGGGCCGACATGCGGTATATCTTCTGCGTCAGCCACGAGGCAATCCACTTGCCGCCCAGCGCCACCACAATCATCACACCCGCCACCTTCAGGGCATCACCGCCACCGAAGATGACTTTGACATCAATCAGCATGCCCACGCCTATCAGGAAGTAAGGGATGAACAGCGCATTGCCCACAAACTCCAGATGGCTCATCAGCGGCGACACGTGGGGAATGAGGCGGTTCAGCACCAGACCTACAAGGAAAGCTCCCAGGATGCCTTCCATGCCGATAAGCTCCATCAGCCCCGCGCCGAGGAACACCATGGCCAGGACGAAGATATATTGCATCACATTGTCGTCGTAGCGGCGGAAGAACCAGCGCCCGATGCGCGGCAGGAAATACATGATGAGCATGGCCAGCACCACGAAGCGCACCACCAGCCAAAGCCAGAAGAGGCCGCCCGCCTCGCCCTTGAACACTCCGCTGATGACGGCCAGCACGAGCAACGTCAGCGTATCGGTGACGGCCGTACCGCCCACGGCGATGCTCACACTACGCTGGCGCGAGATGCCGTAACGGATGACGATAGGATAGGCCACCAGCGTATGCGAGGCATACATACTGGCCAGCAGGATAGAAGTGATGAGGCTGTACTTGAGCAAGAGCACATTGGTCACCATACCGATGCTGATGGGAATGATGAAAGCCAGCAAGCCCAACGCCACTGCTTTGCCACGGTTCTTCTTGAAGTCGGCCATATTCATCTCCAGCCCCGCCAGAAACATGATGTAATAAACACCTACCTTGCCAAAAAGCTCGAAACTGCTGTCGCGCACCAGGATGTTGAATCCATGCTCACCGATGGCCAGTCCGGCTAGAATCATACCGATGATGTGGGGGATGCGCAACTTGGTCAGTAGGATGGGCGCAAACAAAATGATGAGCAATACAAGGAGGAAAATCCATGTAGGGTCGGTTATGGGAAGTTCCAAACTGAGGTCTAACCAGTTCATAGGCTTGCGTCATTTTAAATTCTTGTGCAAAAATAGCAAAAAACTTTTCACTTCCTACCACCCGCTCCACCTACTTTCAAGAAAGCACCCTCTTTTCTTTGATGGAAAGCGATGCTTTCCGAAGGCGAAAGCACCGTTTTCCAAGGACGAAAGCAATGTTTTCCGTCACCCGCCGCCAGAAGTCCCTACAAGCAAGGTATGTTTTTATCAAAAAATAAAAACGACTTCTGTGGTTATAATCGCAGAATGTTGTAAATTTGCGCCTTGAATTGACTTTTTTACAAACCACTTAAAACAAAGAAAAAGAAATGAAAGTAGCAATTGTTGGAGCAAGCGGAGCCGTGGGACAAGAATTCCTGCGTGTGCTCGATGAAAGAAATTTCCCGTTGGACGAGTTAGTTTTGTTCGGTTCTAAACGCAGCGCCGGTACCAAATATACCTTCCGCGGCAAACAGATCGAGGTCAAACTCTTGCAGCACAACGATGACTTTAAAGGTGTGGACATCGCTTTCACTTCCGCAGGCGCAGGCACATCGAAAGAGTTCGCCGAGACCATCACCAAATACGGAGCCGTGATGATAGACAACTCCAGCGCCTTCCGCATGGACGCCGACGTACCCCTGGTAGTGCCCGAAGTCAACGCCGCCGACGCCAAGGACCGTCCGCGCGGCATCATCGCCAACCCCAACTGCACCACCATCCAGATGGTCGTTGCCCTGAAAGCCATCGAACAGCTTTCGCACATCAAGACCGTACACGTAGCCACCTATCAAGCAGCCAGCGGTGCCGGAGCCGCCGCCATGGACGAGCTGTACACCCAATACCGCCAGGTACTGGCCGGCGAACCTGTCACCGTCGAGAAATTCGCCTACCAACTGGCCTTCAACCTCATCCCTCAGATTGATGTCTTCACCGACAACGGCTATACGAAGGAAGAGATGAAGATGTACAACGAAACGCGCAAAATCATGCACTCCGACGTCAAGGTAAGCGCCACCTGCGTCCGCGTGCCCGCCCTGCGCTCCCACTCCGAGAGCATCTGGGTGGAAACCGAACGCCCCATCTCCGTCGAAGAGGCTCGCGAAGTTTTCGGCAAGGGCGAAGGACTGGTGCTGATGGACAACCCCGCCGAAAAGGAATACCCTATGCCGCTCTTCTTGGCCGGCAAGGATCCCGTCTACGTAGGCCGCATCCGCAAGGACCTGACCAACGATTGCGGACTGACCTTCTGGATTGTAGGCGACCAAATCAAGAAGGGAGCCGCCCTGAATGCCGTTCAGATTGCTGAATACCTAATTAAAGAGAAAGCCCTTTAAGAGAAATCGCAATAGTTCAAAAGCTCCCGGCTTTTCCTCACGAAGAAGCTGGGAGTTTTTTAGTTTGAATCCCTATAATTGAAAAGAAACCTTTAAAAAGGAATAGGAATATCTAAAAAAAACTATATATTTGTACGTAAATCTAAAACGACCATACCATGAAATTAATAGCTGAAAGCGGTTCAACTCGGACAGAGTGGGTTTTAGTCGAGGATAACAACTTGATACAAAGAGCCTTTACTGAAGGCCTCAACCCTTTCTTCCAGACCCGACGCGAGATCAGCCGAAGCGTACGACTGGGACTGCCTGAGCTATTTTTCAAGAAAAAATTGGAGCAGGTATATTTTTACGGAGCCGGATGTTCCTCCCATGAAAAGAAAAACATATTGGGTGCATCACTTGTAGCCCAATTTAAGACCCCCATCCAAGTAGAAAGCGACCTGTTGGCTGCTGCCCGAGGCCTCTTCAAGTGTGAAGCAGGCATAGCATGCATTCTTGGAACAGGCTCTAATTCATGTTTCTATGATGGAAAAATCATTGCCAAAAACGTCAAAGCGGGTGGCTACATCTTGGGAGATGAGGGCAGTGGAGCCGTTATGGGCAAGCACTTTCTGTCCGACGTATTAAAAGGCCTTGCTCCCAAAGACATCACGAATGATTTCTACGACAAGTTCCGCATCAACGCCAACGAAGTAATGGAGTCTGTTTACAACCGTCCCTTCCCAAACCGCTTTCTAGCCACTGTTTCTTATTTCTTAGCAGACTATCTGAATGAAGACTACGTCTACAACCTCATTACCAGCAATCTACGCAGCTTCTTTACACGCAATGTCTGCCAATACGACTATCAAAACTACCCTGTCCGCTTTGTTGGCTCGCTTGCCCACTATTATGCCGAGTTGTTACGTGAAACAGCCAAAGAATTTGGTATCGACCTAAAAACAATAGAAGAAACTTCCATCAACGGTCTGATAGAATACCATGCAATGAATAGAGAAGAGGTATAATACAATACCCCCACACGACAAATCCCTATAAGAGAGCTATTTTCTACAACACCATACCCACATCTGTCTATCAAGATATTCACAATTTTACAGGTCAGGAAACATATCTGTCTATTGTTTAAAAAACACAAAAACATATATCCGATACTTAAATAAGGCAAGAATAATGTTTCATTTTAAAAAAAATAAAATACCTTTGTTGAGACACAAAAGAAAATGTGAACCCATATTATAAACATTTTCCGATTTAGAAACAATTATTAACAAGTTAACCCTTAAAAACAATGTGCCTATGAATATAAATAAGAGGACTTTTTACAAATCAACCTGATTCGTTCAATATCAGGAACAGCACTTATTCACAGGACAGGCAAGCAATTATCCGCCATTTTGGAATACAACCTTGTCAGACCCTTATTACCAACCAACTTAAAATCCTTTCTTTTATGAATGAAGATCACAAACAAACGAGATTTACCTACAGAGGTAAACTTCTCACTGCAGCAGCCATATGTGGCACACTGCTCTTCGGCAATGGACAAATCTATGCCATCCCTACCATTCCAAGCCAAAACTTAGGAATTACAGAACAAATGCAAACAATAACCGTAAACGGCTTGGTAACTGACCACAACGGAGAACCTATTATTGGCGCAAATGTTCTGGAAAAAGGAACCAGCAACGGTAGCCTGACAGACATAAACGGAAAATTCACCTTGAACGTACAACAGGGAGCCATCCTGCAAATATCATTCATCGGGTACAAATCACAAGAAATCAAAGTTCAACAAAGCACCATCAAAGTCATACTTGCGGAAGACAATGAAATGTTGGACGAAGTTGTGGTCGTAGGTTACGGTTCACAAAAGAAAGTCAATGTAACAGGTGCTGTTTCTACAGTAGATGTAAATAAAGCATTGGAAGCCAAGCCCCAAATGGATGTAACCAAAGCTTTACAAGGTGTAGTTCCCGGCTTGACTATTCTGAATACACAAGGAGGTATTAATGAGCAGCCGAGTATGACAATTCGTGGTGTAGGTACACTGAGTAATAGCGAAACCAGTAACCCCTTGATTATCGTCGATGGTGTACCTTTGGATGACCTTTCGCTCATCAATCCACAAGACATTGCTAGCGTTTCCGTTCTAAAAGACGCTGCCTCTACCTCCATATACGGCTCGCGCGCAGCTTTTGGTGTGGTATTAATCACAACCAAACAAGGTACTAAAAAAGATAAATTTACGATTAACTACTCTAACAATTTTGCATGGAGCACTCCAAGCATTTTGCCTGACTATGCAGACGTACCATCCCAATTAAGAGCTTTAATTGAGGTCAACGAACGTAATGGTACAGATCCCGAATTATTTGGTATGTATTTGGACAAGATGCTCCCCTATGCCGAAGCCTGGCAAGAACAACACGGCCATAAAAAAGCTGGATATCGTGAAATGCAGCCCTTCCAAAGTATGGATAATGTAGGAGACTATTACTTGGATCCTACAACAGGTACTGCCATGTTCTATGCTGATTGGGATGTCGTAGGCATTATGTATCAAAATTGGGCCCCCTCACAAAGTCATAACGTAAATGTACAGGGTACCAGCGGGAAAACAACCTACTATCTATCTGTTGGTTATGACAAGAAAGAAGGACAACTCAACTTTAATCCAGACCAACTGAAACGTTACAATGTAAACGCAAATATCACCTCTGACGTAACCGACTGGTTACAAATTGGTGGTAGATTCAATTTCACAGATCGCACTTATACAGAACCGAATACACGTCGTACTCCCTATCAATATATGTGGAGATGGGGAAGTTTCTTTGAACCATTGGGTACCATTAACGGTACAGACTTGCGCAATACCATTATGTATCTGAAGCAAGCTGGTGACACAGAAACCTCTACCAACTATGTCCGCATGACAGGTTTTGCAAAAGCAAAACTAGCTAAAGGCTTGACCGTGAACGCAGACTATACTTATAACGTAAAAAATCTTTTCCAAGATATGGTAGGCCTGCCGGTTTCAGGATATAATACATGGGGTAATATGTCTGCTCCAACAGATATTCAAACCGACTCTTATCTGCAGCAACAAAGCGAAAAGACTACTTCTTATGCTTTTAACCTTTATGCCAATTATGAATTTACCTTGGCCAATAAACATAACTTTAACATTATGATCGGTGGTAATGCAGAAGGAGAAGAATACTATTGGCATCGTTCTAAGAGAGAAGGCTTACTGAATCCAGATCAGCCCGAATTCAATCTGTCCAATGGAACACAAACGGTTAGCGGACGTCATATCCACTCTGCTACAGCAGGTTACTTCGGCCGAATCAATTACAACTGGAATGAAATCTGGTTATTGGAATTGAACGGCCGCCTCGACGGTTCTTCATCTTTCCCCTCCAGTGACCGCTGGGCTTTCTTCCCGTCAGGTTCATTAGGTTACCGTTTCAGCCAAGAAGGTTACTTCGACAATCTGCGTAATATCATCAGCAATGGTAAGCTTCGTGCTTCTTTCGGAGAAATCGGTAATGAAGCTGTCGGCGAAGACATGTTTATCTCAACCATCAATTCATTAAGCGATAGATATTGGCTGGGAAGTGACGGAACTTTTGTAAACATGTATGATACTCCATCGTTGGTATCCAGCACATTGACATGGGAACGTATCCGCACCTTTGATATCGGTTTGGATTTAGGTTTCATGAACAACGAACTGAATGTATCATTTGACTGGTATCAACGCAAGACATTGGATATGTTGGCTCCAGGTGTAACTCTGCCCGACATGTTGGGAACAACCGAGCCCTATACCAACGCAGGCTCACTCCGCACACGCGGTTGGGAATTGAACGTCAGCTGGAACAAGCGATTTGGTGACTTTACTGTATACGCAAACGGAAACCTTTCTGACTATAAAACAGTCGTAACTAACTGGAATAACCCAAGTGGTATCCTAAGCGATTACTTTAGCGGTAAGGTATATGGAGATATATATGGTTTTGAGACTGATCGTTATTTCACAAAAGACGACTTCACTTACGATGCCAACGGCAATCGTACAGGTTATGCACAAGGCGTAGCTAATCAAGATGGTCTTGTCAGTGGAGGTACATTTGAATATGGTCCCGGCGATATTAAATTCAAAGACTTAAACGGAGATGGAGTCATCGATGGCGGAAACGGTACTAAAGATGACATGGGTGACCTGAAAGTTATTGGTAACTCTACTCCTCGCTTCCAATATGGATTCCGCCTGGGAGGCTCATGGAAAGGTATTGACCTCGACATGTATTTCCAAGGTGTAGGCAAATGGGATCAGTGGTCAACAGGTGCATTCGTAATGCCATTCTCACGTGGTGCTGATGGTATCTACGCCAACCAAATGGATTACTGGACAGAAGAAAACACTGATGCTTTTTACCCACGTTTATATCCAGGCAACGGAAGTGGCGGAACAGTTTCTGGCATCGCAGATGGAAAGAACAACTTCTATCCTCAAAGTAAATATTTGATCGACCGTTCATACCTGCGTTTCAAGAACTTAACAGTAGGTTATACCCTGCCACAAGAATGGACTAAAAAATGTTTCATGCAGAAAGCACGTATCTATTTCACTGCTGAAAATCTTTGTGAGTTGATTAACAACAGTTATGCACCAGTAGACCCTGAAATCGATGCCAGCGATACGGGCAGCAACAGTAATGGTGTATGGGGACGTGTAGCACCGATCACACGTACCATCTCATTCGGACTCCAAGTAACATTCTAAACTTTAAAGACAAGAATCATGAAAAAGAAAACATTTTTATATAGTGCACTATTGCTTGGTTCGCTTTCATTGTCAAGCTGTACTGACATGCTCGATAAAGAACCACTCGACAAATTTACAGATAGTCCTTTATTCTGGAATAATCCATCCAGCGTAGAAGGTTATGCGGCTACTTTCTATAATCTGTTCACAGGTTATGGTAATAGTGGTGGAAGTGGAGATTTCTATTTTACTTCTCTCAGTGACGATCAAATAGGTGCTGGATTCAAAAATTGGAAATACATCAATGTTCCTGCTTCGGACAGTAACTGGTCATCTACTTGGGATGAAATACGTCGTGCCAATGCCATGATCAGCTCCTTGACTACTCAAGCAACAGACATGGATGAGGCTACAAAAAACCATTGGATAGGTGTAGCACGCCTGATGCGTGGCTGGCAATATTGGGATTTGGTTCGTAAGTTCGGAGACTGTACATGGCTCGATCATGTACCTGACACAAACGATCCGTTACTGTATGCCGCGCGCGAGGATCGTGATGAAATCATGGACAAGGTTTTAGAGGACTTGAATTTTGCCTGCAGCAACATCGAAGATGTCAACTCCCAAACAACATGGTCACGCAACATGGCTAACGCCTTAAAATCCCAAATCTGCTTGTGGGAAGGTACTTTCCGCAAATATCGCACACAAGAAGAAAATGGGAAACCTGCTGATTTAGAAGGAGCCAATCGGTTCTTACAAGCTTGCGTAGAAGCCTGCGAACAAATCATGCCAGACTATACACTGGGTTCAGATATAGCCAGTTATCGTGCTATCTACAATTCTGAGACATTGTCAGGAAACTCCGAAATTATTTTCTACAAAGAATACAAGAAAGATTATTTCGGACACTCCACTATTAATTACACTTGTAGCAGTACTCAGATGGACGGTATCTCAAAAGATGCTTTCGACTCCTTCTTGTTCTTGGATGGAAAGACTGCAGCCAACACATCATATGACAATACTGATGCAGGTATCATGAAATTGTCAGCCAGCGATGGTGCTCAACATCTGAATATCCAAAACCTGTTAGAAGTACGCGACAAGCGTTTAGGTCAGATAATCGACTCTGTACTTTGTTACCAAGGCCATGCATGGCAACGCATTGCAGGCGGTATAGCCATGACAGCTTCCAGCGGTTATGGAATCTGCAAATTCGATAATGTAAACATTGATCCAACTTATCGTGAAACAGGTGGCAAGAACTACACATCAGCTCCACTCTATTGGTTGTCTGTAATTTACCTAGATTATGCCGAGGCAAAGGCTGAGTTAGGTACTATTACAAACGATGATCTGAACAAGACTATCAACAAACTGAAGAGTCGTGCTGGCCTTCCCTCTATCACGGTCGACGTTGCCGACGCAGGCGATAACGATATGGGTGTAAGCCCTCTGATTTGGGAAATCCGTCGTGAACGCCGTTGCGAACTGATGCTCGACAATGATTTCCGTTATTGGGACCTCATCCGCTGGCATCAACTTGACAAGTTGGATACCAGCAAGAACCCAGATATTCGCTTGGGAGCCAACTATGTAAACGATCCAGAATGCGGATTGACACTGGATGGAAACTATGTAGACGGATATGGAAACAATGAACGTGTTTACGACAAAAAACATTACCTCTACCCGATACCTAGTGGACAAATTACCCTCAATCCAAACTTAGAACAAAATATTGGCTGGAAATAAGTGAACAGATAGTCAAAAGAACCCTACTGTACCAGCTACAGCGGGGTTCTTTTCTTACTATTTCCAATCTAACGTTACCTTAAACGAACCATTACCAACCTGTAAAATGATTGAATATGTATTCCTGACATAAGAATAATTCCTATCTTTGTAGAATGTGAAACAAAAAACAATCCACAGACAACCATGAAAAAAATTCTCATATTCTTATTGTCCATCCTATGCTGGTGCTACGAATGCCGAAGCCAAGAAGGCAGGATCATCCTCGGCGACGAGCAAACCTCCGAATACTTCCCCATTCTGAAGGGAAAACGGATTGCCGTTTTTTCTAATCACACGGGTATGATTGGCAACAAACACTTAGTGGATGTCTTGCTGGAAAACAAGTTCAACGTAGTGGCCATCTTTTCGCCCGAACATGGTTTCCGAGGCAATGCAGATGCAGGCGAGCATGTATCAAGTTCCGTAGATTCAAAGACGGGAGTACCTATCCTGTCGCTTTACGACGGCAAGCTGGGTAAACCAAGCGAACAATCCATGCGCAAATTCGACATCCTCATCGTCGACATCCAAGACGTAGGCCTACGCTACTACACCTATTACGCCTCCATGTGCCGCCTGATGGACGCCTGTGCCGAATACGGCAAGAAGATGCTTATTCTCGACCGTCCCAATCCCAACGGACATTATGTGGACGGACCGATACTCGACATGAAGCATAAGTCAGGCGTGGGCTGGCTGCCCATCCCCATCGTACATGGCATGACGCTAGGCGAACTGGCCCTGATGGTCAACGGCGAGCGTTGGCTGCCTGCCTCTCGTGTGTGTGACGTGACCGTCATCCCTTGCAAGAACTACACGCACCAGACGATGTACAGGCTGCCCATCGCTCCGTCGCCCAACCTTCCGAACATGAAATCCGTCTATCTGTACCCCTCGACCTGCTACTTCGAGGCAACGCCCGTCAGCCTGGGACGAGGAACAGACAAGCCTTTCCAAGTATATGGCCATCCCAACATGAAGGGCTACGATTTCAGCTTTACGCCACGAAGCGTGCCAGGCGCCAAGAACCCGCCTCAGCTCAACAAGTTGTGCTACGGCGTGGACCTGAGCGGTATGAGCGATGAAGAGATCTGGAAACGGGGCGTGGATCTGACATACGTCATTGATGCCTACCGCAACCTGAATTTAGACGACCATTTCTTCCGTTCTTTCTTCGAAAAACTGGTAGGTGTGGATTACGTACGCAAAATGATTGAAGACGGAAAAAGCGCCGAAGAAATTAAGGCCATGTGGCAAGACGACGTGAAGAGATTCAAGGAACAGCGAAAGCCCTATTTGCTCTACGAAGAATAACCAAAGAGAAAGCATTGTTTTTTCAACCCGAAAGCACTGTTTTCCGACCAGGAAAACGATGCTTTCCCAAACAAGAACAAAAGAATACTAAATATGACTACCGTTTGGATCATACTCGCTACCATCGCATGCTACTTCGCACTGCTATTCATCATTTCTTGGATAACAGGGCGCAAGGCTGACAATGCCGGCTTCTTTACAGGCAACCGCAAGTCGTCCTGGTACATGGTAACACTGGCCATGATTGGAGCTACCATCTCGGGCGTGACCTTCATTTCCGTACCTGGCGCCGTCCTGGCGGGCGGATATTCCTACATGCAGATGGTGCTGGGCTTCTTTGTAGGCTCTATCCTCGTGGCACTCGTACTGATACCTCTCTTCTACAAAATGAACCTGGTCAGCATCTATGGTTACTTGGAAAGTCGCTTCGGGCTGGCTTCCTACCGTACAGGGGCGTGGTTCTTCTTCGTATCAAAGATGCTGGGAGCTTCTGTCCGCTTCTTTGTGGTGTGCGTCGTGTTGCAAACGCTGGTGTTCGCTCCCCTGCACGTACCGTTCTCACTCAACGTAGTGCTGACGGTAGCGCTCATCTGGCTCTATTCTTTCCAAGGCGGCGTGAAGTCCTTGATTTGGACAGACTCTCTGAAAACCCTCTGCCTCGTCGTGTCGGTCATCAGTTGCATCGTGGTTATCGCCAACAACCTTCAGATTGGTTTCGGCGAACTTCCTGCGGCCGTGGCCAGTCATCCTACCAGCAAACTGTTCTTCTTCGACGACCCCAACGACGGCCGCTACTTCTGGAAGCAGTTCATCGCTGGCATATTCATGATTATCGCCTGCACAGGCCTCGACCAGGACCTGATGCAACGTACCCTGAGTTGCAAGAACTTCCGCGAGTCGCAGAAGAACATGATTCTGAGTTCGTTCATCCAAATCTTCGTCATCGGCCTGTTTCTCGTATTGGGTACGCTGCTCTACATGTATGCCGACGTCAACCTGAGCCAGGAAGGCCCGATAGCAGGCGACGCCCTGTTCGGCAAAGTGGCATGGAGCGAAGACTTTCCGCTCTTTATTGGCATCATCTTCATCATCGGGCTGATAGCTTCTGCCTATTCTGCCGCCGGCTCCGCCCTGACGGCGCTCACCACCTCGTTCACCATCGACATCCTGAAGGCAAACGAGAAACAAAACGACAAAGACCTAACCCTGACACGCAAGCTGGTGCATTTCATCATGTCGCTGCTCATGGTGATTGTCATCGTCATCTTCTATGAACTGAACGACGACAGTGCCATCAACGCCGTCTATAGCCTTGCCGCCTACACGTACGGCCCCATCCTCGGCATGTTCATCTTCGGCATGGCCTGCAAGAAGCCTGTCCACGACCGATGGGTACCGCTGGTGGCCGTCGCTTCGCCCATCCTCTGCTACATCCTGCAAAGCCATAGCGAGGCATGGTTCGGCGGCTATCAGATCAGCTTCGAGCTGCTCATCATCAATGCACTGATTACAGCCCTTGGACTTTGCCTGCTTATTCAAACCAATAAAAAACGTTATAATTAACTTAAACCCAATCCACTATGCAAGCAAAACAATATATCTGGCTTGCTCTCTTCGCCGCTTCCCTCCTTCCACAGGCAGGAAGTGCACAAGAGCTTTCTATGGATATCCGACAACACATCGGAAAATACCTGGACGACATTGCTCGAAAGGAAGTTTCGATAGGGCGCATCCAAATCGACTCCACAGCCGTCAGCGGAAAGACCTTGCAACTCTTTGCCAACATGAATTGCGCCTACATTCCTTTTCGAGAAAACAACGTGGCCGAAATATACGACGGCGTGCGACATATGCTTCCCGCCGAATTTGCTTCGCACAAGCTGGAGATATATACCAACAAACGACGCATCGAAGAGCTCATTCCTCAAGCCTTGCGCAACAAGCCCGACAAGAAAGCCAAAACCTTTGCACCCGCAGGCGACAAGCCGTTAGTGAGCAGAGTATCCGAAGCCTATACGCCCACCAATGGACTCCACAACCGCCACATCGCGCTCTGGCAAAGCCATGGTTTCTACTACGAGCAGAAGCTGACACGCTGGGAGTGGCAACGTGCACGCATCTTCCAGACGGTGGAAGACCTCTACACGCAGAGTTACGTACTCCCCTTCCTCGTCCCCATGCTCGAGAATGCGGGTGCCAACGTACTACTCCCCCGCGAACGTGATTGCCAGCACGAAGAAGTCATCGTGGACAACGACGGTTATCTGGCCAGAGCCTCCCTCTATACAGAAACGAATGGCGATAAAGTATGGACCCAAGGCCAAGGAGAAGGCTTCGCACACCTGCACACACTATACACCGACTTCACCAATCCTTTCAAGGAAGGTACCTATCGCATGACCGAAACCATCAAGAAAGGAAAGGAAAGTACCGCTGAATGGATACCCGACATACCTCAAAGCGGTCAATATGCCGTCTATGTATCCTATCAGACATTGCCCAACAGTACAGACGAGGCTCTCTATACCGTCTACCACAAAGGCGGTAGTACCCAATTCAAAGTGAACCAGCAAATGGGTGGAGGTACCTGGATCTATCTGGGCACGTTCAGCTTCGACGCAGGCAAGCACAACTGCTATAAAGTAGTGCTGAGCAACCGCAGCTCCAAAGCAGGCAAAATCATCACTGCCGATGCCGTAAAGATTGGCGGAGGTATGGGCAACATCGCCCGTAGCCTTTCGGATAAAGGGAGTACCGAGAATCTGAAAAGTTCGGACAAGGCCGCCAATACGGACAACGGACAGAAACGACAAGAAGTGAGACAGCATTCAGCCGATATACCCGCTATACCCAGTGGCTATCCACGCTTCTGTGAAGCTGCCCGCTACTGGCTGCAATGGGCAGGTATACCCGACAGTATCTATTCTGAAAGCAACGGACAGAACGACTATACCGACGACTACAAATGTCGTGGCATTTGGGTGAACTATCTGGCTGGAGGATCTTCTGTCAATCCAAACGAAAAAGGCTTGAACATCCCCATCGACCTGGCCTTCGCCTTCCACTCCGATGCGGGCACCACACTCAACGACTCTATCATCGGCACTCTGGGCATCTATCAGACAGATGCTTACAACGGCGTGTTTGCCAACGGGGCTTCCCGCTACTTGTCACACGACCTGACCGATCTCATCCAATCGAATATCATCCGCGACGTCCGCACGCTCTACGAGCCGAAATGGAGTCGCCGCGGCATGTGGAACCAATCTTACTTCGAGGCACGCGTGCCACGCGTCCCCACCATGCTGCTCGAACTTCTCTCCCATCAGAACTTCGCCGACATGCGCTACGGCCTCGATCCGCGTTTCCGCTTTACCGTGAGCCGTGCCGTCTATAAGGGCATGTTACAGTTTATCTGCTCACAATATCACATGGATTACGTTGTACAACCGCTACCTGTCGACCACTTTGCCATCCGCAACGTAAGCGAGAACGAAATCGAGCTCACCTGGCAGCCCGTAGCCGACCCGCTGGAGCCGACAGCCAATGCCGAGAAATACATCGTCTACACCCGCATCGGCGACGGCGATTTCGACAACGGTGTACTGGTAGACAAGAACAGCTATCGTACAACTCTCCCCGCAGGAGTCGTTTGCAGCTTTAAGGTAACAGCTGTGAACAAGGGCGGCGAGAGCTTCCCCTCCGAGATTCTTTCTGCCGGTCGCGCCTTCCAACCTAAGGGTACAGTACTGGTAATTAACGGCTTCGACCGTATCAGCGCACCCGCAGACTTCGTGGCGCCTGCCCCCGCAGACACGCTGCTGGCAGGCTTCCTCGACGATGTTGACCACGGCGTCCCCTACGTAAAAGACATCAGCTACATCGGCAAGATGAAAGAATTCCGCCGCACAATTCCTTGGATGGACGACGATGCTTCAGGCTTCGGCGACAGCTACGGCAACTATGAAACGCAAGTTATTGCAGGAAATACATTCGACTACCCCGCCATACATGGTGCAGCTATTCTCCAGGCAGGTTATTCTTTCGTATCATGTAGCGACGAAACGGTGGAGGAAGGCTCCGTAAGTATGAATGACTACGCCTACGCCGACCTCATCCTAGGCAAGGAATGCCAAACCAAGATGGGACGTGGCGGCGTGAAACCGTTGAAGTTCAAAACCTTCAGCCAGCCCATGCAGCAGGCCATCACCGCCTACTGCCAGCAGGGCGGAAACCTCTTCGTCTCCGGTTCTTACGTCGGAACCGACCTGTGGAATAACCGCCTGACACCGCCCGACAAGGCCGACAAGGCCGACCTGAAGTTTGCCACCGAGATACTGAAATACCAATGGCGTGTCAACCAGGCTGCCGCCGAAGGACGTGTCAAGAGCGTTGCCTCTCCTTTTGGCAAGCCGAACGGTGATTACAGTTTTCATAACGAGCTGAATGCAGATTGTTACGTGGTGGAAGCCCCTGACGCCATCGAACCGGCCTCACCCGACGCCTGCACCTTCATGCGCTACTCGGAAAACAACCTCAGCGCTGGTGTCGCCTACAAAGGTACCTACAAGACCTGCGTCTTAGGTTTCCCCTTCGAAACCCTCCGCACAGCTGAAGAACGGAACCGCCTGATGGAAGCCATCTTGACTTTCTTCGACGACGGAGAACAATAAATGATCCCAAACAAAACCTGAACAGATTATGAAACGAAATTGGCTCATCCTCCTACTACTGCTTATCTGCCTCGCCCCGCTGACGATGCAGGCCCAAAACAAATTCTTCCGCTTCGCACAGATTACGGACATCCACTTCGCACCCGGGAACCCCAACCCGACCGAAGACCTGCTGCGCACCGTCGCCCAAATCAACGCCACGGACAGCATCGACTTTGTGCTGGTAACGGGTGACTTGACCGACAATGGAGACCGCCTCTGCATGGAGCGCGTCAAATCGTGCCTCGATCTGCTGAAAGCGCCCTACCACGTCGTCTTGGGCAACCACGAGACGAAGTGGAGCGAATCGGGCTGTACGACCTTCGCCGACATTTACGGTGGCGAACGCTTCAAGTTCATGCACAAGGGCTTCCTCTTCCTTGGCTTCAACTCGGGACCGCTGATGCGCATGGCCTACGGACACGTAGTGCCGCAAGACATTCGCTGGATGACCGATGAAATGAAGAAGGCAGGCAAGGACACACCCGTCATCCTCGTCACACACTACCCCATGCTGGAGGGCGACGTGGACAACTGGTACGACGTGACCGACGCTGTGCGCCCCTACAATGTCCGTCTCTTCATCGGGGGACACTACCACCGTAACCGCCACCTGAGCTACGACGGCCTACCAGGCATCCTGATGCGCAGTAACCTGCGCGATGCCGACGGCAAGCCGGGTTATGGCATCTACGAGGTGGGGCCGGATTCCATCCGCGTTTTCACCCAACGCATCGGCGAACCGAAGCAGCAATGGGCCGCTCTTTCGCTCACGCATTCCTACTATGACCATCAGGGAAGAGCCGAAAAATACCCTGACTATTCCGTCAACCAAGCGTATCCGCAGGTGAAAGCCGCTTGGACGGTGCAGACCGGTGTGGGCATCTACTGCTCGCCTGCCACGGACGGCGAACGGGTGTTCATTGCCGACGATCTGGGCCGCCTGACCGCCTACAGCCTGAAAAAAGGCAAACGTCTGTGGAGCTTCGCCGCTGAAAGACGCATCGTGGGCACTCCGGCCGTAGCAGAAGGCGTAGTAGTGTTCGGCTCGGCCGACAAGCGCGTCTACGGCGTGAACGCCACGGATGGCAAACTGCTCTGGACGCTCGAAGCCTCGGCACCCGTGCTGGGAGCCGCAGCCATCGCCGACGGCACGGCCTACATCGGTGCCAGCGACCACACCTTCCGCGCCATCGACCTGAAGAGCGGCAAGCTACTCTGGGCCTACACCGACGTGCAGGGTTATATTGAAACACGCCCACTGCTGGCTGACGGCAAAGTCATCTTCGGTGCGTGGGACAACACGCTCTACGCCCTCGACCGACAGACAGGACGCGAGTGCTGGAAGTGGACACACGGCCTATCGGGCATGCACTACTCGCCTGCCGCCGTATGGCCCGTGGAGGCTGACAACAAAGTGTTCATCGCCGACCCCAAACGTGCACTGACCGCCATCGATCTTCGGACGGGGAAAACCGTCTGGCGCACCTTCCAGTCACAGGTGCGTGAGAGCGTCGGCCTGTCCGAAGACGGACAGCGCGTCTACGCCAAGACCATGAACGACAGCATCGTCTGCTACGCAGCGCAGGGTGGTGAAGCCCGTCAACTCTGGGCCACGAACGCCGGCTTCGGCTACGAGCACGCCCCCTCCATGCTGCCCGAAAAGGACGGCATCGTCTACGCCAGTACCAACGACGGACTGGTGTGCGCTTTGGACGGAAAGACAGGCCGCATTATATGGCAGCACAAGGTAGGCAACTCACTCATCAACACCGTCGTTCCACTGGAAGGCCAGCGCGTGCTGGTCAGCAGCACAGACGGTACCGTCACACTGCTGCAAGCCAAGAAATAAGAAATGTATAACCGCTAAAAAATAACGATCATGAAACTGATTGACAGCTATCTCCTCTACACCGGAAACAGTGACATCGTACAAACCGTTGAAGGCCTGCAAGCCACCGGCCAGACCGGACAAATCATCCTCTTCGGCGCCGAAGCGCCCGCTGCCCTGCCCGCAGGCTGCGGCTTCCTCTCCGCCGCCGATCCCTTCGGCAGCCAGAGCCTGAAAGCCATCGCCGCACAGGCCGAAGCCCCCTACACCCTGCTCTACACCAAGGACACCATCCTCAGCCTGGGCATGTTCGCCCTGGAGCGCATGATGCGCATTCTGGAAGACAGCGGCGCCGCCATGGCCTACGCCGACCATTACCAGCTGAAGGACGGCCAGCAAACCATCGCCCCCGTCATCGACTACCAGCAAGGCTCGCTGCGCGACGACTTCGACTTCGGCTCCGTGCTCCTGCTCCGCACCGCCGCCCTGAAGGAAGCCGCCGCCCGCATGAAGACCGACTACCGCTTCGCCGGGCTCTACGACCTGCGCCTGAAGCTGTCGCAACGCGGCGAGCTGGTACACATCAACGAATACCTCTACACCGAAGTGGAGAACGACACCCGACGCAGCGGCGAGAAAATCTTCGACTACGTGGATCCGAAGAACCGCAACCGCCAGCTGGAGATGGAAGCAGCCTGCACCGAACACCTGAAGGAAGTGGGCGGCTACCTGAAGCCTGAGTTCGAACACATCGAGTTCGACCGCGGCGACTTTGAGTACGAAGCATCGGTCATCATCCCCGTGCGTAACCGCATCCGCACCATCCGCGACGCCATCCGCTCGGTGCTCTCGCAGCAGGCCGACTTCAAGTTCAACCTCATCGTCATCGACAACCACTCCACCGACGGCACCACCGAAGCCATCGACGAGTTCAACAGTGACCCGCGCCTCATCCACCTCATCCCCGAGCGCAACGACTTGGGCATCGGCGGCTGCTGGAACCTGGGCGTACACCACCCGTGCTGCGGCAAGTTCGCCGTACAGCTGGACAGCGACGACGTCTACAAGGACGAGCACACGCTGGCCACGATGGTGCGCGCCTTCTACGAGCAGAACTGCGCAATGGTCGTAGGCACCTACATGATGACCAACTTCGACATGCAGATGATTCCGCCCGGCATCATCGACCACCGCGAATGGACGCCCGAAAACGGCCGCAACAACGCCCTGCGCATCAACGGGCTGGGAGCGCCCCGAGCCTTCTACACCCCCGTGCTGCGCGAGGTGAAGGTGCCCAACACCAGCTACGGCGAAGACTACGCGCTGGGCCTCGCCTTCTCGCGCCGCTTCCAGATAGGCCGTGTCTACGACGTCGTCTACCTCTGCCGCCGCTGGGACGACAACTCCGACGCCTCGCTCGACGTGGTGAAGATGAACGCCCACAACCTCTACAAGGACCGCATCCGCACCTGGGAGCTACAGGCACGCATCGCGCTGAACAGGTAGCCTATCGGGATAAGCAAGGCATCCGACGCCTCGGATGGGTCGACTATCGGGATTTTCTACCCGTCCGACGTCTCGGATGGCCCGACTATCGGGATTTTCTACCCGTCCGACGCCTCGGAAGGCCGACTATCGGGATTTTCTACCCGTCCGACGTCTCGGAAGGCCCGACTATCGGGATTTTCTACCCGTCCGACGTCTCGGAAGGCCCGACTATCGGGATTTTCTACCCGTCCGACGCCTCGGAAGGGCCGACTATCGGGATAGGCAGCCCTAACTAATAATAAAAGAACAGAAGCTATGACAACTTTGAACGAAAACGTACATCATCTGCTGGACCGCCAGCTCGCCGCCTGGGAAACGGCGCGCCGCAGCTACGACGCCCTCGCGGGCGTCGCGCCAGATCCGCGACCGTTCCACGAAACCAACCCGCGGGGAGGACATACGCCCTAACGGGAAAAAGGCCGGGGAGAGTTCCCGCGGACTGTCAAAAAGGTTGCCTCTAATCCACATCAAGATGTGTAAAAGCCCCGCCTGCTACACGGCCGAAGGCGACGCCCGCCTGCTCAGCAGCCCCGCGTCGGTCGACCTCGGCGGCGTGTTCATCACCCCCGTCGAGCAGGACTTCCAGAAAATCACCGCCGACGACGTGGCGCAAATCCTGAGTGAGGTCTGTCTTTCGCCCGAAGCCTTCGCCCGGGTGAAGGCGTGTATCCGCAACGAAATTCATTAAACCAGAAACCGAGATACCATGAACGAACCCTACGTACACGTCGGAATCGTATTCGACCCCCAAATAGAATTTACCCTGCTGACTCCCTACCAGCAAGACGGCCGGAAGGTCGACGGTCATCAGACCGTCACCTTCGACCACGGCCGCATCCTGTGGCAAGACCGCCTCTACGACGAACTACTCTTCGAGCCCGAGGACGAACCGACGGCCTCGTTCGAGCTGCACGGCGTTACCATCGGCATCAACTTCCACTGGGAGCGCAAAGAAGACCAGCGTTTCCAAGGCGCCCTGCGCATCATCGTAGAAGACAACCACCTGACCGCCGTCAACGTCATCCGTGTGGAAGACTACCTGACGAGTGTCATCTCCAGTGAAATGAGTGCCACCGCCTCGCTGGAATTGCTGAAGGCCCATGCGGTGATTTCGAGGAGCTGGCTGCTGGCCCAAATCAACAAGAACAAGGAAATCGCATCCAAACATACAGACTACTCGGCCTGCACGCAAACCGACGACGAACTCATCCGATGGTTCGACCGCGAAGACCACCCCCGCTTCGACGTCTGCGCCGACGACCACTGCCAGCGCTACCAGGGCATCACCCGCGCCTCGACCGACATCGTGCGCCAGGCCATCCGAGCCACCCGCGGACAAGTGCTGACATCCGACGGCCGAATCTGCGACGCCCGCTTCTCCAAATGCTGCGGCGGCGCCTTCGAAGAGTTCCAGTACTGCTGGGAAGACACGCCCTACCCTTACCTGCGCAAGCAACTCGACCGCCGCATCCGCCAGGGACAGACTTCTGTACCCGACCCTGCCCTGCCCGACCTCACCATCGAAGCAGAAGCCGACCGCTGGATACGCACCTCGCCCGAGGCCTTCTGCAACACCACGGACAAGCATATTCTCTCGCAGGTACTTAACAACTACGACCAGGAGACAACCGACTTCTACCGTTGGCGAGTGGAATACACACAGAAAGAACTGTCGGCCCTCATCCTGAAGCGTTCGGGCGTGGATTACGGACAGATCGTCGACCTCGTACCCGTGGCCCGCGGCACTAGCGGACGACTATGGAAACTGAAGATTGTGGGCACCAAACGCACCCTGACCATTGGCAAGGAGCTGGAGATACGTCGCACGCTGTCGCCCTCGCACCTCTACAGCTCGGCCTTCGTGGTGGACAAGCACGATCTTTCGCCTGAAGGTATCCCTGGACGCTTCAGCCTCATCGGAGCCGGCTGGGGACACGGCGTAGGTCTTTGCCAGATAGGCGCTGCCGTCATGGGCGAACAGGGCTACAAGTACGACGAGATATTGCTGCACTACTATATCGGAGCCAACATAGAAAAAATCTATTCATAAATAAACATACATACGAATCATGAACTTACAGACAAGAAATATTAGTCCTTGGGCGTGGGTTCCCACCCTGTACTTTGCCCAAGGCATTCCCTACTTCATCGTGAACAACATCTCCGTGATGATGTTCACCAAGATGGGCGTACCCAACGGGGAGATGGCTCTGTTTACCAGCCTGCTCTACCTGCCGTGGACCATCAAGCCCTTCTGGAGCCCGTTTGTAGACATTATCAAGACCAAGCGCTGGTGGACAATAGCCATGCAGGTCCTGATGTCCGCCGCCTTCATCCTGCTGACGCTGGCCATCCCGCGGCCGAACGAAACAGACATCGCTGCTGGCACGACCCATATCAGCCTTTTCACCTTCACATTGGTCCTGTTCATCATCACTGCCTTCGCCTCGGCCACCCACGACATTGCCGCCGACGGCTTCTACATGCTGGCGCTGAAACAAAGTGACCAAGCCGCCTTCGTAGGCATCCGAAGCACGTTCTACCGTCTGGCCTCCATCTTCGGCCAAGGCGTACTCGTGGCCATTGCCGGTGCCATCGAGCTGAAGACGAAAGACATTCCGCTTTCGTGGACCATCACGATGCTTGTCACCGCTGTCCTGTTCAGTCTGGTAACGTTCTATCATATCTTCGTGATACCCAAGCCCGCTTCAGATAAACCCACGCTGGCAGCCGGTACTGCCAGTGCCAAAGCCATCTTCCGCGAGTTCGGGCGTACCTTCGCCACCTACTTCACCAAACCGGGCGTCCTGCTGGCCATCGTGTTCATGCTGCTCTACCGCCTGCCGGAGGCGTTCCTCATCAAGATGTGCATGCCCTTCCTCGTAGCTTCCAAGGCATCAGGCGGACTGGAGCTGTCCACCGCCGAAGTGGGTATCGTATATGGTACCATCGGCGTCATCTTCCTCACCCTGGGTGGTATCCTGGGCGGATTGTTCGCCTCACACCTCGGCCTGAAGAAGTCCATTTGGTGGATGGCTGGCTGCATGACTCTGCCGTGCCTGACGTTTGTCTACCTGGCCATCGCCCAGCCTGACAATGTAGTCATCATTTCCACCGCCATTGCCATCGAGCAGTTCGGTTACGGCTTCGGTTTCACGGCCTATATGCTCTACATGATGTACTTCTCCGAAGGCGAGTTCAAGACCTCGCACTATGCCATCTGCACAGCCTTTATGGCGCTGAGCATGATGATACCGGGCATGTTCGCCGGATATATACAGGAAGCCATCGGATATACGGACTTCTTCTGGCTGGTGATGGTGTGCTGCATTGCCACGGTCATCGTCACCTTCTTCGTGGACAGGAAGATTGATCCGGAATATGGAAAGAAATGAAAACAGATTATCATTATTATAGAATAGGATGACCATGAACAAGAATAGAAAGAATATACTTACATCCGGAGTAAGGCTTGAGAAGACTCTCCTGCTCCTCTTCCTGTGCCTCTCCCTCGGCGCACAGGCTCAGAAAATACACATCAAAACAGGGATTGAAGTACTGAAATCACAGAATTTCCGTTGCCTGGAGGGTAAACGTGTGGGACTCATCACCAACCCTACGGGCGTGGACAACGAACTGTACTCCACTATCGACATCCTGCACGAAGCGCCGAACGTCAACCTCGTGGCCCTTTACGGACCGGAACACGGTGTGCGCGGCGACGTACATGCAGGCGACCACGTATCCGACCAGCGCGACCCCGCCACCGGCTTGCCCGTCTATTCACTCTACGGCAAAACGCGCAAGGCCACGCCCGAGATGCTGAAGGACGTCGATGTGCTGGTATATGATATTCAGGACATCGGCTGTCGCTCATTCACCTATATCAGCACGCTGGGACTAGCTATGGAAGCCGCTGCCGAAAACGGCAAGGAGCTTATCGTGCTGGACCGCCCCAACCCGCTGGGCGGACTGAAAGTAGAAGGCAACCTGACGGAGGATGATTGCATCTCCTTCGTCAGCCAATTCAAGATACCCTACGTCTATGGCCTTACCTGTGGCGAGCTGGCCCTGATGCTCAACAGTGAACGGATGCTGACGGGCGGTGTGCAGTGCAATCTGACGGTCATCAAGATGAAGGGCTGGAAGCGACGCATGGACTACACGGCCACGGGACTGCAATGGATTCCCTCGTCACCCCACATTCCACACCCTCACTCGGCCTTCTTCTACCCCGTGAGCGGCATCCTGGGAGAACTGGGCTACATGTCCATCGGCGTGGGCTACACCATCCCCTTCCAGATGTTCGCCGCTCCTTGGGCCGAGGCTGACAAGCTAGCCGACGCACTGAACGCCCTGCACGTGCCCGGCGTCATCTTCCGACCCATCTACCTGAAGCCCTTCTACAGCGTAGGACAGGGACAGCAACTGCAAGGCGTACAGGTACACATTACTGACTACGCCCGCGCGCCGCTCAGCCCCCTGCAGTTCCTCGTAATGCAGGAAGTAGCCTGTCTGTGGCCCGACCGCGCCGTCTTCGACCATGCCGACAAGGGCCGCTTCGCGATGTTCGACAAGGTGTGCGGTTCGCGCCAGATACGCGAACGCTTCACGAAAACCAACCGCTGGGAGGACATACGGCCCTACTGGGAGAAGGACGTGGAGAGTTTCCGCCGACTGTCTAAAAAGTATTACTTATACCGATAAGTCTAAAAAAGACAATGATATGAAAGAACCTTATTTATCGTTCCTGCACGAAGCCTTGCGCTTCATCCCGCAGGAGCGGATCTATACTGACGAACTGCGATGCCTGGCCTGGGGCACGGATGCAGGTTTCTACCGCCTCGTCCCGCAGATAGTCGTCCGTTCGGACAGCGAATACGAAGTGTCCGAGCTGCTCCGTCTGGCCGACCGCCTGAAACTGCCCGTCACTTTCCGTGCTGCAGGTACAAGCCTTTCCGGTCAGTCCATTAGCGATTCTATCCTCATCGTCGCTGGGAAACACTGGGAACAATATTCCATCAGCCCTGATGGTAACCAAATTACTCTCCAACCCGGTATCGTAGGACAACGCGTCAACGAATTGCTGGCTCCCTACGGACGTAAGTTTGCCCCCGACCCAGCGTCGGTAAAGAGTGCTATGGTAGGTGGCATCGTAATGAACAACGCCTCGGGTATGAACTGTGGTACACATGCCAACAGCGACCGCGTAATGCTCTCGGCCCGCATCATTCTGGCCGACGGTACGGTACTCGACACAGGCGATCCTATAAGCCGCGCCGGCTTCGAAGTAACGCATCGCGACTTTATCCGAGGCATCTGCCACCTGCGCGATCGCATCCATGCCAATCCCAAGCTATTAGAGCGCATCCGTTACAAATATGCCATCAAGAATGTCACAGGCCTCAACCTCCTGCCCTTCGTCTGCTTCGATGACCCATTCGACATCATCGCCCACCTGATGGTAGGCAGCGAAGGTACCTTGGCCTTCCTCTCGCAAGTAACCATGCGCACCGAGTACGACTACCCCTATAAGGCCAGCGCAATGGTTTACTTTACGGACATCCGCGAGGCATGCCGTGCAGTAGTAGCTATGAAGAAACTGACCGATTCGAAGGAAGAGTGGATTGTGAAGGGTGCAGAGCTGCTGGACTACAAAAGCCTGTCGTCCGTAGACGACCCTATATACATAAAGTATAAAGGAGAAGTCACCGACCCGTCGGGCCTCACCGCCGTATTGACCGAAACCAAGGCCCGCACGCCCGAAGAGCTGAAGGCCCGCATTGCCACCATTGAGCAAACGCTCTCAGCCTTCCGTACCTACATCCCCGTGCACTTTACCGACAACCCGGCAGAGTACGGCAAATACTGGGCCATCCGTTCTGGCATCTTCCCCAGCGTGGGAGGCACGCGCCGTCCCGGCACCACTTGCCTCATCGAAGATGTGGCCTTCCATATCGAAGACCTGCCCGAAGCCACCGCTGACCTGCAGGCCCTCATCGCCCGCCACGGCTACGACGACGCCTGCATCTACGGACACGCACTAGAGGGAAACTATCACTTCATCCTCAATCAAAGCTTCTCTACCCAAGCGGAAGTGGACCGTTATGAGGCACTGATGGAGGACGTCAAGACGCTGGTGGTAGACAAGTACGACGGCTCCCTGAAGGCTGAACACGGCACAGGTCGCAACATGGCCCCATACGTTCGTTACGAGTGGGGCGACGAGGCCTACGAGGTGATGAAATCCGTGAAGCAGCTCTTCGACCCCAAAGGCCTGCTCAATCCCGGTGTCATCTTCAATGATGATCCCAAATGTCACCTGAAGCACTTCAAGCCATTGCCAATGATAACAGATGACAAAGGTCATGCCTCATTATCAAAAATCAACCGCTGCATTGAATGTGGCTTCTGTGAAGTAAACTGCCTGTCGTGCGGCTTCACCCTCTCATCGCGCCAGCGCATCGTTATCCAACGTGAGTTGGCTCGTCTGCGTCAGGAAGGCAATGACCCGGCACGTCTTGCCCTGCTGGAGAAACAATATCATTACCTGGGTAACCAAACCTGTGCAGGCGATGGACTCTGCTCAATGTCGTGTCCTATGAGCATCAATACAGGCGATTTGACTCATCTTGTACGTCAACGCCTCCTGCCTCCTGACAGTCTTGGCTACAAGGCAGGGAACTATGCTTCCCGCCACTTTGCCGGCATCAAAGGTGCACTACGTCCCGTACTCACCCTGGCCGATACCGCCCATGTCATACTGGGCACCTCTGCCATGAGCAAACTGACACATGGCATGCACACTCTCCTGGGTATTCCACAATGGTCACCGGCAATGCCGAAAGCATTCAAGCCTGAACAGTCTCAACCTTCTAACGAAAGAGGAGACTGTGAAGCTGTCGTCTACTTCCCCAGCTGCATCAACCAGACCATGGGACTTGCCCGCAAATCACCAGTCGAACAAGCACTGGTCAACAAGATGGTAGCCCTACTCCACAAGGCAGGCTACCGTGTCATCTTCCCCAAGGACATGGAGAAGCTGTGCTGCGGTACCATCTGGGAAAGCAAAGGAATGATGGACATCGCCGACCGCAAAACGCACGAACTGGAAGAGGCTTTATGGGAAGCCAGTGAACAAGGACGATACCCCGTACTCTGCGACCAAAGTCCCTGTCTCCACCGTATGCGCGAAACCATTCACCGCATGAAGCTTTACGAGCCGGCTGAGTTCATTTACACCTTCCTTCGTTCCCGTCTTGTGTTCAATCCCGTCGACCGCCCTGTGGCCCTGCACATCACGTGCTCCATGCGTAAGATGGGGCTGGCCAATACGCTCATCGACCTGGCTCGTCTATGTTCTACACAGGTATTCGTACCCGAGGAAGTGGGTTGCTGCGGTTTCGCAGGCGACCGTGGTTTTACGCATCCTGAACTGAATGCCTATGCTCTGCGTAAACTCCGTCCGCAAATAGAAGAACGCAATATCCAGATAGGTTACAGCAATAGCCGCACGTGTGAGATCGGCCTGACCACTAATTCTGGCATCCCATATGTATCGATAGCCTATCTGGTAGATGAATGTACAACCGCTAAAGACAAAAAGGAGGAACAATCATTATGACCCAACAGCAAACCAACAGCAAACGTATTCTCTCCCTTGATATTCTGCGAGGAATTACTATCGCCGGCATGATCCTGGTA
Source organism: Bacteroides togonis (assembly GCF_900130135.1). Taxonomy (NCBI): domain Bacteria; kingdom Pseudomonadati; phylum Bacteroidota; class Bacteroidia; order Bacteroidales; family Bacteroidaceae; genus Bacteroides; species Bacteroides togonis. Next base: position 3,045,463 of record NZ_LT670820.1, on the reverse strand, counting down.
AATAATCCCGGCTCATGGGGACACATCTACGCTCCTCTGCGTCATGCCGAGTGGAACGGGTTGACACCAACCGACTTGGTGTTCCCTTTCTTCATGTTCATCATGGGCATATCGACCTACATTTCATTGAAGAAATACAATTTTACTTACAGCCACGCCACACTCCGGAAAATTCTACGACGTACTGTCGTCATCTTTATCATCGGTATGGCTATCGGCTGGTTCTCGCGTTTCTGCTACTACTGGTCCTCTGCCCCCGACGACCTGAGCTTTGGGCAAAACCTGTTGGCATCGGTATGGACATTCGACCGCATGCGCATTCTGGGCGTCATGCAGCGCCTGGCTCTGTGCTACTGCGCTGCTTCCATCGTGGCTCTTACGATGAAGCATAGCCGCATCCCCTACCTCATCGCCACGCTCCTCGTGGGCTACTTTGTTCTGCTGATGTGTGGCAACGGTTTTGCCTACAACGAAACTAATATTCTGTCCGTCGTAGACCGTGCCGTCCTTACCCCTGCCCATATGTATAAAGACAACGGAATCGATCCTGAGGGCTTGCTGAGCACTATTCCCTCCATCGCTCACGTACTGCTGGGCTTCTGTGTGGGCCGTATGATGCTGGGCGACAAGAATGCAGCCAGCCGTAGCCGCGAAGAAGTGCTCCAATCGCATCTCGTCAAACTGTTCCTGGTAGGTACCATTCTCACCTTCAGCGGCTTGCTGTTGAGCTACGGATGCCCGCTCAATAAGAAGATATGGTCGCCCACTTTTGTACTTACTACCTGTGGACTGGCATCCAGCTTGCTGGCCTTACTCATCTGGATTATTGACGTAAAGGGATATAAACGCTGGAGCCTGTTCTTCGAATCGTTTGGCGTGAATCCATTGTTCATGTACGTGCTAGGCGGTGTGTTGGGCATTCTGTTCGGAAGCATCCACCTGCCTTGGGGTGATGGCAGCATTTCCATCCACGGCCTGCTTTACGACAAGATAATGCAACCGATTTTTGGTGATACTGGCGGCTCACTGATTTATGCGCTGGTATTCGTCGCTATCAACTGGTGCATCGGATACCAACTGTACAAAAGAAAAATATATATTAAGATATAAACTTTATTACTATGATACTGATAGCAGACAGCGGCTCTACCAAGACCGACTGGTGTTTGGTCGAGCATGGAGAAGTTCTCCAACAGATTTTTACGAAAGGTACCAATCCCTTTTTCCAAAGTGAAGAAGAGATCAGTAACGAGATAGCGACTGCTCTTCTGCCCCAGCTACAGGCCAGTGAACTGGATGCAGTCTACTTCTACGGTGCAGGATGCGCTTTTCCAGATAAGATAGAAACTGTTCGCCGGGCCATTCTCCGACACCTACACGTTAAGGAACAAGTAGAGGTTAGTACCGATATGCTGGCCGCTGCCCGCAGTCTGTGCGGACACCACGCAGGCATTGCCTGCATCATGGGCACGGGCTCCAACTCGTGCTACTACGATGGCGGGAAGATTGTGCAGAACGTATCTCCTCTTGGTTTTATCCTGGGTGACGAAGGTAGCGGTGCCTGCCTGGGCAAACTATTGGTAGGCGACATCCTAAAAAATCAGATGACGCCGGAACTGAAGGAGAAATTCCTCAGCCAGTTCAACCTGACCCCAGCCGACATCATCGACCGCGTCTACCGCAAGCCGTTCCCCAACCGTTTCCTGGCCAGCCTGTCACCCTTCCTGGCACAAAACCTTAACGAACCTTGCGTACATAACCTCGTCCTGAACAGCTTCAAATCGTTCCTGAAACGTAACGTCATGCAATATGATTACACAAGCCATGAAGTCCACTTCATCGGTTCCGTAGCCTACTACTACAAAGACGTGCTGGCACAAGCCGCCGACGAAATGGGCATCCGTTTGGGCACCATCCTCAAGAGTCCTATGGAAGGCCTCATCGCCTACCACCGTTAACTATTAACCACTAACCGATTATACAAGAATATGGCATTCATCAAGATTTCAGAGCAACCTTCGCTCTACAACGACTTGGAAAAGAAGTCTGTCCGCGAAATACTGGAAGATATCAATACTGAAGACCAGAAAGTAGCCCTGGCCGTACAAAAGGCCATCCCGCAGATAGAAAAACTAGTAACCCAGATTGTACCCCGCATGAAGCAGGGTGGCCGCATCTTCTACATGGGAGCCGGCACCAGCGGACGTCTGGGTGTACTCGACGCTTCAGAAATACCGCCCACATTCGGCATGCCGAACACGCTGGTTATCGGCCTCATTGCCGGAGGCGACACGGCTCTACGCAATCCTGTAGAGAATGCCGAAGACGACATTCACCGCGGCTGGGAGGAACTGGTGGAACGCAACATCACGACCAAGGACACCGTCATCGGCATTGCCGCATCGGGTACCACCCCCTACGTCATTGGCGCCCTGCACGAAGCCCGCGAACATGGTATCCTGACCGCCTGTATCACCAGCAATCCCGACTCACCCATGGCTGCCGAGGCTGATGTCCCCATCGAAATGATTGTAGGACCGGAATACGTCACCGGCAGCTCGCGCATGAAGTCGGGTACGGGACAAAAAATGATTCTGAACATGATTACTACTTCAGTTATGATCCAACTGGGGCGCGTCAAAGGCAACAAGATGGTCAACATGCAGCTGAGCAATAAGAAGCTGGTGGACCGCGGCACCCGTATGCTGGTCGAAGAACTCGGTCTGGACTACGGAAAAGCCAAAGCCTTGTTGTTAATGCACGGTTCTGTAAAGAAAGCCGTAGATGCCTATCGCGAAGGAAAACAATAACCCAATATGCATGACCTCATGAAAACTCTTTGTCTGATTCTCTCCTGCCTGTTGGGATTTGCTGCCGTTAGTGCACAACCACTCCAGCGTGTAGCTCCCGAGCAGGTCGGCATGGACTCACAACGGCTTTTGTGGGCCGACGAAGCCATCAACCAGGCCATCGCCCAAAAAGAAATACCGGGAGCTGTGCTGGCTGTCGTACGTCACGGCAAGATGGCCTATCTGAAGGCCTATGGTAATAAGAGCCTGGTACCTAAGGTAGAACCGATGACCACCGCCACCGTATTCGACATGGCTTCGTGCAGCAAATCCATGTCTACTGCGATTTGTGTTATGATTCTGGCTGAACAAGGTAAATTGCGTATGCTCGACCCCGTAGATCTCTATCTCCCCGACTTCCAGAACTGGCAGAGCGAGGACGGCAAGGAAACGCAGGTCATCCGCATCCAGGACCTGATGACGCACACTTCCGGCCTGCCACCCTATGCTGACGTACAGAAATTGAGCAAGGAACACGGCATCCTCAACCCCGGGGCGCTGATGGAATACATTGCCACCTGCCCGCGCGATTTCCGTCCGCAGACCGACTTCCAGTACAGCTGCCTGAACTTCATCACCCTGCAGCACATCGTGGAAACCGTCAGCGGGCAATCGCTCCGGGATTTCGCCCACGAACACATTTTCGACGTGCTGGGCATGAAGCACACCGATTACCTGCCTTGCAGGCAAGACAAAAAAGGCAACTGGGTGAATACCGAGGAATTGCCGGAATGGGCCTCCCTCATCGCTCCTACCGAACAGCAAGCCAACGGACAGGTATTGCGCGGACAAGTACACGACCCGCTGGCCCGCATCATGAACGGAGGCATCAGCGGCAATGCAGGTGTCTTCTCCTGCGCCGAAGACATCGCCGTGCTCTGCGCCGCCCTCCAGAACGGTGGTGAGTGGAATGGCCGACGCATCCTGAGTCCGCAGGGTGTGAAAGCCATGCGCACTGTTCCCCGCGCCGTGTCCTCCATCGGCCGTACACTGGGCTGGGACAGTTTCACCGCCTACGCTTCGAACAACGGCGACCTCTTCAGCCCGAACACTTACAGCCACACAGGCTATACAGGTACCAGCATCGTCATCGATCCTGACACGGACACGAGCGTCATCCTGCTCATCAACGCCGTGCATCCCAAAGACGGACACAGCGTGGTGCGCCTGCGCTCGCTGGTATCGAACGCCGTGGCGGCCTCCATCCTCGACCAAGAAGGCATGGCGCCCTACCACGCCCACTACTACGAACGTTTCCTGCAATTCATGGACGAGCCGCCCATTACGACGGAAGATATCGTAATGCTGGGCAACAGCCTGACCGAAAACGGAGGCGACTGGGGCAAACGGCTGGGACGGAAACACGTGGTGAACCGCGGTATCATCGGCGACGAGGTGATGGGTGTCTACCGACGCCTCCACCAGATTCTGCCCGGACAACCGCGCGAACTGTTCCTGATGATCGGTATCAACGACGTGTCCCACGGACTGACGGCCGACAGCATCGCCGACCTCATCCGTCTCACCGTGGAACGCATCCGCCGCGAGTCGCCGCAGACCCGGCTCCACCTGCAAAGCCTACTGCCCATCAACGAAAGCTTCGGCCGCTACCGCCTGCTGACGAACAAAACCGAACTTGTGCCGGAAATAAACGCCCGCCTGAAGAAGCTCGCCCACGAACAGCAGATTGACTTCGTCGACCTCTTCCCGCTCTTCACCGAGAAAGGGACACACGTCCTGCGTAAAGAGCTGAGCACCGACGGCCTGCACCTCAACGAGAAAGGCTACAAAATCTGGGCAAAGGAACTGAAAAAACGGTGGTAACCCTTCCCCACCGAAAACGAGAAAGGCTTGCCGGCAGCATCGATGCTACCGCAAGCCTTTTTTCTATCCGTGCAACTTCTAAAAGTTGTCTCAATCTTCGTCTTCTACGATTTCTACAAAATCTACATCAAAAGTCAAGACTGAATATCCTGGAATATTATCTTTACCAGATTCGCCATAGGCACCTTCCCAAGGGAAATACATCAACCACCGTTCCCCTTCACGCATAAACTGTATCGGATCAGTCCAAAGCCATCCCGACACCGTGAAATCACGAGGGGCATCAAACTCTGTAGGATTTTTATCACCTGACAAAATCTGATCTACAGCCGTATATCCGTCAAAATTCCCTTCAAACACATCACCCGTTATCAAAGAGCCACAATAGTAAAGGCTTGTAGTTTCTGTATAAAGAGGTCTTCTACCCGACGGATTAGCTTTGACTTTCCGGCAATAGGCATATACCGTACGCCCTGAAACACTAGCAGAGTTCAACATTACTTTAAACATCTTCCCAACGGGCATATTCAAAGCATCTTCCTCAGTCGCTACAAGCACATCTCCCGTCTCGCGGGCGATGGAGTCGATGAAAGCCTCGTTGCGCACCTGCCAGTTGTCGTACTTGCTGGCCTCCTGCACCTCCTCGCACGAAGCTAAAAGCAGGGCAGCCAGGGGCAACAGGAAGCAAAGGATCTTGCGTATTCTTCTCATAGAATTCTTCATTATCAATTATCAATTCTCCATTCTCAAAGTGTCTTGAGCAACGACGTGATGCTGACACGGTCGGCAATCAGACGGTCGAGGTCGGCGATGGCCACGCGCTCCTGCTTCATGGTGTCGCGGTCGCGCAGCGTGACGCAGCCGTCTTCCAGCGTCTGGTGGTCAACGGTAACGCAGTAGGGCGTACCGATGGCGTCCTGACGACGGTAGCGCTTGCCGATGGAGTCTTTCTCGTCGTACTGGCAATTGAAGTGGAACTTCAGTGAGTCGATAATCTCGCGTGCCTTCTCGGGCAGGCCGTCTTTCTTGACGAGCGGCATCACAGCCAGTTTCACCGGAGCCAGGGCAGCAGGCAACTTCAGCACGACGCGGCTTTCGCCGTTCTCCAACTGCTCTTCCTTATAAGAAGCAGACATGATGCTGAGGAACATACGGTCGACGCCGATGGAGGTCTCGATGACGTACGGCGTGTAGCTTTCGTTCGTTTCGGGGTCGAAGTACTTGATGTTCTTGCCCGAGAACTTCTCATGCTGAGAGAGGTCGAAGTTGGTGCGGCTGTGGATACCTTCCACTTCCTTGAAACCGAAGGGCATCAGGAATTCGATGTCCGTAGCGGCGTTGGCGTAGTGGGCCAGCTTCTCATGGTCGTGGTAGCGGTAGTGGTCGTCGCCGAAGCCCAGGGCCTTGTGCCACTTCAGGCGGATTTCTTTCCACTTCTTGAACCATTCGAGTTCTGTGCCGGGTTTTACGAAGAACTGCATCTCCATCTGTTCGAACTCGCGCATGCGGAAGATGAACTGGCGAGCCACGATTTCGTTACGGAAAGCCTTACCGATCTGTGCGATACCGAAGGGGATTTTCATGCGACCCGTCTTCTGTACGTTCAGGTAGTTGACGAAAATGCCCTGCGCCGTCTCGGGACGGAGGTACACCTTCATGGAACCGTCGGCCGTAGAACCCATTTCGGTGGAGAACATCAGGTTGAACTGGCGTACTTCGGTCCAGTTCTTCGTGCCGCTGATGGGGCAGACGATTTCTTCGTCGAGGATGATCTGGCGCAGCTCGTTCAGGTCCGGTCCGGCGTTCATGGCCTTGGCATAACGTTCATGCAGGGCATCACGCTTCTGCTGGTGCTCCAGCACACGGGCATTGGTCGAGCGGAACTGAGCCTCGTCGAAGGCGTCGCCGAACTTCTTGGCAGCCTTGGCCACTTCCTTGTTTATCTTTTCGTCGTACTTGGCTATCTGGTCTTCGATGAGCACGTCGGCGCGGTAGCGCTTCTTCGAATCGCGGTTATCGATGAGGGGATCGTTGAATGCGTCCACGTGTCCGCTGGCTTTCCAGATCGTGGGGTGCATGAAGATGGCCGAGTCGATGCCCACGATGTTCTCGTGGAGCAGCACCATGCTCTGCCACCAGTATTGCTTGATGTTGTTCTTCAGTTCCACACCGTTCTGTCCGTAGTCGTATACGGCTCCCAGTCCGTCGTAGATTTCGCTGCTGGGAAACACAAAACCATACTCCTTGCAATGTGATACAAGTTTCTTAAAAACATCTTCTTGTGCCATTTTCGTAAAATATTGATTAATTTTATTCCTAATTCTCGATAAAAACGCCACAAAGATAGTGAAAGGTAAGAGTATAAAAAACAAGCTTGCTTGATTTTTTATGCCGAACCGCATCCTATCTTGTCCAAAGATAGGGATTTATCCGATACATCGGGTCTCGGGGAATATTAAAAATGCACAAGGCCGCCCCGCGAACTCTGCGGAAAGCTTTCCGCAAACTTCCGAAGCCCTACGAAACCTTCCCGAAAGCTTTCCGCAGACTTCCGAAGCCCTACGAAACCCTCCCGAAAGCTTTCCGCAGACTTCCGAAGCCCTACGAAACCCTCCCGAAAGCTTTCCGCAGACTGCCGAAGCCCTACGAAACCCTCCCGAAAGCTTTCCGCAAACTTCCGAAGCCCTGCGGAACCTTCCCGAAAGCTTTCCGCAGACTGCCGAAGCCCTACGGAACCTTCCCGACAACCGTCCGCAACGCCGGCGGGCCTGCAAAACCGATGCAAACACCGGTTTTTCCCGGGATTTTTCGTAAATTTCGATAAAATAGAGGGCGGCCCGGCACAGGCAAATCAAAAAACGGAGGCTTTCATTTGCCAATGCGCCCGCGTTTTGCTATTTTTGCCTGCAACGAAATTATCGACGACCGCATACGGACCAAATTCAATATGAGCGAAGACTTTGACAAGACCCAGGAAGAACAGGACAACCTGCCCGAAGGCCGGGAAGAACACTCGGACTACAAACCCGCCGACAAGAAAGACGAGAACGTGAAACACCAACTGAGCGGCATGTACCAGAACTGGTTTCTAGACTATGCCTCGTACGTCATTCTGGAACGCGCCGTGCCCCACATCATGGACGGACTGAAACCCGTGCAGCGACGCATCCTGCACTCCATGCGCCGCATGGAAGACGGACGCTACAACAAGGTGGCCAACATCGTGGGCCACACCATGCAGTTCCACCCCCACGGCGACGCCTCCATCGGCGACGCGCTGGTGCAGCTGGGGCAGAAAGACCTGCTCATCGACTGCCAGGGTAACTGGGGAAACATCCTGACGGGCGACAGCGCCGCCGCTCCCCGTTACATCGAAGCCCGCCTCTCACGGTTTGCCCTCGACGTGGTGTTCAACCCCAAGACGACGGAATGGAAGCTATCCTACGACGGCCGCAACCGCGAACCGGTCACCCTGCCCGTCAAGTTCCCCCTGCTGCTGGCCCAGGGCGTGGAAGGCATTGCCGTCGGCCTGTCGTCCAAAATTCTGCCCCACAACTTCAACGAGCTGTGCGACGCCGCCATCAGCTACCTCCACGGCGAAGACTTCCGCCTCTACCCCGACTTCCAGACGGGCGGCAGCATCGACGTGTCGAAGTACAACGACGGCGAACGCGGCGGCACGGTGCGCGTCCGTTCGAAAATCGAGAAGATAGACAACAAGACGCTCGCCGTCCGCGAAATCCCCTACGGCAAGACCGTGGCCAGCGTGTGCGACTCCATCGTGAAGGCCAGCGAGAAAGGCAAAATCAAGATACGCAAGGTAGAAGACCTGACATCGGGCAGCGTCGAGATACTGGTGCACCTGACGCCGGGCACGTCGTCGGACAAGACCATCGACGCCCTCTACGCCTTCACCGACTGCGAGGTGAGCATCTCGCCCAACTGCTGCGTCATCGACGAGCGCAAGCCCCACTTCCTCACCGTGAGCGACGTCCTGCGCAAGTCCGTCGACAACACCCGCGACCTGCTGCGCCGCGAACTGGAAATCCACCGCGACGAGGTGCGCGAAAGCCTGCACTTCGCCTCGCTCGAAAAGATATTCATCGAAGAACGCATCTATAAGGATAAGGAATTCGAACAGGCCAAGAATATGGACGCAGCCTGCGAACACATCGACCTGCGCCTGACGCCCTACTACCCGCAGTTCATCCGCGAAGTGACGAAGGACGACATCCTCCGCCTGATGGAAATCAAGATGGCCCGCATCCTGAAGTTCAACTCCGACAAGGCCGAAGAGCAGATAGCCCGCATGAAGGCCGACATCGAGGAGACCGAACGCCACCTGGCCAACCTCGTGGAATATACCGTCGACTGGTTCCGTATGCTCAAGGAGAAATACGGCAAGAACTTCCCCCGCCGCACGGAGCTGCGCAACTTCGACACCATCGACTCCACCAAGGTCATCGAGGCCAACGAGAAGCTCTACATCAACCGCGAGGAAGGCTTCATCGGCACCAGCCTGAAGAAGGACGAATTCCTGGCCAACTGCTCGAACCTGGACGACGTCATCCTCTTCTTCCGCGACGGCCGCTACCTCATCACGCCCGTGGCCGACAAGAAGTTCGTGGGCAAGAACATCCTCTACGCCAACGTTTTCAAGAAGAACGACAAGCGCACCATCTACAACGTGTGCTACCGCGACGGCAAGAACGGGACGACCTACATCAAGCGCTTTGCCGTGACGTCCATCATCCGTGACCGCGAGTACGACGTGACGCAGGGCACACCCGAGTCCAAGATCACCTACTTCAGTGCCAACCCCAACGGTGAGGCCGAAATCATCAAGGTCACGCTGAAGCCCAACCCGCGCATCCGCAAAATCATCTTCGAAGAAGACTTCAGCCAGATAGGCATCAAGGGACGTCAGGCCATCGGCAACATCCTGACGCGCAACCCGGTCCACAAAATCACGCTGAAACAGCGCGGCGGCTCCACGCTGGGCGGACGCAAGGTGTGGTTCGACCGCGACGTGCTGCGCCTCAACTACGACGGACGCGGCGAATACCTGGGTGAATACCAAAGCGACGAACTCATCCTCGTCGTCCTGAACAACGGCGAATTCTATACCACCAACTTCGACGTAAACAACCACTACGAAGACGGCATCCGCATCATGGAGAAATTCGACCCGAATAAAGTTTGGACCGCCGTGCTCTACGATGCCGACCAGCAGAACTACCCCTACATCAAACGCTTCTGCTTCGAGTCGAGCAGCCGCAAGCAGAACTACCTGGGCGACAACCGGAACAGCAAGCTCATCCTGCTGACCGACGAATGCTACCCCCGCCTGGAAGTCGTATTCGGCGGGCACGACAGCTTCCGCGACCCGATGATTGTCGAGGCCGACGAGTTCATCGCCGTCAAGGGCTTCAAGGCCAAGGGTAAGCGACTGACGACCTACGCCATCGATACCATCAACGAACTGGAACCGACCCGCCAGCCCGAACCGCAACCCGCCGCCGACGAGCCCGAAGAAGAGCCCGAAAACCTGGACCCCGACCAGGACAAGAGCGAAGGCGACATCCTGGACGAACTGACGGGACAAATGAAACTGTTCTGACGTATGAAAAGCTATTTGAATGAACTGAGATGATGAACCATAAACTGACAGGAATCATGGCAGGCCTGCTCCTGACCGCCGGCAGCCTGACGGCACAGACACCCGCAGATTCCATCATGCTGAACGATCCGACCCGCTACGTCACCCGCGCCACCCTCTACGGTGTGGGTGCAGCCAACATGTACGACACCTACCTGTCGCCACAGGAGTATCGGGGCATTGAATTCCGCCTCTCCCGCGAAAGCATGCGCATGACCCGCTGGGCCGACGGAAACCTTTCGCGCCAAAGTTTCTTTCAGGGCTACGTGAACTACACCCACAACCACGTGGACAACAACAATACCCTCTCCGCCCTGCTCAACTGGAACTACGGCCTGCATTACCACCTCCGCCTGACCGACCACTTCCGTCTGCTGGCCGGCGGACTGGCCGACCTGAACGGCGGCTTCGTCTACAACCTGCACAACGGCAACAATCCGGCTTCGGCCCGGGCTTACGTCAACCTCGACGCTTCCGTCATGGCCATCTGGGACTTGCGCATCAAGCGCTATCCCATCACCCTGCGCTATCAGGCCAATCTGCCTGTCATGGGTGTGATGTTCTCGCCCCACTACGGGCAGTCGTACTACGAAATCTTCTCGCTGGGCCATGCCGACGGTGTGGTGCGTTTCACCTCGCTCCACAACCAGCCCTCCCTGCGCCAGATGCTCACCGCCGACCTGCCCGTAGGACGGATGAAGATGCGCCTGGCCTACGTATGGGACGCCCAGCAGTCCAGTATCAACAACCTGCGGACACACGCCTATTCGCATGTATTCATGGTAGGCTTCGTCAAGGAATTCTACCTGCTTCCTAACAAGAAAAAGCAAACCTTATGAAACAATCGGTCTTCTTCCTGAAATACATTTTACTTCTCATCCTTCCGATACTGCTCTTCCACAGCTGCATCCGTGAAGAAGAATTCGACAATACCCCTCAAGGTAACTTCGAAGCCCTTTGGAAAATCATCGACGAACAATACTGCTTCCTGGACTACAAACAAATAGACTGGGACGCCATCCGCGACAAATACCAGCCGCTGATTACCTCCGACATGAGCAGCGACGGCCTGTTTGAAGTGCTGGGCAACATGCTGGCCGAACTGAAAGACGGGCACGTGAATCTCTATTCCGCCTCGAACACCGCCCGTTACTGGGACTGGTACCTGGACTACCCGCGCAACTATGACGAAAGCCTTGTCGAACGATACCTGGGACGCGACTACCGCATCTCCGCGGGATTGAAATACACCATTCTGGACGATAACATCGGCTACATCTCCTACACCTCCTTCTCCGACGGTATCGGCGAAGGCAATCTGGACGAGACCCTCTCTTACCTGGCCGCCTGCAACGGCCTCATCATCGACGTGCGCAACAACGGCGGCGGCAACCTCACCTACTCTACCCGCTTCGCCGCCCGCTTCACCAACGAACGCGTACTGACGGGCTACATCCAACACAAGACGGGTAAGGGGCACAGCGACTTCTCCGAGCCGGAACCCATCTACGTCGACCCGTCGGACGGCGTGCGCTGGCAGAAGAAAGCCGTCGTGCTGACCAACCGCCACTCCTACAGCGCCACGAACGACTTCATCAACGCCATGCGCTATATGCCCAACGTCACCCTGTTGGGCGACAAGAGCGGAGGAGGTTCGGGCCTCCCCTTCACCTCCGAGCTTCCCAACGGCTGGATTGTACGCTTCTCCGCCAGTCCCCACCTCGACGCCGACAAGCAGCATATCGAATTCGGTATCGACCCCGACATCAAGATGGACATGGATACCGTAGCTGCTTACGAACGCCAGATAGACACCCTCATCGAAGAAGCCCGAAGCCTGCTGCAAGTGAAACCTTGAAAAACTAAAGCCGTGAATAGTTGGAAGAACAAAAAATATTTTCTACCTTTGCCCCGCTGAACAAGCAAACACCGTTGCGGGTGTGGCGTAATTGGCAGCCGCGCCAGACTTAGGATCTGGTGCCGCAAGGCGTGTAGGTTCGAGTCCTATCACCCGCACCAAAAGAAAAAGAGGAGAAAAGCAATAGTCCGATATGCTTTTCTCCTCTTTTTTTGTCCGCCACTCCCCTCGCTAGGGAAAGGCCTGAAAACAAAAAAGTCCGCTTGTTGCGGACTTCTGCTCTTCGTCTTGGACTTGAACCAAGGACCCTCTGATTAACAGTCAGATGCTCTAACCGACTGAGCTAACGAAGAATGTTGCATTTGAAGGAGCTCTTCGTCTTGGACTTGAACCAAGGACCCTCTGATTAACAGTCAGATGCTCTAACCGACTGAGCTAACGAAGAGTGTTGTTTTTTCTCAAATGCGGTGCAAAATTAATAGGATATTTTGAAATATGCAATATCTTTGCAGAAAAATTTATCGAAATGGAGAAAATAATTGGATTAGGCAACGCTTTAGTCGATGTTTTGGCCACTTTTGAGAGTGATGAGGTCCTGAAACAGATGGGACTTCCGCGAGGTAGCATGACATTGATCGACGAAGAACGGTTCAACCTTATCACGGCATATTTTAAGGATCTGAAGACCTATAAGGCAGCAGGCGGCTCAGCCGGCAATGCCATCGGAGCTTTGGCAAGCCTGGGAGCTCCCAGTGGATTCATCGGGAAAATCGGTTCAGATTCTTATGGCGACTTCCTGAAAAGCACACTGGAGAGCAAAGGTATCGAAGATCATCTGCTTGTCTCTTCTACCCTGCCTACAGGAATTGCTTCCACCTTTATATCCCAAAACGATGGAGAACGTACGTTTGGTACCTATTTGGGAGCCGCAGCCGCACTGAAGGCCGAAGATTTGTCGCTGGACATGTTCAAGGGATACACCTATCTGTTTGTCGAAGGTTATTTGGTACAAGACCACGACATGATTCTGCGGGCCGTAGAACTGGCCAAAGAAGCCGGATTGCAAGTCTGTCTGGATATGGCCAGCTATAATATAGTAGATGCAGACAGAGAATTCTTCTCGTTGCTGTTAAACAAATACGTGGACATTGTTTTTGCCAACGAAGAAGAAGCGAAAGCTTTTGCCGGCGGAACACCCGAAGAAGCCTTGGAAACCCTGGCGCAAACATGCAGCATAGCTATAGTGAAATTGGGAGCCCGCGGATCGTTGGTGCGCAAAGGGACTCAGGTACTGGAGGTAGCACCAGTACAAGTGTCTAAAGTAGCCGATACGACAGGAGCAGGCGACTACTTTGCCGCCGGCTTTCTGTACGGACTGGTCACCGGCTGCTCACTCGAAAAATGTGCCCGCATCGCTTCCATACTTGCTGCGAAAGTCATTCAGGTCGTAGGAGCCGAACTTACCGCTGCCTGCTGGAAGGATATCAAGAAAGAGATCGAAAACTTATGAACAAGAACATTGTATGACAGATATGAATATGAAAAGATTTTGTAAAGTACGTTGGATCGCTCTGTTGTTGCTGATAGTGGCTGGCACAGCATTTCTGAGTTTCAAGAACAGTGACAACCGCAGTTTTCAGTTAGCCAAGAATATCGACATTTTCAGTTCAATCGTGAAAGAACTGGACTTGCTGTATGTAGATACGATTGATGCCAACAAAACGATCCGTGAGGGCATCGACGCCATGCTCTATTCGCTCGACCCCTATACGGCCTATTATCCCGAGGACGACCAGAGCGAACTGGAGCAGATGCTGAAGAACACCTATGGCGGTATCGGCTCTATCATCACCTGGAATACGAAACTGAAGCGTTCCATGATAGGCGAACCCTACGAAGGTATGCCGGCAGCCAAAGCAGGACTGAAGGCAGGCGATATCCTGATGGCCATCGACGGACAGGATCTGGAAGGAAAGAACAACCAGGAAATCAGCGAAATGCTCCGCGGCCAGGCGGGTACCAGCTTCAAGCTGACAGTGCAACGTCCGGGCGTGGAGAAACCACTGGAATTCGAACTAGTACGCCGGGCCATCGAGCTGCCTATCATACCTTATTATACGAAACTGGAAAACAATGTGGGCTACATCAACCTCAGTACATTCTCAGGTAAACCTGCACGCGAGTTCAAACAGGCGTTCCTCGACCTGAAGAAGCAGGGCATCACCTCGCTGGTCATCGACCTGCGCAACAACGGCGGCGGATTGCTGGACGAGGCGGTGGATATTGCCAATTACTTCTTACCACGTGGAAAAACCTTAGTAACCACCCGAGGCAAAATCGAACAAATCAATATGTCCTACAAAACATTGCGCGAACCCATCGATTTGGATATCCCGTTGGCTGTGTTAGTCAATAGTTCTACGGCATCGGCTTCGGAAATCCTGGCCGGTTCATTACAGGACCTGGACCGTGCGGTGATTGTCGGTACACGCACGTACGGCAAGGGACTGGTACAGACCACACGCTCCCTGCCCTATGGCGGACAGATGAAAATCACGACTTCCAAATACTACATCCCCAGCGGACGCTGCGTGCAGGCCATCGACTACAAGCACCGCAATGCCGACGGCAGCGTAGGTCGTATTCCGGACAGTCTGACAACGGTATTCCATACAGCAGCCGGGCGCGAAGTGCGCGATGGTGGCGGCGTGACTCCCGACATACAGGTAGAGCAGGAGAAACTGCCCAACATTCTGTTCTATCTGGTGAACGACAACCTGATATTCGACTACGCCACACAGTATTGCCTGAAGCACGAAACCATTGCCGACGCCCAGCACTTCGAACTGACCGATGCCGACTATGCCGACTTCAAGGAGATGGTACGGAAGGCCGACTTCAAGTACGACCAACAGACAGAAAAGATATTGAAAAGCCTGAAGGAAATGGCCGAATTCGAAGGCTACCTGAAAGATGCCTCCGGCGAATTCGAAGCATTGGAGAAGAAGCTCCAGCATAACCTGGACCACGACCTGGATTATTTCGCAAAGGACATACGCAATATGATTTCTATCGAAATCCTGAAGCGTTACTATTATCAGAAAGGCAGCATCATCCAGCAGCTGAAGGATGACCCCGACCTGAAAGAGGCGTTAAAGGTATTGGGCGATACGGAAAAATATCACAGCCTGCTCAGCCCGAAGGCTACGGCTGACCCGGCGGTAGCAGAGAAGTAATACAACCTTAGCAGGGGTTATCGCTTCTTCACCCAATACCCATTGCCATACCTTGTGTGTACCCTCCGCCCCAACTGGGCCAACAGGCGGCTGAACGAAGTACAAGAACAGTCTTTCAAGGCAGCGGGATTCTTTTTCTTCAGCACGGTATAAATATCTGCTGCAGACATCAGGCGGGCACCTTGCTCGCCTACCTCGGCAAACGCAAAACAACTGCCGATAAGTTCTTCGGCGGGCGTAATGCGGTAGAACGGACGGTTGGCCGCCTGAATTTCGGCCTCTTCGGCCTTGCTGAACCAGCAGCGCTCACCACTGTTCAGTTCGTGCAGCAGTTGGGCATAAAGCTGGGCGTGGTCGATGGAGGTCGTACAGTCGATGGCATGCTCCACTTCCACACAGATGAAACGGCGGCTGCCCGAAAGGTCGGTCAGCAGGTCGCGGCGGTTGCTTGTACCGATGAATGAGGCAATTCTTGGCAACGATTCGGCCGCACGGCGGTAGGCACGACGCACACGCAGGTCTTCCATCTGCATCAGGTTCTTCAGCTGGGGCATCCGGCTGGCGGGAAGACGATCAAACTCGTCCAGGTTGATCAGGCCGTAAGAGGCCAGTTTATTCTCCGCCGACGAGGCGTTGGTC
Source organism: Bacteroides togonis (assembly GCF_900130135.1). Lineage (NCBI taxonomy): Bacteria > Pseudomonadati > Bacteroidota > Bacteroidia > Bacteroidales > Bacteroidaceae > Bacteroides > Bacteroides togonis. The sequence goes on along the minus strand of NZ_LT670820.1, from coordinate 3,029,398 downwards.
AGGTCGAAGCTCTCCGTAAAGTAGTCACGCAATTCTTGGGGGAGCAACATACGGCAGAAAGTAGACTTACCCAAGCCCTGTGTGGGGCTAACCAAAAGCGGAGACACACTGTTAGCCCTGCGGCCACGATTGCCTGAGCCTGTCCACTGGGCTGTGACGGCTAGCATCCAGCGGTGGAAGGCGCGTACCCAGACATCCTTATCGGATACCCGTTTTGCCAACTCCGTTACGCGGTCTTTGCCGTCCCATGCGGGCAAGTTATTGAAATAGAGTTCAAAGGGGTGGTAGTCTTGTACGTGGTCGGATTCCACATATCGCTTGATGTCACGATCCCAGCACTCCACGCCGTTTTCGATGGCACTGAGAGCGATGCCGTTCAGGATACGGCTGTCTACGGGTGTATAAGTAAGGAGGTGAGACTCATCGGCTTTTTCTGTATTCAGGCGGGCGCATTCCGTCCGTTCCGTCAGCAGGTTGTAGCGGAAAGCATAGTGCAGTTTCAGGTAGCATGAGAGGCGCTGCATCATCCGTTGCTGTTTCGGTTCCTTTTCTGCCTGCTGTGCTACTGGTTTCTTCGCTTCCACGGCAGATGGAGCTGTTTCTACCCATTCCGTCACTTCATTCTGTCCGTTCAGGCTGAACATGCGTTTCTCCGCATCTTCCTGCCGGGGTTTCCAGGTCAGGCGGACAGTGAACTCGCCGTCGCCCATCACGAGGAAGGCCTGTCCTTCGGGCAGGCGGGAGCAGGCACGGTTCAGATCGGCAAGCAGCCGGTCGTACGACGAAACGGATGGTTCTTCACGAAAAAAGAAATCTCTCAGTTGGCAAATCAGGTTCATAAAAGTAGTTGTTTATCTTGTCGTAAAGATACGACATCAGGAAGGCGAAGTCAAGTTTTTCAGCGTAAATAACGGACGATAATCAACCATAATCAACGAAAATCAACATTCTTTGCTTTCACAAGTTAGAAATTGAAGCTCTTTCGAGAGTGAATTCATTGTAATCTTCTGAGAACCTGCCATTTATAGTGAAACCAACTTAATGATGAACCACTCAGTACTTCCCCTTTCAAAACAGTTCACCCCCGTGAAACGTTTCCTTTCACCTTAATTCTCACATTTAAAGCGAGATAGCTAGAAAGATGAATCCGTGAATCCATTTTAGGAGAAATCAGTTTTTCTTTTGGATGTGAAAAATATCACTTTCGTTAAAGCACTGTTTTGTCCATTGCAAAGCAGTGCTTTTTTTTGCCGAAAGCAGTGTTCCCCAATAATTGTTTGGGTAGGGGGATATACGAAGATGCTTGGTGTAAACATCTACTTGGCAGTTGTAAAGAGGGACTTGACGGATATAACTATGGACTTGATGAGAGTGAAATGCATCTATGAACAGATTAGTTAATCGCACTCAAATTTGACAACCATTTTTAGAGATAGTCATTAAGAAAAAGAGATTCTGAGTAAGTATTTGAGCATTGATTTTACATCGTTAGCTTCCGATACGGGCAAGGTTTCAGTGAAATTGTTAGCCAACGCTCCATGCTTGCCATAATCGTCAAGTTTGATAGCTTCTTGCAGATAGCGTTTTGACCAATGGGATGTGATACTCTGCACCATGTATCAATAACGGGCACGAATATCCTTAACTTGTTGCATAATAATCAAGTTGTGCGTCCAATCCAGATGTTTGATGGGAAGAGTAAAATTGTACTTTCCCAATTGCGCAACCGGTGGTTGCGCAATTGAAGTATCACCCTCTTTTATCATCGTAGATTCCTGATTATATTCGTTGAAGAACTGCACCATATATTGCATGTTGCGTACAGTAAATCCTTTTATTTCGGAATAATCGTTCTTCAAGCCCGCTGCCAGCCGTTGCAAGGTTTTCTTGCCCCAACCGTCTGCATCCTGGCTTTGTTGCAACATGCCGCCAATATCCCGAAAGTTTTCTGACGTGTTATCAATTGCTTGTTTACCTGTATTTTAGCCATCATTTCCTTTGATATATTCACAAAGTTACGTTTTTTATAATGCAACACTTTAGTGCACATACAACACCCAACCCACGCAGCGGATAGTTTTAATCTCGATATCCGAATCATCCTCGAAGAGTTTGCGAAGTTTGGATATGAATACGTCGAGACTGCGCGAGGCGAAATAATCATCCTCCGTATTCCAGCAACGGCTCAAGATGGCTTCGCGACGAATAATCTCGTTCTTATTCTGAGCTAAGATTTGCAGGATTTTGGCTTCCATCAGTGTCAATACCCGATGCCGGCCGGTACGGTCGTCACGCAGATTGGCGTGTTCGGTATCCAGAGTATAGTGGCCGAACCGGCAAAAACCGGTTTCCGTTCTGCTGCCAACCCCTTCTTTCAGCTTCAGAATGGCTTTCATGTGCGCATCCAGTTCGTCGGCGATGAACGGTTTTTTGATGTAGTTGTTCACGCCCATTTCGTAGCCTTTCCGCACGTCCTTGGGTGAGGTCAGCGCTGAGGCAAACAATACAGGTGTTTCACGATCTATTTCCCGAATGCGTTTCACCATCTCGAAACCGTCCATTCCCGGCATGTCAATGTCGCTGATGATGATGTCGGGCTTGAATTCTTCCCAAACTCTCAGCCCTTCTTCACCGGTAGCAGCTGTACGTACTTCGTAACCGCCGATAATATCTTCCAAACCGCCTTGTATCACATAGCGCAGATTGGCATCATCTTCCACTAATAACAATTTAATCATAGGAACAGCTTTTATTTCAAATTTTGCACCAACAACGGCAAAGATATAACAAATTCGGTATACAGCCCCTCACTGCTGTTTACGAATATACTTCCACCATGCGCCTCCACCACTTGTTGCACAAAGTGAAGTCCCAAGCCGAATCCGGAAGCGCCTTGTTTGCGTTTCCGGCGCCCGGCAGCGCCACGCTCGAATTTATTGAATACCACCTTCTGGTCTTTTTCCGAAATACCTATCCCGTTGTCTCTCACTATGAGAATGGTATGACTGTCGTTGCACGACGAACTGAGGGTGATTTCCACACTCTCTTTGGAATACTTGACGGCATTGTCTATCAGATTATCCAACACCTCTTCCAAATATTCCTCATCGGCATAGACCTCTGTAGCTTGCAAGTCTTTCACAAAGCGTATCGGCTTATCTGCTTTGGCAGTAAACTTATCGACCAGTCTATCTACCATAGGAGCTAATTCGATTTCCTCTTTCTTCATATCCAGCTTATGCTGTTCCAATTTGGAGATTGTCAGCACTTTATTGGTCAACGTCAATAAATGGTCGGCTTCATTCTCGGCGATTTGGAAATACTTCTCTTTTCTTTCCGGCTTACCTTCCAACCGGCCGGTATGCAACAAGTTAAGCGTCATAACGATTGTGGTAAGTGGGGTTTTCATATCGTGAATCATGGCATAAGAGAAATCTTCGCGGATTTTGAAGATTTTATTCATGTGGGATATAATCCTAAGTTGGTAGATAATGCAGAAAACAATAAATGATGCCATCATTAAGGTAGCTACTATCAATAGTACCATACGCTGCAAAATAACAATATATGGATTGCGCAATACAAGCTGCACCCCTTTAGACAAGTCCAATTTAAGTGGTATAATATCTGATTTTATCACAAAAATATCATCCTCACCACTTACATTATCTCTTTTTGTATCTAGATAACGAATAGTAAATTCACAATTCAAATTTTCCTCTCTCAATAATAGACTGGCTATAGAATCTATTCTATCATTAGAAAATTCCATTCCAAGTTTCAGTAACCCATCATAAAGATAAGTACATTGAGATATAGTTTCTCCCTCCGGTCCTCCTATAATTTCTACCCCTTCAGGCAAATTTAAGGCAATCACACTTACTTCCCTTTTTAGGGAGCTCTCTAGAATCTCAGAAATTTTCTCTCTTATATCGGTTTGTATAAGAATATATGTATTATATAGCCATGTTATTTGTAAGAGTAACATAACCACTATACTGATAGAAGTAATCCAATAAAAGCATTTATTATTCTTCAAAGATTTCATAACATTTTTTACAAAGTTACATTTTTTCCCAAACAGAGCACTAATTGCATGTCACAATTTTAAATTAATTATCAATTGTAATTTCATCCATATTCACCAAAGATATTATCGACCAATAATTCAACATATTACATCAATAGATATTAGCATATTCTCTTTATTAACGTAACGATAACAAAAAGAAAACTTTTCACCTCTCTATCTCATACTAAATTTGCAGCATAAATAAAAAAAATAGAATATGAAAAAAATAATGAACGAATTAAGTAAAGAAGAGGCTTTAAACATCTTTGGTGGAGAAAAATATAAATGGGTTGTAGTCAATGGGCAACTAATATATATGATAGTAGGTACAAAAAAAGATTAATAACCATAGTTTATAAAAAAATATCCTTGGGGTTAATAACATAACATTAACAAAGGAACAACTTTCATCATCCGACTTAAGACTTACTTTTGCGACAGAAACAACGATATATTAGATTCTAAAGCATGAACAATTTATTAAATAAGGGGAAAGCCATGAAAAGAAAATGTCCACATTGCCACAATACCATCGATCTTAGAACAAGATTGTTATATTGTTGGCACGGAACAAATTATCCCATACAATGCCAACAATGTGGGAAGACACTCCATCCTTCCAAAGAGCCATTACCATTTTGGACGTGTTTTTGCATAGGGGCACTATCTTCCTATTTATCCTTTTGGATATACATTAAATTTATAGAAGACCATTTCCTTCATGCAATTGGTTTCGGAGCATGTATGTCAGCTATAGCCATACTAATCATAGGTATCATAGTTGTCAGAAAAATCGAGTTCAGATAAGTTTTAATAGGTTGCAGAACCAAAATATTAACAATTCAATTATTTATCAAGTCATGAAAAATGTAATTAAAAAAGTGACAGCCCTTTCATTGGTTGTAGGATTATGCATCAGTTCATCTTTATTGGTTAATAGAAAAACGAACAAAGTAAGTGAATTATATGCCGGTATCGGATATTTGGCTGCAAAAAATGGTGCTAGTGCAGAAGCCGGACTTGCTATTTCAGTAATAGGAGTTGCAGATGCGACTTTACAAGGAGCAGCTTGGGGCATGGCATTTGGGAATGTTGCAGGAGCCGTAGCAGGCGCAACAGTCGGCTTGTAAAACAGTATAGACACATTTATTCCGTTCCCCACAAAAATATTCACCTCAATAATACTCAAACTGATAAGTATAAAAGCTTATCACTGAATATACAGTGGATATTCGCTATATTTTTGTGCCAAAGCCAAAATTTATCTTATCCATTTCCCCGCATTGGAATATGAATATCATAGTATTTGGTTTTGGCACTGCTATCTACCTCCCCGAATATGAAAGAAAAAAAGTGTCAAATCATAATATGTATAAGCTTCTTGGTGTACGCAATAGGATTCCTAATTGGATTAATTGTTGAATATTCATTTATAGATACAGCATCATCCTCTATTTCAGACTATCAAAAGCTTCTTACAATTCACAATGAATCTCATTTTAAGAGTTTTTTGTGGATAACAGAAAATAATATTATCGTAATATTGAAAAATGTTATTTTAGGTATCTTCAGCTTTGGAATTTTTTCTCTGGTATTTGTATTTTACAATGCCTATATACATGGCTATATTATAAAATCATTATTTCCACTTTTGGGAACACAGGATATGCTATGCAGTACAATACCACATTCAATTGAATTAATTCCGCTAATTCTGTCTGTTCTTCTTGGCTTTTCCATATCCAATAAGATAATTTTACATAAGAACATTCTATCTGTTAAAAAGACCATACAATTAAGTATGGCGTGTATAATAATCACTATTGTAGCTGCTTTTATCGAAACCCATATATCAATGATCTGATTTATTATGAGACCAAACAATATAACGTTTACATTAGCCTTAGTCATACTCTTATTACTTTCATTATCTTCTTATTGCATCACAGAATTTTCTAATGCAATACAACTTAGAATTGCACATATAGAAAAGATTCCAACTGCATATGGAATTGCGTTTGCATTGAATAATATAGTAGCAGCACTCATTCCTTTAGGTATTTGTTTATTCATATTCTCAACATCCAAAATTGTAATTTGCGATATATTTGAAAGGAAACTAAACACAAAACAGTATTTCTGCACAATATGTTTTTCGTTCATTCCTTTTTTAGTATATAACTATTTCCTATGGTATAATCTTATTAAATATGTAAACGGAAAGTATTTATCTACAGCTGAAGATCTTCTTAATATGAAATACATATGGGGCCTTACATTAAATGATTTAAGTATCATAAATACAGGCTGTTGGTTTTACATATATGGGCATCTGATCATATATTTATTATCAAAAGGAATTTCAATTCATATATCATTGTTGTCAATTTTGTTACCTCCACTTTTAGTTTATATTTCTCTAACTTCTTTTTGCTAAGAAAAGTAGCCATATTTACAAAACATAAAAGCTATGTTATTACCGAACGAATGGATAGAAAACAGTATTGAAACGTACATCTATCAACACACGACCAAATCGCAAGTTATCTATTGGGTGGTTTTATTAGCCATTACAGCAACTCTTGTAGCACTTCCGTTTATCTATGTGGACATTTCGGTGCAGGGAAGCGGAGTGGTCAGACCGATAGCAGAAAAAGCGGAAATCACTTCTTCCGTTACAGAGATAGTGGACTCGGTGTTCGTACGGGAAGGTGAACAGGTAAAAAAAGGGGATGTCATTCTTCGATTCAAGACAGCCAATTCGGATTATAAAATCAGTTACCAGATCAGCCGTTTGAACGATTGCAGTGCCCAACTGATGGACTTGGCTTATTTGGCCAAGGGAGAGAAGCCGAACACGTTCAGTTCGCCGGTTCGGCAACAGGAATACATTTATTTTATCCGAAAAAAACAAGAACTGGAAACAGCCTTAGCACAGGCGGAAAAAGAATACATGCGCAACAAAACGCTGTTTGAGAAGAAAGTGATTTCCGAAGAAGAGTATGATGGTTATTACTTCAAGTTGCAGAACCAGCGCAATGAATTGGCTTCGTTGATGCAGAGCCAGCTCAGTACATGGCAGGCCGACAAAAACACCTATCAAAACACCTATAACGAAATGAATTCCAGTCTGAAACAGGAGGTGAAAGACAAGGATTTGTATATTGTGCGCAGCCCGGTAGCTGGAACGGTAGACCAGTTTTCCGGCGTGTACAGAGGAAGCAGCATCCAGGCAGGGCAAACTTTGGCAGTCATCAGCCCGGATTCCACGCTCTGTCTGGAAGTGTATGTTACACCCCGTAACATCGGCTTTATGAGCGTAGGAATGCCTGTAAAGATGCAGGTGGAATCGTTCAATTACAACGAATGGGGCACGATTCCGGGTAAAGTGAAGGAGATTTCATCGGATTTCCTGACGGACAGCCAAGGAAACTCTTTCTATAAGGTGAAATGCGAGATAGAACGCGATTACCTGCAACTGAAGAACGGACGGGTTGGAAAACTGAAGAAGGGAATGACGGTCAGTGCACATTTCATGGTCTCCCGCCGCTCGTTGTTTGATCTGCTTTATCAGAAAATGGACGATTGGGTAAATCCCCGACAATATGAGAATGAAACAATGGTGGCGAAATTGAATTGAATACAAACATTAAAATAGTAGGCAACGAATATGTACAAAAAAGGAATTAAGATAAAGCAACACGATATTACAGACTGCGGAGCGGCCTGCCTGGCTTCGGTATGCGCACATTACGGACTGCAATTTCCCGTGGCACGTATCCGACAATATGCGTTCACCGACCAGAAAGGCACCAATGTACTGGGGTTGATTGAAGCGGCCAACCGTCTGGGACTTTCAGCCAAAGGGGTTAAGGCCCTGTTCGAGGCATTGCGTATCGTACCCAAGCCCACCATTGCCCACGTCATCGTGCACGAACGGTTACAGCATTTTGTAGTCATCTACAAAGTGGAAAAAGAGCATATCACTTACATGGACCCAGGCGATGGCCGGATGCACAAAGTGCCCAACGAAACATTCGGAAGTATGTGGACAGGCGTACTGATCCTGATGGAACCGGAAGAAAGTTTCAAAAAAGGCAATATGAAGACCAGCATGGCCCGCAAGTTCTTCTCGCTGCTGGCTCCTCACAGAAGCGTAATGATACAGGCCGTTTTCGGTGCGTTGGTATACAGTATTCTCGGCTTGTCCACCTCAGTATACGTGGGCAAGATTACGGACTATGTGCTGGTGGACGAAAATATCAACTTGCTTAACCTGATGGGCGTGGTGATGATTGTCATCCTGCTGTTGCGAACCTTCATCGGAGCCATGAAGAGCATCTTGGCACTGAAGACAGGCCAACGGATTGACGCGGCCTTGATATTGGGCTATTACAAGCATCTGCTGACGCTCCCGCAACAGTTCTTTGACACGATGCGGGTAGGCGAAATCATTTCGCGTGTGAACGATGCGGTGAAGATACGCAATTTCATCAACAATGTGTCGCTGGACTTGGTGGTGAACCTGATGATTCTGCTGTTCTCGGTGGGACTGATGTTCGTTTACTCCTGGAAGTTGGCTCTGATCACATTGGCATCCGCTCCCTTGTTCCTACTTATCTTCTGGGGATTTAACCGCCTGAACAAGAAGTATCAGCGCAGCATCATGGAGAGCAGCGCGGATTTGGAATCACAGTTGGTGGAATCCATCAATTCGATTTCTACCATCAAGCGGTTCGGCATCGAGGATTTTGCCAATCTGAAAACGGAAACACGCTTTGTTCATTTGCTGAAGAATACATTCCGAAGCATCTATGGTGCCATCATGGCGCAAGGGGGCATCCAGTTTGTATCCACGGCCATCACCATTGCCGTGCTTTGGGTGGGTAGTACATTGGTGATTGACAAGGAACTGACACCGGGCGCGTTAATGGTGTTCTATTCGCTGATCAGTTATGTCATCTTGCCTATTGGTTCGCTGATTTCATCCAATCAGACTATTCAGGATGCACTGATTGCCGCCGACCGCCTTTTCCAAATTATGGATTTGGAGCGGGAACAGGACGATTCGCAGAAGATTGTGCTGGAGCCGGACATGATTGGGGATATCACTTTTGAGAATGTGTCTTTCCGTTACGGTTCACGCAAAGAGGTGTTTAACGGGCTGAACTTGAAGATTGAGAAAGGAAAGACAACGGCTGTCATCGGTGAAAGCGGTTCAGGGAAGACCACGTTGGTTTCCTTGTTGCAGCACATCTATCCCATACAGGCCGGAAAAATCCGCATCGGTGATTATGACATTGCGCAGATTGACAATAAGAGCCTTCGCCGCTGGGTGGGCACCGTGCCCCAACAAATCGAATTGTTTGCCGGGACGATTATCGAGAACATTGCGGTGGGTGACCTTCAGCCGGATATGAAGCGGATTGTGGACTTGGTGGAACAATTGGGGTTGAAGGACTTCATTGACCATTTGCCTAACGGCTATATGACATATATCGGTGAACACGGAGCTTCCTTGTCCGGAGGGGAACGGCAGCGCATTGCCATTGCCCGTGCCTTGTACAAGGAGCCTGAAATCCTGATATTCGATGAAGCAACCTCTTCGCTGGATTCCATATCGGAGAAGTACGTGAAGCAGACACTGAATGTGTTGGCCCAGCGGGGAAAGACAATTATTGTGATTGCGCACCGCTTGAGTACCGTGAAAAACGCGGATACGATTGTGGTCATTGATCAAGGACAGGTGGTCGAAATAGGCACGCACAAGGAATTATTCAAGTCCGATGGAATCTATAACCGATTGTGGAATGAGCAATTTGAGATATTAAGTTAACGATGCGAAAAGAAAGGTTAGCGCAAATTCTGAAATGAGTATGAACAAGTTAGTGACCGTTACATGCACGGCTATTATTTATTTAGCAGGCATAGAAAACATACAAGCCCAACAAAAGCGATGGACATTATCGGAATGTATTGATTATGCCGTTGAACATAACATTGAAGTGAAGCAAAGCCGGAATCAGGTTCTAAGTTTGAAGATACAGAAGAATAGCCTGCAGAACAGTATCCTTCCAGACTTAAATGCCGGGGCTTCGCAAAACTTTACCTATGGGCGTTCTTTGAATCAGAACAATACGTATGAGAACAGCAACATTAAAAATTCTTCTTTTTCCGTCAGTACTGAGTTGCCGATATTCGCAGGGTTCAAACGGACAGTATCGCTTTCGCAAAACAAGTTTGATTTATTGACTGCAGAAGCAAACCGGGAACTGATAGAAAATAATCTTTCGCTGAATGTAACGAGTGCCTATTTTCAGATATTGCTGAATAAAGAAATCTATCGTATAGCTCTGGAGCAGATCCAACTGACTAAGGAACAGGAAGCGCGTACTTTGTTGCTGATAGAAAATGGGAAAGCTCCTGAATCGCAATTGTACGATGTACGGGCGCAATTGGCCGATGATGAGTTGACGGCCACCGAGGCAAAAAATTCACTTCGCTTGGCTTTCCTGGACTTGGCTCAATTGATGGAACTGAAAGGGTATGAAAACTTTGAAATTGATTCATTGGGAGGCAATGTGACCGTGTCGGATACGCTCAGTCCGTTGCACATTTATCAGAATGCCTTGACTTGTATGCCACAGATACACCAGGCTTTTTATTCCTTGCAGAGTAAAGCCAAAGAAGTCAAGATAGCAAAAGCCGGGTATTATCCGACCATTTCTTTTGCCGCAGGCATTAATACCGGATATTACGACAATGAAAGCAGATTAAGCGAAACCTTTCGCAGGCAATTCAGCAACAATATGCAGAAGAGTCTGTGTTTTACCATCAGTATCCCCTTGTTTGATCGCTTTTCTACAAGAAACCAGATAAGGGCGGCACGCATTGAGGAAGATAATGCGAGGTTGGCGTTGGAGAATGAGAAGAAGCAGCTATATAAGGACATCGAGCAGGCTTATACCGATGCGGTTTCGGCTTTTGAGAAATACGAATCGACCACAAAGGCAGTCATGGCCAATCAGGAAGCGCATCGGTATGCGTTGGAGAAGTATGCGGCAGGGAAATCCACGGTATTTGAATATAATGAAATCAAGATGAAACTGGCCGATGCATTGTCCAAGCAATCACAGGCCAAGTACACATATCTGCTGAAAGAAAGAGTGTTGGCTTTCTATTCCTGCCACAAATGGATAGAAATCATGGACACGGCACAAAGACATGCCTCAATCTAAGCATGCCTTTGCGTCATGTCCGCAATGTTTACTGCCAGTCTCCGTTAGCCTTGATGAGCTCGATGAGCTTCTCTACCGCCTCTTCTTCGGGAATGTTCTTCTCGATGCATTCCTTCTTCTTGTAAAGACTGATTTTGCCGCGTCCGGCACCCACGTAACCATAGTCGGCATCGGCCATCTCGCCCGGGCCGTTGACAATGCAGCCCATGATGCCTATCTTCAGCCCTTTCAGGTGCGACGTAGCGGCCTTGATGCGGGCGATGGTGCTCTGCAGGTCGTAGAGCGTGCGTCCGCAGCCGGGACAGGAAATGTATTCGGTCTTGCTGGTGCGCAAACGACCGGCCTGTAGGATACCGAAGGCGGTGGCGTCCAGCGTGGTGGCGGGGATTCTGCCCTGGTTGTAGAGGAAAATACCGTCCGTCAGGCCGTCGAAGACAAGGGCGCCCATGTCGGTTGCCGCCTTGATCTGCAAGTTTTCCTTCTCCTCCTCAGCATAGTGCTGGAAGAAGACAACAGGATTGGACAGACCTTCCTGCATCAGCTGGTGGACAAGCGCACGCTGCTCACCCAGCCGGTTGGGATGGTTGCTCTGTGCCACAAGTACAATTTCGGGATGGTACTTCAGACAGGCGAGCGCCTCGTCGTTCAACCCCATATAGGTAATGAAGAGGAATTTCAGTGCAGCGTTGCAACTGCTTACGAAAGGCATTTGGTCGCCCTTGAAGGCAGGCCAGGTATTGGGCTTTCCTTCCCACACGTCGGCATCGACAATGTACTGCACACCTTCCTGTACGTCGGCAGGCAGCTGGTGGCCGGTATAGATATAGTCGGGAGCGAACTGCGGATCGGTCGTCAGGTCGCCGTCCAGACGGGCGGCAATGACAACGGGCACATTGTCGCTGCCGATATTGCGCACGGCCACGGTCTGTCGGCGCGAAGGAGCCAGATAGTTGAAGGTCGGGATGTTCGGGCCGGGGATATAAGGATGATCCTTGCGGCGCGTCACGTAGTCCACCAGCTTGCGGGCCACAGGAATCTCGGCCTCGGGCGCCTCGCTCAACGATACACGAATGGTGTCGCCCAGTCCGTCGGCCAGCAGGGCGCCGATGCCCAGGGCCGACTTGATGCGTCCGTCCTCGCCGTCGCCTGCCTCGGTCACACCCAAATGTAATGGGAAGTGCATGCCTTCCTTTTCCATGACGGCTGCCAGCAGGCGTACCGTCCGCACCATAACTACCGTATTCGAAGCCTTGATGGAGATGACTACGTCGGTGAAATGCTCGTCTACACAGATGCGCAGAAACTCCATGCACGATTCTACCATGCCCTCGGGTGTGTCGCCGTAGCGCGACATGATGCGGTCGGACAGGGAGCCGTGGTTCACGCCGATGCGGATAGCCGTGTGGTTTTCCTTACAGATGTTCAGGAAGGGGACAAAGCGGTCGCATATCTTCTGCAATTCCTGCGCATATTCCTCATCGGTATACTCCAGGTGCTTGAAGGTACGGGCAGCGTCTACGTAATTACCGGGATTGATACGTACCTTCTCGGCATAGAGAGCGGCCACGTCGGCCACGTGCGGATTGAAGTGTACATCGGCTACCAGCGGCGTCATGTAGCCGTCGCGGCGCAGGGCAGCATTGATATTGCGAAGGTTTTCGGCTTCCTTCACGCCTTGTGTCGTGAGCCGCACGTATTCTCCGCCCGCATCGGCTATACGTTTGGCTTGGGCTACGCAGGCATCGGTATCCTGAGTAGCGGTATTGGTCATGCTCTGTATGCGGATAGGATTGTCGCCTCCCAACGGAGTGGCACCGATATTGACTACAGATGTTTCCCTGCGGGAATAGTTGAATAAATCCATAATGAATGAAGAATTAAGAATGAAGAATTAAGAATGGGGATGCGATGACCGATTCTTCATTCCTAATTCTTCATTCTTCATTTTTTAGTTCGTCTTGTACTCGTATCTTACGTCCTTCAGGTCCTCGTTGGCCTTGGTGATTTTCTTCTTCAGGCCTTCCTTGTAGGCGGCGAAAGCTTGCGCGAGGGCTGTATCGTTCAGCGACAGGATTTGTACGGCCAGGATGGCGGCATTCATGGCACCGTCGATGGCTACCGTCGCTACAGGAATGCCGGGAGGCATCTGAATGATAGAATAGAGGGCATCCACACCGTCGAGCACAGCGCCTTTGACGGGTACGCCGATGACGGGCAGGGTGGTGTTGGCAGCAATAACACCTGGCAGGGCTGCAGCCATACCTGCGGCAGCGATGATGACCTTGATGCCACGCTTGCGGGCGTTCTTGGCAAACTCTTCTACGGCCTCGGGCGTACGGTGGGCCGAGAGTGCGTTCATTTCGAACGGAATGTGGAAATCATTGAGCAGCTGGGCGGCCTTCTCCATGACAGGAAGGTCGGACGTACTACCCATGATGATGCTTACGATTGGAGTCATGATTAGTAGTTAGTGATTAGTGGTTAATGATCAGCGGTTAGTGATGTTTACGTACAGCTTGCTGACTGTCAACCACTAACCGCCAACCGTTTATCAATTATTATTCGTTGACCAGTGCCTTGTAGGCTTCGGCGTCGAGCAGACTGTCGAAATCGGCATCAGCAGAAGGCTTGATCTTGATGAGCCAACCTTCGCCGTAGGGGTCCTGATTTACCAGTTCGGGCTGATCGGCCAGAGCTGCGTTCTGCTCCAGCACTTCGCCGGCTACGGGGATGAAGAGGTCAGAGATGGTCTTCACTACTTCGATGGTACCAAATGTTTCGCCGGCTTCCAGTGTCTCGCCTTCGGTCTGGATGTCTACGAATACGATGTCACCCAGTTGTTCCTGAGCATAGTCGGTGATGCCTACATAGGCTACGTCGCCTTCCTGGCGGATCCATTCATGTTCTTTGGTGTACTTTACGTTGCTTGGAAAGTTCATGATTTTTAGTTTTAGAGGTTAAAAATATAAGTGTATCACTGATAATTGACTTTTAATAGGTGAACAGCAGCTGACGGAAGAAGAAGTAGAAGCTGTTGGCGATGGGATGGAGCACCATCAGCGAACAGATGAAGCCCACGGCAAATCCTCCCATCACTTCGCCCAGCGTATGATGCCCCAGGATGATACGTGCCGTACCCAGCACACCGGCCACCAGAATGAAGAGGCAAAGCCACCAGACCGGATTATAACCGAACAGGGCACTGAAAGCCACCAGTCCGCCAATGACGGCACCGGCACCGGCCATGTGCTCACTCAGCTTCCATTTCAGGTTAACCACAATGCAGATAACCATCATGATAAGGGCTGCCAGAATGATGCCACTCATGTACCACGGAATGTTCAGGCGGTTCATCATCAGCAAGCAGAATACGTAGGAGGTTATCGTGAGGAAAAAGGGAACGTAGCGTTTCTTGCGCTCGCCCAACTCCTGCGCACTGAAACCGTTGATCTTCTTGAAGATGAAGATAGCCAGTACAGGAATCATGATGGTGAAGCAGTAGACAATGCCCAGCACAATGAGTTTGTACTGAATGGGCATGATGCTCAGGTATGAGAACAGGAACAGTATCAGGAAAGCCAGGAAAGGTATGGAGAACGGCGTGAATATGGCCGATACCATGCGGGCTACCCGGATAAGAGTCTTTTCTTCTATGAGTTTTACTTCCATCTTTCTTTGTTATGTCTATTTCCGCAGACGAGCTACGGGGATGTTCAGCTGCTGACGATATTTGGCTACGGTGCGGCGGGCTATCGGATAACCTTTGGCGGCCAACATCTCGGTCAGTTCGTCGTCGGTGTAAGGGTTCTTTTTGTCCTCACTGTCGACACATTCTTTCAGGGCCTTCTTGATTTCGCGTACCGACATTTCTTCGCCGTCTTCCTTCGTATAGCCGTCGCTGAAGAAGAACTTCAGCGGATAGATGCCGTAGTTGGTCTGCACGTACTTGCTGTTGCTCACGCGCGAAATGGTAGAGATGTCCAGCTTGGCCCGCTCGGCCACATCCTTCAGGATCATGGGGCGAAGCAGCGACTCGTCACCTTCCTCGAAGAAGGGACGTTGAAGGTCGATAATGGCCTGCATGGTGGTGAGCAACGTGTTCTGCCGCTGCTTCACGGCGTCGATAAAGCCCTGCGCAGCGTCCATCTTCTGCTTCAGGAAGAGCATGGCTTCCTTGGATTCCTTCGACTGGTTGGCCTTGTTCTTCGTGTGTTCCTCGACCATCTCCGAGAAGTCGCGGCTGATGCGCAATTCGGGAACGTTGGGGTTGTTCAGCGAAAGGTTGATGGTGCCGTCGTCCTCGGTCTCGACGATGAAGTCGGGTACAATCTGCTGCATGTTCTTCCCCACGGCTTCGCCCAGCGAGGCACCGGGCCGGGGATTGAGTTTGCAGAGCTCCTTGATGGCGCGGTCGAGCTGGTCTTCACTGATGCCGATCTTCTGCTGTATCTTATCCCAATGTTTGCGGGTGAATTCTTCGTAACAGTCGCTGATGATGGTGGTCTCCAGCCGGAGTAGGCTGTCGTCGGCCTTGGCGGGCAGCTGTTCCTTCTTGTGGCGAAGCTGGATGAGGAGACATTCGCGCAGGTCGCGGGCTCCCAGTCCGGCGGGTTCGAAGTCCTGGATGACCTTGAGCGCCTCTTCCAACTGCTGGGGAGTGGCCTCGATGCCGGAATAGATGGCCAGTTCGTCGGCGATGCTGTCCAGCGGCTTACGCAGGAGGCCATCGTCATCGAGCGAGCCGATGAGATATTCGGTCAGTTCGCGCTGATGGGGAGTGAGGTTGCGTTCGCCCAACTGTTCCTTCAAAGTTTCGTAGAAGGAGGTGGAGTCGGAGAACGGGATTTCCTCGGCCTGTTCGTCGCGGCTGCGGTTGTTTTCCTGGAGCTTGTAGTCGGGGATGTCGTCTTCGCTGAGGTAGTCGCTCAGCGAGTCGTAGTCGGTGTCGCCGCCGTCTTCTTCGCTGATGGTCGATTCGTCGGCCGTGCGGACATCTTCTTCCTCTCCGTGGGTTTCCTCACGTCCTTCTTCGAGGGCGGGGTTTTCCAAGAGTTCAGCCCGGACGCGGTCTTCCAGCTCCACGGCGGGAAGTTCCAGCAGTTTCACTACCAGAATTTGTTGGGGCGAGAGCGTCTGTACCTGCTGCTGCGCCTGGGTCTGTATCTGTCGGGAGCTTTGTGCCATATCTTTTCTTAAATAGTAGCGCAAAAATAGTGAAAGGTGAGCGTACTGGCAAATGAAAAACAAGGTTTTTCGTTTGTTTCTGCCCTCGCCTTTCACTATCTTTCAATAAGACAGGATGCGACTCGGCATAATCAAACTGAAAACTGAGTTTTCATTTGCTTCTACACTCGCCTTTCGCTATCTTTGCAATCAATCAACCTTTAAAGCAAGAAACACCATGTTTGCGAAAGAAACTTATGTACAGCGCAGAGCCCAGCTGAAGAAAACCGTGGGCTCGGGTGTCCTGCTGTTCCTGGGGAACGACGAACAGGGACTGAACTACGAGGACAACACCTTCCGCTATCGTCAGGATTCTACTTTCCTTTATTATTTCGGACTTTCCTTCGCCGGGCTGTCGGCCATCATCGACATCGACGAAGACCGTGAAATCATTTTCGGCGACGAACTGAGCATCGACTACATCGTCTGGATGGGTACGCAGCCCACGCTCCGCGAGAAAGCCGCAGCCGTGGGCATCGCCGACACACGCCCCGCGGCCGATATCGTCAGCTACCTGCACAAGGCCGTGCAGAGCGGTCAGAGCATCCATTACCTGCCGCCCTACCGCGCCGAGCACAAGTTGAAGCTGATGGACTGGCTGGGCCTGCCGCCCGCACGCCAGGAGGGGTCTGTACCCTTTATCCGTGCCGTGGTGGCGCAGCGCAACTACAAGACGGCCGAGGAAATCGAAGAAATCGAGAAGGCCTGCAACGTAACGGCCGACATGCACATCGCCGCCATGAAGTGCATCCGTCCCGGCATGTACGAATACGAGGTGGTGGCCGAGATGAACCACGTGGCCGAGCGTAACAATTGCGAACTCTCCTTCGCCACCATCGCCACCATCAACGGGCAGACGCTGCACAACCACTACCACGGCAATAAAATCAAGCCGGGCGACCTCTTCCTCATTGACGCCGGTGCCGAACTGCCTTCGGGCTATTGCGGCGACATGTCGTCCACCATCCCCGCCGACAAGACCTTCACACCCCGCCAGCGTGCCGTCTACGAGATTCAGAACGCCATGCATCTGGAGAGCGTCAAGGCTCTGCGACCCGGCATTCCCTATATGGACGTCTACGACCTCTCGGCCCGTGTCATGGTGGAAGGCCTGAAGGAGCTGGGTCTGATGAAGGGCAATGCCGAAGATGCTGTCCGCGAAGGTGCCCACGCCCTGTTCTATCCGCACGGCCTGGGCCACATGATGGGACTCGACGTGCACGACATGGAGAACCTCGGCGAGCAGTGGGTGGGCTACAACGGCCAGCCCAAGAGCACCCAGTTCGGCCGCAAGAGCCAGCGTCTGGCCATTCCGCTCGAGCCGGGCTTCGTGCATACCGGGGAGCCGGGCATCTACTTCACCCCCGAACTCATCGACCTGTGGCGCGGGCAGCAGAAGTTTACCGATTTCATCAACTACGACAAGGTGGAGGAATACCGCCACTTCGGCGGCATCCGCAACGAGGAGGACTACCTCATCACCGCCGACGGTGCCCGCCGCCTGGGCAAGAAGATTCCTCTGACACCCGACGAGGTGGAAGCCTTACGCTGACGCCCGACGCCGTTTCTACAGATACGGGGAGCGTGCCCGACGAAGCCTTGCAAGGCCGCCGGCACGCCCCCCGCTTTTTTCGGCAGGCAGCCCTGTCCCTCTCCATTCGCCCGCCACACTGCGGCCGGCCCGAAAATCCAATTTTTGAATGTTTGCACCGGTGCAAGTGAACAAAAATCATAATTTTCAATCGTTTGCACCCCTTCAAGTAAACAAAAATCGCAATTTTCAACCGTTTGCATCCCTGCAAGTGAACAAAAATCGCGATTTTCAACCGTTTGCATCCCTGCAAGTGAACAAAAATCAGTACAACCAGCCTGCCGAAAGGAAGATTGGCAAAAAAATCCTATCTTTGTGCAGCGAAAAACCATCAAATCCAACGATATGAAAACAAACATTTGCAGAAACCTTTGTGCAGCCGCCCTGCTGGGCGCCTCGATGGCTGCCTACGGCCAGGCCGACGCCCCGGGCGCGCGGACAAACCCCTTCCTCACCGAGTACACCACCCCCTACGGCGTGCCGCCCTTCGAACAGATCGAGGTGGCCGACTACCGCGAGGCCTTCCTCAAGGGTATGGAAGAACAGAAACGAGAAATCGACGCCATCGTGCGCCAGCGTTCCGTGCCCGACTTCGACAACACCATCGCCGCCCTCGATCGTAGCGGCGCGCTGCTCCGGCGCGTGTCCCTCGTCTTTGGCGGACAGAACAGCTGCAACACCACGCCCGAGCTGCAGGCCCTGAGCAAGGAGCTCTCGCCCCTGCTCTCGGCGCATAGCGACGACATCTCGCTCAACGCCGCCCTCTTCGCCCGCGTCAAGCAGGTGTACAACAACCGCGAACGCCTCGGCCTGGACAAGGAGCAGACGAAACTGCTCGAGGAGACCTACAAGGACTTTGTGCGCAGCGGCGCCAACCTCAGCGAGGCCGACCAGCAGAAGCTGCGCGAGCTGAACAGCCGCATCGCCCTGCTCCAGCTCACCTTCGGGCAGAACATGCTGCAGGAGACGAACGCCTACAAGCTGATCATCGACAACGAAGCCGACCTCTCCGGCCTGCCCGCCACGCTGGTAGCCTCGGCCGCCGAAACGGCCCGTCAGCAGGGATTGGAGGGCAAGTGGGTGTTTACCCTGCAAAATCCCAGTGTGATGCCCTTCCTGCAATATGCCGACAACCGTGCCCTGCGCGAACAGATTTTCAAGGCCTACACCAACCGCGGCAACAACGGCAATGACGCCGACAACAAGGCCGTGGTGCGCGAGCTGCTGGAGGCCCGCCTGGAGAAGGCCCGCCTGATGGGGTACGAAGACTATGCCTCGCTGGCGCTGGAGACGCGCATGGCCAAGACACCCGACAAGGTGTATGCCCTGCTCGACCAGATTTGGGAACCTGCACTGGCGAAAGCCAAGGAAGAACTGAAGGACATCCAGGCCGAAATCAAAAAGGACGGCAAAAAGTTCAAGGCCGAAGGCTGGGACTGGCGCTACTACTTCGAGAAAGCCAGGAAGGCCAAGTTCGACATCGACGAGAACGAAGTGCGCCCCTATCTGGAGCTGAACCATGTGCGCGAGGGAGCTTTCTATGTGGCTACCCGCCTGTATGGCATCCGTTTCCGTCCGCTCACCTACATGCCGCTGCCCCATCCCGAGGCGCAGGTCTTCGAGTGCATCGACAAGGACGGCAAGACGCTGGGAATCATTTACTTCGACTTCTTCCCCCGTGCCAGCAAGCGCGGCGGAGCCTGGTGTGGCAGCTATCGTCCGCAGGGGTATGACAAGCACGGCAACCGCATCATCCCTGTGGTGACTATCGTCTGCAACTTCACCAAGCCCACCGAAGGCCAGCCCGCCCTGCTCAGTGCCGACGAGGCTTCGACCCTCTTCCACGAATTCGGCCACGGGCTGCACAGCCTCTTCCGCGACGTTCACTATTCGGGTGTCAGCGGCGTGCCCCGCGATTTCGTGGAACTGCCTTCACAGATCAACGAACATTGGGCCTTCGAACCCGAAGTACTGAAATACTATGCCCGCCACTACCAGACGGGCGAGATGATGCCTGCCGAACTGGTGAAGAAGCTGGCCAAGAGCGGCAAGTACGGACAAGGCTTCGCCACGGTGGAATACCTGGCTGCCTCGTACCTCGACATGGACTTCCACACCTTGAAGTCTATTCCCGAGGATATGGACGTGATGGCTTTCGAGGCCAAGACACTGGGCAAGCGCAAGCTGCTGAAGCAGATTCTCTCGCGCTACCGCACCACCTACTTCAACCACACGATGGGTGGCGGCTATACGGCGGGCTACTACAGCTACATCTGGGCCGAGGTGCTG
The DNA here is from genome assembly GCF_900130135.1 of Bacteroides togonis. Lineage (NCBI taxonomy): Bacteria > Pseudomonadati > Bacteroidota > Bacteroidia > Bacteroidales > Bacteroidaceae > Bacteroides > Bacteroides togonis. The sequence continues at coordinate 3,008,985 of NZ_LT670820.1, read as the reverse complement.
GATTGCGATGCCTACGGTGCCTTTACCGAGAACGGCAACATCTTCAACCCCGAGCTGGCCGACCGCTTCCGCCGCTATATCCTGACGCCCGGCGGCATCGACGACGCCATGGACATGTACAAGAACTACCGTGGGCAGGAGCCCGACGTGAAGTGGCTGCTGATCAACCGTGGCCTGTATCAGCTGGAGAAATGACAGAATGAACGGAAAACAGTCTTTGAACCGATACAAACCGATGGAACAACAGATACAGAGACATGCGCGCGTGGACGTGGCCGACGTGCTGCGCGGACTGGCAGTGATGGGCATCATCCTGCTGCATTCGATTGAACACTTCAACTTCTACTCCTTCCCCGACACGGCGGGGCAGAGTGCCTGGCTGGCCTTCACGGACCGTGCCGTGTGGGACGGCCTCTTCTTCCTGCTGGGCGGCAAGGCGTATGCCGTGTTTGCCCTGCTTTTCGGGTTCAGCTACTTCATTCAGTACGACAACCAGCGTCTGCGCGGGCGTGATTTCCGCCTGCGCTTCTGCTGGCGGCTGGTGCTTCTCTTCCTCATCGGCAACCTGAACGCCTCGTTCTTCACGGCCGAGGTACTGGTGCTCTATTCGTTGGTGGGCTTCATCCTGCCGCTGATATGCCGCCTGCGCGACAAGTGGCTGTTCATCCTGGCCTGCGTATTGCTGGTACAGCCACTGCCGCTCTACTATGTGATCCGTGCTGCCTTCGACCCGACGTTCGTGACACCTGCCTTGCCTACAGGTAACCTGTGGGCCGCTACATTCGAGGCACAAAGCCATGGCACCTTCCTCGACACCCTGCGCGTCAACCTGTGGGAAGGCCAGCTGGCCAGTCTGGCCTGGGCGTGGGACAACGGACGTGTGTTCCAGACGGCAGCCCTCTTTATCTTCGGCTATCTGGTAGGCCGCCGGGGCTTGTTCCTGAAGGAGAATCTGAAATTCTGGAACAAGGTGCTGTGCGGATCGCTCGTCGCCTTCTTCCCGCTCTACGGACTGGGCAACATGCTGCCCGATTTTGTGGAGAACCCCTCGGTACGTACGCCGTTGCTGCTTGTGGTATCCTCTCTTTACAAGTTTGCCTTCATGCTGTTGCTGGTATCGGCCGTTCTCAACGGTTATTACCGTACTCGTCTGAAGGAGCGGCTGGATTACCTCATCCCCTATGGCCGTATGAGCCTGACCAACTACATCACGCAGAGCATCATCGGTTCCATGCTGTTCTACAACTGGGGCTTCGGCCTGCACGACAAGTTGGGCATTACGACCAGCGTCCTGGTCGGCGCACTGATCTTCATCGTCCAGCTGGCCTTCTGCCGCTGGTGGATGCGCCGCCACAGCCACGGTCCGATGGAGTACTTGTGGAAGCGAGCTACCTGGCTGAAATAGCCGATCGGGGTCACGTCCGGACATAAAACGAGGCACAGACTACGCGGAACGATAGGTCGGTGGGCTTTTCCCGCCGCGAAATTCCGTATAGTCCGTGCCTCGTTTTTTTTAGTCGCTATGCACTCACGCGTGCAACTCCAGAATGAATCGTGCACCCTTCGTGTAGCCTTCGTCCAGCGTCAAGCTGCCGTTCATGCGGATGGCCATCAGGGAACAGATAGGTAAACCCAGTCCGTCGCCCTGCGTCAGGTCCTTGATTTCGCTAAAGGGCTTGAAGAGTTTGGCGCGTTGCTCTTCGGAAATGCCGCAGCCGGTGTCCGTCACGATGAACTGGTGGGTGTGTGCGCCGCGTTTCTTGAAGTCGAGCGTCACCTTGCCGCCGTCGGGCGTGTAGCGAACAGCGTTCTCCAGCAGGTGCAGCAGGATGTATTCCAACTGTTCAGGACAAATCTTGACGTTCAGTTTCGGAGCGTTGACCGACAAGGCGAGGTCTTTCTGGTTCGCCTTCTGTATTTTCTCCATCAGCCCCTCGCAGAAGGTGCTCACGTTCTTTTCCTCGGCCTCGTAGGGCTCGGACAGCGACTGCTCCAGGTCGGAAAGTTCCTGAATGTGCTGCGCAAAGCCTCTCAGGGCCTGTACACCCGGCTGGCGGTCGTCCAGCGTGGCCAACGTAGGTTCCATCTGCGCCGAGATGTTCTGGATGAACTGCGTCTTCAGCTCGTTGTGCTCGTTGGCCAGTGCGATTGCTTTCTTCTGCTTGCGGCTCAGCACAAAAAAGCGCAACAGGATGACAGCCACACCAACCAGAGCTGCTGCCAGAATGATGGACAGAATGCCAAGGCTGACAATGAAGTACTGTTTGGCAGAGAGCGAGCTATCTTTTTCCTCGATAGTCTGGAGGCTCGTGTCGTATTGCTGCTTCAGCGTGTCGTATTTGCTTTGAGCTTCGGCGGCCTGTTGACGATTGCTTTCCTCAATCAGCTGGCGGATGGTGGCGTCCCCCTTATCGTTCTGCCGCAGGGTGTAGAAATAGGCGGCCTGCGTGTAGAGCAGGTCGGTTTTCAGTGAGTCACTGTCTGCTTTCTTGGACACGTCTTCCAGCTGGTCGAGCTGCGTCTTGGCATTGCCGGTCTTACCCATGTTCAGGTACATGCGCATCCGCTCCTTAATGATGGGATAGCGCAGGGCGGGCATCTGCTTTCCGCTTTTCTTCTCACCCTCGCTTACCATCTGGTCAGCTCGGGTCAGCACTTCGAAAGCTTCCTTATAGTAGTTCTCCCGATGATAGAGAGCACAAGCATTGACTCCACACACAACAGCCTGCGCATAATCGCCCTCTGCCACAAAAGCATTATAAGCTTGCAGAAACAGATAACGCGCTGTGATGTACGAATGCTTGTCCAGATTTTCCTGTGCCTGCTTCATCAGGTCAGCGGCACTGTTTTGGTTTTGTGCACGGCTGTGACCGCATAAACAGAAAGCAGCCACAAGCCCAATCAGAAGTATCTTTTTCATACAAATGTTGTTTTGTTGTGTGCAAAGGTAAGCAAAATCTGATATTTTGTATAAAAAGGATAAAAAGATATTGTCACCTCCATCAATATTTGAAACTGCTTCCGCCAAGGAACTCACGCAGGAGCGACGTAGGAGGTATTTCCTTATCCTGCACAGGAGTAAAGTATTTGATAAACTTCAACAGACGGTAGGCCTCGGAATATTCAGAGCAGTTGCGTGGCACGCTGTTCAGTATCGGTTCGGCATGACAGCGCAGCACGGCCAGTTCGAAGAGCAGAGCCGAATTGAACATCACGTCCGCGTTCTCCTGGTAGGGAAAAATCCATTTATCCTCTCCAGCACGTACGCTGGGCCAGCGGGAGATCGTTTCCTGAGCCGAATAACCACGGTAGTTGTAGTCGCGGATGATGCGGCGTATCAGGCGGTTGTCCGTCGTGGGTATCCAGTTATGGTCGTCCAGCGAAATGGTAGTCAGAGCCGATACATAAATCTTATACTTGTTCTCATTGGGAATCTGAGGTGTCAATTCGGGGTTCAAAGCATGGATACCTTCCAAAATAAGGATGGTATGCTCGTCGATCCGCAGTTTGTCACCTTTGAATTCTTTCTTGCCGGTCGTGAAGTTGAAACGGGGCAACTCCACTTCTTCACCACGCAGCAGGGCCTGAAGCTGTTCGTTGAACAGTTTGAGATCGAGCGCATAAAGCGATTCATAGTCGTAGTTGCCTTTCTCGTCGAACGGCGTCTGTTCGCGATCCACGAAGTAGTTATCCAACGAAATGGGATAGGGATGAAGTCCGTTGGTCATCAGCTGCACACTGAGGCGTTTGCTGAAGGTTGTTTTGCCCGAAGACGAAGGACCGGATATCAGTACCAGCTGTGCACGCGTGCCGTTTTGCGTCCGCAGAAAAATGTCATCAGCTATTTGTGCTATCTTTTTTTCCTGCAAGGCTTCAGCCACATTGATAAGATCTGTAGCATGCCCATCCAGACAAGCCTGGTTAAAATCTCCTACGTTGCTCAAGCCCATGATATGATTCCAACGTAAATGTTCTTTGAATACGTCAAGCATTTTTTCCTGTTTCACGACTTCTTCCAGCACGTTGGGATTTTCCTTGTTGGGAATACGCAGCAACAGACCGTCATAGTATTTCACAATGTCGAACAACTTGATAAATCCCGTGCTGGGAAGCAGATTGCCGTAATAGTAGTCTACCGTATCTCCCAATGTGTAATAATAGGTATAGAGCGATCCCGATGTTTCCAACAGTTTCACCTTATCGTCCATCCCCCGTTCACTGAATACACGGACAGCTTCGCTGGTGTGGCACTCGATACGGTGGAAAGGAATATCTTCGGCAATAATCTCCTGCATTCGCTTTTTAATCGCCTGAACGTCTTCCAGTTCGATGGGACGCCCGATACGCAGGTTGCAGAAATACCCCTTGGATACAGGATGTTCCACGTAAAGCTTACCCTCGGGGAAGAGTTCACTGACCGTCTTATAAAGAATAAAACAGAGTGACCGAACATAGGTACGCATGCCCGACGGATCGCGTACATCGAGAAACTCGACATCCTTGTTGTTGTACACCCGAAAGTTAAGTCCTTCGGAGCGGTTGTTAACCTTTGCACTGACCACCTGATAGGGAAAATTAAGATTAAGTCCGGAATAAATATCCAAAAGTGAGCTTCCGATAGGGAATTCTTTATAAATATTATTATTTTTGCAACAGATTTGTAACATGTGTTTCATAAGTCTTCTTTTTGGAGTTTGACAGCACTAAAGATAAGCTTAATAACAGATGGAGCAAAGAAACCCCTTAAATAATTAAAGATGGAGTATTCTTTTTATGATTTTTTAAAGTTGCTCGGTTCCTTGGCTTTATTCCTTTATGGAATGAAGATCATGAGTGAAGGCCTTCAGAAGTTTGCCGGCGACCGGCTCAGGAAAATCCTGACAGCAATGACTACCAATCGGGTGACCGGTGTACTGACCGGCGTGTTGATCACAGCCCTGGTACAATCTTCTTCCGCTACCACTGTCATGGTGGTTAGTTTCGTTAACGCAGGTCTACTGACTCTTTCCCAATCCATCGGCGTCATTATGGGTGCCAATATCGGTACCACGGTTACGGCTTGGATTATTTCAGCTTTGGGCTTCAAGGTCGACATCGCTGCCTTCGCCCTCCCTCTGTTAGCCTTTGGCATTCCTCTCCTCTTCTCTCAAAAAAGCAACCGCAAGTCTGTCGGTGAATTCATTTTCGGTTTCTCCTTCCTGTTCATGGGGCTCTCCTACTTGAAAAACAATGCCCCAGACTTGAGCCAAAATCCTGATATGCTGGCTTTCGTACAGAACTATACGGATATGGGCTTCCTTTCCATCCTGCTGTTCGTATTCATCGGTACCATCCTGACAATGGTAGTCCAAGCCTCAGCTGCTACCATGGCTATTACGCTGATTATGTGTGCCAACGGTTGGATCAGTTTTGAATTGGGTGCCGCATTGGTACTGGGCGAAAATATTGGTACAACGATTACAGCCAATCTGGCGGCACTTACGGGTAATACACAAGCCAAGCGGGCTGCGCTGGCTCACTTGGCATTCAATGTGTTTGGCGTTATCTGGGTACTCGTTCTTTTCGTTCCTTTCACAGAGGCCGTTTCCTGGTTTGTCGAGAACGTGATGGGATCGACTGACCCTGCGGTAGCGGTTTCCTTCAAGCTGTCAGCTTTCCATACAGCCTTTAATATCTGCAACGTACTGATTCTGATTTGGTTCGTTCCCTTTATCGAACGTACCGTCTGTGCTATTATTCCGTCTAAGGAGCAGGACGAAGAATATCGCTTGCGCTTCATTTCGGGCGGTATGCTTTCTACTGCAGAGCTTTCTATATTGCAGGCAAACAAAGAAATCCATCTCTTTGCAGAGCGTACACATCGCATGTTCGGCATGGTGCGCGACCTGCTGCATACGGAAAAAGACGATGATTTTAATCGTGTCTTCAGCCGGGTAGAGAAATATGAAAACATCAGCGACAGCATGGAGCTAGAGATTGCCAACTACCTGAATCAAGTATCCGAAGGCCGTTTGAGCTCAGAAAGTAAACTGCAGATACGGGGTATGCTTCGCGAAGTAACCGAAATAGAGAGTATTGGAGACAGCTGCTATAATTTGGCGCGCACGATCAGCCGCAAACGGCAAGCCAATGAAGACTTTAATGAAAAGCAGTACGACCATATCCACTGTATGATGAAGCTGGCCGACGAGGCACTTTCGCAAATGATTGCAGTGGTAGAACGTACCGAACATCACCCGGTAGATGTGAACAAGTCCTACAACCTGGAAAACGAAATCAACAATTATCGTAACCAATTGAAAAACCAGAACATCATCGATGTGAACAACAAAGAATACAGCTATCAGATGGGCGTCTATTACATGGACATCATTGCCGAGTGCGAGAAACTGGGCGACTACGTGGTGAATGTGGTGGAAGCCAGCTGTGACATCAAAGAAAAGAAGGCTTCGTAATCACGAAGCCTTCTTCCTTTTTATTTTCTCTATTTAATGAGTCTTTTCAAAGTCTTCTTTGCCTACTCCACAGAGAGGACATACCCAGTCATCGGGCAAGTCTTCAAAAGAAGTACCTGGCGCAATGCCATTTTCAGGGTCACCCAATTCGGGATCGTAGATGTATTCACATACGGTGCAGATGTATTTGTCCATACTTTCTTTTGTTTTTGTTTTTAATAATCTTGTTTCTTCATCTCTGCATAATAAACGCAAATTGGCGTTTGATTGTTCGGGTATATATGTATTCATCTTTCCTAAAAAGAATTAATAATGTTAACCGTCTGAATTATTGTTGTATTTTTGTGCTCGGTTAATTAAAACATGAACAATCTGCATGAGCACAATGAAAGAAAATACCAATCATTTCGGATTGACCGACGAAGAGGTACGCCGCAGCCGTGCCGAACATGGTGTAAACCTGTTGACACCTCCCAAACGCCCCTCTCTGTTCAAGCTCTATTTGGAGAAATTTCAAGACCCTGTTGTAAAAGTACTGCTTGTAGCCGCTTTGTTTTCGCTGATCATTTCGATTGTCGAGAACGAATACGCTGAGACTATCGGCATTATCGCCGCTATCCTGCTGGCTACAGGCATCGGCTTCTTCTTTGAGTACGATGCCAACAAGAAGTTCGACCTACTGAACGCCGTCAACGAAGAGACACTGGTCAAGGTGATCCGTAACGGACACGTACAGGAAGTACCCCGCAAGGATGTGGTGGTGGGCGATGTCGTCATTCTGGAAACGGGCGAGGAAATGCCTGCCGACGGTACGTTGCTCGAGGCTGTTTCGTTGCAGGTAAATGAGTCTAATCTGACCGGCGAACCGGTGGTTTCCAAAACGACCGTCGAAGCTGACTTTGACGAAGAGGCCACGTATGCCTCCAACCGTGTGTTGCGTGGTACGACCGTAGTCGATGGGCATGGCATGATGCGTGTTGAGGCCGTAGGCGATGCGACCGAAATCGGTAAGGTGGCCCGTCAGAGTACGGAGCAAACCACTGAACCTACCCCATTGAATATCCAGCTCACCAAGTTAGCCAATCTGATAGGTAAGATCGGCTTTACCGCTGCCGGGCTGGCGTTTGCTATCTTTTTTGTGAAGGATGTTATCCTCTTCTACGATTTCTCTTCCTTCCATACTTTTGCCGACTGGCTGCCCGCCCTGCAGGCTACACTGAAATACTTCATGATGGCCGTCACACTGATTGTAGTAGCCGTACCCGAAGGCTTGCCGATGAGTGTCACCCTAAGCCTGGCGCTGAACATGCGCCGCATGCTCTCCACCAACAACCTGGTACGCAAGATGCATGCCTGCGAAACGATGGGTGCCATCACCGTTATCTGTACCGACAAGACAGGTACACTGACACAGAACCAGATGCAAGTGTACGAACCCAGCTTCTACGGTCTGAAGAACCGTGGCGAACTGGCCGATGACGAATTGAGCCACGTGGTGAAAGAAGGTATCAGTGCCAACTCCACCGCCTTCCTCGAAGAAGCTACGGCAGACGGAAAGGTAAAGGGTGTAGGCAATCCCACCGAAGTAGCACTGCTCCTGTGGCTCAACAAACAGGGACAGGACTACTTGAAACTGCGTGAAGCGGCACAGGTGGTAGACCAGCTGACTTTCTCGACGGAACGTAAGTACATGGCTACGCTGGTACATTCACCTTTATTGAATAAGAAAGTGCTCTACGTAAAGGGGGCTCCTGAAATAGTTTTGGGCAAGTGTAAGGACGTGGTGCTGGACGGCAAGCGTATAGATGCCGCTCCCTACCGCTCTACTGTCGAAGCCCAGCTGCTGGGCTATCAGAACATGGCGATGCGCACCTTGGGCTTCGCTTATAAACTGGTTGCCGACGATGATACACGCGATTGTGCTTCCCTGGTAGCGGATAGTGATCTCTCATTTGTGGGCGTGGTAGCCATCAGCGACCCCATCCGTCCCGATGTACCTGCTGCCGTACAGAAGTGCCAGTCGGCCGGTATCGGTGTGAAGATTGTGACAGGCGACACGCCGGGCACTGCTACCGAGATTGCCCGCCAGATAGGTCTGTGGAAGCCTGAAGACACCGAACGCAACCGCATCACCGGTGCCGACTTCGCCGCCCTGACTGATGAAGAAGCTCTCGACCGTGTGATGGACCTGAAGATTATGTCGCGCGCACGTCCTACGGACAAGCAACGCCTCGTGCAACTGCTCCAACAAAAAGGAGCTGTAGTAGCCGTAACAGGCGACGGTACGAACGATGCGCCCGCCTTAAACCACGCCCAGGTGGGACTTTCTATGGGTACAGGTACCTCCGTGGCCAAGGAAGCCAGTGACATTACCCTGCTCGACGATTCGTTCAACAGCATCGGCACTGCCGTCATGTGGGGACGTTCGCTCTACAAGAACATCCAGCGCTTCATCGTCTTCCAGCTCACCATCAACTTCGTAGCCCTGTTCATCGTGCTGCTGGGTTCGCTAGTAGGTACCGACCTGCCGCTCACCGTGACGCAGATGCTGTGGGTAAACCTCATCATGGATACCTTTGCCGCCCTGGCGCTGGCTTCCATCCCGCCCAGCGAGAGCGTGATGAAGGAGAAGCCCCGCAAGCCGACCGATTTCATCATTACCAAGCCCATGCAGGTGATGATATTCGGCGTAGGTCTGCTCTTTGCCTGCATCCTGATGGGCATGCTGCTTTACTTTGAGCAGGAAAGCATGACGGTGCGCGAACTGACCATTTTCTTCACCTTCTTTGTGATGCTCCAGTTCTGGAACCTCTTCAATGCCCGCGTGTTCGGCACGACCGATTCCGCTTTCAAGGGCATTTCGAAATCCTATGGTATGGAGTTCATCGTATTGGCTATTCTGGTGGGGCAGTTCCTCATCGTACAGTTCGGTGGTGCCGTATTCCGCACCGTGCCACTCGACGGACAGACATGGCTGCTGATTATCGCCTCCTCGTCGCTGGTACTATGGGTAGGCGAAGGGATACGTTGGGTTCAGCGTTTGCGGAAGAAATAAAGAACAATTAATCTGGGAATGATGGATTTGCAAGGAATAGATACGCTTATTATAGACTTTGGCGGGGTACTGATAGATCTCGACCGCCAACGTTGCATCGACCGTTTCAATGAATTGGGCATTACAAACGTACAGGCGATGCTCGACGTCTGCCACCAGCAGGGCTTCTTCCTGCTTCACGAAAAGGGGCTGATTAACGATGCAGAGTTCCGCGACGAAATCAGAAAGATGGCGGGCGTTTCTGTAACGGATGCCCAAATAGACGAAGCCTGGAACAGCTTCCTGGTAGGCATTCCCTCCTACAAGCTCGACCTGCTGCTGGAGCTCCGCCGCCGTTACAGACTCTACTTGCTGAGCAATACCAACGACATCCACTGGCAGTGGTTACTCCGCCATGTCTTCTCCTATAATGGCCACCGAGTAGAAGATTTCTTCGACCGCATCTTCCTCTCCTACGAGATGAAACTTGCCAAGCCTGATATCGCCATCTTCCGACAAGTATTGGCAGAGACAGGAGCCGATCCGTCCCGTTCGCTGTTCCTCGACGATGCCGAGGGCAACTGCCGTGCAGCCGAAACGCTGGGCATACGCACCTATATGCCGAAGGCGCACGAAGACTGGAGTCATTTGTTCAAAAGCTGAAAAAGACCGTGCAGCAGATATCCGATATTCCAGTAAATCAAATACGCCCCAGTGTGGCCACCATTGGCTTCTTCGACGGTGTGCATCGAGGTCACCGTTTTCTGCTCAACCAAATACAGACTGCAGCAGTTGAACAGGGAATGGCTTCGACGGTCATCACCTTCCCCGTCCATCCACGTTGTGTGATGCAGCCCGACTTCCGCGCCGAACTGCTGACTACCTGCGATGAAAAGCTGGCATTACTTGATGAGTCAGGACTGGATTATTGCCTGCTGCTCGACTTCACACCCGAACTGGCTGCACTTTCTGCCCGACAGTTTATGGAACTTTTAATACGCCGCTACAATATTCGTACACTCTTCATCGGCTACGACCACCGTTTCGGTCACGATCGCCGTGAAGGTTTCGACGACTACGTACGCTACGGCCGCGAACTGGGCATCAAAGTCCTGCCCGGCAAAGCCTGCCTTCCTTCATCACTGGGTATTTCGGGAGAAACCGGTGAAGACTTGCGTATCGGCTCGTCCAGCATCCGCCGCCTGCTCCATGAGGGTGATGTGGTCCGTGCTGCCGATTACTTAGGCTACCGTTACTTCCTGAACGGCACGGTGGTGAGCGGTTTCCAAGTAGGTCATAAACTGGGTTATCCCACAGCCAATCTTGATGTGGACGATCCTTGCAAACTCATTCCTGCTCGTGGCGTCTATGCGGTTCGGGTGGACGTGGATAATCATACTTACGGTGGCATGCTGAACATCGGCTGCCGTCCCACGCTGGAGAATGGTACCAACCGCACCATCGAGGTGCATATCTTCGACTTCGATGCCGATATCTACCATCATCCCCTGCGTCTCACCTTCGTGCAGCACATCCGTCCCGAACGCAAGTTCGACTCGCTCGACTCACTGGCCGCACAGCTTCACCGCGATGCCGCCGAGGCCCGTGCCTTGCTTTCCCTTTCCCGTTGACGTTTCAAAGAGTGTTTTGTGGCGTTGTCACACGGTGCTTTGTGAGGGTCTGACACAGTGCTTCGTCAGGTCGTCATGCAGTGCTTCCTGAGGATGTCACGCAGTGCTTCATTGCACCCTCATACAGTGCTTCGTCAGAGTGACAGAATTTGGATTTATCGTTTTTCGATAAATTTTTATCGTTTTATTTGGTAGTATCAGAAAAACATTCTTTCTTTGTATATCGAAAAACGATAAATATTCATTGAAAAACAGAAATAATATCATTAAAAAGGTTTGAGTTATGAAAACAGTTAGCATGTGCATTACGGTGTTGGTCATGTTGTTCACCATTTTGGTAGCGTTCGTCAGCGGGCTGATAGCCGGCATTTAATCATAGTATAGAAAAGGAAAACGCCATGAAGACGGTTATCAAGTTAATATTGATTTATTATCTGTTACAGATATTTGGCTCGTTGGTAGCTGCACCGTGTGTGATGGTTTATGAGTTTGCCACGACGGGCACGCTCGATGTCACTGCTGCATCGACAGAAGTAATAATTCCTGCCATGCTGTTGAGCTTTGTGTTTATTGCCATCTATTTGTGGAAAAACGGTTATCTGGTCGATGACGGTCGGATATACGCTTTCACTCCCTACTCCCAATTAGGCTGGGGACTGCTGGCTGGCGTATCGGGCATTTGCCTGACAGACGCACTGATGTCGCAACTGACGTTTCTGCCCGATCTGATGAAGCAGACATTTGATACGCTACAGTCCGGCTGGGTTGGTATTCTCTGCATCGCGTTGATAGGACCTGTGCTGGAAGAATTCGTATTCCGCAGAGCCGTCATGAAAGCGTTGTTGCAGAAATATTCTCCTGCCGTATCCATCCTTATTTCAGGTCTGCTGTTCGGTGTGGTTCATCTCAACCCTGCACAGATTGTCAGCGCCTCGCTCATGGGGTTCCTGCTGGCGTGGATTTACTGGCATACACGGAGTCTGATTCCCTGCATCCTCATTCACGTATTGAACAACAGCCTTTCCGTCTATCTGAGTTTGAATTATCCGGAAGTGGAAACAACCGCCGAATTATTGGGTAATTCCGTATTGATTGGCGAAGCGGTATTGGCGCTTGCCCTGTTCCTTCTTTCCGTAAAAAAACTGAGTGTTACGAAACATACAACAAACATAGAAGCATGAAAAGAAGATTGAACATACTCTGTGCCATCGTCCTCCTAGTGATGGGCTGGTCGGTGGGCGTATCGGTCTATTACATGGGGCTGGGCATGACAAAGGGTGTCCAGATGGGGATGGACGCTGCGCGAGAGAAGCTGGAAGGCGGAAACAGCGCCCAGTTGGAGCGGGTAAGCAACCTGCGAACGGTCTCCGTGCTTCCCAAGTTTCTGGATGAATGGAAAGGAGACCTGTTCACCGACTCGGTACGCAACGAGAAGACGGGCCGCTACGTCCCGATGGCTTATACCAACCTGATGGTCAGCGTGCCGGTTGAGACGCCTGCCTGGCAGAAGGTGGCATCCACGCTGATGGGCCTCCTGGTGCTGGTAGCGAACGTCTGGGCACTGGTACTGTTCATCCGTCTGGTGGTGTCGGTCAACCGTTCGGACATCTTCAACTGGCGAAACGTCCGTCGCTTGCGCCGCTTGGGCGTGCTGCTGATTGTGGGCTTTGTCTGCGTACTGTTGCCCGAATATCTGTCGCTTTGCAGCCTGCGTGAGGTCTTTGCGCTGAAGTCTTATGACCTGATACTCTCCGATTCGGTCAAGGTCACGAATCTGCTGCTGGGACTGATTGCCCTCATCGTGGCGGAAGTCTTTGCCATCGGGCTGAAGATGAAGGAGGAGCAAGATTTAACGATATAAGAAGATAGGAATATGAAAAATATATTTGGAAAGAAAACTTCGAAAGAAGAACTGGAGTTTGTGATGTATTGCTTGATAATAATGTGTGTCAGCTGTCTGCTTTTCGTCTTTTTCCGTAATCTGGACTTATGTTATGATTTGGGGAAGGACGATACCGACGGCCTGATTGTAAAGCTGCTGCCCGAAAATGTAACGTTGTTGGCAATGGCTGTATGCAGTGTACTCATTTATCTGATGCTGCGCAACGTACAGAAGGGATTGGTCTTTACCAAACAGAATTCAGACTTGATTATGACTATTGGGGTCGTGCTGGAATGCAACGGCATCTTGCAGATGATATTCAATGCCTTTTTGTCCGATGCGAAGGCTGGGAATACCATTCCGATGATTTATCTGTTGTTGGGTGTATTCTTCCTTTTCATCGCCTGCCTGTTCAAGGTCGGCATACGGATGAAGGAAGAACAGGATTTGACTATTTAAAGTAGAAGGTACACATGAGTCGTAGTATTTTTCATACAGACCGCAAATGGGTGGCAGGTATCTGCTACGTCGGTTTTCTGCTGTTGACGTTGATGGTGGCTTCGTTCGTATTTTTTCTGGTAATGAACCTGTGGGTAGATAAAGATGCCAGGTTTATCCGTATATACGGAGGGGTGGTTTGGATTTATGGTTGGTCGTATCTGTATCATCGCTGGGTGAAGCGTTGCACCACGTGGTTGGCATGATAAAAAGGAGGACTACAGTTATGAAGAGATTAAAGAGTTGGTATCAACGTTATAAGGGTATGGGCACCCTGTTTTGGGTAGTATGTATCGTGTTGTTTGCAATCGTCTTATTACTATCGGAGATAATTGACCTGATACAGGCAGAGGGTGAAGAACGGCTGCAGGGTTGGGCGTATGTCTGCAACCTGCTGGCTCTGGTGGTGCTTTGTGTAAACATCCTGAGACTGGATTGCCGCAATCTGTTGAGCCATAAGACAGCCGATTCGTTGGATTTCAGCGGTTATTTTATCATTCTGATGATGCTGATACGCAATTGGATTGTAGACGGGAGTGATGCCTTGAGCGACAGTTGGAACTATTCGTTGGATTGGATAACCATCCTGCTGTTCGGTTTCCTGTTGCAGTTTGTCGGCAAGATCGTCCGCCGTGCGGTGAAGCTGAAAGAAGAACAGGACTTAACCATTTAATCCCCTTGCCTATGCCGATTGTAGTGAATTTGGATATTATGATGGCCCGCCGGAAAATCACGCTAGGCGAGCTGGCGGAAAAAATCGACATCACTCCCGCCAACCTTTCCATCCTGAAGACGGGCAAGGCGAAGGCCATCCGCTTCTCCACCCTCGAAGCCATCTGCAAGGTGCTCGACTGCCAGCCGGGGGATTTGTTGGAGTATAGGGAAGAGGAATAGACGATAAAAACGCCGTCTTAAAGTAGGTGTTTACGCAGCTAAAATAGATGTTTATGAGGCCAAAGTGGGTGTTTACGGAGTTAAAGTAGATGTCTGCGAAACGAAGCTAAGCCTTGTTTCATACAACGTAAAAGGTCGTTCTACACCTTTGAAAGTTTCATTCCAATAGAATGCCTTCACGCTTTCACAGGCTTGCAAGTATTTGTTATTCAACGACTTTTTGTGAAAGCAAATGCTTCACTCCAGCATTCACCTTTCATATTCCTCTGATGGAACGGCTTCTTAAAACTATCTAAAGGATAAAACAACAAAGTTCCGCTTTTGGCATTTAGCGGAAAAAGACTAACTTTGTGTCATGCTTACCTCGAAAAACACCTGTTATGACTAAGAATTTTGATGATTTGGGAGTGGAATTCAAGTATCTGATCGTAAACGACATGGACCGTAAATTCGGCCTGTGGGTCAACACGGTCGGTTTCCAGCCTATCCCACCCGGCTCTCCCTACCCGCTGAAAGATCATCCTTCGGGTTATTTCTTCAATGCACAAAAAGGACGCATCCTGCATGAATACCAAATAGTCTATATAACAAAAGGACGCGGCCTGTTCAGTTCGGAAACGACTCGCGAACGACAGGTGTGCAAAGGAAGAATGATGTTTCTGCTACCCGGTCAATGGCATACGTATCACCCATACATGCAGACCGGATGGAACGAATACTACATCGGGTTCGAAGGCCCGGTAGTGGACAACCTGATGAGAGCCGGATTCTTCACACCAGAAAACCAGATTTTGGAAGTCGGGCTCAACGAGGAACTGGTATCACTCTTCTCACAAGCATTGGAAATAGCCGAAAGCGACCGTACCTCGGCACAACAACATCTGGGCGGCGTAGTACTGCACATGCTCGGCATGATACTCTCCATCTCGAAAAACAAAATCTACGAAATGGGAGATGTAGACCAGAAAATAGAGCAGGCCAAAATCATTATGAACGAAAATATCTTCAAGGACATAGATCCTGAAGAGCTGGCCATGAAACTGAATATCAGCTATTCATGGTTTCGAAAGGTGTTCAAAGACTATACCGGTTATGCCCCAGCCAAGTATTTCCAGGAACTGAAGCTCAGAAAGGCCAAACAATTATTGGTAGGCACGTCCCGCTCTGTAAAGGAAATCTCTTTCCTGCTGGGCTATAAGTCTACTGAACACTTTTTCTCCCTGTTCAAGAAGCATACAGGCTTTACCCCAATGGAATATCGATCGTTCGGACGAGAGACTGATACAGAGGAAGAGACAGAAGAAATGGAGGAGCAGTAAATCTACTGCTCCACTCATTCTGGATTAGCAGTCTGAAGAAGTTTGTCCAACACGGCCTCATCCACAGCAAAAGCTGTTCCGTGACGGATGCCTTGTGGGAAAGAAGTCTGGTCAGAGATATCCTCCCAAGTCTTTCCATGATCCAGTGAACGAACGGCCCCATAACGATGGTCACGGTATTTGTCGAAATAGACGTAAAGCGTGTCTCCCACAAACAAGGGAGCAGGACCTTCTGCCCAATAATCACCGGTGATCGGTGCCGATACCTCCGTAGGAAATCCATGGGTGATGTCCCGACTGCGCGTGATGCGAAGATTCTTCTCCGGCGGGTTCGAATTCTCATTCTTCACGACCATAATCAAATCTTGCGACTTATTATCTTTGACGATTGCCGCATCGATGACACTGAAATCGGGATTGAAGAACATCTGTGTAGACGAGAATTCCTTGAAATCTTTAGTCGTAACGTAATAGATACGGTGATTCAATCCCTTTTCGCTTTCGCTCGTAGGTACTTCTTTGTGCCGTCCGGGAATAGTCGTGGCCCAAAAGATGTAATAAGTCTGTGTCGGTTCATCGTAGAATAACTCAGGCGCCCAACAGTTGTGCGCCTCCGATTCGTGCATCATGACAGGTATGGCACGTTGTTCGCTCCAATTGATCAAATCCTTGGAAGATGCATAACCAATGATCCGGTCGGTCCAGCTGGAAGTCCATACCATGTGGAACGTCCCGTCGGGTGCCTGGCAGATACTGGGATCACGCATCAGTTTGTCCTTGCCTACAGCAGGTGCCAGGTAGGACTTTCCGTTGTTCAAGGCGGTCCACTTCAGGCCGTCACGACTGTAAGCCAAATGTAAGCCGTCACGACTGTCGTTGATAAAGTATGAAAACAAATAGGCGGTTTCCTGTGCCTGAAGTGTCCAAAAGCTACATATACTGGCCAACAGGCTGATAAAAAACTTCTTCATAATCTTCATATTTGTAGGAGTTATTTCTTAAAGCTCGTTTCAGGTGCCGTAGCAAAGATTAACACACCTGCAGTAGGAATTTCAGTACTTCCTATCAGTACTTGGCTTCCTTCGGGCAGATTGAACGTATAAGGAACATCAGCATAGTTCAAGACAATACCCATGCCGTTGCGGTATTCCAAAGTCACGCCGTAGGGCAAATCCATGACAGGGATGTCAAGGCGGGCATAGAGCTTCTTCAGGATGTCTTTTTCCAGCATTCCGTCATGGCTGTCTACACCAATATAGGTAATGGTTCCTTTGCCGACTTTGCGGAAGGTAACGGCAGGTTTCCCCTCGTAAAACTCACGGGTATAAGTACACCATACTTCAGCATCCTCTGCGGGTTTTATGATTTCTCCCCACGTATTCCACTGGTATTCCTTCCCATCCATCTGGATAACACCCGGTTCCTGTGGCAACAACAAATCGTAAAATTCCATTTCATTGCCGGTCAATGGTGTAAGCATGGAACCGAAAGGCGCTTCGGGTAAACGACCATAACGATCCTTCTGCGCCGTACGGCAAGTAATGACCAGGTTACCTCCATTCTCCACATAAGTCTTCCACTGTTCTACCAACGTCGGATCTGCCAACTGGTAGGCGGGTACAATAACAACTGGATAATCTGCCAAGTTTTTACTTTCAGAGATAAAGTCGACCGGAGCCCCAAAAGATTTCAGCGTACGGTAGTATTTGTCAACATGTCCCAACGTATTCCACGTAGCGTTCTGTTTCTGCCGCTCAATACTCCAACAATTCTCCGGATTGAAAAGAATGGCAGTACGACGGGCCAAGTAGTCTGCCGGTTTGTTTTCACGGGGCTGGTACTGTTTACGCAATTGGCGTATTTCCTCCATAAACGTAGCATATTCTTTCCCGCCAGGCGTCACTGTTACGCCGTCCGTTCCTACAATGCCATAATGATATTGCTCTGTACCATACAAAGGCTGACGGTAACGATACGTACAAATGAAATCGCTTCCACCGGCAAAAACACTCCAAAGCCAAAGACGCACAGCACCAGGGAGAGGTTGCGGATTAATACTTCCCCAATTCACCTGACCGGGTTGAAGTTCCATCACCCCATAAGTACCTTGTATGGGACGGAAGAAATCGTTGGCCCAGGCAATACGCAGCGGGTTACCCACCCGATATCCCCTTCGACCGATACCTTCATTGTCACCATAAACCATATAACGGGTATAGCTCTGAAAATCAAGAGCCGGACTGCCGCCGATATGGCCTTCGTCATAGTTTGGTATGTAATTCGTGGTGACCCACTGGTTACGTGCATATTGCTTGATCAGCAAGCATTGCTCGTTCAAAAAGTCGTTGGTCTGTTTGGCTGCAAAACGACGGTAATCCAGTATCTGATGATGATTCATAAACATCTGTACACGCTTAGGCAACGTGATTTCGTCGAAAGAAGAATAAACTTCACTCCAGAAAGCCGTCCCCCAGGCGTCGTTCAGTTTGTGTATGTCGTTATCGTATTTTTGGCGCAGGAAATCACGAAAAGCCAGTTCGGCCTGCGGATTGTAATCGAACTGTACAGCAGGTTCATTGTCCAGCTGCCAACCGACGATACGCGAATCATTTCCATAGTGGCGTGCCAGCTGTTCGATCATGCGATAAGCCAGTTTACGATACAGCGGTGAAGCAAACGATGCGTGTTGACGGGCACCATGATCAAGCACAGTTCCATCTTCATTTCGCAACAGGATTTCAGGATATTTCCGGCTCAGCCATACAGGCGGTGTAGCAGTAGAGGTACACATGATAACCTTCAGATCATACTTGGCAGCCAAAGCAACAGCACGGTCCAACCATGCAAAGTCGTACACACCTTCTTGAGGTTCCAGTTGCGCCCAAGCAAACTCTGCAAAATGAGTAAATTCGAATCCCAATTCATGCATTTTCTTGAAGTCACGTTCCCACTGGCTTTCATCCCAATGTTCGGGATAATAATAAACACCTGTCAATGTCAAGTTCTTGTCGTCAAACCAATGTGAAGCTACTGTTTGTGCCGATGCAGCAACAAGCCCCCAAAGCAAGGACAGGCAGATAATGGTTGATTTCATAGTAGTTGTTGTTTTCATAATACATGTTTATGTCCAATAATGCAAAGATAACCCATACGCCTGACATTCCCCAACAAAACAGCTGGAGAAACGGACATAATCATGGATTTCTGTACAAAATTATTCTGTATCAATCCCTGAGCGGTACATTATTCCATCTTTCTGTATGCTTTTCTATTTAGCATTCACTACAGATGCCGTAACTTAGCACTCGTTCTCAAAGGACTAATAAACACAGCTAAAACAACAACTTAAATCCATATTGCATGAAACATTTTGTAATAAGTATTCTACTTGTATTGGCTTCCATAACAGGTGCCACCGGACAAAACAATCCATTGGATCTTTCCGGAACTTGGAAATTCCAGATAGACCGTGATGACGCGGGGATAAAGGAACGTTGGTTTGGCAAGGAACTGACAACGGACCATATTAACCTGCCAGGCAGTATGCCCGAAAAATTAAAGGGAGACGACGTAACAGTACGTACCCGCTGGACAGGCAGCCTGTATGACAGCTCCTATTACTTCAATCCCTACATGGAAAAATATCGAATAGATGGACAGGTAAAACTACCCTTCTTCCTGACTCCTGACAAGCATTATGTAGGAGTAGCCTGGTATCAGAAAACAGTACAAGTACCTGCCAACTGGAAAGGCCAACGAATTGTACTCTTTTTGGAACGTCCTCATATCGAAACGACTGTATGGATCGGACAGAAAAAGATTGGGATGCAGAACAGTCTCTGTGTACCACACGTCTACGACCTGACCGCTGCTGTAACTCCAGGCAAAGAATGCCGAATAAGTATCCGGGTAGACAACCGCATCAAAGAGATCAACGTAGGTCCAGACTCGCACAGTATCACCGACCAGACACAAGGTAACTGGAACGGTATCGTAGGACGCATCGAACTACAAAGTGTTCCTAAAACCTGCTTTGAAGATATACAAGTATACCCCAATCTGGCAGAGAAAAAAGCTTTAGTCCGCTTCAGTTTGAACGCTTCATCAACAGAAACTGTTGAAATGAGCTTCTCCGCACAAAGCTTCAATGCCGAACAGACACATGAAGTACCTGCCATCAATCTGACAATCAAAGCAAAGAAAGGCACAAACACCTATGAAGCAGAACTGCCAATGGGAGATGACTTCCTGACATGGGATGAATTCTCTCCTGCACTCTACCGCCTGACCGCCACCATAACAGGACGACACGGAACAGAAACAAAAAAAGTAGAATTCGGCATGCGCGAATTCAAGATTGAAGGAAAGTGGTTCTACGTAAACGGACGAAAAACAATGCTGCGCGGTACGGTAGAGAATTGTGTATTCCCCTTGACCGGATACGCCCCGATGGACGTGGAATCATGGGAACGCGTATTCCGCATCTGCCGCGAATATGGTTTGAACCACATGCGTTTCCACTCTTACTGTCCGCCTGAAGCTGCTTTCCAAGCCGCAGACCGTACAGGATTTTATCTACAACCGGAAGGCCCCAGCTGGCCCAATCACGGTCCGAAACTGGGATTGGGACAACCGATTGATAAATATCTGATGGACGAAACCATTGCCCTGACCAGGGCGTATGGCAATCATGCCTCCTTCTGTATGCTGGCCTGCGGAAACGAGCCCTCAGGCCGATGGGTAGAATGGGTTACCCAGTTTGTAGACTTCTGGGAAAAGACTGATCCGCGCCGTGTATACACCGGTGCTTCTGTGGGTGGAAGCTGGCAATGGCAACCACGCAATCAATATCATGTCAAAGCAGGAGCACGTGGACTGACATGGGCCAAACAACAACCCGAAAGCATGTCAGACTTCCGAGCTAACATCGATACTGTCAGCCAGCCTTTTGTATCACATGAGACGGGACAGTGGTGCGCCTTCCCCAATTTCAACGAGATACGGAAATACACAGGTGTAAACAAAGCACGGAACTTTGAGATCTTCCAAGATTTACTGCGCGACAACGACATGGAAGGACGGGGACATGACTTTATGATGGCCTCGGGTAAACTGCAAGCCCTCTGCTACAAGCATGAAATAGAAAAGACCATGCGTACTCCCGATTATGCAGGCTTCCAGTTATTGGCACTCAATGACTATACTGGCCAAGGTACGGCTTTAGTAGGTATTCTAGATGCCTTCTTCGATGAAAAAGGCTACATTGACGCCCCTGCTTTCCGTCGCTTCTGTAGTCCTACTGTTCCCTTAGCACGCATCCCGAAGTTCACTTATACAAACGCAGAAACTTTCCGAGCTGATGTTGAAGTGTCCCACTTCGGTCCAACTCCATTAACAAACGCAGAAATCACCTATATCATACAAGATACGTATGGGAAAGTATATACCCGTGGCATCATAAACCGCAAAGATATCCCCATTGGCAATCTTTATTCCCTGGGCCACGTGGAATTTCCGCTAACAGATATTGATACGCCTCGTAAACTGAACCTTGAGATACGTATTGAGGGCACCGAAGCCGTCAACGACTGGGACTTCTGGGTATATCCTGCTCAAGTCGAAGTGACTGAAGGCGATGTCTACACAACAGATACATTGGACGCAAAGGCTCTTACAATATTAAAAGAAGGTGGCAAAGTACTGATTATAGCCGGACGTAATGTAAAATATGGCAAAGAAGTACAGCAATATTTTACACCTGTATTTTGGAATACATCCTGGTTCAAGATGCGTCCTCCACATACCACCGGTATTTTTGTGAATGAATATCATCCTCTGTTTCGCGAATTTCCTACTGAATACCATAGCAACCTGCAGTGGTGGGAGTTGCTGAACCGTGCTCCTGTCATGCAGTTCACCGATTTTCCTGCAGATTTCCAACCTTTGGTACAAAGTATTGACACCTGGTTTATCAGCCGTAAGATCGGTGTGCTTTTCGAAGCAAAAGTATTGAACGGACGACTGATAATGACGACATTAGATCTGACTTCTCAGCCGGACGAACGTGTTGTGGCCCGTCAGCTACGGAAAGCTGTCTACGATTATATGAGGTCTGACAATTTCCGACCAGCCTTTAAAGTATCACCCGAACAAATCGGACAACTATTTACCAAAGAAGCCGGGACAGTAAACTCCTATACCAAAGATTCACCTGACGAACTAAAACCTAAAAAAGTATTTTAATAACTTGAAAGTATAATCAATAGACCGTGATAATAATATGATGAAAAAGTATTTATGGATTCCCCTATTAGGACTTGGGGTGTCGGCAACTGCTCAAACCGGAACGAAGACCTATCTTCTGGACGAAGCTCCACGCTACAGTGAAGAAACAGGCTACGGCTATGATCTGGTAGAAACCCCTGCCAAAGACAGTAAATCACCATTTTTCTTTTCAGTTCGTGTACCCGATGGGAATTATAAGGTAACTGTCCGTTTAGGCAGCCGCAAGCAAGCAGGCATTACTACTGTCAGAGCAGAATCACGCCGTTTGTTCATCGAAAGCGTACCAACCAAAAAGAAAGAATTTATTGAGCGTACTTTTATTGTCAACAAACGGAATACCCACATCGATGGCAACGAATACGTACGCATAAAGCCCAGAGAAAAACGAAAATTGAACTGGGACGACAAACTGACTTTAGAATTCAACGGTAGTGTACCTGTGTGTGAAAGCATTACCATAGAACCTGCCGACACAACAGTTACTACCGTCTTCCTCTGCGGTAACAGTACTGTTGTCGATCAGGATAACGAACCATGGGCTAGCTGGGGACAAATGATTCCCTACTTTTTTGACACCAATGTTTGTATAGCCAACTATGCAGAAAGTGGCGAAAGTGCCAATACCTTTATTGCCGCCGGTCGATTAAAAAAAGCCTTGAGCCAAATGAAAAAGGGCGACTACCTGTTCATGGAATTCGGCCACAATGACCAAAAACAAAAAGGTCCGGGTAAAGGTGCCTACTATTCATTCATGACCAGCCTGAAGACTTTTATTGACGAAGCTCGTCTACGTGGTGCACATCCTGTTTTGGTAACACCAACCCAGCGACGATCTTTTGGTCCCGACGGCCACATTCGCGATACTCATGAAGACTATCCTGAAGCTATGCGTTGGCTGGCTGAGAAGGAAAATGTGCCATTGATTGATTTAAACGAAATGACCCGCACACTCTATGAAGCTATGGGTGTAGAACCTTCGAAACGTGCTTTTGTTCACTATCCTGCAGGCTCCTACCCAGGTCAGACACAGGATTTCGCAGACAATACCCATTTCAATCCCTATGGCGCTTACGAGATAGCCCGCTGCATCGTAGAAGGACTGAAAACACAAGTACCGGATTTGGCACGTCATTTGAAGCCATTCCCTACTTTCGATCCTGCTCATCCCGACAATCCCGACAATTTCCATTGGGATGATTCTCCCTTTACGGAAATAGAGAAACCCGACGGGAATTAATGACATCACACAATAAAAGCCCGTTATTTTCGTCCGACTCCTATACGAGATCCTAAACGAAGATAACGGGCTTCACTTTACCTGGAAGAAGAATTATCCTAGCAATTCTTTTACTTTAGCAGAAATGGCACGACCTTCAGCCAATCCGGCCAACTTCTTGCTGGCCACGCCCATCACTTTCCCCATTTCCTTGCCGCTCGTAGCACCTACCTCGGCAATGATTTCTTTCAAGGCAGCTTCCAGTTCTTCAGGAGTCATCTGTTTAGGCAGATAAGCTTCCATAACTTTTACCTGTGCCAATTCACCGTCAGCCAAATCCTGACGTCCTTGTTGTACATAGATTTCAGCGGCATCCTTACCCTGTTTCACCAGTTTTTGAATGATTTTCAATGCAGCATCGTCTGTCAGAATATCATTAGCACCCGGAGCTGTTTTGGCTTCCAGAAACACTTTCTTAATATTTCTCAAAGTATCAAGGGCCACTTTGTCCTTAGCCTTCATTGCGGTTTTAATGTCTTCGCTGACTTTCTCAAATAGATCCATTGTATCAATATAAGTTTTAATTAATAATCGAGTTTATACAAAACTGATAATTCCCCCATCTTCTGCACCTCCAGCCTCTTGAGCAGCTTGCTGATTCTGTTCCTCAGCCTTAGCCTTGATAGCATTCAGCGTAGTCTTATCACGCAAATAAGTAGGTGAATTCTCAACCATTGCCACCACTTCTGCATTATCTAAATCTTCAGGAGAGAATATATAAAGATGGCGACGACGTGTACGTTGTGCACGGTTATTTGCATCCTTTCCATAGTAGGTTTCACGGCGTGTACGACGTTGTTCTTCCTCTTCCTCCAGTTCGGCCAGGCGCTGCTGTTCTTCAGCACTACGTTGACTCAAACGAGCATCCATCTCCTGCATGTGGATATCTTGAATACCAAAACCTGTAGCAAGGAGAGTGATTTTTACACGTTCGCCTAATTCCTTATCCTCCACCATGCCGAATTTTGTTTCAAAATCACGATTGAAGCGATTCATAAAATCCTTTATTTCATCCATCTCACTCATCATCAATTCATGATCAGGGCTATAGGAGATATTAAGCAGCACCTTTTTCGAGTTGAAAATATCATTGTTATTAAGCAGAGGTGAATGCTGAGCATTCTTAATGGCTTCGCTTACACGATTTTCCCCTTCGCCATATCCGGTACTCATAATAGCTACACCTCCATCTTTCATCACGGTTTTTACATCATTAAAGTCAAGGTTGATAATACCTCGCATAGTAATGATTTCAGCAATGCTCTTGGCTGCGATAAGTAACGTGTCATTGGCTTTGGCAAAAGCACTGGTCACAGAAAGATCAGAATATATCTCACCTAATTTCTCATTATTGATAACCAGCAAGGCATCGACATGGCGACTGATTTCCTCGACTCCGTCTAAGGCTTGGTCAATCTTCTTATCGCCCTCCCAGCGGAAGGGAATGGTAACAATGCCCACGGTGAGGATGTCCATTTCCTTGGCGATACGAGCAATAGTCGGTGCAGCTCCTGTACCAGTTCCTCCTCCCATACCTGCAGTGATGAAAACCATCTTCGTACCGTCGTTCAGCATATCCTTTACTTCCTCAATACTTTCTTCGGTAGCTTCTTTAGCCT
This sequence comes from Bacteroides togonis, assembly GCF_900130135.1. Lineage (NCBI taxonomy): Bacteria > Pseudomonadati > Bacteroidota > Bacteroidia > Bacteroidales > Bacteroidaceae > Bacteroides > Bacteroides togonis. The sequence goes on along the minus strand of NZ_LT670820.1, from coordinate 2,984,092 downwards.
TATTCGGGCGATTACCTGCTCCCAGTCCTTCGTGTCCCAGCTGGAGCTTTACAGGAACGGGGGATTCCTCAAGAGCTTTACGATCGGTATTACATACCACGAAGGCTACATCGTGGATACCTTCACGATACATGTGGTTAACAGCATTACCGCCTCCTCCCCCTACTCCGATGACTTTGATAATCTTCGGTGAATCGGTAGCGAAACCAAAATCTTTAATTATATCGTCCATATGCTATCTGCTTTTAATGGTTACATCTTATCATCGTCAAACAATTCTTTGGTCAAAGTATCAATCTTGGACTTGAACCAGTTGGATTTATTCTTTCTTTCCTGTTCTTTTCTCCGTTTCTCTTCTTCCTTCTTACGCTTCTCTTCCTCCTTCTTCTTCTTCTCCTCCTCTTCACGTTTACGACGGTTCTCTTCTTCCTGAGCTTTCAGAGTTTCATCATCCTTAAACATATCGGTTGGTTTAACTGGCCCGGATTGTACAGGATGTGGTTCTTCCTGTAAGCAACAGTTATCCTTACCAGCAATGAGCAAAGCCAAAAGGGTATTTTGTGTTCCGTTTTTCTTAATCTGCTCATTATAGCCACGGATCGTTTCCTGAACAGAAGAAGCAATTCTAATTTTACTTACCTTACAAACCTTAAGCATCGCGCCCTCAATATTACGCAAATTGGAAGTACCTCCAGTCAGCACAATACCGGCTAAAAGCTTGTCTTCATAACCAGAAAGCTGAAGTTGATTCCAAACATTAGCCAAGATTTCTTCTGTACGTGCAGCAACAATCTCGTTCAACTCCGTAAGAAGAATACTCCGTCCATCTTCTGTTGTACACGCAGCAGGCGTTTCCGTCTCTTCGTCTTCTTTGTAAAGAGCATCTCCATAGCTAAGTTTTAACTTTTCAGCCTCTTCATCTTCCATTTTCAAGGTGGTGATGTCACGGGTGATGTTACTACCACCTAAAGGAATCACACTAAGATAACGTAAGATATTATTTTTATAAACCATAACTGTAGTGGTGTCTGCACCCAAATCAATAAGCGCACACCCTGAACGAAGCTCATTCTCCGTCAAGACAGCTTGAGCCAAAGCAGTGGGAGCTGTTAGCAGGTCAGCAAACTCAATCTTAGCTTGTTCAAAACTCAATTCAAGATTCTTCTTGAGCGAAGAACGAGCCATGATATTAAGGAACTGTCCAGTAATAAATTTACCGGTAACACCTACAGGATCAGCATAAAGATTATTGTCTATCTTATATTCTTGTGGCGCCACGTCGAGAATATCCATGTCGACAATGGGACAAGCCAGGTTTTCGTCACAAAGGGTATCGATAAGTTCCTGCGAAATAACTTCTGCTTCAGGTGTGCGGCTCACGACATTTTTGACAGTACGTAAAGACTGCCCACCAATACCAGCATAGACTTTCGCAATAGGGCTTTTGAGTTGATCTTCCAGCCGGTTAATGATAGTAGTCAATGCCTGTGCAGCTTTACCAATGTTATAAACAGCCCCTTTGCGAACAAAAGAGGATGCCTCCTCAGTGGCATAGGCCAACACTTGAATACTTCCGTCACTGTTCCTACGTCCGGCAATGCCGGAAATCTTAGAAGAACTGAGCTCAATGGCTGCGATGAATTCTGTTGTTGCCATATATCTCCATTATTATTGTTTTATTAATCTTTCCTGTATTCAATCTCGTTTGGTGCAAATAATCTGGTTATCAAACTCTACATTAATACGTGAATATTTATTCCATCCCACTTTATTTAGGGCTTTTTGGTAGAATTCCTTAAGACGGTCCAACTTGCGATCATAGTCCTTCAATTCACCCAAATATATGAGATGGTCGCCTACACGAGGCACGAGTTCAACAGTCTGATCTGCACAAATATAAATTTGTTCAATCTGAGCATCCCAAAAAGGATTCTGCTGCAAAAATACACCAAACTTATATAATTTCTCCATGGCAAAAGACTTTTCTATATGTCCCGTAGCCAAAGGGACATGAGCCACACATTTTGCACCAGGAGGCATAATTGTTCCTTTGTTATCCAAATAATAATTATTGCCACGACTGCTCATAACACGCATGATGGGAATACGTTGACTAACCTCTGTACATACTTTCCCACTGGGAGTTTTGTAGCACTCTACACGATCGATAAGCGGATGAGCAGATAAAACCTCCTCGAGACGATCTGTACGTACTTCATCCAAATCGCGACCTACAGGATCAAGCTTTTCCTTGCGAAGCATGGACAAAACCTCCTTCTTGGTAATGAAGCCAGCGTAAACAGTATCCTTAATAACCAATTCCAAATCGGAACAAACAGCCGCTTTAGGTTTCCGATTAAAAGCGGTAACGGCTACAATCAGATAGGCGCTGACCAATAACAGGACAATTGTCAGTAAAATTCTTCTTATCATATTTCTTCGTTATTTCTGATGTCTTGACTGTATCCGCAATTATAACACTCAAATGAATTTGCTACGTATATATCTGTTAACACCGTTGTTCCAGCAAACGAGTAATTTGAGGAACATAGTTATCCATATCACCAGCACCTAGTACAATCAGAACTTCGATATCCTTTGTTTCGAGCAAAGCAAGTACATCTTCTTTACGACAAAGGCACTTTTCAATACCAGGACGTAATTGATCATAAATGAGCTGGCTACTAACGCCTGGAATAGGCTCTTCACGAGCAGGATAAATATCAGTAAGAATCACCTCATCAAGCAACGAAAGACTATCTGCAAACTCATGATAAAAATCGCGCGTACGTGTATAGAGATGAGGTTGGAAAATAGCCGTTATCTTCTTATCCTGATATAATTCACGAATAGATCGTACACTCTGAGCAATTTCCGCCGGATGATGGGCATAGTCACTGAGAAAAACAATACGATCTGTCTTCAGCTTAAAATCAAAACGGCGATCTACACCACGAAAACTGGCCATGCCTCGCTTAATTTCTTCATCAGTAACACCATTCAAATGGGCCAATGCCATAGCAGCTACACCATTATCTATATTAATGCTGACAGGTACTCCCAATTGAACATCACAGATACGCGTATCAGGCGCCACAAAGTCCACATAAATATCACCTCCGCCAATACGAATGTTTTCAGCATGAAAGTCACCATGATCGCGGCTGTAAGTATAAACCTTGACGCCAGACTGCACATCGGGCTGCAAGGCAAGTCCTTCGTGAAGGATGAGTGCTCCTCCTGGTTGAATAAGTGTTGTGTAGTGACGAAAACTTTCCAAATATGCCTCCCGAGTACCATAAATATCCAAATGGTCAGGGTCAGTAGCAGTAATAACACTCATATAAGGAGACAACCAGTGAAAGGAACGATCAAATTCATCAGCTTCAATAACTGTGTAAGGACTCTCCTGTGACAATAACAAATTAGTACCGTAATTTTTTGAGATACCTCCTAAAAAAGCTGTACAACCTACATGCGATTGCTGAAGTAAATGTGCAGCCATCGTACTAGTTGTGGTCTTACCATGTGTACCAGCCACACAAAGAGCCTTGCTGCTACGTGTAATAATACCCAATACTTGAGCACGTTTGTGTATCTCAAAACCGTTCGTACGGAAATAATTCAATTCAGCATGTTCATTGGGAATAGCCGGAGTATAGACAATCAAAGTTGTAGCTGCATCTCTACACCATTCTGGTATTTGATTAACATCTTCTTCATAATGAATAACCGCCCCTTCTTCCACAAGCCGTGCTGTCAGTTCGCTGGAGGTACGATCGTATCCAGCTACACGTTTGCCCAGTGAAAGGAAGTAACGTATCAAAGCACTCATTCCGATCCCTCCGGCACCAACAAAATAAACGGATTGTATAGTTTCTATATTCATAATAATATGCTTCATTTTATCAATTTCAACACTTCTTCAGCAATAATACGAGCAGAGTCAGGCAAAGCCAACTTTGCAATATTTACACTTAATTGCTTCAATAATTCATCATCTGCAACGGTCTCTAGGGCCGTATCAAGCAACTTTTCCTGCGCTTCGGCATCTTTCACATAAAGAGCAGCATCCTTGTTAACCAATGCCAACGCATTTTTTGTCTGATGGTCCTCAGCCACATTAGGCGAAGGAACAAGAATAACTGGCTTACCCAAGAGACAGAACTCTGAAATAGAACCTGCCCCAGCACGCGAAATAACCAAATCAGCCAACGTATAGGCATTATTCATATTCTTAATGAAGTCTGTCACATACAAGTTAGGAATACTACCTACTCGTGCATTGCGCACAGCTTCTCCCGTAAAAGCAGTAATGGCAGCTTTTACCTGATCTATATATATCTTACCTGTTTGCCAAATAAACTGCACCTCAGGATGTGCTTTCATAAGCGCTAACCCTGCCGCCAACGTCTGATTGATAGTACGTGCTCCCAAACTTCCACCTAATACAAGCACTGTCTTCAAATTAGGATTAAAACCAAATGCAGAAGCTGCAGTTTCACGTGTAATCTGATTATCTAGTAACGATTGTCTTACAGGATTCCCTGTTAATAGAATCTTCTCAGAAGGAAAAAACTTTTCCATGCCTTCATAAGCCACGCAAATGCGATCTGCCTTCTGAGCCAATAATTTATTGGTAACTCCGGCGTAAGAGTTCTGCTCTTGTATCAAAGTTGGTATACCCATCATACCTGCAGTCTTCAATGTAGGACCACTAGCATATCCACCTACACCCACCGCTACTTGCGGACGAAATTCCTTGATAATCTTGCGTGCTTTCCATTGGCTACGCAATAATTTAAGGATCACAGAGAAGTTCCTCCATAAATGCTGACGGTCAAACCCTGCTACCGGTAAACCAATAATACGATAACCGGCATCGGGCACACGTTGCATCTCCATCCTTCCTTCTGCACCTACAAAAAGGATTTCAGCCTCGGGACACAACTCACGAATAGCATTGGCTATAGATACAGCTGGGAAAATATGTCCTCCTGTACCACCACCGCTGATAATAATACGCGGAGCCTTATTATTAATGTAATCCTTCATTTTCACCTTTGTTTTTGGATTCTTCTTCTAATTGAATTCACTGTCACTGTTTAACAGTTTTGAAGTGGGTTCTTCTGCCTCTTCCTGGACCTGAACAGACGCGACATCTGCAACAGCAGCTTCCACTTGCATCGAAATCTGAGCATCATGTTGTTTCTGTTCTTCCAACTGAGAAGTATATCGACTGACACTAAGTATCATACCAATATAAGCACAGTTAATAAAAGTCGAGGTACCTCCTTTACTAATAAGTGGCAACGGCTGTCCTGTAACAGGTGCTAAACCTACAGCTACCATCATATTGAACAAAGCCTGCGTCACTAGCAAAAGAGCTATACCAATGACCAAAAAGGCCGGAAAAGTTCGGTCGCACTTCTTAGCAATACGTCCTACACGTATCAACAGACAAATATAAAGAAAAACGACAACAATACCACCAATAAGCCCCAGTTCTTCAATAATAATAGCATAAATAAAATCTGAATAAGCTTGACTAAGGAAGTCGCGCTGGACTGAATTACCAGGTCCTTTTCCGATAACATGACTGGTAGCTACAGCAATACGAGCATGAGCTACCTGAGCATCCCCATCAATATCAAACTTTGCAGCAGGCACTTCCTTAGCATAAGCAAAATCAACAATACGTGCTTTCACCGTAGTAAAACGATGTCCCATTGGAATCTTTTCCAATGTATCATTAGGTGTAGCCAATAAAAAAGACACAAACAGTACTACTGCACCAATCAAACCTCCTCCTAGTAATATCAGTTTTTTAGCTTGTACACGTCCGATAAACATCATCAAATAAACGGTACCAAAAAGCAATACACCAGTTGAATAATTCTCCGGCAAAATAAGACCACAAACAATACATGTCATGATCATGATGCGCTTAAAAGCTTTAGGGGATGCTCCCGATTCATCTTGTCCATGCGACAAAATTACAGCCGTTCCCATAATGACACCCATTTTAGCCAATTCTGAAGGCTGAAATTGTACTCCCATGAAAGTCATCCAACGGGCAGCGCCATTAATACGGTCACCTGTCACAATACCTGTAATCATAACAAAGAGCAATAGCACAACCGAAACCAACAACAGGGGGTATGGAAGCGCCTGAAACCATTTATAAGGAATATTATGCACAAACACAACAATCAATGCCCCAATGGAAAGCAGAATCGTATGTTGGGTAATCGGTCCCCAATGGTCGCCACTTTTATAAGTAAGTGTAGACGCTGCGGAAAACACTTCTGTAATAGAAATAAGACAGAGCACCAAGAAGATAATCCATATCACCTTGTCACCTTTGAATATGCTTTTTAATAGATCCACGTTATTCTATTTTAAGATGTCCGTATCTCGTTTTAAAACAGTTTATAAACTTCGTACGCATGCTTTGAACTGATCACCACGATCTTCGTAGCTCTTGAAGAGATCAAACGAAGCACAACATGGACTCAGCAACACTGTTTCCCCTTTTTTGGCCAGATGGTAGGCAGCGTTTACAGCATCCTTCATACCAGTCTGTACATCGGCTACCGGCAGTCCCAAACGATCGAAGAAATCGTGCAACTTTTCGTTATGCAAACCCAAGTACACCAATGCCGAACACTTCTCACGCACCAAATCCTCTATCTCCTTATAATCGTTACCTTTATCCTTTCCACCCAATATCAACACAGTCTTGGTCGTCATGCTTTGCAGGGCATACCAGCAGGAGTTAACGTTAGTAGCTTTCGAATCGTTGATAAAATGTACCCCACGTACTGTAGCAACTTTTTCCAATCTGTGAGGAACTCCCTGAAAGTCAGATAAGGCCTTCCGAATGTCTTCATTCTTCACGCCTGCCAGGTTGGCCGAGATGCCAGCAGCCAGCGAATTATATAGATTGTGTGTACCGCGCAAGGCCAGTTCTTCTTGTTCCATGTTGAAAGCGATAGGTGTATTGATTTCCACCTCTCCATCTTCCACATAGGCAATAGCTCCATCTTCCTTAACAGCAGAAAAAGGATATAACTGTGCCCTTAGCCCATGTTTAGCTAACTCGCGACGAATAATGGGGTCATCATTCCAATAAACAAAGGCGTCTTCTTCCGTCTGATTCTGAGTAATGCGAAATTTAGCATCTACATAGTTTTGCATACAGTGATCGTAACGATCCAGATGGTCGGGCGTAATGTTCATTAGTACAGCAATATTAGCGCGGAACTTATACATGTTATCCAATTGAAAACTACTCAACTCAATAACATAGTAGTCGTACTGCTCGGTAGCAACCTGCAAAGCCAAACTTTTTCCAATATTACCAGCCAAGCCGACATTCATTCCGGCACTCTTAAATATATGATAAATGAGTGAAGTGGTTGTCGTCTTTCCGTTTGATCCTGTAATACAAATCATTTTTGCATTCGTATAACGTCCGGCAAACTCTATCTCGGAAATGACAGGCGTACCCTGCGCTTTCAACTTCAATATCAGCGGAGCATCATTAGGAATACCCGGGCTCTTGATGACTTCGTTGGCATTCAGAATCTTTTCTTCCGTATGTTCACCTTCTTCCCAAGGAATATCATACTTGTTCAACAGTTCTTTGTACTTGTCCTTGATGGCACCCATGTCTGAAACAAAAGTGTCGAAACCTTTCACTTTTGCCAGCACGGCAGCACCTGCGCCGCTTTCGCCGGCTCCTAAAACTACAATTCTGTTCATATCTATATTATCTGATCTTCAACGTAATAATAGTAATAGCTGCCAAAATGATGGTCACAATCCAAAAACGAACGGTAATCTTCGATTCATGGAACAGCTGTTCTGGTTTGGTAAATACAACACGACATCCCGGCTCTATCAGGTTCATACCGGTACGGAAATGATCGTGTATCGGTGTACGTTTGAACAAACGTTGTTTGACTCCTTTCCGCTTACCAGCTTTATAATAAACTCTTTGCAAAATAACCGAAAGATTTTCTACCAAAAATACTCCACAAAGAATAGGAATCAGTAATTCCTTGTGGATAATGATAGCAAAAACAGCAATGATACCTCCAATGGTGAGACTACCTGTATCACCCATGAATACCTGTGCTGGATAAGCATTGTACCATAGAAAACCAATAAGTGCACCAATGAAAGCACAAACAAAGATTACCAGCTCTTCTGAGCCAGGAATATACATAATATTCAAATAACCAGCATACTCAATATGACTAGACACATAAGCCAATATACCTAATGTCAATCCTATGATAGCCGAATTACCAGCTGCCATGCCATCCATACCGTCATTCAAATTCGCGCCATTACTTACAGCTGTAACTACAAAGATAGTAACAAGAACGAATAATATCCATCCGGCAGTCTGCGCATGCTCACCTAGAAAACCCATGAGATCAGCATAATCCAAGTTATTACTCTTAAAGAACGGAATAGTGGTTTGTGTGGCCTTGATTTCCTTGGCAGCATGAACAATTTCTATCTGTCCATCCGGTTGTTCCATTTCAATATTCTCACGAATAACAACTTGTGGACTAAGATAGAGAGTTAACCCCACAATCAAGCCAAGCCCCACCTGGCCAATAATCTTGAATTTTCCGTGCAGCCCCTCCTTGTCCTTTTTGAATATCTTAATGTAATCATCAGCAAAACCCAGTGAACCCAACCAGACGGTGGTGATAAGCATCAGTATCATGTAGATATTTTCCAACTTACCCAATAACAAACAAGGAATAAGAGTAGCAAAAATAATAATGACTCCTCCCATACTAGGTACACCCACCTTATTCACACCAAAAGGATCAATGCTAGCATCACGCTGAGTTTCAGTAATCTGCTTTCGTTTCAGCAGATGAATAAATTTATCTCCCCAGATAGTGGAAATGAGCAGAGCCAGAATGATAGCCATCAACGCACGAAACGACGTGTAACCAAACATACCTGCACCAGGGAAGTCATATTGGTCGAGCCAATGGAATAAGTAGTATAACATGACAATGAATAATTTACAATGTACAATTAACAATCAGTCTTCAGTTCATAATCTTCTTGAGTTCCTCCTTATCATCAAAATGATGTTTCACACCCTTTATTTCCTGATAGTTTTCATGTCCCTTACCAGCTACCAATACAACATCTCCGGGCTGCGCCAGCATACAAGCAGTCTTGATAGCCTCGCGACGATCAACAATACTAAGCGTTTTCTGCATATCATCCTTATCAAGACCGGCCAGCATGTCGTTAATAATATCTTGCGGTTCCTCAAAACGAGGATTATCACTCGTAATAATGACGCGATCGCTCAAGCGAGCGGCTTCTTTTGCCATGATGGGACGCTTGCCCTTGTCGCGATTCCCGCCGGCTCCTACCACGGTGATAACTTTACCTTTCCCTTCCAACACACCATGAATGGCATTCAGCACATTGACCAGCGCATCGGGTGTATGGGCATAGTCAACAATCGCTGTAAAGCCTTTGCCAGATGAACGAACTGCATCGAAACGACCAGCTACCGGATGCAGGGTACTTAGCGCTACCAGCACATCTTCTTCTTTCTTGCCCAACAAGACAGCAGCACCAAATACTGCCAACAGGTTGGAGGCATTGAAACGTCCGATAAACTGAACAGCCACTTCATGATTGTTGAAATCGAGCAACATACCTTCAAAATGCGACTCCAATACACGACCCTTGAAATCACTCAAACTGCGCAGCGAGTAAGTATATACATGCGAACGGGTGTTTTGTGTCATCACCAGTCCGTTCTTATCGTCCAAATTAGTCAGACTGAAGGCATTCTTAGGCATGTCGTCGAAGAACTTCTTCTTGGCCTTCAGGTAGTTCTCCACCGTTTTATGATAGTCCAGATGGTCGCGCGTCAGGTTAGTGAAAATACCTCCGGCAAAATGCAGGCCACTGATTCGCTTCTGGGCGATGGAATGCGAACTGACCTCCATAAAGGCATACTTGCAACCGGCATCAGCCATCTGCCCCAAGAGTCGGTTCAGCGTAATGGGATCGGGCGTCGTATGATCGGTAGGCACCGGTTCGTCGTCAATGTAGTTGCATACGGTAGAGATGAGACCTACCTTATAGCCGAAGTAACGGAATACATTATATAATAAGGTAGCAATGGTTGTCTTACCATTGGTACCAGTGACACCCACCAGCTCCAGCTTCGAAGTCGGATTGCCATAGAAGGTCGTCGCTATCTTGCCTACGGCATCTTCGCAGTCCTTCACAAGGATGTAGGTGATATCGGCTTCCTTCTGCTCTGGCATTTCTTCGCAAAGGATGGCTACAGCCCCTTTGGTGATGGCCGAAGGTATGTAGGTGTGGCCGTCGGTCTGCGTACCGCGCATGGCCATAAAAAGATGACCGCCTTCCACCAGACGCGAGTCGATGTTCACCCCGGTTATTTCGATGTCTGTACTTCCGGCCACTTCTACCGGCTGTATAGCTTTCAAAAGTTCGTTCAGTTTCATATATCTTTTCATTCTTTTATTGTCTTAGTTGAAGGGTAACAGTCTGTCCTTTCACCAACCTGCTACCTCCTGCTATGGACTGGCTTCTCACCCTGCCGATGCCATAAAGCTGTACACGCAGCCCCTTGCTTTCCAGCAGATAGACAGCGTCTTTAGCTCCCATCCCTATCACATTCGGCACCAACCCCGTTTTATCTTCTCCAGCCTGCAAGATAACCGCATTGGGTGATTGCTGTGCATGTCCCCAAGTGGTCTGACTAGCCGACAGCTTAAAATCCTTCTGTACCGGTACCTGCAGACCTTCCAGCACTCGGACCGTTTCATTCATATTGCCAGCCTTAACTGCCGGAATAACATTGGTCGTGCTATCTACGGCATTACTCAAGTCAAAATGGAGATTCTTAGCATAGACGCGTTCTGCAATCTTGCCAAAAACACTTCCTGCCATTCCACCACCCGAGGCGATACCTTTGTTGATCTGAATAGAGACAATGCAGCTGTAGCGAGGCTGCTCCGAAGGGAAGTAACCACAGAAGCTGACCAAGTGGTTGCGCACTCCGCTCTTGTAGCCTGCCGCTCCCTGCGAGATCTGTGCCGTGCCGGTCTTTCCCGACACGTTGAACTGATCGCTGCCTGCCGGCTTGGCCAGTCCGTGACCGACGACGTTGCGCAAGATGGTACGTATCTGCTCCAAAGTGCGATCCGAACAGATCTTCTCATTGATAACCTCAACAGGGAATTCTTCCACTGTATCGCCGTCCTTCACAGCCTTAGTAACGAAGCGGGGACGAACCATCTTTCCGTTGTTAGCGATGGCGTTGTAGAAGGTCAAGATGTTGATGGGTGGCAACTGCACCTCGTAGCCGATACTCATCCATGGCAAGGTGGTCTTGGCAAAGTATTTCTCCTTGGGTCCCTTGATGTTGGGTATGCCTTCGCCTGGGATTTGCAGGTGGAGCGGCTGGTCGATACTCATGCGCTTCAGGCCATCCACAAACTTTTGCGGATCGTCCTTGTAGTACTTGTCGATGATGCTGGACACTCCGATGTTGGACGACACCTCCATGATGCGGTTCACGTCGATGGCGCCATAACCTCCACGATGCCAGTTGTGGTCGCGCATGGCCTGGCCGTACATCATCTTGATGCCGTTGCCGGTATCAACGATGTAGTCGGGCGTGACTTTACCGTCCTCCAGCGCCACCATGATGGAGGCGGTCTTGAAGGTGGAACCCGGCTCCTGCAAGTTGCTGATAGCGAGGTTGCGCATCTCGTAATAGTTGCCGTCCTGCCCGCGCGTCATGTTGACAATAGCCTTCACGTCGCCTGTGGGTACATCCATCAGAATGGCTACGCCAGACACGGCTTCCAGCTCTTTCAACTTGTCAACCAACGCCTTTTCACAGATATCCTGCATGTCGACGTCGATAGTGGTGATGATATCGCAACCATCCACGGGCGGACGATCCACGATGTTCAGGTACTTGTTCATCACCTTCTGTCGGTGGGTGATGCCTTCGCGACCTTTCAGCAAGGAGTCGAAAGCCAGCTCGATGCCATTCTTCGCACCCTGAGCGGTATCGGCATACACGTCGCCCAGCGTACGTGCAGCGAGTGAACCGAACGGTTTCTTACGCTGGTTGTAGGCCAGCTCATGAAAACCACCTTTGTATTTGTTCAAATTGAACACGGGCAGACGCTTGGCCTCCTTATACTGAATGTAGGAAATGCGCTTAGGATAAATCAGGTAGTTACGGCTTCCTTTCTTGCGGCCCTTCAGCAGATGAGACTTGAACTGAGCAACACTCCGATCCGGGAAAATCTTATGAAGACCTTCGCAGATTTCCGTCAGGTGATTCATCAGCATGGTGTCTTTCTGATGTCCACCGGCCTTGAAGTCCATGTAGATGCGGTATTCGGGCAGGGAGCTGGCCATCAGCTTGCCGTCGGCCGAGAGGATATTGCCACGGTTAGGCCTGACAGGAACGCCTTCGCGCACGAAGCGGTCGGCCACGTCTTTCCAGTAGCCCTGCTCGGCAAACATGATGAGGCCGGCCTTGACTACCACCGCTATCCCCGTGAGCGACATCAGCAGCACGACGAAGAAGTAGCGGGTCATTATGTTTTTTTTGTTTACAGCCATGGTGTTCGTTGCGGATTGTAGTTTTACTTTATCAGGTAAGGAGGATTGGTCGCCGTCTGCAAATCGCTTTCACGGGTGGAGATGTACTCCTCGATGCGCGACTGGCGGCTGCGCTCCATCAGTTCGGAACTGCGGGTCAGGGCGTCATACTTAATGTCGGTCAGCTCCTTTTTCAGGCGGTCGATCTCGATCATCTGCTGCTGGCAGGCGTAGCGGTTGTGGATGTAGAAGATGATAAGCACCATAACCAGCACCAGCAGCTTCGTCTGCCGGCGGAAGAAGTCCGTGGCCAGAATATCGCCGCCCACAATGCTTTTCCAGGAAGCATGCTTGCTTTTCTTCTTGCCCGGCTGCACGGTGTTTTCTTGTGTCGTTTCCATTGCAATATCTCCTTTATTTCATCGTTTTTCTGCTATTCTCAGTTTGGCGCTGCGCGAACGGGGGTTGCGGGCTATCTCCTCGGCGTCGGGCACGATAACCTTGTTGTTCACCAGTCGGAAAGGCGCCTGCACGTTGCCGTAGAAGTCCTGCTCGGCGCGGCCCTCTACGTTGCCCGTCTTCATGATATTCTTCACCATGCGGTCTTCCAGCGAGTGGTAGGTGATGACGACCAGACGACCGCCCGGCCGCAACGCCTCGGTAGCGGCGCGGAGCATTTCCTTCAAGGCCTCCATCTCCTGATTCACCTCGATGCGCAAGGCTTGGAATACCTTGGCCAGTTCCTTCTTCTCGCGTTCGCGGCCGAAGAGGGGCTTGACGATGTCCAGAAAGTCGCCGATAGTGACGATTTTCTGCACGGTGCGTGCCTTCGCCAGCAGGGAAGCCAGCTTGCGGCTGTTCTTCAGCTCGCCGTAGAGGTAGAAGATGTCAGCCAGGCGCTCCTCGTCGTAGGTATTCACCACGTCGGCCGCCGTCAGGCTGGCACGCTTGTTCATGCGCATGTCCAGCTGGCCGTCGAAGCGAAAGGAGAAGCCTCGTTCGCTGTCGTCGAAGTGATGGGACGACACGCCCAGGTCGGCCAGAATGGCGTCCACACGGTCGACGCCGTAGTAGCGCAGGAAGTTGTGCAGGTAGCGGAAGTTGCTGCGCACGAAGGTGAAGTGCGGGTCGTCCACGATGTTACGTTCGGCATCCTCGTCCTGGTCGAAGCTCAGCAACCGCCCGCCATCGCCCAGCCGGGAGAGGATTTCGCGCGAGTGTCCGCCGCCACCGAAGGTCACGTCAACGTACGTGCCGTCCGGGCGGATGTCCATGCCGTCCACACTGGGTTTCAGCAGCACGGGGATGTGGTATGTCGTTTCTTTTTCAGCCATTTGCACCTTAATTATATAAACGGCTGTAAAAGTACGCATTTCTCCACAATTACGGGCAAGGATTTCGCTAAAATCCATAAACAAGTTTTCAACAGCTTTAAATCCTTTGTTTGCAGACGTTTCCGCCGACTTGTGCGAACGATACTTTAAGTGAACGAGGGGGGGCAACTTTCGGGATTTTCTACCCGTCCACCGCAGTTGTCGGCCTGACAATCGGGATTTTCCGCCCGTCCACCACGGTTTTTGGCCGACTTTCGGGATTTTCGGCCCGTCTACCGCGGTTGCCGGCTTGAAAATCGGGATTTTTGCCCCGTTTACCACGGTTTTCAGGCGACTTTCAGGATATTCGGCCCATCTACCGCGGTTGTCGGCTTGAAAATCGGGATTTTCTACCCATCGACCACGGTTTTTGGCCTGACAATCGGGATTTTCCGCCTGCCGACCTGAAGAAAAGAGCCGACTTCGAAGCGAAGCCGGCCCTTTTCTTTGCACAACTAAAAATATACACAGCCTTTTCTCACGAAAAACGCTTGTCCTTTCATATATATAGAGATTGGGGAGTATCAGACGAAGTCCTTCAGTTCGCGTTGCAGCCGCTGGCGCGTGAAGAAGATGCGGCTCTTCACCGTACCCAAGGGGAGGTCGAGCTTCTCGGCAATCTCACGGTACTTGAAGCCCGCCACGTGCATGGAGAATGGGATGCGGTATTCCTTGGGGAGGGCGTTGACGATGCGGTGCATCTCTTTCAGGTCGTAGGCCGTCTCGGTGCTTTCCACGTAACTCTCGCTGGGCGTGTTCAGGTGATACTGGTTTTCCGTCTGGTCGACGAACGTCTGGTCACGCATCATCTTGCGGTAGTTGTTGATAAAGATATTGCGCATGATGGTATAAACCCATCCTTTAAAATTCGTTTCAGGTGTATATTTATCTTCATTGTCGAGTGCTTTCAAGGAAGTCTCCTGAAGGAGGTCGTTTGCGTCTTCGCGGTCTGCGGTAAGCTTGTAGGCAAAGCGGAGCAGATCGTCTTGAATCCCCACCAAAGCCTTTGTAAATGTTACACTGTTCATACTATACGTGCGTGTTAAATGATTAATTGTCGTACTTTTGTTCCGACGATGCAATGATACGGACTCTTTACGCATTCGGTCACCCGAAATCCGATAAACTTAGGGGGAAAATCTGTTTATTGATAGATTTTGGGTGTATTTTGTCAGTTTTCAGGTGTATTTTCTGTCAAAGTCTTGCACGAAATTAAAAAGAAGCGTTAATTTTGCGCAGTTATTTTATCCGGATTCAAGAATGGCAGATGACTCTTTGTTTTTAATAGACATTGACAGGATCCTTCGGGAAAAAGCTCCGAAGCAATCAAAGTACGTGCCCCGTTTCGTCGTTTCGTACCTGAAGCACATCGTCCATCAAGACGAACTGAACGTCTTCCTGCGCGAATCGAAAGACAAGGTCGGAGTCGACTTTCTGGAAGCATGCCTGGAGTTTCTCGATGCCAAGATCGAAGTAAAAGGCCGCGAGAACCTGCCGGACGACCGCTTGTGCACGTTTGTCTCCAACCATCCGTTGGGCGGACAGGACGGCATCTCCCTGGGCTACATACTGGGCCGACACTATGACGGCAAGGTGAAGTATCTGGTGAACGACCTGCTGATGAACCTTCACGGACTGGCTCCCCTCTGCATTCCCATCAACAAGACCGGCCGCCAGGCCAAAGACTTCCCTAAACTGGTAGAAGCCGGTTTTGCGTCAGACAATCAGCTCATCATGTTCCCCGCCGGCCTTTGTTCCCGCCGTCAGAAAGGCGGAGTGATAGCCGATCTGGATTGGAAAAAGGCATTCATCGTAAAAAGCGTAGAACATCAGCGCGACGTCGTCCCCATACACTTCGAGGGACGCAACTCCAACTTTTTCTACAACTTGGCAAACCTGTGCAAGTTCCTGGGAATCAAGTTCAACATCGCCATGTTGTATCTAGCCGACGAAATGCTGAAAAACCGACACAAGACCTTTACCGTAACCATCGGGAAACCCATTCCCTGGCAAACGTTCGACAAGTCGAAGACACCCGCGCAATGGGCACAGTATGTAAAGGATATCGTATATAAGTTGTAAGGACACAGAGTTTATAGAAAAATAGGTATGAGTATGGAAGAGATTATAGCACCGGTAGACAAAGAACTGCTGAAAGCGGAGCTGACGGAAGAAAGGCGCTTACGGATGACAAACCGCAGCCATAATCAGATATACATCGTTACGGCACATGAAGCCCCAAACACGATGAGAGAAATCGGCAGATTACGAGAAATTGCTTTCCGAGCTGCCGGTGGTGGAACCGGCATGTCGATGGACATAGACGAATACGACACCATGGAAAATCCCTACAAGCAATTGATCGTATGGAACCCCGAAGCCGAGGAAATCCTGGGTGGATACCGCTACCTGCTGGGAACAGACGTTCGGTTCGACGAACAGGGAGCCCCAATTTTGGCTACTTCACACATGTTCCACTTCTCCGAACAATTCTTGAAAGAATACTTGCCTACCACCATTGAGCTAGGCCGTTCATTCGTCACTTTGGAATACCAATCCACACGTACAGACAGCAAAGGTCTTTTCGCACTGGACAACTTGTGGGATGGTTTAGGTGCACTGACGGTCGTCATGCCCAATGTAAAGTATTTCTTCGGCAAAGTAACTATGTACCCCAGTTATCATCGTTTGGGTCGCGACATGATTCTCTACTTCCTGCATAAGCATTTTGGCGATAAGGAAGGGTTAGTTGTTCCGATGGAACCATTGAAATTAGAAGCAGATGAAAACGACTTGGCTGCATTATTCTGCAAAGACTCATTCAAAGAAGACTACAAAATATTAAATGCTGAAATCAGAAAATTTGGTTACAACATCCCCCCGTTAGTCAATGCCTACATGAGCCTAAGTCCCACAATGCGCATGTTCGGTACCGCTATCAATTATGAATTCGGCAATGTAGAAGAAACAGGCATCCTGATTGCTGTCGATGAAATTTTAGCTGAAAAACGTATTCGCCACATCCAATCGTTTGTAGAAAACGAACAAGATGTGAACCGTTTCGTGTTCAACAAGAAGGCCTGAAAAGGCACGGAACATCAGCTAATTTCCGGCAAACTGTTCCCGTTTATTTTCCGATAAAGATCAAGGGCAAAGACATCCGTCATGCCCGAAATATAATCCAATACCGCCTGTATTCTTTCGTAGAATACGGGCGATTTTATGTTATATTGGCTGGATACCCGGTTGATAAGCAATTTGGAATATGTTTTTTCAGGCGAACAAACAGCATCAGTCATCAATTCCAGCAGCGTACCGATAATACGAAAACCTGCTAATTCAATATCGAGTACATCGCGCGAGCAATATATTTTCTCAAACGATATTTCAGAGCAAAGATGATAAGCAGAAGCAGGAAGAGGACTAATATGTTTAATCAGTGTACCCTCAAACTTACCCGCCAATATCTGCTTTTCGTTATCCAAAAAAGCTTGGGTACATTCACGTATCAACAAACCGATGACACTGGAACGCAGATAGGCAATCTGTTCGTTGACATCACTTACGATCTTCAGCGTCTGTTCCATATGCGCCTTACGTTCATCGTCAAAATAAGAAAGAAGCAAACTTTTCGTTCCGTCTGTAGTCAATATTTTCAATTTATGCGCATCCTCAATATCCATCATCTGATAACAGATATCGTCAGCCGCCTCTACCAAGTAAACCAATGGATGACGAGCATATCTCAGCGGATGTTCATTCAACTTTATCATGCCCAGTTCCTCAGCAATACGACGGAAACTTCCCTCTTCACTGATGAAAAAACCGAATTTAGATTTCTTTCCCGCCAAACTCGATGAAAAGGGATATTTTACAATGCTGGCCAAAGTCGAATAGGTCAGTACAAAACCACCTGGACGTCTTCCTTCAAACTGATGAGTTAGAAGACGGAAAGCATTGGCATTCCCTTCAAAATGAGTAAAGTCCTCCCACTGCGCCTCTGTCAGTTCACCTTTTAAAATAAGTCCTTTTCCTTCGGAGAAAAAAGTAGAAATAGCCCGTTCCCCTGAATGCCCAAACGGCGGATTGCCTAAATCATGAGCCAAACAAGCGGCTGAAACAATAGAACCTATTTCTGGAAGAAAACTCTGCTGTAAATCTGGTTCCTTAGCCAAGATCCCTTTAGCAACATCGTTCCCCAATGAACGTCCCACACATGATACTTCCAAGCTATGCGTCAATCGATTGTGCACAAAAATACTGCCCGGTAAAGGAAAAACCTGCGTTTTGTTCTGCAAGCGACGAAAAGGGGCTGAGAAGACCAGGCGATCATAGTCGCGTTGAAACTCTGAACGATTCTCGTGACGTTCCTGATGAAATTCTTCCAATCCGAAACGCTTGGCTGACAAAAGGGTATTCCAATTCATCTTAGATTTTTATAAGTTTGACGTTTGAGAAAACAAGAATGCAGTTACTTATATTTAACTGCAAATGTATGACTATTTGCTTCAAAATCCGTACTTTTGCCCATTAAAATAAGTATATAAAATTAGTTAGACGATACCGAATATGCTGAAAGTACAGATTATCAACCGTTCAAAGCATCCGCTTCCAGCCTATGCCACCGAACTGTCGGCAGGCATGGATTTACGTGCCAACCTGTCCGAACCGATGACTCTCGCACCCATGCAACGCTGTCTGATACCTACTGGACTGTACATTGCCCTTCCTCCTGGCTTTGAAGCACAAGTACGCCCTCGCAGCGGATTAGCTCTAAAGAAAGGAATAACGGTGCTCAACTCCCCCGGCACGATAGATGCTGATTATCGAGGAGAAATATGTGTCATCCTGATCAATCTGTCAGCCGAACCATTTGTTATTGAGGACGGAGAACGCATTGCACAGATGGTTATAGCCCGTCATGAGCAAGCCATTTGGAAAGAAGTAGAAGTATTGGATGAAACACAACGCGGTGCTGGTGGTTTCGGACATACAGGTATGTAGAAATCTGTAAATAAAAAACGAATAAATCGAATAATGAGATACAAACTGAACAATTGGCTGGGAACAATTCTTGCGATATGCCTATTGATGTCATGCGGAATGGTTCGTGAAGGAAACAGAACAAAGATTTCCGCGAATACAACAACAATAGTCACGGCAGATACTTTGGCTCCAGCCCTCCAACGCAAATATAACTATTTTTTTCTGGAAGCAGTACGGATGAAAACGCAGCAGAAATATGATGCCGCCTTCGACCTATTACAACATTGTCTACGTATCCGTCCCAATGCTCCTTCAGCACTGTTCGAATTATCGCAGTTTTACATGGCCTTGAAACAGGAAGAACAAGCGGTAATTTCACTGGAAAAAGCAGTGTATTACGCTCCAGATAATTATTGGTATGCACAAGGATTAGTCAATCTCTATCTGCAACAACAGAACACAGAGAAAGCCACTGTATTATTGGAGGACATGACAATACGCTTTCCTGACAAACTAGATCCTATTTACAATCTGCTGGATATCTATAACCGCCAACAACAGTACGACAAAGTGCTGGTACTACTTAACCGACTGGAAGAAAAGCTTGGTAAAAGCGAACAAATCAGTATGGAAAAGTTCCGTATCTACCTGCAACAAGACGATCGTAAAAATGCATTCCGCGAAATAGAGAGTTTAGTGAGTGAATACCCTAATGATCTTCGCTATCAAGTAGTATTAGGAGACGTCTATTTGGACAACAACAAAACAGAAGAAGCCTATACTCTTTATCAAAAAGTACTGACCGAAGAACCAGACAATGCGATGGCTCTCTATTCAATGGCTTCTTATTATGAGAAAACCGGACAAAAAGAACTTTATAACCAACAGCTTGATACCATCTTGCTGAACAAGAAAGTAGAACCAGCCACCAAACTGGAAGTTATGCGCCGACTAATTGTACAGAACGAACAAGCTGGCCAAGACAGTACTCGTATCATAACCTTGTTCGACCGTATCATGGAACAGGAATCTGATGATGCCAACATGCCAATGCTATACGCACAATACCTTCTGTCAAAAGGCATGAACAAACAATCTATTCCTGTACTCAACAAAGTACTCGACATCGATCCGACCAATACGGCAGCTCGTATGACGCTACTGGGCGAAGCTGTTCGTAGCGAGGATTATCAGGAAATCATCCGTTTATGTGAAGCTGGAGTTGAAGCCAACCCTGATATGTTGGAATTCTATTTTTACCTGGCTATCGCCTACAACCAAGCCGAACGAACAGACGATGCACTTGCTATTTGTCAAAAAGCATTAACACACGTCACTAAAGATAGTAAAAAAGAAGTTGTATCCGACTTTTATGCCATCATTGGCGACGCCTGGCATACAAAAGACAAGAATGAAGAGGCCTACGCCGCTTACGATTCAGCCTTGGTCTATAACCCCAATAACATAGGAGCATTGAACAACTATGCTTACTATCTTTCCTTGGAACGCAAGAATCTGGACAAAGCAGAAGAAATGAGCTATAAAACGGTGAAAGCCGAACCACAAAATGCGACCTATCTGGATACATACGCCTGGATTCTGTTCGAAAAAGAGAATTATGTACAAGCCCGCCTGTATATCGACCAAGCCATGAAGAGTGATGAAGAAAAAAGCGCCGAAGTAGTAGAACATTGCGGCGACATTTATTACATGGTAAACGAAGTAGAACAAGCTGTGAAATATTGGCAGCAGGCACTCGATATGGGCAGCGATTCGGAAACACTGAAACAGAAGATAAAGCAACGAAAATACATCCGCGAACCCGAAAAAAGACTGAATAAAAATGAATATAAAGAATAAATTCCGTACGCGGCCATTTATGCCGCTATTGTGTCTGATGGCTTTGCTGATAGGCTTAGCCGGTTGTAAGACTTCCCGTCAAGCAGGGAGTAAAAGCAACGAAACCGGCTATCTTTCGTCCAAAGTGACTTTGACCGTGCCTACCAAGGATGCTGTTCTGACAGTTAACGGCACCATGAAACTAAAAAACGGTGAACGGATGCAACTTTCCTTCCTCATGCCGATATTGCGTTCCGAAGTGGCGCGCATTGACATCACGCCCGACGAAGTAATTCTGGTAGACCGCATGGGCAAACGCTACGTGCAGGCCTCACGTCAGGAACTGAAAGGCATGCTTCCCAAGAAAGCGACTTTCCAACACTTGGAAAAGTTACTTTATGCGGCTTCACGTCCCGGTGGAAAGAATACGTTGACCGGTAGTGAACTGGGCATTCCTTCGCTGGAGAAAGGAAAAATAGAGTTGACAGACTTTTCCACCAAACCTTTTAACCTGACCCCGACACAACTTTCCTCCCGCTATCAAAAGGTGGAACTTCATGAACTACTTGAAATGTTGATGAGCCTATGAAACGGTTCTTGTGTGCGTTAGCTGGATGCCTTTGTCTGCTGCTGCCTCTGATGGCTCAGTCGAACAAGCTCATCAAAGAGCTGGAAAGTAAGCGCGGCGCTTTGCAGAAACAGATTGCCGAATCGGAAAGCCTGTTGCAAACCACAACCAAGAATGTAGGTAGCCAGCTGAAAGGACTAGCCGCCCTGACGGGGCAGATCGAGGAACGCAAACGCTACATTCTGGCCATCAACAGCGACATGGATGCCATCGATCGCGAACTGGTCTCGCTGGAACGGCAACTCAATCAGCTACAGAAAGAATTAAAAGATAAAAAAACAAAATATGCGGCTTCGGTCAACTACCTCTACCGCAACCATACGATTCAGGACAAGCTGCTGTTCATTTTCTCCGCACAGACCCTGGAGCAGACCTACCGGCGCTTGCGCTACGTCCGCGAGTATGCTTCCTACCAGCGCATGCAGGGCGAAGAAATCCAAAAGAAACAGAAACAAATCAACGACAAGCGCGCCGAGCTGACCGAAGCCCGCAAGGCCAAGGAAAACCTTCTGAAAGAGCGCGAGAACGAGAAAACAACGCTCGAACGGCAGGAAAAAGAACAAAAAGCCCTGGTAGACAGCCTACGCAAGAAGCAGCGCAGCCTACAGAGCGAAATCAACAAGAAACGCAAGGAAGCCAACCAACTGAATGCCCGCATCGACCGCCTGATTGCCGAAGAAATAGAAAAAGCACGCAAACGTGCCGAAGAAGAGGCGCGGCGCGAAGCGGCTGCCCGCAAGAAAGCAGAAAAAACAGAAAGTCCGTCGGCCACCAAACCGAAAGCCAAGCCGCTGGAGGCATACACGATGAACAAAGCCGACCGCGAACTCTCCGGCAGCTTCGCCAGCAACCGCGGAAAACTTCCTGTGCCTGTCACGGGTCCTTACATCATCACCAGCCACTACGGCGAATACACCGTGCCCGGTCTGCGGGGGGTGAAGCTCGACAACAAAGGTATCGATATCCAGGCCAAACCGGGAGCCCAGGCACGTGCCGTGTTCAACGGCAAGGTAGCCGCCGTGTTCCAGCTGAACGGACTGTTCAACATCCTCGTACGCCACGGCGCCTATATTTCCGTCTACTGCAACCTGTCTACAGCCTCGGTGAAGGCGGACGACACGGTGAAGACAGGGCAGACGCTCGGCACCATCTTCTCCGACGGAGCAGACGGCGGGCGCACCGTCCTCCACTTCCAGCTACGGCGGGAAAAGGAGAAACTCAACCCCGAACCGTGGCTCAACCGCTGATTCAGAGTTCCGCCCCGTCCAGCAGTTCCAGATACAGACCGATAGCCTCTTCTATCTCGCGGACAAAGATGAATTCGTCCGCCGTGTGCGAGCGCGAGCTCTTGCCGGGCCCCATCTTCATGGAGGGGAAGGGCATCAGCGCCTGGTCGGACAGCGTGGGCGAACCGAAGAGCGTGCGGCCCAGCGCCACGGCACGACGCACCAGCGGATGCTCGGGCGGTACGTGCGACGAGCCCAGACGGAACGAACGGGCCTGCGGCTGACAGTGAATATGCTTCTTGATTTCTTCGAACAGTTCTTCGTTGGTATAGCACTCGTTGCTGCGAATGTCTACGACGAACGTGCAGCGGTCGGGGACGACGTTGTGCTGCGTACCGGCGTTGACCATCGTCACGCTCATCTTCACCGGGCCCAGCAGGGGCGAAACGCGCTCGAACCGATAGTCGCGGAACCAGGCGATGTCTTCCAATACCTTATAGATGGCATTATCGCCCTCGTCGCGGGCGGCGTGGCCGGAACGACCGGTAGCGGTGACATCGAGCACCATCAACCCCTTCTCGGCGATGGCAGGCTGCATTTCCGTAGGCTCACCCACAAGGGCGAAGTTGACAGGCGGCAGCTGGGGCAAGACGCTCTCGATGCCTTCGCGGCCGGACACTTCTTCTTCGCACGAAGCCAGATAAATGAGATTGTATTTTTGCGTTGTACGACTCAGCGTGAGGAACGCTTGCAGGAGGCTGACCACGCTGGCACCCGCGTCGTTGCTCCCCAGACCGTAGAGCTTGCCGTTGGGTTCGAGGCGGGGAGTAAAGGGATCTTTGCGCCAGCCCTGCACGGGCTTCACGGTATCGATGTGAGAATTGAGCAGCAGTGTGGGCCGCTTCAGGTCGAAACCGGGGCCGAGGCACCAGACGTTGTTGCCTTTGCGGCCGGTCTGCATGCCTTGCTGTTCGATGTATTGCTGCAGGCAGTCGGCGGCACGAGCTTCGTCGCGGCTGACGGATGGAATACTGATCAGCGACTTGAGCAGGCCGACGGCCTCGGAGGTCAGAGTGGGAATGTCGTAGGTCATGTCTTCTGTTATTAGTTTTTTTTTGCGAATGCAAACTTACGGATAAAATCGGATAAACTTGCAGGAACAAAGGAAGGAAATGTTACATTTTTTTGCAATTTATGAATTAGTTTCAGATAAAACTAATACCTTTGCAGCATATTAACCAATTCACTCAGTCATGGCTTATCATCATTTATCTGTCATGATCCATCGTCAGGCAGAGAAGTATGGAGACAAAGTGGCCCTGAAATACAGGGACTATGAAACGGCACAATGGATTCCGGTGACGTGGGAACAATTCTCCCAGCGCATACGCCGTGCCGCCAACGCAATGGTGGCGCTGGGCATCGGCGAGCAGGAGAATGTCGGCATCTTCTCGCAGAACAAGCCCGAATGCCTGTACGTCGACTTTGCGGCGTTCGCCAACCGCGCGGTGACCATTCCGCTGTATGCCACCAGTTCGCCGACACAGGCACAGTACATCATCAACGACGCGCAGATACGCTTCCTCTTCGTGGGCGAACAGTTCCAGTACGACGCCGCCTTCCGCGTCATCGGGCTGTGCCAGTCGCTGCAACGGCTCATCATCTTCGACCGCAACGTGGTGCGCGACGCGCGCGACACGACCTCCCTTTACTTCGACGAGTTCATGCGACTGGGTGAAGGCCTGCCGCACAACGAGGTGGTGGAGGAACGCACGGCGAAGGCGTCGCCCGACGACCTGGCCAACATCCTCTACACGTCCGGCACGACGGGCGAACCGAAGGGGGTGATGCTCCACCACGCAAACTACCTTGAGGCCTTCCGCACGCACCACATCCGCCTGCCGCAGGTAACGGACCAGGACGTGTCGATGTGCTTCCTGCCGCTGACGCACGTCTTCGAGCGCGGCTGGACGTATGTCTGCCTGGAGCGCGGCGTGCAAATCTGCATCAACCTGCATCCGCAGGACATACAGACGACGATCAAAGAGGTGCGCCCCACGGTGATGTGCAGCGTCCCCCGCTTCTGGGAGAAAGTGTACCAGGGCGTACAGGAACGCATCGCCCAGGAGACGGGAATCCGCCGGACGATGCTGCTCGACGCCATCCGCACGGGCCGCGAACACAACCTGCAGTACGTCCGCCTGGGCAAGACGCCGCCCCTGATGCTCCACCTGCGCTACAAGTTCTACGAGAAGACCGTCTACGCCCTGCTGAAGAAGACCATCGGCATCGAGCGCGGCACGTTCTTCCCCACGGCCGGCGCGGCGGTATCGGACGAGGTGTGCGAGTTTGTCCACTCCGTAGGCATCAACATGGTCGTCGGCTACGGCCTGACGGAGTCGACCGCCACCGTATCGTGCTTCCCCGCCACGGGATTCGTCATCGGCTCGGTGGGCGAGGTGATGCCCGACCTGGAGGTGAAGATCGGGCCGGACGACGAAATCCTGCTGCGCGGACGGACCATCACGCGCGGCTACTATAAGAAACCCGTCTCGACGGCCGAGGCCATCGACAAGGACGGATGGTTCCACACGGGCGACGCCGGACGCCTGGAGGGCCGCACGCTCTACCTGAAGGAGCGCATCAAGGACCTGTTCAAGACGTCGAACGGCAAGTACATCTCGCCGCAGGCGCTGGAGACGAAGTTCATCGTAGACCGCTACATCGACCAGGTGGCCATCATCGCCGACCAGCGCAAGTTCGTCTCCGCCCTCATCGTGCCCACCTACGACCTGCTGGAGCAGTATGCCCGCACGCAGGGCATCGCCTTCGGCAGCCGCGAGGAGCTGGTGGAGAACGAAGCCGTCCGCACCTTCTACCGCGACCGCATCGACACGCTGCAGCAGCAGTTTGCCCACTACGAGCAGGTGAAGCGCTTCACCCTCCTGCCCCAGCCCTTCAGCATGGAGCGCGGCGAGCTGACCAATACGCTGAAGCTGCGCCGCGCCGTCGTCGCCGAGAACTATCGGGAGGTTATCGACCGGATGTACGAGGAATAACGGACGACGGAAGGTGCCCCAGGAAGGCGGAAAAACGTTTCCCGACCGGGAAAAGCAGCTTTTGAAACCGAAAAACGGTTTTCCCGACCGGGAAATGCACTTTTTGAAACCGAAAAATGGTTTTCCCGACCGGGAAATGCAGCTTTTGAAACCCAAAAACGGTTTTCCCGACCAGGAAATGCAGCTTTTGAAACCGGAAAGAGGTTTTCCCGACCGGGAAACGATAAAAAACATTCTTTAAACCATTAAAAACTACAAAACTATGGGAACATACACTTTGATTAAGGACACTTCTATCAAAAACTACAACAAAGCCGAACGCCTCAACCTCCTCAAACGCTTCATGGCCCTCATGCCCGGCACGACGCAGGGCGGCGGTGGCGACGACGGCGACGGAGAAGGCGGATCGCCCCTGAGCGCAGCCACCGAAGGCGTGCCCGCGCTGAACATCAGCGCCCAGCAGGTGGAACAGATGAACACCCTCATCGACCAGATGAGCGAACTCACCATGCAGGCCACCTCGGCCGCCGAAACACCCGAAATGCAGCAGCTCGAGGCCGACCGCGACGTCGCCGCCAACTACATCGTCCGCCGCATCGCCGACTACGACCGCCTCCCCCTCGCCACCGAACGCGAAGCCGCCCGCCGACTGGAGCCCGTCGTACGTCCCTACGCCGGCATCGCCTCCCTGCCCGTCAGTCAGGAAACCGAAGTCATCCGCGGACTGGCCGCCGACCTGGCCAAGCCCGACCTGGCCGACGACGTCACCACCCTCGGCCTGGCCCCCTACATCGCCGAGATGCAGCGCCTGAACGAAGCCTACGCCCAGCTCGCCGTCCAGCGCGACAAGGAACGCTCCGCCCGCACCGGCACGCCGGACTCCAAAACCCTCGCCGCCCAGGCGCAGGACCTGCTGGACGACATGTGCGCCCTGGCCAACGCCAGCAGCCTGCTCGAGCCCTCGGACGAGGCCACGACCTTCATCCGCGAGGCCAACTACCTCTGCCACGACCTTCATCCGCGAGGCCAACTACCTCTTCGCCCAGGTGCGCACCGCCTACAAGCAGCGCTCCAAGGGCACGACGACCGCCGACGGCGACGCGGCCGACGACACGCCGGCGCCGGAAGCGTAAACCTCTGTGTGTTGATAGTTTGATTGGACTGTTGGAGATATGGGCGGAAATCCCTTTCTTTGCAGTCCAATCAAACTGCAAACAACATGAAGAAACCCGGCCTGTTCCTCCCCCTCCTCTTCGCCGCCCTCCTCGGCAGCTGCAACCCCGACGTATTCATCGACTCGTGCGCCCCCGCGACGGACCAGCTTCAGGTGCCCGCCGACGGCACGGCCGCCACCCTCCGCTTCGGCAGCGGCAACTGGTACGTGCGCGGCCTCTTCCTGAAAAAACAGGGCCTGTACGAAGAAATCCGGGGCGACATCTACGACGCCGACGGCACCCAGCTCTACTTCGACGTCCCCTTCCACTTCAGCGACCTCGGACGGGCGAAGTACGTTGCCAGCTATCCGCAGTTCTCGCTCACGCTGGAGCGTACGGCCGACCGCGAACTGCGCCTCTCGGACGCCGAAAACATCGGGCTGGAGACGTGCCGCCTCTCCCTCGGCGTGGGCAACGAGTACGAATACCGCGAAGTGGAGCTGCTCCTCGAGCCCTCGCCCCGCTACCGGCTGGACAGCATCGTCTATTCGCTGGATTCCTGGTACTTGGAGCAAGACAGTGCGAGAACAGAGCGAATGATGATCTCTCCCACCAATCTTACGGACAATCCCTGGAAATATCCGCTTCATCCCTATGACAGCTTCCGCCGAAGTTTCACCTTCAGAGGCGGCGACGAGTGGAATCCCGGCATCGACCCGTCGCAGCTCCAGATGTTCGGCACCGAGATGCCCGTCGTCCCCGTGCCGCGGCTGGGCAAATACGACCGGCCCGCGCTGCTGGGCGACGAACTCCCGCTCTCGGGCGAAACGTATGAATTCCCCTTGTCCGACGAATGGCTGGCCGTGACAGACACCGTCGTCGTCCCGCCCGGCAAGGCAGTGGAGTGCGCCGTGAAGTGCTGGTTCCATTATACGGGCATCCCCTACAAGATTTATGCCAGCTGCCCGCAGACGGGCCGCCGCCGTGTGCTCGAAGGCCGCGCCGACCTCTACGACCCGCAAGGCTATTCGCTGACAACCACCGTGCGCGACGTGAACATCCAACAGTAACCCCTTTTCCCCCGACTCCCCGACCATGAAACAGACTTTGCTCTCCAGTTTGCTGGCAGCCCTCCTGCTGCTGCCCGCGACAGGCGCCGCTCTCCACGCACAGACGGCTGCCGACACCCTCCGCCACCGCCCGACGCACGGCATCGGCATCGACCTCCGCCCCGGCTACGTCTTCCCCACCGCCGGCTTCTTCCGGGGCGACAACGCCGCCCAACGTCCCATCAACACGACCTTGGGCGTCCACCTGAAATACGCCTTCCGCTTCTCGCCCCAGTCGCGCCTGGGCCGCCTCTATCCGTCGGCCTATCAGGGCATCGGCATGGCCTGGAACACGTTCTTCAACGCCGACGAGGTGGGCACGCCCTCGGCCGTCTACGTCTTCCAGGGCGCACGCATCGCGCGGCTCGCTCCCCGCCTGACGCTGGACTACGAATGGAACTTCGGCGCCTCCTTCGGCTGGCAGAAGTATGCCCCCGACGCCAACTTCTACAACAACGTAGTCGGCTCGCGCATCAACGCCTACATCAACGCCGGTCTCTTCCTGAACTGGCAGCTGGCACCGCAGTGGAGCCTGACAGCGGGCATCGACCTGACACACTACTCCAACGGCAACTCGAACTATCCCAACGCGGGCGTCAACACCGTCGGCGCCCGTATCGGCGTGATGCGCACCTTTGGCGGTTCGCCGGCCGAGGCTTCCGCCTCCACTATTCATACCGACGAACCCTCTTCGCTGGCCGCGCGCATCAGCTACGACGTCGTCCTCTACGGCTCCACCCGCAAGCGGGGCCTCTTTCTGGACAGCGGCGCCGAGCTCATCCCCGGCTCGTTTGCCGTGGCGGGCCTCAACTTCAACCCCATGTACTGCGTCAACAAATACTTCCGCGCCGGCCTCTCGCTCGACGCCCAGTACGACGAAAGTGCCAACCTGAAGGCGCATCATGTCGAAGGCACCAGCGGCGACGGGCTGAAGTTCTACCGCCCGCCCTTCCGCGAGCAGTTTGCCGCCGGCCTCTCCCTCCGCGCCGAGCTGAACATGCCCATCTTCTCGGTAAACGTCGGCATCGGGCGCAACCTCATCCAGCAGGGCGAGGACACGCGCGGCTTCTACCAGATTCTGGCGCTGAAGGCGTTCGTCACGCACCGCCTCTTCCTCCACGTGGGCTACCAGCTTCACGACTTCAAGGACCCCAACAACCTGATGCTCGGCCTGGGCTGGCGCTTCGGAAAGTTCTGATTGGCGGTGAGCGCCGGGCATAAAAAAAGCGGTTAGCCGTCAGTCGCTATACTGACCGCTAACCGCTCACTGCCAATCACTCAAATTTTAGTATCCGAAGATATCTTCCGTCGTCAGTTCGATGACCGGACCGATTTTCTTCAGCGCTTCCATGTCGAGTTCTTTCTTGTCGCCCAGGATGCCGTAACTGTACGTGCGTCCCTTGATCCATTTCTGCTGGAAGTCGACGACATCCTGCAGCGTCATGCCCTGCACGTCGTTGAAGAGCTTGATGCGGCTGTCTACCGTCTGGCCCAGATCCTGTGCGTTGATGTAGCTCCAGATGACGCTCATCTTCGTGATGCGGTCGGTGCGCAGGCGGGCTATCATGCCTTCCTTGGCCAGCTTGAAGGCTGTTTCAGACTGCGGCATGTTGTTGATGATGTCGTTGAACGTGTTGATGGCATCGAGCATCTTGTCGTTCTGCGACGAAATCTGCGAGATGAAGTAGTAGTCCTCGTCGGCATACCCCGGCTTGTTCAGTCCGGCCCAGGCCGAGTAGGCCAGTCCGCGGCTCTCGCGCATCTCCTGGAAGACGATGGAGTTCATGCCTCCGCCGAAGTATTCGTTGTAGAGCTGGCGGGCAGGCTCGATGGCTGCGTCAAACTTCTCGCCGCGATTGGATATCTGCGACATATAGATGTTCTTGGCTTCGTAGGGAGCCAAGTAAATCTTCGTCTCGGGCGTGGCCTGCTGCTTGAAGTCTTCGCCGGCAGGTACGTCCTTCAGCGTTTCGGGGGTGCGGTGCTCCTTGTCGAGCAGGGCCACGAGTTCCTTGTCGCTGCTCGGACCGTAGTACAGGATGCGGTGCTTGTAGCTGTTCAGGCTGTGGATGCGGTCCACCAGTTCCTGCGGATTCATGCTCTTCAGTTCGGCTTCGCTCAGCAAATTTGTTGCAGGGTTCTTCGGGCCGTAGTTCACGTAGCTGATGAGGCGACCGAAGTTGGTGCCCTGGCTCAGCTTGGCGTCCTTGCGTGCCTTCAGCAGGTCGTTGGTCAGGTTGGTATAAGCTTCAGCATTCACCTGTGCGTCGGCCAGCAGCTTCTCGAACAAAGCCATGGCTGCGGGCAAGTTCTCGTTAAGACCGGAGAGGGTAACGTATGTGCGGCGGCTGCCCGGCGATACATAGAACGAGCAGGCCATGCGATAGAATTCGCTCTTCACCTGTTCGGGCGTCATGTCCGACGTGCCCAGGTATTCCAGATACTGAGCGGCGGTACCCAGCGCCTTGTCCTGATTGTTACCCATATCGAAGAGATAAATCAGCT
Source organism: Bacteroides togonis (assembly GCF_900130135.1). Taxonomy (NCBI): domain Bacteria; kingdom Pseudomonadati; phylum Bacteroidota; class Bacteroidia; order Bacteroidales; family Bacteroidaceae; genus Bacteroides; species Bacteroides togonis. The sequence continues at coordinate 2,953,556 of NZ_LT670820.1, read as the reverse complement.
GGAACAGATCGTTGGAAGTGTTCTGCTTGTAGAGCACGGGCACACCTTTGCCGGTGGTCAGCTGCGTCAGATCCTTGCTGTAGTCCAGGAAGACAGGCTCGATAGGTGTCACGTTCTTGGCCTCGGCCTGCAGTTCCTTCAGGAAGGCGCTAGCTGTGTCGCGATTCATCACGATAGGTGTGATTTCGGGCTTGGCAATCTTCATTTCGTTGGGGTCTTTGCCCTGACGTTTGTAGATGATGGCGTAGTTGTCGTCCTTCAGGTACTTGTTGGCGAAGTCCACGATATCCTGTTTCGTCAGCTTGGCCATGCGGTCCAATGCAGTCACTTCGTCAGCCCAGTTGCTGCCGTTGATGAACGACTGTACAAACCAGTCAGCACGGGCGCCGTTGCTTTCCAGCTGATGCAGCTGGTAAAGCTTGAAATTGTTGATGTTAGCCTCCAGCAGGCTCTCGTCGAAGTCGCCGTCGCGCAGTTTCTTCAGTTCACCCAGCAACAGATCTTTCACCTCGTCCAATGTTTGTCCGGCTTTAGGACGTCCGGCCATCATGAAGGCACTGTAGTCGCTCATGGCCATCGGATAGCAATAGGCGCTTAGCGTCTTCTGCTGTTGCATCAGATCAAGGTCAATGAGACCGGCCTGACCGTTATACAGGATTTGTGACAGAATCTGCAACGTTTCCAGCTCTTTGCTGGCCGCACCGGGGAAGCGCCAAGCCAGCGTCACGTTTTCAGCCTCAGGACCCAACACTTCACGCACCACGGGAGCCGTGATATCGCTTTCCTTAGGCAGGTTAAGCTTCGGCAGGTTGGGATTAGGCTGCATGTCGCCGAAATATTTGTCGATAGTGGCAATCATCTGGTCGGGATCAAAGTCACCGCTGAGACAGATGGCCATGTTGTTGGGCACGTACCAGGTCTTGTAGTAGTTCTTGATGTTGGTGATGGAAGGGTTCTTCAAGTCTTCCTGCGTACCCAGTACGGTCTGCGTGCCGTAGGGATGATGGGGGAAGAGGGCGGCCAGCGTCTGCTCGTACACCTTACGCGCGTCGCGGGTCAGCGACATGTTCTTTTCCTCGTACACCGTCTCCAGCTCAGTGTGGAAGCCGCGGATGACACAGTTCTTGAAGCGGTCCGCCTGAATCTTGGCCCAGTTCTCCACCTCGTTGCTGGGGATATCTTCAGTGTAGCAAGTCACATCGAAGCTGGTGTAGGCATTGGTACCGTTGGCACCGATGGCGGCCATCAGCTTGTCATATTCATTGGGGATGGCATACTTCGAAGCTTCGTACGACAGGCTGTCGATCGTATGATAGATAGCTTTACGCTCAGCCTCGTCGGTAGTCTTGCGGTAAATTTCAAAGGTCTGTTCGATCTGGTCGAGCAAAGGCTTCTCTATTTCATAATTCATCGTGCCGAAATGATTGGTTCCCTTGAACATCAGGTGTTCGAAGTAGTGAGCCAGACCGGTAGTTTCGGCAGGGTCGTTCTTACCACCTACGCGCACAGCGATGTACGTCTGGATACGCGGTTCGTCCTTGTTGACAGTCATGTACACTTTCAGGCCGTTGTCCAGCGTGTAGATGCGCGCCTGGAGCGGGTCGTTGGGAACAGTCTCGTAGCTGTACTTCGATTGCGTACAGCTGCTCAGGCCCAAGGCTGCCAAACAAAGCAGCGGCAGGCCGATTTTCTTGAGTAATGTGTTCATAAATAGACTTATTAGAATGATAACTGCAAAGTTATTCGTTTTTTTCATACCTTTGCATTCCGAAACAAAGTATTTTCATTATGATAACCGCTGAACAACTGAAAGATATCAAAGACCGTACCGAGGCGTTGAACCGCTACCTGGACATCGAAGGCAAGAAAATTCAGGTGGAGGAAGAACAGCTTCGCACACAGGCCCCCGGCTTTTGGGACGACCAGAAGGCCGCCGAAGCACAGATGAGGAAAGTGAAAGGACTCCAGCAGTGGATTTCCGGCTACAACGAAGTGAAAACCCTTTCGGACGAACTGCAACTGGCATTCGACTTCTACAAGGACGAGCTGGTGACTGAAGAGGAAGTGGACGAGGCCTATACCAAAGCAGCCGAAGCTGTCGAAGCTCTCGAACTGAAGAATATGCTGCGCGAGGAAGCCGACCAAATGGACTGTGTGCTCAAAATCAACTCCGGTGCAGGTGGTACAGAAAGCCAAGACTGGGCCAGCATGCTGATGCGCATGTACCTGCGCTATGCTGAAACCCACGGCTACAAGGCTACCATTGCCAACCTGCAGGAAGGCGACGAGGCAGGCATCAAGACTTGTACCATCGAAATCAGCGGCGACTATGCCTATGGTTACCTGAAGGGTGAGAACGGTGTGCACCGCCTGGTGCGCGTGTCGCCCTATAACGCCCAAGGCAAGCGTATGACATCATTCGCCTCCGTATTCGTCACTCCGCTGGTGGACGATACCATCGAAGTGAACATCGAGCCGGCCCGCATCTCCTGGGATACCTTCCGAAGCGGCGGCGCAGGTGGCCAGAATGTGAACAAGGTGGAGTCCGGCGTCCGTCTGCGCTACCAATACAAAGATCCCTATACGGGCGAGGAAGAAGAAATCCTGATAGAGAACACCGAGACGCGCGACCAGCCCAAGAACCGCGAGAATGCCCTCCGCCTCCTCCGCTCCATGCTCTACGATAAGGAGATGAAGCACCGCATGGCTGAGCAGGCCAAGATTGAGGCGGGCAAGAAGAAGATTGAGTGGGGTTCGCAGATCCGCAGCTACGTCTTCGACGACCGCCGCGTGAAGGACCACCGCACCAACTACCAGACCAGCGACGTGAACGGTGTGATGGACGGCAAGATAGACGGTTTCGTCAAGGCCTACCTGATGGAGTTCGCAGGAGCGGGCGAGGCTTGATGTAGAAATACTGCCCTACTGGGAAAATAAAATTCTCCAGTCAGAGAATAATTTTTCCCTAACTGGAGAAAAATACGGGACATTTAGACTCTCGACTTTATATCAAAAAGCACTTCTTGAAAGAACGGAGCGAAAAGGCTGCCAACTTATCAAGAAGTGCTTTTTCTATGATGCGATTTCACAGTAATTCTTTGTTGTTGAGCATATTATTGTGAAACCAATAGAGTTGTGTGAAACATCTGCTTTCACACCAAGAAACAGACTATCAGCCTTTTGCCTACGCGTGAAAGCGTGAAAGCTATTTTCGGGAAAGACATTTCCATGAAGATGTTTTCCAAGTTTATAAACATCTACTTTAGCGACGTAACTATCTACTTGAGAAACGTAACTACCCACTTTGTCAGCATAATGATGTAAACCTACCAATGTATGTATTAAGGTCTCTGAATGACCTGTTGCGTAAACACCTCCACGCCGGGATAGGACGTCGGAATCTGTCCGGTCACGTCTTCCAGCAGGGCTACAGTGGGGAGTACATCTGCTTTTGTAACAGTCTTCTTGTCGCTATAGGGTACCACTGCCAGCGTATGTTCTTTCTCTTCCAGCTGGAAACGATAATTCCAAAGATTCTCTTCGTTTCGGTCGGAGTTGACGATGAAGGTTCCCTTCACCATTTCTTCTTCCTTATCCATCTCCGTGGGATAGAAGCAAAGCGTGCCGCTGTATGAGTCTTGGGGATTGTCGAATATCATCCGATAGCCTCCGCCGGCCTGCTTTACGGGGACGGTGGCCAGGGCTTCTTCACGGAGTTTCTCCAGCTGTTCCTCCGTCAGTTGGTCTCCTCCTATGATGAGTACGTCCATACGGTCGATGGCCAGCGTCTGTTTGCTTTGGAAGACCACCACTTTTAGGACGATGGACGCACCCGTGCCGTCGGTCACGGTGACATGTGCCTCGCCCCAGTCCTGCGGATAAAGTACGAAGGCGTTAGGATACTTCATGTCAATTTTCAGTACGGCGGCATTGTCGCATTGTGCGGTGTAGTTGCCGTCGCCGCCCAAGATGGTAACGGCGCCTGCGCTTCCGTCCTCTTCGCTCCGGGGGAAACATACATCTACGGTGTTGTCTTCATCAACCGACTGGTCGAAGCGAAGCGGATTACTCTCTTCGTCGTTACATCCTGTCAGAATAACAGTACAGAGAAATACGAAAAGCATTCCGAGTTGTTTCTGAATTCGTCTCATAGTTTTTTCTGTATTTAGTCTATTATTGTCCGCGGAAAGTTACAAAAGTACCGTCTAACAGGCAGGAGAAGACATCAAGTTTGATATAAACATGGTCCATGTAAATGGTTCCGCCTCCCGGATAACTCAAGGCAATGGAATTCTGCAAATTGTTGGCCCATCGCCAATAGAAGCTGTAAGTTTCTTCCCATACCTCTCCATAATAGTTATATAACAACGATTCGTCGCCCATACCACCGGGATAGAAAATTATCTGATGGTTGACGAACGTTCCGTTTTCCAGCGAATAGTTGGCTTCCCACAGATGATCGCATAGCTCCCAGGTTGTGGCTCCGGTTCCTCCGTCATAGTCACTTTCGCCGATGGAGCAACTGCCTCCCACCGTCAAAAGAACGAAAAAACAGAATAAACTAAACAGATATCGTTTGCATTCTTTCATGTTGTTCGGTTTATCAGGGGTTCAAAATTACAAAATAGAGCTAAAAACTCCAACAGTTCAGTATAATTCTCAACCTATGTTGAGGATTTACAACCGACTGTCAAAAAAGGAATGAGATTCCAAAGCACAAACCTTGTACAAGTCTTTTCTTCATGGTATAGTTATCGAAAATGAATTCTATTCATATCTCATGAACGGTCTGCACTCCTCCTTGTTTTTTTTATCTCTTTTTAAGGCTGTATATCGCCTACCGCTATCTGATATTCGCGCCACAACTGATCTATGTTGCAGTCTTGCCCCAGGATGTGCTTCACTGCTCCGTCGAACGACCAGGGAACGACCTCCAGCGCGCTCCGGTTGAACTTGCGCAGGAATTCGGCGTCTTTGTGGTCGCGTAGCCAGACGAGGAAGTAACCGGTCGTACGGTATCCGTCCATGTAGCTGCCACCTTTCGGGCGCGCACTGGGGCCTTCGAAGCCTCCGTTGGCTATCCGCACGGCGTCTGCCATACCCTCGATAAAGGCGCGGAACGTCGAGCTGTCTCCGTAGCTGCCCACTCCCTGCGGCTCCAGCTGATAGGCGTGTGTCAGTTCGTGGAGCAGTACGCCGCGGGTTTCGAACAGCACCTTGGCCGTGTCGTCCTGACCAAACGATTGCTCGATATGACGGGTACTGTAGAAGATGCTGACGTAACCGTTTCCGCCGCTCTTGGCTGAAACACCTTCGATGTCTTCCAGCGTATAGTGGATCTGGTAGACACGGGGAATGCTGTCTTTGGGAGACGTGTAGAGGGTGGCCAGCACGGTGCGGGCCTGTTCCTTGATGTAGCTTTCGGGCCGGGGGATGATGCGACGATAGATATCCGACCCGGCGGTTTCGGGCGCCTGGTCCTCGAACAGGACGCTTCCTACGTTGTAACGGTCCCATACGGTGACCGGCTGGTCCGGCTGTGGATTGTCACTGGTGGTGCAGGCTGCCGCGTTGGCGAGCAGGCTGGCTGCACAGGCAAATGATAACATCAGTCTTTTCATTAGTTTAAGTTTTTAGGATTGGGTTAATGAATAAGGTTTGTCTTGGGCGGAGAGTCCGCGGCGTTTGTTGGGCGAGGACGACATGCTGAACTCGAAGACACCGCCTTTCATCAGGTCTTCGTGGGTGATGTACATCTTGTCATAAACGGTACCGTTGATTTTCAGCGAACGTACGTAGCGCTTCTTGTCGCTCACTCCGGGCGCTTTGATTTCCAGTGTCTTCCCGTTGGGCAACTTCAGCTTCAGGTACGGCAGGTAGGGGGCTCCCAACACGTATTGGTCGGTGCCGGGGCATACGGGGTAGAAGCCCATGACGGAGAATATATACCAAGCCGACATTTGTCCGCAGTCGTCGTTGCCTCCCAGTCCGTCTGTTGCGTTGCGGTACATCTTATTCAGGATTTCGCGTAGCCAGTATTGGGTCTTCCACGGTTGCGAGGTCCATGCGTAGAGGTAGGGGATGTGGTGACTGGGTTCGTTTCCATGCACATATCCGCCTACGAGACATGCCTCCGTGATGTCCTCGTTCTGTTCGTAGAACTGCTTGGGCAGGTGCATCGTGAACAGCTTGTCCAGCTTGTCAATGAACGCCTTTTCGCCACCCATCAGCGGGATGAGGCCCGCCACGTCGTGGGGTACGTGGAAGGAGAAGTTCCAGGAATTGCCTTCGATGAAGCCTTCCCCGTGGGTCTGCAGTACATCGAAGTCAGGTTTGAACGAGCCGTCCTTCAGCTTGGGACGTGCAAAGCCGATGCTGGGGTCGAAGAGGTTGCGGTAGTTGAGGGCGCGCTCGCGATAAGTGCGGGCTACCTCCTCGTTGCCGGCTTTCAGAGCCGTCTGGTAGATGGTCCAGTCGTCGTAGGCATACTCCAGCGTCGTGGAGGCTGCGGTGGCACTTTGCTCGAGGGGCACGTAGTCCAGCTTTATGTAGGCTTCCAGCCCTTCGTAGTAGGGTACCGTCGAGGTGCTGACCATGGCAGCCAGGGCTTCGTCGGCAGGGGGATAGTTACCTTTGGCAATGGCGTCTGCCAGTACGGACACGGCGTGGTAACCGCTCATGCACCAGTTCTCGTTCCCCATCAGACTCCATACGGGGAGCATGCCATGTACGCTCTGCTGCTCGTGCCGGATCATGGAGGTCACCATGTCGGCATTCCGGGCCGGCTGGATGAGGTTCAGCAGCGGGTGCTCCGCCCGATACGTGTCCCACAGGGAGAAGATGGTATAATTGGTGAATCCCTGGGCCTGGTGGATGTTGTGATCCAAACCACGGTAGGAACCGTCCACATCCATGTAGACCGAAGGATTGATCATTGTGTGGTAGAGCGAGGTATAGAACATGGCTTTCTGATCGGGTGTGCCTTCTATCTCGAAGATGCCCAGGTGCCGGTTCCAGTCTTCTCCGGCTTCCGCGGCCAGCTGCCCGAAGCTCTTCTGTGCGGCTTCGGCCTGCAGGTTCTTGAGGGCTCCTGCCGTACTGGTGGCCGAGAGAGCTACCTTGACAACCAGTTCCGACTGACGGTCGGTGTCGAAGTTGAAATAGGCCACCACCTTGCGGCCGCCCATTTCGGGGAAGTTTCTGTTTACGTCAAAACGTCTCCAGAAACCGTTGTACAGCGTCTTCCCCTTTTCCTGGTAACCATAGTCGCGGATGGGTTGCGAGAAGGAGATGGCAAAGTACGTGTAGTTGGTGCGTGCCCATCCGTTGGTGATGCGGTAGCCGGTCAGCAGGGTGTCGTTCTCCACACGGAGGTTGCTCCACAACACTTTGCCGTCGTAGTTGTAGATGCCGTGCACCAAGTCCAGAATCAGATGGCCCTTTTCTCCTTCGGGGAACGTATATTTATGAATGCCGACCCGTTGCGTGGCGGTGAGCTGCGCCCGTATGCCGTAATCGTCCAGCATGACTTCGTAGTAGCCTGGCGCCGCTTTCTCGGTGGCGTGACTGAAGCGCGAGCGGTAGCCCTCGTCGGGGTGGTCGGCACGGCCGGGGTTCAGCTTCAGCGGGCCGGTAGCAGGCATCAGCAGCAGGTCGCCCAGGTCCGAATGCCCCGTTCCGCTGAGGTGGGTGTGGCTGAAGCCCACGATAGTGGGGTCCTGGTAACGGTATCCGGCACAATAAGCATACGTGCCCTTCTGATACACTCCGCCTACGTTGTGGGGGATGGTGTCTGTATCGGGACTGAGCTGTACCCAGCCGAAGGGAGTACAGGCTCCGGGAAAGACGTGCCCCATCCCGTTGGTCCCTATCAGGGGATTGACATAATCTGTCGGCTGCTGGGCCGCGACGGGCAGAATAACTGTCAGAAGGACAATCAGTGCAGCACCCATTTTAATATAGACATTACTTAATTGACGGAACGTACAGTTTTTTATGATAAACCTGTACCAGGTGGTTAAAAATAATTGATTCATATTCAGGGTATTAGTTGAAGAATTCTATTTATAAAGACAAAAATAGGATTTTGACGACAATTCAGCAAGTTTTAAATACCGTTTATCGTTCATCCTTCCATTACCCCCAATATTCTGTTCGTACAAGCGATTAAGTTCATCAGACGAACAAAGGCATACCCGACAGGGAGTAATAAATTGATTGAACGTTTTCATGATTATCACAGGTAAAGTTTAGTTCGGCTAAGATAGTTCCTTTTGTTCGAAAACTCTTGTTATGCGGAGAATTATTTCTATTTTTACGGAAAAAATCAGGTTATGACTATGAAACGCGTGGTAAACTTTCTCTGCCTGTTGTTGGTATGGGCAGCCGCTTCCTCGCAGGGGGCCTTTTTACGTAAAGATTATGTTTCCGATCGTGGAGACACGTTACGCTATCGTTTGCTGGAGCCGGGAACTTTGGAGCCCGGTGCAAAATATCCGCTGGTTCTGTTTCTGCACGGAGCTGGTGAACGGGGTACAGACAATGAAAAACAACTGAAACACGGAGCACAAATGTGGCTTAATCCCGTGAACCGCGAACAATATCCCGCTTTCGTTCTGATGCCTCAATGTCCGCCAGACGACTATTGGGCTTATATCGGACGTCCAGCTTCGCTACAACCATCGGATATGCCTGTGGATGTACCTCTGTCTCCGTTGCTTCGCACACTAGAAGAACTGCTCGATACCTGGTTGGCAAAGCCTGAAATAGACAAAAACCGCATCTACATCATGGGACTCTCAATGGGAGGCATGGGCACGTATGATTTGGCGATTCGTCACCCCGACCTATTTGCCGCTGCCATTCCTATTTGCGGTACGGTCAATCCTGCCCGTTTCACTCCGGCACTGAAGCAAGTAAAATTCCGCATCTTCCACGGCGACGCTGATAACGTGGTGCCTGTAGAAGGTTCGCGCGCCGCCTATCGGGCATTAAAGGAACTAGGGGTTGACGTGAAGTACACAGAATTCCCCGGATGTATGCATGAAAGCTGGAATCCTGCTTTCAACCTCCCTGACCTCATGAGCTGGCTGTTCGAACAAAAAAAGTAAGATAGAAAACAGATATTTGCCGGCAAACGAACTGGAGGCATAATAACAAAGAAAATGAGTTCTTGAAAAAATATCCCGTTTCGCTTGCATTCTTCCCAAATTCTCTCTTACTTTGTTCAACGTTGAACTTTAAATGAAACAGTATTATGGGAAAGAAAGAAAAGAAAGTGATGCACACCCGCAAGGAAGAACAACAAGGTAAAAAGGTAATGATCGGTCTGGGAGTAGCAGCAGTAATTTTAGCAATCCTGATGTTTGTTGCCTTCACTTATCTGGCATAAATGGGACAGGAAATAGAACGCAAATTCCTGGTTGAAGGAGAATACAAATCGCAAGCCTATGCCCATAGCCGCATTGTGCAAGGTTATATCTGTAGCACAAGGGGGCGAACTGTACGTGTCAGAATCCGTGGAACCAAAGGTTACCTCACCATCAAAGGTGCATCGGATGCCACAGGCTTGAGCCGATACGAATGGGAGAAAGAAATACCTCTCGATGAGGCACAGGAACTGATGAAGCTCTGTGAACCGGGAGTCATAGACAAGACGCGCTATCTGGTACAGAGCGGAAAACATGTCTTTGAAGTGGACGAGTTCTACGGTGACAACGAAGGACTGGTTATCGCAGAAGTAGAACTTGCCTCAGAAGATGAAACTTTTGAAAAGCCGGATTTTATCGGACAAGAGGTGACCGGTGACATACGTTACTATAATTCACAACTGATGAAACACCCCTATACACAGTGGTAGTGGCAAAGGGCCTGCATACATTATATATTTATAATTCCCCTGACAAGAATACCGCAGGGACAGAGGGCCGTTTATGGAAAAATTGTATCAATACTTGCCTGAGGAATTGGTTACTTTCGTCTTGGTAACCCTTTTTTCCTTGCTCATCGGGCTTTCACAACGAAGAATCAGCCTGAAGCGTGAGGGTGAGACTACACTTTTCGGAACCGACCGTACGTTCACCTTCATCGGTATTCTGGGCTACCTGCTCTACATTCTTGATCCTACAGACTATCGGCTGTTCATGGGAGGAGGTGCAATATTAGGGTTACTATTGGCTCTAAACTATTATGTCAAACAGACACGTTACCATGTGTTTGGCGTGACAACTATTGTCATAGCCTTGATTACCTACTGCCTGGCTCCTATCGTAGCAACCCAACCTTCCTGGTTTTATGTAATGGTAGTCGTAACAGTATTGCTGTTCACCGAACTAAAGCATACTTTCACCGAACTGGCCCAACGCATGAAAAACGATGAAATGACCACTTTGGCCAAGTTTCTAGCCATCAGTGGTATCATCCTCCCCATGCTCCCCAAAGAAAACCTGATACCTGGTATCGACCTGGCACCTTACAGCATCTGGCTGGCAACAGTTGTCGTTTCAGGCATCTCCTACCTTTCTTATCTGCTGCGACGGTATGTGTTCCATCAGTCAGGCTTGCTGGTTTCCGGTATCATAGGCGGACTATACAGCAGTACGGCCACCATTTCCGTACTGGCACGTAAAAGCCGTACGGCTACCGCAGAAGAGGCGCCTGAATATGTAGCTTCCATGTTAATGGCTGTGAGTATGATGTTTTTGCGCTTCCTGATACTGATCGGTATCTTCAGCCGTGAAACATTAGCCTGTATCTACCCTTATCTACTGATTATGGCATTGGTCACAGCTGGTGTAGCCTGGTATATACACTCCAGATTGCCAGCATCTGTAATGGGTAAAGTAGAAGAAGAAAGTAGCAATCCACTGGAATTTAAAGTTGCACTAATCTTCGCAGTATTATTCGTCGTATTCACAATAGCCACTCATTATACCTTGATTTATGCCGGAACGGAAGGATTGAACCTACTTTCTTTCATCTCCGGATTCAGTGACATAACCCCTTTTATCCTCAACTTACTGCAAGGTACAGGTGGAGTTGCCACCATCGTTATCACAGCTTGCAGTATGCAAGCCATCATCAGTAATATCATCGTAAATATGTGTTACGGTTGGGCTTTCGCCGGACGAAAAAGTGCTCTCCGCCCCTGGATCTTACGAGGATTCGGGATTGTAATTACCATAAATCTGTTCCTACTCCTGTTCTTCTATCTGGTGTAACCAACAGCCACCACAGATAACGGAAACGGTGAAGTCATCCACTATTGACCTTTTTTAACTCCGAAGATATCGTAATTGCGATAAAAGCAGCTATTTTTGCTGTCCGCATGTGATTTAGGAGCACATGCAACGTCTAATAAGACGATAACAAGAATAGTCAAATAAATTAGAAAAAAACGCATGAACTTAAAAGCTACCGTGCTGCTGTGGATACTTTTCATATCCGGGCTGGCAGCAGCACAAAACTCAGCTGTTTCTTCTTTCCAGCTGAAAGGAATTCTGCTCGACTCGTTGACGCAGGAAGGAGAACCTTATGCTACTATCCGTGTGGCACGTAAATCGGCACCCAATAAGCCGGTAAAAATGATGGTTTCTGACATGAAAGGACGGTTTCAGGAGAATGTAAAAGGAACCGGAAGTTTCATTATGACCATCACTTCAGTAGGACGCAATCCCATTGTAAAAGACTTCTCTGTCAAAGCCGGTCAAAAACTGGTGGATTTTGGTACGTTATATGTCACTGATGCCTCCAATGAACTGGGACAAGTGGAAGTCGTAGCACAGAAACCGCTGGTAAAAGCTGATATCGACAAAATTGAATACAATGTAAAAGACGATCCCGACTCGGAAACCAATACTTTGCTCGAAATGCTCCGTAAGGTACCGCTCGTAACCGTAGACGGAGAAGATAACATCAAGGTAAATGGTAGTAGCTCATTCAAGGTCTACGTAAACGGAAAGCCCAACAACATGATGAGCAACAACCCGACAGAAGTACTCAAAAGTATGCCCGCCAATACCATCAAACATATTGAAGTCATTACCAACCCGGGGCCGAAGTATGATGCCGAAGGTGTGGGAGGTATCCTGAACATCGTGACCGAAGGCGGTGGATTTGAAGGCTATACCGTAACGCTGAGCGGTAACGTAAGCAACCGTGGCGCAGGCGGTGGTCTGTTCGGTACGGTACAGAAAGGCAAGTTTACTGTGAGCGCCCGCTACAATTATAATTACAACGACAGTCCACGCAGTTATTCAGGAGGAACGCAACGGGCTACAGATACCAGTGCAGAGGTTGCCAACCTGGACTATGAAGGCAGCAGCAAAGGCGACGGTTCTTTCCAGTCGGGCAGTATGGAAGCCAGCTATGAAATCGATTCACTGAACCTGATTTCTGCCTCATTCGGTTTGTGGGGCGGCGGAAACAACAGTAACGGCGGAAGCAATTATGTGGGTAATTCACCACTGGACAACCACTTGCTTTATCAGTACGGTATCGGAAGTCACAGCAAATCATCCTGGTATTCTATCGATGGCGGAATCGATTACCAACGTCTTTCCCCCACCATAAAAGGACGCATGTTTACCTTGTCTTATAAGGTGAATACCCGTCCGCAGACATCGGATTCCTATTCGGAATATGACATCGCCTATGGCCATGATGACTGGACCGACTATCTGCGTCGTCTGGAAGACCAACACAATGACGGAAGCCAAAATACGACCGAACACACGTTCCAGGCAGACTACACAACCCCCATCGGCAAACTGCATACCATCGAATCGGGCGTAAAGTATATCTTACGTAACAACTCTTCGGACAACGACCGTTACTTGCGGACAGCAGCCGACAACTCGGACTATGTGTTCGACGAAGAATACAGCACACATTACCGCCATCAGAACGATATCATCGCAGCTTATCTGGGCTACGGTCTGAAATGGAAGAAACTGTCCGGACGTCTGGGCGTTCGATACGAACACACCATCGAGGACGTAAAATACCTTTTGGGACGCGGCGATGACTTCCGCAAGAACTATGACGACGTAGTACCCTCCGCTTCGCTGGGCTGGAAACTGACCGACCTGTCCAACCTACGTTTGGGCTATAACATGCGCATCTATCGTCCCGGCATCTGGTATCTGAATCCTTATCTGAACGATAGTAACCCGTCCAGCCTCAGCCAGGGTAATCCGGAACTGGACAGTGAAAAAAGCCATGCTTTTGACCTAAGTTACAGCAACTTTACGCCGAAGTTCAACATCAACGTATCTGCCCGCTATTCGTTTACGAACAACAGCATCCAGTCTGTTACCAGTCTTGTATCCGAAGATGATATTCCCGATCTCTCCGAAGACAAAAAAACAGGTAAGGACGTACTCTACACGACCTATCAGAACATCGGTAAGAGCCGTAACCTCAACCTGAGCGCCTATGTCAACTGGAACGCTACGAAAGACACCCGCGTTTACGCCAACCTGTTCGGCGGTTATACCAGCCTGAAAGGTGCCAACGGACTGGAAAACGACGGCTGGAACCTCTTCGCCTATGGTGGTGCACAGCAGACTTTCAAACACGACTGGCGCCTGAGTATGAACATCTTTGGCCAAACACCGTGGATCATGCTGCAGGGTAAAGGCAGCAGCTTCTTCAGCTACAGCCTGAATCTGAACAAGTCGTTCATGAACCGACGCCTGTCGCTGTCAGCTTTTGCAAGCAACTTCTTCCAGAAATACAATAAGTTTAAGTCGCACATCGAAGGACAGGGATTCATCCAGGACAGCTGGAACAAGTACCCACAAATGCGCTTCGGACTTAGTGTCAGCTACCGCATCGGTGAACTGAAAGCCAGCGTAAAAAAAGCCGCACGTACCATTACGAACGACGACGTGAAGTCGGGTGGCGGCAGCGGCGCTGCCGGTGGTGGAGGTGGCGAATGATGCCGTCGCAACACAGTGCTTTCTGAGGTCCTGACACAGTGCTTCCTCACCCTCTCATACAGTGCTTTATGAGGAGGTGAGGAAGCACTGTATGAGACCCTCAGGATATATAGTATCAGGACACAAGAAAATACGGTAACGGAAGGAACTGGAGTGCAGCTTCAAATCGCAGCTTTCGCCAGCGTCAGCACGCTGATACGCAAGTCCTCAACACCGGCAAAAGCATCGGCACAGGCTGTCACCGTAGAACCTGTAGTCAGCACATCGTCCACCAGCAAAATATGCTTGCCTGCATAGCGTTCAGGATGATCTACCCGAAAAATTCCTGCCACATTCTCCCAACGCTCGTAAGCCGATTTGCGTGTCTGTGTCTGGCTGTGTACACATCTTTTTACTGCCTGTACATCCAGTTCAATTCCCGTCACATCCGCAATACCGGAGGCCAGGCATTCGCTTTGATTATAACCTCTCGCCCGCAGTTTACGAGGATGCAAAGGAACCGGCACAATGGCATCTATCCCGTCGAAAAAACCGCTTCCAGCAATTTCCTCCGCTATAAAGCGCCCCATCGTCCGTCCAATATCTGACCTTCCTTCATATTTCAGCAGATGGAGGATATGGCGGAAATTACTTCCCTTGTGATAGAGGAAATAAGAGGTGGCACGCTCCAACGGAATCTTTCCCCAAAACAGTTTCTCCACGGGATTGTCCCGTTCCAGGTGCCAGTTTGTGCGAGGCATGTCAATATTACAACGCAGACAAATCACCTCTTCGCCTTCGTGCAAACAATTCCCACATACAACGCATCGACGCGGAAAAAACAGGTGTGCCAGCCCCTGTAACCAGAGTCTCCAACTGCCCACTTTTACCTTTCCTTCCATTAAAGACCTTCGGGAAGAGATTCCTGCACAACTTCCAAGAACGTATCGTGTAAGGCGCCATTGGTAGCTACGATATGATGCCCTTCGAGAAACGACGTACTTCCCTTAAGATCAGTCACCCGCCCTCCGGCTTCCTGTATCATCAATGCGGCAGCCGAAAAGTCCCACTTTCCAATAAAAGCCTCCAGCCAAGCGTCATATCTCCCTGCTGCCACATAACAGAGTGCCAAAGCGGCCGACCCGTTCATACGGATAGCGGCTACTTTTCCGTAAAGCCGTTGTATCAGATGTTGCGCCGTACGGGCATATTGACGGGCATTATAAGGAAGTTCCACCACGACATAGGCATCGTCTAAAGAAGCGACATCGGATACTTGCATCCGGTCTCCGTTCAAGTAAGCTCCCCCACCCTTCCAGGCATAGAAACATTCGTCGCGCACAGGCTCATAGACCACGCCCAACAACAGCTCGTCTCGATTCCTCAAGGCAATACTCACACAATAAGGTGCCACGTCGTGAATATAGTTCGTCGTGCCGTCCAACGGATCGACAACCCAACAGCAAGGCTCTTCGTGATAGTCAGCCGAGCCTTCCTCTGTAATAAAACCCGCTTCGGGCAACAAGGCACGCAATGCCGACACCACCCGTCGTTCAGACTCCTTGTCGACATACGACACATAGTCATGAGCATTCTTCTGCTCCACCGCTTCCCGACGAAAATTCTTCCGCTCTTCCTTCAAGAAATGTCCGGCTTCCCGGGCTATCCGACAGACTTCCCCTGTCAGCCATTCCAAATTATCCATATCCCAGTTCTTAAATTCAACCAAAAATAGCAGTTTCCTGCACATTTACCAAAGAATATATCCCAAGATTTTACTAATTGCTTACCTTTGCAGGCATATACCAACATTCCAAATACTTTGATGAGCATGACTGAGCATCCTCTCTCGCAATTCGCCTATTGTCCCAAATGCGGTTCTCCCCGTTTCGGGATACATAACGGGAAATCCAAACAATGTCCCGATTGTGGCTTTGTCTATTACTTCAACCCGTCCTCGGCCACCGTGGCCTTTATCGTCAATGAACGACACGAGCTGCTCGTATGCCGACGTGCCAAGGACCCTGCCAAGGGAACACTCGACTTGCCCGGAGGCTTTGTCGACATGTATGAAACGGCCGAAGAAGGTGTAGCACGTGAAGTTCTGGAAGAAACCGGCATGACTGTTACACAAGCACAATACCTGTTCTCCCTGCCCAACCTGTATCTTTACTCAGGCTTCACAGTCCATACGCTCGATATGTTTTTCCGCTGTCAAGTAAAAGACACACTCCATTTTCAGGCTATGGACGATGCGGCAGATACCTTCTTTGTTCCTTTTGAGAAATTACAACCAGAGGAATTCGGACTTGCCTCCATCAGAGAAGGATTGAAGAAATTCCTGAAAGAATTTGTGTGATATCCTAAAAAATATCAACAGGGCAAACAAATGCCAGTCAAAAAACGTACTTTTGTAAATATACTTATTACACCATAAAGAACATGAAGCATAAATTCTCACGTATACTCTGTGCGGCACTGTATTGTGCTCCGCTAGTTGTAGCGGCACAGAACAACGAAAAAGCTGCTCCCCTGCAACAATATTATCAGGAAGGAAAGACTTTGTTCCAAGAAAAAGCCTATTCAGCTGCCATTGCCCCATTACGGGCTTTCTTACAGAAAGCTGAAGCCGAAGGCTCTCAGCCGTCACATACAGGTGAAGTACTGGAAGCCGAATACATGTTAGCCTGTTCCGCCTATGAAATGAGAGACGGACGAAGCAATGAATTCCTACAGAACTTCTTGGACAATCATCCCGATACACCTCATGCCAACCGTATCTATGCGCTGATGGCTTCCAACTATTTCTTCGCACAAGACTATGACAATGCATTGGCCTTGTTCAACGCTTCCGATCTATCCCTGCTGGCAGACAATGAACGTGATGACATGACATACCGCAGGGCTATGTGCTACCTGGAAACAGGTAAAGTGAAAGAAGCAGCTATCTGGTTCGAAACGCTGAAGAACACCAGCCCACGCTATGAGACAGACTGTACATACTATCTGTCTTACATCCGCTACACCCAGCAACGCTACGACGAGGCCCTGAACGGCTTCCTCGCCTTGCAGGACAAGGACAAGTACCAAGCGCTGGTTCCTTATTACATCGCAGAAATCTATCTGGTAAAGAAACAATACGACAAAGCGGAGATTGTGGCGCAAAACTATCTTTCCGCCTACCCTGGCAACGAGAATACGGCAGAGATGTATCGCATCATCGGATCGGCCTGCTACCACATGGGAAAATACCATGAAGCCATGCAGGCGTTCGAACAGAATGATGCCTCCACCCGCCGCGATGCCCGGTACATGTATGGTTTGGCCAGCTATCACTGCGGTGTCTATAGTCAGGTGCCCGTATTGTTGTCCAGCGTCACGCAGGAAAAAGATGCACTGAGCCAGAACGCCTACCTGCACATGGGCTTGGCCTACCTCAAACTGTCTGAAAAGAATAAAGCCCGCATGGCATTTGAGCAAGCTGCCGCTTCGGACGCCAACAGAGCCATAAAAGAACAGGCATCTTACAATTATGCCCTTTGCATCCACGAAACGTCTTATTCTGCCTTCGGCGAATCGGTCACTGTCTTCGAGAAATTCCTGAATGATTTTCCACAATCGGCCTATGCTGACAAAGTGAGCGATTATCTGGTGGAAGTCTATATGGAGACACGCAGCTACGAAGCAGCCCTGAAATCCATCAACCGCATCAAGTCACCTAATTCAGCCATACAGAAAGCCAAAGTGCGCATCCTGTTCCAATTGGGTACACAAGCCTTTACCAACGCCGACTTCCAGAAAGCAATCGATTATTTTGGACAGTCCTTCCAGTATGCGGCCCTCTTCGGCCAGCAAGGCCAAAGAGAACAAGGCAAAGCAGCCTACTGGCGTGGAGAATCCTATTATCGCCTGGGACAACTACAACAGGCAGCCGACGACTTTAACCGCTATCTGAACTACAACCCCGACACGAGTAATGAGATGTATACGCTGGCTCACTACAATTTAGGATACATCGCTTTCCATCGCAAGAACTACACGGGTGCCGAAAGCTATTTCAATCGCTATACCCAACTGGAGAAAGGACAGAATCCGGCAGCCTTGGCCGACGCCTATAACCGCTTGGGCGATTGTTGCTTCCACGCACGCCGCTTCGATGAAGCCACCCGTTACTATACCCGTGCAGAGAATATGGGAACAGCCTCGGGCGACTATTCTTACTACCAATTGGCCTTGGTAGCCGGTCTGCAAAAGGACTACAACGGTAAGATAACACTGCTCGACAGACTGGCACAAAAATATCCCAATTCGCCCTATGCCATCAACGGTCTATATGAAAAGGGACGTTCGTATGTACAAAACAATCAAAGCACCCAAGCTATCGCAACCTTCCGCGAGCTACTATCCAAATACCCCGAAAGTCCTATAGCCCGCAAGGCTGCCGCTGAAATAGGCCTTCTCTACTATCAGAATGAAGACTACAACCGTGCTATCGAAGCCTACAAGCACGTCATCACGCAATATCCCGGCAGTGAAGAAGCCCGCCTGGCCATGCGCGACCTGAAATCCATCTACGTAGATGCCAACCGCGTGGACGAATATGCTGCCCTGGCGGCACAGATGCCAGGACAAATACGTTTCGAAGCCAGCGAACAGGACTCACTGACCTACATCGCCGCCGAGAAAGTATACATGAAAGGGGAAATCGCACCCGCCAAGGCAAGCTTCGAACGCTACATCCAGAGCTATCCAGAAGGTGCCTTCCGCCTGAATGCCCACTATTACCTCTGCCTCATCGGCAAAGAACAGAAAGACGACGAAGCCGTATTGTTACATGCAGGCAAATTGCTCGAATTCCCCAACAGTCCTTATGCTGAAGAAGCATTGCCCATGCATGCAGAAATCCTCTTCAACCGCCAGCAATACGACTTGGCGTTAGCCGACTACAAGCAACTACAGGCTCGCGCTACTACCACTGAGCACAGACAGTTGGGGGCTACAGGCGTACTGCGTTGTGGCGTACTCCTGAAAGACGATGTAGAAACCATCAATGCAGCCACTGCTCTACTGTCCGAGACTAAACTGACACCTGAACTGCAAAACGAAGCTCTGTACTATCGTGCCAAGGCCTACCTCAACCAAAAGGCACAGCAAAAGGCAACCGCAGACCTGCAGATACTGGCAAAAGACACACGTACACTCTATGGTGCCGAAGCAAAATACCTGCTTGCCCAACAACTGTATGACAACGGCGATTACACAGCAGCCGAAAAGGAAGTGCTCGATTTCATTGAACAAAGCACTCCGCATGCCTACTGGCTGGCACGCAGCTTTATCCTCCTGTCCGACGTATATGTAGCCATGGACAAGAAGCTCGATGCACGCCAATACCTCCTCAGCCTGCAACAGAATTACCAGGCCGATGATGACATTGCCGGCATGATCGAAGAAAGACTGGCTAAACTGAAAGAATAACAAGATTTTCCTCATAAATAACAAACGAATATGAAAAATATGCGATATATACTCGGAGGAGCAGCCCTGATAGGACTACCTCTGACCTTGCAAGCACAGGAGCAAACGCAGGACACTACGCTGGTGCGCACTGTGGTGGTAGAGCAGGAATACAATCCAGACATCATGGATGCTTCGAAAATCAATGTTCTTCCACAGATAGAAGTACCAGTTGTAACCAAGAAAGCAGTGGAATACAACGAGACACTGATGCCTGCTACACAAATCCCCGCAACGACCATGCAACCCTATACCGGCATTGAGACTTTGGCTAAAGCCAAGGGAGGATATGCACGTCTGGGATACGGCAATTATAATAATCTCGACCTGCTGGCCAACTACCTGTTCACCCTTTCAGACAACGATCGGCTGAATCTACACCTTGATATGGACGGCATGAACGGCAAACTGGATATGGGTGAAGGACAAGAGAAATGGAAATCACGTTATTATCGCACCCGTGCAGGCATAGACTACCAGCATCGTTTCCGCTCACTGGACTTGAATCTAGGCGGTCATTTCTGTCTAAGTAACTTCAATTTCATGCCTGAATGGGATGCCAATAAACAAAAGTTTACCTCTGGTGACGTACACCTCGGCTTCAAGAACCGCAATAAGGATCTTCCGTTGGACTATGCCGTTGAAACCAATCTTCTCCTTTACCAGCGCCAATATGACCCTGCTGCTGAAAATACAGGAGAAAGCATGATACGCACCAAAGCCGAAGTGTCTGGAAATATCTCGGACGAACAACTTATCCATATCGTATTCAACATGGATAACGCATTCTACCAAAAAGCCAATTTCGAGAATTGCACTTCCATCGGACTGAATCCGAGCTACCAATTCCAAAATGACGATTGGAAACTGAAACTTGGTGCACACGTTGACTTTGCAATCGGTTTCGGCAAAGAAGTCCGCGTAGCCCCTGATGTACAGATACAATATAATTTCTCGGACAGCTACCTGCTTTACGTACAAGGTACAGGAGGCAAGCGACAGAACGACTTCCGACAACTGGAAAGCTACAATCCTTACGGACTATTACAAAACCAGCTTGATGCCACCTACGAGCAGCTGAACACAGCCATCGGCTTCAAAGCCAGTCCCATTAATGATTTGTGGTTCCATCTGTATGCCGGCTATCAGGACTTAAAAGATGACCTTTTCCTCGTACCCGATTTTATAACAGGTGGGTCTTCTCCACAAACACGTCTGCTCCTCGGACAGGCTGATGCACGCAACGTCTATGCAGGCGGTGAGATTACCTACAGCTACAAGCAATTGTTTGGGTTCAACGCATCGGCTGTTTACCGCAACTGGAATACACCTAGCAATGAAAACGCCACTTATACCGAAAGCATCATTCTTGGTTTCAAACCAGCTTTGGAAGCCAATGTAAGAATCGATGTATCTCCACTTTCGGCACTCCGTTTATCGTTAGGCTATCAGCATATCGAACGTAGCAAAGTGGAAGGTGAACGCGCAGATGCTGTCAGCAATCTCTACTTATCCGCCAACTACGAAGTTTTTGAAAACATAGTTATTTACGCTCGACTCAACAATTTGTTGAACAAGGACTACCAATATTATGAAGGATGTCCGGCCCAAGGTATTAACTTCTTGGGAGGCGTAAGTTTCCGTTTTTAGTTTTTTTCTTTATATTATTAAGGTGGGAAATTTGTTTTTTCCTACTTTTGCGGACAAAATCAGCGGGATATGTCCGCTACAAAGTAAGATTTTATGCAGAAGAATTTAGTCATTGTTGAGTCACCTGCCAAGGCCAAGACCATCGGAAAATTCCTGGGAAAGGACTTTGAAGTCTTGTCCAGCTACGGGCATATCCGTGACTTACGGAAGAAAGATTTCAGTATAGACGTAAACAACCATTTCGAACCGCAATACGAAATACCAGCGGACAAAAAGAAACTTGTAGCGCAACTAAAAGAAGAAGCTTCCAATGCCGAAACGGTATGGTTGGCTTCCGATGAGGACCGTGAAGGAGAGGCTATTGCCTGGCATTTGTATGAAGTGCTGAACCTGAAACCAGAAAACACACGGCGCATTGTCTTCCACGAAATCACCAAAAACGCAATTTTGCGTGCCATTGAGAATCCACGACAGATAGACTTGAATCTGGTGGACGCCCAACAAGCACGACGCATATTGGACCGTATCGTAGGTTTTGAACTTTCGCCTGTTTTGTGGCGTAAAGTAAAACCTGCTCTTTCAGCCGGACGCGTACAGTCGGTAGCCGTACGCCTCATCGCTGAACGCGAACGTGAAATTCAGGCTTTCCATAGCGAAGCAGCCTACCGCGTTACAGCAATCTTCCCCGTGCCCGATGCTAACGGTAAGTTGGTAGACATGAAAGCAGAATTGGAACACCGCTTCAAAACCAAAGAAGAGGCACGTCATTTCCTTGAAAATTGCAAAGATGCTACTTTCACTATTCAAGACATTGCTACACGTCCACTGAAAAAGAGTCCCGCTGCTCCCTTCACTACTTCGACCCTTCAACAGGAAGCAGCTCGCAAACTGGGTTTCTCCGTGGCACAGACTATGATGGTAGCGCAAAGCCTTTACGAATCGGGACACATTACCTACATGCGTACCGACTCAGTAAACCTCTCTGAGCTGGCTATCAACGCCGCTCGCGAAACCATCATTGCCAAGATGGGTGAACGATACCTGCACTCACGCCACTTCACAACCAAAACCAAAGGTGCACAGGAAGCTCACGAAGCCATCCGCCCCACCTACATGGAGAATGTCAAAATAGAGGCTACCGCTCAGGAACGCCGTCTTTACGACCTGATATGGAAACGTACACTGGCTTCACAAATGGCTGACGCCGAATTGGAAAAGACTACCGTCACTATCGGCCTCAGCAATACCAATGAAGAATTTACCGCAGTAGGAGAAGTTGTCAAATTTGATGGTTTTCTACGCGTATACCGCGAATCACATGATGATGAAGCTGAAGGCGACGATGTAGCAGGGCTGCTTCCTCCGCTCGCGCAAGGGCAGACACTGGACTATAGCAGTGTGACCGCTACCGAACGTTTTACCCTCCAACCTCCACGCTACACCGAAGCTAGTCTGGTACGCAAACTAGAGGAACTGGGCATCGGACGCCCGTCTACCTACGCCCCTACTATTTCTACTATCCAGCAACGAGAATACGTAGTGAAAGGCGAAAAGCCAGGTAAAGAACGGAAATACGAAGTACTGACCCTGGAAAAAGGAAAGAACATAACCGAAGATACTCGCACAGAACTGACTGGTGCCGAGAAATCCAAATTGCTCCCCACCGATATCGGCATGGTAGTAAACGATTTCCTCACTGAGTATTTCCCCGATATTCTTGACTATAACTTCACAGCCACAGTCGAAAAGCAGTTCGACGAAATTGCTGAAGGTGAAACAAAATGGACTACCGTACTCGACCGCTTTTATCGTAAATTCCACCCTTCAGTAGAGAAAACACTTGCTACCAAAAACGAGCATAAAGCAGGCGAACGTTTGTTGGGTACGGATCCTGCAAGCGGTAAACCTGTATCGGTAAAAATAGGTCGTTTCGGACCCGTAGTACAAATAGGTAGTGCTGATGATGGCGAGAAGCCACGTTTCTCCCGCCTAGAGAAAGGAATGTCCATCGAGACCATCACACTGGACGAAGCATTAAAACTATTCCGTTTACCTCGCACACTTGGCGAATACGAAGGAGCTGAAATCAAAGTAAGTAGTGGCCGCTACGGTCCCTACGCCCAGTGGAAGAGCATGTTCGCTTCCCTACCCCAAGGTATCGACCCACTGACCGTCACACTGGATGAAGCTGTAGCTCTCATCAAAGAGAAACAAGAAGCTGAAGCCAAACGCCACATCAAGAAGTTTGACGAGGATCCTGAGCTTGAAATTATGAATGGTCGCTATGGCCCTTACATTTCATATAAGGGAAGTAACTATAAAATTCCTGAAGGCATTACGCCCGAAGATCTTAACCTACAAGCTTGTATGGATCTAATTAAAATCCAAAGTGACCCCAATAAACCTAAAACACGTCGTGGCAAAACCACACACAAAAAAACGACGTGAAAAATCATATTAAAAGGATAAAAAAAGAGCCATATCTTTACTCTAACTGAGTTCGATATGGCTCTTTCTATTTCTAAGAAATCTTCACTGGACTAATAATTCATTTTCCAATCTCCTTCAATAATTCATCTACAGCAACTTTTAACTGTGTATCCTCACCTTTGACGATGGTCTCAGGACTATTGAGTATCAAGATATCAGGCTCCAATTGGGAATTCTCCAAGTAAGAGCCATCGGGCAAACGATAACCAACTACAGGAATACCGAATATCAGCGAGCGGTCCTGCAACGTTTCCCACGACACGCTGGTCATGGTACCGGGTACAGGTGCACCCACCAGCTTACCCAGCTTCTGATGACTGTATACCCAAGGTGTACCGTGGGCATTAGAGTAGTTGGCCTCGCATTGCAGCATAATGCTGGGTTTGTTCCAGCGACGACTAGGCATATCGCAGGCTTCGCGTCCGCGCACTACCTGTGTGAAGTATTTCTCTCCGCTGAACAGCACCTCGATGTCTTCGTGCAGGCGTCCGCCGCCGTTGAAGCGAATATCGATGACGATGCCGTCGCACTTGTTATACTTGCCCAGGATGTCCGAATAGATGGTGCGGAAGCTGCCGTCGTCCATTGACTGGATGTGTACGTAGCCCAGGCGTCCGCCCGACCAGCGCTCTACGTCGGCAGCACGCTGCTTCACCCAACGCTGGTAGAGCAAGCCGTTCAGTGCACCACTGCTGATGGGTTTCACCACTTCGTCCCAGCGTTCGCCTGAAGCAGGGCTGTAAAAGGAGACGAGCGTCTTGCGGCCTACCTTGCCGTTGAGGAGCTGGCTGATATCGGTCTTGGCATCCAGCGTCTGCCCGTCGATCTTCTCGATGCGGTCGCCGGCCTTTACCTTAGACTTGGCCGTATTAAAGGGCCCTTTCTCCACCACTTCGTCTATCAGTAGCCCCTTTCCACGGTCGGTCCAGCTGTAGAGCAGACCCAGACTGGCGGTGGCGTCGGTGGCCAGCGAGGGATAGTAGCGTCCGCCCGTGTGCGACACATTCAATTCACCCAGCCATTCGCTCAGCAGTTCGGCGAAGTCGTAGTTGTTGTTGATGTGGGGCAGGAACTTACGGTAGGCGGCCGACATCTTGTCCCAGTCCACGCCGTGCATGTTCAGGTTGTAGAAACGCTTCTTTTCCTGTTTATAGACATGGTCAAACATATAGGCACGCTCTTCGGCCAGGTCCATCTTCATTTCAGCACGGTAGGTGATGGATTCCAGCTTGTCGCTCTTGGTATTCATCTTTTGCATGCTGCGTCCACTTAGGATGAAGAGGTTATCGCCTTTCTTGTCCAGCGTGAGCGAGGCCCATCCAGCGTCCATCTTCTTCAGCAGCTTGGTGTCATGCTTGCGCAGGTCCATCTTCCAAAGGTCAAAGCCTCCTTCGAAAGCCGACATATAGTAGAGGCTTTCGCCGTCGGCCGAGAGAATCGCGTCGCCTAGGCGTGAGGAGTTGGGCGTGAGGCGCACGATGCGGTCCTCGATGCCGTCCAGTTCTACCTCAATGAGCTTCACTTCGTCCTTCTTATCGCCGTCTTTCTTATCTTTATCATCGTCCTTGTCTTTCTTGTCCTTGTCGGCTTCGGCCTTTTCCTGCTTCTGGAGTTCATAGTCCTCCTTGCTCAGGCGGTACCTGTCGTAGGCATCCTGGTTGAGGAATACCAGCATAACATCTTCCAACGAACCCCACGAAGCATGGCTGCGCATGCCGTAGCGTTCGGTGCTGAAAAGGAGTGCATTACCGTCCATCACCCAGCGGGGCGAGGAGCTGAAGTAGCCGCTGCCCGTCAGGTTGAAGATCTGTCCCTTGCCGTCGGCGCTCACCAGGCCGATATCGGTATAGGGATCGTGGCCGTTGCCGATGAACTCGAGGGCGAACCACTTACCATCCGGCGACCAGCAGTAGGTGAAGCCGCCTGCGGTACTGTACCAGGTGGAGCCGTCGGTAATCTGGCGCACCTTCTTCGTCTCAAGATTGAGGACCATCAGGCGGTTGCGGTCTTCAATGAAGGCCAGCTCCTTGCCGTCGGGCGAGAAGGTTGGCATAGTGCGCTCTACAGTCGTGGAGGGCAGCAGCACCTCCTCGTCTATCAGTGTGGCGTTGGCAAAGTTAGGGTCTTCCTTGCGGGCTATCTTGGCCAGGTAGAGCTGCCAGTTGCCTCCGCGCTCGCTGGCATAGGCCAGGGTGCGTCCGTCGGGAGCGAAGCAGACGTCGGCTTCGGCTGCCGCGGTATGGGTAATCTGCTTGGTGGTGGCATAGTCGGCCGAAGTAACGAATACATCGCCTCGGACGATAAAGGCCACCTGCTCACCGTCAGCTGAGGGTGTGGCCGAGGTAGCTCCGCTCGAGAAAGTGAGGCGAGCCACATTGTCGGCGTCATCCTCCGTCAGGCTAATTTTTACTTTCTGTGGCTTTCCGCCTACGGTCTGCGTATAAATTTCACCGTCATAAGTATAGCAAAGGGTACCCTTACCTTGCGAAAGGAAGCGCACAGGGTGTGTCTTGAAGGTGGTAACGGGCAGTACTGCCTGCGGGTTATTCAGTCCCATGCGCCACACGTTGAACGAACCTCCGTCGCGTTCACTCAGGAAATAAAATTCCGTTCCGTTGTCCGACAAGATTGGATTACGGTCCTCACCAGCACGGTTGGTCAGGTTGGTGTGGCGGCCCGTGGTGGCGTCATAGCGCCAGATGTCGCGCGTGACGGACGACGTGTGGTGCTTGCGCCATTCGTCTTCGAAACCCTTGCGATCCTGGTAAAGGAAGGAACCCTGGCCGTCATTCAGAAAACAAATCATTTCAGCAGGTGTGGCCAGTATCTGCTCCGTCCGTCCGCCTGCAACAGGCACGGCATAGAGCTCCGTCATGGCCGAGGTGGGGAAAAGAGCGCTCGAGGCGGGATCTTGCAAGGCAGCGTTGAAATAGACCTTCTGACCATCAGGTGAGAAGGCCGTGGGCACTTCGGAGGCCGAGTTATAGGTGAGGCGTCGCGCGCTTCCGCCATCGGCGGACATCACATAGACGTCCATATTGCCTTCACGGTCGCTGGCGAAGGCTATCTGACGGCCGTCGGGCGACCACACGGGCGACGATTCGTAAGAGACCTGCGAGGTGAGCCTTACGGCTTCGCCTCCCTGTGCATTCACTTTGTAGAGGTCGCCCTTATAGCAAAAGGCGATCTGAGTACCGTCGGGCGAGATGCGTACGTCACGCATCCAAAGCGGAGTTCCGGCCAAAGCCGAAGCTGCAACAGTGAGGCCCAACAGCATAGAGCATGTCAGTCTTTTCATAAAAAATGTATTGATAAGATATATTTTCTAACACAAAGATAGGACAAAATCAACAAATCCTCTGAAAAAAACAGCCGAATATTTGGAAGCTATCACCGAAACCCCTATCTTTGCACCGCTTTTTAACAGAAAGCACCTAAAGTTTGGACTATGGTGTAATGGTAGCACAACAGGTTTTGGTTCTGTTTGTCCAGGTTCGAATCCTGGTAGTCCAACAAACGACCGACAAAAGCCTCAAGAGATTTCCTCTTGGGGCTTTTTCTTTTCCGGCATGTCCCGCAAGCGCTGCATCCCATTTTATTGGATACACCTAACAAGAACAAGCGTACGCTTTCACACAAACCGATGCTTCACCCCATCTGTTGTCCGATAGACCCAGCATGAATTCACCGTAAACCAATGAGCGAAAGGGAAATACGTTGAAAGCAGTATCTTGCCGTCGGATGCTGTTCAAGCAAGATATATTCCTCGAAAAAATCTGGTGAAGGCGTGAAAGCAGTTTCTGATACTCCGATTTATCGCAATCTAAGGAAGCACTTCGTTACGGTCTAACACAGTACTTCCTTTCACTCAGACAATACGCTCCTTTCACGGTAACAATGCGCTTTCTTTCACCGCCACGATACGCATTTTCTCTCGTCATCTACATTACGACGCTAACTACCAACATTACGATCCTAAAGTGGCACATTAGCGCCGTAACGTACTACTTTATATTTTCATGATAAACTTGTTACAAGATTCCTCAAAGCGTGTACATCATACAGCCTGTAACCACATTTTTCGCCTGCCCCGATTGCCAATCTGCATATTTTTGCTATGTTTGTCGACGATAATAGCAAAAAGAAACATGATAGCATGAACGAGCTAAATCCATTTATCCAGTTTTTCTCGGAAAATCGGCTGCAATTTATCCGCTTTGCTCAGTCGTATACCCATGACGCATCCATAGCAGAAGACATTGTTATGGAAGCCATGATGAAATATTGGGAGAACAGACATGATTTGCCCGTCGATACCAACCTGGCAGCTTACATACTCACGATTGTGAAGAATAAAGCACTGAACAACCTGCGGCATCTACAATACATGGACGAAGCTTCCGAATATCTCTCTTCCCACTCAAAATGGGAAATCTCAAACCGAATTGCCACACTGGAAGCATGTAATCCAGAAAGCCTATTTACCGACGAAATCCGCCAGATTGTAAAAGAAGTACTAGCTGAACTTCCTCCAATTACAGCGAGCATTTTCACTCTCAGCCGTGAAGAAAACAAGTCTTATAAAGAAATCGCAGAAATAACAGGACTAACAGTCAAAGGAGTTGAATATCACATGGGAAAAGCCATACAAACTCTTAGAACTGCTCTGAAGGATTATCTCATTTTTGTACCTTTCTTATATAAACTACTGGCATAACTATTTTTTTTAGAAAAAAAAATCATTTTCATACTAGGGAACTCTATTTGCCATGTGTTAATAAAGCAAATGAACCCCATGAATATGAATAAAGAAATCCTATACCGTTATTTTAACGGAACGGCTACTCAAGAAGAAGAAGAGCAAATCAGGCAGTACGTCGAGGCCTCAGAAAACAATTGGAAGGTTTATCTGAAAGAACGTAAATTGTTTGATGCAACTCTACTGAACTCACCTTCTAAAATCATACCACGTAAGAAGCAAAATCGTTTCACGATAAAAAATATCATATTTGAAATAGGAAAGACGGCAGCTATCCTGTTACTGGCCTTCGGCCTTTCCTTCTGGGTACTCAACCACATAAACAACCATAAAGATGAAAATCCTGTCATCATAAAAACTCAATATGGCCAGATGGCTAACGTAACCCTGCCTGACGGTAGTAAAGTATGGCTTAACTCCAATACAAAACTTACTTATACGAACAATTTTAATAAAGACAAACGTGAAATTCACATGGATGGTGAAGCCTATTTTGAAGTAGAACACAATGTAGGCAAACCCTTTATCGTATACGCTCCCAACCATAAACAAGTTAAAGTCTTGGGTACAAAATTCAATGTAGAAGCCTATTCAAATACAAACGAATTCGAGGCTTCATTAATGGAAGGCAGTGTGCAAGTGTGTGCAGAAGGAATTTCTCTACTCATTGCCCCTCGACAAAAGGCCGTCTGGAGAGATGGACGCCTCAAAATTGAAGAAATAACAGATTTTGATACCTATCGTTGGCGCGAAGGTCTCATCTGTTTCAAAAACACTCCCCTGACCCATATTCTGAAAGAATTTGAGAAATACTATAATGTAAAAATAGACGTACAAGATGCACAGACATCTAACCCCATATTGACAGTCAAATTCCGTCTGTCCGATGGCATAGATTATGCCCTGCGAGTTTTACAAAAATATGCAGCTTTCTCATTCGAACGTAACGACAAAGAAAACCGGTTTATAATAAAATAAGAATTGTTTAACCTTAAAAAAATGGCTCATGACAGAAAGAAAACCTACATAAAAACAATCTGAATCTCAATGAAAAAACGACTGGCAGATACTGCAATATCTGCCAGCCTACATGGAGATAAATATTCCTCTTTTCTGCAAAAAAGAGAAAGTATCAATCACAACTTAAAAACAAAGATATGAAAAATACAGTTCGGACTGATTCTTGCACACATAAAAATCAGTCTGGTAAACATTTATTAAAGATTATGAAGGAAACAGCTTTCTTGCTATTCTTTTGCGCATTTAGTATGATGGCAAATAATGCCAATTCTCAAAATACTAAAGTTTCCATTATCAAAAATAATGCTACTCTGCTGGAAATACTGAACGACATTGAAAGCCAGACCAATTATCTGTTTATGTATTCAGATGATATCTCCGTGCAACAAAAAGTATCGGTCCATATGGAAAACAAGACAGTGGCTGAAGTGCTGAATGCCGTACTTGGCAACCATGTAAGCTATGAAATGGAAGGAAACCACATTGTATTGTCATACAACTCAAATACGGACAAGATACAACAGGAAAAAGGTACAATCCTAATTAAAGGCCATGTAGCCGACATGACAGGCCTACCTATCATCGGAGCCAACATCTTGGAAAAAGGCGTAGCAGGCAATGGTGTGGTAAGCGACATCGACGGCAATTTCTCACTTCAAGTGCAGCGTGGAGCCACACTGGTAATAACCTACATTGGTTACACCAACCAAGAAATAAAGGCTGAAGCAGGCAAGCCCCTGAAAATTGTCATGAAAGAAGACGCACAAACACTAAGCGAAGTGGTGGTAATGGGGTACACCATCCAGTCGCGCAATACACTTACCGGTTCGGCAGTAGCCCTGAAAGAAAGCAAACTGAAAGATGTGGCCACAGCCAACATTTCTACCATGCTCGAAGGTAAAGTGGCTGGTATGAATGTCCAATTGGAATCTGGGAAACCGGGACAAACCGCCAAAATTTCAATCCGTGGAAAAGGCTCACTGGGTTCCAGCCTTGACCCTATCTGGGTAGTGGATGGCGTCATCTTTAACAGCGATCCTCGTCTTTCACCAAACGAAATAGAGAATGTAACGGTACTAAAAGACGCCGCATCAACCGCTCTCTACGGTTCGCGCGCCTCGAACGGTGTCATTGTAGTAACAACCAAACGTGGCGGAACTGACCGTCAGAAATTCAATGTCAATATCCAACAGGGGCTTTCTACCCTTTCTTGGGGTAACTTAAAGATGATGAATTCCCAACAGTTGTATGACTACCAATCAAGTTTCAACAGTTCGAGCTGGTTCAACGAAAGCCTGCTGAAACATGATACCGACTGGATGGATTTAGCTACCCAAACCGGACTCTATACCAACGTCAACGCCAGTTACCAAGGCGGAAACGAAAAGTTGAACTCATATGTGTTACTAGATTACTATCGAGAAACAGCCGCTGTAAAAGAGATGGAATACGACCGATATACCATCCGAAGCAATACAGACTTTAAGATTCATGATAGATTCAAGGCTTTCCTCAACATGCAAGGTCAATACGTTAAGACCAAAGACCAAACAGCATCACTTTATAGCTCATACCTCTATCTGCCATGGGATTATCCCTATAACGAAGACGGCTCAGTACGAACTGGGCAGGAAAGCGATTGGTATGGCCGCGATAGTGAAAACTATTTAGAATCGCAATACAAGGACTGGAGTGGTTATGAAAATTTTTATGTGGCAGCCACAGCAGGTTTTAAATGGGAGTTATGGAAAGGGCTAACCCTTGAATCTAACAATAACGTAAATTACAAGATTGCCCGTGACGAATCGTACGTAGACCCAAACACACAAGGTGGACAAAGCAAGCATGGAACCATCAGTAACTCCTATTCCATTACTTCAAACTACTTTACAAACCAAATGCTACGTTACAAAACTGAAATAAACAACATGCACAGTATCCAAGCACTGGTAGCCTATGAGTTTTCGCGTTACTACTACCAAGCAACCAGCGCTACAGCCAAAGGTATTACTAGTGGGAAGGAAGTGATAGACGGTACCACAGGCATGGATGACATGTCAGGCTCCAAATCGGCATTCAACATCCAGTCCATTTTGTCCAATGTGAACTATGCTTATGATAATAAATACATGCTACAGGTTTCTTACCGTCTGGACGGCTCGTCCAAATTCGGAAAGAACAACCAATACGGTAACTTCTACACCGTATCCGGTGGATGGAATTTCAGTCGCGAAAAATTCTTCGAACCATTAACCTCTATAGTGAAAGATGCCAAACTTCGCCTCAGCTATGGTGTGGTAGGAAATACTCCTGACGATAATTATAACCATCTGTCACTCTATACTTCAGACATGTACAACGAACTACCGGCTAACTTCCCAGATCAGTTGGGCAACGACGATTTAAGTTGGGAAAAAACCAAAACCTTCGATATAGGCTTGGATATTAATCTAGTTGACCGTATAAGATTCTCCATTGATTATTACAACAAAAACACATCGGACCTTCTATATTATGTCAAGCTCTCCACTATTTCTGGCTATGGCGGTCAGTGGCAAAATATTGGTGCAGTAGTCAATAAAGGTGTGGATTTCAGCTTTGATGCCAATCTATTCCACAACAACGATTGGGACTGGTCATTGGGCTTTAACTTAGGGCATAACAAAAACCGCATCAAAGAACTGTATGGAGGTCGCCCTCAACTTACCGGTATCCGCCGTTTCGAGGAAGGTCGCGATATGGATGACATCTACCTGGCCGAATGGGCAGGCGTAGATCCTGAGACCGGTGCCCCTCAATGGTATAAGACCGATGAGAATGGTAAACGCGTACTTACCAACTCGTACACCGAAGCACAGGCATCACGTGTTTATATGGGCAGCGCCGCTCCCAAAGTAAACGGTGGTTTCAACACCTCACTCACATGGAAGAATCTGACGCTGAACGCCAATTTTGTGTATAGTATAGGCGGCAAACTTTATGCCACAGGTCGAGAGTTGCTCGACTCAGACGGTGCTTACGATACTTACAACCAAATGGTTTTGAAGAAAGGCTGGAAACGTTGGGAGAAACCTGGTGACATTGCCACACATCCGCAAGCCATCAGCGGTGGAAACGCCAATTCTAACAAAACTTCAAGTCGCTACTTGGAGGATGCTGATTATTTAACATTCAAAAACCTCACGTTGTCATACTCCGTACCTCGAAAGGCACTATCGTGGCTCAAGGCAAGCGATGTTACCTTGTCGTTCAGCGCCGACAACCTGTTTACAGTGACCCCTTACTCGCAAGTGGATCCTGCCACAGCTGGTTATGACGGTACAGGTTACGGTTCAAGCACTACTTATCCGACTACTCGGAAATATATTTTCGGCATCAATGTATCATTCTAAACTTTATTCGCAAACAATATGAAACTATCCAAGTTATTGATAATAGGCCTAACATGCACTACATTGGCAGCATGCGACCTTACTGAGTACCCCTACACGTCCATTACCGATGAAGAACTGACTAATAATCCTAACTCGGTAGAAGCCGTAACACTGGGCAATTATTCCGCGTTGAAACGTTTGGAATTTAACAAAGGCGTACATCAGATTGGCGAATATGGCAGTGACAATGTATCAATGAGTGGACAAAGCACCAGCCATACCTTCAATCTGTACAATTACCAACGCATCACCAATAATTCGTATTGCAGTAATTTGTGGGGTATTTGTTACAAAACCATTGTAAACTGCAACAAGATTATCAGTACCAGCGAAGAAGGCTCATCCAAAGAATTGGACCATTTAATTGGTGAAAACTACTTCATACGTGCCCTGCTATACCATCAATTGGCCATCACCTTCGGACGTCCTTACCATGTAGCTTCAGATACTGACCTGGCCGTACCTCTAAAGCTTACCAACAATCTGGACGAATACCCGCCCCGTGCCACCGTAAAAGCCGTGTACGAGCAGGTAATAAAGGACCTGTTGAAAGCCGAACAGCTCATGGAAGGTTCCGGCATCGAGAAGAATGCCTGTTACGGTAACCAGTGGGTTGTAAAAGGTATGCTAAGCCGTGTATATCTGTACATGCACGATTACGAAAATGCTGAAAAATACGCTACCGACGTTATCGAGCACTCAGACAAACGCTTACTTACTTCCACCGAATATGTCACAATGAACGAACTGGTACCCGAAAGTAACCCAGAAGCTATGTTTGCCATTCGCATGATTAAGGATGACCTGAACACTTTAGGTGCTTATAGCGTCATCGGCTCACAATATGCTGTCATCGATGGACAAGGATATGGTGAAGTCTACGCATCCCTACCTTTGATCCAAGCATTAAAGAGATATCCATCTGACATCCGCATGTCGTTCATCTCACCCCAATACGAAGATCCCGATGAAGAAAAAGGACAATTGTATGAACTAATGTTCGTGGGTGAGAACTATTTCTACGGCAACTCACTAGAGCCAACCCGCGACCCATTACATCGAACATACTACCGTTTCCAAAACGTAGAGAAAGTAGATGATACTCATTATAAAGTG
The DNA here is from genome assembly GCF_900130135.1 of Bacteroides togonis. Taxonomy (NCBI): domain Bacteria; kingdom Pseudomonadati; phylum Bacteroidota; class Bacteroidia; order Bacteroidales; family Bacteroidaceae; genus Bacteroides; species Bacteroides togonis. The sequence goes on along the minus strand of NZ_LT670820.1, from coordinate 2,919,654 downwards.
ATAGTAGATCCCAACTCTGATCCCTTCGAATTGAAAGAAACCTTGATTACGGTAGACGCAGACGGTTATGCCGACAATGTAGAAGCACGCCAAATATACCGAAAGGACGGGCAAACAGCCAAAGCCGAATGGGTAACTTACCGTATGCATGCACAGAAAAAAATGCGCAAACGCAACGATTATCCCCGGTTCTATATCTTGAAATGCCAAGGACAAGAAAAGTTCGGTCAGTTATGGTCGCCAATGGTAATGCGTCTTTCCGAAATGTATCTTAATCGCGCTGAAGCCCGCTACTACCTAGGAAATGCTGAAGCAATAGCTGACCTCAACATCATCAAACAACGTGCATTGGTACCTGACTATTCGGAACAATCGGACGGTGAATTACTAGACGCTATTCTAGATGAACGCCGCAAAGAACTCTTTGCCGAAGCACAGCGTAAATATGACTTGCTTCGCAACGATAAGGTCATTGACCGCCACTATCCCGGCTGTCACGACCGTGGTGCCGAATCAGCTGTAGTACAGGAAATCCACTCGACAGATGACTGCGCGGTACTTTATATCCCGCAAGGAGAAATTGATTCTTATCCTATTGATCTTCCACAAAATCCCTAACACTTTAATTTTATCTGTATGAAAAAAATAGTTTTATCTATATTTCTAAGTGTCTGTACTTTAATAACAAATGCCCAAGATACATTCAAACTAGCACATGGGCCTTACCTCCAAGAGGTTACAAATGACGGAGCAACAATAGTGTTTCTCACTTCTGCCAAAGCCTTTTCGTGGGTAGAACTAAAACCCCATGGAGCGGCAAACGAACAGGCCGTGCGCTACTATGAATCAAAAGACGGTCTGAAAGCAGCCTTCGACACTTTCAACGCCATACGCATAGAAAACTTGAATCCCGGCAAGTCTTACGACTATCGCATCCTGTCCAAAGAGATGCGTGATTTCCAGCCCTACAAAGTAACTTATGGCGACAGCATCACCACGCCCTGGTACACATTTTCTACCGTGAACCCTGCTCAGAAAGGCGCTTCCATTTTCGTGACCAGCGACATGCACACTGATGCCGTCAAGCTGGGAAAACTGCTAGAATTAGCCGACTACAAGACCTGTGACGCCTATTTTTATGCAGGCGACATGATGAACTACCTTGACAATACGGAGACCATCTTCACCTCATTTATTGACGTCAGTGTCGAAAAATTCGCCAAAAACATTCCTTTCGAAGTGGTACGCGGCAATCACGAGACACGAGGCTCGCTAGCCCGTAGCTATTCGCGCTATTTCCCCAAGAAAAACGGCAAAATTTACGGCTCCTACTTACTAGGCGACGTAATGATCGTAATGCTTGACTCGGGCGAAGACAAAGCTGAAGACCACTGGGTATATGCCGGACTAACGGACTTCAACGCTTACCGCACCGAACAGGCCCAATGGCTCAAGGAAGTGATGAATTCCAAAGAATATAAAAAAGCAAAATACCACATAGTTATCTCTCACTTCCCAATGGTAATAGAACCGGATACTGAAAACAACGAGGTCTGGCATGGTTGGCAGGATGCTATCAACAAGTTTCTACCTATACTTAATAAGGCCAAAGTTGATCTATTAGTATCTGGACATACTCACCGTTATTCCTGGCACGATGCTGACAAAATAAATAATCAATTCCCCATATTGGTTCAAGGAGCTATGTGTGCTGCACGTTTAGATCTAAAAGATGGAAATATACATATTAAAGTAATTGATATCAATGGAAATATACTAAAAGAGACATTACTAAAAGCAAAATAAAACCTTGATCAATAGGAAATATTCTTAAATAAAAAAGGTAGGAAATGAATTCAACAAATTCTTCCCTACCTCTTTTTCATTTAAAAAGCCTATTATCGCTTGGTCATGACAATCATGAACGTGATGGCTACCATCGAAATCAGAATGCCAACAACAATATTCGTCGTAAGCGCTTCGCCGAAGACGAGTGTCCCTACCAGAATGGCCGTGACAGGCTCGAAGACACCGAGCACAGAAGCCTTGGTCGCCCCGATGTTGCGGGTAGCGATGGCCAGTGTAGCGGTGGACACGATGGTGGGCAGCACGGCGAGCCCTACCAGGTTCAGCCAGGCCGTGTGGCCCGTCAGCCCAGTCATTACTCCTGTATCCGACAATGCAATCTTGCCCAAAAAGACAATCGTACCTACTGAAAGGGCGTAAAAGGTGAGGAGGCTGTTCGAAATATTGCCGATGACCTTGCTCCTATTAATGATAACGATGAACAACGCATACACCAAAGCCGAGGCGAAGGAGAGCAGGAGGCCTATCGGGTTGACCATCTGCGACGAATCACTCTGCGTCATGATGACCACCCCCACGAACGTCAGGCCGATGGAGAGCCATACTGGCCACGAGGGGACTACTTTCAGAAAAACCATGATAATGGCCACCAGGACTGGATAGAGGAAGACGATGGTCGTGGCCAACCCCGAAGCGATGTACTTGTATGCCTCGAACAGGGTGAGACTGCTGGTCGTATAGAGTAGTCCCAGCACGAGCAGTACGCCCGCCTGCTTCCACGACACCTTGAAGCTTTGCTTGCGCAGCAAGAGGAATGCCCCCAGAAGTAGCACCGCGATGATATAGCGGAAAAAGAGGATAGATTCTATCGAAGCGCCTTCCTTCATCAGAGGGACGGCAAACAGAGGGTTCAGTCCATACGTGATGCCGGTGATGATACCGGCCGGATAACCGATGATGGCATTTTTGCTGAGAGTCTTTATCATTGCTGTATCTTGTAAAGATGAATCGGGGCGCAAAATTACAAAAATTCTCCGAAGAGTATACATCGCACGGCCTGTAACAACATTTTTTGCCTGTACCGATGGTTAATCAGTGCTTTTTCGCTATGTTTGTAAAATCATAATTAAAATAACATCACCGAAATATGAAATTCATCTCCTGGAATGTAAACGGGCTCCGCGCCTGTAAAGATAAGGGCTTCATCGAAGCTTTCCACCGGCTCGACGCCGACTTCTTCTGCCTGCAAGAAACCAAAATGCAAGAAGGACAACTGGACCTTCCTTTCGAAGGTTACACATCCTATTGGAACTATGCCGAGAAAAAAGGTTATTCGGGCACGGCCATTTACACACGCCACCAACCGCTAAGCGTCAACTATGGCATCGACATCGAACACCATGATAAGGAGGGACGCGTCATCACGCTGGAGATGCCGGACTTCTACCTTGTCACCGTCTACGTGCCCAACTCGCAGGACGAGCTGCGCCGCCTGGACTACCGCATGACGTGGGAAGACGACTTCCGTACTTACCTCCTGGCGCTCGACGCGAAAAAGCCCGTCATTGTGTGTGGTGACCTGAACGTGGCCCATCAGGAAATCGACTTGAAGAATCCCAAAACCAACCGCCGCAACGCAGGCTTCACCGACGAAGAACGCGCCAAGTTCACCACCCTACTCGCAAGTGGCTTTACTGATACCTTCCGCTACTTCTATCCCGACCAGCGGGATATATATTCATGGTGGTCCTACCGTTTTCGCGCCCGTGAAAAGAATGCAGGCTGGCGTATTGACTACTTCCTGGTATCGAACCGCTTGTGTGAAAAACTCACCGACGCCAAGATACACACCGACATCTATGGTTCAGACCATTGCCCTGTAGAAGTAGACATTAACTTTTAAGTTTTGTACAATATTAATAGATAATAAGTACAAAAAAGTAAGGAGAGTCCGTTTTCTTTTGCTACATTTGCATCGTGTACGCAAACGAAGACCGTACAACGAGTATTTAAGGATATAAAAACAGTCAGTTCCATGAAGACAAACTATGAAATCCGCTATGCTGCGCATCCCGAAGATGCAAAGAATTATGATACCCGACGCATTCGCCGCGACTTTCTGATTGAAAGAATTTTCACTCCAAACGAAATAAATATGGTATACTCCATGTACGATCGAATGGTGGTAGGTGGTGCTATGCCAGCAGGCGAAGTATTGTCTTTGGAAGCTATCGACCCACTGAAAACTCCCTACTTTTTAACTCGTCGTGAAATAGGCATATTCAACGTAGGTGGTCCTGGTATAGTAAAAGCTGATAACACAGTATTTTCATTAGATTATAAAGAAGCTCTTTATTTGGGCTCGGGCAATCGTGAAGTAACGTTTGAAAGTCTCGACTCTTCCTGTCCTGCCAAATTTTACTTTAATTCTACAACTGCCCATTGCAACTATCCAGACCGTAAGGTAACAAAACAAGATGCCATCACAGCCGAGATGGGTTCACTCGAAGGATCCAATCACCGCTGCATTAACAAAATGCTCGTTAGCCAAGTGTTGCCTACCTGCCAGTTACAGATGGGCATGACGGAACTAAAACCTGGCAGTGTATGGAATACCATGCCTGCTCACGTACATAGCCGCCGAATGGAAGCTTACTTCTATTTTGAAGTACCAGAAGAACATGCAGTATGTCATTTTATGGGAGAAATAGAAGAAACACGTCACCTATGGATGCGAGGCGAACAAGCCGTCCTCTCACCTGAATGGTCCATCCACTCGGCAGCAGCTACCCACAACTATACTTTCATTTGGGGTATGGGTGGTGAAAACTTGGATTATGGCGACCAAGATTTCTCAAAAATAACAGATTTGAAATAAACCTAAGTTTAATAATTTAATATTTAAACGTTATGAATCCTTATTTGAATTTTTCTTTGGAAGGCAAGGTAGCCCTCGTAACAGGTGCTTCCTATGGTATTGGTTTTGCAATCGCTTCTGCCTTTGCAGAACAAGGTGCAAAAATCTGCTTCAACGACATTAACCAAGAATTGGTAGATAAAGGTTTGGCTTCTTATAAAGAAAAAGGTATCGCTGTACATGGTTACGTATGTGACGTAACGGATGAACCTGCTGTACAAGCTATGGTTGCGCAGATCGAAAAAGAAGTAGGCCCCATCGATATCCTGGTAAACAATGCTGGTATTATTCGCCGCATCCCGATGCACGAAATGGCAGCATCTGAGTTCCGTAAGGTAATCGATATCGATTTGAATGCTCCGTTTATTGTATCTAAAGCCGTATTGCCTGGCATGATGGAAAGAAAACACGGTAAGATTATTAATATCTGCTCCATGATGTCTGAGCTGGGTCGTGAGACAGTATCCGCTTATGCAGCTGCCAAGGGTGGTCTGAAAATGTTAACTCGTAACATTTGCTCTGAATATGGCGAATACAACATCCAATGTAATGGCATTGGCCCGGGCTACATCGCTACTCCACAGACAGCTCCGTTGCGTGAAAAACAACCGGACGGTAGCCGTCACCCGTTTGATTCATTCATCTGCGCCAAGACTCCGGCTGGCCGTTGGCTGGATCCACAGGAACTGACTGGTCCTGCAGTATTCCTCGCTTCCGAAGCTTCTAACGCCGTAAATGGCCACATCCTCTATGTAGATGGCGGTATCTTGGCATACATTGGCAAACAACCTAAATAATTAATTTCATTTAGGAATACCCATTTAATGGATAATTGAAACGGAACAGTTTCCGGATTCAATTATCCATTTTTCTTATTTATCAAAACATTAATCTCTCTTCTTTATATGAAAAAAATATTCTTATCCTATATAACGGCTTGCATGTTATTGGCTTGTACAAACAATCAACCAATGACAGTAACCGTCAGTAACCCACTGGATATAGATCGTTCTGGAGAAATGGTGGAAGTATCCATGGATGAAATCAGTAATCGGCTAAAATTAGCTGATACAGCACAAATTGTGGTACTCGATGCTGAAGGTACCGAAATCCCCTATCAGATAACTTACGATGATAAAGTGATATTCCCTGCAACAGTAGCTGCCAAAGCAACAGCTACCTACACCATTCAGGAAGGAATTCCTCAACCTGTAGAGGTAAAAGCCTGTGGACGCCAATATCCAGAACGTCTGGATGACATGGCTTGGGAAAATGACCTGGTAGGTTTCCGTGCCTACGGACCTGCTCTACAGGCTGGAGGCGAACGGGGTTTCGGCTATGATCTATTCCTGAAACGTAATACTTCCGAACCGATATTGGAAGATCTGTACGCTAAAGAATTAGATAAAGAAGCACGTGCACGCGCTGCTGAATTGAGAAAAACAGATCCCCAAGCAGCCTCTGAACTATTGCAATCTATTTCCTACCACATTGATCATGGTTATGGTATGGACTGTTATGCTGTAGGCCCGACACTAGGTGCAGGCGTAGCAGCTCTTATAGACAATGGTGAAATTGTTTATCCATGGTGCTACAAAGATTTTGAAGTATTAGACAACGGTCCGCTACGTTTCACAGTAAAATTAGAATTCAATCCACTAACTGTAAAGGGAGATAGTAATATCGTAGAGACACGTATCATTACCCTTGATGCAGGTTCTCATCTGAACCGTACTGCTGTATCCTATACTGGACTTCAAGAATCTCTGCCTATAGCAACTGGCATTGTTTTACACGACGATGGTGCCGTAAAGACTGATGCAGCCAACGGTTACATGACTTATGTAGATCCGACCACAGGTCCTGACAACGGCAAAGTATTCGTAGGAGCAGCCTTCCTTACTGAAATTAAAGAAGCGAAAATTGTAAAATATTCCAATGACGAAAAGAAACAACATGGTTATGCCGAAGGACATATTTTAGCAACTAGCGACTATGAACCTGGAGCAAATTATGTCTACTATTGGGGATTTGGCTGGGACCGTGCAGACATAAAAGATATCAATGCATGGAATAACTATATGGCTAATTTTGCACAAAAAGTACGCAACCCGTTAACGATAAGTATAAACTAAAAGAAAGCATTATCAAAACATCCTATTCCCTAAAATAGGATGCTCAAATGCCCTGTATGGCCGTCATTCATCAGACGCACTACAGGGCATTTTGTATGTTTTCGAACATCAAAAGCGGACACATGTCCGATAACGAACAGAAGGGAATAATGAACCGACACTGATTATCAAATATTTAGAAGTTTGGCATGCCATTTGAATAATATTTAAGTGAATGGACGTTCGAGAAAAAAGAAACTCAATAGCGCAACTTTTCTTTCTACGAACAACGTCTAACTGATAAAAATAGAAACTAATAACAATAACTCTTTAAAACAGAACTGAATTATGAAAACTATGAACGTATTCAAAGCATTGGCACTCGCCGTAATCACACTGGTCAACCTTCTCAACACCCAAGCAATGGCACAGGATAACTTCATCACAAATGAAGAAGTAAAGAACAACCTCGTCGTATCGAGAACCATCTACAAGCAGGACGGCAACTATCTGCACAACCACATGCGTTACGAATTCGCTTATGACGAACAAAACCGTCTTATCAATAAAACAGCTTCCAAATGGGACGGTACTGTTGATAAATGGATTCCTTACTTCCAGATGACCTACCGCTACGAAGCCAACGAAGTCATCATGAGCTATGCCCGCTGGAGTGAATCACAAGAAACGTTCAGTAAAGACAAGAAAGAAACAGTATATGAACTGAACGAGAATAACATCCCCGTAGCCTGCCACCAAGTAATAGGAATTCCCGCTCTAATAGCCGAACGACGCTGATTGTTAAACTCACTGCATCATTTCCGAGGAGCGACAAAATGGTGTACTTTTGTGCACAAATAATCTTTAGAACTCTCACCAACATGAAGACAAAGGATCCGTTCCTCGGAAACGAACGTACCCTGTCCGGCAGGATGAATGAAATAGACTACCTGAAATGCGTCTGTATCCTATTGATGGTAATCTTCCACCTAACCTACATCGGCGACAAATATCCCTATGCCAAGCAAGTGGTTTACACCTTCCACATGCCAATCTTCTTGCTGATTTCAGGTTACCTGACCAATATTGGGAAGTCCATCAAAGAGTTTCTGAAGAAATACTTATGGATTTTTATTCCCTATGCAGTAATGGAAACAAGTTATGCGGTAGCTTCCTGCCTACTACCCGTACGCCAAGGACTAGAAGAACTGAGCCTGCCGGCCGTAATCGAAGCGATCTTCGTCTCACCCGTAGGCCCCTACTGGTATCTGCATACGCTTATACTCTGCGCCTTGCTCTACTACGTTGTCTTCCATCTTGTGCGAGGAAAAGCAATTACTCGCTTTATCATTCTAGGACTTTGCCTCTATGGCTTGGCATGCCTGCACCTACTAGCTTACGAGAATGCTACCTACTTTCTAGGAGGATGTATATTGGCACAGACCCACGTAAAACTAAACCGTTTCTTCCGCCCATCTATATGGGCTGTTGTACCACTCATTTTATTATGTGCCGTACCCGAAAATCTATCTCGCGGGAGTTTGGCCGGAGTAATCATTACCTGCCTGGCATCATGTCTGTTACTCTACTTCTACCCACTTCTGACGAATCGCTTTCGTCGAGGCTGCCTGTACATCGGACAACATACGCTAGCCATTCTACTTTTTTCCCCTGTTTTCACCATGCTGGCTAAAAGTTACTTGCCACTGCTGTCCTTCGATCCTACGGGTATACTATTCCTCGTAACGGCTACCGCCCTGGCTGTGGGCGGCAGCCTTGCCATCGAACAAATGTTATACCGATCGGGACTTTCCCGCTATTTCTTCGGAAAATAATAACTACTTACGACCTGCGGCAAAGAACTTCCACACCAGCGCACTACATGCAGCACCTACAAAAGGAGCTACAATGAAAAGCCACAGCTGTGAAAGAGCCTGCCCACCTTCAAGTAAAGCAGGGCCAATACTTCGAGCAGGATTGACCGACGTACCTGTAATAGGGATACAAACGATATGAATCAACACCAGTGTCAAACCAATAGCCAGGCCAGCCAAATTACCTGCACCACCTTTCTCATCAGTAGAACCAAGCACTACCAAAACAAAGATAAAAGTAAATACAGCCTCAGCAATAAACGCCTGTCCCGTCTCACTCGGATCAAACGTATTGGAACCAGTGGCTGTAGGCCCATCGAATCCTCCTGAAGATACTAGCAACGACAGTATGAACGAACCAATGATAGCACCTAATACCTGAAAAATCATATACATCGTAGCATCCTTACTATTCATACGCCCCGACATCCATACCCCCAGCGTAATAGCAGGGTTAATATGGCATCCTGAAATGCTTCCAATCGTATAGGCCATAGCCACTACGGATAAACCAAAAGCCAAAGCTACTCCCAAAGTTCCTACTCCGGCACCTACGGTGTCGGCTGCACTACCTGCGAATACAGCACTGCCGCATCCCATTAAGACAAGCACCATCGTGCCTATCATCTCTGCCAAATACTTTCTCATACGCTTCGATTTTAAGGATTAGACATTATTTCAATAATAAATTCCTTAAATATAAACATTTTCTTTATAAGTCGATTTGAAGAAAACGCATTTTAACACTTTAGTTTTCTTGAATCATAACCTTAAAGATAGAAAATAAAACAACTTGAAAGGCTTTTGGAAGAGAGAGACTTCTATATTTGAAACACAAAGAGGGTGTGTCGTAATACGCGATTCACCCTCTTTTCTTTATCAACGATAAGAGCGTTGTTAACTTTTTCAAGCAGCGATATTCTGAAGATAATCTCGATATTTTGTTCCCAATAGCTTAAATGAGTGGTAATAAGGCCGTAAAGGTGTTTAATTGGCCAATTTATCCCCTCTTTATTCATCTTGGTACACATCTTTTTTATATTGAAGGCGATGGCCAGGAAGGAAAAGTCCATAAGGACCTTGTCCTTTCCAAAATGACGGAAGCGCTTGTAGTTCATGTTGAATTTTATCTGTCCAAATACAGCTTCCGGTTCTATACACCTTTGCCCTCTGTGTTTCAGTCCTTCTTCGGAACAGAGAAGTTCCCGGGCTTTCTGTTTGTATATCCTGAGTCGGTGATTCAGTTCTATCGTCCTGTTTCCTTTAGCTTTAAAACACAGACATCTTAACGGACACCCTTCGCATCTGACAGCCCTATACCTGGCATATTCGACTACATATCCGGATTCGGTTTTCGTATGCCTGGTACCTGCCCTCTGCATCTTTTGTCCCATTGGACAGACGCAGTAGTCCTGTTCTTCATTGTAGAAAAAGTTTTCGGCTTTAAAAGGATTCGGTTTAAATCTTGGCCGCTGCTCCATGTGGAAACAATTGTATTTGACGTATGCTTCCATCCCGTTTTCCGACATAAAGTGGTAATTCTCTTCTGATCCGTAACCGGAATCAGCAACCACCGTATGAGCCAAACGGCCGTATCTGTCGGCAAAGGACTTCAGAAAGGGAATCATCGTCAAGGTGTCAGTCGGATTCGGAAAAAGAGAATAATCGATAATGAATTGATTTTCCGTAGCAATCTGAAGATTATATCCTGGTTTTGTCTGACCGTTGTGCATGGCATCCTCCTTCATTCTCATAAAAGTGGCCTCTTTGTCTGTCTTGGAATAAGAGTTGCGGTCCTGAAGATTGTCCAGATGGTTATTGTATTCCTGAAGCTTATCTCTATGTGCTTCCAGTTCTTTCAGCTGCTTGCGTTTCTTTCCCAGCGCAGATTTCTGCTCTTTCGTGGATGGTTCTGAAGTCTGTTCAAGAGCAGTGCGTAATTCTCCCGCCATTTCTGTCAGCATGGAAGGAGTAAACTCAATTTCCTCGTTGTTTTCCGAAGCTTTTTCCTGAGCGATGACGTCATCTATTTGGCTTAACAAAACACTGATTTTCTTCATCAGTCGTTCACGGTTTCGCTCAACGCTCTTCCGCCATACAAAAGTATATTTGTTGGCCTTGGACTCAATCTTTGTTCCGTCAATATATTCCACATTCAGACTGATGAAACCTTTGGATGAAAGCAGAAGTACGGTTTGGGTAAACACTTCGTTGATCTCCTTCTTCACCCGATTACGGAAACGGTTGATAGTAATAAAGTCCGGTTTCTCATAACCGGCTAACCAAATGTAATGGATATCACGACGAAGGAGCTTTTCTATTTTCCGGCAGGAGTATATATTGTTCATATAGGCATACAAGATAACCTTTAGCATCATCTTGGGATGGTAAGGACTACGGCCGCATTCTTTGTATAACTTCCTGAAACCTTCAAGATTCAGGCTTTCAACCAAAGCGTCAACCATGCGTATAGGATCGTTTTCTGCAATATCTTCATCGATTCTTTGCGGAAATAGTACCGTTTGGTTGGGAGTGTAGGGACGAAAATGTATCTTTGCCATATGTATAAATCTTTAGGCTTAAAGATACAAAATCTTTAGGTAATAACAAAGCCCCAGCTTGTGAAAGTCGGGGCTTTGTGCTAAACAAAGAAGGTGTGCTTTTTGACACACCTTCCTAAGGTTTAAATCTATTTTCTCCTGTTTTTTGAGCAATCACTCCAAAGAGCGTGTTCATCAAGCGATTTCTTCGCCCAGCAGTGTAGCCGAACTAGAGCCAGTGATACGCACCATTACCAAGTCGCCCACACGATGTGTACCACGGTCGAACACCACCACGCGGTTCTGCTCCGTACGGCCAAAGAGCTGGTCGCGGCTGCGCTTCGACACGCCCTCGACCAGCACCTCGTAAGTCTTGCCCACGCAACGCGCGTTGGCTTCGGCCGAGAGGCGGTTCTGCAGGGCGATGATTTCGTTCAGACGTCGTATCTTCACTTCTTCAGGGATATCGTCAGGCAAGTGCTTGGAAGCATAGGTACCAGGGCGCTCGCTGTACTTGAACATAAAGGCAGAGTCGTAGGCGCACGCTTCCATCAACGAAAGCGACATCCGATGGTCTTCCTCCGTCTCGCTATGAAAGCCGCTGAAGATGTCGGTCGAGAGGCCACAGTCGGGGATGATACGTCGGATAGCAGCCACCCGCTCCAAGTACCACTCGCGGTCGTACTTGCGGTTCATCAGCTTCAGGATGCGGCTGCTTCCACTCTGCACGGGCAGGTGGATGTGGCGACATACGTTGGGCTCTTCGGCAATAACATGCAACGTCTCGTCGCTCATGTCCTTGGGGTGCGAAGTGGTGAAGCGAATGCGCATCGAAGGGGCGGCCTGAGCCACTGTGCGCAGTAACATAGGGAAGGTGATGACTTCGCCATCAGGACGTTCGAAACGGTAGGAATTGACATTCTGTCCCAACAGGGTCACTTCCTTGTAGCCTTTCTGTTGCAAGTCGGCTACTTCGCGCAGAATGCTCTCCACGTCGCGGCTGCGCTCGCGTCCGCGGGTATAAGGCACAATGCAATACGTACAGAAGTTGTTGCACCCACGCATGATGGACACGAAACCAGAAATGTGGTTTCCACAAATGCGCGAAGGGATAACGTCGCGATAGGTTTCCGTGGTCGAAAGCTCCACGTTGATAGCCTTCTCGCCCGCCTCGACAGAGGCAATCAGTTCGGGCAACGTCAAGTAGGCATCAGGGCCTACGACTAGGTCCACGTGATGATGTTCGATGAGGTCGTCCTTCACGCGCTCGGCCATGCAGCCCAAGACACCCACTATAAGGTGCGGACGCTTCTTCTTGAGCGAATGGAAGAACTCCAGTCGGTTCAGTATCTTCTGCTCGGCGTTGTCGCGGATGGAGCAGGTGTTCATGAACACTGCATCGGCATCGTCCAGCGTCTCGGCCATGCTGTACCCCGCCATCTGCATCACAGAGGCGATCACTTCACTATCGGCTACGTTCATCTGGCAGCCGTATGTCTCAATAAACAGTTTCTTTTCACTGTCGGCAGTTGCAGATTTAAAGTCTGCTCCCATCTTTTTTTCCATATAAATAAATGTATATTAGTTTATTCGGCTGCAAAGATACGAAAATAGTCGGCATTTCCATTCCTAACTCTCCATCTTACATCTCTATGCTTTACGCCCAAGAAAGCATTGAGATAGCAGGAAGAAAACAATGCTTTCATCTCAACATCCGACCCTTTTGTCTCCAATAGACCAAATGCTTCGGACTGCCCAATACCTGAGAGGTGTAGATGCCCGTGTGACCTGAAAACAGATAGGCCGTGACGCAAGCCACACCCAAGTAGATTCCTGCCTCCGCTCCAAAGAGTTCGATGCCCATCAGCGTGCAGGCAATAGGCGTGTTGGTGGCACCTGCAAAAACGGCCACAAAGCCCAATCCCGCCAGGAAAGATACAGGCAGAGGCAACAGGGCGGAAAGCGCACTGCCCAACGTAGCGCCGACAAAGAAGAGCGGCGTCACCTCTCCCCCTTTAAAACCAAAGCCGATGGTAAACGTAGTGAGCAGCAGCTTCAGCAGGAAATCGTACCACATCTGCACCTCGGTGAAGGAAGCCACGATGGTAGGGACGCCCAATCCGATATACTTCGTGGTGCCCAGCATCCACACGCACAACGCGATACAGACTCCTCCCAACAGCGGGCGGAAAGGCGGATAGGCGACATAACGCTTGGCCAACTGCCCCCACAAGACGATGGAGCGAGAGAAAGCCGATGCTACCAACCCAAATATCAAACTGGCCAGCAAAACCCACAACAATACGACGATGTCCAATCCCGGCACCTCCGACATGCAATAAGACGTATGTGCTATCCCCCAGGCATGGCAGGCAAAGTGAGCAAAAAAGGCTGAAAGGAAGATGGGGAAGATGGCATCGTAGCGCATACGCCCCACCACAATCACCTCCAATCCAAACACGGCACCCGCCAGCGGCGTGCCAAAGATGGAGGCGAAGCCGGCACTAATACCTATCTGTACCATGATTTTGCGGTCGTAAGGATGCATCCTGAACAGGCGCGACATCCAGTCGGCAATGGCTCCACCCATCTGTACACCCGTCCCCTCGCGCCCCGCAGAGCCTCCGAACAGGTGGGTCAGGACAGTGCCCACATACACCAGCGGTGCCATTTTGAAAGGGATAATGTTGCGCGAAGAACGGATTTCCTCTATCAAAAAATTGTTCCCCTTCGCCGCCGTACCTGCCCAATAATGGTACATCAACCCAATGAGCAAGCCGCCCAAGGGCAGGCAGGCAATGATCCATAGATGACTTTCCCTATAATCGGTCGCCCAATTGAGCGACGCTAGCAACAAGGCAGAAGCAGAGCCTATCAATCCACCTGCCACAGCAGTAATGCAAATCCATTTCAGCAGATACTCCAAGATGGGAAACTGTTCGAAACGGGTTATCCAAACTTTTCTTTCAGACTTTTCTTTCATATCCAAACTACGTATTACAATATAAAAAAACAGGGGAGGCTACATAGGGGAAAAGCTGAAGAGAAGGATAACCACACATAAAAGTAACTATACACTTCCTCTTCGGGCAGGTATCCACACCTCCCTACAAACAGGAACTATCAGCTACTTGATTAGCGGTTTATAACAGGGAAGTCCCATTCCCTCCGATTAAAATCGGGCGTAAAAATACTTGTTTTTTCTGAGCCATACAACTTTTATCTTTCACAACACATCGAAACATCCATCAAAATACAGATGAAATATTAACAAACTCGACGCTTACAACACATAAACCTCCCGTTTCAGCCAACATATTCAAACGAATAGAATCACAAATTATAGGCTTTCATTTGTAAAATAATCGTATAATTAACCATCTTTCCGTCAAAATCAAACCTCACAAGATTTTATGTGTTAATAATCTATAAACAAATGAACAATTTGAGAGGTATATTTGGCTGTTTTCGATAAAATTTACAATTTTGCAACATGAAGAAAAACATTAGATTTTTTCATAGTTAAGGTTTAGGTTAAAAAAATGAGGGGAGCTGTGAAGCTGCCCTTTTTTATTGCCGTTTTATTGGCAACAATCAGATAAATTGGTTACCTTTGGCGGTAGAATTAACACCTCCTGAGTATGGAAGACATCTTAAAGTTTCTGTTAATAGCAGGCATCCTCATTATCGGATTTGTCAAACAAGCCAAGAAGGAAGCCAAAAACACCTCGGCTCCTCCAAGGGATGATAACGACATACCACACCCTCACAAAACTCATCCACTTCCAGAAAGTTGGGAAGGTATTCCAATCCCTCCTCCCCTACAAACGGACAACACTCAGGCAAAAGAGCAAGCACACAAGCAAAAGGTAAAACCTTTTATCCCCCAAAATTATCAAACTCAACAAACTGTGCAACACAAGCAATCAGTTGCACAAACACCACAAACCAACAGAGCAGAGACCCAAGATACCTCTCCCGCCATCGATATACAATCGGCAGAAGAAATACGCAAGGGTATCATCTGGTCGGAAATCTTACAGAGGAAATATTGAGAAACGAAAAACTTAAAAAACAATATATTAAAGTAAAGTAACGATATAAAATTATGGCATTCAACTACATTTCGGCAGCCGAAGCTGCCAGCCTCATCAAACATGGCTATAACATCGGCCTGAGCGGATTCACACCCGCAGGAACAGCCAAGGCCGTAACGGCCGAACTGGCCAAAATCGCAGAAGCAGAACATGCCAAGGGAAATCCTTTCCAAGTAGGTATCTTTACAGGTGCATCGACAGGTGACTCATGCGACGGTGTATTGTCACGCGCCAAAGCCATCCGCTACCGTGCTCCCTATACAACCAACGCAGACTTCCGCAAGGCTGTAAACAACGGCGAAATAGCCTACAACGACATTCACCTCTCTCAGATGGCTCAGGAACTACGCTACGGCTTTATGGGCAAAGTAGACATCGCCATCATCGAAGCTTGCGAAGTAACTCCCGACGGTAAAATCTACCTGACCGCAGCCGGAGGTATCGCACCTACCGTCTGTCGCATGGCCGATAAAATCATTATCGAACTGAATGCCGCCCACAGCAAGGCTGCCATGGGCCTGCACGACGTATACGAACCACTAGATCCGCCCTACCGCCGCGAGATACCTATCTACAAGCCCAGCGACCGCATCGGAACTCCATACATACAGGTAGACCCCAAGAAGATTGTAGGTGTGGTAGAAACTAATTGGCCCGACGAAGCCCGTTCGTTTGCCGCAGCTGATCCGTTGACTGACAAAATCGGACAAAATGTAGCTGACTTCCTGGTAGCTGACATGAAGCGAGGCATCATTCCCTCCACCTTCCTGCCTCTGCAAAGCGGTGTAGGAAACATCGCCAATGCCGTGCTTAGCGCTTTGGGACACGACAAGACGATCCCGCCTTTCGAAATGTACACCGAAGTTATCCAAAATTCTGTTATCGGCCTCATCCGCGAAGGACGCATCAAGTTCGGAAGCGCTTGTTCGCTCACCGTCACCAACGACTGCCTGCAGGGTATTTACGATGATATGGACTTCTTCCGCGACAAACTGGTACTTCGTCCGTCCGAAATATCCAACAGCCCCGAAGTGGTACGTCGACTGGGTATCATCTCCATCAATACCGCTATTGAAGTAGACCTTTACGGCAACGTCAACTCCACACACATCGGAGGTACCAAGATGATGAACGGCATCGGCGGTAGTGGCGATTTCACACGCAATGCTTACATCTCGATCTTCACCTGCCCCTCTGTGGCCAAGGAAGGCAAGATCAGTGCCATTGTACCGATGGTTTCACACCACGACCATACGGAACACGATGTTAACATCATCGTAACCGAACAGGGTGTAGCCGACCTACGTGGCAAGAGCCCGAAAGAACGTGCACAAACCATCATCGAGAACTGTGTACATCCTGACTACAAGAACCTGTTGTGGGATTACCTGAAGCTGACTGACGGTAAATCACAAACTCCGCACGCCATCCGTGCTGCCTTAGGTATGCACGCCGAATTGGCCAAGAGTGGTGATATGAGAAATACCGACTGGGCACAATATTAACAGACGCTTATCAATAACCTGTTAATAAGCGAATAAACGACAAGGGATAAAGAAGTGGATGCTACGAAATCCATCTTCTTTATCCCTTGTTTATATGAAAAAAGCCACCCTGGAAATCACTTCCCGGAATGGCTCATCTTCTTATAAAAGAATATAAAGAGAGATTAGTATCTATTCCTGTCCTCCACCCAATGCACAATAAAGCGTAATCACACTCTGTATTTCACTGAAGCGGTTGGCTGTCTGGGTAAGTTGGGCACTCAGTAGATTCTGTTTGGCAGTAAGCACTTCCAAATAAGTCGTGGTACCATGCTCCATGAGTAAAGAAGTACTCTCTACAGCTTTCTGCAACGAAACTACCTGCTTATCCAACAACAGGCTTTTATCTCGACTGGTCTGCCAGGCCGTCAATGCGTCGTTCACTTCGCTGCCAGCGTTCAGCAAAGTCTGCTGGAAAGAAAGAGCGGCTTCTTCCTGTTGTGCCTTGCTGATCTTAAGCTGCCCCAACAACTGTCCGCGTGCAAAGAGCGGCTGAGTGAGCGAACCTACGGCCGAAGCAAGGAACTTAGCAGGATTGATAATCATGGATCCAGCCGAATTTGTCCATCCTGCACTGCCACTCAACGTAATAGAGGGGTAGAAAGCCGAGCGTGCCGCATTGGTTGCATAGAAGGCCGCCTCCAACGACCGTTCGGCCATGCGCACATCAGGCCGATTGGCAAGCATCTGCATAGGGATGCCTACAGATAACTCATCAGGCATCTGAACACCAGTCAGTGTACCACGTTTGTAAGAACGAGGTGTCTCGGCCAGCAGCAATGCAAAACTGTTTTCTGCCTGGTTGATTTGCTCTTTCAGGTCGAGCACAGATGCCTGTACCTCGTAACAGGCGGCTTCCATCTGCGATACGGCAGCCTCGTTGGCCTGTCCTGCATTCATCAGGGCACGGGTAGAGCGAACGGTTTCTTCCCACGACCGGGCCATATCCTGCGCACAGGCAAGCTGGTCGTCGAGCATCAGCAAAGTATAATAGGTATTGGCTATACCGGCAATAAGCTGTGTACGTACAGCCTGCTTATAATCCTTGCTTTGGGCATAAAGAGCCTGTGCCTGCCGTTTGCTGTTGCGCATCTTACCGAAAATATCCAGTTCCCAACTGGCAGTAACGGGCAGCGAATAGGTCTGTGTGGCTTTTCCGCCATCGAAGCTACTTACTGTCCCCTGAGGAGCCAATGCAAACGAGGGCAGAAATGCAAGCTTGGAGGAAAGCAAGGTAGCTTCGGCCTCCTCTATACGAAGCTGTGCAGACAGATAATCGGTATTGTTCTGCAAACCTTGTTCGATATAGGCCTGCAGCTGCGGATCGGTAAAAAGCTCGTGCCAGTCCATGCTTCCGATACTGGTAGTGTCTTCAGTGCTGAACTCTTCCCCATAAAGGTTGTCGGGCACGCTTTCGGCCGGCTTATATTTGGTATATATGCCGCAACTGCTCAGCAGAGCAGCGGCGGTTGACAATAAAATAAGTTTCTTCATATTAGTTGATGGATTAATTTTTTAAGAATGACTATTTCTCCTCATTAAACCCACTACGTTCTGCCAGGCTCCTTTCGCGCTCCAACAACACTTGAGCATCGGCTTCCAGTTCCTGGTGCGGACGGATCTTCTCCTGCATATATTCGAAGATAATATAGAATACCGGCACAACGAACAACAATGCAAGGGTTCCGATCAGCATACCACCCACGACAGTAGTACCCAATGACGAGTTACCGTTGGCACCCGCACCACTGGAGAACATCAGCGGAAGCATACCGAATATCATGGTAAGCACCGTCATCAGGATCGGACGGAAACGTACCTGTGCAGCTGCATAGGCCGACTCAATAATACCCATGCCCTTGCGCCGCCGCTCGATGGCAAATTCTGTAATCAAAATGGCTGTCTTGGCTAACAAACCAATAAGCATAATCATACCTGTCTGCATATAAATGTTGTTTTCCAGTCCGAAGAGCTTGGCAAACAAGAACGATCCGAACATACCGAACGGTACAGAGAGGATAACGGCAAACGGTACCAGGAAGCTCTCGTAAAGACAGGCCAGAATCAGGTAAATCAGGAAGACACAAATACTGTAGATAAACACTGTCTGGAACTGGCTGGTATTAGCCTCCTCACGCGAAATGCCACCGTACTCGTAACTGTAGCCCGAAGGCAACATCTGTTCGGCCACTTCGGCAATCGCTTTCTGTACCTCACCGGTAGAATACCCTTCGGCCACATTCACGTTG
Organism: Bacteroides togonis; assembly: GCF_900130135.1. NCBI lineage: Bacteria > Pseudomonadati > Bacteroidota > Bacteroidia > Bacteroidales > Bacteroidaceae > Bacteroides > Bacteroides togonis. Next base: position 2,900,513 of record NZ_LT670820.1, on the reverse strand, counting down.
ACAGAGATAGAACTGAACAGGTTGAAACGGTTCTTGATTTCGGCACCTTCGGTCTTGCTCAACGTAACGAACTGGCTGAGAGGAGCCATCTCCGTACCGTTGCGCACAAACATATTACTCAGATCCATCTGGTCCAAACGATATTTTGGATCGGCCTGAAGCATCACGCGGTACATCTTGCCAAACTTATTGTAGTTGGACACATACGAACCACCGCAATAGCTACCCAATACGCTCAGCACTTCGTTGGGTGAAATGCCGGCACGCATACACTTGGCAGCGTCTACATCTACCGAAATCTGCGGGAAGTTCTCGGCATAGGTCGTATAAGCCATTGCCACCTCCGGACGTTGGTTCAGCGCACCGAGATATTGCAGCACAGCATGATAGAACGTGGTCATGTCGCCACCCGTCTTGTCCTGCATGTTCAATTCTACCGAGTTACCCATACCGTAGCCCGGAATCATAGGCGTCTGGAAGCAGAATATCTGTGCATCTTTTATTTGGGCAAACTGAGCATTGAGGCGACCCATCACGGCTTCTGCCGAATGTTCACTGCCACTACGTTCACTCCAGTCTTTCAGACGGATGATAATCATACCATACGACGTACCCTGTCCAGAAAGGAAACCGTAACCGGCTACACGCTGGAAGTGGGCTACTTCGGGAGTATTGGTCAGAATGGCATCTACTTTATCCAGCACCTGGGTGGTCTCCTTCAGTGTGCTACCCGGAGCAGTGCTGACATTGGCCATGATGGTACCCTGGTCTTCCTGCGGTACAAGTCCTGTTTTGGTGGTGTTCATAAAGAATACCAGCAGCACAACAGCAGCTACCAAAGTTGCCCAACACATCCAACGATGATGGATAGCAAACATCACACCTTTCTTATATTTACCCAACAAAGCGGTATAAGAAGCATTGTAAGCGGCACGAACACGACCATTAATACTCTTGGCACTCTTGGTACCTGAAGCCGGACGCATCAGCAAGGCACACAATGCCGGACACAGTGTCAGGGCACATATCATGGAGAGACCTACGGAAGTAGCCATAGTAATACCGAACTGTGTGTAGAAAACACCGGACGTACCACCCATGAAAGTCACAGGGATAAACACGGCCATGAACACACAAGTACAGGAAATGATGGCCATCGTCACATCGCCCATCGCATCTTTGGTAGCAAGGTAAGGCGACTTATAGCCAGAGTCGAACTTCTCCTGTACCGCCTCAACCACCACGATAGCATCATCTACCACCGTACCGATGGCCAGCACCAACGCAAACATGGTCAGAATGTTCAGACTGAAGCCTGCGGCAATCAGGCAGGCAAACGTACCTACCAATGAAACGATGATAGATATAGAAGGAATAAGCGTACTCTTGAAATCCTGCAGGAAGAAGTATACCACCAGGATAACCAGAATAATGGCAATAACCAAGGTCTCTACAATACTGTAAATCGAAGCATACAGGAAGTCATTAGAACTCATCAGATTGACAAACTCCAATCCTTCGGGCAGATCTTTCGACAACTCATCGAGCAAAGCCGAAATTTCGGCATTCACGGCAGTAGCGTTCGATCCTGCTGTCTGGAAGGCCATGAAGGCAATGGCTGTCTTACCATCCATCTCGCCCTGGTAACTATAGCTCAATGCACCCAGCTCTACTTCGGCCACATCCTTCAGACGAAGAACAGAACCGTCTTCCTGTGCACGTACGACAATGTTCTCAAAGTCAGATACTTCTTTCAGACGGCCACGATACTTCATGGTGAGCTGGTACACATTATCCGAATTCTCGCCCAATGAGCCCGTAGGTGCTTCCAGGTTCTGCATAGCCAGCACTGCACTGATGTCCGAAGGTACCAAACCGTACTGCGCCATGCGGTCGGGTTTCATCCAGATACGAATACTGTAAGGAGCGTTCATCGCCATCACGTCGCCCACACCGGCAATACGCTTGATCTGGGGCACAACATTGATGTCAAGGTAGTTTCCGATAAATGCCTGGTCGTAACGCCCGTTGGTGCAGACCAGTGAATTGATTTGCAGAAAGCTAGTCTGACGTTTCTGTGTAGTCACACCGATTTGCGTTACCTCGGCAGGCAACAATCCCTGTGCCTGCGTCACACGGTTCTGTACGTTTACTGCCGCCATATCGGGGTCGGTACCTTGCTTGAAGTAGACCTGTATGGTAGCCGAACCGTTATTGGTAGCCGTCGAAGTCATATAAATCATGTTTTCCACACCATTGATACTCTCCTCCAACGGCATAATAACGCCGTTCATCACGGCATCTGCATCGGCACCCGTATAAGTAGCTGATACATATACTGTAGGTGGTGCAATATCAGGATATTGTTCCACAGGCAACGTGAACAGCGAAATCAGGCCGATAGCAAAAATAAGGACGGAGATGGAGATGGCCATCACCGGCCGTTTAATGAATATGTTTCCTTTCATAATGTTTGTTGTTTATGGGAGTCAAGAAGTCCGGAAGTGTTTCCTTTCAACTCCTTCAGCTCCTGCAGGTTTTGCCAAAAGCAAAACTTAGGTTATTTTATCTGCATTCCCTCTCTCAACAATCCAGCTCCTTTCGCCACGATTTCCTCACCCGGCTTCAGGCCGTCCATTACTACAAATTCGCGACCGTTGTTTATCGGTGCTACTGAAACCAGTGTAGAAGCAGCCTTTCCGTCCACTACCTTATACACCAGATATTTGTCCTGCATCTGTACGGCTGCTCCCTGCGGGATGACAATACAATCCTTGTAGACACTGGGGATAGATACACTGCCGGAGGCTCCACTGTGCAGCAGACGTGATTCGTTAGGGAAAACGGCACGTGCAATGACCGTACCCGTCTGGCGGTCGATGACACCGCTGATGGATTCGATCTTTCCCTTCTCGGCATATACGGAGTTATCGTTTAGGGTCAGCGTTACTTCGGGCATGTTCTTCAGTGCCTCGTCCATCGAACCGTACTGACGGGTAAGGGAGAGTAACTGATTTTCGGTCATGGAGAAATAAACGTACATCGTGCTATTATCGCTCACCGTAGTAAGAGGTTGTGCCATGGCCGAGCTGACCAATGCACCTACACGATAAGGCAAAGCGCCCACAACACCGTCGCTGGGACTCTTTACTTCGGTATATGAAAGGTTATTACGAGCATTCACTTCCTGTGCCTCAGCCTGTGCCAGTTGTGCCTTGGCTGTGAGGAAATTGTTTTCAGCTGTCTTCAGACTGAATTCCGATACAACCTTCTGTGTATACAATTCCCTCTGACTATCATAATTCAGCTGAGCAGTGGCCAAAGACGCACGGGCTGTTTCCACATTAGCTTCAGCTGTTTTCAAAGCTGCCTTATAGGGTACTTGATCGATAATAAAGAGTAACTGCCCTCGACGTACCACTTCACCTTCGGTTACACAAAGACGCACAATAGTACCCGATACCTGCGGATAGATGTCAATGTCCTGCCTTCCGCGAATGGTAGCGGAATAAGAAGTAGAAAGTTCCTTGTCGGTGATACCCACCGTCATAGTCTCGTAAGAAGAAGATTGCATAGCGGCATTCGGTGCCTGTTTGCACGATGCCAATCCAAAAACTGTACAACCGATAAGTGTCATCAGTCGCATCTGTCTGATCTTAAACTTTTTCATGTCCAACTAATTGATTTAAAATTGGCACAAAGATAGAAGAATAGAACAAGCCATATGTTATCTAAATTCCCGTATAGATGTTCCATATTCCCCACCTCATACTTAAAAAATATTACATAAAGAATAATAGAACAGCCTTTATGAGAAATAGAACAACTTAGTTTTACCAATATTCCCCAACTTTGCAACGGGAGAAAAGAACAGCCTTCCAGATTATCGACCCGTAAATTAGAGTATATATTGTGAATCACAGCATCAGATGAAATTATGCAATTCTAATAAATATAATATGTATACGAACGAAAAAACAATCATCACAGTTGATATCGATGATTTCAAGAAGTACAAAGAAGAAACAAAGGGAGAATATGTAGATTATGTAGATGATAATGTCATAGTAGCACGTAACATGGAGAAACTCCCTTACTCCAACCGGATGATAAGGCTGAATCTTTTCATCATCGTTGCTTGTATTGAAGGAAAAATGCAACTGAACATCAACAAAAAGGGCTATCAGTTACAGGCTGGAGAAGCATTCGTCTGCCTGCCAACCATGATTATAAGCAACATGCTCCTTAGTCCACAGCACAAGGTCAGCCTGATAGGTTTTTCCACCAAATTTCTGCAACAGACGGTAAAACGGGAAAAAGCAGCAAGAAAAGCCTTGTATTATCTCTATAAGAATCCTGTTTTTGCCAAATCACCGGAGGAAAAAACAAAAGAAAGCCAGAATTTCAATCTGTATTATCAACTGATTATGGACAAAATCAGTGATCCCTCACACCGTTACCGCCAGGAAATTCTGGGATATCTCTTCTCTGCCTTGTTCCATGAAATGCTGGCAGGCATCCAGAAACACTCCGATGAAACCGAAGAGACAGGAATAGAAGCCAAACGAAGCAAGCATATCTTCAAACTGTTCATGGAAGAACTGACTGCTGACGGAGGAATACACCGCTCTGTAAGCTACTATGCCGACCGACTGTGCTATTCAGCCAAATACATCTCGGCGGCCATTAAGGAAGTCAGTGGCCATACTCCGACTGAATGGATCAATGAATATGCCATCGAACAAATAAAATATCAGTTGAAACATTCTGAGAAGTCTATCAAGGAAATAGCAGAGATGTTCAACTTCCCCAACCAGTCATTTTTTGGCAAATATGTAAAGGCTCATATAGGCATGTCTCCAGCCCGATATCGTGTTCATTCGGACAGCGAAGAGCAAGACAGCCCACAAACCGAATCTTAAAAATGTTTCCACTACATAACTTTTTTCAAGAGAAAGCTTGTATTTCCAATTAAAATGCATACATTTGCCTCCGTTAAGTATTAAAACGTAAACAAAGAATGACAATCAACCTGCATAAATATTGGTGGTGGCAACCGTTACAACTCATACAAAGTCGTAAAGGGGGCAACACTCATATATGCAGTCATTGATACACCGCTTCCATCCTTCGAAAGGATCAGGACAAGCCGGAAAGGACAAGCAAAAAGAAAAGAGCTTCGCCGCAACTTGCGACGGAGCTCTTTTTCTTTTTATCCCAACCCCAGTAACTATCACTTAAAATATACATTGCAACAATGAACTATTCAATTGATTCAAACGGTTATTACGGTGAATTCGGCGGGGCCTACATCCCCGAAATCCTGCACCGCTGTGTCAGCCAACTGCAGGAAGCCTGCTGTACCATCCTGCCTAGTGATGATTTCAAACGCGAATTCGAAGACCTGCTGCAGCACTATGTAGGTCGCCCATCGCCGCTCTACCATGCCCGCCGCCTGTCCGAGAAATACGGCTGCAAGGTCTATCTGAAGCGGGAAGACCTGAACCACACCGGCGCTCACAAGATCAACAACGCCGTGGGCCAAATGCTGCTGGCCCGCCGCATGGGCAAGCGACGCATCATTGCCGAGACTGGCGCCGGACAGCACGGCGTGGCAGCCGCTACTGTCTGTGCCCTAGCTGGTATGGAATGCCTCGTGTTTATGGGAAAAACCGACATTGAGCGCCAGCACGTCAACGTGGAGAAGATGAAGATGCTGGGCGCACAGGTAGTGCCCGTCACCTCGGGCAATGCCACCCTGAAGGACGCCACCAACGAGGCCATCCGCTACTGGTGTTGCCACCCCGATGATACGTACTACCTAATAGGCTCTACCGTAGGCCCGCATCCTTACCCGCAACTAGTGGCCCACCTGCAGTCGGTCATCGGCGAGGAGATTGCCCACCAACTGGCCGAAATCGAAGACCGCGAACACCCCGACCACCTGGTGGCTTGCGTGGGTGGAGGCAGCAATGCCGCCGGTACCCTGCTGCGCTTTCTGAACGACCCACGGGTACACATCGTACTGGCCGAAGCAGGCGGACTGGGTGTAGATTCTGGCAAAACGGCAGCCACCCTAGCACTGGGACGTGTGGGCATCCTGCACGGTACACGCACCTACGTCATTCAGGACGAGGACGGCCAAGTGACTGAACCCTACTCCATCTCCGCCGGACTGGACTATCCGGGCATTGGCCCCCTGCATGCCCACCTGGCCGCCACGAAGCGGGCCGACGTCCTGGCCGTCAACGACGACGAGGCCCTGCGTGCAGCCTATGAGCTGACCCGGCTGGAAGGCATTATCCCCGCACTGGAGAGCGCCCACGCACTAGCCGTGCTGCCCCGCCTCCAGACCAAGCCCGACGATGTAGTCGTCATCACCGTATCAGGGCGTGGCGACAAAGACATGGACACTTATCTGAAACATCAAAACGAATACAACTTATGATTTACCGTTACACTACCCGAACACGTACCCTGCCCGGCGACATCCACACCCCGGTCAGCACGTACCTGAAACTGCGCGATCTCTTCCCGCAAAGTGCCCTCATGGAGAGCTCTGATTACCATGGAGGCGAGAACGGCCGCTCCTTCATCGGCCTCTGCCCTATCGCCTCTATCAGCATCGGGCACGGCATCGTCGTAACCCGAATGCCCGACGGCTCGCGGCAGGAAAGCACACTGGAAGCCGAAGGGAACATGGCGTCAGCCCTAAACCACTTCCTGTCCCGCTTCCAGGTTACAGGCGAAGGAAGCCGTTACTGTGGTCTTTACGGCTACACCTCGTTCAACGCCGTGCGCTACCTCGAAGGCATTGCCGTGAAGGACAGCCGCCAAGCACTGAATGACGCTCCCGACGCCCTCTATATCCTCTACCGATACCTCATCGTCTTCAACGACTTCAACCACGAACTGATACTCGTCGAAATGCTAGGCGAAGGTGAGACCAGCGGCTTGGACCAAGTACAGACCGCCGTAATGAACCGCAACTTTCCTACGTATGGTTTCCACCCAACGGGAGAAGTGACCTCCACACTGACCGACGACGAACACCGCGCCAACATCCGCCGGGCCATTGCCCACTGCCTGCGGGGCGACGTATTCCAGATGGTCCTGTCGCGCCGCTTCGAACAACGGTTCGAAGGCGACGACTTCAACCTCTACCGTGCCTTGCGCAGCGTCAATCCTTCGCCCTACCTCTTCTACTTCGACTTCGGAGGCTTCCGCATCTTCGGTTCCTCGCCCGAAACGCACTGCCGCATCGCCGACGAACGGGCCTACATCGACCCCATAGCAGGTACCACCCGACGCACAGGCAACCGCGAGGAAGACGAGGCTGCCACCCGACGTCTGCTGGACGACCCCAAGGAGAACGCCGAACACGTGATGCTCGTCGATCTGGCACGCAATGACCTGGCACGCAACTGTACCGACGTACGTGTGGACTTCTTCCGCGAACCGCAGCTGTACAGCCACGTCATCCACCTTGTCAGTCGCGTCAGCGGCAACCTGCGACCGGAAGCCAATGCCGTGAAGACCTTCCTCGACACTTTTCCCGCCGGCACACTGAGCGGTGCACCCAAGGTACGGGCCATGCAGCTCATCAGCGAGCTGGAGCCGCACAACCGTGGTGCCTACGGCGGATGCATCGGCTTCATCGGACTGGACGGTTCGCTCAACCAGGCCATCACCATCCGCACCTTCGTGAGCCGCAACAGCGTGCTGTGGTTTCAGGCAGGCGGTGGCATCGTAGCCAAGAGCAATGTGGAGAACGAATTGCAGGAAGTGAACAACAAGCTGGCGGCCCTGCGCCGCGCCATCGAACTGGCACAAAACTTTTAACCCAAGAAGACATGACAATGGAAAGAGACATTCTGAAAGAAATCATCGCACACAAACGCGAAGAGGTGGAGACGCAGAAACGCCACCTCACTGCCGACCAGCTGGCAACAGCAGCCGACAGAAAGGAACAACGCACTACCCATAGCCTGAAACAGGCCCTGGCAGCCTCGCCCACGGGCATCATCGCCGAGTTCAAACGCCGTTCGCCGTCGAAGGGCTGGATCAACCGCGAGGCACGGCCCGACGAGGTAATCCTCCAATACGAAGCCGCAGGAGCCGCCGCCCTTTCCATCCTGACGGACGAGGCCTTCTTTGCCGGCAGGCTGGGTGACCTCACTACTGCACGGCCGCTCACCACCCTACCCATCCTGCGCAAGGACTTCGTCATCGACCCTTACCAGTTGTTGCAGGCACGTGCGGCAGGGGCTGACGCCGTGCTGCTCATCGCCGCCTGCCTCGACCGAAGCCAATGCGGTGAACTTTCGCAGCAGGCCCACGAACTGGGGCTGGAGGTCCTGCTCGAGCTACACGCGCCCGACGAACTGGACTACCTGAACTGCCGCCCCGACCTCGTGGGAGTAAACAACCGCAGCCTGGGTACCTTCCACACCGATGCCTCGCATGCCGTCGACCTGGCTGAAGCCTTGGCACAAGCCACGGCAAGCACGGACCCTCACCCGCTGATGGTGGCCGAAAGCGGTATCCACAATGCCGAGACGGCCTGCCTCCTGCGCCGCCACGGCTACCGCGGACTGCTCATCGGCGAACGCTTCATGCGGAGCGAATGCCCGGGCGACGAACTGCACGCGTTCATCCAACAGATGTCTCACCTTCAAACCTCCTCCGCCTTATGAACCTGCTTGTCAAAGTATGCGGTATGACCGACGGCGAGAACATCCGCCGGGTCGAGGAACTGGGCGTGGACTTCATCGGCTTCGTGTTCTACCCCCGTTCGCCCCGCTTCGTCTATCAGATGCCGGACTACCTGCCCCGTCGGGCCCGGCGCATCGGAGTATTTGTCAACGAGACCAAGGAAACCGTGCTGACGTATGCCGACCGCTTCGAGCTGGACTATGTGCAGCTGCACGGGAAGGAGTCGCCTCTGTACTGCCAATCATTGCGCAAAAGCCACGGGCTGAAGGTCATCAAGGCCTTCCACCTGGCCACCCCGCGCGACGTGGCCGCCACAGAAGCCTACCACGGCACCTGCGACTACTTCCTCTTCGAGAGCAAGACGCCCCAGCTGGGCGGCACGGGACGGCAGTTCGACTGGAGCCTGCTCCACCGCTACGCCGGCCGCACACCGTTCTTCCTGAGCGGAGGCCTCAACGCAGGCAGCGCAAATGCCATCCGTCAGTTCCATCATCCACAACTGGCAGGCATCGACCTCAACAGCCGCTTCGAGACGACTCCCGGCCTGAAAGACGTGGAACGGCTGCACGGCTTCCTGCAAGAGTTAACCCAATAACTGAATGACTTAAAGACTTACATCCACATGAACCACATTGCTATTATAGACAACTACGACTCGTTCACCTACAACCTGGTGCAACTGGTCGAACAGGCAGGCGCACGGGTCACCGTGCTGCGCAACGACCGCTTCGCCCTGCCCGACCTCGCAGCCTACGACAAGCTGCTGCTCTCGCCCGGTCCCGGCATCCCGCAGGAAGCCGGACTGCTGATGCCCGTCATCCGTACCTATGCCGCGACCAAACCCATCCTGGGCGTCTGTCTGGGCGAACAGGCCATCGGCGAGGCTTTCGGCGCACGGCTGTGCAACCTCTCCGACGTGTTCCATGGCGTGCAGACCGAAATCAGCCTCGACGGTCCCGGCGTGGCCGACGACTACCTCTTCGACGGCCTGCCCCGCCGCCTGCCCGTGGGCCGCTACCACTCGTGGGTCGTCAGCCGCGAGGGCCTGCCTGACACGCTGGCCGTCACCGCCGTGAGCGACGAGGGTCTCATCATGGGCCTGCGCCACCGCATGCTGGACGTGCACGGCATCCAGTTCCACCCCGAGTCGGTGCTCACGCCCCTAGGCGAACGCATCATCCGCAACTGGACAGAGCATGCGTCATGAACCGGGAACCTGTAAAGAAATCTTACGAAGCCCGGTACATGCCATCCTTCGCCCCGTTCGCCCCAAAACCTCCCTCGAACCCCGCTCAGGACACCTTCTGAAGGGGGATACAGGACCCCACGAGTGGGGTACACTGATATCCCACGGGTGGGGTACAACAGCAGGTCACGAGTGCCCTGCGACGCGCCCCATTCGTACATATTATTTACCATAAACCATCAACTGAACATGAAACAGATACTTTCCCGACTCTTCAACCACGAGCACCTGAGCGAGGCCGAGGCCCGCCAGCTGCTGCTCGACATCACGGCCGGCCACTACCCCGACGCACAGGTGGCTGCCCTGCTGACGGCCTTCTGCATGCGCGACATCACCGTGGACGAGCTGACCGGCTTCCGCGAGGCGCTGATGCAGACACGCGTACCCATCGACTTCGCCCCCTACCGCCCCATCGACATCGTGGGCACCGGGGGCGACGGCAAGAACACGTTCAACATCTCCACCTGCGCCTGCTTCGTCGTGGCGGGGGCGGGCTACAAGGTGGCCAAGCACGGCAACTATGGCGCCACGTCGGTGAGCGGCGCGAGCGACGTCATCGAGGAGCACGGCATCCGCTTCACCGCCGACCCCGACACCCTGCGACGCAGCATGGACGAATGCAACCTGGCCTACCTGCATGCACAGCTCTTCAACCCCGCCATGAAATCGGTGGCCGCCGTACGCAAGTCGCTGGGCGTGCGCACCCTGTTCAACCTGCTGGGCCCGCTCGTCAACCCCTGCCGCCCGGCCTACCAGCTGCTGGGTGTCAGCCAGTTGTCACTGATGCGCCTCTACACCTATGTATTCTGCAAGGCGGGCATCGAGTTTGCCGTGGTCAACAGCCTCGACAACTACGACGAAATCTCCCTGACCGACGAGTTCAAGGTAATGACCCGCCGCGACGAGCGCATCTACCGCCCGCAGGAGTTGGGCTTCGACCCGGCACGCCCCACCGACCTGCAAGGGGGCCGGAACCGCGAGGACGCGAGCCGCATCTTCGACGACGTGCTCACCAACCGTGCCACCCCAGCCCAGAAGCACTGCGTACTGGTGAACGCCGCCTTCGCCATCCAGCTCATGGAGCCGGACAAGGAGATAGGCGAGTGCATCGACATCGCCCGCCGTTCGCTGGAAAGCGGGCAAGCGCTCAAGACACTGAAGAAATTCATTGAAATAAACCGATAGACAAGAAAACCATGAACCGTATAGACCAACTTTTCCAGACCAAGAGCAGCCGCATTCTCTCCATCTACTTCTGTGCCGGCTGCCCCACCCCCGACGGCACCGCCGCCACCATCCAGGCCCTGCAGGACGCGGGCGTGGACATGATCGAGATAGGCATCCCCTTCAGTGACCCCCTGGCCGACGGCCCCGTCATCCAGCAGGCTGCCACTACCGCCCTGCGGGGCGGCATGAGCCTGCGCCGCCTCTTCGACCAGCTGGCCGACATCCGCCGCACGGTACACATCCCCCTGCTGCTGATGGGCTACCTCAACCCCATCCTCCAGTTCGGCTTCGAAGCCTTCTGCCAGCACTGCCGGACGTGCGGCATCGACGGCCTCATCATCCCCGACCTGCCCCTGCGCGAATACCGCGAGCACTACCAGGCCACGGCCGAACGCTACGGCCTACACGTGGTGATACTCGTCACGCCCGAGACGAGCGACGAACGGGTGCGCGAGATAGACCGGCACACGGGAGGCTTCATCTACATGGTGTCGTCGGCCGCCGTGACGGGAGCCCAGCGTTCGTTCGACGAGCAGAAGCAGGCCTACTTCCGCCGCATTGACAGCCTGGGGCTGAAGCATCCGCGGCTGGTGGGCTTCGGCATCTCCAACAAGGCTACGTTCGAGGCGGCCTGCGGGGCCTCGTCGGGCGCCATCATCGGCAGCCGGTTCGTCACCCTGCTCAGCGAGGCCGAGGGCGATGCGGCTCTGGCCATCGCCCGGCTGAAGGAAGCGTTGACAAAGGATTAGTTATTATTTCTTGATAGAAGCCTTCACCACCTCCAGGCACACGGCATCCTGAAAAGCCCGTGCCTGGCGGCCCGAAAGCACGTTCTGCGTCATGATGGCGAAGGCCACCCAATGCCCCTCCGTGGTCTTCAGGTAGCCGGCCAAGGCATTGATGCCCGTATAGGAGCCGGTCTTGGCATGCACCTGCCGGAAAGCGGGCGTGCCGTAGCCCATGCGGTACTTCAGCGTGCCGTCCACCCCACTCACGGGTAGGGCCTTGTAGAGCGGTGAGAAGATGTCACTGCGCGAGTAGGCATAGCGAAGCATGGCCACCAGCAGTTCGGGCGAGAGGTAGTCGTAGTGCGACAGGCCGCACCCGTCGGCCAGGCTGTAGTGCTTCGGGTTCAGCCCGACGCGCCTGATGAGGGCCCGCATGGCGTCCAGCCCGTCCCGGGCCGACACCCGCTTCTTGCCGCCCGAGGCCAGCACGCCCGCCCGACAGAGCATGGCTTCGGCGTTCAGGTTGTCACTCTCCTTGAGCATCTCGTCGAGCACGGCCTGAAAGGGTGTCTCGTGCACAGTCAGCCTCGTCCTCTCCACGCTATCGATCGGCAGCTCGCCGAAGCAGTAGGCCGCCTCGATGCCCGTACGGGTGCTGTCAGTCACGGCGGTACAGTGGATACCTGCCTCCAGCAGCCGCTCCACAAAGACGTGCATGAACATGCGGCCGGAGTCGAACAGGCTGAACGAGCGCCCCTCCGCCGCCCGCACGTTGCCTTGCAGGGTGATATGGTTGCCGTTCTCCATCCAGTTGCGCGCCACGCGCAGCGGCCCTGCGGCCGGCGAATAGCTGTGCGTACGGTTCTCTATCGTATAATAAGAGGAAGAGGGGTTGCCTGTGACCAACGCAGCCAGCCCCCGCTCGGCGGGACGGATGGACAGCTGGAGTACACCCTTGTTCAGCATCAGCGGCGAGAGGTAGGGCTGATAGGCGGCAGGAGCGTCGTCCCACAGCCAGCCCGAGCCCCAGTAGAGCGAGTCCTTCATCGACACGTCGCCCACGATGCGGCCGTCCACCACGCGGATGCCCCGTCGCGTCAGGCCACTGATGAGCTCCTCCAGGTCGTCCGTGTCGAACTCGGGGTCGAAGCCGCCCACCACGTAAAGGTCGCCCTTCAGTGTATCACCCACCACGCGGCCTGTAGTCCACAGCTCCGTGCGGAACGACTCCATCGCCCCCGGCTGCGACAAAGCTGTAATGGCCGTCATCACCTTCATGGTCGAAGCAGGCCGCGACAGCTTGTCGGCCTGATATTCGTAGAGTATACGTCCGGCCGTCAGGTCGTAGATACAGATACCCGCGTTGCCGCCCAGCGGCAGGTCGTGCTTTACAATTGTGTCGATGCGTGCGTGCAACAGACTGTCGGCCTGTGCGCAGACAAAAGAAAGCGGTCCCAGGAGGACCGCCCATACCAGTAATCTCCAAAACATATTCATCAGTTTAGGAATTGAATATTATATCTTGGGCACGGATAACACAGAGTTACACCAAGTTTTGAATCTTCCTCTGTGCAACTCTGTGTCCTCTGTAGTGCCCCCAATTACAACGCTTCACGAAAAATCTCACCCACCGTGGGATGCGGGAAGACTACCCTCTTCCATTCCTCGGCCTTAAGCTTCAGCTCGACGGCCATGCCGGCCAAGGTGATGATTTCGCTGGCGGGATTGCCCAGCACGTGTGCCCCCAAGATGGTGTCGTCCTCGGCCAGGATGAGCTTGCAGAGGCCGTTCACGCCTTCGTTCTCGGCTACGAAGCGGCCGCTATAGGCCATGGGCAACTTGACCACACGACAGGCGATGCCTTTTCGTTGCAACGACTCTTCCGTCTCGCCCACGCCTGCAATCTCGGGATTGGTATATACCACACCGGGGATGGCACGGTAGCTCATCGCGTCTTCCTTGCCCGCAATGTGGTTCACAGCCACTTCGGCCTCGCGTACGGCGGTATGAGCCAGGAGCGAGAAGCCCGTCAGGTCGCCGCAGACATATACGCCGGGCAAGGACGTCTGCATGTGTTCGTCCACCACGATGCTACCGCGTTCGGTCTTCTGCAGGTCGAGGTTTTCCAGCCCGAAGCCCTTCGTCACGGGGCGGCGGCCTACGCTCATCAGCAGCCGTTCGGCCACGACGGAGCCTACGCCTTCGGCGTTCTCATAACCCACCTGTACCTGTCCGCCTTCGGCCACGGCCAGCGAAACAACCTTCGTACTGAGCATGAACTTCACGCCGCGCTTGGCATAGTCGGCCCGCAGGAGGGCGGCGAGTTCCTTGTCCATGCCGCCCAGTATCTCGTCCACCATCTCGATGACCGTCACCTGCACGCCCAGGCTGTTGAAGAACGAAGCGAACTCCATGCCGATGACTCCACCGCCGATGATGGCCAGCGACTGGGGTAGTTCCTTGTTGTCAAGCGCGTCGCGATGCGTCCAGTAGGGCACGGTGTCCACACCTGCGATAGGCGGGATGAACGTTTCCGAACCCGTACAGAGCAGCAGGTTGTCGCACTCATAGACCTCTTCGCCACAGCGCACGTGGTTCTTGTCCACCACTTCGGCCGTGCCTGTCACGATCTTTACATTATGGGCCGTCAGCTTGGCCTTGACGCCCAGTACCAGCTTACGCACCACCTTCTGCTTGCGGGCGATGATTTTGGGCAGATCGAAGCCCACGTTCTCGGCCAACACGGCATACTTCGACGCATGGCGCGCGCCGTCGTAGGTCTTGGCCGAATACAACAACGTCTTGGTGGGGATGCAGCCCTCGTTCAGGCAGACGCCCCCCAGGCTGTTTTTCTCGAAGAGTACAACGCTCAGTCCTGCCCGTCCGGCAGCTTCGGCGGCAGTATAGCCCGCAGGGCCTCCGCCGATAATGGCAACTTGATATCTTTCCATGGTGTTATTCTTTAATTTATATAGAGGATTACTCAATCATTCCCTTCAACGTATCCTTCATCTTCCCGTGGTCGCGGAAGTCGTTGCGGAGGCCGTACTTGCCCTGCTTGTCCACCAGCACATACGAGGGGATGCCGTCTATCTTGAACTTGTCGCAGAGGTAGGCCCACTGCTTGTCGGTGAGGCGGTAGTGCTTGCCCTTGATGTCGGGTATCATCTCCTTGTACTTGACGAGCGGGGAGGTCTGGTTGGCGATGTAGATCCAAACCAGGTTGTCACTCTTCAGCTCACCGTCCTTCAACGGCTCGTTGGCCTTGATAGCCATGCGGCAGGGCGCACACCAGGTATTCCAGAAGTCTACGAGGACGACCTTGCCCTTGTGGGGGGCGATGATGGCATCGAAAAGCTTCTCCACAGGCACGTCGGGCGTCTGCTCAATAACGGCTTTCCCTTCGACGGCCTTGAGCAGAGCCAGTGTATTTTCTTGTATCTTCAGTAGGGATTCGCGCCAGAAGGGGTTCTGCACACCGTCCAATATCTTCAGGTCGGCTTCGGTGAGGGCAGCGTTCGAGGCTTTTTCTACCAGAGGCAACGCCAGCTTCAGTGCGGAAGCGAAGGTACCTTCCAGGCCCGCTTCCTTGGGCCATGCGATTCGGGGATTAGCTACAGCCGATGCATACTCCATCGCATGCTGCCCCATCAGCAACTTGGGGTCGGCAATGGAGAAGAGCTTGCACAGCTCCGCGCGGTTCTCAGCCGTCAGCGGGTCGATTTTGAGGCCCAGAGGTTTGGAGCGGTCCCACTGGTTATGTACGCTTCTGTAATTGTGTTCACGGAAGAAATCGCCTTGTGCCATGGCCTCGACCGCCTCCTGCTTCAGATTGATCAAGGCCAGTTCCTTGCCTGCGGGCGGCAGCTTGCTTTGGGCGATGCTGTCCGAGAGGGCCTGATAACGGCCGATGACATGCTTTGTGTATTCGGCAGCCGTCATCTTGTAGTCGGCAAACTCGCCTGTATATAAGTTCATACCATAATACTTATCCGAATACAAAGACGGAGCCGACAGGCCGGCGTATGTGCCCGAGAAGTAACAGAAAGGAATGGTCTCGAATGCCGGCAACTGTTTCTTTTCAGCCCGACGCTTCAGAATATACTGCCCGCTACGCCGCATATCCACGTAGAGGTCTATCTCCTCGCCCGGCGCTAGCCATATTTGTCCATTTACCATACCCACGCTGACCAAAGCCTGTGCAGGTCCGTATTGCCAGAACTTGAATTCGGCCCTACCCGTTGCAGAGTCGATGGCGGCTGTATAGGGCTGCTGGCCGTTCATCAGCGTATTGAGGTAAATATTGGCTTCCTTGGCCAGCTCCTTCCGATAGCCTGAAAGGTGCATGTGTACCACCGTCTCGCCTATCTTGAATTGAGGCTCGGGCACAGCATCGGGGGCGGTTTCCGAAGCACGGATGACGTCGGCAGGGATGTCAGAAGGGCGGTCGAAAGCCTTCTTGCCCGTCAGGTCGATACCGAACAGCTTGAAGCAATCCTCGCAATCGCCCTCGATAAAATCGAACGAGTGCGTGCCGCGCGGCAACGGCTCGAAAGTCAACTGGAAAGAAGCCTCTCCCGATTTAGGCATCCAGAAGAGCGAATCGGCATCGATGCCTTCCGTGCCGGTCAAGGCGTAACGCTTGCCGTCGGCCAGCAGGTAGGATTCGGAACTGATCCTGATCCAATAGCCCGGATGGAAATAGGCATCCGTATGGAGCACGGTAGCCGTGTCGCTCAATTCGACTTTGGAAATGTCGAGCGTCATGGTGTTGGCCGACTCAATCAGGGGATTCTCCACGCATTTGTTCCGCTGCGTGCACGAGGCGGCCAGCCACAGGGCTGCGGCTGCCGTCAGAAAAGCAATCTTGTTGTGCATAATGGTTTCGATTTAATATTGCTACAAATATAATAAAGATTTGCTTGCCTCTGCCTCGAAAGCAAATAAAAATCGACTGACTTCGTCCACCGTCTATTGACAGATTGACACTTTGATTTTCAAACCGTTTGAGAATCGCTTCGTTCGGTCCAAAGGTAAGGCTGATGGCAACGAACGAAGCGCAAAACTGTTTATTTGCTCATACTTAATTCGATAGCGAAATGTTTACAAAAAAACTAGAAGAAAAACAAAGAAAAATGCCTGTTTTCGAAGACGAAAAAGGAGAATAAAAGACTAAAAGTATCTGTTTCTCATCGTAAAGTAGTACTTTATGAACGAAAACAGGCACTTTTCTGAGGGAAAACAAGCACATTTATAAGGAAAAATAAGGCCGAAAACAAAGAAAAACATCCCCAAAAACGGGGAAAAATAGGCTTTAAAAGTCCTCAAAGCCTTCTATTTCGTACTTTTTGAAAAACAGGAGTGTCAGCGAAAAGAAAGAATCGGCCACAGAAAGAAAGATAATATGCCCAAAATCGAGCAATCCGCTAAACCAACAAAAAGTTCATTCTTCCGCCTACTTCTTCCCTGCCAAATAGACGCCACACAATACGCAAGCCGCACCCAACAAAGCAACGGGTGTCAATGGTTCGCCCAAGAAAAGCAAGGCACCAATGGACGTAAAGATGGGGTTCAGGTAAATGTAATTGGAAGCGCGAACGGTACCCAACTGCTTCAGAATGAAGTTCCACACCACGAAGCACACCAATGAAGCCAATACACTAAGAAACAGCAGGTTCATCCAGACGGCAGGCCGTGCAAATGCCTCCAATGGGAATTGCCAGGGACGCACCAAGAAAGCAGGAAGAATGGTGAGCACCCCATAAAAGAAAACCTTGCGAGTAATGAAAACCGTGGAGTAGCGGTCGGCCACCTGGCGCATAATCAAGCTATAGAAAGCCCAGCAAAGGGCAGCCGTCAACGAAAGCACGTCGCCCAGAGGCGAAAGCTTCAACACGAAATTGCCGTTGAAAATGACCAACCCCACGCCCAGCAATGCCAACAACGAGCCGCATACCAACCGCCACGTAGCCCGCTCGCTCCGATAGAAAAGCCGAGCCAGCAACACAGTGAGCAGAGGCGTACTACAGACAATAAAAGCCACATTTGTGGTAAGCGTCACTTCAAGTGCCGTATTCTCCGTCAGAAAATAGAGCGAACCACCCGTCACGCCCGCCAGCAGCATCCAACCCTCGTCGCGCCACGTGCGGCAAAGCAATGTTCGAGGCGAAATGAACCAGATGCCCACGTAAGCTATGAGGAAGCGCAACAGGAAAATCTCCTGCGGCGTAAGCCCGTTCTCTATCAGCACACGGGTCGAAATGAACGTCATGCCCCAGATGCCTACCACCACGATGGCTGTCAAATGCCACTTGAAATCCTTGCCGCCTTCCATCGCCCTCTCTCCTACTCTGCTTCTTTGTCCAAGTTTTTCGCCTGCTTCTCCGCCTTATAGGCTTCCATTTCGGCACGGCTTTTGCTGGAAGTCACCAGCCATACACCGCCGAAAATCATCACGACGGAAAGCATCTTTGTCAAGTTGAAGCTGTCCATGCCCCAGCAGATGGCCACAATCGTAGCGACCAGCGGCTGGATATAGTTATACATGCCTGCCACCGTCGGACGCAGGTTCTTCTGCCCTACAATGATCAAAATATAGCTAAGAAACGTAGCACCCACTACTACGAAAAGGATGGAAGCAATGCGCGCTCCATCGAGCGCCAACCAGTCGGTACTCAAAAGACTATTGTATGAGAAAGGAAGCAGACAAATGAAGGCATAGGTAAACATCCATTTCATCACCGTCACGGCCGAATACTTGGCTACGAAATTTTTAAACAACACAAAATAAAAAGCATAACTGCACTGCGCCAAGAGCACAAACACATCGCCCAGCAGAGGATTATCACCCTTCGATGCCGAACTGGCCGTCGCTTGCGAACTTCCCAAGATAAGCAGCAACGCCCCCGATGCGCCCACGGCGATACCCAATATCTTCCGACCCGTGATGGGTTCTTTCAAGAAGATGGCCGCCAATATCATGGCGATGAGCGGCATGCTGGTCGTGATGATGGAAGCATCGACAGGCGAAGTCAGCCCTACGCCGAAGATATAGCTGCCCTGATTGAAGACGATGGCTAGAAGCGAAGCTACGAAAAGCTTCATCAGATCCTTGTGACCCACATGTTCAGGCTTTTGGAAAAAAGAAAAAATCCAAAAGAGAACCATCGCGCCAAAGACGCGCAAGTCGGTCATCACCAGCGAACTGACCGCCCCTCCTATCATGACGAATTTGGCCAGCGGAGCCATCAATCCCCACATGCTGTTAGCCGCCAACATCGCGGCATGGCCTTTCATTTTTGCTCTATCCATAAGTGAATATTTCTGTTTCGAGCGCAAAATTACGAGAAAAGTAAGCAACGTACGCCCGCAACCCAATGTTTTTTATCGGCTTGATGAGCAAATCTGAAAATAAACCTGTAAATTTGCAACGGTTTATTAACCGCATTATAAACCGAAAAAAGAAGATATAAACACGTTTTCAATAAATTATTAACAGACATCAGTATGGAATACAATTTCAGGGAGATTGAAAAGAAATGGCAGAAACGATGGGTGGACAACAAAACCTATCAGGTAACGGAAGACGATACGAAACAGAAATTCTATGTACTGAACATGTTCCCCTACCCCTCGGGTGCAGGTCTGCACGTGGGACATCCGCTGGGATACATCGCTTCGGACATCTACGCCCGCTACAAACGACTGCAAGGCTTCAACGTACTGAACCCTATGGGTTACGACGCCTACGGCTTGCCCGCCGAGCAGTATGCCATTCAAACTGGCCAACACCCTGCAATTACTACCGTCAACAATATCAACCGCTATCGCGAACAGCTCGACAAGATAGGCTTCTCGTTCGACTGGAACCGCGAGATACGCACCTGCGACCCCGAATACTACCACTGGACACAATGGGCTTTCCAGCAGATGTTCCAGAGCTACTACGACAACAAGTTGCAGAAAGCACAGCCCATCGCCCAACTGGTGAAGGCTTTCGAAGCCAACGGCACCGAAGGACTGGACGTGGCTTGTAGCGAGGAACTGAGCTTCACGGCCGACGAGTGGAAGGCTATGAACGAAAAGCAGCAGCAGGAGACGCTGATGAACTATCGCATCGCCTACCTGGGCGAAACGATGGTAAACTGGTGTCCTCAGTTGGGCACAGTACTTGCCAACGACGAAGTGGTGGACGGCGTATCGGAACGCGGCGGTTATCCTGTCGTACAGAAGAAGATGCGCCAATGGTGTCTGCGTGTGTCGGCCTACGCCCAGCGTCTGCTCGACAAACTGGAAACCATCGACTGGACCGACTCGCTGAAAGAAACACAACGCAACTGGATAGGCCGCTCGGAAGGTACCGAAGTTCAGTTCAAGGTAAAGGACAGCGACCTCGAATTCACCATCTTTACCACCCGTGCCGATACGATGTTCGGCGTAACGTTCATGGTACTGGCGCCTGAAAGCGAACTGGTTCCACAGGTGACAACCGAAGCCCAGAAGGCTGAAGTGGAAGCCTACTTAGACCGTACCAAGAAGCGTACCGAACGCGAACGTATCAGCGACCGCAGCGTGACGGGTGTCTTCTCGGGCTCGTATGCCATCAATCCTTTCACGGGCGAAGCAGTGCCCATCTGGATCAGCGACTACGTGTTGGCCGGATATGGTACAGGTGCCATCATGGCCGTACCTGCTCACGACTCGCGCGACTACGCCTTTGCCAAGCACTTCGGCCTGGAAATCCGTCCGCTGGTCGAAGGTTGTGACGTTTCCGAGGAAAGTTTCGACGCCAAAGAAGGTATTGTCTGCAACTCGCCGAAGGCCGGTGCCACTCCCTATTGCGACCTGTCGCTGAACGGACTTACCATCAAGGAAGCCATTGCTGCTACCAAGAAATACGTCAAGGAACACCACCTGGGCCGCGTCAAGGTGAACTACCGCCTGCGCGACGCCATCTTCAGCCGCCAGCGCTACTGGGGCGAACCGTTCCCCGTCTACTATAAGGACAACATGCCCTACATGATTCCTGAAAGCTGCCTGCCGCTGGAGCTGCCCGAAGTGGCCAAGTTCCTGCCTACCGAAACAGGCGAACCGCCATTGGGACATGCCACGAAGTGGGCTTGGGACACGGTAAACAACTGTGTCGTTGAGAACAGCAAGATTGATAACCAGACCGTCTTCCCGCTCGAACTGAACACCATGCCGGGCTTCGCAGGCTCCAGCGCCTACTACCTGCGCTACATGGATCCGCGTAACCACACAGC
The DNA here is from genome assembly GCF_900130135.1 of Bacteroides togonis. Lineage (NCBI taxonomy): Bacteria > Pseudomonadati > Bacteroidota > Bacteroidia > Bacteroidales > Bacteroidaceae > Bacteroides > Bacteroides togonis. Next base: position 2,879,334 of record NZ_LT670820.1, on the reverse strand, counting down.
ACTGGTAGCCCCGAACGTAGATGCCTACTGGAAGAACGTGGATCTCTATGTAGGCGGTACAGAACATGCTACCGGCCACTTGATCTACTCCCGCTTCTGGAACAAGTTCCTGCACGACCTGGGTATCTCCGTTGTGGAAGAACCTTTCCAAAAGCTGGTGAACCAGGGTATGATTCAGGGACGAAGCAACTTTGTATATCGCATCAAGGATACCAATACTTTCGTGTCACTGGGCCTGAAAGACCAGTACGACACTACCCCACTCCACGTGGATGTGAACATCGTGTCGAACGACGTGCTCGACGTGGAAGCCTTCAAGAACTGGCGTCCTGAATACAATACCGCCGAGTTTATCCTCGAAGACGGTAAGTACATCTGCGGTTGGGCGGTTGAAAAGATGTCGAAATCGATGTTCAACGTCGTAAATCCCGACATGATTGTCGAGAAATACGGTGCCGATACGCTGCGTATGTACGAGATGTTCCTCGGCCCTGTAGAACAGTCCAAGCCCTGGGATACGAACGGTATCGACGGTGTACACCGTTTCCTCAAGAAATTCTGGTCGCTCTTCTACGACCGCTCAGGCCAGTATCTCGTGACCGACGAAGCTGCCACGAAGGACGAACTGAAGTCGCTCCACAAGCTCATCAAGAAAGTGACGAGCGACATAGAGACCTTCTCGTACAACACCAGCATCAGTGCCTTCATGATTTGTGTCAACGAGCTTTCTGCCCTGAAGTGCAACAAGAAGGAAGTGCTGAACCAACTGATTGTAGTATTGGCTCCTTTCGCTCCCCACGTCTGCGAGGAATTGTGGGAAACACTGGGCAATGCAGGTTCCGTATGCGACGCCCACTGGCCGGCCTACAACGAGGAATATCTGGTGGAAAACACCGTAAACTACACCATCTCCTTCAACGGAAAGGCACGCTTCAACATGGAATTCCCCGCCGATGCCGCTTCGGATGCCATCCAGGCAGAAGTGCTGGCCGACGAACGCTCGGCCAAGTGGATGGAAGGCAAGTCGGTAGTGAAAGTCATCGTCGTGCCGAAGAAGATTGTGAACGTGGTAGTGAAATAAATCAGTAAACTATGCATATCAGTAAACCAAGTAAAGCAGCATTGATGAGGGAGTTGAAAGACTATGTCATGATTACCCTCGGACTCATCAGCTATTCGCTGGCATGGGCAGCTTTTCTGATCCCCTACCAGATAACGACAGGTGGAACCACAGGTATCGGAGCCATCATTTATTATGCCACCGGCTTCCCCATCCAATGGTCCTACTTCCTCATCAATGCTGTACTGATGACTTTTGCCATCAAGATACTGGGTCCCAAATTCAGCATCAAGACGACTTATGCCATCTTTATGCTGACATTCTTTCTGTGGTTGTTCCAGAAGATTGTGAACGGTCCTGACGGCATACCGCCACAGATTCTAGGACCTGGACAGGACTTCATGGCCTGCCTGATCGGCGCATCGATGTGCGGGTTGGGCCTGGGTGTGGTGTTCAATTGCAACGGAAGTACGGGCGGAACGGATATCATCGCCGCCATCATCAACAAGTATCGCGACGTGACGCTGGGACGTATGATCATGGCCTGCGATGTGGTTATCATCAGTTCGTGCTACTTCATCTTCCACGACTGGCGTCGCGTGATATTCGGTTTTGTGACATTGTTCATCATCGGCTTTGTACTCGACTACATTGTGAACAGTGCCCGCCAGTCGGTCCAGTTCCTCATCTTCTCCAAAGAATACGAGAAGATAGCCGACCGCATTACCAAGGAAACCCATCGTGGCGTAACGGTGCTCGACGGTACAGGCTGGTACAGCAAAGGTCACGTCAAGGTACTGGTAGTCCTAGCTTACAAGCGCCAGTCGGTCGAAATCTTCCGCCTGGTCAAGGACATCGACCCCAATGCTTTCATCTCGCAAAGCTCGGTCATCGGTGTATATGGTGAAGGTTTCGACAAACTGAAAGGAAAATAAATTCTATCAAGATATGAAGAAATATGTCTTTGCAACCAACAATGCCCACAAGCTGGAAGAAGTGAAAGACATCTTAGGTGACAAGATAGAACTTCTCAGCATGAAGGACATCAACTGCCAGACAGACATTCCCGAAACGGCTGATACCCTGGCAGGAAACGCCTTGATAAAGGCAAGATACATTTACGAAAACTATCACATGGACTGCTTTGCCGACGATACTGGTCTCGAGGTGGAGGCACTGAACGGCGCTCCGGGCGTCTATTCGGCCCGCTATGCAGGCGACGCCCACAACTCCGAAGCCAACATGAAGAAGCTACTTCAGGAATTGGAAGGCGTGGAGAACCGCAAGGCTCAGTTCCGCACCGTCTTTGCCCTGATCATCGACGGAAAGGAACATCTGTTCGAAGGCATCGTCAAGGGAGAGATTGTCAAGGCACGGAAAGGGACTTCTGGCTTCGGCTATGATCCAATCTTTGTACCCGAAGGCTATACCCAGACCTTTGCAGAAATGGGCAATGCCGAAAAGAACAAGATCAGCCATCGGGCCAAGGCTACGCAGAAACTCTGCAAATTCCTGAAGTCCATTTGATGCAAGTTACTACACAGACTATATAAAAAAAGAGTGCCGACATAACCGAATGTCAGCACTCTTTTTTTATACATTACAACCTATTATTCAGAAAATTATAATCCCAGCTGTGCCGATATCTCGAGCATGCGCTTGATGGGACGGACAGCCTTTTCGGCAATGGCAGGATCGACGGTTATCTCGGGACTCTCGTCTTTCAGGCAGTTGTAAAGCTTCTCCAGCGTATTCAGACGCATGAAGTTGCATTCGTTACATCCGCAGGTGCTGTCCATCGGAGGAGCAGGGATAAAGGTGGTTTGCGGACATTTTTTGCGCATCTCGTGCAGGATACCTGCTTCAGTAGCTACAATATATTCTTTTTCAGGATGAGCTACGGAATACTTCAGCAGGGCGGCGGTCGAACCTACGACATCGGCCAGTTTCAACACAGCCCCCTTACATTCAGGATGGGCCAGGATGACTGCCTGGGGATGCTGCTTCTTGATTTCAACTATCTTTTCAACTGAGAACTGTTCGTGTACATGGCAGGCTCCATCCCATACCAGCATATTACGACCTGTAACGGAGTTGATATAACTACCCAAGTTTCTATCAGGTCCAAAGATTATTTTCTCATCTTTTGGAAAGCTTTCTACAATCTGACGAGCATTAGTAGAAGTGACCACTACATCAGTCAATGCCTTGACGGCCGCCGTGGTATTGACATACGAAATAACAGTATAGCCCGGATGTTCCTTGACAAATTGTTCGAACTTATCGGCCGGACAGCTATCAGCCAGCGAACAGCCGGCGGCCATATCGGGCACCAGTACCTTCTTTTCAGGGCAGAGAACCTTGGCTGTTTCGCCCATGAAGTGAACGCCACACATCACAATGATGTCTGCCGTTGTCTTGGCAGCCTGTTGTGCCAACGCCAAGCTGTCGCCGATATAGTCGGCGATTTCCTGTATTTCACTGCGCTGATAATAGTGACCCATGATCAGGGCATTTTTCTCTTTTTTTAATCGGTTGATAGCTTCTACAAGATTATCCATAATAAAAATTTTATTTCTCTTTTTTCTTTTTAAATCCCTATGGTAGTGATAATAGGCTGTTAATACGGTGGACAAATAAATACGATTTTTCTTGCCTGTGAAGTTATTAGTCTCTTCTTTCTGTTTATCCCATGCTTATCAACGGGCAGGAAAGAGGTTAATCCTTGAAAACAAGCATACTTTTGTTCTGTATTAACTTCTTGTTCATATATTGCAAAGTTAATAACTTTCGGGGGATTATCTGTCTGAATGATGCTGAAAAATCTGTTTAAGATTGCTTGGAAACTAAATGCTAACTTTTTTGGGATATTCATAACTCATGGAGCATATAGTTTCTTTTGAATCGTGCAAGAAAAAGTTTTCATTTTCTTTTCATTGAGTTTCCACATGTTTTCAACGGTTGTTAACCGCTATATGAACGGAAAGGAGTATCTTTGCCAAGGATATAAAAACAGAATCGTATGGAGCATCGTAAATTGAAGATTACCGAACTGAACCGAATCAGTGCTGAAGAGTTTAAGAAGGCAGACAAACTGCCTCTGGTTGTGATACTTGACAATGTGCGTAGCTTGCACAATATTGGCTCAGTCTTTCGTACGTCCGATGCTTTTCGTGTGGAGTGTATCTACTTGTGTGGTATTACGGCTACTCCTCCTCATCCTGAAATGCACAAGACGGCATTGGGGGCTGAATTCACAGTAGATTGGAAGTATGTTAATAACGCGGTTGAAGCTGTTGATAACTTGCGTCAGGAGGGGTATATTGTGTTTTCTATAGAACAAGTTGAAAACAGTATCATGCTGGAAAACATACAGTTAGAGCAAGGGAAACGTTATGCCGTGGTGTTGGGAAACGAGGTGAAAGGTGTTCAACAAGAAGTGATCGACCATAGTGATGGTTGTATTGAAATCCCCCAATATGGCACCAAGCACTCGCTGAACGTGTCAGTAACGGCAGGTATCGTTATTTGGGACTTGTTCAAACAACTTAAAACATTGTAATTTTCTGTCTCTTTATAGGAAGATCATCTGAGATATCTTACTAAGTGAAGCTTGTTCCCAATAGAGGAAACAGTTGTTACCTTTATAAGGTAACGGTCGTTTCCAAATGCTGGAAACGATTGTTTCTATGTATAGGGAACGGAGAAAAGAAGCCGCTTGTAGGGGACAGTATGGTTCATAACTTATGAACAGAACTAATTATTTGATTTATAGCGAACTGTTTTCTTCTTATTTGAATAGTTAACCGCTGTTTCAACAAGATATAAACATGAATCAGAGTTGTCCGCTCTCTACCAGCAGAATGACACGTTCGGTCAGAGCATCATCGCCTGTAGCATCGTATTCCTTCTTCAGACTGGCACCGAAGAGGGCGGCAAACGTCTGATAGAAGCCTGCACGAAAAGTACCAAGGAAAGCTTTCACCAGTTCATAACCTGTAGAATGTGTTTGTCTGTCCACCAACTTTATTAACAGCTTGCCTTGAGAGAAAGTGAGTTTCTTCATGCGAGGCATATATTGTTCTTTCAAGCTTTTCTCGACTCTCTTCAGGTGTTTGGACCTTTCTTTGGGAGGAAGCGTCTGCAAGTATTCATAGGTTTCGATGACAATCTGATTGACTTCTTTGGCAATGGGCAGGACCTTCTTGACATCGCGTATCAGTTTGTAGTATTGTGTACGGGCTCTTTTGTTTTTGAACTTTAGTGGTTTGAATATATAGACGGTTGGTAACTTTACGTAAGGGATGGTGTCACCTTCGTAAACGGTCATGGGGGTGAGATACACCTTACCAGATTGTTGTTTCTTCTGTTGGGCGTAACCGTTGAAAGTAGCGGTTATTAACAGGATAATGGTTAATATGAAAAGCTTTCCGTTCACGTTGCAAAAGTACAGCATTCTTTGATATTTTTTTTGAATACCTTTCTTTTTCCTTGCATTGTTAACTTATTTAAGGTAACTTCGTTGGCACATAAACAAAAAATTACATCGATCCTATGAAAAACATAAAGATAGGGGTGTGGTTGCTGATAGGATTGATTTCTTCTGTCGTGCAGGCTCAGAATACCAATCTGATGCTTTGGGAAGAAAACTTGGAGCAGCTGGCTACCGAAGCTGAAAGCACGGATTGGGAAGACGAACTGGAGGAACTTTCTCATCGACTGACTCAGAAACTGAACTTGAATACGGCTACACGACAACAGCTGGAGATTTTTCCTTTCTTGTCGGACATTCAGGTGGAAAACCTGTTGGTATACGTGTATGTGCATGGCGATATGCAGACATTGTACGAACTCCAGTTGGTGGAGGAGATGGACAAGGCGACTATTGAACGGTTGCTTCCTTTCGTCTGTGTGGTCCCTTCGCGTGAGGAAGAGAGGTTTCCTTCGTTAAGGAGTATTTTGAAGTATGGAAAGCACGAGGCGACGACTCGTTTCGATGTGCCTTTCTATACGCGCAAAGGATATGAGACAAGCTATCTGGGACCTTCGCTCTACCATTCGTTACGTTACAATTTCCGTTATAGCGACCGTCTGCAAGTGGGCGTGACAGGCGAGAAAGATGCAGGCGAACCTTTTTTTGCCTTGCACGACCGTCAGGGATACGACTATTATTCCTTCTATCTGTTGATGAAAGATTGCGGACGCTTGCAAACCTTGGCTATAGGTAACTATAAAGCCAGTTTCGGACAAGGATTGGTGTTGGGCAATAGTTTCGGATTTGGCAAGACTTTCTCGTTGGCAACTACTGAAAACCGCACAGAAGGTTTTCGCAAGCACAGCTCATCGGACGAATACAATTACTTCAGAGGGGTGGGGGCTACCGTCCGTTTGGCATCTCGTTGGCAGACCTCGGCTTTTTATTCGCATCGGCGGATGGATGGCGTGGTAGAAGATGGATCGATCACTTCCATCTATAAGACAGGCTTGCATCGCTCGGAAAGTGAAGCGGCCAAGAAGCATGCCTTTGTGATGCAGGTGGCAGGAGGAAACGTTTCTTACGAAAACGCTCATCTGAAAGTGGGCATGACGGGTGTATATTATTTCTTCGACCGTCCTTATGAACCTAATTTGAGGAAGTATGCCCGCCACAATCTGCGGGGCAATCATTTCTATAACGCGGGTGTGGATTATAAACTTCGCTTGGGCAGGTTTGCTTGGGTGGGGGAGGCGGCCAAAGGAAAACAAGGTTATGCTTTTCTCAATCAGTTGCGCTATCAGGTGGCGAACAATTACAAGGTTATGCTCATCCATCGCTTTTATTCCTACGACTATTGGGGGATGTTTGCCCATTCGTTTGGAGAAAGCAGTGCTTTGCAGAACGAAAACGGCTGGTTTCTGGGCGGCGAAGCATCGCTTTTCGCCCGATGGCGTTTCTTTGGTGCGATCGATCTTTTTTCGTTTCCCTGGTGGAAGTATCGCATCAGTAAGCCTTCGCAAGGAGTGGACGGCTTGTTTCAAGCTACGTTCACGCCCAACAAGCGATGGTCGATGTATGCCAACTATCGCTTCAAGCGGAAGGAAAGGGATGTGACAGGTAGCGGAGGAGAAACTATATTGCCCACTTACCATCACAAAGTGCGCTATCGACTCAATTTCGTGCAAGACATTTGGAGCCTGCGTACTACGTTTGATTACAATCATTTCAGCCAGCCTCCTTTGCAATATAGTCAGGGATGGCAGGCGACGCAATCGTGTAGTGTACGATTGCCTTTCTTTCCTTTGGCCGTTTCGTTGCAAGGCACCTATTTCCATACCGACGATTATGACTCGCGCGTCTATGCTTACGAGAAAGGGTTGCTTTATACTTTCTATACGCCTTCGTTCTATGGTCGCGGCTTTCGTTTTTCCGCTCATTTGCGTTATGATTTTCGCAACTGGCTGATGTTGATAGCCAAATTCGGACAAACCATCTATCAGGACAGGGATGAGATAGGTTCGGGCAATGACCTGATACGAGGAAACAAAAAGTCGGACCTGCAAATACAAGTCCGACTGAAATTTTAGCGTATGAAGAGTGTGTTTATTTCTTCAAGAAATCATCTCTATATGGGTTGAAGCAGTCGATGAGAAGACCTGCTTCAAGGCATACACAACCATGCTCTACGTTGGGCTCCATGTAGAGCGCGTCGCCTGCCTTTACCACTTTCTTTTCGTTGCCGATGGTAAATTCGAATGCGCCGCTTACGACATAAGTCACTTGTGTGTGCTTATGGGTATGGGCTGTACCGACACCTCCTTTTTCGAATTTTACCTTGACCATCATGATGTCCTCGTTGTAACCTACAATCTGGCGGGTCACACCTTCGCCTGCAGGTTCCCATTCCATGTCATTTTCATACATGAATACGTTGCTGTGATTATCCATTTCCTTTTGATTTTGTTGTTGCGTACAGCTGCTTGTGGCAAACAGAGCCGACAAGGCGAATACGGATACAAGAGTTTTAAAAGTTTTCATATGCAGTAGTTTATGCTAATTGTTGTTTGCAAATGTAGGTAACTTCTATGGATTGTAAAGACGATTTTGTTGAAAAGTGGAGCAAGATTGTTTATTTTTGAAGGAAAAACAAAGAATTCATTCATTTTGCTTACCTTTGTTTTTGTTATTCGTGATTGGTTAAAATAGAAGATTGGTATGACTGTCATCTATCCTTCGCCCATTTTTGGGCCTGTTCATTCCCGTCGTTTGGGAGTTTCGCTGGGCATCAATCTGATGCCTGCCGATGGTAAACTATGTACATTCAATTGCATTTATTGCGAATGTGGCTTCAATGAAGATTTTCGTCCGAAACTTCCTCGTCCGACGCGTGAAGAAGTGCGCCAGGCACTCGAAGCCCGCCTACAGGATATGAAGGCCAACGGTCCTGCTCCCGATGTCCTGACCTTTGCAGGTAATGGAGAGCCGACGGCTCATCCACATTTTGCTGAAATCATTGATGATACGTTGGCTTTGCGCGACCGTTATTTCCCAAATGCCAAAGTCAGTGTGCTCAGCAATTCCACCTTTATCCACAAACCTGCCGTCTTTGATGCATTGAACAAGATAGACAACAATATCTTGAAACTCGATACAGTAGACGAGGACTATATTCGCGACCTTGACCGTCCGACAGGCAAATATGCTGTGGCTGATATCATTGAAGGTATGAAGGCGTTCAAAGGCCGTTGTATCATTCAGACAATGTTCCTTAAGGGTGGATATAAGGACAAGGATATGGACAACACGTCAGACAAATATGTCCTTCCTTGGCTGGAGAAAGTAAAGGAAATAGCTCCTCGCCAGGTGATGATCTATACCATCGACCGCGAGACACCCGATCACGATCTGCTGAAGGCTACGCACGAAGAGCTTGACCGTATTGCCGCACTGGTGAAGGAAGCAGGAATTGAAGTAAGTGTATCGTATTGATTAGTTCCATTGTTTCCAATCACATTTCGCTTCTACTTGTTTCTCCACATCATCAGGTAGGGCAGGGAAGAAGTCGATGCCTGTAATGCGCTCCACTTGGTCAACGGAATTGATATAGCTGTCCAGCGGATGGTTGCCTGAAGTATTTTTGTAGATGAAGCCGATGGCACGCGGAGGGCGGCTGTCGGCACATAGGATGACTTTGAAGAAGGCTTCGGGAACGGTCACTTTGTGCTCTTTTCCGATGGTGCAATGTTTTTGATTGTAAAGGATGGGACCGCAGACGATGTAGATACGACCTTCCTGTTCAGCCCATACGCGACAGCGGTCTTCCAGTTCCTTCCAGTCGCCGCGATTCAGGTTGTGGTGCTGAGGACAGATATTGGTCATGTAGAAGCTTTCTTGCATGGCGCGCCAGTGCCAGCGGTTGTCGGCAGCGGGACACATGTGGCCGCGATCCCAGCCCGAACCTTTGTAGTCGTCGGTAGTGACGGCTTCGCTTTCAGGCAGGTCGGGGTCAGGTAGAAATTTATCCGTGCGGCTTTCGCGTTCTATCAGTTTGTCGCGATTTAGCTCCCACGCTACCCAGTTGGGTAGGTTTAATGTACGATTATAAGATACTGTATACCCTTTCCGTTTCAGAATGGTTTCGTTTATGCCTTTTAATGGGACAGGTATTTCGAGGCCTTGGGTAGTGGAGAGGTTTGTTTGTGTTTCAGGTTCACTTGTCTGTACAGCGGACTTTATGCTTTGTGGCAGGCGGTCGAGATGAATAAGTCCTGATTTCCAGGCATTGCTTAGCGGGCCATAGCCGATGAAGGCGGCACAAACCAGTAGAATAAAATACAGAAGACCTTTGGAGTCTTTCTTTTTAGCTTTTCTTCTTGCCATAAGAATTCGTTTGTTCAGACTCCAAAGGTAGTGAAAGTCGAAAGCAGAAAAAACAAAGCTTGCTTGATTTTTTTTGCTGAGGTGTATTCTGCCTTATCGAAAGGAAGGAAAATTAGCGTCACTTCATTGGCTCTATCGTGTATCCTTGGTCTTCGAGTAGCTTCAGAAGACCTCGCTGGCTGGGCAAATGGCCAGCACCTACTACAAACAGGGTGGGGGCTTGCTTCATGATGTCGGGCATTTGGCGGGCCCAGTTGGCATTGCGGCCGAATATCAGGGTGTCTTCTTCCTGAGGTGTACTGTCGCAAGAGTCGTTTTGTTTCTCTTCCATGATTTCAAGTAGGGTATTGAGGTCCTGGTTCATGTATGCTTCTGTCATGCGTTGGGCCTGTAAGGTAGCGTAGTCGATGGTGGTAGCCGCACAATAGAGCAGGTGAGCCTGGCGTTGCAGGCTTTGCGAGCGGTAGAGTACGTCGATTTGCTGTTCCATGCTTTCCAGCCCTCCCACTTTCTTTCCAGCCTGTTTGGCCTGTGCCTGAAACCAAGTATCGAGTTGTTCTTGCGGATTGAAACCCTTTACCGACTTGGCAGCCAGTGCTACGGACAGCTGGGTGGTAAGGGCGGCTGGCTTCAGTTTGTCGAACAGGGCAAGGTCCATGCCGATATATGTCTTTACGACCGAAGCGATGCTGTCGTATTCGGCAGGCGTGAAGAGGCTCTTCAGCGTAGTGTCGGCTGGCAGCATCATGGCCTGTTGCATCTTCATCAGCATGTCGGGCTTCATGGCATTTTCCATGACGAGCTCGCCATAGACCTGTTGCGTTTCGTCCATCGCCTGCTTCATGCCTGCAATGCTGTCCTTGATGCTGAGGGGAGCCAGATGGTGGGTACCCATGACGTACGAGGGGTGGTCGAGTCCGTTGCCCGATACTTTCCATAACAGTTGTGCTTGAGCTCCGAGAGTGATGCAAAGGAGCATCACGAGTGCGAGTGTCTTTTTCATTGTTGTCATTTGTCTTTTTGTTTTTTGTTGATGCAAAGATAGGGAAGGATAGTGGGGATTTAGGTTAACGTTACGTTAATGTTAGGTTAACAGGCGACGGTCATAAACACTGACTCTGTCTGTAAGAATAGGAAAACATTCTGTATCTTTGTTGGCGTTATTATTGGAATAGTATGATTGGATTGAGATTTATTAGAATTGTTTGCTTGCTGGTCATCTGTTATTATACATCTGTCAAGGGAATGGAAGACAGGCCTCGCATCATTGTCACAACCGATGGTGAGGCGGACGATCGTGCTTCGTTTGTACGCTTTCTGCTGACGTCCAATGAGTTTGATGTCGAAGCTATAGTGAACAGCAGTTCGGAGTTCCATTGGGTGGGTGGTAAAGGATGGAATACTTTTCATCCCGTCGAGTGGATAGCAGAGTACATCGGATATTATGCACAGGTTTATCCCAATCTGTTGAAGCACAGTAAGGATTATCCTTCGCCCGACGAGCTGCTGGCACGTTGGAAAGTGGGTAACATCAGTGCGGTAGGCGAGTATGCCACCCGCACGGAAGGAGCTCGCTTTATTGCAGATATCCTCTTGGACAACTCAGACAGCCGTCCCATCTGGTTGCAGGCCTGGGGGGGATGCAATACGATAGCGGCAGCCTTGAAAATTATTCAGGAAGACCATCCTGAGCGTATGGCTGAAGTAGCTTCACGCCTTCGCCTGTATCTCATCTGGGAGCAGGACGAGACTTATCAGCAATATATCCGCCCTCAGTGGGAGCCGTATGGCATACCGACCATTATTTCCGACCAGTTCGACTGCATGGCATATATATGGCCGAAGGTGCTGCCAAGCGAGGTTAAACCTTATTTTGAGAAGGCATGGATGAAGGCTCAGATACTGGAGGGACACGGACCTCTGTGCGACGCCTATCCCAACAAGCAGGGAGCCTTCAATGCCGAGGGCGACACGCCCGCTTTTCTGCATACCATTCCTACAGGTTTGCGCAACGGGGAGTCGCCTGCCTATGGAGGTTGGGGAGGACGTTATGTCAGGGTCAGGGGAAATGTGTGGATGGATCCTCTGCCTTCATCGGATTATGAGCATCCTTCGGGCCAGTGGGGGATTGCCAACAGCTGGTCGAAACGTTTGGAGCATGCGACTGATACGGCGGAAATCAATGTCCGTACCCACTATTTCAAGCCCCTCTGGCGATGGTTGGACGACATTCAGAATGACTTTGCGGCACGGGCGGATTGGTGTGTAGAAGAGTATGAGTCGGCCAATCATCCGCCTGTCGTCAGCTTGGCTCAGGCTTTGTTGGACGTCTCTGCAGGTGTTGGTGAAGTAATCGAATGGGATGCTTCAGGCAGTACCGACCCCGATGGCGATACGTTGTCTTTCCGCTGGTGGCATTATGCCGAAGCTGGAAGTTATGCGGGTCATGTCGAAGGAGTTTCCACACCCAAGTTTTCATTTCGGGTGCCCGAAGATGCCCGCGTGGGCGATACTATCCATCTGATTTGTGAGGTTCGCGACTCAGGTACACCTGCATTGACGCGCTATTGTCGGGTGATTGTGACCGTAGTCGGATAAATTGTCCTTTGTTTACATACACTTGTCCCCCGAAACGGCTGTCTACAAATGATGCGTTTCGGGGGATAAGTGTATGTAAAGTCAAACTTCAAGCGGGGTTATTCAGCCTGTCTGTCGTCGGTCGGATTGAAGGTTTCCGTCTGTTGGAGGACGTAGTTTTGGCGGGCGTCGCTCCACACGTAGGTCTTCTTGTCTGTCACCTGTCCTTGTGCATTGTAGGTGAAGTCCATCTTGAAGAGGCGTTTCAGGTACTTTCCGTTTTCCACGCTGAACACTTCCTTGTTCGCCAGTCGGTTGTTTTCCATTTTTACGTTATACACCAAGTTGGTAGATACGCCTGCGGCCGAAATAAAAATGGCCATGATGAGATTGGTAATCATATTCGTTTCAGTTTTTATAGTTAGACATTCCTTTTTTCTTGTTTCGATGTCGCAAAGGTAGGGTGACGCAAGGAGCTTTCAGGTTAAGGTTACGTTAAGCTTAGGTTAATGCCTGTTTGTCGTCAGTAAATATCAACATGAGTGTCGTAAAGAGGGACTTTAGCAAGCTAAAGTGGCACTTTACGAGAACCATGTTCATGGTTGCGAGGCGGAAGGGTATTTATGGCTTTTCGTAAAGCATCGTTTTATCTTCCGTAAAACATAGTTTTATCCTTCGTAAAGCATTGCTTTTTCGGGTGAAAGCAATTTATTTTGTTTCGCGATCCCGTTTTTTGAAAGAATAAAGTTCTTTTCTATGTGAATCGTTCACCATAACTTGTTTGTTATGAGACGCTTACTTTGAAACTTCATTGAATGGAGATGAATGAATCAAAATAATGGGTGTGAACGTATAGTTTTCGGGTCGCTTTGTGGTCTAACAAGTAAAAACGGCATGTGAAATGAATGCGAAAGAACAACAATTCATAAATATCATCCGAGAGCATGAGCGGACTATCTACACCGTCTGCTACATGTTTTCGAACGATACGGACGAGGTGAACGATCTCTATCAGGACATTCTCGTCCGCTTGTGGCAGGGCTTCGATGCCTTCGAGGGGAAGAGTGATATCCGAACGTGGATTTATCGCGTCAGCCTGAACTACTGTATCAACTTCAGCAACCGCCAGAAGAAGCAGCGCGAACGGCTGGACTTGGGTACGAGTTTTCCTTCGGAAGGGAGAAGTCTGGAAAAGAATTTGCAGATAAAGCAGCTTTATAAGCGGATCAATGCATTGGGACTGGTCGATAGAAGTGTCGTTCTGTTGTGGCTCGAAGGCCTGAGCTACGACGAGATTGGCGCTATCCTAGGTATTTCTGTCAAGAATGTCTCGTTCAAGTTGGTTCGCATCAAGGAACAACTCAAAAAAATGTCTAACATCTAAAAAACGAATCGTATGGAAATCAATATCGAAAAAGAACTTCAGACACTGAAATCGGAGTATAACGTGTTTAAGGAAGGGTTGGAAAAGCAGGAAACGCTGAACGAAAAGTTTTTCAAATCCCTCAGGAAACGGCCTGCGATGGCCATCAGCAAGGAAATCAGAGACCGAATGTTGGGCGATGTCCTGACGGTACCCATGATTATTGTGATTTGTGTCAACATAGATTGGCCTCTGCTGTTTGGCATATTGGTGTCATTGTGGGCTTTGGTCGATTTGGGTGTCAGCTTGTGGGTCAGCCGCAAATTGGGCATGAACCATCTGCTGGACGACGATGTGCGGACGGTTACAGAAAAGATTACCGGTTATCGCAGATTTTACACGGGATCGCTCCTTGTCGGCATAATTCCCCTGACCGCCATGCTCACCTACATTTTTATGCGCCTGTATGCTCAAACGGACGATCCTGCTACCGTACAGCTTATTACCGTATCGGGCATTGTTTCCATCATTGTTGCCATTGTGATAGCTCTGTTTCAATATAAAAAGCATGTGGAAAGGTGCAAAGAGCTGCTGGATCAGTTCGAGGAGTAGTGGTCGATATATTTAAGATCGTTGTGGATCTTTAAAATAAAATGTGCCAAAAACAGAAATTACTCGTTTTTGGCACATTCTTTATATGCGAAGTTGTCTGTTTATAACAGCTTCTTGGCCCGCTCCAGCGCTACATTGATGTTGGGACAGATGTTTTCTTCGCCCAGCAGTTCGTAGAAGCCCGATTTCTCCAGTACCTTGTGTACTTTCTCGTTGACGCCCGAGAGGACGATAGTTATCTTTTCCTTTTGCGACATGCGGCAGAGGTTCTCCAGATTGTGAATACCCGTGGAGTCGATGAACGGCACCTTACGCATGCGGATGACACGTACTTTGGGTCGGTCGCCCATCTGCGCCATCATTTCTTCAAACTTAGTGGCAATGCCGAAGAAATAAGGACCGTTGATTTCGTATACCTCCACACCCTGCGGGATGATAAGGTGTTCCTCGCTCGTGGCGATATCCGATTCCTTGCTGGGGTCTATCTCGTCTTTGATGACCGAGATTTCTGTTGTCTCCATCACACGGCGCATGAAGAGCACGCAAGCAATGACCAGACCCATTTCAATGGCTACGGTCAGGTCGAAGATGACGGTCAGGAAGAAGGTGATGAGCAGCACCGTGACGTCCGACTTCGGATTGCGGAGCAGTGCCTTGAATGTACGCCAGCCGCTCATGTTATAGGATACTACAACCAGTACGCCCGCCAGGCAGCCCATGGGGATGTATTGGGCCAGTGGCATGAGCAACAGTAGGATGAGCAGCAGTACGATGGCATGTACGATGCCAGCCACAGGTGACTTACCGCCATTGTTTATGTTGGCCATGGTACGTGCGATAGCTCCTGTGGCAGGGATGCCGCCGAAGAGCGGTGTAATGATGTTGGCCGCTCCTTGTGCGATAAGCTCCGTGTTTGAGTCATGTTTGTCGCCAATCATACCATCGGCAACGGTAGCTGAAAGCAACGATTCAATGGCACCTAGCACAGCGATGGTCACGGCTACGGGGAAGAGGTTCTTTACAGCTTCCCAATCCAATGCGGGGATAGCGGCATCGGGCAGCTCGGCACGGATGCTGAAGCGGTCGCCGATGGTGTCGATGCAGGTAATGCCGCCGTAGGTCTTCATCAGCCAGACAGCCAACGTTATCACTACAATGGCGATGAGCGAGCCGGGTATTTTTTTAGAGAACCTGGGTGTCAGGGCGATGATAGCGATACTTACTATGCTCACCAGTGTGTTCCACCAATTCACTGTATCAAAGTGTCTGAAATAGACCAGCCATTTACCTACAAAGTCGCCAGGCACCTTCTCGTCGCCAAACTGAAGGCCGAATACATCGGCCACCTGTGTAGTGAAGATGGTAACGGCAATACCGCTTGTAAAACCCACAATGATGGGATAGGGGATGAATTTGATGACTGCTCCCAACTTGAATACACCCAGCAGCACCAGGATGACACCTGCCATCAGCGTAGCTACGATGAGGCCCGCCTCACCATATTGCTGGATGATGCCATAAATGATAACGATAAATGCACCTGTAGGTCCGCCGATTTGCACCTTGCTACCGCCCAGCAGGGAAATGATGAAACCCGCAATGATGGCGGTTACAATACCTTTCTCGGGCGATACACCTGATGCAATACCGAAAGCAATAGCCAATGGAAGGGCTACGATGCCCACAATGATGCCGGCCATGAGGTCGGCCATAAACATTTCTTTAGAATAATTCTTCAGCGCCGTGTAGAGTTTCGGCTTGAATTCGAACGCTTTCATTTTCTGTTTAATAGAACTTATTTTACCTATTGAGTTTGTTGTGATTCCGAAAACGAGGGTGCAAATTTAGGTAAAATAAAGCAAATAGTTGCTATTGCTCTGCTTTTTTTGTGAATACGTTGTCATTCCGTTGGCGGTAAGTGACCGTTTGCTGGCGTGTGGAGTCGTTGGGGATGGCGGTTACGTCGCCTTGTGTGGTGAAATAAACATAGCTGGACGAATATGTATCATAAAAGCGATATACACGGCATCCGTCGTGTTCGAAGAGGTAACTGACAGTATAGTCGGGGTTATTGGCGGCTTTGTCGACCGAAACGGAACGTTGTACGAAACAGGCGGAAAAACAAATGCAGGCCAAAGCCAGCAAAAGGAGAGAACTGAGATTTTTTTTTCTGAGATTTTTTTTCATGGAGGATGGAATATTTATGAGGTTTCTATGAACCCAAAGATAGTGACATTTGTTTTTTTATAGCGTATGGATGACGACAATTATTGTTAATACAACTAGGTTTCTACTGTATAATAGATTTTGTTTATGAAGTGATAGAAAAATCCGATAAGGTTGGAGATAAGGCATTTGAAGTCTTTTTCCTACATTTGCAACGTAAGAAATCAACAAAAACAAAATATTAACCCTTTTAAAAACTGAATGATTATGACTAAGAGTATCAAAGGAACCCGCACAGAGAAGAATCTGATGACTTCGTTTGCCGGCGAATCGCAGGCACGCATGCGTTACACTTACTTTGCCAGTGTAGCTAAGAAAGAAGGTTACGAACAGATTGCTGCTATCTTCATGGAAACAGCCGATCAGGAAAAGGAACATGCTAAACGCATGTTCAAGTGGCTCGAGGGTGGTATGGTAGAGATTACAGCCAGCTATCCCGCAGGTGTTATCGGCACGACGCTCGAAAACCTTCAGGCAGCTGCTGCAGGTGAGCACGAAGAGTGGTCGCTCGATTATCCCAAGTTTGCTGACATTGCCGATGAGGAAGGTTTCCCCGAAATAGCTTTGATGTACCGCAACATTGCTGTAGCTGAGAAGGGACACGAAGAACGCTACCAAGCTTTTGTAAACAATATCCAGAATGCTACTGTCTTTGCCAAGGAAGGCGAAGTGGTATGGCAGTGCCGTAACTGTGGATTTATTTATGTAGGTAAGGAAGCTCCTGAGTTATGTCCTGCTTGTCTCCATCCGCAGGCTTACTTCGAAGTGAAGAAGGAAAACTGGTAAGATTTGGATTATCTCCATTCTATATTTTATAAGTAACGACCCATTGGCAGAAGTCGCATAGACAGGCCAATGGGTCGTTTTTATTATATGCTTGTTATAGGTTGCAAAATTAAGTTTGCGTCCAATTCTATGGCCATCCGGGACCAATGAGGGAGTCCTCTTAATGTTTACAGAAGACTTTTTATTTTTTCTTTCCGTCGGCTTCGTCGGCGTGGTGCGGATAGTCGATGGTGTAGTGCAGGCCGCGGCTTTCCTTGCGCTCCATAGCTTGCTTCGTGATGAGGTAACCCACATTGATCATGTTGCGCAGTTCGCATAGCTCGCGCGTGGCCTTGCAACGCTTGAAGAGGCGTTCAGTCTCCTCATAGAGGATGTCCAGGCGGTTCCAAGCGCGGGTGAGGCGCACGTTACTGCGCACGATGCCCACATACGACTCCATAATCTGGTTCACCTCCTTCATGCTCTGTGTGATAAGTACACGCTCTTCGTTACTGATGGTGCCCTCGTCGTTCCATTCAGGTATGTCTTCGTTGAAGTCGTAACGCTCCAGCACGCTCAAGGCATGCTTGGCAGCCGCGTCGGCATAGACCACGGCTTCGATGAGCGAGTTCGAGGCCAGACGGTTACCGCCGTGCAGGCCTGTGCACGAACATTCTCCGATGGCATAGAGGCGACGGATGCTGCTCTGCCCGTCGAGGTCCACCTTGATGCCTCCGCAGAGGTAGTGGGCAGCAGGTGCTACAGGGATATAGTCCTTTGTAATGTCGATACCGATGCTGAGGCACTTCTGATAGATGTTGGGGAAGTGGCGCTTCGTTTCTTCGGGGTCTTTGTGGGTCACGTCCAGGTAGACATGGTCTTCGCCGCGGAGCTTCATTTCGTTGTCGATGGCACGAGCTACGATGTCACGCGGGGCGAGCGACAAGCGCGGGTCATACTTCTGCATGAACTCTTTGCCGTCCATTGTGCGGAGTACGCCGCCGTAGCCGCGCATGGCCTCGGTGATGAGGAACGAGGGACGGTCGCCTGGATGGTAGAGGGCCGTGGGGTGGAACTGGATGAATTCCATGTCCTTCACCGCTCCCTTGGCGCGGTAGACCATGGCAATGCCGTCGCCTGTAGCCACCAGCGGGTTGGTGGTGTGGCGGTAAACGGCCTCACAGCCTCCCGTAGCCATGACGGTTATCTTGGAGAGGAAGGTGTCCACTTCGCCCGTATTCTCGTTCAGTACATAGGCGCCATAGCACTTGATGCCCGGCGTGTAGCGCGTCACGATGATGCCCAGATGGTGCTGTGTGATGATTTCCACTGCATAGTGGTCGGTGAATATACTGATGTTGGGATGCCTTTTCACAGCTTCGATGAGCGAAGTCTGTATCTCGGCTCCCGTGTTGTCCTTGTGGTGCAGGATGCGGAATTCAGAGTGACCGCCTTCTTTGTGCAGGTCGAATGTCCCGTCTTCCTTTTTGTCGAAGTTCACGCCCCAGTGGATGAGCTCCTTGATCTGTTCGGGGGCATTACGCACCACCTTCTCCACGGCGGCGCGGTCGCTGATCCAGTCGCCGGCTATCATGGTGTCTTTGATGTGCTTGTCGAAGTTGTCCACGGCCAGATTGGTCACCGAGGCGATGCCTCCCTGTGCAAAATACGTGTTGGCCTCTTCCATTCCGGCCTTACAGATGAGGGCTACCGTCCCCTTTTCCGCCACTTTCAGGGCGAAGCTCATACCGGCTATTCCTGAGCCGATGACGAGGAAATCGAACTTTCTTACCATAACAATGTGTATTAGCAGGTTGCAAATCTACAAAATAAGTGCGTTGTTTGTGCGCTTTGCCACCGAAAATCCATACCTTTACCGCAAAAAAAAGAAGAAACTATGGACAGAGTATTCCATGCCCGAGTGGGTGCAGCCCGTTATCTGGCGCTGCTTATGTTTACGTTCATGCTGGTTTATTGCTTGTGGGTGAAGTACATCTTGATAGCTGTGCTATGGGGTATCCTGTTGCTTCATTTCATCGAAAAAATCATTCATACTACTTATACATTGACAACAGATGGTCAGCTGATCATTTATGAAGGACGTTTTTCGCGCAGACGTGAGCGTTCGTTAGCCGAGATTGTGTCAGTGGACTGTCGTTCGTCCATGCAAGTGGGAGGACGTGCGTTGGTGCACTATGTGCTGGTAGTCTATAAAGATGGCAAGCACGATGCCCTCCAGCCTACCAATGAAAAAGAGTTCGTGCGGATTTTGGAGAAGCGGCGGAAGGAATTAGATAAAACGAATGGATAGGAGGCTTTTACTAAAACTATGCAATCCATACTCGAAAAGGCTGTTTTGCGAGGTGTAAATCAATGGTTTGTTTCCAGCAGGCCAATGAGGAATTCTCGTTGGAGCGAATAGTTGTCGCTATGCTGCTGGATATATTTTAACAGTTGGATGCCTTCCTGTCGGAGGCGTGATTTCAGTAGAGGATTGTCCTCATCTACTTCTTCGGCCAGCTTCAACATGTTGACGGCGGCCAACTCCAGCTTCTCCATGCCGTCGGGCGTGTCGGCATGGCGGGCAATTAGTTCGTCGGCACTGGTGTTGAGCAAGTCGCGGGTGTCTGTCCCCAATATCTGTCTCGTCAGGTGATCGTAGTCTTCCCATTCCTTCTGGCGGATTTTTTTCTTGTGTAGCAGCGCCTCTACAATCATAGAGACGATTTGCTGTATCATGCGTATCAGGTAGTCTTGTTTAATCATATCTTAAGTTTCTTTTATTAGTCGTTGTCGGGTTGGATAAATTACATTCAGATGCCAGATTTTTTAGGTTTTATCGTCAAAAGTTTCCTATTGGTCTATTCTGTTTTCTATTTGTTCGAATGCTGGCTACATTTGCAATGTCATTCATAGTAAACAAAGGAGGAATAAGAGATGAAAATGAGCCTGAAATATACGGTATTGTGTCTTGGAATTTTCCTATCTGCTTTGCAGGTACAGGCACAGGTGGCTTCGGAAGGCGAGCCAGAGAAGAAAGGTGAAATGTTTCGCGAAGTGCCTAATCCTGAAAAGATGGCACAAAAAGAAACTGATCGCTTGAAAGAAGCTTTGAATCTGACGGACAAGCAGTATAAGAAAGTCTATAAACTGATTTTGAAAGAACAGCGCGAATTGCTTGAAAACCGTATGCAACGTCCGCCTATGATGGGGGCAAATGGTCGGGGGCCTCGTCCGCCTCATGAGGGAGGAATGCCACCCATGGGCATGGGAGAAGGTGCTCCTGACGGTATGCACCGTCCACCTATGATGGATGGAGCTCCGAAGCCAGAAAGTACGGAGGACATGCAAAAGCGTATCGCCAAAAAGAACAAAAAAATGAAGAAGATACTCACCGAAACCCAATATGACCAATGGTTGGGCATGAGTCAAAAGCCGATGCCTAAACATAAACCGGAGGGTACGCCGAAGCAAGAAAGAGATGATGAGTGAGGATTGATATCGCTGGCGTAAAAACGGTGGAGCAGCCGTCGTTTCCTATACAATAAATAGGAAATGGCGGCTGTTGTTTTTTGATTGATATTTGTGAGTACAGGTAAAGATATAAAAAAAGGGCTCCGCTGAGCCCAACCTTTTGTTAACCTTAAATCTAATACTATGAAAAACACATTGCAAATGTACGGACTTTGGGGAAATCTGCAAATTTTGGAAGTGAAATAGGCTGTTTTATAACATGTATTAAAATCCTTACAGATTTATTTGGATAAGAATTTCTCTTTTAAGTATCTGTTTGCATCTCCGAAACATTCGTTTTTCTTATATTTGCTGCATCTTGCTATGGCAGAGAATAATTATATCTAACGATTTATGCAATTGTCTATGAAGCATCTATTTTTTGTGGTCTGTCTGTTTCTATGCAGCTTTGGCCGTCTTTGGGCCGATGGTCTTGAACCCGTTAAAACAGCTGTTGTGCAGGGCCGTATTCTGAATAGGGGAATTTATCCCAATGAGAAGGAATTGGAGTTGGTACTGGTTTCTTTTAACGCCAAACAGGAGACGGTGTATAAGGCTTCTATCAGGGAGGACGACACCTTCTCGTTTAACGTGCCGCTCTGCGAGGCGGTGTGCGAGTTTTCTCTTCGCAATTATGCACCCCGTCTGTATCTGGCACCAGGCGATAGCCTCTATTTACAGATTGATTTTAATGACTTGCTCCATCCGGTGGTAAAGGGAACTTCAGCTGCCTTGAATCAGGGTATGCTGGCTTTTGCAGAAGGAGGTTTCTATCAGTCGGATTATGTTTATATGGACGATGTAAACTCATCAGTAGAGGTGTTTGAAAAGGCCGTGCAGAAGGAATATGCGCTTCGGAAGCAGAAGCGGGAGGAGTTTCTGGAGCGTTATCGTCCCACCAGTGACGTGGCTGAACTGACGGAGCGTCTGTTGCTGGCCGACTATTACGCCGAACGTTTCCGTTATACGCAGCAACGCATCAGGCGGCTTTATGGCCAAAAGCAAGTGGACTGGCAGAAGGAAACGGCTGCCTGCGAGGCGTTGATGCCCGAGGTGGACGCATTACTGGCCGACAAAATTATTACGTCCGCTCATTTCCGCTTGATTCGTGATTTGACTTTTTATTTGAGATATAGACGTGCTGCGACGGGTGACCTTGATTTTACCGACAAGGATTTGGTTGATGAACAGAGAGGAAGCAGGGTGGCCCAGTTCCTGCTGGCCGACTTACTGGGTACTTCACTGGCAGTCAACGATACGGTAGCTTGGGATTCTGTTTGTCGGGAATATGATACGCTGGTGCAGATACCTGTACTCCGCCACTCTTTGGACTTGCTTTATCGGCGGACAACCGATTACTTGCGCCATCCCGAAGTCTTTTCCCGTTACCTGTTGCATGGCGATGCCGATACTCCCGAGGCGGAACAGTATATGGCGCCCTTGCGTTCGCTGATAGACAAGCATCGGGGCAAGGTGCTCTACATTGACTTTTGGGGAGTTTTCTGCCCTCCCTGCCTGGCGGAGATGGAGCCGTTGAAGAAGCTGTGTGCCCGATACAGCACGGACGATGTGGCGATGGTCAGCCTCTGCGTCAGCGGGAAACGCACTGATTACGAACGGATATTACAACGCTTTTCGCTTAAGGAAACAGTGTTGGAGTGTTTGCATTGGGAAGACTTTGCTGAGCGTGATGTCTTGCAGAAAATGTCCAAGCATCTGGGGCAGGACGGCATACCCTTCTTCCTGCTGGTGAATAAGGAGGGAGTAATTGTGAACTACGGCTCGGCTATCCGTCCCAGCTGGCCAAAGACGGCTGTCCAGATAGATCAGCTGAGGGAGGATTGAATGGAAAGATTGTGTGGAGTGGAGGCCATTTGCGTATGGGCATAAAAAAAGGAGTACCGCTGTACTCCAACCTTTTGTTAACCTTAAATCTAATACTATGAAAAACACATTGCAAATGTACGGACTTTGGGGAAATCTGCAAATAATGTAGTCAGAAAAGTCTGTTATATAACACGTTTTAGATCTTACATGCAGTTGTTAAGTAAAAAAGTCTTTAATGAGCCTTTAAGGCTTCCTGTTTTTGTCGGTGGTAGGTCTCAGCAAGGGTATCAAACGGTAGAAGTTTTTGCCTATCCTGATTTTATGATTGAAAATGGTGACTGTATAGCTTGTAAGGTCGTTTCCTGAAGCTGCAATAAAGGCGGGACAGGGCATTGCTTACCCTGTTCCGCCTATGCTTTTCTTCAGTCATTCTTCTTCTATCTGCTTGAGTTCTCGGTTGACTTCAATCATCTGCTTCACCCGGCCGTGCGTGTAGTGGAATATGAAATAGTCGGCTATGAGGCAGACGGCCAGTAGCAGTAGGATGAGGGTGCGGTTGAACAGCGTGTGGAAGTTGACGACGAGCATAATGGCAAAAAGGATGATAATCGGGTAGAGAATCAGATAGGTGCGGTTGTAGGCGGCTTTGTAGCGCAGGGCGTATCGGATTTGTACTTCCAGGTTCTCTGCCCGCTTCATACTGGTCAGCTGGTGTAGTCGGCCTGCCTGTAAGACGAGGCTGCCGGCGAGCAGAATGGCCGCTGTGATATTGGTAGCCAGGTGGTAGCCGGGGAACGTTGTCCAGGCATAGATACAGAACAGACACAAGACTACGATGGTCAACAGCCCTGTCTTCTCCAGTCTCATCAGTTTCTCCAATTGGTTTTCCTTGCGTGTGTTCAAGATTCTCTTTACTTCTTCCCGATGCAGGATTTCGTTGCGTGCGACCCGTTCGTTGAGTTCTTTCCACGCTTGTTGCATTTCTTCCAGATTCATGATAATGTAAAGTTAAAGGTTGGACATGGTTTTCAGTTTCTCTTTGATGCGGTGTAGCCTGACGGCTACCTGATTTCGGTTGGTACCGATGATGTCGGCAATCTCCTCGTAGGTCTTTCCGTCCAGCCAGAGGACGATGTACATGCGGTCCAGCTTGTTCAGGCGGCGAATGAGGCTGTAAAGGTCGTTCAGCATTTCGTCCTGCGGGTCGTCGTCCGTCAGGTCGGTATCTGTCAGACGTAGGGGTACGTACTCGTGGCGCTTCCTGCGGCGCAGGTCGGTGATGCAGGTGTTCAGCGCGATGCGATAGACCCAGGTGCCGAAGCTGCTTCTGTTTTCAAATGTCCTGTAGCTTTTCCACAGGTTGTACACTGTCTCCTGGTAGAGGTCGGCGAGGTCTTCCTTGTCTTGCGCATACAGCAGGCACACCTTGTAGACGATGGCCTGGTGTTGCAGCAGCAGGTCGGTGAATTCTTTTTCCTTGTTTTTGTCTGTCATTTTTCCGGCTTTTTGTTCAGTTGGTCGTCCGAGGTTTCCGATTAGTTACAGGCTGGTTCCGTTTTTTTCTGACTGGGAAAAATTATTTTGTCGACTGGGGAAGAATGGAGAGGAAACGTATGGGCATAAAAAAAGGAGTACCGCTGTACTCCAACCTTTGTTAACCTTAAAATCTAATACTATGAAAAACACGATGCAAAGGTACGCACTTTGGGGAAATCTGCAAATAATGCAAATATAAAATTCTGTTTTATAACATGTTTTAGACCTTACATGCAGTTGTTAAGTAAAAAAGTCTTTAACAGGCCTCTAAAGCCTCCTGTTTCTTGTCGGTGGCAGGTCTCAACACAGGGATCAGACGGTAGAGGTTCTTGCGCGTCATGATTTTGTGGTTGAGGAAAGTGACGATATAACCGGTAAGGCCGGCTGCAATGAGCGAGCCTTCGCGTACGCCCTCGATGGTTTGCGTGAAGGCCAGCGAGAGCAGGACGGCCAGTGTTACCAGTGTGACGTCGAAGCACACTTTCGTACGTCCGAACTCGCGGCGGTAGCGGCTGGAGGCATATTTTACGAACGCTTCGGCGCTCATCATGGCTACACGGGGCTTCAGTTCGAGCACCACGCCTACCGACTGGACGAGGCATCCTACGAGCAGCAAGGCGATGGACATGGCATAGTTGGACGGGCGGATGTCGGCCGCAAGGAGCATATTCAGGTCGATGAAGGCCGAGAAGATGAAGGAGAAAGGAATCTGGAGGAGGATTTCGACGGTGTCCTGACGACTGCCCCGTCCGCGTACCAGCCAGAACTGCCCTACGATGAGCAGCATGTTGATGATGAATGTACAGGTGCCCAGTGTGAGCGGTGTGTTGAGGCTCATCACATAGTTGACACTCGAGATGGGAGTCGTGCCCAATGCCGAACGGACTATGAGTACCACACCCGCAGCCAGGAAGTACAATCCTGCTACAAATACCAGATATCTTTTGAACATACTTTTCATATCCTGATCTTTTTACCTTGTTTTCGGGGCGCAAAGTTCGCCTTTTTCGTTCGCATCGGGTTATACAATCCGATTCAATTTTTGTATATTACGAAACAAATACTACTTTTGCAGGCATATATTTGAACTGAAATGGTAAAATCTTGTATATTCGACAATGCAGGGATGCTGAAAGAGCGTCCGGGAATCCCCCATTATCGGGAAGATGTGGTCTGCTTCGAAAGCGGATACGACAACCGCAACTATCCGGCAGATGTAGCCTACTTCAACCGTGAACTCTATCTGATCTTTATACTGGAAGGGCGTTCGGAGATATTGCTCAACGGAGAACATATCGTCATGGAGTCGGGCACACTGCTGGTGCATGGGGCCAACTACCTGACCGACCATCTGTTTTCGTCGAAAGACATCCGCTTCATTACCCTTTCCATTTCGGAAGCCATGCTGACCAACGATTCATACCTGACGCAGACGGCCGCCCTCCTGCTGTCTACCCTGCGGCAGAACAGGCAATATACCCTCCTGCTGGCCGAAGACGAGATGCAGGAGATGCGCAGCCAGCTGGAAGTGCTGATGCGGCTGCTGGATTCCGACCACAAGTTCCTCTTCCGCCGTCTTCAGGCTGCCTGCAATGCCCTGTTGCTCGATATTGCCGACTTCCTTTCGCGGCGTACCCCCATCCGCCGGCATATAAGCCCCAAGGAGCATGTGTTGCAGGAATTCTATGCCCTCGTCACCCGTCATTTCCGCGAAGAGCATTTTGTGGCTTTCTATGCCCGCGAGCTGGCTATCAGCGAACAGTATCTGTCGCGCATCGTACGGACGGGGACGGGCAAGACGGTGAACGGCATCATCAGCGAGCTGCTGCTGATGGAGGCGCGTACTTTGCTGGGCAATCGCAGTCTGGCGGTGAGCGATGTAGCGGTAAGACTCAATTTCAGCGACACTTCTGCTTTCTGCAAATTCTTCCGGCGGAATGCGGGCGAAACGCCGTTGGGGTTCAGGAAAAGGTTGTGGCGCGAGGTAGCTGTGCCGGCAGTGACGGACGGGAAAGAAGAATGAGCCGACGGGGAGGCTTGTTGGCGTAAGGGCATAAAAAAAGGAGTACCGCTGTACTCCAACCTTTGTTAACCTTAAAATCTAATACTATGAAAAACACGATGCAAAGGTACAGACTTTTGGGAAATTTGCAAATTCTGCAAGAAAAAACGCATGTTATATAACATGTTTTATGAATATGCGCTATTTTGTTAAGGGTTACTAAGGAATGGGAGCCCGCAGATGCTTGTTTTCTAAAAAAGATTTATCTTTGTTTCTGTTTAGTTTTTAAGCCGAAACCTCATGAACGAAGATATTGTCCTTACACCGATGATGAAACAGTTTCTCGACCTCAAGGCCAAGCACCCTGACGCCGTGATGCTGTTCCGTTGCGGAGACTTCTATGAAACCTACTCGACCGATGCCATTGTGGCCTCCGAAATCCTGGGCATCACGCTGACCAAGCGTGCCAACGGCAAGGAGAAGACCATCGAGATGGCCGGATTTCCCTATCATGCGCTCGACACGTACCTGCCCAAGCTCATCCGTGCGGGCAAGCGCGTGGCCATCTGCGACCAGCTGGAAGACCCCAAGCTGACCAAGAAGTTGGTGAAGCGCGGCATTACGGAGCTGGTGACGCCCGGTGTCAGCATCAACGACAACGTGCTGAACTACCGCGAGAACAACTTCCTGGCTGCCGTACACTTCGGCAAGGGAGCCTGCGGCGTGGCTTTTCTGGACATATCGACGGGTGAGTTCCTGACGGCAGAAGGCCCCTTCGACTACATCGACAAGCTGCTCAACAACTTCGGCCCCAAGGAGGTGCTCTTCGAACGAGGCAAGCGGCCGATGTTCGAAGGTAATTTCGGAAGCAAGTTCTTCACCTTCGAGCTGGACGACTGGGTGTTTACCGAAACGACGGCCCGCGAAAAGCTGCTGAAACACTTCGAGGTGAAGAATCTGAAAGGCTTCGGCGTGGAGCACCTGAAGAACGGTATCATCGCGTCGGGAGCCATCCTGCAATACCTCATCATGACGCAACATACGCAGATAGGTCACATCACGTCGCTGGCCCGCATCGAGGAGGACAAGTACGTCCGGCTCGATAAGTTCACCGTGCGCAGCCTCGAGCTGATGGGCTCGATGAACGACGGGGGCAGTTCGCTGCTCAGCGTCATCGACAGGACCATCTGCCCCATGGGTGCCCGCCTGATGAAACGCTGGCTGGTGTTCCCGCTGAAGGACGTGCGCCCCATCAACGACCGCCTGGACGTGGTGGAATACTTCTTCCGCCAGCCCGACTTCCGCGACTTGGTGGAGGAGCAGCTGCACCGCATCGGCGACCTGGAGCGCATCCTGTCGAAGGTGGCCGTGGGACGTGTCAGCCCCCGCGAGGTGGTGGCGCTGAAGGTGGCGCTGCAGGCCGTCGAACCCATCAAGCAGGCCTGCCTGGAGGCCGACAATGCCAGCCTGAACCGTATCGGCGAGCAGCTCAACGTCTGCCAGTCCATCCGCGACCGCATCGACCGTGAAATCAACAACGACCCGCCGCTGCTGGTCAACAAGGGCGGCGTCATCAAGCAGGGCGTCAGCGCCGAGCTCGATGAGCTGCGCCAGATAGCCTACAGCGGCAAGGACTACCTGCTCCAGTTGCAGCAGCGCGAAAGCGAGCTGACGGGCATACCGAGCCTGAAGATAGGTTACAACAACGTCTTCGGCTACTACATCGAGGTGCGCAACGTCCACAAGGAGAAAGTACCCCAGGAGTGGATACGCAAGCAGACGTTGGTCAACGCCGAACGCTACATCACGCAGGAACTGAAGGAATACGAAGAGAAGATACTCGGCGCGGAAGACAAGATACTGGTGCTCGAGACACAGCTCTACAACGAGCTGGTGCAGGCTCTGAGCGAGTTTATCCCCGCCATCCAGATCAATGCCAATCAGGTGGCCCGCCTCGACTGCCTCCTGTCGTTTGCCACGGCCGCGCGCGAGAACAACTACATCCGTCCCGTCCTTTCGGACGACGACGTGCTCGACATCCGTCAGGGCCGCCATCCCGTCATCGAGAAGCAGCTCCCCATCGGCGAGAAGTATGTGGCCAACGACGTGATGCTCGACAGCCAGACACAGCAGATTATCATCATCACCGGTCCCAACATGGCCGGTAAGTCGGCCTTGCTCCGCCAGACGGCCCTCATCACCCTCATGGCGCAGATAGGCTGCTTCGTGCCTGCCGAGAGCGCGCACATCGGGGTGGTAGACAAGATATTCACCCGTGTGGGCGCCAGCGACAACATCTCCGTGGGCGAATCGACCTTCATGGTCGAGATGAACGAGGCGGCCGACATCCTGAACAACCTCTCGCCGCGCAGCCTCGTGCTCTTCGATGAGCTGGGGCGCGGCACGTCGACCTACGACGGCATTTCTATCGCCTGGGCCATCGTGGAGTACATTCACGAACATCCGCGGGCCAAGGCGCGCACCCTCTTTGCCACGCACTACCACGAGCTGAACGAAATGGAGAAGAGCTTCGTCCGCATCAAGAACTACAACGTGGCGGTGAAGGAGGTGGACGGCAAGGTCATCTTCCTGCGCAAGCTGGAGCGGGGTGGCAGCGAACACTCCTTCGGTATCCATGTGGCCAAGCTGGCAGGCATGCCCAAGAGCATCGTGAAGCGCGCCGACGAAATCCTGAAGCAGCTGGAGCGCGAGAACCGCCAGACGGGTACTGTCACGGGCAAGACCATCACCGAAGGGCCGTCGTCGGCCGGCGGCATGCAGCTCAGCTTTTTCCAGCTGGACGACCCCGTGCTGTACCAGATACGCGACGAGATACTGAATCTCGACGTGAACAACCTGACGCCTCTCGAGGCGCTGAACAAGCTGAACGACATCAAGCGCATCGTCAAAGGGAAATAAAATATCCTGTTTTTGAAAATGATTGATGAAGGTGTGTCAAAAAGCACACCTTCTTTGTTTAGCACAAAGCCCCGACTTTCACAAGCTGGGGCTTTGTTATTACCTAAAGATTTTGTATCTTTAAGCCTAAAGATTTATACATATGGCAAAGATACATTTTCGTCCCTACACTCCCAACCAAACGGTACTATTTCCGCAAAGAATCGATGAAGATATTGCAGAAAACGATCCTATACGCATGGTTGACGCTTTGGTTGAAAGCCTGAATCTTGAAGGTTTCAGGAAGTTATACAAAGAATGCGGCCGTAGTCCTTACCATCCCAAGATGATGCTAAAGGTTATCTTGTATGCCTATATGAACAATATATACTCCTGCCGGAAAATAGAAAAGCTCCTTCGTCGTGATATCCATTACATTTGGTTAGCCGGTTATGAGAAACCGGACTTTATTACTATCAACCGTTTCCGTAATCGGGTGAAGAAGGAGATCAACGAAGTGTTTACCCAAACCGTACTTCTGCTTTCATCCAAAGGTTTCATCAGTCTGAATGTGGAATATATTGACGGAACAAAGATTGAGTCCAAGGCCAACAAATATACTTTTGTATGGCGGAAGAGCGTTGAGCGAAACCGTGAACGACTGATGAAGAAAATCAGTGTTTTGTTAAGCCAAATAGATGACGTCATCGCTCAGGAAAAAGCTTCGGAAAACAACGAGGAAATTGAGTTTACTCCTTCCATGCTGACAGAAATGGCGGGAGAATTACGCACTGCTCTTGAACAGACTTCAGAACCATCCACGAAAGAGCAGAAATCTGCGCTGGGAAAGAAACGCAAGCAGCTGAAAGAACTGGAAGCACATAGAGATAAGCTTCAGGAATACAATAACCATCTGGACAATCTTCAGGACCGCAACTCTTATTCCAAGACAGACAAAGAGGCCACTTTTATGAGAATGAAGGAGGATGCCATGCACAACGGTCAGACAAAACCAGGATATAATCTTCAGATTGCTACGGAAAATCAATTCATTATCGATTATTCTCTTTTTCCGAATCCGACTGACACCTTGACGATGATTCCCTTTCTGAAGTCCTTTGCCGACAGATACGGCCGTTTGGCTCATACGGTGGTTGCTGATTCCGGTTACGGATCAGAAGAGAATTACCACTTTATGTCGGAAAACGGGATGGAAGCATACGTCAAATACAATTGTTTCCACATGGAGCAGCGGCCAAGATTTAAACCGAATCCTTTTAAAGCCGAAAACTTTTTCTACAATGAAGAACAGGACTACTGCGTCTGTCCAATGGGACAAAAGATGCAGAGGGCAGGTACCAGGCATACGAAAACCGAATCCGGATATGTAGTCGAATATGCCAGGTATAGGGCTGTCAGATGCGAAGGGTGTCCGTTAAGATGTCTGTGTTTTAAAGCTAAAGGAAACAGGACGATAGAACTGAATCACCGACTCAGGATATACAAACAGAAAGCCCGGGAACTTCTCTGTTCCGAAGAAGGACTGAAACACAGAGGGCAAAGGTGTATAGAACCGGAAGCTGTATTTGGACAGATAAAATTCAACATGAACTACAAGCGCTTCCGTCATTTTGGAAAGGACAAGGTCCTTATGGACTTTTCCTTCCTGGCCATCGCCTTCAATATAAAAAAGATGTGTACCAAGATGAATAAAGAGGGGATAAATTGGCCAATTAAACACCTTTACGGCCTTATTACCACTCATTTAAGCTATTGGGAACAAAATATCGAGATTATCTTCAGAATATCGCTGCTTGAAAAAGTTAACAACGCTCTTATCGTTGATAAAGAAAAGAGGGTGAATCGCGTATTACGACACACCCTCGTTTTATATCGACAATCTGGCATGGACGCAACGAAGATGGCAGATGTGATTGCTTACTTCCTTTGCCTTTCTATAAAAGATACGACCTTTTGATGCAAAAGAAGCAATGTTTTGCATCAAAAGGTCGTATCTTTCAGGGGAAAAGCGGGGATGTTTTCAGCGGTCCGAAGCCACAGGGACGTCACGCCTTCTTCTGTCGTCCGTAGAAGAACATGAAGTAGAGGCCGATGAGGACGAAGGGCACACTGAGCCACTGGCCCATGTTCAGCGTCATGCCGTCCTCGAAGTCCACCTGGTTCTCCTTGAGGAACTCGATGAAGAAGCGGAAGACGAAGATTTCCGTTAGGCAGAGGCCGAAGAAGAAGCCGCGGTGATAGAGCGGGGTGACTTGTGCGTCGGCTTTCGCACCCTTGCTGAAGTCGGTACGCGGGATGGCAGGAGCCTGTTTCTGCCCGCGCTTGTATAGCCACACCATGCCGAGGAAGAAGACGAAATAGGCCAGCGCCTCGTAGAACTGGGCCGGATGGCGGGGCACCATGTCCACCCGCTCGAAGACGAAAGCCCAGGGTACGTCCGTCGGCCGCCCGATAATCTCGGAGTTCATCAGATTGGCCAGACGGATGCAGCAGGCGGTGATGGGGGTGGCTACGGCAATCATGTCGAGCACGTCCATGTAGTGCATCTTCGTCTTGCGGCAGTAGAGCCATAGGGCGATGATGAGTCCCAGCGTGCCGCCGTGGCTGGCCAGGCCTTCGTAGCCCGTAAACTTCCATCCGCCATCCGGCAGGAACTTCACGGGGAGAATCATTTCCCAGAAGTGGTGCAGGTAGTAGTCGGGCTGGTAGAACAGGCAGTGGCCCAGGCGGGCACCGATGAGGATACCGAAGAAGCAGTAGAAGAACAGCGGTTCGAACTTGTCGTCGCCGATGCGCCGGTCGCGGTATTCTTTCTGCACGATGAAGTAGGCAAAAGCCAGGCCGATGACCCACAGCAGGCCATAGTAACGGATGGAGATGCCGAAGAGGTTGAACAGTTCGGGATCGGGGTTCCAGTGGATGTTGAGTAACGGTAACATGACGTTTCTTTCTTAGTTTTATGGTTACGGTTGCCAAAAGTAGTCTTTATCCGGCAAAGAACAAAATCCGCGGGTCAGAGATTTCTGAACTTTTCTGCCACCATCCGGTAGGTGGGGATGTCGATGCCCTGCGCTTCGGCGGCGGCAATCATGTCGAACAGCAGTCCCTGTACCTCACTTTCGTGTCCGCGAGCCATGTCTTTCTGCATGGAGGCGGTGCTGTGCGGGTCGAGCTTGTCCATCACCTTCAGATTGTATTCCACCAGGTCTTCCTTCGGCTCTATGCCCAGTTTGCGGCCCAAGGCGGCACTTTCGCGTGAGAGGCCGATAAATGTATCGCGCACGACGCCAGGCTTCTGTACTTCGCCCATAGGCACGTCGTAGTAGGCGCCCGTCACAGCCATGGCCGAGATGAACGACCACTTGACGAAGGTGTCGCGGTTGATGTCGTCCGAGATTTCGGCCTTGATGCCGCTGTCCTGCAGGTCGCGCTGCACGGCTTCGAGTGTTTCACGGGGAACATCCGTTCCTTGGTGCGCACCATAGACCAGGAGGGTGTGTCGTAATACGCGATTCACCCTCTTTTCTTTATCAACGATAAGAGCGTTGTTAACTTTTTCAAGCAGCGATATTCTGAAGATAATCTCGATATTTTGTTCCCAATAGCTTAAATGAGTGGTAATAAGGCCGTAAAGGTGTTTAATTGGCCAATTTATCCCCTCTTTATTCATCTTGGTACACATCTTTTTTATATTGAAGGCGATGGCCAGGAAGGAAAAGTCCATAAGGACCTTGTCCTTTCCAAAATGACGGAAGCGCTTGTAGTTCATGTTGAATTTTATCTGTCCAAATACAGCTTCCGGTTCTATACACCTTTGCCCTCTGTGTTTCAGTCCTTCTTCGGAACAGAGAAGTTCCCGGGCTTTCTGTTTGTATATCCTGAGTCGGTGATTCAGTTCTATCGTCCTGTTTCCTTTAGCTTTAAAACACAGACATCTTAACGGACACCCTTCGCATCTGACAGCCCTATACCTGGCATATTCGACTACATATCCGGATTCGGTTTTCGTATGCCTGGTACCTGCCCTCTGCATCTTTTGTCCCATTGGACAGACGCAGTAGTCCTGTTCTTCATTGTAGAAAAAGTTTTCGGCTTTAAAAGGATTCGGTTTAAATCTTGGCCGCTGCTCCATGTGGAAACAATTGTATTTGACGTATGCTTCCATCCCGTTTTCCGACATAAAGTGGTAATTCTCTTCTGATCCGTAACCGGAATCAGCAACCACCGTATGAGCCAAACGGCCGTATCTGTCGGCAAAGGACTTCAGAAAGGGAATCATCGTCAAGGTGTCAGTCGGATTCGGAAAAAGAGAATAATCGATAATGAATTGATTTTCCGTAGCAATCTGAAGATTATATCCTGGTTTTGTCTGACCGTTGTGCATGGCATCCTCCTTCATTCTCATAAAAGTGGCCTCTTTGTCTGTCTTGGAATAAGAGTTGCGGTCCTGAAGATTGTCCAGATGGTTATTGTATTCCTGAAGCTTATCTCTATGTGCTTCCAGTTCTTTCAGCTGCTTGCGTTTCTTTCCCAGCGCAGATTTCTGCTCTTTCGTGGATGGTTCTGAAGTCTGTTCAAGAGCAGTGCGTAATTCTCCCGCCATTTCTGTCAGCATGGAAGGAGTAAACTCAATTTCCTCGTTGTTTTCCGAAGCTTTTTCCTGAGCGATGACGTCATCTATTTGGCTTAACAAAACACTGATTTTCTTCATCAGTCGTTCACGGTTTCGCTCAACGCTCTTCCGCCATACAAAAGTATATTTGTTGGCCTTGGACTCAATCTTTGTTCCGTCAATATATTCCACATTCAGACTGATGAAACCTTTGGATGAAAGCAGAAGTACGGTTTGGGTAAACACTTCGTTGATCTCCTTCTTCACCCGATTACGGAAACGGTTGATAGTAATAAAGTCCGGTTTCTCATAACCGGCTAACCAAATGTAATGGATATCACGACGAAGGAGCTTTTCTATTTTCCGGCAGGAGTATATATTGTTCATATAGGCATACAAGATAACCTTTAGCATCATCTTGGGATGGTAAGGACTACGGCCGCATTCTTTGTATAACTTCCTGAAACCTTCAAGATTCAGGCTTTCAACCAAAGCGTCAACCATGCGTATAGGATCGTTTTCTGCAATATCTTCATCGATTCTTTGCGGAAATAGTACCGTTTGGTTGGGAGTGTAGGGACGAAAATGTATCTTTGCCATATGTATAAATCTTTAGGCTTAAAGATACAAAATCTTTAGGTAACAACAAAGCCCCAGCTTGTGAAAGTCGGGGCTTTGTGCTAAACAAAGAAGGTGTGCTTTTTGACACACCTTCCCCATCTGTGTGATTTCGCCCCGGCCGCTGACGAAGCCCACGATGTAGATACAGCCGTCGAGCACCGTCGCGCCCGGCACCAGACGCTGGATGCGGGGCCCTGTGCCATAGACGTTGAGGATGGGGATGACCACGGTTTCGGGTTTCGAGGCCCGCCGGATGAGGTCGGTGATGGAATTGACGGAATATCCTTTGACGCAGACAAAGATGACGTCTGCCTTGTCCTGATATTCCTCGGCCGTACAGGCGGGGGCATGCAGGGTGTGTTCGCCCTTGAGGTCGGAGTGGAGACGGAGTCCGTGTTCGCGGATAGCGGCCAGGTGTTCGCCGCGGGCAATGCAGGTGACGTTTTTCCCTGCCAGTGCCAAGAAGGCGGCGATGCTTCCGCCTACGCCGCCGGTACCTGCAATGAGATAGTTCTTCATGCTGTATTTGTTTTTGAGGGTTAGGATGTATTTGTTCAGTTTACATACTTTTCTTTTTCCATATAGTAGAGCCCTTCACCCCGGTCGCCGTTGTCCAGGTCTTCCAGTTCTACCTTGGAGACGTGGTAGGGCAGGGCGGTACTGCGCTTGGGGCGGTCTGTGGTGAGGAGGTAGGCATTCCCCCATTCGTCGGCCGAGAAGTATTCCTTGATTTCCTGCTTCATCAGGATGGGTACTTCCTCGCCATCTATCCATACAGTGGCCTTCAGGCGGTCGAGGGTGGGGGCGAGGCGGACGGCACGTGCGTCGTCGCGTGCGGCTCCCTGCTCGATGTTGTCCACGTCTTGGGCATGCTGCGTCTGGGAGGCTTCCATCTGCTGGAAGCGGGTTAGGCTCATGGGGCGGACGAATATCTGGTAGCAGGGCATGGCTCCGGGGATGCGGAACACGCGCAGGCCGTAGACTTCCATGCGATGGTAGCGGATGTCGAGCGTCGTGTCGCGGTCGGCGATGAAGTCCCATGCCCAGAATTCCAGCCGCTGGTCGGCTGCCGGCAGGGCCGAACCTTTGGGCGTATGCGGATAGGTGTCCATGCGCAAGGCTCCCATACTTTGGTACTTGCCGCGGGGAATGCGTATCGAGTAGCGCCCGTCGGCATCTGTCATGGCCTGGGCTGCGTCGTCGAACGAAGGTGTCTGCCAGAAGAGCGAACAACAGTCGATGGGCTGTCCTTCGTAGTCGGTCACGCGTCCACAGATGGTTACGCTGTCGGCCGCCGTCTGTGCCTGCAGGGGGAGAACCAGAAGGGCGAGGAGGAGTGGGAGAATTGTTTTCATGGAGTTATGGTTGTTTTGTATCAGGGGGAATAATTTGACGAGGCCATCCGGGTGCTTGCCCCGTGGCCTCGTCCTTTATCTTGTCTTTATCCTTACACGTTGAAGCGGAAGTGCATGATGTCGCCGTCTTGCACCACGTAGTCCTTGCCTTCGACGCTGAGCTTGCCGGCCTCACGTACGGCAGCTTCGGAACCATACTTGATGTAGTCGTCGTACTTGATGACCTCGGCGCGGATGAAGCCCTTCTCGAAATCGGTGTGGATGACGCCGGCACATTGCGGAGCCTTCCATCCCTTGCGATAGGTCCAGGCCTTGACTTCCATTTCGCCGGCGGTGATGAACGTTTCCAGATTGAGCAGGCTGTAGATGGCCTTGATGAGTCGGTTGCAACCGCTCTCCTTCAGGCCGAGGTCTTCGAGGAACATCTGTTTCTCCTCATAAGTCTCCAGTTCGGCGATGTCGGCTTCGGTCTGGGCGGAGATAATCATCAGCTGGGCATCCTCATCCTCGATGGCCTTGCGCACCTGCTCCACGTAGGCGTTGCCGGTGGCAGCGGAGGTATCGTCCACGTTGCACACGTAGAGCACGGGCTTGGTGGTGAGCAGGAACATCTGGTGGGCGCAGGTTTCTTCGTCTTCGTTCTGAGGAACAACGGTGCGGGCGCTCTTGCCCTGCTCCAGCGCTTCCTTGTAGCGGAGCAGTAGTTCGTACTCTATTTTGGCATTCTTGTCACCGCCTACCTTGGCTACCTTCTCCACGCGTTTGATGCGGTTTTCTACCGTCTCGAGGTCTTTCAGCTGGAGTTCGGTGTCGATGATTTCCTTGTCGCGCACGGGGTCGACGGAGCCGTCCACGTGAACGATGTTGCCGTTGTCGAAGCAACGGAGCACGTGGATGATGGCGTCGCATTCGCGGATGTTGCCCAGGAACTGGTTGCCCAGGCCTTCACCCTTGCTGGCGCCCTTGACGAGTCCGGCAATGTCGACGATGTCGCACACGGCGGGGACGATGCGACCCGGATGGACGATTTCGGCCAACTTGGTCAGTCGTTCGTCGGGCACGGATACCTGGCCCATCTGGGCGTCGATGGTACAAAATGGGAAGTTGGCTGCCTGTGCCTTCGCGCTGGACAGGCAGTTGAAGAGTGTGGATTTTCCCACGTTGGGAAGGCCCACGATACCTGCTTTTAATGCCATAGTCTGTCTTATATTTTAGAGTTATCTTCTTGTTGTCAGTTGTTTTCAGTCCGCAAAGATAGTGTAAACCAAGGGAAAGGCAAAACGAAAATTCTGTTTTCGGTTTTTCTTTCCGTAGTGTTCTTGTCTTATTTAAAGATTATGCACCTTGTGCGCAATTACATGTGTGGAGATGGAATGGTTAGTTGGTTGGTAGAGAAAAATAAAAAAGCCGGGATGCATCACGCACTCCGGCTTTTCGCAGTTAACTAAAAAGGTTTGGTTTATTGTTAGGAGTAAAATAGTTTCGATTAAGAGAGTATAAGGATTTTATACTTGCTTATTTGGCAGCTATGTACATAGTGGTTGTTTTGCCATTTTCTTTTATGTACCGGCCTTTGTGGTCGTTCCATTTGTAATAGTTGGTCGTTACCTGATTATCACTATATGTGTAGCGTACACACATTACCTTTTTCCAAGTCTTCAGATTCTCATCCCAACATACAGTTTCGTTCTCAATGAGACGTTTCTGGTCATCATATTTGTAATGGTATTCCAGATAATTGGTCAGCAGGTTGTTGTTGTTCTTGTAGACGCTTTGGCTCACTTTCAGTCCGTTTACTTCTTTCGAATTATAAACGAAGTCGTTGTTCTGGAAAGCGAATGCGCTTACACCAAGAGTTAGAAACAGGGTGGATACAAACAATTTCTTTAAGGATACTTTTGCTTTCATGATTAATATCAATTTATGTCTATTCTTTCTTTTTTCTATGCCTCATTTCTGAAAAGCGGTGCAAAGGTAGTCATTATATTGACATAATGTCTGATATTTGAAGAATATTTTTCAAAGTGTAAGTATTTGCAGAGTTTATCCCCTTTCTTTTTGCCTGATAAATATCAAAAAAAATGTCCGGCGGATGGTCTGCCGGACATTTTGCATACAAAGTGCATTTTAATTAATTCCTTTTGGCTGCTTTCTGATTGTAAGTTAAACTTTGTTATCGGCCTCTTTAGTGAGCCTCCAGCCAGTTGGTTCCCCACCCACAATCAGCTCTGAGGGGCACGTGCATGCGGTAGGCGTTCTCCATTTCCTCGATTACAATTTTTTGCACGAGCTCTTTTTCGGCCGTCGGAACGCTGAAATTCAGTTCGTCGTGGACCTGTAAAATCATCTTTGCTTTCAGATTGTTACTTTGGAAGCGCTGATAGATGCGGGCCATGGCTACTTTGATGATGTCGGCGGCACTGCCTTGGATGGGTGCGTTGATGGCGTTGCGTTCGGCATAACCACGCACGACGGAGTTGCGCGAGTTGATGTCGGGCAGGAAGCGCTTGCGGTGGAAGATTGTTTCCACATAGCCCTGTTCGCGGGCCACGTTGATGCTGCGGTCCATGTAGGCCTTCACGCAGGGATAGGTGGCGAAGTAGCCGTCTATCAGTTCCTTGGCTTCCTGGCGTGAGACGTTCATGCGTTCGGCCAGCCCGAAGACCGAGATGCCATAGATGATGCCGAAATTGGCCGTCTTGGCCTTGCGTCGCATGTCGGAGGTCACCTCGTCGATGCCTACCTTGTAAATCTTGGCGGCGGTGGCGGCATGGATGTCGTGGCCCTCGACGAAGGCTTCGATCATGTTGGGGTCTTCGCTGAGGTGGGCCATGATGCGCAGCTCGATCTGCGAGTAGTCGGCCGAGAAGAATTCGCAGCCGTCGTCGGGGATGAAGGCCTTGCGGATTTCCTTGCCGTCCTCGTCGCGGATGGGGATGTTCTGCAGGTTGGGGTTGCTCGAGCTGAGCCTGCCCGTGGCGGTGACGGCCTGGTTGAACGATGTATGGATGCGTCCCGTCCGCGGGTTGATGAGCTGGGGCAGGGCTTCGACGTAGGTGCCCAGCAGCTTCTTCAGGCCGCGGTGCTCCAGTATCTTGCCCACGATGTCGTGCTTGCCGCGGAGGCTTTCGAGCACCTCTTCGGAGGTGACGTACTGGCCGGTCTTGGTCTTCTTGGGTTTCTCCATCAGCTTGAGGCGGTCGAAGAGCACTTCGCCCACCTGCTTCGGCGAGGCGATGTTGAAGGCTCCGCCAGCCAGTGTGTAGATGTCTTCCTCGATTTGGCTGAGGCGGGCGTTGAAGTGTGCGGCCGACTGCTTCAGGGCTTCCGTGTCGAGGCGTACGCCGTTGCTCTCGATGTTCACGAGGACGGGCACGAGCGGCATCTCTATTTCAAAGAAGAGGTGTTCCACGCCCTGCGCCTTGAGTTCCTTCTCGAGCACGTTCTTCAGCTTGAGGGTGACGTCGGCGTCCTCGCAGGCGTAGCGGTAGACTTCGGCGGGGGTGAGGTCGCGCATGCTCTTCTGTCCCTTGCCCCGCGGGCCGATGAGCTGGTCGATGTGGATGGTGCGGTAGTGCAGGTAGATTTCGGCCAAGTAGTCCATGTTGTGCCGCAGCTCGGGCTGGAGTACGTAGTGGGCGAGCATCGTGTCGAAGAGCGGACCTTGCACGCGGACGCCGTAGTTTTGTAGGACAATCATGTCGTACTTGATGTTCTGCCCCACCTTCACCGATTTCGGGTTTTCGTAGAGCGGTCGGAGTTCGTTTACAATTTTTAGGGCTTCTTCCCGATCGGCAGGAACGGGCACGTACCACGCCCGATTTTCGGCGTCGCTGAAGCTCATGCCCACCAGTTCGGCCTCCATCGGCTCGGTGCCGGTGGTTTCCGTATCTATTGAGAGAATTTCTGTTGTCAACAACTTTTGAATAAATTCGCGTCTTTTTTCTTCTGTATCAACAAGTTGATATTCGGTTCCTATCGTTTCTAAGCTGCTGAGAATCGAATTTTCGGCGTCGCCCGCCCCCTCGTCCGCAAATAACGCAAACAAATCGCCTTGGGCAACGGCCTTCGGAGCGGCCTCTTTCGTAGCGGCAGGCTGGGCGAAGAGGGTACCGGCAAACGGGTCGGCCGGAGCGGCAGGGTGGGGGGCTTCGTCTTTGCCAAGCACGCGGTCGATGAGGGTGCGGAATTCCAGTTCCTCAAAAATTCGTCGTAACGCTTCCTTGTCTGGCTCTTCGCGGACGAGGGCCTGCATGTCGAGCTGGATGGGGACATCGGTCTTGATGGTGGCCAGGAATTTGGAGAAGACAATTTGCTCCCTGTTCGTCTCGACCTTCGTCTTCAGGGCGCCCTTCAACTGGTCGGTGTTGGCCAGCAGGTTCTCGATGCTGCCGAACTGGGCGATGAGTTTCTGTGCCGTCTTCTCGCCTACGCCCGGACAGCCGGGGATGTTGTCCGACGCGTCGCCCATCAGGCCCAGCATGTCGATGACCTGCAGGGTGGACTGGATGTCGAACTTCGCTTTGACCTCTTCCGTGCCCATCACCTCGAAGCCGCCCGTGTGCTTTGGGCGGTACATGAAGACGTGCTCGCCCACCAGCTGGCCGTAGTCCTTGTCGGGCGTCATCATGTAGGTGGTGATGCCCTGCCGTCCGGCTTCGGTGGCCAGTGTGCCTATCACGTCGTCGGCCTCGTAGCCCGCCACCTCGAGGATGGGGATGCGGTAGGCGCGGATGATGTCCTTTATAATAGGTACGGAGAAGCGGATGGCTTCGGGTGTCTCCTCGCGCTGGGCCTTGTACTGTTCGTAGGCCTCGTGGCGGAAGGTGGGCCCGGCCGGGTCGAAGGCCACGCCGATGTGGGTGGGGTTCTCCTTCTTGAGCACCTCTTCGAGGGTGTTGACGAAGCCCAGGATGGCCGAAGTGTTCTGCCCCTTTGAATTGATTCGCGGGTTCTTGATGAGCGCATAGTAGGCGCGGTAGATGAGCGCGTATGCGTCGAGCAGGAAAAGTTTATCGGTTGAATTCATACATTTTATCCTTTTTTGCAGGGTAAAAGTACAAAAAAATACCGTATTAACCGTTTTATTCGTATTTTTGTACCCAAATAATGCCCTCATGGATATAGCATCAGTGATACAAGCCCCCATTTCTGCTGAGTTGGAAGATTTCAGGCAGCTGTTTGCCCGTTCGCTTTCCAGCTCCAACCCGCTGCTCAATAGTGTAATCGAACACATTCGCCAGCGGAGCGGGAAGATGATGCGGCCTATGCTGGTGCTGCTTTCGGCTAAGCTGTGCGGCGCGGTTTCTTCGGCGGCTCTTCATGCGGCCGTGGCGCTGGAGCTGCTCCACAATGCCAGCCTGGTGCACGACGATGTGGTGGACGAAAGCGGCGAACGTCGCGGACAGCTCTCGGTGAACGCCGTGTTCAACAACAAGGTGGCCGTGCTCTCGGGCGACTATCTGCTGGCTACGGCCCTTGTACAGGTGGCCTTGACGCGCAATCACGACATCATCGACGTGGTTTCCGCATTGGGTCAGGACCTGGCCGACGGCGAACTGCTCCAGCTCTCCAATGTGGGCAACACCGATTTCTCCGAATCCGTCTATTTTGAGATTATCCACAAGAAGACGGCCGTGCTTTTTGCCGCCTGCACCAAATGTGGTGCCCTGTCGGCCGGAGCCTCTGCCGAGGACGTGGAGAAGGCACGTCTATTCGGTGAATATATTGGTCTCTGCTTCCAGATTAAGGACGATATCTTCGATTATTATGAGGACAAGCAGATAGGCAAGCCGACGGGCAACGACATGCACGAAGGCAAGCTGACGTTGCCCGTGCTCCATGTGCTCAACTCGACGGGCGATGAAGAGGCCCGTGCCATTGCCCTGCGGGTGAAGTCGGGCACGGCATCGGCCGATGAAATCGGCCGTTTGGTGGCCTTCACGAAGGAAAACGGTGGCATTGAGTATGCCGAAAGGGTGATGCGCGACTATCGCGAGAAGGCCTTTGCGCTGCTCCCTACTACGGCCGATACAGCTGTTCGTCAGTCACTGGAGGCTTATCTTAATTATGTAGTGGAAAGGCAGAAATAAAGCATTGTAATGATAAGCATAAAAGGCCGTTTTCCGAGGAGGAAAGCGGCCTTTTATGCTTGTGTTTCCGATTCTGTTTAGAAGAACTTCGTCTCCTTGCCCAGTATGTCGCTCAGCAGCAGGTTGGCCAGGCGACTGGTGCCCAGGCGGAACAGGGTGTTGTTCAGCCACTCTTCGCCCAGCACTTCCTTCACGATGGAGTAGTAGACGAGGGCGTCGTTCACCGTGTTGATGCCTCCGGCTGGCTTGAAGCCTACCTTGTTGCCCGTCTCTTCGTAATATTCCTTGATGGCTTGGCACATCACGTAAGCGGCTTCGGGTGTGGCGGCAGGCTGCTGTTTTCCGGTCGAGGTTTTGATGAAGTCAGCACCGGCATACATCGATAAAATCGAGGCTTTTTTGATGTTCGAAGCCATACGGAGGGCGCCTGTCTCAAGGATAACCTTCAGATGCTTGTCCTTGCAGGTTTCTTTTAATTCCTGAATCTCGTCGCACACGCTTTCATAGTCGCCTACGAGGAACTTGCCTACCGAGATGACGATGTCTATCTCGTCGGCTCCGTCCATAATAGCCATCGCGGTTTCGGCAACTTTTACTTCGGTAAAGGTCTGTGAGGAAGGGAATCCGCCCGATACACAGGCGATCTTTACGTCTTCCACTTCGAGTGTATCTTTCACGATTTCGGCAAAATTGGGATAGACGCAGATGGCAGCCACGTTCTTCATATCGGGGAATTCTTCGTCGAAGCGATTCACATTCTGAGTGAAGCGCATTACACTTTCGTCGCTGTCTGTAGTGTTCAGCGTAGTGAGGTCGATGCAGTGGAAGAGGAATTTCTTGACTTCGGGCGTATCATTTTCGGCCACTTTCTGTTCGATGATGGCTTTCACTTGTGCGGCTACGTCCGCATCGTCGAGGCTGGTGTTGTATTTGGCCAGCGCTTCGTCATACTTGCTTTTGGTGGGCTCTTTACTTTCCATGTTCCTTCAGTTTAGGGTTGTTGATATGTCTGTCTTGATCTCGTTTCGTTTTCTTCTCGATGCTGCGGCGGAAAGCTTCGGTCAGGTCGACGCCCGTCTGGTTGGCGATGCAGAGCAGCACCCAGAAGACGTCGGCTATCTCTTCGTCCAAATTGTCCTTTTCACCGGGCTTGAACGACTGGTCGCCGTACTTGCGGGCCATGACGCGGGCCAGTTCGCCCACTTCCTCGGTCAGTACGGCCATATTGGTCAGTTCGCTGAAGTAACGCACGCCGTACGTCCTGATCCAGCTGTCCACCTGTTTCTGTGCTTCTTCCAGTGTCATATCGCTGCGTTTTTGGGGTTATTCCTTGTTTTTGGTGTCGATGCAGATGGTGACGGGGCCGTCGTTCAGCAGCTCCACCTTCATGTCGGCACCGAATTCTCCCGTGCCTATTTCCTTGCCCAGTGCGGCCGAGAGGTCCTGGCAGAACCGTTCGTAGAGGGGGATTGAAATCTCCGGCTTAGCGGCGCGTATGTACGACGGGCGGTTTCCTTTCTTTGTTGAGGCGTGCAGGGTGAACTGGCTGATGACGAGGATGTCGCCTCCCGCGTCGAGGATGGAGCGGTTCATTACGCCGTTTTCATCGTCGAAGATGCGCAGGTTTACGATTTTCTTGCAGAGCCAGTCGATGTCTTCCTGTCCGTCGGCTTCTTCGATGCCTACGAGTATCATCATGCCTTGGCCGATGGCCGCCTTGCAATGTCCGTTGATGGTCACCGAAGCGTGTGCGGTGCGTTGTATCACTACTCTCATTGTCTTTGTATCTTGTTTTACTGACTGACAAAGATAGTGAAAGGTGAGCGCAGAAGCAAATGAAAACTAAGTTTTTCAATTTGATTATGCCGAACCGCCTCCTATCTTATTGAAAGATAGTGAAAGGAGAATGCAATACCAAATAAGCCCGCTTATTTTTATTGCTGAGCCCCGTCCTGTTGCTTGCCGAAGTGTTCCTGCAGGATGCGTGCTTTGGCCTCGCCTA
Source organism: Bacteroides togonis (assembly GCF_900130135.1). Classification (NCBI taxonomy): domain Bacteria; kingdom Pseudomonadati; phylum Bacteroidota; class Bacteroidia; order Bacteroidales; family Bacteroidaceae; genus Bacteroides; species Bacteroides togonis. Next base: position 2,835,395 of record NZ_LT670820.1, on the reverse strand, counting down.
CGACGGCCGCCCATTCCTGCGGCGTGGCTTCGCGGAGGCGTTTCACGCTCTTGAATTCCTTGAGCAGGGCGTTTTTGGTCTTTTCACCGATGCCTTTTATTTCGTCCAGTTCCGAAGCCGTCTGCCGCTTGCTGCGCTTGTCGCGGTGGAAGGTGATGGCATAGCGGTGTACTTCGTCCTGTATACGGGTTAGCAGGTTAAATAGTGGTGTACCCTGTTTCAGGCCAATGCTTTGCGGAGGGAAGCCAAAGAGCAGCTCGTTTGTGCGGTGGCGGTTGTCCTTGGCCAGGCCGGCGATGGGGATGTTCAGCCCTAGGTCGTCCACAACCTCTTTTACGGCGCTCATTTGACCCTTTCCACCGTCGGTGATGAGGAGGTCGGGCAGAGGTGTGTTCTCCTCTACAGCGCGCTTGTATCGCCTCCATACGACCTCTTTCATCGAGGCATAGTCGTCGGGGCCTTCCACGGTCTTGATGTTGTACTTGCGGTAGTCCTTTTTCGACGGCTTTCCCTTGGCGAAGACCACGCAGCCGGCCACCGGGTCGGAGCCCTGAATGTTCGAGTTGTCGAAGCACTCGATGCGAAGGGGCAGGCGGTCCAGGTGCAGTTGTTGTTGGATTTCCTTCAGCAGGCGCGTGGTGCGCTGCTCGGGGTTCAGTTTCTCCTGCTGTTTCAGGCGGTCCACCTTGTATTGCTTCACATTCTGGATAGACAAGTCGAGCAGTTTCTTTTTGTCGCCACGCTGGGGGATGGTGAAGGTCACGTCCTTCAATTCCATGTTCAGTTCGAAGGGCACGATGATTTCGCGTGATTGGCTTTTGTAGCGTTCGCGCATCTCGACGATGCCCAGCTGGAGCAGTTCCTCCTTGGTTTCCTCAAGGCGCTTTTTGTATTCGAAAGTGAAGGCTTGGTTGACGGCACCGTTCGTGATGTGCAGGTAGTTGATGAAAGCCGCCTTTTCATCGGCATCTTCTTCGATGGAGAAGACGTCGATGTTGTGAAGCACGTTGCTTACCACTTCCGAGCGTGAACGGTAGTTCTCTATCAACAGGTATTTCTCCTTGACCTTCTGTGCTTCCTCGAATTTCATTTCGGCGGCCAGATCCTGCATCTGCTGATAGAGCATTTGCTCCACGTCGCGCGTGTTTCCTTTCAGGATTTCTTTGATTTCACCGATGTTCTTCAGGTATTCCTCGTGGCTCTGCTTGCCGATACAGGGGCCGGCACAGTTTTTGATGTGGTATTCCAAACAAACATTGAACTTGCTTGCGCGTATGTTTTCCGGACTGAGGTTGAGGTTGCAGGTGCGGATGGGATACAGGTGCTTGATGAGGTCGAGGACGGCATACATGGACGGCAGATGGCTGTAGGGACCGTAATAGGTCGAACCGTTGCGGATGATGCGGCGTGTCTTGAAAATGCGCGGAAAGTATTCGTTCTGGATGCAGATGCTGGGGTAGGTCTTGTCGTCTTTCAGCAGAACGTTGTAGCGCGGCTTGTATTTCTTGATGAGGTTGTTTTCCAGCAGCAGCGCGTCTTCTTCCGTATTGACCACGATGTAGCGGATGTCGGCAATCTTGCTCACCAGTACCCTTGTCTTGCCGGGACCGTGTTCGCGGTTGAAGTAAGAGGAAACTCTTCTTTTCAGATTTTTGGCCTTTCCAACGTAGATAATGGTTCCTTCATCGTTCAGGTATTGGTAGATACCGGGGCTCTCGGGCAGGTTCAGCACGATGCCTCTCAGGTAGTCGTTGAGCTTCAGTTCGGGGTCTTTGTCCATGGGAAGTCGGGGTTAAGGTCGGAGGAGAAGAAGGACACAGGCAGGGCGTTGGGATTATGTCTTCCTGTCTGTGTCCCGATGAAATCAGAGAGAAAGAACGCTTTCTACGTCGATGTCCTTGTCGAAGACATCTCTACCGTGCAGTTCTTGCAACTCGATGATAAAGTTTACGTAGATTTTCTTGGGGTTCATCTGCTTTACCAGCTTGCAGGCTGCGGCCATGGTACCGCCGGTAGCCAACAGGTCGTCGTGCAGCAGGATAACGTCGTTTTCATCGATGGCGTCCTTGTGCATCTGCACCGTATCCTTACCGTATTCTTTCTCGTAGCTTTCTTCGATGGTCTCGGCGGGCAGTTTGCCGGGCTTGCGGATAGGCACAAATCCGGCTCCCAGGCGGGTGGCGAGGATCGGTCCCATGATGAAGCCGCGCGACTCGATGCCCACGACCTTCGTGATGCCTTTGTCTTTGTACATCTCGTACATCGTGTCCGAAAGTTCCTGTAGGGCGGCTGGGTCTTTGAATAGGGTGGTCACGTCGTAGAACAGAATGCCCGGTATCGGGAAGTCGGGTATTTCGCGGATGCTTTTCTTTAGAGTTTCTTTGCTCATAATCAGTTGTTTTATTAGGTTTATTGAACTTTTTGTTTCACGTGGAACGTAAGGCCCGTCAGCGGCCGCAAAGCACCAGCAGGACGTTGATGTCGCTGGGGGATACACCGGGGATGCGGCTGGCCTGTGCGATGGTTTCGGGATCGATCTTCACCAGCTTCTGTCGCGCTTCAGTGGAGAGGGACTGCAAGGAGTTGTAGTCGAACTTGCCCTTGATCTTGATGCTTTCCAGGCGGGCCAGCTTATCGGCAATCATGCGTTCGCGTCCGATGTAGCCTTCGTACTTAATGAGGATTTCGGCAGCTTCCAGAATCTCGTCGCGACGCTCGGTTACTTTGTCCAGTTCGCGGTGGAAGGCGCTGACGTGCTCGGCAATGTTAGCGATGGTTACCTGCGGGCGGTTGATGAGGTCGATCAGTTTGCAGCCCTGGCGGAGCGGGGTAGTACCCAGTGCTTCGAGCGCGGAATTGATGAGCGCCGGCTTGATGGAGTAGCTGCGGGCGAAGTCCAGGATGTGGTTCACGGCTTCACGTTTGCTGGTCAGCAGATCATAGCGGTGGCGCGTGGCCAGGCCCAAGTGGTAGGCGCGTTCAGTGAGGCGCATGTCGGCATCGTCCATGCGGAGCAGGATGCGGTATTCAGCGCGCGAGGTGAACATGCGGTAGGGTTCGTCGACGCCTTTTGTTACGAGGTCGTCGATGAGTACGCCGATATATGCTTCGTCGCGTGCCAGGGTGAAGGGCTCGCCGCCGTGGCAGTTGATGTGGGCGTTGATGCCTGCGATGATGCCTTGTCCGGCTGCTTCCTCGTAGCCTGTGGTGCCGTTCACCTGTCCAGCCAGGAAGAGGTTTTTGATTTTCTTCGTTTCCAGCGTATGCTTCAACTGCGTGGGGTCGAAGTAGTCGTACTCGATGGCGTAGCCGGGACGGTAGACTACCAGGTCGCGGAAGGCGGGAATCTTCTTCAGCGCCTCCAGCTGGATGTCCATCGGCAGGGACGAGGAGAAGCCGTTCAGGTAGAGTTCCTGCGTGGTCTCGCCTTCGGGCTCCAGGAAGAGCTGGTGCTGCGGCTTGTCGGGGAAGGTGACGATTTTCGTCTCGATGCTGGGGCAGTAGCGCGGCCCGATGCTCTGGATCTGCCCGTTGAAAAGGGGCGAATCGGGCAGGCCGCGGCGCAACACCTCGTGCGCTTCCTCGTTGGTGTAGCACGTCCAGCAGGGCAGCTGGCGCAGCTGTCGGGTGGGGGTGTCGAGGAAGGAGAACTTGTGGAAGTCGGCCTCGCCGTCCTGCACTTCCATATCCTCGTAGTGGACGCTGCGGCCGTCGATGCGCACGGGCGTGCCGGTCTTCATGCGGCCGTAGGCGATGCCGTGCGCGGCGATGGATTCGGTCAGTTCGTACGAAGCGGATTCGGCCATGCGTCCGCCGGGCAGCATGGTGCGGCCCACGTGCATCAGTCCGTTCAGGAAGGTGCCGGCGGTGACGATGACGCAGCGTGCGTGGAACGTTACGCCCCATACTGTCTCCACGCCCCGCACTTCACCGTCCTCGACGAGCAGGCGGCGTACGGTGTCCTGCCAGATGTGCAGGTGGGGCGTGTTTTCCTGCACCTCGCGCCAGGCCCAGATGAACTTGGCACGGTCGCACTGCGCGCGGGGGCTCCACATGGCGGGGCCTTTCGAGCGGTTGAGCAGGCGGAACTGGATGGCCGTTCGGTCCGTCACCAGGCCCATGTGTCCGCCCAGGGCGTCGATTTCGCGGACGATTTGTCCCTTGGCGATGCCGCCCACGGCGGGGTTGCAGCTCATTTGCCCGATTTTGTTCATGTCCATGGTGATGAGGCAGGTCTCCGAGCCCAGGCGGGCTGCGGCGGCTGCGGCTTCGCATCCGGCATGGCCGGCGCCTATCACGATTACGTCGTAGTTGAATTCCATTGTTCTCTGTTTCTTTGCTTTTGCTGGGCAAAGGTACAAAAAAAAGGGGCCGAAGCCCCTTTTTTTAATGGAGAATTGAGAATGGAAAATGGAGAATGAATTTTCAATTATCAATTATCAATTATCAATTTATAGCGGGCTTCCGCCTTCGCCCTCGTCCTCGCCGCCGCCGGGTTCCGGTTCGGGCGTCGGTTCGGGCGTATCCGTGCCGGTATCTGCCGTGGAGCCGCTGGTGGAGTGCGAGTGGCTGGCCTCCTGCTGCGTGCGGTAGATGAGTCCGTTCACCGAATCGATGAATGCGTCCAGCTCGTCCGATGGCGAGGCGATGGCGAAGGCGTTCACCACCAGGACGATTTGCTGGTAGCAGGCATCCACCTGGCCGCGCAACTCCTTCGTGTCGATGCCCTCCAGTGTCTGCCGTTGCTGGGCGTCCTCCTGGCTCAGGCGGTGTATTTCCTCGAAAGCCGTGTTGGCCTCGTCCAGCAAGTCCACTTCGGCCTCTATGCCGAGCAGGGCGACGAGAGGCGCGTTTTCCGCCGAGCGCAAGCTGGCCACCAGTCCCTTGATTTCAGCCGTTTCCTTCATGTAGGAGTTGCTGTAGGCCGTGTTGTAGGGTGCGATGACCGAAGCCAGCTGTGCCGCAGCCCGGTATTTCTCGTCGTCGATGGAGCGTTGGTGGGCCTTGATGAGGTTCAGCACCACCATCAGGCCGTTGTCGCGCCGCGTGTCGGCGTCGGCCAGCAGCTGCGTGTAGCGTTGCGACGAGGGGCGGTTGATGATGGCCGCCTCCTGCTTCAGCAGGGAGGCATACAGCGCGGCCTGCGCCTCTACGTGCAGCGCGGCGGCGGTGGCCTCGATGATGTAGCTGTTCGCCTGGTCGTGGAATTGCATGTGGGTACCGCCGGGAAGGCCGGTGAGCCCAATGGGTAAAATCTGTTTCATAATGTTGGGTATTTGAGGGTTAATAATAGGTTTGTCGGTCATTTCCGAGGCCTCGGACGCGCGGCCAAAACTTTTGGCAGGGTTTCCGAGCCCTCGGACGAGCAGCCCAAAACTTTTGGCAGGGTTTCCGAGGCCTCGGACGTGCAGCCTAAAACTTTTGGGAGGGTTTCCGAGGCCTCGGAAGGCAGCCTAAAACTTTTGGGAGGGTTTCCGAGGCCTCGGATGTGCAGCCTAAAACTTTTGGCAGGGTTTCCGAGCCTTCGGATGTGCAGCCTAAAACTTTTGGCGGGGTTTCCGAGGCCTCGGAAGGCCTACTGCGTCACGGCTCGATGGCTTTGATTTTGTCCGCGTATTCGAACCATGTTTCCTTGTAGGCATCTACCGACCCGGCCGGCACGTAGATGTCGGAAAGGGCGGTATACTGGTAGAAGACGTGACCAATATGTACGGGCGGTGTCTCACCCAGGAAAGTGGCGGTGGAAAGGGAGCTGCAATCGCCGAATGCCCCCGCACCGATGCCTGTCACTCCGCTCGGGATTTCGATGGATTTCAGGAGGGAGCAGCCGAAGAATGCGTAGTTTCCGATGGTATTCAGCGCTACAGGGAAGTCAATGGAGGTCAGGGACGAGCAATGGTTGAATGCGTAGTCTCCGATGCCCGTGACGCCTTGGGGCAGCTTGAGGGTCTGGAGGGTCGAGTTGTTTCCCATGTGTCCGGTGTATGCAAATTTTGCTGCGTCGTCGCCCGTATAGGTGGTGCCCGCGAGGTCGAGGTCGGTCAGCATGTCTTTGTTCCGTTTGATGGCCTCCCAGTCGTCGTCGTTGATCTCGCCGCTTGTCACGGTGATGGATTTCAGGTCGATGCGGCTGCCTATCAGGGTGGCAAGCTGGCCGGGCTGAAGGTTGCCTATCGTCAGCTCAGTGCCGCAAAAGACGGTGATGCGCCCGATGGTGGTGCTGCCCTTCTTGTTGTCCAGCATCACGAGGATTTCGCCCGTGGCGGCGCCGCTCGTTATGTCGGCGGGGGCGGTGACGGTGAGGATGAGGTTAACGCTGATGGAGGCCTTCCATCCGTCGGGGACGGTTATCAGGTAGAGGTCGTCCGCAGTGGGGTTGTCGATGCCGGTGACAATGCATTGTATTTTCGCCGTTTGCCCGTAGGGCAGGGATACACCCGGAACATCGAACGTCAGGCCGATGCCCGTGTAGCGTGGCACTTGGAAGGTGCCGCCGTTGTTGGCCAGCTTGAAGATTACGTAGTCGGCGTTCTTCGTGTTGACGCTTTCAAAGAAGCTGTCGCCTTGCGGGCCGGTAGGACCGGTGGAGCCAGTGTCGCCCTGTTCGCCGCTGACGCGTGTCCATGTCTTGCCGCCGTCCACGCTCAGGTAGATGGCGTCGGGCTCGATGTCTTTGTTCTGCGAGTCGGTGGTGATTTGCTGTTCGTTGAGTTTCGCGCCCGTGGCCAGCTGGGGCAGCGGGGCGTCGTCGCCGGCGGGGCCTTGGTCGCCTTGCTCGCCCTGCGTGCCGTTGGCGCGGATGGGGTTGCCGTCGGTGTCGGTCAGGAGCTCGCCGTTCAGCGTCCAGTACCAGTTGCCGTCGTCGGCTTGCGTGGCGCCTATCTGCGGGGTGTCACCCTTGTCACCCTTGTCGCCCTTCGCGCCGTGGTAGATGGTGATGGCGGACGTGTTCAGGAAGCTGATGGTGAAGCCCACCTCCACGCCGTCCTTCACGACGGGCGTCACGGCGGTGATGTAGTCCGTCGTGCTGAGCAGCGTCTGTAGGGCTTGGATGTTGGTATTCGTTTCCGCCTGCCAGGCTTCGAGGGCGGCGATGCGCGCGGCCTGGGCAGCCAGTTCTTCGGTGTTTTGGTTCACCTGTTCCCAGAGTTCGGAGTCGTCGTACTTGCAGGCCGCCAAGGTCAGCGCGGCGAGCAGGAGGAGGGTTAAGGTCTTTCTTGCTTTCATATAGTTGTCCGATTAAAATTGGTTCTCATAGCATTTGCCGGGGGAGGCGGACGCACCGTGGTGCGTCCCTACAGCAAAACGTGCTGCGTTGCTTGCAAATGTAACCAATTATTTGATTTATTCAAACGGAAAGCTAAGTTTTCTGTAAGGAATGTTACTTTGTGCCATCGGGCGGGGCAGCGTTAAAGATGTTGAAATGATTTTCTTCACCGTAGGGAGTATGGCGGTTTTCCGGTATCTTTAGCAGTGAGTTGCATCGCTTGAAAAAGGAGGACATATGAGAAACGTAAGAATATCGGTCGTCTGCCTGCTGTGGCTGGGCGTACTGTTGCTGGGCGTGCAGACCGCTTCGGGGCAGGAAGACAGTACGCGCGTGCGCCGCGACAGCCTCCGAGTGGGCGCTGGCACGCCGCAGTTGCCGGTGAAATCGGGCATTTCGGGCGTTGGTGTGGAGGAGTATCGGCTGGAGCCGTCGCTCGAGGCAGGGCGTGAGGTGCCTGTGTTCCGTCCCGTGCGCCGTGATCCCGACCTGCGCCTGCCCTATCAGGAGAATCCGTCGCTCCGTTTCAAGGGCGATTTCCGTACGGAGGGTAGCCTGTGGCGCTGGCGCACAGGGCAGATTTATGGTATGGGCAGCCAGACGAGCCTGCCAGGCATCGGGCTGCGTAACGAGGCCGCCTTCAGCTTTGAGCAGGAACTGAATGATCGTCTCAGCCTGCAGGCCACGGTGGACGCCGTGCGGATGAACATGGCTTACTTCAACCGTCGGCAGTCGCTGGGCCTTTCGGGGGCATTGGTCTACCGGGCGCAGGACCATCTGTGGTTCACCGCTTTCGGCTCGGCGCGCACAGGCGACTTTCTCAATATGCAGTCTTATTCTTACGGGGGGACAATGGGGTTCGACATCACCGAGCGCTTCAGCCTGGAGCTTGGTGTACAGCGCTTCTACAACGACCTGACGGGCCGCTGGGAGACGCTGCCGGTGGTGATGCCGGGCTATCGGTTTAACGACAAGTTCAAGTTGCAGTTCGACGTGGGGCCACTGATCTACGAGCTCATCCGCGGCATCATCATCGATCATCGTGGCGGTCGGTCGGACGGCGGGCCTACGATACGGCCACCAGTGCCGGGGTTCAGATAGTTATTAACCCCAGCGCTTTGTTCTCCGCCTCCTCCATAATCTCCCGTTCGCCAGGTCCCTTGTCGTTGATGCCGCAGAGGTGGAGGATGCCGTGGATGATGACACGGTGCAGTTCGCGGCGGTAATCGCCTCCGGCAAACTGGTCGGCGTTGGTACGGACGGTGTCGAGGCTGATGAAGAGGTCGCCGCTCAGGCGGTTGCCCTCGCAATAGTCGAAGGTGATGATGTCCGTATAGTAATCGTGTTGCAGGTACTGGCGATTTACCTCCAGTATCTTCTCGTCCGAGCAGAAGATGTAGGCTATTTCACCGATTTTCTTCCCGTAGGAAGCCGCCACGGCCTTGATCCATGCCGTCGTTTCGCGCTTTTGGATGTCGGGCATGTCTACGCCCTCAGTTTGGTAAGTAATCATATCCCTATATTTAAAAGAACCAATAACTAATGATAATGCCCGCCACGATGCCTGAAAGGTCGGCCAGCAGGCCGCATGTCACGGCATTGCGCGTACGGGTGACGCCTACGCTGCCGAAGTAGACGGCCAGGATGTAGAACGTTGTGTCCGAAGCGCCGCGCACCACGCAGCTCATGCGTCCCACGAACGAATCGGCGCCATACTGGTTCATCGCGTCGATCATCAGGCCGTTGGCCCCGCTGCCGCTGAGCGACTTCATCAGGGCCGTGGGTAGCGCGCCCACAAAGCTCGTATCTACGCCGAACCATCCCACCACAGCGCCGATGCCTTCGACCAGTAGGTCCATCGCTCCCGACGCACGGAAGACGGCGATACCCACCAGGAAAGCCACCAGGTAGGGAATAATGCGCACGGCGGTAGTGAAGCCTTCTTTGGCACCCTCGATGAAGGCGTCATAGACATTCGTCCGCTTCCACACACCCCACAGGATGAAGAACAGGATGATGCTGAACAGGATGATGTTGGCCGTCAGCGTGGAGTAGGTGCCCATCTGGTCGCGCCCTAGGCGGACGAAGAGGTAAATCAGTGCTGCGAAGAACAGCGCGATGCCTCCCACCAGCATCAGGATGGGCTTGCAAAGCAAATTGATGCGCTGGCTGATGCTGACCACCGCCACGCCCACAAAGGTCGACACGGTGGTGGTGAGCAGCGTCGGGATGAAGATGTCCGTAGGCTGGGCGGCCCCCATCTGTGCGCGGTAGACCATGATGCTGACGGGTATCAGGATAAGCCCCGAGGTGTTGATGACCAGGAACATGATCATCGGGTTAGTGGCCGTATCTTTGTGCGGGTTTAGTTCTTGTAATTCTTTCATCGCCTTCAAGCCCATGGGCGTAGCAGCATTGTCTAGCCCCAGCATGTTGGCCGACAGGTTCATGAAGATGCTACCCATGGCCGGATGACCTTTGGGTATGTCGGGGAAGAGGCGGCAGAATACGGGGCTGAGCCAGCGCGACAGGGCGCCTATCAGGCCGCTCTGCTCGCCTATCTTCATGAGGCCCAGCCAGAGGGCGAGGATGCCCGTCAGGCCCAGCGATATCTCGAAGGCGCTTTTCGATGAGTCGAATGTGGCATTCACCAGTTCGGTGAAAATGTCCATGTCGCCCAGAAAGACGAGCTTGCCCAGCGCGACGATGAAGGCAATGACGAAAAAGGCGACCCAGATGTAGTTCAGTACCATAATGCAGTGTTAATAAGTTTCTTCATTCGCCAAGTTCCACACGTTGAGGAACGAAGCCTTGGTGATGTCCACCACCTTCTCCCAGTTCAGGCGGTCGGCGTGGTCCGAAGGCTGGTGGTAGTCGGGATGTCCGTCGGTGTGATACCAGATGATGGGGATGTCGCGCATGGCGAACGAGGCATTGTCGCTGCCACCCACGGGGCGGTCCCACGCGCGGTAGTCGGGCTCCAGAGCGAGGCCGTAGCGGGCGATGTCGTCCTTAAGCCACTGCCCGAAGGCTGGGTGAGCGGCGGTGTAGAAGTAAACCACGTGGCGCGGACGGTCGGGCTTGTTGTTGCGCCCTATCATGTCGAAGTTCAGATATCCCTTGACCTTCCCGATGAAATCGCAACTTTGGACGAAATGCTTCGAGCCCAGCAGCCCCTTCTCCTCACCGTCCCAGAAAGCGATGATGACGTTGCGCAACGGCTTCTGTCCGCTGGCTTGGAAGGCGCGGGCTATCTGCAGCACGGCCGATACGCCTGAGGCGTTGTCGTCCGCTCCGTTGTAGATGGCATCGTCGGCCAGTGTCTCGTCCGTACCCAGGTGGTCGAAGTGGGCACCCACGATGACATATTCGTCCGTCCGCTGGCCGGGGATGATGCCCAGCACGTTGGCCATGCGCAGCACGCGGTGTGTGCCCTGCTTCAGACGGGCGATGGAGTCAGGGTGCACCTGCCAGCGCGCCCTTTTCTGCTGCCTCTCCTTGGCGCAAGCTTCGAAGGGCTGGAAGTAGCTGTCGCCATAGAGCGGACGGATGCCTGCCTCCTTGAGATTGGCGGCCAGATAGCGTGCGGCTACACGCGAGCCGTGCATACCCGCTTCGCGACCTTGCAACTCATCATCGGCCAGGAAGCCCACGATGGCCTCGGCCGAAGTACGGTTGATACTCTTCAGACCCCGCTCGACGGCTGTCTGTGCATGGACGAGGGACGTGCCGCTCAGGCAGACGGCCCCCATCATCAGGAGGGAAATGACTGTTCTTTTCATATGTAGGGACAAAAATAGGGATAACTTTCCATAGTTTGTCAATTTTTCCCGTATTTTTGCCTCATGCTAACCCCTAATTACTGACCATCAAATGACCAAGACAGAAGAAATACAGGCCGAACTGGAGGCCTACATCGACCCTGTGAAGCGCGAATACCTGCCCAAGTTTTTCAAGACGGGGCGGGGAGAGTATGGCGAGGGCGACCGCTTTCTGGGCGTCGTCGTTCCCAACGTGCGCCTCGTGGCCCGCCGTCATAAGGACGAACCCGCCGAAGTGGCCGCCGTGTTGCTCCAGAGCCCCTGGCACGAGTGCCGCCTCTGCGCCCTGCTGATGCTGGTGGAGCGCTTCAGGAAGAGCGATGAAATGGGGCGGAAAGCCATCTTCGACTTCTACCTGACGCAGACGGCCCGCATCAACAACTGGGATCTGGTGGACCTCTCGGCTCCCTATATCGTGGGCGAACACTTGAAGGACAAGCCCCGCGACGTGCTCCACCGTTTGGCCGCCGACCCGCTGCTGTGGAACCAGCGCATCGCGGTCGTGGCCACGATGCCGCTCATCAAAAACGGCGATTTCATCGACATTCTGACCCTCGTTCCACACTTTTTCCACACGCCCCACGACCTGATGCGGAAGGCCTGCGGATGGATGTTGCGCGAGGTGGGCAAGAAGGACAAGACTGTACTCGTCCGCTTCCTTGAGGAACATTGCCAAGTGATGCCCCGCACCATGCTGCGCTACGCCATCGAGAAGTTTGCCGACGACGAGCGCCGCCGCTTCATGGCGCGCGGATGAGAGCCAGAAGAGAAAACAATGCTTTCCCCCAAGGAAAGCACTGCTTTGTTGAGGAGAAAACGGTGCTTTACGGATGGCGTAGTATTTCTTCTATTTTCTACGAAGTTTGTGGTGGTTTATGATACATCCTCTTTGTACTTCTCTCGGTTTGCATTATCTTTGTCTCGTATAAACATGCATCATGGAACAAGAAAACTTTGATATACGTAACCAGCAGCCGATGAACAGCCGTGAGCGCGACTTCGAGAACGTGCTCCGCCCGCTGGCTTTCGAAGATTTCAGCGGTCAGGACAAGGTGGTGGACAACCTCCGCATCTTCGTCAAGGCGGCCCGTCTGCGCGGCGAGGCGCTGGACCATACGCTGCTCCACGGCCCTCCCGGCTTGGGAAAGACTACGTTGTCCAATATCATAGCCAACGAGCTGGGTGTGGGCTTCAAGATTACCTCCGGCCCTGTGCTCGACAAGCCGGGCGATCTGGCGGGCATCCTGACGAGCCTCGAGCCCAATGACGTCCTTTTTATCGACGAAATCCACCGCCTCAGCCCTGTGGTGGAGGAGTATCTCTACTCGGCCATGGAGGACTACCGTATCGACATCATGATCGACAAAGGCCCCTCGGCCCGCAGTATCCAGATAGACCTGAACCCCTTTACGCTCGTGGGCGCCACCACGCGCAGCGGCCTGCTGACGGCTCCGCTTCGTGCGCGCTTCGGCATCAACCTCCATCTGGAGTACTACGACAACGATGTGCTGAGCACCATCATCCAGCGTTCGGCACGCATCCTCGACGTACCCTGCTCGTCGAAGGCGGCAGTCGAGATTGCCAGCCGAAGCCGCGGTACGCCTCGTATTGCCAACGCCCTGTTGCGCCGCGTACGCGACTTTGCTCAGGTGAAGGGTTCGGGCAGCATCGACACCGAGATAGCCCGCTACGCCCTCGAGGCTCTGAACATCGACCGCTACGGCCTCGACCAGATAGACAACAAGATTCTGATGACCATCATCGACAAGTTCAAGGGCGGCCCTGTGGGCCTCACAACCATTGCCACCGCCTTAGGCGAGGATCCCGGCACCATCGAGGAAGTTTACGAACCGTTCCTCATCAAGGAAGGTTTCATCAAGCGCACGCCCCGCGGTCGTGAAGTGACGGAGCTGGCCTATAAGCATTTGGGGCGGACGATGTACAACGGAGGACAGCCGTCGTTGTTTGACTGAAAAAGATTGAATTATGGCAAATCTGAAATCATTGGCTAAAGAAACCGCCATCTACGGCCTAAGCAGTATCGTAGGGCGATTTTTGAATTATCTGCTGGTACCTGTCTATACCATGGCGATGTCTGCGCAGAGCGGAGGCTATGGCGTGGTGACAAATATTTATGCTTGGGTGGCTTTGGCACTGGTGTTGCTTACCTTCGGCATGGAGACGGGCTTCTTCCGTTTCGCCAACAACGGCAAGGACGATCCTATGCGCGTCTACTCCACTACGCTGATGGGTGTAGGTGGCGTGTCGCTTACGTTTCTTGCTTTGGGATTGGTGTTTCTGCAACCTATTGCTAGCCTGCTGGGCTACGAAGCCCATCCCGAATACGTGGGCATGATGATGGCCGTGGTGGCCATGGACGCCATCCAGAGCATCCCCTTTGCCTACCTGCGCTACAAGAAGCGCCCCATCAAGTTTGCTGCGCTGAAGCTGCTGTTCATCTTCCTGAATATCGCCCTGAATCTCGTCTACTACGTGGCGATGAAGGGTAGCGACGTTGGCTATGCCTTCTTGTTCAACCTTGTCTGCACGTCCACCGTCATGCTCTGCCTCGTGCCTGAGCTGCGCGGCTTCCACTACGTACTCGATCGTGCCCTGCTGCGCCGCATGCTGTCCTATAGCCTGCCTTTGCTCGTGCTTGGTCTGGCAGGTATTCTGAACCAGGTGGCCGACAAGATTATCTTCCCCTACGTCTATCCCGATGCCGCTGAGGCCAAGGTGCAGCTGGGCATCTACGGCGCGGCCAGCAAGATAGCTATGATCATGGCCATGCTGACGCAGGCCTTCCGCTATGCTTACGAGCCGTTTGTCTTCGGCAAGAGCCGCGACAAGGATAATCGTGAGGTCTATGCCGCCGCCATGAAGTATTTTATCATCTTCACCCTGCTGGCCTTCCTGGCCGTGATGTTCTACCTCGACCTGCTGAAGTTCATCATCGGGCGCGATTACTGGGCCGGCCTGCGCGTAGTGCCCATCGTGATGGCGGCCGAAATCTTTATGGGCGTGTACTTTAACTTGTCGTTCTGGTACAAGCTGATTGACGAGACGCGCTGGGGTGCTTACTTCTCGCTGACGGGGTGCGCCGTGCTGGTGCTTATCAATGTGCTGCTCATTCCGCGCTACAGCTACATGGCCTGCGCCTGGGCGGGCTTTGCGGGCTATGGGGTGGCCATGCTGCTGTCCTACTTCGTGGGGCAGAAGAAATACCCCATCCGCTACGACCTAAAGGGCATCGGACGCTACGTGCTGCTGGCCGCCGTTCTTTACGTGGCTGCTGAGTATGTGCCCATTGAGAATTTGTGGCTGCGCCTAGGTTGGCGGACGGTGCTCCTGCTGGTGTTTGCTGCCTATATCGTGAAACATGACCTGCCCCTGAGCCGCATTCCGTTGTTGAATCGGTTGGTGACGAAGAAATAATCTGTGGAAAAAACGAAGAAAATAATGATGATGAGAGACTTGAAATATTGTCTGCTGACCGCCTGTCTGCTGGCGAGCGTGGCTGTTATGGCTGACGAGGGTATGTGGATGCTGGGTAATTTGGACAAAAAGACTACCCACATGCTGAAAGAGATGGGGCTTGAGCTGAAGCCGAAGGAACTGTACAGCCCTCGCAAGGCCTCGCTGAAGGATGCCGTAGTGAGCTTTGGCGGCTTCTGTTCGGGCGTGGTGGTATCCGAGGACGGATTGGTGCTCACCAACCATCATTGCGGCTTTAGCAGCGTGCAGCAGCATTCCAGTGTGGATCATGACTATTTGCAGGATGGCTTCGTGGCCCGCACGCGCGATGAGGAGTTGCCCAATCCCGAACTTTACGTGCGCTTCCTCCTGCGGCAGGAGAACGTGACGAAGCGTGTGCTTTCTGCCGTCCGGCCCGACATGGACGAGTCGGCCCGCGCCAGTGCCGTCGACTCGGTAATGTTAGCCGTCGGAGCCGAAGTGTCGCAGAAGGACTCCACGCTGACGGGCGTGGTCGACGCTTATTATGGCGGTAATGAATTCTGGCTCTCCGTCTATCAAGATTTCAACGATGTTCGCTTGGTATTTGCTCCGCCTTCGTCCGTCGGCAAGTTCGGCTGGGACAAGGACAATTGGATGTGGCCGCGCCACACGGGCGACTTCTGCGTCTTCCGCATCTACGCCGGCCGTGGGAACCGTCCGGCCGACTACTCGCCCGACAATGTGCCCTACCATCCCCGTTACGTGGCCCCCATTTCACTTGAAGGCTATCAGGAAGGTGATTTCTGCATGACCCTGGGCTATCCCGGCTCGACGGAACGCTACCTGTCGTCGTTCGGCATCGAGGAAGCCATGAACGGCATCAACCAGGCGCAGATAGATATCCGCGGCGTGAAGCAGGCCATCTGGAAGCGTGCGATGGACGCCAGCGACGATATCCGCATCAAGTACGCCTCCAAGTACGACGAAAGTTCTAACTACTGGAAGAACAGCATCGGTACGAATCGTTCCCTCCGCCGCCTGAACGTGCTCGAGAGGAAGCGCACGCTGGAGCGCGACTTACAGGACTGGATACGTCGCACTCCAGCCGAGCGCGACAGCTTGCTTCACTTGCTGACCGATCTCGAGCTGGCCTACAAGGACCGCCGTGCCGTTAACCGGGCACAGGCCTACTTGCTGGAAAGCTTCCTTAACGGTCCCGAATTGGTGCAGCTGGCCCTCAGCATTCTGAACTTCGACTTTGGCGCTGATCCAAAGGTCGTTGAGGTCAATCTGCAAGGTATCGTGGACAAGTATGCCAACCTCGACTTGGACGTCGACAAGGACGTTTTCACAGCTCTGCTGAAGGAGTATCCCCGTCATGTGGAGGTCAACTATCTGCCGTCACTGTACGACTCCATCGCTACCGTCTACGGCGGCAGCGAGCGTGCTTATGTGGACAGCCTCTATGCTCGTACGGCCATTGCCACGCCCCGTGGTCTGAAGCGTTTCCTGGAGAACGACACCACGCTGCACCTCTTTAGCGACCCGGCTATCAACTTGGGCATCGATCTTATCACCCAGCTCTTCGAGATGAACATGCAGATGAACGCCTCCAACCTAGCCGTTGACCGTGGCGAGCGGCTGTTCAATGCCGCTGTACGCCGCTATTACGCCGACCGTCGTTTCTATCCCGACGCCAATTCAACGATGCGCCTCAGCTTCGGCACGGTGCGGGGCTATGACCCGGCCGACGGGACGCATTACCGCTACTTCACAACCGTACGTGGCATTCTGGAGAAGGCCCGCGAGCATCGCAGCGAGCCCGACTTCGCCCTGCAGCCCGAGCTGGTGAGCCTGCTGGAGAGCGGCGACTACGGCCGTTATGCCGATCGGAGCGGAGAGATGAAGGTCTGCTTCATTTCGGATAACGACATCACGGGCGGTAACTCGGGCAGCGCCATGTTCAACGCGCGCGGTCAGCTCCTCGGCCTGGCTTTCGACGGCAATTGGGAGGCCATGAGCAGCGATTATCTCTACGAGCCCCGCTTGCAGCGCTGCATCGGGGTAGATATCCGCTACGTGCTGTTCATCATCGAGAAATATGGTCAGGCGGGCCGCCTGATAGAAGAATTGAAAATTGGATGATGTCATGTCCTTTTTTCTGTCTATATTATTGTGGCGTATGTGTAGAAAAATATGTCCGGCAGGCTGTTCACCATGGTGAATTGACGGAAAGATACGTTCAGTTGGGAGAAGCTTGAGTATCAGGCCTGAAATACTGTTATTTTGTTACTTTATTTTAGATGACTTGCTGCGTGGGCTTGGGCGAAAGCATTTCGGCCGGTACGGCGGCCTGGATGGCTTGTCTGAGTATGTCGAGCAGCGTGCAGCGGATGAAGTCTTTGGACGTAAGCATCACGATTTGCCGCGTGGGGCGGGGCACGGCGAAGGGGCGTACCAGTTCGTGCTGTGTCTCGCTCAACTGAGATATGGCCAGTTCGGGGATGAATGTGACTCCCTTGCCGCCCTCCACCATGCGCATGAACGTTTCCATGCTGCCCAGATGGTAGACCATCTGGCTGGTCTGTGCGGATTTCAGCTGGCAGAAGCGGACGAGCTGGTTGCGGAAGCAGTGCCCCTCGTCTAGCAGCCAGAGCTGCGTGCCGGAGAGGTCGGCGGTGCGGATGGTCTCGCGACTGAAGAGTTCATCTTCGCGGGCCACGTAGGCGTAGAATTGTTCGTAGAAGAGCGGCGTCTGCGCAAAATCGTCCATGCCGTCCAGGGCAGCCACGATGCCGACGTCTATCTTCTCGTCTGCCAAAGCCTGCTTGATGGCAGCGGTTTTCATCTCCGTGACGCGGATGTCCAGCTGCGGGTGCTGCTTCATCAGCTGAGGGAAAAAGCGAGGCAGCAGGTAGGGGGCGATAGTGGGGAGGATGCCCAAGGTGAACGTGCCTGTCAGTATATGCCTTTCTTCAGCCACCATTTCCTTGATGCGGGCGGCTTCGGCCAGCACCTGTCGCGCCTGTCCCAAGATAAGGCGTCCGGCAGGTGTAGGGCTTACAGACTGGCGAGTGCGGTCGAAGATGCGGATGTCCAGCTCTTCTTCTAGCTTTTGGATCAGTGCACTCAGGGTGGGCTGCGTCACGCCGCAGTGTTCGGCCGCCTTGCCAAAGTGGCGGAACTGGTTCAGGGCGAGGATGTACTCCAGTTGTTGCAGGGTCATGGTATCGGTCGTTTGAGGTTCTTCGGTTTATTTCTTTTTTTTCTTCGACGGCTTGGCCCAGCCCTCTTCGCTGAAGTCGGGTTCGGGCCCCTTGAGCCCGTTTTCGTGCTGGAAGAATTGCTTCCAGTCGTCCTTGCGGCCGCGGGGCTTGGTGTATCCGCGCTCTTCGCGGCTGGGCTTGGCGCGTCTGGGTTCCTTAGCGGGCTTTTCGGCTTTCTTGCGTTCAGGCTTCTCGGTTTTGCGTTCGGCCTTTTTCCTGCCCGTATTCTCGTCGGCTTCTCCGGCCGGCTCGACGGAGATTTTCCGTCCGTTCCAGCGTGTGCGGTTCAGGGCTTTGATGACCTTATCGGCTTCGGCCTCGTCCACTTCGAAGAACGAGAAGTTGCGCATCAGGTCGATACGTCCCAGGTCGACGCGGCCCTTCGTGTTACTGTTGATGAGGCCGATGAGATCGGTGGGGAAGAAGTTGTCTGTTTTGCCCACGTTGATGAAGAGGCGCGTGAAGCCCGCTTCGGCCTTGCGGCTGCCGTTCTTTTTACCTTTTCCAGCTTTCTTCTCTTCGTTGGTGCCGACGGTCTCTATTTCTTCGCGATCACGGTAGTATTCCACGAAGCGGTTGAACTCGTGCGACACCATGCGCTTGATGAGGTCTTCCTTGGACAGCCAATCCAGCTTGCGGCAGACGTCGGGCATGAAGTCAGCTATCTCTTCTTCGTTCACCTTCACTTTTTCCAGGTCGTCGATGACTTTCATCAACTGCTTTTCGCAGATTTGCTTGGCGGTAGGCATGACGCCTGTCTCGAATTTCTTGGCGATGATGCGTTCTATTTCGCGCATTTTGCCCTTCTCGCGCAGGTTGATGATGGCGATGGAGGTGCCCGTCTTTCCGGCGCGTCCGGTACGTCCGCTGCGGTGAGTGTAGCTTTCGGTGTCGTCGGGCAGGCCGTAGTTGATGACGTGCGTCAGGTCGTCCACGTCCAGTCCGCGGGCGGCCACGTCGGTAGCCACGAGCAGCTGCAGGTTGCGGATGCGGAACTTCTGCATCACGGCGTCGCGCTGCGCCTGCGACAGTTCACCGTGTAGCGAGTCAGCGTTGTAACCTTCCTGCATCAGCTTGTCGGCTATCTCCTGCGTCTCCTTGCGGGTGCGGCAGAAGATGATGCCGTATATCTGCGGATAATAGTCGACGATGCGTTTCAGCGTCTCGTACTTGTCCTTGGCATGGACCACGTAGACGATGTGCTTCACGTTGGCCGTTCCCTCGTTCTTGCGTCCGATGGTGATTTCCTTGGCGTCGTGCAGATAGTTCTTCGAGATGCGGGCTATTTCGGGGCTCATGGTGGCCGAGAAGAGCAGAGTGTTGCGTTCTTCGGGCACGTCGGCCAGGATGGCGTTGATGCTGTCGGTGAAGCCCATGTTGAGCATTTCGTCGGCCTCGTCCATCACCACGTTCTGGATGGTGATCAGGGAGACGGTCTTGCGCTCCATGAGGTCGAGCAGGCGGCCGGGCGTAGCCACGATGATGTGCACGCCGCGTTTCAGGGCCTTGATCTGGCTTTCGATGGACGAGCCACCGTAGACGGGCAGCACGCGTAAGCCGTTGATATACTTGCTGTAGTCGTTCAGGTCGCCCGCAATCTGGAGACAGAGCTCACGCGTGGGGCAGAGGATCAGTGATTGTGGATATTGTTTGCTGACGTCGATTTTCTGTGTCAGCGGCAGTCCGAAGGCCGCTGTCTTTCCGGTGCCTGTCTGTGCCAGAGCCACCACGTCATTGTTTTCTCCCAAAAGATAGGGAATTACTTCTTCTTGTACTGGCATGGGATACGCATATCCCATCTCTTCGATGGCGCGGCGTATCTCCGGCGACACACCAAGCTCTTCAAATGTCTTCATTAAATCTTTGTATCTCTTTATGTTTTGGGGACAAAGATAGTGCAAACCGAGTGAAGTACAAAACGAAAGCTTCGTTTTCGGATTGTCTTACGGCTGCTTTGTCAGCAGGATATTCCGCAGATGTTTCATTTCCTGCTTGCTGAGGCCGATGCCTTCGCGCAGATAGGTTTTGATGTCGCCATACTGGCGTTCGGCTTCCTCCTTGGCTGCGTTCAGGAAGTCTTCGCGGGCGGAGAAGAGTGTAGTGATGGCTTCCTGCGAGCGGACGGGCAAGTTGTAGGCGTAGCGGGTAGCCCGAGGAATGTTGAAGTAATCGTTGCTCAGGCGGTAGTCTTCCATGATTTTGTCTTCGTTGACATCGAGGCAGGCTAAAATGAGCGCTGAGACAATACCTGTGCGGCCTTTACCAGAGGAACAGTGGATGACGACGGGGTAGTTGTCCTCATTGAGCAGGAGGTCAAATAATTTACGGTATTGTACCGCGTATTTGGTAATCAATTCCCGGTTCATGCGTTCCACGATGCGGTAAACTGTATCACTACGGATGCTTCGGTCTTGCACGCCGTTAATGATTTGTTCCATGTTTCCAGTAGCGATGGGGATAGATACTACGCTGAAGTTTTTCTCCAGACTTTTACTGAGTTCCATTTTCTCTTCGGGCGAACGGAGGTCGATAATGGTTCGTATTCCCAGGTTTTTCAGTTTCTTTAGTGAACCTTTGCGTAGCCTGTTGATTTCACCGGAACGGTAGAGCATTCCCCAGCGGACGAATTTATGATGCGGGTAGGAGGGATAGCCTCCGAGGTCGCGGAAATTCTGTATGCCCGGGATGTTGATGTTGCGTGTAGCCATGTCTACCTTGTATTTCTCGGCGAAAACCATCCGGTAATAATACCGGCGCATGGGGTCGGTGGTGATGATGGTCAGGTGCTGGTCGGAGATGGGTGCGCTGGCTACGAGATGTTCCGTGCCCGTGTGTTCCGGGCTTTCAGATGCATAGACTTTGACTTCGCCGGGGATTTCGGGGATAGTTTCCCATTTCACGACGCTGTTCCCTACGTTGTTTTCTTCGCACACGACGGAGATGCGTGGACTGGTTTTGCTGCACGACGGGAGCAGGGCAGCTAACATTAACAGGCAATACAAATTTCTATACATACTTGCGAATTTTCTTTTGGATGGACAGAAATCCGGCTTCCATGCGGGACGGATGCCGTCCCCGGAAAGCCGGTTATCACAAATATAGGAAAATTGCGTTCAAGGCGTATTGGACGGGTGCCCCTTTTATGCTTCTTTTTCTATCTTTAATTTTTCTGCAAATTCCGGGGAGATGCTGTTGTTCAGGCTGCGGCACGACTCCGTGGCGAAGGCGATGCCGTAGTCCATCACGCGGTTCCAGCGCGCTTCGTCCAGGTCGTTCAGGTCGTCGTAGCGGATATCCAGCTTCAACAGGCCGTAGATGATACCGGCGTTGAAGTTGTCGCCCGCGCCGACGGTGCTGACGGTTTCGACTGTCGGAATAGGGTAATCCTTGCTGAAGCGGGCCGTGCGCAAGGCGATGTCTTTGTGTCCGGCGGTGCAGATGAAGTTGCGGCAGTAGAACTTGATTTTGTCCTTGTAAATCTTGTCCACGTCCTGCAGGTTGTACATGTAAAAGAAGTCGTCGACTGATCCTCGGACGATGTCGGCGTATTCCAGATTTTCGATGATGGTGGGCGCCAGCTTGATAGCTTCTTCCTTGTACGTGGAGCGGAAGTTGGGGTCGTAGTAGACGATGGCTTTCTTGGCGCGCGCTGTGTCCAGCAGTTCCACGATTTTGTCGCGTAGCACGGGGTTCAGGGCGTAATAAGAACCGAGGATGACGATGTCGTCTTCGTTTACTTCGGGCCACACCACGTCGAGTCGCTGGCGGGGATAGTCTTTATAAAAGAGGTATGCGGCGTCGTTCCGTTCGTTGAGGAAGGCGAGCGACACGGGTGACTTGCCGTCGGGGAAAACGTTGACGTGTTCCGTGGGCATGCCGTTGTCGCGCATGAACTGGAGAATGATGTTGCCTACCTGGTCGTTGCCCGTCTCGCTGATGAAGCGGATGGGGACACCCGCACGGCTCAGCGACACGAGGCCGTTGAAAACAGAACCGCCGGGTACGGCCGCGGTGGGCTGCCCGTTGCGGAAGAGAATGTCGAGAATGGTTTCTCCGATGCCGATTACTTTTCGCATAGTGAATGATGTTTTTACGCTCGCGGGGAGGCGGCCGGGGCGCGTCTTCCCGCTTTTGCCGGGTGCAAATATCCGCAATTTTCCATAAAACGCAATAGGTTTTGTTGTATTTTTGCAGGCGCAAAATGTAAGAAAACCGACCGATGAAGAAGTTTGAAACCGGGGAACCGGAGTATCACGTGCATACGCTGGCTAACGGCCTGCGCATCATCCACGAGCCCCTGCGCTCGCGGGTGGCTTATTGTGGATTTGCCGTCGACGCCGGCACGCGCGACGAGCGCGAAGAGGAGCAGGGCATGGCCCACTTTGTGGAGCACCTCATCTTCAAGGGAACGCAGAAGCGGCGGGCGTGGCACATCCTGAACCGCATGGAGAACGTGGGCGGCGACTTGAACGCCTATACCAACAAGGAGGAGACGGTGGTCTATTCGGCATTCCTCGTGGAGCATTTTGCCCGCGCCTTCGAGCTGCTGGCCGACATCGTGTTCCACTCTACCTTTCCCCAACGCGAAATTGAGAAGGAGACCGAGGTCATCATCGACGAGATACAGTCGTACGAGGACAATCCGGCCGAACTGATATTCGACGATTTCGAGGACCTCATCTTCCGCGGCCATCCGCTGGGGCGCAACATCCTGGGACGGCCCGAACGGCTGCGCACGTTCCGCACGGAGGACGCTGTGGCCTTCACCCGCCGCTACTACCGGCCGGAAAATATGGTGTTCTTCGTTCTGGGCGACGTGGATTTCCGCCGTGTGGTGCGCCTGGCCGAGAAGTTGGTAGGCGACTTGCCCGGCAGCGGGACGGGCGACACCGTTACGGACCGCCGTATGCCCCCGCCGCTCTACGTGCCCGACCGCCTTGTGCTGGACAAGGGCACGAACCAGGCGCACGTCATGCTGGGCGCCCGCGGCTACAACGCCTACGACCACCGCCGCACGGCCCTCTACCTGCTGAACAACCTGCTGGGCGGGCCGGGCATGAACAGCCGCCTGAACGTCTCGCTGCGCGAACGCCGCGGGCTGGTCTACAACGTGGAGTCGAACCTGACGGCCTACACCGACACGGGCACGTTCTGCATCTACTTCGGCTGCGACCCCGCCGACGTGGACCTCTGCCTCCACTTGGTGCACAAGGAGCTGAAGCGCCTGCGCGACCGCCGCCTGACCGCCTCGCAGCTGGCCGCCGCCCAGAAGCAGCTGATAGGCCAGATAGGCGTGGCGTCGGACAACAACGAGAACAACGCCCTGGGCATGGCGAAGACTTTCCTCCACTACAACCGCTACGAGTCGCAGGAGGCCGTCTGCCGCCGCGTCGCCGAGCTTACGGCGGACGAGCTGCTGGCCGTGGCGGGCGAGCTGCTGGCCGAAGACTATCTTTCCGTATTGATTTACAAGTGATGGGCGGCGTTTTCGCGGCTTGCGAAAGCCTGCTGCAACGTGCAGGACGGAATCGCGAAGTGCGAAAGCTTCCTGCAACGTGCAGGACGGAATCGCGAAGTGCGAAAGCTTCCCGCAACGTGCAGGACGGAATCGCGAAGCGCGAAAGCTTCCTGCAGCGTGCAGGACGAAATCGCGAAGTGCGAAAGCTTGCCGCAGCGTGCAGGACGGAATCGCGAAGCGCGAAAGCTTCCTGCAGCGTGCAGGACGAAATCGCGAAGCGCGAAAGCTTGCCGCAGCGTGCAGGACGGAATCGCGAAGCGCGAAAGCTTCCTGCAGCGTGCAGGACGAAATCGCGAAGCGCGAAAGCCTCCTGCAGTGTGCAGGACGGAATCCCAGTGCGGGGCAGTCAGCCTTCTTTCGGCTTGTTGAGGCGCCTCATGCTGAATTCGCAGCCGCAGTACTGTTGGTTGTAGAACGCATATTCGCGGAGCAGCTGGTTGCGCCGCTCCTGTAGTCCGCCTTTCCGCCAGTTCTGCTCCCAGAACAGGGTGCCGGGGTAGCGGGCGGCGGCGCATCGTCCGGCCTCGTTGATTTGCTCCAGACTCTTCCAGCGCGACGAGGCGAGGGTGGTGGTGAACAGCGTGAAACCGTGTTCCGAGGCATAGCGGGCGGTCTCCGTCAGGCGCAGGGTGAAGCAGCGCAGGCAGCGCGGGCCGCGTTCGGGCTCGTCCTCCAGTCCCGTCATCCGGGCTTTCCAGTGGGCGTAGTCGTAGTCGGCGTCGACGAAATCGAGGCCTTGGGCGGTGACGAAGCGGATGGCTTCGTTCTTGCGCGTCTCGTACTCTGCCTGCGGGTAGATGTTGGGGTTGCAGTAGAACACGGTGGGGCGCAGTCCGTTGGCCAGCATGCACTCGATGATGGCCGACGAGCAGGGGGCGCAGCACGAGTGGAGCAGGATGCGGGTGTCGCCGTTGGGAGTTTGGAGTTTGAGCATGGAGTTAGTGGTTAGGGGTAAACGGTTAGCGGTGAGCACAGATAATATGCTCACCGCTAACTATTAATTAATAAATCGATTTCGCAATCCCCATCTCTAGTCCGCGCAGTTCGGCCAGTCCGCGCAGGCGGCCGATGCACGAGTAGCCGGGGTTGGTCTTCTTGCGCAGGTCGTCCACCATCTGATGTCCGTGGTCGGGACGCATGGGGATGGAGACGCCGCGGCGCTGTTGCAGCTCAAGGAAGGCCTTCATCACGCCGTACATGTCGACGTCGCCCTCCAGGTGGTTCGCCTCGTGGAAGTTGCCCTCTGCGTCGCGCTGCGTGGAGCGCAGGTGCACGAAGTTGATGCGGTCGGCGAAGCGGGTCATCATGGCGGCGCAGTCGTTGGCGCTGCTGACGCCGAGCGAGCCGGTGCAGAGGCAGAGGCCGTTGCTGGGGTTGGGCACGGCGTCGATGAGCGCCTGGAAGTCTTCGGCACAGCTCATGATGCGTGGCAAGCCCAGGATGGACATGGGCGGGTCGTCGGGATGGATGACGAGCTTCACGCCCACTTCGTCGGCCACGGGGCAGATTTCGCTCAGGAAGTAGATGAGGTTCCGGCGCAGGCGTTCGGGCGTGATATCCTTGTAGCGGTCCAGTTCGTGCTGGAACTGCTCCAGCGTGAAGCTCTCTTCCGAGCCGGGCAGGCCGGCTATCATGTTGCGGACGAGTTTCTGCTTGTCTTCGTCGGTCATCTGCTCGAAGCGGGCGCGTGCCTTGGCCTTCTCTTCGTCGGTATAGTCGGCTTCGGCGCCGGGGCGTTTCAGCAGGAAGAGGTCGAAGGCGATGAAGGCGGCACGTTCGAAGCGCAGGGCGCGGCTGCCGTCGGGCAGTTCGTAGGCCAGGTCGGTGCGTGTCCAGTCGAGCACGGGCATGAAGTTGTAGGTGACGATGTAGATGCCGCATTGGGCGAGGTTGCGCAGGCTTTCCTTGTAGTTGTCGATGTAGCGTTGAAAGTCGCCTGTCTGCGTCTTGATGTGCTCATGTACGGGCACGCTCTCTACGACGGACCACGTGAGGCCCACTCCCTCGATCATCTGCTTGCGTTTCATAATCTCTTCTACCGTCCACACCTCGCCGTTGGGGATGTGGTGCAGGGCGTTGACGATGCCGGTAGCTCCGGCCTGCTTGATGTCCCACAGACTGACGGGGTCGTTCGGCCCGTACCAGCGCCAGGTTTGTTCGCAAAGTATCATATCGGTATTGTTTTTTTGAGGATTACATGGCAAATACATTGAATCCGCCGTCTACCACGGCCACGGTACCCGTCACGAAGCTCGAAGCGTCGCTGATGAGGTACTGGATGGTTCCGCACAGTTCTTCGGGGCGTCCCATGCGGCCGAAGGGAGTCTGGCGGATGACGTCCTGTCCGCGCTGCGTCCACGAACCGTCGGGGTTGGTCAGCAGGGTGCGGTTCTGTTCGGTCAGGAAGAAGCCCGGCGCGATGGCGTTCACACGGATACCCTCGCCGAACTTCTTGGCTACTTCGGTAGCCATGAAAGCGGTGTAGTTGGAGATGCCTGCCTTGGCGGCGGCATAGCCTGCTACGCGAGTCATGGGGCGGAAGGCAGCCATGCTGGAGAAGTTGACGATGACGCCCTTCTTCTGTTCTACCATCGGTTTCAGGAAAACTTGCGTAGGCAATACGGTGCCGGTCAGGTTCAGTTCGAGTACGCGCTGAAATTCTTCAATCTTCAGGTCGAAGAACGTGCCGTCCGGGCCGATGGTGGCTCCCGGCATATTGCCTCCGGCTGCATTCAGCAGGGCATCTACACGTCCGTAAGTCTTCAGGATGTCAGCCAGGTTCTGCTCCAGTTTGCTGCGGTCCATCACGTCGGTAGTCAGGAACATGGCTTCTCCACCCTTTGCCTTGATGTCTGCCACGATGGCATTGCCTACCTCAGCTTTGCGGCCAAGGATAACCACTTTAGCGCCTTCTTCGGCCAGGTGGGCTGCGATGGCTTTACCCAATACGCCGGTTCCTCCGGTGATGACTACTACTCTGTCTCTGATGTCAAATAAGTTCTTCATGATAAATATATTGTTTAAATGAATGAATGTACGTTTTCTCTTCGATGGCTGGCCTGCAATACCAGCAGGCTTTCGGGTCCCATATTGAACAGCAGGTCCGCGATGCTCAGGTTGGGCAGGAAGCCCAGCCGTTCCTGGAACACCTGGTAATAGGGTTGCGGGCAGAAGTCGGGGTCCTCCGTGCGGAAGTCCTTCTTGGGGTGGATGCGTTCGCGGAAGTCGTCTTCGCCGGGAGCGAAGGTGGTCTTGTAGTCCGTGGTGCGTTCCATCTGCGGTTCCAGCCCGATGAGCGAGCAGACCAGGCGGCACAGGGCTTCGTTGAAGTCGGCCAGGAACTCGTACTTCTGTTCGTAGAAGGGGCGGAAGTCGTCCTTGTAGTATTCGAAGAAAGGGGTATGGTTGTAGGCCGATTCCAGAGCATTCCAGTGCAGGTGGCGCCAGTTGCCGTGGTCGGAGATGCGGATGTCCTTCATGGGGCACTTCAGTGTGTCGGGCTTGACGATGGGCACCGAGAGCGCCAGCGGACCGTCCGGCGCGGCGATGGTGCAGCGGTTGCGGTAGGTCTGCTTCAGGTAGTGGTCGCAGTCTTCCACATAGACGTGGCTGTAGGCCAGCAGCTTGGTGTAGTATTCCACCGGGGCCAGGTAGGCCGAAGAGAGGTATATCGTTTCCTTTTCCATTGCTTTCTTGTTGTTATCGCACCGCCTTGCCAATCCTTTCCCAGCGCATGCCGCTTTCCTTGTCGCGCGAGAACCAGATGACGGAAGCCCGTCCGATGAGGTGGTCTTCGGGCACGAAGCCGAAGAGGCGCGAGTCCGACACGTTGGCCGCGTTGTTCGAGGCCACCCAGTAGTAGTCTTTCGTGAAGACGCAGTGCTGCACGGGGCGGCCGTCCACGTAGAGGGTGTCGTTCTGTATCTTGGCGTTGCGGTGCTCGTGCAGTACCAGCGTGTTGCACAGCAGCACGCGGTTCCACGGATAGACGCGCACGGCGCGGCCCTTCTTCGGCACGATGAGGGCGCGGGCTTCCTGCAGGGAGTCGGGGCGAGTGGCCGGTTGTATCCAGCAGTGTCCGTAGAGAGCTTGCTCCAGCAGATAGTATTCGTAACGGCTGAAGCTGCGCAGGTAGTGGAGCGAGTCTTCGCCCATCCGTTCGGCGTGGCGGATGGAGAGTGTGGCAAGCAGCGTGTCCAGCTGGCGTTCCTTGTTCTTGGGATAGGCGTAGACAAACTTCTGGTCGGGGGCATACTGCTCGCAGGGCAGGGCAGTGAAGAAGGAATCGACCAGCAGCGTATCGCCCGGCAGGCCGATGCAGCGGCTGATGAAGACTTCACGCCGGCTGATGTCTGCCAGTCGGTTGGCAGGGTTGTTGAAGACGAGGATGTCTTCCTTGCTGACGTTGCAATCTCCCCAGCGATGGTAGCCCCACAGGCGCATGAAGGGCAGGCGCAGCCCGTAGCTCCACTTGTTTACCAGGATGCGTTCGCCCTGGTAGAGCGAGTTCTCCATGCCGGCCGAAGGAATCAGGTAGGAGGTAGCCACACACGAGCGGAGCAGCACCACGATGAGCGCCACTCCAGCTATAGTCAGTATGATTCTTCCCGCCTTCTTCATGGAGCTTGTCCTCCGTTCAGCTTAGCCTACCCATTTGAACAGGCGGCTCCAGCGTATCTTGCCGTCCAGCCAGCCGCGGTCCTTGTCCAGCGAGAGCCATACGACGAGCGGCTTGCCTACCACGTGGTCTTCGGGCACGAAGCCCCAATAGCGCGAGTCGGCCGAATTGTGGCGGTTGTCACCCATCATCCAGTAGTAGTCCATCTGGAAGGTATAGGTGTCGGTCTTCTGGCCGTTGATGTAGAGGCCGTCGGGGCGGCGTTCCAGCTTGTTGCCCTCATAGGCCGTGATGCAGCGCTCGTAGATGGGCAGGTTGTCGTCCGTCAGGGTGATGGTGGTTCCCTTGGCGGGTATCCAGATGGGGCCGTAGTTGTTGCGGTCCCACTTCGTATAGAGGTTCTGCGGATACATCTGTCCAGCAAAGCTCTCGGGCTCCATGGCGACGCGGCTGATGAGTTTCTTGTTGCCTTCGAGGGCCTGGCGCATGGCCTGCGTCAGCGGCAAGTGATAGACGGGAGCTAGACGGCCCTGTGCGTCGCGGCGGTCGAAGCCCATGGCCTCCAGTTCGGCCTCCCAGCCCGGATCGTTGTTCATCAGCCACTGGTCGTCCTTGCTGATGCCCAGCTCGCGGAAGAGGGTTTCGGGGATGAGCGGGCCGGTGGTCTGCACGAAGTAGTTGAACTGCAGGCCTTCGGGGTTCTCGATGGCCTGGCCGTCGATATATACTTGTCCCTCCTTGATTTGGAGCGTGTCGCCCGGCAGGCCCACGCAGCGCTTCACGTAGTTCTCGCGGCGGTCAACAGGGCGGGTGATGACCTTGCCATACATCTGCGGGTTGGACAAGATGAGGTTGCGTCCTGCTGCATAGTAGAGGTCGTAGACGGCCCGCTGCTGCTGGCGCGTCAGGCTGTCCATGTTGACCTGCTTCGGATAGACGCGCTGCCCTTCGCTGTAGGCCAGGCTGTAGAAGTCGGTCTGCTGGAAGTTGGTGGCCACAGTGTCGCCTGCGGGGAAGTTGAACACCACGATGTCGTTCAGCTTCACCCGTCCGAAGCCCGGCACGCGCTTGTACTTCCACTGCGGCCACTCGATGTACGACTTGCAGTTGAACACGGGCAGTGTGTGCTGGGCCAGCGGCATGGAGAGCGGCGTGTTGGGCACGCGCGGTCCGTAGCTCACCTTGCTCACGTAGAGGAAGTCGCCCACGAGCAGTGATTTCTCCAGCGACGACGACGGTATCTGATAGTTCTGGAAGAGGTAGATGTTGACGAAGTAGACGGCTACCAGGGCGAACACGATGGCGTCCACCCAGCTCATGACGCCGCGCACGGCAGCGTTCTCGGACTTCCTCCACCAGCTCCAGGGTATCTTCTTGGTGATGTAGATGTCATAGATGAAAGGCACGACCACCAGTCCCCACCAGCTCCTGACCCACAGGAGGAAGAGCAGGTAGAGCAGCGTGACGATGCCGAACTTGATCCATTGTTTGCGTGATACTTGTTTCATGGCTTGCTATGCTTGTTTATTTCAGAAACGGGAATAAGTCGCCCATCCCCAGGAAGCCTTCGTGCGTGGCGGTGTATTCGGCGGCCAGCACGGCGCCCAGGGCAAAGCCGCTGCGGTTCTTGGCGTCGTGGGTGATAGTGATGCTGTCGGCCTCGGAGTCGTAGCGAATGCTGTGGATGCCCGGTACTTCGCCTTCGCGGATGGAGCTGACAGGCAGTTCGTCGGCAGCGCAGGCGGTGGTGCCCGTCACGGTGCCGTCGGGTGCCTGGAGCGTGCCCTTCACCCAGCGCGACTTGCGGTCGAGGTTTTCGAGGATGCCTTCAGCCAGGGTGATGGCGGTGCCGCTCGGGGCGTCCAGCTTGTGGATGTGGTGCGTTTCGCTCATGCTCACGTCGTAGCCGGGGAACTGGTTCATAATCTTGGCCAGGTACTTGTTGACGGCCGAGAAGATGGCCACGCCCAGGCTGAAGTTGCTCGACCAGAACAGCGTCCGTCCGCCCTCGGTGCAGAGGCGTCGCACTTCCTCGCCGTGTTCTTCCGTCCAGCCCGTACTACCCGACACGAGCTTCACGCCCGCCTCGAAGGCCTTCATGTAGTTGCCGTAGGCAGCCTTGGGGTTGGTGAACTCGATGGCCACGTCGGCCGAGCGGAAGGCTTCGGACTGGAAGTCCTCCTGGTTGTCGATGTCGATGATGCAGACGATTTCGTGTCCGCGGCTACGGGCAATGCGTTCTATTTCCTTGCCCATCTTGCCATAACCGATCAGTGCTATTTTCATTGTTCTCTGTTTTTCTTAATTATATTAATGTGCAAATATAGGACTTTTCTGACACAAATAGCCTTCATTATTGACTTGTTAACAATAGCGGGGTGGAAGAGTGTCTGCCGCCATGCTTCCTTCTTGCTGAATATTCCTGACAAAAGATAGCCTCGTCCGAAGGAAGAAAGACCTGTCTGCATCAAGTTGCGTCGTTTCTGTCGAAGATCACTAATCCGCTGATAATCAGTATTTGATTTTTCAGGCGTCTTTCCGGAAAAACCTGAATACATTTCAGGTCCGTACCTGAAGACCTTTCAGTCCCTACCTGAAGACCCTTCAGGTTAGACCTGAAAGCCTTTCAGGTAGTACCTGAAAAACACCTGAAAACGGGGCTTCGGAAAGCTTGGTTGCCTTTCTTGACAAACGGGCAGCTCTATTTCGTGTAGTTGCGTCGGATGACGGTGCCCTCGAAGGGTTTTCCTTCGGCCTGATAGAGGTCTTCGTCGTCAAAGGGGCGCAGCTTCCAGTAGAGCATCACGTCGCCCACGGCGCAGGCCAGGCTGAAGATGCCGAAGGCATAGATTGTCTTGTTGCCCGTGCAGAAGCCGTGCAGGAAGGGCAGGATACCCATCAGAATGGCGGGCAGCAGCAAGAACAGACGATACCACCTTAAGGAGACAGGGCGGGTGGAGTAATAGCCTACGCCTGACCAACTGGAGTGGCAACGTATAGCTTTCGTTTGCCGTCCGTTGCAGAAGTAGAGAATCAGATAGCCGGACAAAATGTTGGCGGCGAAAGCAAGGAGTGTCATTTGCCAGATATAGCCACTCCAGAAGTTGCCGATGAAGTAGCCCACGTTATAGGCCGAGGACTCTTCCCATACGTAGCAGTAGAGCAGTGAACCGGAGAAGAGGAGCAGAAGGAAGATAACGAATGTCCACAGGTTGGTGCTTTTCGTGTTGAGTTTTACTTCGATGCCGCCGGTCTGCGGGGCAGGGTTCGGGGTGAGTTGCGCAGTTGTTTTCATAATGGTATGTTTTTAGTTGTTGTTTTCTGGTTGACGTTGCAAAGATAAGTCCTCTCAGGTAAACGGAAGGTTAACGTTACGTTATCTTTACGTTAACGGAGTTGGAGGGAAAGGGAAAAGAAGTTACTTTTGTAGCGGTAAGCGGTGAGTGGTCAGTACCTGCACTCACCGCTCACCGTTAACCACTAACCGCTACAGACATGAGCAAGTCCTACTACATCCTCCTCACCCTCGTGGCCGCCGCCGTAGCCGTCTTCTTCCTTGGCCGCTGGACGGGCATGGGTCTGGGACTCAACAGCCAGCGTGTGACGCGCACCGTCCACGAGGCCTGGTGCCGCGCCGATGACCGCCACGCCCTCTGCCCCGAGGCAGGGCTGGTGCCGCGCCGATGACCGCCACGCCCTCTGCCCCGAGGCAGGGCTCGACTCCCTCTTCCGCCAGCAGCTGCGCGAGGGCGGGTTGCGCCGCCTCCGCTTCCGGCTGGACACGGTATCGCTCTCGGGCGACTCGACCGTGGTGCTCCGCTTCGCCCTGCGCTACTTCGACGACTACGAACGGGAGCTGGAGCAGCGGCGCACGTTCGTCATCCCGCTGGACAGCCTGCAAGGCGTGCGTGCCCGCCTCCTCAACCTTCGTGCCGAGACCGTCGGGTCGCAGCTCTACTACCTGCTGGGCACGGTGGCAGGCTTCTTCCTGCTGGCCTTTGGCATCTTCAAGCAGGTGGACATCATCCAGCGGCAAGATAAATTGTTCCAGATGCGCGAGGACTTCTCCTACGCCATGGTGCACGACATGAAGAACCCCATCAGTACCCTCCTGATGGCGGTGAAGAACCTGCGCAGCGGCCGTCTGGACGACAAGCCCGACCGCAAGCGCGAGCACTTCGACCTGCTGGAGCGGGAGAGCCTGCACCTGCTGGACCTGACCAACCGGGTGCTCACCCTCTCGAAGATGGAACATCACCAGCTGCTGCTCACCAAAGACTGGCATCCCCTGCGTCCCGCCGTGGACGACCTGATACAGGTGTTCGAAGCGAAGGCCACGAAGCCCGTCACCTTCCATACCGACCTGCAGGCCGAGGCAGTCTATGGTGACTTGGAGTATCTGAAGGAAGCCCTTTCCAATCTGATAGACAACGCACTGAAATACTCCAAGGAAACGGTAGAGATACGCATTGCTTCGCGACGTGAAGCTGATTTCATTCGCATCAGCGTTCGCGACAACGGCATCGGTATTCCTCTTTCGGCCCAGCGCACCATTTTCGACAAGTTCGAGCGCGTCCTGCCCCGCGACGACGGCAGCGGGGAAAAGAAAGTTTCCGGCTTCGGCCTCGGCTTGAACTACGTGATGAACGTCTCCCGCGAGCATGGCGGCTACGTCAGCGTGGAGAGCGTGCAGGGACGGTTCAGCGAGTTTACGATGTCGCTGCCTTTTCCGGCAACTACTGATAAAACAGATTAATTACTAATAGTATGGAACACCTCTTACACTACCTTTGGAAACACAAGATTTTCCCTTTGCAGGAACTCCGCACCACTGACGGCCAACGGGTGGAAGTCATCGATTCCGGCCTGCCCAACACCGATGCAGGCCCCGACTTCTTCAATGCCAAGCTGAAGCTGGACGGCGTGCTGTGGGTGGGCAACGTGGAACTGCACGACCGTTCCTCCCTTTGGCAGAAGCACGGACACCAGACGGATGCGGCCTACGACAACGTTATCCTGCACGTAGTGGGCGAGGCCGACTGCCCTGTGTGCCGCCGTGACGGCCAGCCTATTCCTCAGCTCGTATTGAGCTGCCCCGATTATGTAGCCCGCCGTTACGACGAACTGCGTAGCTCGGAAATCCATCCGCCTTGTTACTCCATCCTTTCGTCTTTGCCCAAGCTGACAATCCATTCCTGGCTCTCTGCCTTGCAGGCCGAGCGCTTCGGGCGGAAGGCGCGCGACATCCGTGCCCGTCTCGATGCGTACAGCAATCATTGGGAGGACGTGTTCTTCGTTACCCTGGCGCGAAATTATGGGTTCGGGCTGAACAGTGACGCTTTTGAGGCATGGGCACGGCTCATTCCCTTCCGTGCCGTGGACAAGCATCGCGACAATCTCTTCCAGGTGGAAGCCTTTTTTCTTGGCATGGCTGGCCTGCTGGACGAAGAACAGCCCGACTACGGCGACTATTACCTCCGCCTTCAGAAAGAATTCCGCTACTTGCAGCAGAAGTTCAGCCTGCCTACTCCATTAGATTCTTCACGCTGGAGGTTCCTACGCCAACGCCCCGGCGGTTTTCCCTACGTTCGCCTGGCCCAGCTGGCCGACCTGTACCACCGCGGGCAGACGCTCTTCTCACGGGTGATGGAGGCCCGTACCGCCGACGAGCTGCGCGAATTATTGGCTGTGGGCACTTCTTCCTATTGGGAAGAGCATTTCACCTTCGGCAGGGCCTCTGTCCACCAGCCTAAGCGAATGGGCCGTGGCGCGCTTGATTTGGTCATTATCAATACCGTCGTCCCTTTCCTTTATGCCTATGGACAGCATCGCCAGGAGGAAAGCCTTTGTGAGCGGGCTACGATGTTGCTGGAGACTCTGAAGGCCGAGAACAACTATATCACACGAATGTGGAGTGGGGCCGGTCTACCTGTCTCGACAGCTGCTGACTCACAGGCTCTTATTCAACTTCAGAAAGAATATTGTGACCGTAAGGATTGCCTGCGTTGCCGTTTTGGTTACGAGTTCTTGAAGCAAAGAGGGAATCGCTAACTATTTTGTATCTATTCTGTACGATTTTACCTATTGGTTTGCTGGAAATGTCGTTTCTTCGTGACCGAATGAGAAAGACATTGTAACAACCTTAAATAAACTAACAGAATATATGATGCATTTCAACAAATGGTCTCGTGGAGCGGCTACGCTTTTGGGGTTCTTCCTGATCTCTCAGACTGAAGCACAGGTAGTGAAAAATGAACGTTTGCTCTCCTTCGAAGATGGTGAGGTACCTGCCTATATGACGACGGATGCAACTTCCCGATTGACTATTAACGATGAACACTACAAAGATGGGCTTCATAGTCTTGGCTGGGAGTATGAGCCGGGGGCTGTACTCAGTGTAAAAAAAGATCTGATGTTCGAGAAGAAGGATCCTACGGGTAAAGATCTCTATCTTTCAGCCTTTATCGTGTGGGTGTACAACGAGCAGGCACAGGACAAGCAGATACGTTTCGAATTTCTGAAAGACGGCAAACGCTGTACTTCCTTTCCCTTTGGTATCAACTTCACAGGTTGGCGTGCTGCATGGGTGTGTTATGAACGCGATATGCAGGGTATACCAGAGGAAGGCATGAATGAGTTGCGCATCGTAGCACCCGACATGAAAGGTAAACTTTACTTCGACCATATTATTACCGGTAGTAAAGTGGATGCCCGTCAGCAGACAGCTGATGTGCAGGTACCTTTCGTCAATAAAGGCACGACGAACCATTGGCTGGTTATTTATGAGCATTCGCTTTGGAAGCCCGAAATTGCCTTGACACCTCTTAATGAACAACAGAAGGAGGATATGAGGCTGATGGAAGCCCGTTTTCGCGACATGCTCTATACGCCCGGCAAACTGACCGACAAAGAGATGCAGGCCATCCGCAATGCATACGATTTCTATCAGATTGCCTATAAGAACGGCAAGGTGAGCGGTCTGCCCATCTTCATGGTGCGTCAGGCCGAGGCCTACGAGCGCATGATACCCGGTTGGGACAAAGATATGTTCACCAAGTTGGGCATGGAGATGAACAATTATTTCAACCTGATGAAGCGCATCGCCATTGCCTATCTGAATGCTAAAGATGACACATTGCGTGATGAACTCCAACAGAAATTCCTGGCCATGTACGACCACATTACCGACCAAGGTGTGGCTTATGGCAGTTGTTGGGGTAATATTCACCACTATGGTTATAGCATGCGTGGTCTTTATGTAGCCTATTTCTTGATGAAGGATGTACTGCGTGAAGCAGGAAAACTGGCTGAAGCCGAACGTACGTTGCGCTGGTATGCTATCACCAATGAAGTCTATCCGATGCCTACGGTGAACGGTATCGACATAGACTCTTTCAATACCCAGACACAGGGTCGTATAGCTAGTATTCTTATCATGGAAGATTCACCTGAAAAGGTACAGTATCTGCGTTCCTTCTCCCGCTGGCTTGACTATGGTTGTCGTCCGGCTGACGGCCTGATGGGTTCCTTCAAGAGTGATGGCGCCTGCTTCCATCATTGCAACAACTATCCGGCTTATGCTGTAGGAGGGCTGGATGGTGCCACAAACATGATTTACTTGTTGAGTGGTACGCAATTCCGTGTGTCTGAGCTGGCGCATGAAACGGTGAAGAAGGTGTTGCTTACCATGCGGTTCTATTGCAATACCCGCCAATGGGCACTCTCCATGTCGGGCCGCCATCCTAACGGTAAAGGACAACTTATCCCCGTGCAGTATGCCATGATGGCCCTTTCGGGTACGCCTGACGGCAAGCAGACTTACGATGCCGACATGGCTGCTGCCTACCTTCGCCTAATGGAGTATACCAGTCGGGTAAATGATAATGACCCTGATTACCTGCCCCGTACGTCAAATAAAAAAGAATTGCAATTGAAACAGGAACTGGAAGCGCAAGGCTTCCGTCCTGAAGCAGACCCACAGGGTAACCTGGCTTTGGGCTACGGTTGTGTAAGTGTGCAGCGTCGCGACAATTGGGCGGCAGTAGTGCGTGGTCATTCACGTTACCTTTGGGCGGCCGAACACTATTTGGATGCCAATTTCTACGGCCGTTATCTGGCTCATGGCAGTATTCAGATTCTGACGGGAAAGCCCGATGAAATGGTAACTTTTACTACCAGCGGCTGGCAGGAAGCAGGTTTCGACTGGAACCGTATACCAGGTGTTACCAGCATTCATCTGCCTTTCGATCAATTGCGTGCCAACGTGTTGAATGTGGACATCTATTCGGGTATGGAAGAGATGCTTTATTCTGACGAAGCCTTTGCTGGAGGACTTTCACAGAACGGTGAAAACGGTAATTTCGGTATGAAACTGCACGAACATGACAAGTATAACGGTTCTTTGCGTGCCCGTAAGTCCTATCACTTCTTGAATGGTACTATTGTCTGTCTTGGCTCGGATATTGAGAATGTAAATACAGATTATCCGACAGAAACTACTGTATTCCAGTTGGCTGCTACTACCCCTGAATTCCGTACTTATTGGGATGCCTATCAGGATAATGGTACAAGCTATCTTGACCCTAACGGTGTAGGTTATTATCTGCCGAAAGCGACGATGAAATCGGCTAAATTCGAGAAAAACTTCCCGCAGACTACAGTGGGTGAACGCAGTGTGAAACCTACGACAGGTAACTGGGTATCGCTTACCTTGCAGCATGGCAAGGCACCGAAAGATGCTTCTTATGAATATGCTATCTTGCCTCGTACAGATGCTGCCACTTTGAAACGGTTTGCCCGAAAACCCGATTATAAGGTGCTTCAACAGGACCGTAATGCTCACATTGTATGTACGGCTGATGGTACTTTGACATCCTATGTTCTCTTCGAGGCACCACAATCTCTACCCAAAGATGGGCTGGTACAGGCCACCGATACTTCTTGTCTGGTGATGGTTCGTCAGGAAGGTAAGAAGGTACGTCTTACTGTGGCTCAACCCGATTTGGCTCTTTATAGCGGTCCCAGTGATGAGGCATTCGACGAACAAGGCAAACGTAAGGAACGTAGTATCTATTCTCGTCCGTGGAAAAGCAACAAAAGTGCCGAGATGCCGTTGACCGTTATTTTAAAAGGGTGTTGGCAGGTAGATGAGACTCCTTTCTGCAAAGTCGTTTCAGTAGATAAAAAGCAGACAGTGCTGCGTTTTGCTTGTAAGGATGCTGCCAGCTTTGGAGTTGAACTGAAACATTAAAGTTAGGGTAAGTAAAAACATGGATTTTGACAGTTAAAAACCTGTAGGATTACTTTTTGTTTGGTAATCTTACAGGTTTTGCTTATATTTGTTGAAATAATGTTCAACCCTAATCTTATGAAATTAAAATCATTTCTTGTAATGTGTCTGTTGGGCATGTTGCCTTTGCGTGGGCAAGCCCAGCAAGAAACAGAGGTTTTTGTAAAACATGTACAATTCCCTAAACATGCGACGTTGGAGCAAAAAGTATCGATGTCT
The DNA here is from genome assembly GCF_900130135.1 of Bacteroides togonis. Lineage (NCBI taxonomy): Bacteria > Pseudomonadati > Bacteroidota > Bacteroidia > Bacteroidales > Bacteroidaceae > Bacteroides > Bacteroides togonis. The sequence continues at coordinate 2,797,941 of NZ_LT670820.1, read as the reverse complement.
GCCCGTTTGGTTCCTTCTCCCCAGCAGTTGGAATGGCAGCAGATGGAACTGACAGCCTTTTTGCATTTTGGTATCAATACCTTTACCGACAGAGAGTGGGGCGATGGTAAAGAAGATCCTGCTTTGTTCAACCCCACCGATCTGGATGCCGAACAGTGGGTTCGCGAGTTGAAAGAAGCTGGTTTCAAGATGGTATTGCTGACGGCCAAACATCACGACGGTTTCTGCCTGTGGCCTACCAAGACCACAAAACATTCGGTTGCTTCTTCTCCCTGGAAGGACGGAAAGGGTGACGTGGTGAAGGAACTGCGTGACGCCTGTACGAAGTATGGTATGAAGTTTGGTGTGTATCTCTCTCCTTGGGATCGTAACGCTGAATGTTACGGTGACTCTCCCCGCTACAACGAATTCTTTATCGAACAGCTGACCGAGCTGTTGACCAACTATGGCGAAGTACATGAAGTGTGGTTCGACGGTGCCAATGGCGAAGGTCCCAACGGCAAGAAGCAGGTGTACGATTGGGATGCTTTTTACAAGACCATCCAGCGCCTGCAACCCAAGGCTGTGATGGCCATCATGGGTGATGACGTCCGCTGGGTGGGCAACGAACGGGGGCTCGGTCGTGAGACAGAGTGGAGTGCGACCGTGCTGACGCCAGGTATTTATGCCCGTTCGGCAGAAAATAATAGCCGGCTGGATATCAATAGTCAGGCAAAGGATTTGGGAAGTCGCGAGATGTTGGAGAATGCGACCGAACTGTTCTGGTATCCTTCGGAAGTCGATGTTTCCATTCGTCCGGGGTGGTTCTGGCATGAGAATGAAAATGGTAAGGTGAAGAGCCTGAAGCACCTGGCCGACATCTATTTCCAGTCGGTAGGCTATAACTCAGTGCTGTTGCTGAACATTCCGCCTGATCGTCGCGGTCATATTCATGAAGCCGACGTGGCCCGTCTGAAGGAGTTTGCGGCTTATCGCCAGCAGGTGTTTGCCGACAATCGTGTCCAGAAGGGACAGAAGATGTGGAATGCTGCTTCGGGTGACCAGCGAGAATATGAACTGAAATCTTCGTCGAAAATCAATGTAGTCCTTCTGCAGGAAGACATTGCCCGCGGACAGCGTGTGGAGAGCTTCCGTGTGGAGGCCCGTGTAGAAGGGCAGTGGCAACTGTTGGGCGAAGGTACGACGGTAGGTTACAAGCGTATGCTTCGCTTTCCTGCGGTAGAGGCTGAGGCTTTGCGGATAACCATTGGAAGCGCCCGTCTTGAGGCACATATCAGTAATGTGGCAGCCTACTATGCACCTGATGTTGAAGAACAGCAGGCGGCGTCCAAGTGGAACGACCTGCCCCGAGATTCCTGGAAGAAAGTTTCTGCCCAGCCGCTTGTCATTGACCTGGGCAAGGAAGTGAGCCTGAAAGGCTTTACCTATGCTCCTCTCAACGAGCAGGCCAAGCCGACCATGGCGTATCACTATACTTTTTATGTCAGCATGGATGGGAAATCGTGGACAAAGGTTCCTACAAACGGTGAATTTAGCAATATCATGCATAATCCGTTGCCACAGACCGTCAAGTTTGCCCAGTCTCAAAAGGCTCGTTTCATCAAAATTGATGCTACTACACCCGATGCTGCGGCTGCTATAGTAGAAATGGAAGAAATTGGTGTATTCTTAAATTAAAGTATGATGAAAAAGATCTTAGTAAGTTTAGCATGTATCTTCGTATGGGCCGTCAGTATGGCTTGTGCGCAGGTCAATTTTGCCAAGGACAAGCTATATAACATAGCGCCGGCCGGGCAGAAAGGGAAAGTGATCGGTTACAAGGCAGGTGGCGGAGAGGCTCTGCTGGTGAAGCAGCGTGCGGCCGACCAGCTGCAGCAATGGGCCCTCAGCAATCTGTCGGGCAGTTTCCGCATCCTCAACCCCTTCGAGAACAAGGCTGTCCACAACAAGGCCGGTCAGGCGGTGGGTATTACGGAAAACAACGGTTCGGACGAGTCGCAGTTGTGGATTGTCCGCGAGAACGGGAAGTATGTACAGATATTCCCTTCCAACAGCCCCGACCTGATTATGGTTTGCAACAAATCCGGCCAACTGGCTCTGGTAGCCAAGGACGGATTGAAGGACGAGAAGGAAACACTCTTTTCCATTGAAGTCAGCCCGATGCCGATGCCCGAAGGCATGGCCGAACAGGTAGTGCAGCGTTCGCGCACCTATTGGGAAGACGAAACCCGTTTTGAAGAGAACAAGGAAGTGGGTCACGCCACCTACCTGCCCTATGCCAGCGAAGCCGAGATGACGGCCGATGCTGAATATTACCGCATGCCGTGGGTCGACAGCCACAGTTCGCGCTACTTGTTGCTGAACGGCGACTGGGCTTTCCACTTTGTACCCGAACCCTCGCAACGCCCGTTGAACTTCTACAAGGAAGACTTCGACGTGTCGGGCTGGGAAACCATCCCCGTTCCTTCCAACTGGGAGATGCAGGGCTACGACCGCCCCATCTATGCCAACGTGGAATATCCGCACGCCAATACGCCTCCCTACATCGATGCCCGCAAGGGGTTCAATGACGGTGGCAAGAACTACGGCATCAATCCCGTGGGTTCCTACGTGCGCTTCTTCGACCTGCCGAAGGGCTGGGAGAACCGTCGCACCTTCATCCACTTCGGAGGTATCTACAGCGCCGCGCTGGTTTATCTGAACGGTGAATACGTGGGCTATACGCAGGGTGCCAACAACGTGGCTGAATTCGACCTGACTCCATACTTGCGTGCGGGCCGCAATCGCCTGGCCGTACAGGTGTTCCGCTGGAGCGACGGCTCCTATCTGGAGTGTCAGGACATGTTCCGCATGAGCGGTATCTTCCGCGACGTTTGTCTGTACAGCACTCCGAAGGTCAGCGTACGCGACCATTACATCACCTCCCGCCTCGATGCGCAGGCCGGATATAAGGCCGGTGAGCTCTCCGTTGCCCTGAAGCTCGACAACCGTGACGGGCTGAGCGGTAAGAAAGACATAGCCCTCCGCTTGCTGGCTCCCGACGGCTCATTGGTAGCCGAAAAGGAACTCTCCGTTTCGTTCACTGAAAAAGACCGCGAAGTGGAGGCGAAAGCACTGTTTTCTTCGTTGAAGGACTTGCAGCTCTGGACGGCCGAGACGCCGAACCTCTACACACTGCACGTCATCCAGCGTGAGGGAGGCAAGGATGAGATGGCCTTCTCCACCAAGTATGGCTTCAGAAACATCGAAATACGCGGCTCGCTGGTGTACATCAACGGCCAGCGCGTGTTCTTCAAGGGTACGAACCGCCACGATACGCACCCCCTCTACGGCCGTGCTGTACCTGTAGAGTCGATGTTGCGCGACGTATTGCTGATGAAGCAGAACAACATCAATACCATCCGTACCTCCCATTATCCGAACGCGGCCAAGATGTACGCCATGTTCGACTACTTCGGACTCTATACGATGGATGAGGCCGACCTTGAAGACCATGCCAACCAGTCTATCAGCGACATGCCGTCGTGGATTCCCTCCTTTGTGGACCGCATCGACCGCATGGTGTTGCGTGACCGTAACCATCCGTCTGTCATCTTCTGGAGCTTGGGTAACGAAGCCGGAGGCGGCAGCAATTTCCAGGCCTGCTACGATGCGGCCCGTCGTCTGGACAGCCGTCCCATCCACTACGAAGGAACGCGCGACGGAAAAGAATTTGGCGGCAACCGCTTCAGCGATCTCTATTCGAAGATGTATCCAGGTATGAAATGGATGGATAAGTATGTCAACTCGTTCGACAAGCCGATGTTCATCTGCGAATACGCCCACGCCATGGGCAACGCCATCGGTAACCTGAAGGAATACTGGCAGAGCATCGAAAGCAGTTCGTCAACCATCGGCGGCGCCATCTGGGACTGGGTGGACCAGGCCATCTACGAGCCTCACGAAATAAAGAAAGGTATCTACCGCCTGCACACGGGTTATGACTTCCCTGGCCCCCATCAGGGTAACTTCTGCTCCAACGGCATCATTCCCGCCACGCGCGACGAGTCGCCGAAGCTGAAGGAGGTAAAGGCCGTATATCAGTATGTGCATTTCGGCTTCCTGGGCATGGATGTGAAGAAAGATGAGGCCAGCGTACTGCTGAAGAACACCTACGACTTCCTGCCGCTCGACGGTTTCTACCTGCGCTGGCAGGCCGTGAAGGATGGTGTGGCACTGGCGGCCGACAGCATGATGCTGGATCGCGTAATGCCCGACGACTCTTTGGCCGTGACGCTGAAACTGAACACCCTCAAGCTGCGTCAGGCACAGAAGGCAGGCGAGGAAGTGATGCTCAACCTCCAGGTATGTAAGAAAGAAGCAGCTCCCTGGGCTCCGGCAGGTCATGTGGTGGCACAGCAGCAATACACGCTGCTGGAACGCGGCCCGCTGCCCGAACTCTCGACCAAGGGCGGCCGTAAGCTGGCCTTGCAGGTGGAAGAGACGGAAAGCACCGTCAGCGTGAAGAACGCCAACGTGGAAGCAGTATTCAACCGCAAGAACGGCCAGATGACGTCGCTGGTGATGAATGGTCAGGCCGTTGTCAGCGAAGGTCAGGGCTTCGTCTACGACAACCATCGCTGGATAGAGAATGACAAGTTTACCCGCACGGAGAACGGACTTGAAGCCGAAGGCGAATGCACGGTGACGAAAGACGGCGCGAAAGTTGTAGTGAAGACCGTCCGCAAGGGTTCGCTCTGCGACACGCAGATTACCTACACCTTTGCTCCCGACGGTACGATGGATATGGACGCCGTATTCCAGCCTCATACGGCCGACTTGCGCCGTTGCGGCCTGGTGTGTGGCATCAACCCCTCGCTGAGCCAGGTGGACTACTACGCCTACGGTCCGTGGGAGAACTACAACGACCGCAAGGACGGTTGCATGGTGGGCCGCTATACGACGACGGTGGACGATATGGTCGAGAAGTATGTCAAGCCGCAGTCTATGGGCAACCGTGAAGGCCTGCGCGAACTGAAGCTGACTGACGCTTCGGGCAAGGGTGTCTGCATCCGTACGGAAGGCAACGTTTCCTTCTCGGCTCTGCGCTACACCGACGAGGACCTGATGAAGGGACAGCACATGTGGGAACTGACAGCCCGTCCGTACATCGTGCTCCATCTGGACGCCGTTATGCGGGGTGTGGGCAACGCCAGCTGTGGCAGCGATGTTGATACGCTCCCCATCTATCGCGTATCGCAGGAGGAACATTCCTACAAGCTGAGATTCACTCCTTGTCTGTAAGGACATAAAAGAACATTCAGGCACGGATATGCACAAGTACTTATCGGTTCGTTGTGCTGTCCGTGCCTGAATGGTATATGTACCCTGTATTGGCAGGGGTTTAGGGTTTACATTCTGGCGCTTTGATACAGTACTTCCTGACTGTTTAATGCAGTGCTTTCTGGGGTTGTAATGAAGCACTGTGTCAGACCGTCATAAAGCACTGTGTTAGAGGGTCACAAAGTGCAGTGTTAGGATGCAATGAAACACTTTTGTCAAAATAGACGTAAACGAGTCTTTTAGTAAGGTATCATATCTTTTAAGATTCCCTTCTGATACCAAGGATCATCTATATCTTTCAGTACTTTACCCATCTCGGCACAAAGTTCCTTTACTACTTCTGGATATTCTTCCAGCGGGAGATTATTCAGCTGATAGGGATCTTTTTCGTCGTCGAAAAGCAGGCTCTTAACCAGCTTGTGCTCTTTGCGGTCTATGTAGAGAGCCAAGGTATATTTGGCGGATTTAAAGCCGCGGGCTGAGGGAAAGTATGTTCTTACTTTGCCGTCTGTATCTTTTTCACCGTCCATGTTTTGGATGTAGAGTGCTCCTGTAGGACGAACAATTTCGGCCTTTTCATCGAAGAAAAGCGGAGCATAGTTACGACCCTGTACCTCAGTGGGGATGGAGTCGGAAAGTCCGGCCAGTCCCAGCAACGTAGGCATAATGTCTGGAGATGACAACATCAGGTTGTCTACGCGTGGTGTCAGTTTGCCTGGATAGCGGACGAGGAAGGGAACATTCATCGACTCGGCGTAAGGGGAGTTCTTCGGATCGTCTGTTCCTTGGCTACACATGGTTTCACCATGATCGGACGAGAATACGACGATGGTGTTCTTGTCCAGCCCTAACTCTTTCAAAGCATCGAGTATTTGGCCGAAAGCACGGTCTACGCCTGTTACCGAGGCGAAATAATACGGAGTACTGGCGGCTTTTTTCTTTTTGGAATCAGCATTGGGGCGGATAAGCAGGCTATCCAGCGGTATGTCTTTGTAGAGGTTGAAATCCTCCTCCATACAGTCGTCCAGTGAGCGGTAGGGACTGTGAGGCGGGTTCATACCCACCATGATGAAGAATGGTTTCTGTGTATCGCGCACGTTGCCTTCGTTTTTCAGGTAGCTGACCACCTGCTTGGCTTCATGCAAGGGAGACCATTCCTTGGGTTCATGGCGATGGCCTTCCGTATCCCAGTAATGAGGATTTTTATGTACGTCATAGGTACCGTATGAATACCAGTAATTAAAGCCGTGTCGGCGTTCTTTCGGGGTGTAAGCATCCCAGGCTGGTATTTGTTCTTCTACGTAATGTCCAGGGTTGTTTGGATCATTGGGAGTAGGGAAATCGACATGCAACTTGCCGAAATAGGCACAATCATAACCGGCTTTGCTGAAAACATCGCTGATGCATTCGGCATCTTCACGTAGCGAACTGATGGGGCGATTGGCGTTGCAGTTCAGGGGTACTCCACTTTTGTTGGGATACATACCAGTCAGCAGAATGCCGCGATGCGGACTACTCAACGGGCAGTTGCTTTGGGCCGAAGTCAACACGACTGATTCGCGGGCAAAACGGTCTAAGTTAGGCGTGTGTACAGGATCGTTGCGGAAATTGACATGCTCACGGAAGCCTTCCTGCCCCCAAAAACCCATGGCCTGATTACGGTACTGATCAGGGAATACATAGATGACATTGGGCTGTTGAGGCTGTTCATTTGGTTGGCTTTTGCAACCTGCTAGAGCCAGGAGGCCCATTCCTCCCATTATGAGGTTCAAAGAATGTTTCATGGTTGTTTATATTTAGATGTGTGGATAAACAGCGGGCTACAAGTTGCAAATAACAGCTTTTGGGTGTCTTCTTGCAATTTGTAGCCCTTAGCTTGTCTGTTCTTACTTGTTTATTTCTTCTCCAGGTCGCGTTTACGCATCAAACCTTCCAGGAAATAATAGTCGGCATAGTTCAGCGGAACATCGATTTCTGCTCCGTGAGGAATACTGCCTACGGAATGCATCAGGATAAAGTTGCCGTTTGTCCCTACTTCAGCACGATAGGCTGGAGAAGCAAGGCTTTCCATGATACGGTCGGCTGTTTCCTTATAATTCTTGTCAGGGACATACGTACTCAACTCGTACAAAGCTGAAGCAGTGCAGGCTGCCGAAGAAGCGTCGCGCGGTTCGTTCGGAATGTTGGGTGCATCGTAGTCCCAGTAGGGTACGAGGTCGGCAGGCAGATTCTTGTTGTTGAAGATGAAGTTATATACTTTCTCTGCCTGATCCAGGTACTTCTTATCGTGTGTATAGCGGTAACAAGTCGTATATCCGTACAAAGCCCATGCTTGTCCGCGTGCCCATGCTGATTCGTCGGCATAGCCTTGGGCTGTTTGTTTGCTGCGTACTTCGCCGGTTTCGGGATCGTAGTCAACCACATGGTAACAACTGTTGTCAGCACGGAAATGGTTAGCCAGTGTAGTGTCTGCATGCTTTACGGCGATATTATAGAATGTAGAGTCGCCCGACAGACGTGTAGCTTCGAACAACAGTTCCAGGTTCATCATGTTGTCGATAATGACGGGACATTTCCAGCCACGTGTACCTTGCCATCCTTTGTCGGCATCCCATGATTGGATGACGCCTGCTCCTGGACGGAAACGGGTAGACAACGATTTGGCAGCTTCTACGATTACATCTTTGTATTCAGTCTTTCCTGCCAGTCTGTAGCCGTTCAAGTAGCTGCAACCGATCATGAAACCTACGTCGTGATGCCATTTCAGGTGCTTTACAGAATCCAAATCTTCTGTATACTTCTCTGCCAGTTTTTCCCATTTCTGGTCACCTGTCAGTTCGTAGGTCAGCCACATGTTTCCAGGAAAGAAACCTGAACACCAGTCGTCGATGGGTACGTAGTGAATACTGCCGTCTTTTTCGATGGTACGGGGGTTCAATATCTTACCAGATTTTTCAATAATGTCTGTCTGCAATGTGTGTTGTGCCACCGCATTATCGATGTTGTCTTGGATGAAGTTGCTTTCCGCTTTTTTCTGGCCGGCGCAACTTGCGAAGATCAGGAGAGATACTCCCAAGGTCGTCAGTGTTGTTTTCATAACAAAGGATTATAATTTTAAAAATATAAGTTCATACCATTGACGTTTGCAAAGGTACGTCCTTCTTGTCATATATAGGTACCTAAATCATACAGTTAAAGGGTAAAATTGTTACATTTGTAGGCGAAACCTCATTTTTTATAAGAGTTCACATAAAGTAAGCTTTGAAAAAGAGTAAAAACGTTTCATTGATTAGAAGTTACCAAAATGACACCACAAGAATTTTTCAAGAACGACCGTTTTGCTGATAATGTAGGCATCGAACTGACTGAAGTGAAAAAAGGATATAGTAGAGCACAATTGAAAATAACGGATGAGCATCTCAATGCGGGTGGACGTACGCAAGGGGGAGTACTTTTTACTTTGGCCGATCTGGCTTTGGCAGCTGCCGCCAATTCGCATGGCACATTGGCTTTTTCGCTTTCCTCTAATATCACTTTCTTACGTGCCAGCACTACAGGAGATATTCTTTATGCCGAGGCTCATGAACGTTATACCGGCCGTAGTACAGGATGTTATCAGATAGACATCACAAACCAGCGTGGTGAATTGGTTGCCACGTTTGAGTCGAGCGTGTTTCGTAAATCTGACCCGCTTCCTTTCCAGTTGTGATTCGTGAAGCGGGGGGATGGTTAATCCTCAACAATACATGTCAACGGATAGCGGTTGCCGCGTACGCTGGTCAGGTATGCTTTGGCACATCCGAAGTTGAGATACAGGTCGAGACGGATTGGCAGGTGGTTCTTGTCGTCTGAAACAAAGAACGTGATTACTTCCTTCTCTTTTTCCTTATTGCCGTCTTTTACATATTCTACAAATGAGAATACCAGACAGCGGTACGTTGTGTCGTTATTGGCTGTGATGTTTTCTTTCCCACGATAAATCAATGTCTGTTCCTCTACCTTTCGGCCTGTTGCCATGGGAAAACGTATCTTTTGGCCTATTTTATAATCTTTAGGGTCGTAGGAACGTGCCTGTGCCAATATACTCAGCATGTCGAAGATGCAACGGCTGTCGCTATAAGACATGGTGTCGACACGTCCGCCCAGCCATGAGCGGCTTTGTCTGACATGCGATACGCCGTCTTTGTAACTGAACCAGGCTTCGTCTACTGTATAGCGTTTGCCTTCTTCAGCTCCTTTGCGGAAATATAGAGGCTCAAGGCGGTCGCTGACATAACAGGTCAGCGTGTCACGCATCTTGAAAAAGAAATCTACCCGTTTGCTACTGACTGACAGAAGGTTGAAGCGGAAAGCTGGCTTTTGTTGGTAGGTAGTCGCATTGGTCGTCAGGCTGGCTATGCCGGCTTTGACCCAGATGAACTTCCAATTGAAATAAAGGTCGTACATCACATGTTCACCCGATTTGAAGGCTTTGTTTTCTGCCGGGCATTGTGCATTTAGGGGGAGTGTGGTGAACAGGCATACGATTCCTGCCACTAACAATCCTATCAATCTGTTTCTTTGTTTTATTCTTATCGCCAGTTTCATTTCTACATTTGATTTTTTCGGTTATCGGTTGTTGTTGGTTTGGCCTTTTTTCTTCTTGCTTTCTTCTGGCTTCTGTTTTTTGAGGTCTAATGGTTTCTGCTGATCCAATGGCCTGTCGAACAGATTCCATGTCTGCTGAAGCTCGAAATTGGCTTTCAATTCCAATAGTTGGAAGTAGTAATATACCTTTTCAGGTTGTAGATGCTCTTTCAGGTTTCCTGTATCCCACTGCCCGTTTTTATTCGTGTCAACAATCAGGCGTGCACCATATTTCCCTGGTGTCAGATAGTAGAAATCGGCCTTTCCATCGATGACAGATACTGTACGTATTACATTGTCTTGTGCGTCGACCAGTTCGACAAATGCCGTTGAGTCAGCACCTATAATGTCGAAAAGAATGGTTCCGTATTCTTCGAGGGTCTTGACTTTCAGTTCTTGTTTTACTTTATCTGTTGTCAGCCCATAGAGTCCTTGGATAGCAGCCGAGTCTATTGCAAACTGATAGCTTTCTCCCAATTCGAAATTGGCAAAGATATTGTAGACTTTTATGTCCAGCGAGTCACGTTGGAAGTCGAAGGGAATGTCTTGCCACAAAGTGTCTACCTTTTGTTGCAGGTGGAAAGCTGCGGTATCTATCCTTGCCAAGGGCTCTTGGAAGGTCAGGGTGAGATAATCGTATACGTCCATCGACGACGGGGCATAGACATCCATGGGTAGGAACTCGGTTGGTAAAACGGGTTCTGCTGGCTCTATGGTTTTGCCGTCGGCATCACGTTTCTTCTTTTTCTTGGCTTCTTTGCGTAGCTCTTCCAGCTTCTTTTCGTCTTGCTCCTGTTTTTGTTTCCGTTGCTTCTCGTAGGTCAGTTTCGATTGCAGGCGCAAGGTGTCTGTGCGTGGTACCAGTTTGCCTAGCGAGTCGGTTTCCAAGTAGGTTATTTCCGCTTGCAGGGTATCCCGCTTGTAAAGCAGGGAGTCTTTTATCCAGTAGTGGATTGTGTCGTTACGTCCTGTCGTCTGCTCGATAACAAAGGCGTCGTGCTCGTCGAAGTTGAGGCCTTTCAGCAACGGGAGGCTGTCGGCAGGCGCTGTAAAGTAGAGCGAGAACTTTTGGGGAGTCAGACGCTCGCTTTTGGCCAGACGTTGGTTGTAGGATATCTCTTTGAAGCAACAAAGCAGAATGTCATCGGGCAAGTAATGCGTGTACTGGCGTTCGATGATGGTATCAATGGTCAGGGAGTCTATCCACGTTGTGTCCTGTCGCATTCGGAATTCGTAGCGTGGGTTGATTAGCGAGTCTTGCCACGCTATTCGTTCAGCTGGCTGTGAATAGAAGTAGTTCTGGTCGGCATCCTGCAGGGCATAGATGCGATAAGTGCCTGGTGCCACTCCACGAATGGAGAAGCGTCCGCGGCTATCTGTACGTCCTACACGTTCGAAGGGCAGGGACGTGAAAGCTGTATCGGACAGATTCGACTGAAGACCTACCAGCATACCCTTTACCGGCTCCAGGTCGGAGGCATTGAGTACGGTACCCGATACGGCCATCGTGTCCAGTTGCGCACCTGTAGAGAATGTGAAGGTGAACTGCTCCAGCGGGTTACTCTCATTGTTGTCCTGAATGGCGTCGCCAAAGTCTATCGTATAAGTGACATTGGCTTTCATCGTGTCCTGAAAGTTGATGACTACCTTCTTGCCACTTGTCTTGATTTCGGGTTGCTGAATTTGAGGAGGTGAGATGACAACTTTCTCGCCTGCATTGTCCAGTTTGATGTATTCATCGAATGCAATGGTCACGCGGTTGCGTTTATAGTTCAACTGGCCAGGGTTAGGTGTGCTCTGCACAAAGACAGGGGGGGCTTCGTCGATAGGGCCTCCTTCAATACGACCGATACTGGCACATGAGTATAGCATGATGCCCAATACGATGAAAATAGGCAAGCGCTGCATGCGCCATGCGCTCGATTTGATGTGCAGATGTTTTTTTAGTTTATTCATATCCGTAGAGTCTTGCATCCGAAGAAGCTTCGCAAAGATACAACATCTATTTATATGGGAAACGGAATGCTTGTTTTTTTTAGATTTTTATCACAACAACAAGGGAATGGAATGTACAGGGAAAAGCATTGGAATAGCGAGTGAAAAAGGCTGTTTTCCTATCAGGAAAAGGCTGCTTTCTTTTGGCGAAAAAAGTGGAAGGCAGACGGCGTGTACGGTTACATGATAAAAAGCACTGTACGTTTGAGCTTCGTACAGGTAGAATTCTCTGAAACATAGTTAAAAAAAGCTTATACAACAAACCATTCTGTCGTAAAAACGATACTTTTGCAGGATGGAAAACTAAGGAGCGCCTTTTAGTTTTCACGGAGCCTATACTTGGTTTGTGTATATGGCAATGTTAGGTTGATATTCAATAATTAGACACAGAGATAAAAAAGTATGAAGAATAGATTAGTATTATTGGCATGTTGCCTGGCGCTGCTCAGCAGCTGCGGACAGGGCAACAAGGAAGCGGGTAAAGCACCCGAATTTGCAGTACTGACGGTACAGACTACCACTGCGAACCTGACAAATAGCTATCCTGCCACCATCAAAGGTAAACAAGACGTGGAAATTCGTCCGATGGTCAGCGGATTTATTACCAAACTGCACGTAGACGAAGGTGCGGTTGTACGTAAGGGACAAGTATTGTTCTCTATTGACCCTGTTCAGTATCAGGCAGCCGTAAATTCAGCCAAAGCGACGGTAGAAACAGCCAAAGCTGCTCTGAATACTCAAGAACTGACCACTGCTAACAAGCGTGAGTTGAACAAGAAACAGATTGTCAGTGACTACGATCTGCTTATGTCTGAAAATCAGTTGGCACAGGCAAAAGCTTCGCTGGCACAGGCCGAGGCACAACTGGTGAATGCACAGAACAATCTGTCGTACACACGGGTGACCAGCCCTAGCGATGGTGTCGTAGGTACCATCCCTTATCGTGTGGGAAGTCTGGTAAGCCCATCGATTGCTACTCCGCTTACAACGGTAGCAGACATCTCAGAAATGTATGCCTATTTCTCCATGACCGAGCGTCAGCTGCTGGCCATGATACGTGAAGGTGGCAGCATGAAAGAAATTCTGGAAAGTTTGCCTTCAGTTCATCTGCAGCTCATCGACGGTTCGATCTATCCTGATAGCGGACGTGTTGAAACAATCAGTGGTGTCATTGATCAAACCACAGGTTCGGTCAACATGCGTGCCCTCTTCCCCAATGCGAAGAACATTCTGCGCAGCGGCGGTACAGGTAATGTCGTTTTCCCCAATCCGATGGAAAACGTTATCATGATCCCTCAGTCGGCTACTACTGAAATACAGGATAAGAAGTTCGTATTCGTTGTACAACCTGATAATACATTGAAGAATACTGAAATCAATGTCTTCACGTTGAACGACGGCAAATATTATTACGTAACTGCAGGTCTGAAACCTGGCGACAAGATCGTATTGGAAGGCGTACAGAACCTGAAGGATGGCCAGGCTATTACACCTATCAGCCCGGCTGATAAGGAGGCTGCTTACCAACAGGCACTCCAAGATCAGAAGGATGGTAACATCCAAACTGCGTTTCAATAAAACGAATCCAACCTACAAATTGACAAAAGAATGAAATTAGATAGATTTATTAACCGTCCGGTACTATCAACGGTAATCTCCATCTTGTTAGTAATTTTGGGCTTTATTGGTTTGGCAACATTGCCTATCACCCAATATCCGGACATTGCGCCTCCTACGGTATCTGTGCGTGCCACCTATACAGGTGCCAATGCCCAAACCGTTTTGAACTCAGTCATTTCTCCGTTGGAAGATCAGATCAATGGTGTGGAAAACATGATGTACATGACTTCCAACGCTTCCAATAGTGGTTCGGCTGATATCTCCATTTATTTCAAGCAGGGAACTGATCCCGATATGGCGGCCGTAAACGTACAGAACCGTGTGTCCATGGCTCAAGGTCTGTTGCCTGCCGAAGTAACCAAAGTCGGTGTGACCACTCAAAAGCGTCAGACCTCTATGTTGATGATTTTCTCCATCTATGATGAGAAAGACCAGTACAACATCGAGTTCTTGGAAAACTACGCTAACATCAACCTGATTCCTGAAGTAAAGCGTGTGACGGGTGTAGGTGATGCCAATGTGATGGGTATGGACTACTCCATGCGTATTTGGTTGAAGCCAGACATCATGGCACAGTACAAGCTGATTCCCAATGATGTAGTGGCTGCCTTGAGTGAACAGAATATTGAAGCTGCTCCTGGTCAGTTGGGTGAGCGTGGAAAACAGACTTTTCAATACACTTTACGCTATAAAGGCCGTTTGCAACAACCGGCCGAATTTGAGGAAATCGTTATCAAGGCTCTTGAGAATGGTGAAGTTCTTCGTCTGAAAGATATTGCACGTGTCGAATTGGGACGTCTGGCTTATACCTTCAATAATACGGTAAACGGACACAAGTCTGTCAGCTGTATCGTCTATCAGATGGCTGGTACGAACGCGACTCAAACCATTAGCGATATCGAGAAATTGCTCGAAGATTATTCTGCTAAGTTGCCTTCGGGATTGAAAATCAACATTGCACAGAATGCCAACGACTTCCTTTTTGCTTCTATTCATGAAGTTGTGAAGACGTTGATTGAGGCATTCATCCTCGTGTTTATTGTGGTGTATATCTTCCTTCAGGATATGCGCTCTACGTTGATTCCTGCCATTGCTATTCCTGTAGCATTGATCGCTACATTCTTCGTGTTGAAATTGATCGGCTTCAGTATCAACTTGCTGACACTTTCGGCAATGGTGCTTGCCATCGCCATTGTGGTCGATGATGCCATTGTGGTCGTCGAAGGTGTCCACGCCAAGCTCGACCAAGGTTATAAATCGGCTCGGACGGCCTCTATTGATGCCATGCACGAACTAGGTGGTGCTATCGTTTCTATTACGTTGGTCATGATGTCCGTGTTTATACCTGTGAGCTTCATGGGCGGTACCGCTGGTACCTTCTATCGTCAGTTCGGTTTGACCATGGCCATCGCTATTGCTTTCTCAGCTATCAACGCTTTGACATTGAGTCCTGCTTTGTGTGCTATTTTCTTGAAACCACATAATAGTGAGGCTTCGTTAAAAGAACGTATAGGTACTGCGACCAAGGAAGCTCGCAAAATTATGCTGGCTCGCTATACTGATTCTTTAGGAAGAATGATGCGTCCTGGCATAACATTGATCTTTACGGTTATCGCTATCCTTGGTATGATCTTTGGCTTCTTTAACTTCGAAAATCATCCTGTATTATGCATTGTGATGATTGTCGTTAGCGTCCTGGCACTGGCTGGTATGACTACCGATAAGTTCAAGAAGGCTTTCAATGATTCTTATGATTCACTGCTGGGCAAGTATAAGAAACAGGTTTTGAACTTTATCCAGAAGAAATGGCTTTCAGCAGGAATCGTCGCAGCTTCTATTGTATTGCTGGTCGTTTTCATGCAGATTACGCCGACTGGTATGGTGCCCAATGAAGATACAGGTACCATCATGGGTGCTGTGACTTTGCCTCCTGGCACTTCGCAAGAGCGTGCGCAACAGATTCTGAATCGTGTGGATAGCCTTGTGGCTGCCGATCCGGCTGTTGAGTCACGTACTATTATTTCTGGTTTTAGTTTCATTGGTGGTCAAGGACCTTCTTATGGTTCGGTCATCATCAAGTTGAAGAACTGGGAAGAACGTTCGACCATGCAGAATTCGACTATTGTGTATGCAACCTTGTTTATGCGTGCTCAAAAGGTTATCAAAGAAGCTCAGGTGTTGTTCTTTGCTCCGCCTATGATCCCTGGTTATTCTGCTTCTAGCGATATCGAGTTGAACATGCAGGATAAGACGGGTGGTGACTTGAACCACTTCTTCGATGTGGTGAATGCATATACGGCCGAGTTGGAAAAACGTCCGGAAGTGAACTCTGCACGTACCAGCTTCAACCCGAATTTCCCGCAATATATGTTGAATATCGATGCGGCAGCTTGTAAGAAGGCAGGTATCAGTCCGAGCGACATCCTTACTACATTGCAAGGATATTATGGTGGTCTTTATGCCTCCAACTTCAATAGCTTCGGTAAGATGTACCGTGTCATGGTTCAGGCTGAACCCGATGCAACCAAGAATCTGGAGTCTTTGCAAAGTATCAAGGTTCGTAACGGCAGTGAAATGGCTCCTATTACACAATTTGTATCTATTGAGAAAATTTATGGTCCGGACGTTATCAGCCGTTTCAATCTTTATACTTCTATGAAGGTGATGGTAGCTCCTGCCTCTGGATATACTTCTGGTCAGGCTCTGCAAGCGATTGCCGAGGTTGCTCAACAGAATTTGCCTGCAGGTTTTGGTTATGAGTTGGGTGGTATGGCACGTGAGGAAGCTCAGACAAGTGGTAGTACGACAGGACTTATCTTTGTACTCTGTTTCGTCTTTGTTTACTTGTTGCTAAGTGCTCAGTACGAAAGTTATATTCTGCCTTTGGCCGTATTGCTTTCTATTCCATTCGGCTTGTTGGGAAGCTTCCTCTTCGTCAATGGGGCTAGTGCTATCGGTAGTGTGCCGGCATTGAAGATGATTATCGGTTCAATGTCCAATGACATCTATATGCAGATTGCTTTGATTATGTTGATGGGATTGTTGGCCAAGAATGCCATCTTGATTGTAGAGTTTGCTCTTGATCGTCGTAAGATGGGTATGAGCATTACGTGGGCAGCCGTATTGGGTGCTGCAGCACGTCTGCGTCCTATCTTGATGACTTCATTGGCTATGATTGTAGGTTTGCTTCCGTTGATGTTCGCTTCGGGTGCAGGTGCCAATGGTAACCGTACACTGGGAACTTCGGCGATCGGCGGTATGTTGATCGGTATGATTTTGCAGATCTTCATCGTACCGGCTTTGTTTGTTGCTTTCCAATATCTCCAAGAGAAATTCAAACCGATGGAATGGGACGATGTTGATAACTCGGATGCTACAGCAGAAATCGAGCAATACAGTAAATAAATGATGAATTAAGAATGAAAAATGAAGAATAGCTCCTTTGTGGAGCAGTGCTTCGTGAATGACTATTCTTCGTTTCTCATCCTTGCTTATATAAACCAACAAGTATGAAAGGAAAAATATTAACCCTGATATGTGCAACTGCCTTGTTGAGTAGCTGTCATATCTATAAAACATACGACCGGCCTGAAGACATTGTGGCTGAAGGTTTGTATCGCGATACAGTTGCTGTGAACGATACACTGGTTTCGGATACAGCCAATTTTGGTAATTTGCCTTGGCGTGAGGTGTTTACTGATCCGCAGCTGCAGGCACTTATTGAACAGGCGCTTACAAGCAGTCCTGATATTCGTACGGCTGCATTAAGAGTGCAAGAGGCTCAAGCCCCGTTATTGGCTTCTAAGTTGGCTTTCATCCCGGCCTTAACGCTTTCTCCACAAGGAACTGTAAGTAGTTGGGACAAAGGTAAAGCTACGCAAACATATTCTTTGCCTGTTACTGCCAGCTGGCAGATAGATATGTTTGGTCAGCTTTTGAACTTGAAGCGTCAGGCGCAGGCAACTTTGGAGCAAACATTGGCTTATGAACAAAATGTTCGTGTGCAACTGATTGCGAATACAGCCAATTTGTATTATACATTATTGATGCTTGACCGTCAATTGCAAATTACCGAGGGTACGGCCGAAATTCTGAAAAAAAATACTGAAACGATGATAGCCATGAAAGAGGCTGGTTTCTATAATACAACAGAAGCTGCCGTTGAGCAAAGCCGTGCTGCATATGCACAAGTACAGGCATCCATCCCTGATATTCGTTCAAGCATTCGTGAGGTTGAAAATTCGCTTTGTCTGTTGTTAGGTGAGCCTGCTCATGGTATCGAACGTAGTGTGCTCGAAGAACAACAGCTTCCCAATGAATTTTCAGTAGGCATTCCTTTGCAGTTGCTTTCTAATCGTCCTGATGTGAAAGCTGCCGAGCAGGCATTGGCTTCAGCCTATTATAATACCAACGTAGCCCGTTCGAACTTCTATCCACGTATTACACTTAGTGGATCTGCAGGTTGGACTAATAGTGCTGGAGCTGCTATTGTTAACCCTGCCAAGTTACTGGCTAGCGCAGTTGCTTCGCTTACGCAGCCTATCTTCCAGAACGGTGCAAATATTGCTAAACTTAAAATTGCTAAAGCACAACAAGAGGAAGCCAAAATTCAGTTTCAGACCACTTTGTTGAATGCAGGTAATGAAGTAAGCAATGCCCTCGATATGTATCAGGCTTGTACGGAAAAAGTAAATGCGCGCAATATGCAAGTAAATTCTGCCAAGAATGCAGCCGATTATACGAAAGAATTGTTTAACTTAGGCACGTCAACCTATTTGGAAGTGTTGTCGGCTGAACAATCGTATCTTAGTGCGCAGCTGTCGGAAGTAAGTGATACATTCAGTCGCATGCAGGCTGTTATCAGCTTGTATCAGGCACTGGGTGGAGGAAGAGAATAACTTAATTCTATATATTATGATTAGTCCATTAGCTTATGTAGATCCTGCCGCCAAACTTGGCAAGAATGTAACAGTACAACCGTTTGCTTATATCGAGGCAGATGTGGAAATTGGAGATGATAATGTGATCATGTCAGGTGCTAGAATCCTGAATGGTACAAGAATGGGCAAAGGTAATAAGATATATCATGGTGCTGTACTTGCTGCCGAGCCGCAGGATTTTCACTATGAAGGAGAAAAAAGCTTGTTGATTATCGGTGATCACAATGACATCCGTGAGAATGTGGTTATCAGTCGGGCTACACACAAAGATGGATGTACCCGCATTGGTAATGAGAATCACTTGATGGACGGCGTGCATTTGTGTCATGATGTGCAGATTGGCAATCGTTCGGTTTTGGGAATCAAGGTGTCTGTAGCTGGTGGTTGCCGTATAGACGATTGTACCATACTGAGTAGTAACGTCATTATCCAACAGAATTGTCATATTGGTAGCTGGTCACTGATTCAGAGTGGTTGCCGTATCGCAAAAGATGTGCCTCCTTATATTATTATGGCGGGAAATCCAGCTGAATACCACGGCATTAACGCAATGGTACTGCAACACCAGAATCAAGTAACGGAACGTGTGTTACGCCACATTATGAATGCTTACCGCTTGGTATATCAAGGCAACTTCAGTGTTCAGGATGCTTTACAGAAAATTGAAGACCAGGTTCCGATGAGTGATGAAATATACAACATCATTAATTTTATCAAGAATTCAAATGGTATCGTGAAATAAAGTTCCAGTCAAAGCGAAAAACAGGCCGTTTCATTTGAAACGGCCTGTTTTTTATACCTTGGTGTGAAACCAATAAAATCGCGTGAAACGTTGCTTTCACCATAATTTATTCGAAAACAAATATTTACGATAAAGTGAAAGCGTGAAGGCTTTACGGGGAATTTCTAAAAAAACGGGCGGTGTGAAAGCAAAACCGAAGTTTCACATGTCCCTCTTTGCATTTCCTAAACACCTACTTTGGCGCGCTAAACATCTACTTTAGAAGCGTAAAGTCCATAGTTGTGTCCCACAAATACCACGTCATCCCGGCTCAAGGCCAGGATGACGGATGGTGGGGATATTCTTACTTTCTTTGTGTTTAATCAAATTGCAACAGGCCGAAAAATGCCGGACAATGAAAATCCGGTTTCGGCAAGTCTATCGGATTCCAGGAAAGGAAATGGGGCATTTGCAGCTTGTCGCCGCATTTATAGAAATTGGCGCGTACCGATTTTCCTTCCAAAGACTGGATGTCATGCAGAAAGAAGGTCGAGAAAGGAATGACCAATGCAACTTCCCAACTGCATGTTCCTATCCGTTCTTCAAAATCGTCCTTTCCCAGAGAAGCCCATCGCGATACCAGGTCCAGCACCTCCTGAGGAGCATGTTGGCGATTGGAACGTGTCGCACCCGCACCGACCAATAGGGTGCCTGTGCAATTACACTCCACGTTATAATAAATATCATCACCGCCAGGCATGGAGAAGAACTCTACGCAGGCATCCTCCCAGACAGGGCCGTTGTCGTGTCCTGCTACGGCACGTACCGACTCTTCTGTTACTTGATAGTGGAGTAATATGGCTTTATCAGTATAGGCAATGCCAAACTCTACTTGTGGGCAATAGGGGTAGCTGTCTTTCCAGTTGACATTGGCAACTGTCTGGTACGCGATATGTTCCTGCTTGAAGAGGGCAGGTATTTCTTCTACCGATATTGTATCGACATTTATTTTTTTTACAGTCAAATCTTTCATGTCTTTATCTTGATAAGGGTTACCATGTACATTCAATGATATAAATATCAGTAAGCCGGAAATTATCCGGCTTAGATAATCTATTCTCATCAGATGCAGGAAGCGATAATGTCTTTCATGGCAGCCGTCTGTTCTTCTGCGCTCTGCAACAGCTTGAACTGGGCTTTCGTGCGTACCAAGTTGTGTTCAGGATACTGTATCTTGTAATAGGTGTCGCCGTTAATGTAGTCTGCCAGGAAGCGTACGCATTGCATGTAGGGGAACAAAGCTGCGGCGTAAGGCAGGTTCTCGATTTCGATGGGAAGCAGGAAGCTTTTGGCCGATTCGAGGTAACCTTTGGTGAAGGCTTTGAAAATCTCCATGTTGAAGTTTACGTTGTCCAGGTTCTTGTCGTCTTCGAGTCCGGTATTGGCTGCCGAACGGAGGAAGTCTCCGTAGTCAGAGAAGATGAAAGAGGGCATTACCGTGTCCAAGTCGATGACGCAGAGTACGGAGCCGTCTTCATCGAACATCATGTTGTTTACTTTGGTATCGCAGTGGCAAACGCGTTTAGGCAGTTTCCCTTCACGATACAGACGTTCGGCTTTACACATTTCTTCTGCTCTACGCTCTATTTCGTCCAGATAATATTGTACTTCTTTTACTCTTCCTGCGGCATCGGCTGCTACGGCATCGCGTAGTTGCTTGAGGCGGAATTCCATGTTGTGGAAATCGGGGATTGTTTCGCCCAGTGTATCCGGAATATCGGCAAGCATGGCCTGGAAGTTACCAAATGCCTTTCCTGCATAATAAGAGTATTCAGGATTTACAGTTTCGTATGTTTTTGCGCGGGGGATGAAGATCATGATGCGCCAATAGTTCTCGCCATCGAACCAATAAGTCTTGCCATTGTCTGTAGGCAAGAAGTGCAAGACTTTTCGTTCAATATCGGATTCCCCTTTTTCTTGCAATTTCGTTCGGATGTGGCGTGTTACGGCTTCGATGTTTGCCTGCAACATGTCTACATTCTGGAAGATTGCATGGTTGATGCGTTGCAATACGTAGTCGGGATTGTTGTTTTCGGTTATGACTTTATAGGTGTCATTGATTAAGCCTGAGCCTAACGGTTTGATTTCACGAACGGCGTCTGCCAACTGAAAGTGAGATACAATAGATAAAAGGTCTTTCATGATTAAAATTATTAAATAAATGAATTTATACTGATGAATTGCCAAAAATAGGCATTTAAATAGACATAATCGAAAAAACGGGAATAAAAAAGAGTAAGATGGCATAAAAACTTTATATATTTGTCACATGAACCTTAAAAATAAGCCTGAAGTGAAGAATCTTATCATCTATATACTCTTATTTTGGATTATTGGCATAACAAATGTGCATCTCCATGCCCAAAACGTGGCTTTCAGTAATCTGACAACTGAAGATGGCCTGTCTCAATTCTCGGTCAACAGTCTTTATATTGATGAGAATGGCATGCTTTGGATTGGTACTCGTGAGGGATTGAACCGCTATAATGGAACGGATATACAGACCTATAAATTGGAGAAAGACAATCCGTATAGCTTGTTCAGCAATACAGTAATTCGTATTACGGGTGACAAAAAGGGGAAGATATTCCTACTTTGTAATGATGGAGTAGCTCAGTTGGATCTTCGTACCCAAAAGTTTAAGACGCTTTTGGTGGATAATATACATAGTATTTACTATAATCAGGGCCTTTACATAGCCAAGAGAAATGAAATTTATCTTTATAATGAAGATACTGGTAATTTTGACCTTTGTTATCAGCTGGCAGGGAATACCCCTGAGATTTATTGTATGCATATTGATGATCGGTATTTGTGGATCGGTACAACTACTGATGGCGTTTATCGCTTACAATTGGATAGCATGGCTTTGTCTCATCCGATTAAAGAAGGTAACATTACCAGTATTTATGAGGATAGCGATGGAGAGCTGTGGATTGGAAGTTGGGAAAATGGACTTTACAATATCTGTACTGATGGCAGTATTCGTAATTTTAAGTACGACGCTAATAATCCGCATAGTATATCGTCCAATTTTGTGAGAGCTTGTTGTGAGGATAATTTAGGTAATATTTGGATTGGTACATTCAATGGCTTGAATCGCTACAACAAGAGCAATGGGCTTTTTCAGAATCATACGGCCAATGATGTAAGGGCGGATGGCTTAACGCATTCTTCAATCTGGTGTATTGTGAAGGACCAGCAAGGGACGTTGTGGCTTGGCACTTATTTTGGTGGAGTAAACTATTTTAATCCTGAATATAATATTTATACAGCCTATCATTATTCTTCTGTAGAGAAGAAAGGGCTGAGCAACCCGGTTGTAGGTCGTATTGTAGAAGATAAAAATGGAGACTTATGGATTGGAACAGAGGGTGGTGGTTTAAACTACCTTGACCGGCGAAAAAATGAATTTCGTTGGTATCGCTCCGACAAGAATAATACGAATAGCATCGCTCACGATAATGTCAAGGCATTGTTTTATGATGCAGCACTAGAAGAAATTTGGATCGGAACTCATTTAGGTGGACTTGATCGTTTGAACATACGTACAGGGCGTTTTACCCATCATCGGATGGAAGAAGGAAATCCTGAAACTCTTCCTTCCAACATTGTGCGCGATATTGAGCCTTATGGTAAGGATAGCTTAGTTGTGGCTACTCAAAATGGCGTTTGTATCATTCATAAATATACAGGAAAATGCCATAGGCTCTTTCAGCATTCGAAAGAGGGGAGAAATATTCGGATGGTAGCAGATGTGGAATTTGACCGAGAAGGTAATCTATGGATTGCGGCTACAGGTGAGGGAGTATTCCGATATAATCTGCAAACAAACGAGCTGAAAAATTACCGTTGGAATAGTCATGAGGCCAATTGCTTAAGCAACAATAATGTATACAGTATTTTATGCGATAAGCAGGGTAATCTCTGGTTTGCGACCTCTGGAAGTGGTTTGGATTTGTATTGTCCTCAAAACGATAATTTTGTGAATTTTGATCAGACTCATCATGGATTGGTGAGCGACTGTATTTATGAAGCTCAGGAATCACCTGTAAGTGGTCATCTTCTTCTGATTACAAACCAGGGATTTTCTATTTTTGATCGGCATACGCTCAAGGCGCAGAATTATAACATAGACAATGGATTTCCTTTCTCTGCCATCAACGAAAATGCTCTGTGTGTCACGCGTGATGGAGAAATTTTCTTGGGAAGTACCAAAGGGATGATTTCTTTTCATGAAATGGAATTGCATTTTCCTCAAAAGCCTTATAGCATTACCTTATCCAAGCTCTATGTCAATGGTAAGGAAGTTCGGGTAGACGATGAAAGCGGCATCCTTAGTCAAGCTCTTTCTTATACGCCCGAAATAACTCTTAAGGCGGATCAATCCATGTTTACCATTGAATTTGCTACTTCCAATTATGTAGCTGCCAATAAAGACGAGATTGTTTATCGATTAAGAGGATTCTCTGACAAATGGACGCAGGCGCGTACAGGAAATGCCATTACTTATACCAATCTGAATGCGGGTAACTATACGCTTGAGATAAAACCTAAAGACCAGAGTGCCGACATTTGTGCCCCCGTCCATCTCAAGATACACGTATTGCCGCCTTTCTACAAGACCGTTTGGGCTTATCTGATCTATATACTTTCTGTCGGAAGCCTTTTGTGGTATCTGATACGAGCCTATAAAATGCGTTTCAAGCTAAGGGAATCCTTGAAGTACGAGAAAAAGCATGCGCAAGACATCGAATTGTTGAACCAATCCAAACTACGTTTCTTTACCAATATCTCACATGAGTTCCGTACGCCCCTTACTCTTATTATTTCTCAGGTAGAGACGTTGCTTCAGGTACAGAATTTTACTCCGACTCTTTATAATAAAGTGTTGAGCATCTATAAAAACAGTATTCAGCTTCGGGAGCTGATAACGGAATTGCTCGATTTTCGAAAACAGGAACAAGGACACATGAAGATCAGAGTGGCTTCCCACGATATTGTGAGCTTCCTTTATGAAAACTATTTGTTGTTTCTGGAGTATGCCAGTACACATCAGATCCATTTCGATTTCAAGCAAGAAGTGGAGGCCTTGGATGTTTGGTATGACCAGAAACAGATGCAGAAGGTTGTCAATAACCTGTTGTCCAATGCGATGAAGCATACCAAAGCCAAAGATTCCATTACTTTGTCTGTTTCTCGTGACGAAAAGAATGCCATTATTTGTGTTACGGATACAGGAGAAGGTATCGATGCCAAAGAAGTGGATAAGATTTTCGACCGTTTCTATCAGATAGATCCTATCGATGTTCAAGATGCCAACAAGTCGACGGGCACAGGCATTGGCCTTGCCTTGACGAAAGGTATCGTAGAGTTGCATCATGGACACATACGGGTGGAAAGTGAGTTGGGCAAAGGTACCAGTTTCATTGTGACCATTCCGCTTGGCAATGCCCATTTCTCGAAAGAGCAGATAGACCTTCGTGACAATTCCATCCAGCAACCCGATGTCAACAAGGCAGAAATGGACATGATGCTGAAGACAGAACTTGAGGAAGATGCTCCCATCAAGCGAATGGCCGATGTGAAGATGCTGGTCGTAGAAGACAACGATTCCATTCGCGAGATCTTGAGCAATATTTTTGCTCCTTTCTATCGTGTCGTAACAGCCTCCAACGGGCAGGAAGCTTGGGAGCTGATTGGCAAAGAGCAGCCGAACATTGTCGTGAGCGATGTCGTGATGCCGCTGATGTCGGGTACCGAATTGTGCAAGCGAATAAAGTCAGATTTTAACACGTGTCATATTCCTGTCGTATTGCTAACCGCACGTACGGCCATCGAACAGAACATTGAAGGCCTGCGTATCGGGGCCGATGACTACATCACCAAGCCTTTCAATACCAGTTTGCTCATTTCGCGTTGTAACAATCTGGTGAACTCCCGCATCCTGTTACAGGAGAAGTTCAGCAAGCAACCTCAGGCTCAGGCGCAATTGTTGGCAACCAATCCGATAGACAAGGAAATTCTCGACAGGGCCATGGAGGTGATCGAACATCATTTGGACGACCCCGATTTCAATGTCAACACCTTTGCCCGCGAAATGGCAATGGCGCGCACCAACCTGTTTTCCAAGATCAAGGCCATTACAGGGCAGACACCCAATGATTTCATTCTTACCATCCGACTCAAAAAAGGTGCTTTGATGCTTCGCAACAATCCAGAATTGAATATAACAGAAATATCAGATCGCATCGGTTTCAGTTCGCCGCGCTATTTCTCCAAATGCTTCAAGGATGTTTATCAGGTGAGTCCCTTGGCTTATCGAAAGGGAGGCAGTGCTGGAAACGAAATGGTGGAATAACCATTGGAAAACAGTGCTTTCTTGATCGGAAAGCACTGTTTTGTGTTTGAGGGGTAATGCTGATATGTACGTTTTTCGTCTTTCTTTGAACTTTTTCTGATAATACTATTGGGAGGATGTCTCTACTTTTGCGGCGTAACATTTTAAAATCAAAGCGCTATGAGAAATCCTTCTCCTTTTCTTATTGTGTTTCCAGTTGGTGCTGCTTTATTCAGTGCCTGCAACAGCACAGCGAAGTCTTCCAAAGAGGCTCAAACGAATCAAAAGCCCAATGTTATTTATCTTATTTCCGATGATTTGGGTATTGGTGATTTGAGTTGCTATGGAGCTACGAAAATCAGTACGCCTAATCTTGACCGTCTGGCGGGGCAAGGTTTGCAATTTACGAATGCTTATGCCACATCTTCAACCAGTACTCCTTCACGTTTCGGATTGCTGACGGGTATGTATCCCTGGCGTCAGGAGAATACAGGCATTGCTCCTGGTAATTCTGAGCTGATCATCGACACGGCTTGTGTGACCATGGCCGACATGTTTCAGGCAGAAGGATATGCTACGGCAGCTATCGGTAAATGGCATTTGGGACTTGGCCCTAAAGGTGGAACTAATTTCAACGGCCTTATCAAACCTAATACACAGGATATAGGGTTTGGCTATGAATATATCATTCCCGCTACCGTCGATCGTGTACCTTGTGTATTTGTAGAAAACGGTCGTGTGGATGGACTTGATCCGAACGATCCTATTACCGTCAGCTATGAACACAAAGTGGGCGACTGGCCTACAGGTGAAGAAAATCCGGAACTGGTCAAGCTGAAACCCAGCCAGGGACATAACAATACGATTATCAACGGCATTCCTCGTATCGGATGGATGACAGGCGGTAAATCTGCTTTGTGGGTAGACGAAGATATTGCTGATGTTATCACGAATAAGGCTAAGGACTTTATTATCGATCACAAAGACCAGCCGTTCTTTCTTTATATGGGTACGCAAGACATTCATGTGCCTCGCATACCTCATCCGCGCTTTGCAGGTAAGAGTGGGTTGGGAACTCGTGGTGATGTCATCCTCCAGCTCGATTGGACTGTAGGCGAAATTATGCATACGCTCGATAGCTTGGGCATTGCGGACAATACCATTTTTGTTTTCTGTAGCGACAACGGGCCTGTCATTGATGACGGTTATCAGGATCAGGCACGCGAATTGCTGAACGGTCATACACCGATGAAACATTATCGGGGTGGCAAATATAGCGCTTATGAGGCAGGAACGCGTATTCCCTTCATTGTACGTTGGCCGGCCGCCATTCAGCCAGGCAAGCAACAGGCGTTGTTCTCCATGATTGATGTTTATGCGTCGTTGGCAGGTTTGTTGGGGCATAAGTTGCCAGAAGGAGTGGCACCCGATAGTCGTGATTGTCTTGAGACATTCTTGGGTAAGGATACTATCGGATGTGGATATGTTGTGCAGCAAAATCTGAACAATACGCTTTCCATCATCCAAGGCGATTGGAAATATATTGAGCCTAGCGATAAGCCTGCTATTGAGTTCTGGACGAAAATGGAACTGGGTAATGCTCCTGAAGCGCAGTTGTACAATATAGCTCAGGATCCTTCGGAGAAGACAAATGTTATTAAAGGTAACGAGAAAATTGCGGATGAACTGTCCAAATTATTGGAGAAGGTAAAAAACAAATAGTTTGATCCACGAACAAGAAATTGTGGCCTTCTAGAAGTTCTTTTTGTACAGAATTGTATACTTTACGAATTATTATTGCGGCTTTTTTTCGTAGATAACTGATACTTTTGCTCCAAAGTATTGCAGAGAAATTCAACTAATTATTAACTAATAATTTGATATTTTATGAGACAACAGAAATCTAATCTATTGAAAGTATTAGGTACCATGTTACTTGTAGCTTTGTTTGCCATACAAGCTAAAGCGCAAGAAATCACGGTAACAGGTACAGTAACAGACAATCTTGGTCCGGTAATTGGAGCTTCTATCCAAGTAGAAGGAACCACTATCGGATGTATTACAGACATTGACGGCAATTATGACCTGTCGAATGTTCCCGCCAATGGAACATTGGTTTTCTCTTATATAGGTTACCAGACGCAGAAAGTAGCCGTTAACGGTAAAACCAAAATTGATGTGAAATTGGTGGAAGATAGTCAACTTCTGCAAGAGGTTGTGGTTGTAGGTTATGGTGTACAGAGAAAGAGTGACTTGACTGGGTCTGTAGCTTCGGTAAAAGCTTCTGATGCTTTGAAAACGACTCCTACAGGAAACGTATCAGACGCACTACAAGGCCGTATGGCGGGTGTATCGGTGCTGAGTGGTTCCGGTGATCCGAGCCAAGATAATACTATTCGTGTGCGTGGTATCAATTCCATTACTGCAGAAACTGGACCATTGGTAGTTGTGGACGGTTTCATTGGTGGTTCTCTGCAGAATTTGAATCCTTCGGATATCGCTTCCATTGAAGTACTGAAGGACGCTTCAGCTACCGCAGTATATGGCTCTCGTGGTGCCAACGGTGTTATTCTGGTAACAACTAAAAATCCAGGAAAGGATAAACTGTCAGTTAACTTTAATGCGTTTGCTAACATCAAAACAGTAGCCAAGTATCCAGACACATTATCTCCTTACGAATATGCCACGTTGGTCAATGAATACGGTAATGATACTGGTCATGGTGATTACTTCAATTCTACTCAGTTAGCTGATTTACAGTCTGGACGTGCCGGTTATGATTATAGCCGTGAGATTTTCCGTACTGCTGTAACTCAGAACTATGATTTATCTGTCAGTGGTGGTAATGAAAGCACTACATTCTTGGCTTCTTTCCGTTATCAGGACGACCAAGGTATCTTGAAAGAATCTATGAGCGAGACATACAACTGGCGTTTGAAAGTTGATACAAAGATTAACCTAAAATCCGCAACTATCATCCAATACACGATTAAGGGTAGATTTATGAGTCGTTAGTAGTAGCTTTCAGTAAAAAGCAACAGCACAACATCAATATGTAGCCAACATCCCCTTACCCCACGATGCGACTTGAGGAAATACGCAGATTCTAACCGGAAAGAAAGGATTCTTATCCGAATTCTGTTTTGAAGGGTTTTGCATAAGCGCGGTTCTCTGTGTAGATATTCAGCACGTATTGCCTTGCAGTCATGATCCACTTGGCAGGTACGGAGATGAATCTGAAGACAAAAGCCTTTATGCGACTCGTTTTCTTGAGCCCAAAAGCCTTGGTGTCAAGCCTGCTCATGATGGTCTTGTAGAAATTGTGTATCAATGCAGTAAGCAGAAGAAAGACAGTATTCTCCGCCATGAATGACTTGGGGAGCCTGCTCCAACCGAATCCGTTGTTCATGTCGTCAAAGATACGTTCCTTGCCGCCACGCAGATTGTAGAATTCAACAATGTCCCTTGTCGATGACTTGTAATCGTTGGTCAGAATACAACGGTAAGTGTATTCGCCTTCCCATAGGTCAAGGTCGCCACTGTTGCGTCTTTGTCTCTGGATGACAAGACGATAGCACTTGCCTTCCCATTTCTCAACGAGAATGGAATTGAGTTCGAACTGGATGCCGTTAATCTCCTCCGTCTTCCATCCTCTCAGAGCAAAGATGTCATTGTAGAGCGAACTGCATCGGTTGGCACGGATGTAGAAATGTTTGCAATGCTTCTCTATCTCACTGACGATTTCCTTCGAGCAGGAACCGCAGTCTGCCCTGAAGCGATTTACACGGATGTTCTGGGATTCCAGAAGAGCGAAGAATCTCTTATGGGTGTCTGCCTGATGAAAACGCACATTCGTGTTGCCATCGCTGTTCTCGATATAGACTATCTTGTCACCGATAACATATACGCCAGGCCTGTAGCCGAGGAACTTTTTGTAGGTCGGTTTTGCATCATACTTCTCCGTTTCAAGAAACTGATGGTCAAAGTCAACATCGTATTCCTCAATTTCCTTCAACTCGCCTGTAGAAACCAAAGCGTTTATAAGCAATGTGTTGAGTTTGTCTGCAGTATTGAAATCATAGGTCTTGCCTTGGTCGGAAGTATAGGAGATGTTTTCCTGTGTCAGTTCCTTGATGGCTCTGAGGATGGTATCAGAGCTGCATGTACGAAGGGTAGGATGATACGAGAGATGGCGCATCAGTTGTGACGTTACGTCTTCCACGCATGAGCCGCCACAGAAATAAACGCTCATCAGCGAACGGACTATCTCGCTGAACTGATATCCGATGATACTGCGGCATCTCTGACCCAGTGTTGAGTCGATAACGGGTGAAAGCATGGAGTCAAATTTCTCCATGATTGAAAAAATTCCTCCAAAAGGTGTGAGTTTCTCAGATTTTATTTGTACCTTTGCCATGCCTTGTTACGATTTTCGCTTGTTTTCTAATTGCAACACTAAGATAAGTGAAAAATCTGACACGGCAAAATCCTGGGCAACTTTTTGTTGCTCAGGTACTTAAAAAGTTATATTTATAATAGTGTTGCGGAATTAAGGATTAAGAAATGGTTAGATGCTGGTTTAAACTTTTATGGTAACTATCGCAAAAGTTCTACTCCACGTACAAATCCTTATCGCGGTATTTTCCAGACAGCGATGTTTTTCGATAATACCCTGTCTCCTAAGAATGAGAGTGGTGAATATAATAATGACGATTGGAGCGGTAACCACATGTACAATCCTATGGGGCACATTTGGGAACTGGATTCATCAACGCAAACTATCAATAACCGCTTACAAGGCTATGTACAATTCAACATCATTGATGGCTTGACTTTCCGTTCGCAGATGGGTGTGTTGTTCGATAATCGCTTGAGTACTACGTTGGAAAATGAAGATAGCTATCAGCAATTTGCTAATTCCAACAGTCGTGCATACGCTCGCAGTTATTTTAACCTCAGTTGGCTGAATACTAATACGTTGAATTATGTGAAAGAGTTTAATAAGAATCATCGTATCAACGCAACAGCAGTATTCGAGCAGTCTTATGACAATAACTACAATCATTTGGGACGTGCTTATTTCCCTGACTATGTTGACATTACTCATGGTTACAACAACTTAGCTATGAGCCAAGACGCATCGTTAAACGAATTATCGAGTGAACGGACTATCAATGCGCTGATGTCCGGAATGTTGCGTATAAACTATGTATTTATGAACCGATACATGTTGACGGCTTCTATTCGTGCTGACGGTTCTTCACGTTTGGAGGACAAATGGGCATACTTCCCATCAGCAGCTTTAGCATGGGATATCAAGCAGGAAAGTTTTTTGCAGGACAACAGCTTTATTGATCAGTTGAAACTCCGTTTGGGTTACGGTTCAGTTGGTAACCAGTCTGTAGAAGCTTACCGTATTTATTCGATGATGACTCCAACGACTTCAACAGGCTTAAATGGAACAAAACCAACAGTTTATGCCGTTGACCGTCCGAGTGCTCCTTATTTGAAGTGGGAACGCAATGACCAATTCAATGTAGGTATAGATTTTGGTATATTGAACGGGCGTTTACGCGTATCTGCCGATTGGTATAGTAAACTTTCTAAAGATATTTTGTTGGAGGTAGCTCAACCTACGCACATGGGTTATGGCTCATTGTTGCGTAATGCTGGTGAAATAAAGAATACTGGTATAGAATTTACTATCAGTGCCGATCCGTTTGTAAGCAATGATCCGACAGGTTTTAATTGGCATACGGACTTGACTTTTACCAATAATAAAGGTACTTTTAATAAGATTCCGACAGCTAACCATCGACAGCAGCAAGCTGGGAACTATCAAAACGAGTTGTTTCAGATGGTAGAGGGTGAAAAATTGGCCAGCTTCTGGGGATATCAGTATGAGGGTTTGTGGCAGGAAGCAGATGTAAATGCTTTGTTTGTAGATGCCAATGGAAATACGGATGGTCGTACTAATGGTGAAGTCTACGGTGTAGTAGCTGGTAACTCTAAGTATACAGATGTTAATAAAGACGGTGTATATAATGATGAAGATCAAGGTATCATTGGTTGCGGTCAACCGACGTTCAACTGGGGATGGAACAACACTTTTAATTATAAGAACTTTGATTTGTCATTCTTCTTGGTTGGTTTCCATGGCTTTGATATTTATAACGCAACAGAACAAATTGGTTTAAATGGTATTCAGAGTCAACAGGTGGCAGTGGTTACTCCGTCTAAAGTGTGGTTGGATCACTGGACACCGGAAAATACCAATACCAATGTTCCCCGTTGGGATGGCCAAGGCACTGAAAATAAGAATATGTTCAGTACTCGTTATATAGAAAATGGAAGTTTTATTAAGATGAAGAGTATTACATTAGGATATACTATACCTGAAAAGGTTTGTAAGAACTGGGGTATCACGAACCTGCGTATTTATGCTTCTGTTCAGAACCCATTCCACATTACTAAATACTCCGGACTTGACCCAGAATCAACATTAGGTGATCCGCTGATTCAAGGTGTAGATTGGGGAAATTACCCTAATAGCCGTAACTACTTGATTGGTTTGAATTTTGCATTCTAATTTGTTTAATCAAAAAAATATAACGATAATATGAAAAAACTAACATACCTTGCAACACTTGCCGGAAGTTTGTTTCTCGCAACTTCTTGTGTAGATTTGGATCAAGAACCGCAATCGTTCATCACGGAAGAAGATTACATTGCCAGTATGGATCAGTCTGCACTTGAAAATGCGGTTTCTGCACTATATAATAATTTATGGGGGAGTAATTATGGTTTTAACTGCCGTATTCAGCGTATTCAGGTTTGTGCGGATGAAATTACTTACCGTGCGGCTAAGGCCGGTAATGAGTTGGCCAATTATGACCGATTAAGTCCTAGTATTTCTGCCAATACAGCAGATTTTGATAATACTTGGAAAGATTTTTATGCAGTAATCAATAATGCCAATAAATTGATTAACAAGTCTGCGATTCCTGAAGGTGCAGAAGCTGCCAAAACTTTTGAATCGACTTTGGCGGAAGCTTACTTTTTGCGTGGGCTGAGCTACTTCTATTTGGTACGTATGTATGGTGATGTACCTTTGATTATGAGTGATGAAGATTTGGCTAATGATGCTGTTCGTACACCAGTAGAGGAAATCTATAATACGGCTATTATTCCTAGTTTGAAATATGCTGTAGAAAATCTACCTGAAACACCGCGTGTCGGTAACAGTTCTACGCCTACCAAGTGGGCTGCAGAGACCTGCTTGGCTGATGTATATATTACAATGGCAGGCTGGCCTTTGAAGAAAGGACAAGAATATTACGCTTTGGCTGCTGAAGTAGCTAAAGATGTATTGGATAATAATGGATACCATAAACAAGAGGCTAATTACGAAGACTTATGGAAGGAAGCTAATAAAAACAGCAGTGAGTTTATGTTCTGTTTACATCACAGCCATGCTAATAAGGTTATGGCCAGCAACTATGGAAAGTCCTACTATCCGGTTAATTTCTTTGATGCTTCATCCAATACGGTAAGATCTGGATGGGCAGATTATTATGCACGTAAAGAAGCTTATCTGAATTATCCGGATGATAAACGTAAGGAATGGAATTTTATGGCTGAATGGCCTTCCAGTGAAGGTGAGGTAGTTGGAACTACGTCTAATGGAAAACCTATTTATGGAACTATTACTTGGGAGGAAAGTTCTGACGGTTTGCCTTGTATTAGTAAGTACTATGATTATGATCAAGGGTATCCTGGACAAAACGCCCAGGCTAACGGTGTAACGTGCATCTATCGTTTGGCAGATGCTAAACTGCTCTATGCTGAGGCTTCTACCCGTGCTACAGGAAGTGTTAATAGTCAGGCTGTAGAAGCTGTTCGTAGTCTTCAGAATCGTGCAGGTTATGCTGAAAGAGGTATTCCTGAAGTGTCAACTAGCGTGAGTGCTGATGATTTCCTTAATATAGTTTCTAACGAACGTAACTATGAATTCTATGCTGAGATGCGTCGCTGGTTTGAGTTGGTTCGTACAGAACAGGTAAGCGTGAAGCGTGCTGAGACATGGAACGGCTCTTTGTTCCAAACACAAAATCACTATTATTTTCCGATACCTTCTGCTCAGATCCTGTTAACAGGATGGACGAATAATGCAGGATATTAATCATTCTTCTCCAATACTTCTATCCTTAAATAAATTAAAAAGGAGCTGTGCTAAAATTCGGCATGGCTCCTTTTTAAGGATATTCATAAAATAGTATAAGATTAGCCAATTGATTCATACTTAAAGCGTTGTGGATTTATTGGCATTTTTATCTTGCGGGTATATTCTCCCGATAATAAGGACTAGTAGCCCAAATGGGGGAATCCCGATATTGTTTTAAAAAGTGTGGATATTTACTGAGTACTCCTTATTTAATGTATGCTCGAAATAAGAACTACCAAGTCTACAGCTTTGCCCGTAGACTTGGGTAGTTTTTATGGTTTTTATCATGCAAATGCCTTAAGGCTTATTTCGCAATGATCAGGTAGTAGTTCTTCTTACCACGTTGAACTAGCAGATACTTGTTGTCCAGTAGGTCGGCAGTGGTAATCACTTGGTCGAAAGCTGTGAGCTTTTCTTTGTTCAATGATACACCGCCACCTTGAACCAGTTTGCGCATTTCGCCTTTCGAAGCAAATACAGCAGCATTTTCGACGAATAAGTCTACTGCTTTTATTCCAAATGCTAATGCGTCACGTGATATTTCAAATTGTGGAACACCTTCAAATACGGAAAGCAGTGTTTGCTCGTCCAATTTCTTCAAAGCTTCAGATGTGCCACCACCAAAAAGAATATTTGAAGCTTCTACAGCTGCGTTGAAGTCTTCTTCAGAGTGTACCATGATTGTTACTTCCTTGGCCAGACGTTTCTGAAGAACACGCAAGTGCGGTGCTGCTTCATGTTCGGCAGTAAGTGCCTCTACTTCTTCTTTGCTTAGGGCTGTGAAGATCTTGATATAACGCTTGGCATCTTCATCGCTTACATTCAACCAGAATTGATAGAATTTGTAGGGAGAAGTATAACGTGGATCGAGCCAGATATTTCCGCTTTCGGTTTTGCCAAATTTGCCACCGTCTGCTTTGGTAATCAACGGACAAGTTAATGCATAAACTTCACCGCCATTCGTGCGACGGATCAATTCGGCACCCGTTGTAATGTTACCCCATTGATCGCTACCTCCCATTTGAAGTTTGCAACCTTTGGTTTCATACAAGTGGAGAAAGTCGTATCCTTGTAACAGCTGATAGGTGAATTCGGTGAACGAAAGGCCATCGCGGGCTTCGCCGTTCAAACGTTTTTTTACGCTGTCTTTTGCCATCATATAATTGACGGTGATGTGTTTACCTACTTCACGGGCGAAATCCAGAAAACTATAATCTTTCATCCAGTCATAGTTGTTCACCAGCTCGGCATGATTGGGAGCATCGGAGTCAAAATCCAAGAATTTGCTCAGCTGTTTTTTCATGCCTTCCATGTTGTGACGCAGGGTTTCTTCTGTCAACAGATTACGTTCTGCTGACTTGCCGGAAGGGTCACCAATCATACCTGTTGCGCCGCCAATCAAAGCCAAAGGCTTGTGTCCGCAACGCTGAAAGTGACGCAGAATCATGACACTGCACAAGTGTCCGATGTGCAAGGAGTCAGCTGTAGGATCAAAACCAATATAAGCAGTCACTTGTTCCTTGGCCAGCAGTTCTTCCGTGCCCGGCATCATATCGTGGAGCATGCCACGCCATCTTAATTCTTCTACAAAGTTCATCGAATGATTGATTGTTTAATGATTTGATTTATAGTTATACTTGCTACAAAAGTACGACCTTTCTTTGAAGAAACAAAACTTAATGTTCAAAAAAGATACGTTGTATGTTAGTGGAAACTGTTTCCATGAGTTCTTTATCTGTTATGTTACGTAGAAGCGCGGCTTTTTTGTATAAGTCTGCGATAGGTACGTTGCTTTCGTCCGTTTCCAGTAACAGACGGTTGGTAGGTATCTGTTTCATGGCTTCCTCTTGATAGTTAGCACCAAATGAAAGATATAAACCGTGGCGCACAAGTTCGAGGGCTAGTTGTAGCTTACCACGAAAACCGTGGATAATCCAAGGTACACGAGGAGACAGTTCTTTTTTCAGTGCCAGCAATTCCGTTGTAGCCTTCACCAGATGAAGAATTAAGGGCTTAGCGATTGTTTCGGCTACAAGAGCTTGATAGCGTAGTGCTTCTATTTGTTGAAGCAGAGAGGTACTTGCGAGCTTGTCTAACCCGGCTTCACCTATTGCTATCACTTGCGGATGATGTATCAACGATTCAAAGTGTACTTTGAATGCAGCCTCTTTCCATGCGTAGTTGTCCAGTTGCCAGGGGTGAATACCTACGGAATACCAGCTGTTTTCCTGTGGGTGGAATGTATCAGGCAAACAGCAGATAATGGCCTCTCCCGGTAAGGCTGGAAGTTGATGGGTGTGGATATCTATAGGCAAGGTATGCATAAACTAATAAAAGCAAGTTCAAGGAACGGGGTCGTAGCCTGATCCTCCCCAAGGATGACAGCGAAGAATTCGTCTGATAGCTAAATAAAGCCCTTTAATTGGTCCGTGTTTTTTCAGTGCTTCTACAGCATATTGCGAACATGTAGGCGTGAAACGGCAGGATGGAGGAGTCAGCGGAGAAATACACCGTTGATAGAAATAAATGGGGAGTAATAGTAGGTATGTCAGTAGTTTTCTGATCATTCGGTAGGCTGGACCGTCTGTTCGGTCGAGATCTTTTCAACAATACGTGTCAAAGCTGCCTTTATTTTCTCTTCCACCAATGCCGAATTCATCAGTTCGTCAGCTAGGTAGATGAAAGCAATAGCTAGACGCCTGTTTTTTTCAGTCAAAGGAGCAAGTAGTATTTGTTTATTTAAACGGTAAGCTTCACGTATTTGACGTTTTATGCGGTTACGTTTAACTGCTCGTTTGAAGCGACGTTTGGATACACTGATCAGAATGGATGCCTGCACATCAAGTTCCTCTACTGGCAACCATACTACCCGTAAAGGAAAAATAGAGAAGGAACGCGAACCTCCCGCGAACATCTTCTCTATTATCTTTTTTTTGTTCAGCCTTTCGGGCTTTCGCAATCTGTTCACTTATTCTTTATTGTTCTCCTTGATAAACATGTCAAGAGCCGCTGTCATTGAAGGGGCTTTTACGCTGGGGGCTTCCAAGTCGAGACGCAGTCCTGCATCGCGTACAGCTTGTGCCGTCGTAGAACCGAAAGTACCTATTTTAATGTCTTTCTGTTCAAAGTTGGGGAAGTTTTTTTGCAGAGAAGACACTCCTGCGGGGCTAAAGAACACCAGCATGTCGTAATCGAATGATTCACCTGGTTGGAAGTCGTTGCTCACCGTACGGTACATGACAGCCTCACTATGCTGGATTTTGTTTTTATCCAATGCATTCTTAATTTCGTCGGTATGTACGTCTGACATGGGGACCAAATATTTTTCCGTCTTGTGCTTCAGGATGGCTGGCAGCAAGTCGTCGAACTTGCCGGTTTGGCCAAAAAATATCTTACGCTTCCGATATTGTACGTACTTTTGAATGTAGAGTGCAATGGACTCGGTTACACAGAAATATTTCATGGTTTCTGGAATCGTAACACGCAGTTCTGTGCACAAGTGGAAGAAATGATCGATAGCGTGGCGAGATGTGAAAACCACAGCTGTATGGTCTAGAATCGAGATCTTCTGTTGTCTGAACTCTTTTGCAGAAACGTTCTCCACTTTTATAAACGGGCGAAATTCTATTTTCACTCCGTACTTTTCGGCTATATCGTAGTATGGAGACTTCTCTGAGGCCGGCTTCGGCTGCGATACAAGCACTTTTTTTATTTTCAACGTCCTAAAATTTTATTGTCAAAAAATCGTTTAGTTGTGTCAAACCGCTGTATAACATAATACAAGGGCTGATTTCAAGGGCACAAAAGTATAAAATTAAAAGGAAACAGCCGAATAAATTGTGACAAAAAAGCTTTATCCATTTGTAAAACATCAATATTTTAACCAAACCAAGCAGAAGGAGGCCGATTATAACACAATTTTGCAGACTGAAATCGAGGTAGACTACCATGAGAATAGAGAGAAAAAGCCCGAATCCCATATAGTATAAGAGAGTGGAATAAGATTCCATCCAGAAATCCACTGTACCTTTGTCAAAGAAAATCCATCCAAGCATAGAATAGATAGACCATTTCAGAAAGAGGTATAGTATGCAACTTGCTATGTAGCCGGCAAGGAGGAAGGAAGATGGTATAGTATGGATTATTTCAGGGTAGAGGTCGCTGAAACAGACGAAGAGGTAAATGCCGGCCAGTACGCAGGTTTGAAGAATCAGTACCAGCAGAAAACGAATGTCTGTTCCTGAGGATATTGCAAAGATGCTAGCTCGTTCACGGTGCATGATAAAGTCTTTGCCTAGCTGGAGCAAAAACTTACGGCTGCGGGAGAGAATATAGGATGATAGTAGGAAGCAGCACAATAGTAGCAACGCGATGGTATCGTCACGTCCTGGCAGATAGGGCAGGGGGATGCCTTGTTCTGAGATGGGTATAGCCTGGAGTAGTGGCGAAAGCATCATAGGGCAGCAAATTTGCGGATGGAAACGTCCCAGATAGGAGTGGTTTGTATTTGTGTTATGGCCTCTTCAGGTGTATTGGCTACACGCCAGATATCCATGTGGCGAATACCCATGAAATGTTCTTCTGCTGCACGGGCGAACATCTCGAGTAGCGGGTCGTAGTAGCCTTTCACGTTCAGGATGACGATGGGCTTCAGATAGAGGCCCAGTTGCTTCCAAGTGATGATCTCGAGCAGCTCTTCTAGTGTGCCACAGCCGCCGGGCAGGGCGATGACAGCGTCGCTCAGGGTAGCCATCTTCTGCTTGCGTTCGTGCATGGTGTCAACTTCTATTAGTTCGCTCAATCCAGTATGATGCCAGTTCTGCTCTACCATAAAATGGGGAATGACACCTGTTACCTTCCCTCCAGCCGCCAATGTCGCATCGGAGACAGCTGCCATTAGTCCCATATTCCCGGCACCGTTGACTACACGGATACCATTCTGGGCCAACAGGGTACCTAACTCATGTGCTGTTTCAAAATACACAGAATCGATTTTCGTACTCGATGCACTATAGACACAGACAGCATTAATCTTATTCATCATGATGACACGGATTGGTTTTGCAGGCAAAGGTACATGATTTCAGTCAGAAAAGTACGCTTATAGACAAAAAAACGAGGGTGTACCAAAAGGATTCCTTTTCTTTGACACACCCTCGGTAAGAACAAATACTGCCGGATTACAATCCGAAAGCAGCTTTTACCTTATCTACATAGTCGAGTTTCTCCCACGTGAAGAGCTCTACCGTAACATCCTTGTTGCCTTCGTAACGGCTACGGAAATGCTTGGTCACAATTTGAGGCTCACGTCCCATGTGTCCGTAAGCTGCCGTTTCCTGATAGATGGGGTTACGCAGTTTCAGACGATCCTCAATGGCTTTGGGGCGGAGATCGAAGATTTCGTCAATCTTGCGGGCTATCTCACCGTCGCTCATATTCACATGGCTACGTCCATAGGTGTTGACGTAAATGTTGATGGGGCGTGCCACACCGATGGCATAGCTGACCTGTACCAAGATTTCGTCGGCCACACCGGCTGCAACAAGGTTTTTGGCAATGTGACGGGCAGCATAGGCAGCCGAGCGGTCTACCTTAGAGGGGTCTTTACCCGAGAAGGCACCACCACCGTGTGCACCCTTACCACCATAGGTGTCTACAATAATCTTACGACCCGTCAGGCCGGTATCGCCATGAGGACCTCCGATTACGAACTTACCAGTAGGATTGACGTGATAGGTGATGTGGTCATTAAACAAAGCAAGCACCTTCGGAGCATGGATAGAAGCGATGACACGAGGCATCAGCACTTCGATGACATCCTTGCGGATGACGGCCAGCATTTCTTCATCGGCTTTCAGTTGGGCAGCCTCCGTACCATCGGCAGGCTGGATGAAGTCGTCGTGCTGCGTGGAAACGACGATAGTATCAATGCGTACAGGCGTGTTGTTGTCGTCGTATTCGATAGTTACTTGGCTCTTGGCGTCGGGGCGTAAGTAGGTCATCTGTTTGCCTTCGCGGCGAATGTCGGCCAGCACCTGAAGGATGCGGTGTGCTAAGTCGAGTGAGAGTGGCATGTAGTTCTCTGTCTCGTTGGTGGCGTAACCGAACATCATACCTTGGTCGCCTGCACCTTGCTCCATGGGATCCTGACGCTCCACACCACGGTTGATGTCAGGGCTTTGCTCGTGGATGGCGCTCAGCACGCCGCATGAGTTGCTCTCGAACATGTATTCGCCTTTCGTATAACCAATCTTCTTGATGACTTCACGTGCAATGAGTTGGAGGTCTACGTAAGCTTTAGTCTTTACTTCACCGGCCAGTACTACCTGTCCGGTTGTTACCAGCGTTTCGCAAGCTACCTTCGAACTAGGGTCGTAGGCCAACAGTTTGTCAAGTACAGCGTCCGATATTTGGTCGGCCACTTTGTCGGGGTGTCCTTCAGACACCGATTCGGATGTAAACAAGTATCCCATTTCAATAACAGTTAAATAATAATTAATAAAACAAAGTTTGAATGGGAAAGTTCAGCGAGTAGAAGTATCGGCTCGTGGCCGTACTGTTCAGAAAAGTATGTGTTTTAGCATTTTTTTCTGTGGTTGCAAGCTACTCAAATCTTTCCACATTGTTATTTCGGGTACAAAGATAGCGCTTTTTCTTCAAGAAACGATGCTTTAGGCCAAAATTAACGTTACACGAAGATTATTTTAGTCTGAAAGTTACTAGCACCCCTTTATGGTCGGTAGGCCAAACGCCCAAAGGCTGCAGGAAACGGTCTTTCGATTCTTCGGGCATACGCTTGCTGTTGACGATGGAGCCACGGGGGCCGAAGATGACGGCATCCTTCAGTTCAACGGCCGGATGCGGATGGTAAAAAACATAGTCTATACGGTCGCGTTCATCGGCTTTGGGTGCCCACGTCAGCTTCTCGACGGGGATAAGCGGGTTGTCGGCAGGGAAAGTGAAACCGGGATAGTTGATAACGTCGGGATAGAGTTCGCGGTACGTATCGACAAAACCGTTGTTGTCTAGAAGCAGGGGAACCGTCCAGGGCACAATCAGGCCGTTGTGGTCGAAGAGGTCTTTTGTCTCGCGCGTCCAGTCGAGGTGTGACGGCTCGTTGAAGTCGCCGCCCAATATCACGATGGTCCCTTCGGCAATGTCTTTCTTCGCTTCGGCGATGAAGTTGCGGATAGCGTCGTCGCGCAGGGAAGCGTCGTTCACCTGCAACACTTCGCACACCGTCTGCGGAATGGGGATTTCCTTCCAGGTGGAGCCATCATAACCGCGTACGTTGTAATAGGCATCGCTCAGGTAGTCCAGATGGGCCGTATAGACGGCTATTCGATGCCCGTGGATGGAACTTACCATCTTGTAAATGCTCCCGTGGTCGTCCTTCAGGGGGAAAACGGTCAATGAATCTGTAATGGGATAACGGCTCAGCAGTCCCGAATCATAACTGAAAAAGGAATAATAAATTTCGCCTCGTTGCTTCAACGATTGGACGATACGGTCGCAAAAGCGGGTATTCTTATAATTCCTTACTTCACTGAGTGTTACAAAGTCGGGTTTCAGGCGGACTATCTCGTCCACAATGGCATCATATCCTCCCTTTACCTGCGTACCTTCCTGCCAGATGTTCCATTGCAATACGGTAAATTCATTCTTCTCTTGGGCTTTTATACACAGTATAACCCATAGAAGCAGGATAAACAATCCTATTTTTTTCATATTTCTTTTTGTTTTGATAAGATTGAATATGTCAGCTCAGGAGCTATTTCTTTTAGTGGTTTCATTACAAAATCGCGGAGATGTATCAATGGGTGAGGTAGCTTCAGTTGCGGAGTGTCCATGAGTACTTCTCTGCCCGATATATCTAGGCAAATTAGCAGGTCAATGTCAATGATACGGTCATGATAAATACCGTCTACAGATTTACCTCTACGTCCCATTTTGTACTCTATCGCTTGTGTACTTTCCAGAACTTGTAAGGGATGCAGGGACGTATCAACTCGACAGGCTGCATTCAAAAAACCGTTTGCAGAGTCAAATCCCCAAGGGACAGTTGCGTAAAAAGCGGACAGGGAAACTATTTTCCCTATCCGCTCTTCTATCTTCTGAACAGCATCGCGAAGATTTTGCTCTTTATTACCGAGATTGGTACCCAGACCTAAATAATATATAAATGAAGAATCCTCCATTAAATGATTATTTATCTGTAATAAGCATAGCGTCACCATAAGTACCGAAACGGTACTCTTCTTTTAGAGCTACGTCGTAAGCATTCATCACCTGCTCATATCCTCCGAAAGCGGCCACAATCATCAACAAAGTAGAAAGTGGCATATGGAAATTAGATATCATTGCATTGGCTACCGTAAAATCATAGGGTGGGAAAATGAACTTATTCGTCCAGCCGTCGTAAGTCTTCAGATGGCCGTCGGTGCTGACGGTACTTTCGATGGCACGCATTACGGTTGTGCCTACAGCACACACTTGCTTGTTCAGGTCCTTGGCACGATTCACGATATTCACGGCTTCCTGATCTACAATCATCTGCTCAGAGTCTGTTTTGTGTTTCGTCAGATCTTCCACATCAATTTCGCGGAAATTGCCTAAACCTGCGTGAAGTGTGATGTACGCAAAGTCTATTCCTTTGATTTCCATGCGTTTCATCAACTCGCGG
The DNA here is from genome assembly GCF_900130135.1 of Bacteroides togonis. Lineage (NCBI taxonomy): Bacteria > Pseudomonadati > Bacteroidota > Bacteroidia > Bacteroidales > Bacteroidaceae > Bacteroides > Bacteroides togonis. Next base: position 2,755,410 of record NZ_LT670820.1, on the reverse strand, counting down.
CTGAAGTGCAGATTGGCTGTTGGAGCCGTTACGGCACCTTCGTGGCGGGCAAAGATAGATTGGAAACGTTCGGCGTCTTCTGGTTCTACAGGACGGTTGATGATGCTATGAGGCAGTGGAGTTTCTCCTAATGCGTAGAGTGCCTTCTTGAATTCATCGTGCGGGCCGTCGTAAAGAAAGCGCAGGGTACGTCCACGTGAAGTGGTGTTATCAATGACTTCGGCTACCATTGAATCGTCGTCTCCAAAGTAGAGCTTATTTCCGATACGTATCTTGCGGGCAGGGTCGACGAGTACGTCCCACAAACGCAGTTCTTCATTCAGCTCGCGCAACAGGAATACTTCGATACGGGCTCCTGTTTTCTCTTTGTTGCCGTACAGGCGGGCGGGGAATACTTTGGTGTCGTTGAATACAAACACGTCCTTGTCGTCGAAATACTCCAATATGTCCTTGAACATCCGATGTTCTATTTCCCCTGTCTTGCGGTGCAGCACCATCAGACGCGACTCATCCCTGTACTTGGTGGGATGTAAAGCGATCCTTTCCTCAGGAAGCTTGAATTTGAATTGCGACAGTTTCATATCTTTCCTTTCTTTTATATTGGGTTGATTTTATTGTTCCTCTTCTGTATCTGTCTCTATTTCCTGTGCATTGATCCAGTCCTTGAAGTCGAGCGGATTGAGGCAGTCCTCAATACGAACATCCCCTACGCGTGTACGTTCCAAGGCTGTCAGGTGGGCGCCGCTGTTCAGTGCTTCGCCGATGTCGCGGGCCAGGGCACGGATATAGGTACCTTTGCTACATACCACACGTACTTTTATTTCAGGCAAATTGCATTCCAACAGCTCTATCTCATCAATTACGAGCAACTTGGGTTTCAATTCCACGTCCTCACCCTTACGCGCTAGGTCATAGGCGCGCTTGCCGTTCACCATACAGGCAGAGAAAGCGGGAGGGATCTGTTGTATCTCGCCGACAAAACGTTTCAGCGTCTCTTCTACCAGCTCGCGGGTGATGTGCTCCGTGGGATAGACGGCATCTATCTCGTGCTCCAGGTCGTAGGAAGGAGTCGTGGCGCCCAGCCGGATGGTGGCGATGTACTCCTTCGTGTGATACTGGAACTCTTCTATCCGCTTCGTTGCCTTGCCCGTGCACACAATCATGACACCCGTAGCCAGGGGGTCGAGCGTACCGGCATGGCCCACTTTCAACTTCTTCACGCCCAGCCGCCGGCAGATGTGGTAACGCACGTGGCCCACCACCTTGAACGATGTCCAGCCCAACGGCTTGTTCAGGTATAAGACTTCTCCTTTCTTGAAATTCATCATCTATCTTTATAAGACCTCCAGCGAGTGTCCACACAGCAACATAATTATGATCAATCCTCCTACAATAATCCGATACCAGCCAAAAGCTTTGAATCCATATTTGGTAACAAAACTGATAAAGAATTTGATAGCCAATAATGCGACTATAAATGCAACCACGTTACCTATAAGCAAAGCAGACAAATTATTGACCAGAATCTCGGTTCCTCCATCCAAAAACAATTTCAAGACTTTATAAGCCGTTGCTGCAAACATTGTAGGGACAGCCAAAAAGAACGAAAACTCTGCTGCATCTTTACGCGTCAGCTTTTGGGACATACCACCTACAATCGTAGCCATAGAACGAGAAACTCCGGGTATCATCGCTATACACTGAAACAAACCGATAAAGAAGGCTCGCTTTTCCGTCACTTCCGTCTTCTCACTGCCCTTGGAGAAGATACGGTCACAAAATAGCATGAAAATGCCCCCTATCACAAGCATTACAGCTACAACTACCACACTTTCAAGCATCGCATCTATTTTGTCACTGAACAGAAAACCTAAAACAGCAGCCGGTATAAAAGCTACAAGTAACTTCCAATAAAAATCAAATTTATGCAGAAAGCGTTGTAGAGAAGACGCACCTTGCGGAGCAGGCGTATGGTTCAGACGAAAGAAACGCTTCCAATACAAACATACGACCGAAAGAATGGCGCCAAATTGTATAATTACAGTAAAAGCCTTCACAAACTCTGTGCTCTCCACTCCCAACATATTCTGTGTTATAATCATATGTCCAGTAGAAGAAACAGGCAAAAATTCCGTCAATCCTTCCACTACAGCAATAATTATTGCCTCCCATGTAGTCAAATCACCCATATTGTTTATCTATTCAATTTATGTTATTCTTCTTCTGAAACATTTTCATCCTTGGGGCGGCGCAACACGCCATAAATCATGAACAGGAAGCCCAGCAGGCACACTACAGGAGCTACCTTGATGCGGCGCGCACTGAAGATATCGGGCTCGAAGTGCGTCGGCGTGGACGAAGGGCCCGTCATCAGCACAAAGCCGATGATGACCACCAGCATACCCACGGCCAGCAGAATGAAATTGGTCTTGTCGAAAGCAAACTTTTTCTTATCCATATTCTTAAATCTTTTTTGAGGGGTTCTATAATTAACACTTCGTGATGATCGGGAGAACCCGATTAAGCCTGACCGACACGGATTTTATTAATTCACGATGTAAAAGTATGTGTTTTAGCTCATAACTATATCACCCCCCAATTTTAACATAAATTAATATTTAAGGCATAACTATCCCTCACAAGTAGCCAGCCAATCGCCATGATACTTGACAATCTGACAGAAGCGGCAGATATTGTACATTAGGCTCGTCAGTGCGGTATTGGCTTTCGCTCGGCTTATCCCGACCGTGCGGACGAACAGCCCGTGCATACTCTGTTCCATGAAGCCAAAGACATGCTCCACACGGCTGCGCACTTTGGACTTTGTCCTGTTGTTGGCCTTTTGGGTTTCTGTCAGCGGACGATTCCTGTGTCCTTTTTCACATATGACAGGGGTCATTCCACGTTTCCTGACCTCATCGTCCTTGCCGACATATCCGGCATCAAGGTACAAGGCTTTCCCCTTGTCTTCATCCGTAATCAAGTCGGTGACCTTCTTCGAGTCGTGCACACTGGCGGATGTGGTGTCGTAGGCAAGCACGATCTTCGTTTTGGCACACACCTTGGAGTGGTTCTTGTATCCGTAATAAGTTTCACCACGCTTCTTCGTCCAACGGGCATCAGTGTCCTTATGGCACTTCTTGTGTGGATTGTCATTCCAAAGTTCATCACCCCTGCCGGCTTTTATCTGCCGGTTTTCCTCGCGAGTGTTGCGCTGACGGGGAGCGGTGACAAAACTCGCATCCACTATCTTGCCGCTGTTGAAAACAAGACCTCTATCCTCCATGTACCGGCGGAACATGTCGAACAGTCTGTCGTACGCGCCACAGACTTGCAACGCCTCCTTGTATTTCCAGACCGTCTTTTCATCGGGAACGTCCTTTACGCTCTCTATACCAAGGAACTGGCGGAAGCTCGTCCGATCAACAATCTGGTATTGGATTTGATGGTCTCCCAGGCCGTAGTAGCGTTGTAAAAACAGAACCTTGAACATCAGAACCGGTTCGAAAGGCTTGCGCCCAGCGTTACTCTTGCGCTCTTTGTTCGAGAGAGCGGCCTCAAGTTCAGGGCGAAACATCTCGAAGTCAATCAAGTTGTCAAGCGCAGTCAATGGGTTACCGAGGTTCGACAAAATCGTATGAGTATCTTCGGACTCGAAAAGACTCTTGCTAATGCGGTTTCTGTATCGGTTCTGCTTTTTCATCGTTTTCAGCAATTTTTATTGCTTAAATATACAAATAATTATCTGATTATCAAAGTATTATAAGTAATTCAATTTATAGAACACCCCTTTTTATTGTCAGACTGATCTTAAATGCGATAAAGCGCACCTGCTTTCATACGGAGGTATTTGTTGACCGAGAAAAGGGCGCATAACCATGTGATAAGCACGCCAAAAAGCAATACGGCTACTGATACCAGCAGCATGATTTGGGGGGTGACGACTTTTACCAGTTCAGGCTCCTTTTCTACCAGCCAGGTAGCGGCACCCCACAGAAGGCCGTCAGCCAAAGCTGCCGCCAATACGCCTGTCCAGAAGTTACGACGCAAGAAGGGGCGTCGGATGAAGCTCCAGTTGGCTCCCACCAGCTTCATAGTGTGTATCAGAAAACGTTTGGAGTAAACAGCCAATCGTATAGTGTTGTTGATCAGTGCAAATGATATCAGGGTCAGTATGACGGCGAGACCTAGCAGCAGCAGGCTGATCTTGCGGATATTGTCGTTTACCGCATTTACCAATTCTTTTTGATAAAGCACGTCCTGTATATCGGTATTCTTTCGGATCTGCTTTTCTATTTTGGCGATGCTGTCCGTGTTGGCATAGGCCGACTTCAACTTCACTTCGATGGAGGCCGAGAAGGGGTTATAGCCCAGAAATTCTTGCGGATCGGTGCCCATTGCTTCGGTCTGTTCCTCCAAAGCCTGTTTTTTGGAAATGTATTCGGTACTCTTCACGAAAGGTTCCTTATTCAAGTTCTTTTGCAGGCGCAGGATGTCACGCTCCTTCATGTCGTCGCTGATGACGATCGAGAAGTTGATATTCTCTTTTACATACACTGACAAGTTGTGGGCAGCCAGCACGAAGAATACCACCATGCCCAACAACAGCAGAACCAATGTCGTACTGATGCAGGAAGTGACAAACTGCATGTCAAAGAGGGAGGTCGTGTGATGGGTAGGCTTGGACTTCATAGACTCTTTTTTCTGAATACATAGATCATTGAACTGCTGCGCTCTTTATGTACCAACGAACTGAACCATGCCACTGTCCCCGTCAGCATCCCGCGCAGGAAAGGGAGCGAACGGTTCATGTAGCGCTCGGAAAGCATGGATACATAGAACGCGTCGAACGGCATCGGATGGCGTTCGGACATGATGAAACCATGCTTCGAAGCAAACTGCTGGATGGTAGAGGGAGTGAAGTGCCACAGGTGTCGGGGTACATCGTAGGCAGCCCAGTAGGCTCCATACTTGCGGGAATCGTACGAAGAACAGTTAGGAACTGCTACCAGCAGCATTCCCTTGTCTGTCAGCAAGGTGTTCAGAGTTTCCCAGGTCTCGTCCAGATGCTCCAGATGCTCCAATACGTGCCAAAGCGTGATGACGTCGAAACTTCCCGACACATAGTCTTTCAGGGCTGTTTCCGGTTGTACCTCCAGTCCGAAATGCGCCTTGGCGAATTCGCGGGCGGAGGCATTCTTCTCCACAGCTTCTACTTGCCATCCCAGCCGCTTCATTGTATCGGCGAAATAGCCCGTACCCGTACCAATGTCGAGCAGGTGTCCGTCCTTGCGGTGGGTGACACGCATCACCAGCTTTGCTTTCCGCTTCAGCATGTAGTGACGCACCCAGTGATAGATGCGGTTCATGGCACCCTTCTTCGTATCCGAATGGGAAATATAGTCTGGAGTTTCGTAATAACGGCCGATTTCAGCTTCTGTCGGGAAGTCTTGCGTGAAAAGGAAACCGCAATCTTGACAACGGCACAAATGGAAGGCTTCGCCTGTAGCATAGTGGTCTACACAGGTAAGCGTCCTTTCCAAATGGTTTCCGCCGCACAATGGACAGGTTGTTATAGTGAGTGTATTCATCGAAAATCCGGCCTATGGGGGTGTGCTTGCGGACAATTAGGGCACAACACACCTAAATTTGATGCAAAATAACAAATAAAAAGTGACTTACGTGCCTTTTGTTAAGGAGATTTAAGACATGTACTTGCGCGTCTGTACTCTTTGTTCCCTTGTCTTTCCTATCCGTTGTGGCGTCCGTTCTGACACAGTGCTTTGTCGGGGTGCGACACAGTGCTTCGTTATGGTCTGATAAAGCACTGTATGAGGAGGTCAGGAAGCACTGTGTTAGATGACCAGAAAGCACTGTGTCAGGTGGCCACAGTTTTGCTTACAGCACCTTGAACGCATACCCTTCTTCCTCCAGAAAGTTGAGGGCGCGGGGGAGGGCATATTGCAGATTGCCGCTGTCCCACGACTTGAGGGAGTCGTGGAAAGTGATGATGGAGCCGTTGCGGGCGTAGCGCATGACGTTGGCCAGAACTTGCGGGCCGCGGAGCTTCTTGCTGTAGTCGCGGGTGACGAGATCCCACATGACGATTTTGTACTTGCGCTTCAGTAGCATGTATTGCGCCCATCCCATATGGCCATGAGGCGGACGGAACAGGAGGGGGTGGAGGGCTTTGTCGGTCGTTTCGGGATCGCAGATGGAGAGCATGAAGTCGTGTGCCTCTTCCGTATTCTCCAGGTAGCTGTAGGAGGTGAAATATCTGCGGCTGAAACCGCGGATGTGATTGAAGGTGTGGTTGCCGATGCGGTGGCCACGCTCTACAACCATGCGGAATTCTTCGGGGTGTTTTCGAATGTTGTCGCCCACCATGAAGAAGGTGGCTTTGATGTTGTGTTGGTCCAACAGATCGAGTACCCAGGGCGTGACTACGGGGATAGGCCCGTCGTCGAAAGTCAGGTAGACGGCTTTCTCGTCGGGGTTCATCCGCCACAGGGCGCTGGGATAGAGTTTTCGAAACAGTTCGGGAGGTTGTTCGATAAACACGGTGGTAGTGTGATTAGTGGTTAACGGTTAGTGGTGGAGCAGTGAGTGATGAGTGTCCTCCGGATGGAGTGCTCACCACTCACTGCTTACCGCTAATTTACCTTTTCATTCTGTTTACATACATCTCATACAGTTCTTCCAACTTGGCGCGATAGGTTTCGGCCAACGGCGATTTGTATTGCTCCATTTTCTTGACTTCTTCGCTGAGGAGTGCCCAGTGGTACTCGAATTCGCGGCTGGAAATCATGAAGCGGCCTTCGTCGAGGCTCATGTACCAGGTCATGTATTCGACGGCCTTGTCGGCAAGGGCTTGGGCGATGTGGTCGCCTTTCTCCATTTCGCCCAGCTTGTACCAGGCTTCGGCCATTTGTAGGGAGCCGTTCTGCCAGTCGTAAAGCACGTTGCAGGCCGGAATCATCTTCTCGGCATACTCCAGTGCGGCGCGTGCCTTGTCATTCTTGCCTTCAGCCAGGAGTTGTCCGATAAGTTGTGCGAAGATGCGGCGGTGCGAGTAGCACATGCGCATGGCATTCTCGTCGATATAGATACCGGGCTTGTCGATGCCGCCGAACTTGAACTTGTTCATCAGGTTGTCGTACATCTTTTCGCTGTCTATCTTCACGCCGGTCTTGTTCGTGTCGAAGGGTGTGAAGCGGTAGGCGAGACCTTCCTGGATGAAGTAGTTGTCCAAGCCGAGCTGGTTCTCCTGTCCTACGCTGACGGCGATGTAGATGGGACGCTCCCAGTTGGCTTCGGCCAGCATTTCGAGCATCATCAGCTCGCTCTTGTAGAGGGCGCGCTTGGGATGGTAGTTGCCCTGCGAATCCTTGGTGCGGAGCTTGATAGGCATGTAGTCGGGGATGGAGTCGCCCGGCAGCAGCATGCCGCTGCGGCGTACGGCTTCCTTGTCCACCTTGATGACCACGCTGTCCGTGGGGATTACTTGCAGTTCCTTGTTCTTGTTGCGTACCCAGTACTTCAGGATGTTCTTCAGCTCGTAGGGGTTCTCACCGAACTCCTTCTGTACGTTGATCTTGGCTTCGGGGTTGCCTGCAAGGGCTTCCTTCTCGGCCTGCGCGTAGAGGGCGTCGATGCTCTTCTTGTATTCAGGCTGGACGGTGATGTATTCGTTGGTTCCCTCGACGTAGTCCATGCGGTCCCAGGTGATGGGGAGCGACGGCGAGTCGTAGGCCGGACGCTTCATCTGGTCGATGTACCAGTCGGTGTTGAGGTACGACAGGTTGCAGGTGCGGGCGTCGGTGCGGAAGCCTTCGGTCTCCTGGTTGTACCACAGGGGGAAAGTATCGTTGTCGCCGTTGGTGTAGATGATGGGGTTGCCGCTCTCCTGGAGAGACATCAGGTAGTTCTGCCCGAAGTCGCGTGCCATGTAGCGGTCGCTGCGGTCGTGGTCGTCCCAGGTCTGGCTGGCCATCTGGATGGGGATAAGGAGGCAGACGACGGAGACGATGAGGGCAACGGCCAGCGAAGGTTTCAGTTCGGGAGCTTCCTCACTTTCGCCCGATGTTTCGGCTTGGGCGGCGATTTTGCCCCGCATCCACTTGCTCAGCAGCTGGATGAGGCCGGCGACACCCATGCCGATCCAGATGGCAAAGGCGTAGAACGAACCGGCGTAAGCGTAGTCGCGTTCACGCGGCTGGCTGGGCGTCTGGTTCAGGTAGAGCACGATGGCGATACCCGTCATGAAGAACAGGAAGAACACGATCCAGAACTGCTGGATTCCCTTCTGTCCGCGGTAGGCTTGCCACAGCAGGCCGATGATACCGAGCAGCAACGGCAGACCGTAGAACACGTTGTGTCCCTTGTTCTCCTTCAGGTCGGTGGGGAGCAGAGTCTGGTCGCCTATGAGCAGATTATCGATGAAGTCGATGCCCGTGATCCAGTTGCCGTGCTCTATCTCGCCGAAGCCCTGGATGTCGTTCTGTCGGCCCACAAAGTTCCACATGAAGTAGCGCCAGTACATCCAGTTCAGCTGGTAGGAGAAGAAGAACTTGATGTTCTCCCACTGCGTAGGCATCTTCACCATGATCATTTCGCCGCACTGGTCGTAGGGCACTTCGTAGCCCTTGACGTCCTGCCAGGCTTCATACTGCTGGGTGTGTGTGCTGCTGTACATGCGGGGGAAGAGCATGTTCTGTGCATATTCGTAGTCGACGCGTCCGGGTATCTCGATGTATGAGTCTTTCTCGTCGGGCGTGGCCTTCTCTTTGCGGATGAACTTGGTGCCGTTGTACGAGATGCGCGGCTGGCAATAGCCGTCCTTCACGTCGAGGGCTACCTTCGAAGTGTAGGCGGGTCCGTAGAACAGCGGGCGTGTGCCATACTGCTCGCGGCCCAGGTATTCGCCCAGCGTGAAGATGTCTTCGGGCGAGTTCTGGTCCATCGGCGTGTTGGCCGTGGAGCGGATGACGATGAGGGCGTACGACGAGTAGCCGATGACCATCATCATGGTGCACAGCAAGGCGGTGTTCAGCGTGCGGGCGCTGACGCGGTATTTTTCTTTCAGGCGGTCCTGCGTCTTCGGGTTAAGGTAGAGCCACAGCAGGGCGATGACGATGATGCCGATGACTACGGCACCTGCTCCGTGTCCGTAGAACGGGATTCCCAGCATGGCGATGGTCAGGACGAACGAAATGGCCATACGCATCTTGTCTTTCTCTGTATAGCTCTCGTACACGCCCCAGATGAGGCAGGCGGCCAGCAGGATGATGTAGACGATGACGCCCGTGTTGAACGGCATGCCCAGCGTGTTGACAAACAGCAGTTCGAACCATCCGCCCACCTTCACGATGCCCGGCACGATGCCGTAGAGCACCACGGCTACCAGCACGGCAGAGCCGATGAGTGCCAGCAGCGAGCCTTTCGCATTGGCGTTGGGCACTTTCTTATAATAGTACACCAGCACGATGGCGGGCAGACAGAGCAAGTTCAGCAGGTGGACGCCGATGCTGAGGCCCGTCAAGTAGGCTATCAGGATGAGCCAGCGGTCGGAGTGTGGCTGGTCGGCTACGTCTTCCCACTTCAGGATGAGCCAGAATACGATGGCGGTGAACAGCGACGAGAACGCATATACCTCGCCCTCGACGGCCGAAAACCAGAACGTGTCGCTGAACGTGTAGGCCAGCGCGCCCACTACGCCGCTACCCATGATGGTGGCCATCTGTCCGCGGGTAATGTGGTTTTCGTCCTTCACTACCAGCTTGCGCACCAGGTGCGTGATGCTCCAGAAGAGGAACAGGATGCAGGCGCCGCTCATCAGCGCGCTCATATAGTTCACCATCCGTGCCACTTCCGAGGGGCCGGAGGCGAAGAGCGAGAAGAAGTTGGCCACGAGCATGAAAAACGGTGCTCCGGGCGGGTGTCCCACTTCCAGTTTATAACCGGTGGTGATGAATTCCGGGCAGTCCCAGAAACTGGCGGTCGGCTCGATGGTCAGGCAGTAGACCGTGGCCGCGATGAAGAAAGTAATCCAACCTGTCAGGTTGTTGACGAACTTGTACTGTTTCATTCAGTTGTGTAGATGATATAACGTTATAATCTGCGAGTTTTTATAAAAACGTGGCAAAGATAAGTATTTCGTATTTAAATACGCATCCCTGCGGGCGAATATTAGGATAGGTTAAAGATTGGCTGTCTGCACAAGTGGATGTCCTTTGTTTCGTTGTGCGTATTTTTTTTGTGCTGTGTAGCGAAGTTTTTTTACTTTTATATTTCTTTTCCTTTAATAATTAAATATCTTTGCACGCAAAACATTTTAAGCGTATGAAAGAACAAATCAACAAGAACTACGCGAACCTGAAAGAAGGAAAGGAAGCCTACGAGGCGCCGCAGTGCGAAATCATCGAGCTGGACGCGGAATTCAACCTGCTGGTGACGAACAGCAAGCCGAATCCCGGTTGGGGACGCTCCACCGATAGCTACGGTTGGTAACCGAATCCACACAACATCTACAAACAAATCCAATTATTTCGTATGAAAACGACTGTAAACATTTTCAGGACGCTGCTCCTGGCCGTGCTGACGCTGACCTTTGGCGCGTGCGGCGAAGACAGCCTGCTCTCCGAACTGGGGCTCGACGGGCAGACCTCGACCAAGACCGACGGGGCTGGGGAAGTATGGGACGGCGAAGTTGATACGAGTTGGTATCAGGCTGATGCCACCGAATTTCAAATAGCTACCGCAGAACAATTGGCCGGACTGGCAAAACTAGTGAACGCCGGTTATACTTTTGAAGGAAAGACCATCAAGCTCACCGCCGACATCCTGCTGAACAACACCGAGGGCTGGGAAAACTGGGGAAGCAACGCTCCGGCAAACAGCTGGACGCCGATAGGCAACAGCTGGGAGAACCAATTCACCGGCACCTTGGATGGCGACGGCTACAGCGTAAGCGGCATTTATATCAACAGCGAAGCAGACATCCAAGGCTTGGTGGGTTACCTCGGAAGTGGTGGAGCCCTGCAAAACTTGGGCGTAAAGGCAAGCTATATCAAAGGTGTCAACTCTGTCGGCGGCCTGTGCGGAAGGAACGACGGCACCGTGACCAACTGCTACAACGCCGGCAGCGTAACAGGTACAGGGAGCAATGTCGGCGGCCTGTGCGGACAGAACTACGCCACCGTGACCAACTGCTACAACACCGGCAGCGTGGCAGGCAACAGGTATGTCGGCGGCCTGTGCGGATGGAACTACGTCACCGTGACCAACTGCTACAACAGCGGCAGCGTGGAAGGTAATTACAGTGTCGGCGGCGTGTGCGGAAATAGCTGGGGCAACGTGACCAACTGCTACTACCTGGATACCTGCGGCGCAGCAGGAGAAGGAACTTCCAAAACCGCCAAGCAGTTCCAGAGCGGCGAAGTGGCCTGGCTGCTGCAAGGCGAAAAAGCAGAGCAGGTTTGGGGACAGACCATCGGCACGGACGGCTACCCCGTACCGACGTCTGATGCAAGCAAGAAAGTCTATGCGTACACGATGTATCAAGGACAATCGACAGAAACCGGCTATGCGAACAACAACGGAAACGTAGATCTGGATCTGGCGAGCCATCCTAACACCATCGCTGTGTTCGAAGCCTCGGGCACATTCGCAGGCAAGAACATCGTCGTAAAAGACGGCGACAGCTACACCTGCGCCGAGCTTGTCCTCACCGACGGTGCGGACTTCTACACGCCCGTGAAGTTTACAGCCACGAAGGCCACCTACACCCGCAGCCCGAAAGTCTGGGCCACGAACGACGGCAGCGGCAGCGGCTGGGAAACCCTCTGCCTGCCCTTCAGCGGCACGCTCTATGCGGACGATGTTGCCAAGCAGCCCGTCCTCACCGATTTAGCAGGAGACTACTGGCTGCGCAGCCTGACTGACTTCAAGACTCCCAACACACTGATTTTCGCCAGTGGCAGTACTGCCACGGCAGCCGACCATCAGATTGAGGCCGGCGTGCCCTACATCATCGCCCTGCCGGGCGAGACGTTCGGCGGCGAGAGCCTGGAGGGACAGACCATCAGCGTGCGTGGCACGGGCGTGACAGTACTTACTACAGCAGCACGAATTCAGCCCGAAGGAAGCGGGCTCGCTTTCACCGGCACCTTCGCTACAAAGGCCTGCGACGCTGCGAGCTACCGGCTGAACAGCGAGAACGGCTCCGACGGAGCAGGCAACCTCTTCGTGCTCGACACGGAGCTGACTGACCTCGCCCCCTTCCGCTGCCGCATCGACGTGACGGGCCTTAACATCGGCGGCGCCTCCACGCGCTCGGCTTCCGGCCTGCCGAAGGAGCTGCGCATCGGGCAGTAAAGCAAAAAAAGCCTGCCGACAGCTTTCGGCAAGTCGCCGTAGCCCTACGGAAGTCCGCGGAAAGCTGTCGGCAAGGTTCCGAAGCCCTTCGGAGGTCCGCGGAAAGCTGTCGGCAAGGTTCCGAAGCCCTTCGGAGGTCCGCGGAAAGCTGTCGGCAGGGTTCCGAAGCCCTACGGAAGTCTGCGGAAAGCTGTCGGCAAGGTTCCGAAGCCCTACGGAAGTCCGCGGAAAGCTGTCGGCAAGGTTCCGAAGCCCTACGGAAGCCTGCGGAAAGCTGTCGGCAGGGTTCCGAAGCCCTTCGGAGGTCCGCGGAAAGCTGTCGGCAAGGTTCCGAAGCCCTTCGGCGAGCCGCGGAAAGCTGTCGGCAAACTGAAACCAATCAAATACACTATTAATCCTTAAAATTTTAACGTTATGGCAACACAAATCAAATCATTTGGCATGAGCCGCATGACCATCGGCTCTTGCAGCGAGTTCCACAACAACGCACTCGACCTTATCACCAAAACCACGCCTGCCGAACTCCACATCGAGGCGCTGGAGCCCGCCTACAGCCAGGCCGTCGGCCAGCTCGCCGGCATCGTCAACCGCCAGCGCGCCTACATCTCCACCGCCCAGCTGGCCGATACGGACAAGGTGCGCGACAACGCTGTGGGCACCATCAGCAGTGTCGTCATCGCCTACCAGACCACGCCCGTCGAAGACAAGCGCCAGGCCGCCATGCTGCTCGATCCGCAGCTCGCCGCCTACAAGGGCATCCGCAAGCATGAGTACAGCAAGGAGACGGCGGAGATCAAGGGCATGCTCGGCGTGCTGCAGGCCGAGGAAAACCAGGCTGCCGTCACCCTGCTGGGCCTCGACGCCGAGGTAACGGCCCTGGCCGAGGCGAACGCCGCCTTCGAAGCCGCCTTCCTGGGCAAGGCGCAGGAGAAGAGCGCGCGCATGGATGTGGAAGACCTCGACTCGGAGCAGGTGGTGGACCAGGCGAACGCGCTCTACGACCAGATTGTGCAGACGGTGAATGCCTATGCCATCGTGCAGCCCACGGACGAGCTGCTGGCCTTCATCAACGATCTGAACGGCATCGTGGGCATCTATGCCGACATCGTGGACGGCACGACTTCGGGCGGTTCGACCCCGGACGGCAGCGACCCCGAACCCACGCCCGAACCGGAACCCGGCGGAGGGGATGACGACGGCGAAGGCGGAAGCCCTTTATAAATGGAGAATTGATAATTGATAATTGAAAATTCATTCTCCATTTTCCATTCTCCATTCTCAATTAAAAAAAGGGGCCGAAGCCCCTTTTTTTTGCGTCCCTACATTCCTAAAATCTGAAATCTCATTCGTGGCGGTGCTCCTTCAGGATGCGGTGGGGCAGGTTGCCGTGGCCCAGCAGCTCGATGGGACAGTTGAAGTTCTGTTCCAGCCACTCGCCCGTGATGCCCGTGTCGGGGTGGTAGTGCAGTGTCTCGTTGACGCAGGCGATGGACTTCACCTGCTGGAGCACGGTGCCGATGTCGTGGCTGACGAGGATGATGGCGCAGTCGCGGTTGATTTCGGCCAGCAGTTCGTAGAGGCGGGCTTCGAAGCGGCGGTCCAGATAGGTGGCGGGCTCGTCGAGGATGACCACTTCGGGGTCGGAGACGATGGCGCGTCCCAGCAGGGCACGTTGCAGCTGTCCGCCGCTCAGGGCGCCGATAGCTTTCTGCTCCATGCCTTCCAGTCCCATGCGGGCGATGACGCTGGCGGCTCGCTGGCGTTCCTCGGCGCTGTAGCGTGCGCTGAGGCCCTTGCGGCTGCTCAGGCCGGAGAGAATGACCTCCTGGACGGTGATGGGGAACTTGCGGTCGATGCTGGCATACTGGGGCAGGTAACCGATGGCAAGGGGAGCCTGTTTGTCCTTTTGCGGATGGAAGGCAATAGTGCCGCTTTGGGGTTTCAGCAGGCCGAGGATGCAACGGATGAGTGTCGTCTTTCCGCCTCCGTTGGGGCCGATGATGCCCAGGAAGTCGCGGTCGTAGACGGTGAGGTCGACGTCGCGCAAGACGGTGCGTCCGTCGTATCCGGCGTTGAGGTGCTGTATTTCGATGAGCGGCTGCATGATTATCAATTATCCATTATCAATTATCCATTATCAATTCACGAACCGTTTTCAGCATCTCTGCTTCCCAGTCGTAGGCCAAGGGGTTGATGTCCACCACGCGGGTGCCTGTCTGCCGGGCGATGAGCTCGGCGTTGCGGCGGTCGAACTCGGGCTGCACGAAGATGACGTGGATATTCTCTTCGCGGCAGGCATTGATGAGCTCTTTCAGGTGGGCGGGCGAGGGTTCTTTGCCTCCGTCCTCGATGGAGAGCTGCAGCAGGCCGTAGTCGCGGGCCAGGTAGCTGAGGGCGGGATGGTAGATCATGAAGGCATGGTCGGCTCCGGGCTGGGCGAGCATCTGGCGGCAGATGCTGTCGGTGCGGTCGATGACGGTGCAGAGGCTGTCGTAGCGTGCCAGGTAGTCGTCGCGGTGCTTGGTGTCGAGGGTGCAGAGGGCCTTGAACACGTTGGTCGCGATGATGCGGGCATTGGCGGGCGAGTTCCAGATGTGTGGCTCGGGGCCGTGGTGGGCATGGCCGTCTTCGGCGGCGTGCGGTTCCTCTTCGGGCAGTCCGTCGGGGAAGATGAGATCGATGCCGTGCGAGGTATCGAAGATTTGCAGGTGCGGGGCGTTGTCCGTCAGACGGTCCATCCACGTCTGTTCGAAGCCGATGAAGCCGATGCGCAGGTAGGCCGTACTCTGCGAGAGCGACATCAGCTGGGCGGGCGTGGGGTCGTAAGTCTCGGGGCTGCTCCCTTTGGGCACCATGCTGACCACGTCGAAGCGGTCGCCGGCGATGGCTTCGGTGAAGTAACGCAAGGGTTCGATGGTGACGGTGATGACCGGCTTGTCGTCCGGGGTATCCGCCTTCTTTTCTCCTCCCGGTTTGCAGGCGGCGAGCAGGAGGACGAGCATCCATATCGTATGTATTCTCTTCATTTTTCTGTTAAAATCTTTTGGAAAACGCACAAAGATACGAAGAATGTGTTAATTAACGGTAAAGTTCAGGCATATTTTCTGGAACATCGTTCGGCTTCGTGGCGCGCAGTATCTCCCGCTTTCCTCCCGGAGGGCCGGGGAGGCGCTCCATGCGGAAGCCGATGTCCTGCATCAGGCGGCGCACGGCGCCCTTGGCGCAATAGGTGGTCAGGATGCCGCCGGGCGTGAGGCAGCGGTAGAGGTTGCGGAAGACGGCGGGTGTCCAGAGGGCGGGTTGTTTTTCGGGGGCAAAGGCGTCGAAATAGACCACATCGCAGCGCAGGGGCGGGCGTTCGTCGTCGGCCTGCCACGAGGTCAGGTCGCGGCGCAGCTTCAGCAGGCGGAAGGTGGGTGTCAGGCTTACTTCCTCTTCCCACGGCGCTTCGTGCAGGAGGCGCAGGCGCGGGTCGTCGCTGTAGTGCAGGGCCTCGACCTCGGTCCAGGCCAGCGGATAGAGTTCGATACCGGTGTAGCGGACGGGCCGTCCGGAGCGTTCGGCCTCCTGCAGGGTGAGCAGGGCGTTCAGGCCGGTGCCGAAGCCTGCTTCGAGGATGTGCGGACAGGGGGCGGCGGAGGCCTTCAGCCCCATGTCGATGAAGATGTGCTGCGACTCGGTGCGGGCGCCTTTTACGGAGTGGTAATGCTCGTTCAGTTCGGGCACGTAGAGCGTGGCGCTGCCGTCTTCGGTCTGTTCAATGATTCTTTGCATAGTTCTTTTTCCCTATATGAATAGTCAGATGCCTACTGCCGAAATGGCCCCTTGGAGTGCCCACAGCATGGCAATGTAGCGAAGCAGTTTTCCGGCAAACATGGAGAGGGTGGTCAGCACGAAGTTGCTGCGCATGAAGCCCAAGGCGATGGCAATGGCCTCGCCCACGAACGGAAGGAAAGCGAAGAAGGCCATCAGTGCGCCTTTTCCCTGGAGGAAGCGCATCATGCGCTCCACTTTTTCCTGCTTCACCTTGAAATACTTCTCAATCCATTCCGTCTTGCCCAATCGGCCCATGTAGTAGCACGTCAGCCCGCCTACCGTATTGCCCACGGCGGCTGAGAGCACGCAGAGCGTCGGGCTCAGGCCCAGCTTGACCAGGGCGACGAGCACCAGTTCGGAGCTGAAGGGCAGGATGCTGCCTGCCAGCAGTGCCGACAGGAAAAGGCCTGCGTATCCCCAGTCGATGAGGAGCTGTACGAGCGAGTCTATAAAAGCATCCATACGTGATAAACAAACATAACTGAAATTCCAATCAGGGAAATAACAAAAAATGCGTTGGAAAGTTTATTGCTAGTGAGTGCAAACAGATGGCCTGCCAGCATACTGACGATAATCAGCAGCAAGGGGCAGAACGCTGTCAGCAGATAGGGCTGCAGTCCGATGCCGACAAAGAGGCAGGCACCGAAGAGAATCAGAAAATATAGATAGGCCCGTGTGCGGATTTTGTCTTCGTATCCGTTGAAGAAGTAGTGGAAGGCACTGGCGGCGAAGAGCAGGAAGAGAAATCCGAATGGAAACACCATCCAGGATTCGAGACCGTAACCGACGGGACGGAACAGACGTGTTTCGTCGAACAGTTGGTGGAAGAATGTGTGGGTACTGCCCGTCAGCACGGTGCAGCTCAGCAGTATCCACCACGGCAGGATGAAGCCGATGATCGAGGCAAGCAGGCTTTTCAGATTGAGCGACTGGAAACTGGCTGCACCGATCCAGAGCAGAGGGACAAGCAGCAGGCTTTGGGGGACGAACAGACTGGCGATACCCGCAAATGCAAAGGTATTGAACAGGGCCCCCGAAGACCTTTCCTGGCGGTAACTGCCAAACAGCTGGTAGAAGGCCGTGAGGAAACTGAGGGCGACCAGTAATCCGGGCAATTCGTCGTAGAGTTGCGGGAATGCGGTGGCCAAAAGCAGGAAGAGAAAACTCTGAATGGAAGTTCGGATACGGATGATGGCGAAAATGTTGTTCAGGTTGATCAGGAAGAACGTTGTCAGGACGTACAGGGCAAAACCGAGCAACGGCGGGAAGATGCCTTGGGGAAGCCAGTTGCTTGCTTCCTTGAGCCAAAGCGGCCAGTTGGGGCCTTCCGTACCTGTGCCGGGCAACAGCGTAACAATTACCGTCCAGCAGATTGCGGAAATCAACAAAGCGGCAGGCAGGATGAACCTGCCTGTGGCCACTTTATTCTGAAAACGTTGACGCCTCATGCTTTAACGAGGGGTTACAGGTCGAAGCCGATGTCGCGGCGGAAGTACTTCTTCTCAAAGCTGATCAGGTCGGCCACGCGGTAGCTCTTCTGCAGGGCTTCTTCCTTGGTGTTGCCGTACGAGCAGACGGCAATAACGCGTCCGCCGTTGGTTACCACCTGTCCGTCCTTCAGCGCTGTACCGGCGTGGAAGAGGATACTGTCCGTAGCGGTTGCCTGCTCCAGGCCGGTCATCACCTTGCCCTTCTCGTAGGCTTCGGGGTATCCGCCGCTGACGAGCATCACGCAGGCGGCCGTACGTGGGTCGAGAACCAGTTCCTTGGTGTCGAGGTTGCCGTCACGCACGCCTTCGAGCAGGTCTACCAGGTCGCTCTGGATGCGCAGCATCACGCTTTCCGTCTCGGGGTCGCCCATGCGGACGTTGTATTCGATGACCATCGGCTCGCCCTTCACGTTGATGAGGCCCAGAAAGATGAAGCCTTTGTAGAGGATGCCTTCCTCGATGAGGCCGTTCACGGTGGGCTCGATGATGCGGGTGCGTACTTTCTCCATGAAGACGTCGTCGGCAAAGGGAACGGGCGTTACGCTGCCCATGCCGCCGGTGTTCAGGCCCTTGTCGCCCTCGCCGATGCGCTTGTAGTCCTTGGCTACGGGGAGTACCTTGTAGTTCTTGCCGTCGGTCAGCACGAAGACGGAGCACTCGATGCCGCTGAGGAACTCCTCAATGACCACTGTGGCGCTGGCGTCGCCGAACATGCCGCCCAGCATCTCCTTCAGTTCGCGCTTGGCTTCGTCCAGCGTGGGCAGGATGAGCACGCCCTTGCCGGCGCAGAGGCCGTCGGCCTTCAGCACGTAGGGAGCTTCGAGGGTTTCGAGGAAGGCGAGGCCTTCTTCCAGATTGGAGGCGGTGATGCTCTTGTAGCGGGCGGTGGGGATGCCGTGGCGCTGCATGAAGCCTTTGGCAAACTCCTTGCTGCCTTCTAGTGTGGCTCCGGCCTTCGTAGGGCCTATCACGGCGATGTGGCGTGTAGCTTCGTCTGCGGCAAAGTAGTCGTAGATGCCTTTCACCAGCGGGTCTTCGGGACCTACTACGATCATTTCCACGCCGTTCTTTAGGACGAAGTCCTTGATGGCGGGGAAGTCCGTGGCCTTGATGTCCACGTTCTCGCCGGCGGCGTGTGTGCCTGCGTTGCCCGGGGCGATGTAGAGCTTCTCCACTTTGGGGCTTTGGGCTATTTTCCATGCCAGGGCATGTTCGCGGCCGCCCGAGCCTAAGAGTAATATTTTCATGATGGATGTTAGTTATATTATTGTTGTTTTATCTACTGCTGGATAAAGTGCTTATCTGTTCCTGGATAAAGTGCTTATCTGTTTCCGGATAAGATGCTTATCTGTTCCTAGATAAAATGTTTATCTGCTTCCGGATAAGGTGTTTATCTGCCTGGGTATTTCAGATAGTCTTCGAAGTATCTTGTTATCTTCTCGTGCAGATGCACGCGGTCGCGGCCCAGCACGTTGTGCTTGTGGCCGGGGTAGATGAAGAGGTCGGGATACGTACGTGCGTCCACACAGGCTTTCATGAACGACAGGGTGTGCTGGGGCACGCAAGTGTCGTCGTGGTCGTCGTGGATAATCATCAGATGGCCTTTGAGGTTGGGCGCCAGATTCTTCAGGTTGCACTGCTTGTAGCCTTCGGAGTTGGTCTGCGGTGTATCCATGTAGCGCTCGCCGTACATCACCTCATAGTAGCCCCAGTCGATGACGGGTCCGCCTGCCACGCCTACCTTGAAGATTTCGGGGTAGCGCAGCATCAGGGCCGTGGTCATGTGGCCGCCGAAGCTCCATCCGTATACGCCGATGCGGCTGCCGTCCACGTAGGGCAGCGACTGGAGGAACTCGACGCCTTTCACCTGGTCCTTGCCCTCCTCGATGCCGAGGTGGCGGAAGGTGCAGTTCTCAAACTCCAGGCCGCGGTTCGAACTGCCGCGGTTGTCCACGGTGAAGAGGATGTAGCCTTTGTTGGCCATGTAGAGGTCCCAGCCGCGGGCGGCGTAGTTCCAGTTGTTGACAATCAGCTGGGCATGCGGGCCGCCGTAGACATAGACGATGGCGGGATATTTCTTGGTCGGGTCGAAGTCGGCCGGCTTGATGAGGCGGTAGTAGAGGTCAGTCTTGCCGTCGGCCGCCTTGAGGGTACCTACTTCCACGCTGGGCATCTTGAAACCCTCGAAAGGATTGGCGGCGGTGAGCAGGCGTACGGTTTCCTTGCCGTTGGCGGTGGAGGCGATGTTGATGGCGCGCGGCACGTCGGGAGCCGACCAGTTGTCCAGCAGGTACGTGCCCGAGGCGGAGAGTTGCGCGTTGTGTACGCCCAGTCCGTTGTCTATCGGAGCCAGCTTGCCGTTGGTGATGCTCACCTTATACAGATTGCTCTGCAGGGGCGACTCCTTGGTAGCGGCGATGATGACTTCCTTCTTCTTGGCGTTGAAGCCGAGGATGCTCTGCACGAGCCAGGGTCCGGAGGTGAGTTGTACACCTGCGACTCTCGTGGGAGTCTTTCCCTTTCCAGCCTTCTTGATAGTGTTCCACAATTTCTCTGCCTCTTCCTTCGTGAGTTCCTGGGGTTGGATGGCGTGGAGCCGTTCCAGGTCGTACAGGTAGAGGTGGTTATAGCCGTCACGCTGGCTCTGGTAGATGAACTTGTTGCTATCCCAGGGCAGGAAGACGATGGGTTGCTGCGGCTCCACGTACTTGGGGTGTCTTTCCTCGATGAGCACCTGCATCAGCTTGCCCGTCGCGACGTCGTACTGGCAGAGCTTGCTGTGGTTCTGGTCGCGGTTCAGCTCGATGAGGAAGAGGGTCTTCTCGTCGGGTGCCCATGCGATGTTGGTGAAGTAGCGGTCGGTGGGATCTCCCGTGTTCAGGTAGACGGTCTTGCCGTTGGCAGGGTTATAGATGCCCACCTGTACCTTGTGGCTCGTCATGCCGGCCATGGGGTAGCGGATGTTGTTCACCTCACCCACGCGGGCGGTGATGTCCACCAGCGGATATTGGGTTACCATCGACTCGTCCATGCGGTAGAAGGCCAACAGCGTGCCTTTCGGGCTCCAGAAGGTACCTTTCGAGATGCCGAACTCGTTGCGGTGAACGCTCTGTCCGCAGACGATGCCTTCGGGTTCGTCGGTCACCTGCTTGTTGTCCACGTAGAGGTTGTTCTTCAGGGTGTAGGCCACGTGTCCGCCTGCCACGGTATAGTCCGTGTTGGCGGCTTTCTTGTCAAAGGTCAGGACGGTGGTCGTTTTTCCGGCCTTCCAGTCATAAGTGATGTATCGGCCGGGCAGGGTGATGAGAAGTTTCGTCTGGTCTTCCCACGGTAGCTGTACGTTGTAGAGGTGCGACAACTTGCCCAGCTTTTCAGCTTCGAGTGCTTGGTTGATGCTTTCGCGGGTCGTAAGCAATGTCTCCTTACCGTTCTTGGGGTTGACGGCCACGAGGGAGTCGATGCCCGGCTTGATGCACTGGTCGCCCCACCATTGCAGGCCGTAGAGGCTCTCGGCATAACGGTAGGTCGCTCCGCCGGGGATGAGGTCCTCCAGTGTGGGGTATTTCAGTTCGTTTGTTGCAGTTTCTTGTGCCATAAGGTGAGTACCGGTCAGGGTGGTTGCTGCCATCAGCAGGGCCACCACGTTCTTACTGATTCTTTTCATCTTTTTTACTGAGATTGTCTTTAGGGTTGTTGCGTAGTTCTCTTCTTTTCCTTTCAGGGTACGACTCGCCCGAACGCGGTTTGCGTTCGCTCTTGAAATCTTTCTTGAACTCCTTCTTTTCACGCGGAGCGAAGTCTTTCCGTTCGCCACGGGGTCTGAACTCTTTCTTTTCGCCGTCGCCAAAGCTGCGCCGTTCGCGGGGCTTGAAGTTCTTGTGGGGGGCGGTAGGGCGGCGTTCGCGCTGTTCCTTGTCCAGCTCCTCACCCTCGGCGCGGAAGTCCTTGTACTTGCCGTCGAAGATTTCGTACTTGCGGAACTGGCATTCCAGGGCGCCGTTGAAGAGCGGAATGCGTGCGCTGGCCTTCAGGCCTATCTGGTCAAAGCATTCGTCGCGGTAGGAGAGTATCCAGGCAGTGTTGCCCGTAAAGGCGTGTTTCAGGCGTTCGCCTATCATCTCGTAGAGGCCCAGCAGGTCGTCCGTCGAGATGCGTTCGCCGTAGGGCGGGTTGGTGATGATGATGGATTTCTCCTGCGGCTGCTCGAATTGCTGGAAGGGTTGCAGCTTCAGGACGATGTCTTTCGTGACACCCGCCGCTTTGATGTTGTGGGTGGCTATTTCGTTGGCTTTCGGGTTGTTGTCGTAGCCGTATATCTTGTGGGCGAACTCACGCTCCTGGCTGTCATCGTTGTAGATGGCATCGAAGAGGTCGCGGTCGAAGTCGGGCCACTTCTCGAAGGCAAATTCCTGACGGAAGACGCCGGGTGCGATGTTGCGGGCGATGAGGGCTGCTTCGATGGGGATGGTACCCGAACCGCACATGGGGTCAATGAGGTCGCATTCTCCCCTCCATCCTGTCATCAGAATCATGCCAGCGGCCAGCACTTCGTTCAGCGGAGCCTCGACGGCTTCTTGGCGATAGCCGCGGCGGTGGAGTGACTCGCCACTCGAATCGAGCGACAGAGTACAGGTATTTTCGGCAATGTGGATGTTCAGTAACACGTCGGGCTTGTTGATGCGCACGTTGGGTCGCTTGCCCGTCTTCTCGCGGAAGTAGTCGACGATGGCGTCCTTCACGCGGTAAGATACGAACTTGCTGTGGCGGAATTCCTCGCTGAACACGACGGCATCTACGGCAAACGACTTGTCCGTCGTCAGATAGTCTTCCCAACGGATGGCCTTCACCTCGTTGTACACCTCGTCGGCGTCGTGGGCGGTGAAGTGCTTCAGCGGCTTCAGGATGCGGATGGCGGTACGCAGGCAGAAGTTGGCTTTGTAAAGCATAGTTTTGTCACCCGTAAAAGATACCATTCTTCGGCCTATCTCTATGTTATCGGCACCCAGTTCCGTCAGTTCCTGTGCCAGTATTTCTTCCAGACCTTGGAAGGTCTTGGCTATCATCTCAAAAGAAGATTGTTCGCTCATTTCTATTTATTTCAGATTTCAGAATTCAGATTTTAATGTTTCTTTCCCTCGTGCGCCTTTATTTCTTGGCTTTGGTCTGCACGATACGTGCCCCGGCGGGTACGTCTTCGGTCACCCAGATATTGCCGCCCACGGTCGCTCCACGTCCCACGGTGATGCGTCCCAGAATGGTGGCGTTGGAGTAGACGATGACGTCATCTTCCAGAATGGGATGGCGGGGAATGCCCTTGATGGGCTTGCCGTCGGCATCGAGGGGGAAGCTCTTGGCACCCAGCGTGACGCCCTGGTAGAGCTTGACGTTGTTTCCGATGATGCAGGTTTCGCCGATAACCACACCCGTGCCGTGGTCGATGGTAAAGTGGTGGCCTATCTGTGCGCCCGGATGGATGTCGATACCTGTCTCGCTATGCGCCATTTCGGTGATGATGCGGGGGATGAGGGGCACGCCGAGGCACAGCAACTGGTGGGCCATGCGATAGTTGCTGATGGCGCGGATGGCCGGATAGCAGCTGATGACTTCGCCGAAAGAGTGGGCAGCGGGGTCACCGTTGTAGGCAGCTTCGACATCGGTGGCCAGGATGCGCCGCATCTCGGGCAGGGTGGCGATGAAGCCTGCCGCCTTCTCGGCTGCCTGCTGGCGGAGCTGCTCGGTACAGCAGCCGTCCTCTTGCCCGTCGCCTGCAAAACAGAGGCCGGCCAATATCTGTTCGGTCAGCTGGTCGAAGAGCTGTTCGACGTAGACACCGATGTGGTATTTCAGTGTACGGCTGTTCACGTTCGAGATGCCGAAGTAGCCGGGGAAGACGATAGCGCGCGTCAGTTCGACGATTTGCTGCAATGCCTTGCCCGACGGGAGCGGATTGCCGTCCGTATGCTGGTGGAAAAGGCCTTTGTAGGAC
Source organism: Bacteroides togonis (assembly GCF_900130135.1). Taxonomy (NCBI): domain Bacteria; kingdom Pseudomonadati; phylum Bacteroidota; class Bacteroidia; order Bacteroidales; family Bacteroidaceae; genus Bacteroides; species Bacteroides togonis. The sequence goes on along the minus strand of NZ_LT670820.1, from coordinate 2,731,743 downwards.
TCGCTTTCCGAAAGCTCGTCTACCGTCTGTGCCAAAATGTGGGTAAAGTTGAGTGGACTCATCCGAATATCCTTATATGGTTCGTAAAGTGACAACAAAGGTAGCAAAAACTTGCCAAATATCCTACATCCTCTTCATTTATAGCTCGCTCGGGCGTAATCCGAAGGATTTGCAGGTCATATTTTCTACCTGTATTTGCCATACTATTACGTTGCGTACGGCAGGGTCGCCCATAGTGCAAGGATAGTCAGTGTAGTGCTTCATCAGAAGGGTGAGGATGCGTCGCTTTTCGTCCATGTCGTCTACAAATTCGACACGTCCGCGGCAGATGACGCTACGGCTCTTCATGCTATACGAGCAGGCCACCTGCTGGTGCATCCACACCAGTTCGTGTCCGTCGCAGAAGGTGATGCACACGTCAGGATGCTGGCGGACCATTTCTAGTTTGCCGCCGTCGGGGCCGGAGTGTAGGTAGATGATGCCTTTTTCGTAAGCAAAGTTCATGGGGATGACGTAAGGATGGCCGTCCGCATCGGTGATGCCTACCATGCAATAAGGACATTGACGGATGATGTTTTCTATTTCTTTTGAATCGGTGATACTGATAGTTTTCATGTATTTGTTTTTTGTGGCAAAGTTACAGGTTTGCGGGGAAAAAACAAGAAGATTGTCGTGCAATCATGGGGAAAATAGTAAACATTGCTTTTCCCGCGCTCTTAGGTTTGCTGTTTCGGGGCTTTTCTGCATTGTTGAGCCGATGCGGCTTCTCTACTCTTCCTTTTGTCGCTTTTATACCTTAATTAAATACATGGGTTTGGGAAATTCTTTTTTTAAGAGCAGATTGCATTTTTTTGCTTGTTTGCTTTGCTTGTATATGATTTGTCTATAGGTTTGCACGCTGCACGAGAGGAAGATGGGTCATTGCGCGCAGATTCGCTTCTTTTCTGATAAAAAATTATTAAATTAAAGTTACATGAAATTAAAACCCTTTTTACCGCTAATCAGCTTGCTGATGCTGTTTGTCTTTACTTCTTGTAATGATGATGAAGAAGTCAACAGTGCATACCTGGACCTTAGCAAGCAAGTATTGACGCTGACCGAAGGTGAAGCTACGACTTCTACCTTTTCCTTCAGTGTGAAGGCATCTGATGCCAATATCCCTTACCTGTGTCTTTATGTAGACAAGCAAACTATTGATCAAGTATCGAAAGGTGAACTGACAGCTTTCTTGATGGATAACCTTAAGAAACAAGCTGAAGCTAAAGACACTCCATTCGAGCAATATGTTTCTTCCATTAGTTTGAAGGGCGATCAGACAGATTTGAAGATAGAAAATCTGCTTCCTGGTCGTATTTATGAACTGGTTGTGTTTGCAGTGGATGGTACGCGCGCAGCCGAACAGGCTGAGTATCTGTTCTTTCAGACGGATATTGCTGAACCTGTTGACTGCTCGTTCGATGTGCAGGTGTCTGGCATTACAGATAAAACAGCACAGTTTGCCGTGAAACCTTCTAATAAGGAAGTAGATTATTATTTCTGCACTTTCCCGAAAGCTACTTACCAACAAGCAGTAGATATGGGATGGGACAATCTACAGATTCTCAATACTTATTTCGGTGAGGAAATGAACTATCGGGTATCTGAATTGGCCCCTGACGGTAACATTACTCCTGAAATAATAGACCAACTCCTGAAGCAACTTTTCCATCAAGGTGACTTGACATTGAATGCATCGGGTTTGCAGAACAATACCGAATACATATGGATGACGGCTGCCTTCAAGACAGTAGAAGTAGACGGAGCTTTGACTTTCGTTATTGTTTCCGAACCTGCAACCGGTTCTTACACAACAGATAAGGGAGACAGCAGCATGATCGATATGAAATTCGATATACAGGTGACAGATGTAACGGCTACATCAGCCAAAATCAAAGTAGTGCCTGAAGATCTGGAGCAGACCTACATCTGGTGTTATGACCCTTACGATGAGTCGACCAAGGATATGACTCCTATGCAGATTGCCGAACAGTTCGTAAGATCACAAGGCCCGTTCGTTGGTTTTGTGGTAAAGAGCGGTATACAGGAAGCCCCTGCTGCTACATTGACTCCTGGCGTGAAACACTATGTATTGGCTTTTGCCTACAATATAGGTACAGGTATCGTTAGCGAGCCGCAATGTTATGAGTTCAATGCCAATCCTTCTGAGGGTGATCCCTCGAAGATGACATTCTCATACAGCATTAATTCTCTTGTTCCCTATCAGGTTGATTTCAATATCATTCCTTCTGACGAGACATTGCCTTATACAAGTCTGCTGATGCCCGACGAGGACTATAACGAAGCCGAGGCAAAGGCAGCCATCGAGGAAGAAGTAAAACTGGCCTATCAGGAAAGTCTGCGTTTCGACCCCGAGAAGCCTATGAGCACCTTCCTGTATGAAAGCTATTACCGTCCGGGTTCACGTTATAGCAATGTTTATAAGAACCTTACTCCGGGCAAGTCGTATACGTTGAGCTATTTTGCCTTGAACAACGAAGGAAAGGTAGCCCGTGTACAGGCTGACAAGTCGTTTATTACGGCTCCGCAATTCTCGGATGCAGAGATCAAGGGAGAATGCTTGGGTTACTTTGACGGTGACGAAGAGGCCGGCAAAATATTCGGTGATTCGGCTGCTACCGCAGGTCGTGCTATTGTCGTGATGCGTTTCACTCCTTCGGAAGGTACGAAAGATCCCCGATACATCTTGGTAGACAAGGTGTACGAACAGATGAGTGACGTGGAACTGTATACATCTTTCAACTGGACCAGCATCTCTGCCGAACGGAATTATTATGCCTATGTCCTGAGCGACTGGAATACGAACTACTCCTGCTTCATGTCTGTAAAAGATGAAGAGGGTGTTGACAGCAAGGTAGAGCGTCTGTCTATCGGCCAGCTTATTCAGGCCAATGCGGGCAACATTGAAGATCTGAAGAAAATCATCAATGATGCCAACGCCGGTACTAAGGCATTGAATCTGCCCAACCAGAAGATTGCCGCACAGACGGAAAAAGGAAACAAGAACCAGGTGCAGATACCTTACCGTCCAGCTGAAATGAAGCAGCAGGCCGTTGCTGGCCAGCCGATGACTTTCGGTCGCGAATTCTATCTGCCGGTAGTCAACTCTGTGAAGAAATAAACGTGTACAACCATTTAAACAAGAAAAAATGAAACTTAAACTGATATATCTGTTGTCATTCTTCTGCCTGCTCATGGCCGGGTGTAGCGATGACGATCCCGCATTGGTACTTTCGCAGACCGAATTCAAGGAAATCGCCAGCGAAGGAGGTGTCTGCAAGATCGAGATTTCGACCGCTAACGAATGGACTGCCACCAGCGACAACGACTGGTGCAAGGTGTCGAAGGAAGAGGGCGTGTTGAGCCACACGCTGGTCGTGGATGTTGAAGGCAACCTGGGAGAGGCTCGTACGGGCCAGGTGACCGTCAGCTCGCTGGGTGTTGACTATGTCATCACCATCAGCCAGCAGGGACTGGAAGAAGGAAAGGAACTGAAATACCGCATTCCCATCGTCTTCCACATTATCTATGCCGACGAGAAAGATTCAACTCAGAACATTCCGGCATCGACCATCTACGCAATGCTCGACGATGTGAACCAGATGTACCGCAATGCAGGCGGTACCAATACGGTAGACCTGAACATGGAATTCGTTCTGGCTGAAACCGACCCTCAGGGCAACCTGCTGAAGGAGCCGGGAATCGACCGTGTGAAGTGGCTGACTGCCGAACTCGATCCGGCTGACGTGATGGAAGACAATACACGCAAGTATGTGCACTTCCTGTGGGAGCCCAACGACTACGTCAACGTGCTGATATACCGCTTTACGGCCAACAACATCTTGGGTATCTCTACTTTCCCTTATACGACGGCTTCGCATCCGATGGACGGAACCGATGTGCTTCCCGACATGAACATCTCGCTGGCCAACCTTACCTACGTGCGCGGCGTGTCCATCAACAGCTCTTTCGTAGGCAATGTGGACGATGCTCTGACTCCCTATGCTCCTGAAAGCTATAAGGAAATCATCACGAAGCAGGTAGACGACGGCATCACGCTGGCTCACGAGCTGGGACACTACTTCGGTCTGCGCCACGCCTTCTCCGAGGCAAACGTCGGATGCCTGGATACAGACTTCTGCGGAGACACGCCGAGCTACAACTATCAGGACTACACCATGTTTGTACAAGGCATCTACCAGCAGATGGGCGAGGAAGGCTATGCCGCCAGCTTCGACTGGGAGAGCCTCTTCAAGCGTACGAACTGCCGTACCGGCGAAGAGTTCACTTCGCACAACATCATGGACTATGCCTACAGCTATCTGGATGAGTTTACGGCCGACCAGCGTCTGCGCGTTCGCCACGTGCTGGACTATAGCCCCATGATTCCGGGTCCGAAGCAGACACGCGCCTACCTGAGCACAAAAGCCGTGTCCGACGGTCCGATGGACCTGCCGTTCTCCGTATCCGACTGCGGTCCGCGCGGCCTGATGCTGAAACACTAATCGGTCAGCCGATTTGAGGAATACAGACAAAGCAGGCGCTTCCTACGGCGGAACTTCAGTTCCCCGCGCAGGAAACGCCTGTTTCTTATACTAGGAAACGCCCGTTCCCCTTAAAGGAAACAGGCGTTTCCTTTAAATGGTAACGGTCGTTCCCTTCAATGGTAACGACCGTTACCTTATAGGGGATACAGCTCCGCCTGCCTTGGACAGGCGGTATCTCCTTATTCTTCGAGGGCAAAGTCCAGCTGCTTCTTCTCCAGATTGGCGCGAGCCACGCGGATGGTGATGGGGTCGCCCAGGCTGTAGGTGCGGTTCTTGCGGCGGCCGCGTAGGCAATAGTTCTTCTCGTCGAACTCGTAGTAATCGTCATCGAGGTCGCGGATGGGTATCATGCCTTCGCACTTGTTTTCGTTGAGCTCCACGTAGAGGCCCCATTCGGTGACGCCTGAGATGACACCGTCGTACACCTGGCCGAGGCGTTCGGTCATGAACTCTACCTGCTTGTACTTCACGCTGGAGCGTTCGGCGCTGGCGGCCAGCTGCTCCATGGCGCTGGAGTGTTCGCACAGGGCTTCGTACTTCTTCTCGCTGACCGTGCGGCCGTGCTCGTCGAGGTACTTCGTGAGCAGGCGGTGCACCATCATGTCGGGGTAGCGGCGGATGGGCGAGGTGAAGTGCGTGTAGTAGTCGAAGGCCAGGCCGTAGTGGCCGATGTTGTGCACGGAGTAGCGTGCCTTCTGCATGGCGCGGATGGAAACGGTTTCGATGAGGTTCTCTTCCTTCTTGCCCTGTATGTCGTCCAGCAGGTGGTTGATGGATTTGGATACGTCGGTCTTCGTGCCCGTGGTGCGCAGCTTGTAGCCGAAGCGGGCGATGAACTGGGCCAGCGTGTCGAGCTTCTCGGGGTCGGGCAGGTCGTGGATGCGGTAGGGGAATACTTTGGCCTTCTTGCCCTTGGGCACGCGGCCTATCTTCTCGGCCACGGTACGGTTGGCCAGCAGCATGAACTCCTCGACCAGCTTGTTGGCGTCCTTCGACACCTTGAAGTAGACACTGATGGGTTTGCCCTTCTCGTCTATCTCGAACTTCACCTCGTAGCGGTCGAAGTTGATGGCTCCGGCGGCGAAGCGGCGTTCGCGCAGCTGCTTGGCCAGGCGGTCCAGCTGGAGCACTTCTTCCTTGTAGTCGCCTTCACCCGTCTCGATAATCTGCTGGGCCTCTTCGTAGGTGAAGCGGCGGTCGCTCTTGATGACGGTGTGCACCACGCGGGCATCCTTCACCTCAGCCTTGTCGTTCATCTGGAAGACGACGGAGTAGGCCAGTTTCTCCTCATCGGGGCGGAGGGAGCAGATGTAGTTGCAGAGGCGTTCGGGCAGCATCGGGATGGTGCGGTCCACGAGATAGACCGACGTGGCGCGCTTCTCGGCCTCCTTGTCGATGAGGCCGCCTTCCTTGACGTAGTGGGTCACGTCGGCAATGTGTACACCCACTTCCCACAAGCCGTCCTTCAGGCGGCGGATGGAGAGGGCGTCGTCGAAGTCTTTGGCGTCCTTGGGGTCGATGGTGAAAGTCGTGACGGAGCGGAAGTCCTCGCGGCGGGCTATCTCTTCGGCGGGAATCTCGTCGGGGATGCGTTCGGCTGCCTTCTCTACGGCTGTCGGATAGCTGTAGGGTAGGCCGTATTCGGCCAGGATGGCGTGCATTTCGGTAGTGTTGTCGCCCGCACGGCCCAGGATGTCGATGACCTGCCCGATGGGGTTCTTGGCCTTGTCCGGCCATTCGACGACCTTCACCACGGCCTTGTCGCCGCTTTTGCCGCCTTTCAGTTTGTCTTTGGGGATGAAGATGTCGTTGGCCAGCGTGCGGTTTTCGGTGACGAGGAAGGCATACGACTTGGTCACTTCGAGCGTGCCCACAAAGGTGTCGTTGGCCCGCTCCAATATCTCGATGACCTCACCCTCGGCGCTGCGTCCGCGGCGTTTGGCATAGAAGGCTATCTTCACGCGATCGCCGGCCATGGCGTGGGCCGAGTTGCGTTCGGCAATGAAGATGGGGTCGCCTCCGCCGTCGGGGATGAAGGAGTTCTTGCCGTTGCTTTTGCGCTGGAAGATACCCGTCATCTCCACACCGTGGAGGTTGAGTTTATATTTGTTCTTTTCCGTTTCGTTGATGTAGTCATCGTCCTGCAGCTCGTGGAGCACGTCCATGCAGAGCATTTTCAGCGGATGGGTAGTCAGGTGAAGCTGGTCGAAGATGTATTTCAGGGGCAGCACTTCGCCCTGTTTTTGGTGGAAGAAGTCGAGTAGAGCTTTTACGAGTTCCTTCTTGGTCATGCGTTTGCCGGCCTTTTTCTCTTTCTTTTCTTTTTTCTTTCCCATAATGGTAGGTTGTTTTATCAGGTTTGGTGGGATGAACCCTTGCAAAGGTAACAAACTTTTGTATTCGGTAGTTCAGACAGTCTCTAAATTCTTGTCTTTGTGCAGAATTTGCAGGTCAAAAGGAGAGTGATAACAGATTTGTCGTATCTTTGCTTCTCCTTTCAGAAATAGATTTGTAAAATGAAAGAAAAAAAAGAAAAGTCTGAAGAGGCGGTCCGTGAGGCCGGTATCTATCGAGTAACCCTTGTAGGCAGCGTGGTCAATCTGTTGCTGCTCGTATTCAAGTTTGTGGCAGGCATCCTTGGGCATAGTGCTGCTATGCTGGCCGATGCCGTCCATTCGTTGTCCGACTTCGTGACGGACATCATCGTTATCGTCTTCGTGCGCATTTCGTCGAAGCCCGAGGACGAGGGGCACGACTATGGCCACGGTAAGTATGAAACGCTGGCTACGGCCATCATCGGCCTGATACTGCTGTTCGTGGGCTTCGGCATCCTGTGGAACGGAGCCACGTCCATCTGGGACTTCTGGCAGGGAGGCGAACTGAAAGAACCGGGCATGCTGGCCTTGTGGGCGGCACTGGCATCCATCCTCTTCAAGGAGCTGCTCTACCAATATACCGTGCTGAAAGGCCGCCGGCTGAATTCGCAGGCCGTGGTGGCCAATGCTTGGCATCATCGGAGCGACGCGCTCTCGTCCATCGGTACGGCTGTCGGCATCGGCGGTGCCATCTTGCTGGGCGAGCAGTGGCTCGTACTGGACCCGCTGGCGGCCGTGGTGGTGAGTCTGTTCATCATGAAGGTGGCCATCCAGCTGCTGGTGCCCTGTGTCGAAGAGCTGCTGGAGAAGTCGCTCCCAGCCGAGGTCGAGGAGAAAATCAAGCAGGAAATTCTAGCTTTTCCTGGCGTTACTTCGCCTCACCACCTGCGCACGCGGCGGATAGGTAGCAGCTATGCCATTGAGGTGCATATTCGCATGGACGGGCAGATAACGCTGGAGGAGGCCCATCATACCGCCACGGCTATCGAGAACCGCCTGAAGAGCGAGTTCGGAAGTCGGACTTACATTAATATACATGTAGAACCTGTAAAATAGACAGAGCATGAAACAGAGTATCCTGATAACGGGCGCCAGCGGTTTCATCGGCAGCTTTCTGGTAGAAGAGGCTCTGTGCCGTGGATTCGAGACGTGGGCAGGCGTTCGCGCGTCGAGCAGTCGCAAGTATCTGCAAGAGCCCGGCCTGCACTTCCTGGAGTTGGACTTTGCCCACACCGACCGTCTGTTCGAACAGCTCAAGGCTCATCGCGAAGCGCATGGGGCTTTCGACTACGTGGTGCACTGCGCGGGCGTGACGAAATGCATCGACCCTGCCGACTTCGACCGCGTGAACTGTGGGCAGACCTGCGCCCTGGCCAATGCTCTTCGGAGTCTCGACATGACGCCCCGCCAGTTTGCTTTCATCAGTACGCTGAGTGTCTTTGGGCCTGTCCACGAGAATACTTACGAGCCCATCCGCGAAACCGACACGCCCCAGCCCAACACGGCTTACGGTCGGAGCAAGCTGAAGGCGGAGCAGGCCTTGCTGGCCATGGACGGTTTCCCCTGCGTCATTTACCGCCCCACGGGTGTCTATGGTCCCCGCGAACGCGACTATTTCCTGATGGCCGAATCTATCAAGCGGCACGTGGATATGTCGGTGGGCTACCGGCGCCAGGACCTGACGTTTGTCTATGTGAAGGATGTGGTGCAGGCCGTGTTCCTCGGCATCGAGCGGAGTATCAAGGGACGTGCTTACTTCCTGTCCGACGGGCAGGTATATGCCAGCCGCACGTTCTCCGACCTGATACGCCGCGAATTGGGCAATCCGCTGATTATTCGCATTAAATGCCCGCTGTTTCTATTAAAAGTTGTATCTTTGCTGGCCGAACGGTGGGCTGCCCTGCGGAAGACGACGAGTACGCTCAACCGCGACAAGTATAATATAATGAAACAACGCAACTGGCAGTGTGACATCACGCCCGCCGTCCGTGAGCTGGGGTACCGGCCTGAATACGACCTGGAGCGCGGCGTGAAGGAAACCATTGCCTGGTACAAGAAAGAAGGATGGCTTTAGATATATTCAAGATGGTGGATACCCGTAAGGGGCTGTTTGCGATAGAGAAGGTGTCGCTCATCTACAACCTGCTCACATCAATCCTGATACTGTTTCTGTATCAGCGTATGGACCATCCCCTGCGGATGCTGGGCGATCGTGCGCTGATAGCTGCCGTGACCTTTCTGCTGATGTATCTCTACCGCTTGGCACCCTGCAAGTTTTCTGCCTTTGTGCGTGTCACGATACAGATGTCGCTCCTGTCCTACTGGTATCCCGACACGTATGAGTTCAACCGCCTCTTCCCCAATCTGGACCATGTGTTCGCTTCGGCCGAGCAGTGGCTCTTCGGCGGGCAGCCCGCCATCTGGTTTGCCGAACGCCTGCCCTATATCTGGGTGAGCGAACCGCTCAACATGGGTTACTTCTTCTACTATCCCATGATGCTGGTCATCGTGCTGTGGTACTTCATCCGCCGTTTCGACTTGCTGGAGAAGGTATCTTTTGTTATTATCTCCTCCTTCTTCCTTTACTATTTCATCTACATCTTCGTACCTGTGGCAGGACCTCAGTTCTACTTTCCGGCCATCGGCATGGAGAATGTTCTGAACGGTGTCTTTCCCTCTATCGGCGATTACTTCAATCACAATCAGGAGCTGCTGCCGGGGCCGGGTTATGAGCATGGTTTCTTCTATAATCTGGTGGAGAGTTCGCAGCAGGTGGGTGAGCGTCCTACGGCCGCCTTCCCTTCGTCGCATGTCGGTGTGTCGACCATCCTGATGATTATGGCCTGGCGTGGCAGCCGCTGGCTTTTTGCTTGCCTCCTGCCTTTCTACGTGTTGCTCTGCTGTGCCACGGTCTATATTCAGGCGCACTACCTCATCGATGCTATAGCAGGCTTCATCACGGCTTTTGGACTGTATGTGCTCACCACGTGGATGTTCAAGCGCTGGTTTGCACAACCCCTGTTCCGCTAATTGCATGCTTCCTATGAATTTGTTCGTTTCGGGCGTTCATAAAAAAAGACCGTATCTTTTGCCTTAAAACATTGCTTTCTTTGCAGGAAAACATTGTTTCTTTCGGAGCAAAAGATACAACCTTTTCAGTGGGTAGTTCGGCTTAGAGGCCGAAGAACTTCCGTCCTATCTCGTCGAAGATGGTATAGAGCTCTTCCTTCGTCTCGGCACGAAGCATGGCGATACGTGTGTCGCGGAAGTTGGGCAGGCCTTTGAACAGAGGGCTGGCGGCCAGATGGCGGCGTACGTGGAGGATACCGCGGCGTTCGTCCAGTAGGTTGACGCTGTCTTCCACCTCCTGGCGGAGCACGTTCATGCACCATTCGGGGGTGAGGGGAGGAAGCTCCTCGCCCGTTTTCAGATAATGTTTCACTTCTTTGAATATCCACGGCCGTCCGAAGCTGGCGCGGCCTATCATGATGGCGTCTACGCCGTAGCGCTCGAAGCACTCGAGGGCGCGTTGTGGGGTGGTGACGTCGCCGTTACCGATGATGGGGATGTGCATGCGCGGATTCCGCTTCACCTCGCCGATGAGGGTCCAGTCAGCCTCACCTGTGTACATTTGCGCGCGGGTACGACCGTGGATGGTCAGGGCGCTGATGCCGCAATCCTGCAACTGCTCGGCCAGGGTGACGATAATTTTGTGTTCGGCATCCCAGCCGAGGCGGGTTTTCACGGTGACGGGTATCTTCACCGCATCGACCACGGCGCGGGTGATTTCGAGCATTAGCGGGATGTTCTGGAGCATGCCTGCTCCGGCTCCTTTGCCCGCTACGCGCTTCACGGGGCAGCCGAAGTTCAGGTCGAGGATGTCAGGGCGCGCCTGCTCCACAATCTTGGCAGCTTCGACCATCGTGGCCGTGTCTCGTCCGTATATCTGGATGGCTACGGGACGTTCCTCGTTGCTGATGTTGAGCTTCTGCTCCGTCTTGCTGACGGAGCGTATCAGGGCGTCGGCCGAGACGAACTCGGTATATACCATGTCGGCGCCGAAGCGCTTGCACATCAAGCGGAAGGCGGGGTCGGTGACGTCCTCCATCGGGGCGAGGAGCACGGGGCGCGGACCCAGGTCTATGTTGGCTATTTTCATATTCTGTTGCATTTAGGCTGCAAAAGTACGGAAAAATATCTACCTTTGCCACATAACTGATAAAAAGACATGGAACTGAAAGATTTTGAAATAATGGCTCCCGTCGGCTCGCGTGAGTCGCTGGCCGCTGCCATACAGGCCGGAGCAGACTCCATCTACTTCGGCATCGAGAACCTGAACATGCGTGCCCGTTCGGCCAATACGTTCTCCATCGACGACCTGCGCGAGATAGCCCGTACGTGCGACGAACACGGCATGAAGAGCTACCTCACCGTGAACACCATCATCTACGACCAGGACATTCCCCTGATGCGCACCATTGTGCGTGCCGCCAAGGAGGCCGGCATCTCGGCCATCATCGCTGCCGACGTGGCCGTGATGACCTATGCACGAGAGATAGGGCAGGAGGTGCACCTCAGCACCCAACTCAACATCAGTAATGTCGAGGCCCTGCGCTTCTATGCCCAGTTTGCCGACGTGGTGGTGCTGGCGCGTGAACTGAATCTGGAGCAGGTATCTGAAATCTACCGCCACATCTGCGAGGAGAATATCTGCGGCCCGTCGGGTCAACGCATCCGCATCGAGATGTTCTGCCACGGCGCCCTGTGCATGGCCGTCAGCGGCAAGTGCTACCTGTCGCTCCACCAGATGAACAACTCAGCCAACCGCGGTGCCTGTATGCAGGTGTGCCGCCGCTCCTACATCGTGCGCGACAAGGAGACCGACGCCGAGCTGGAGATTGACAACCAGTACATCATGTCGCCTAAGGACCTGAAGACCATTCACTTCATGAACAAGATGATGGATGCGGGCGTGCGTGTGTTCAAGATAGAAGGCCGTGCGCGCGGCCCCGAGTATGTGCGTACCGTGGTGGAGTGCTACAAGGAAGCCATCCGTGCCTATCTGGACAATACGTTCACGGACGAGAAGATAGAAGAGTGGAACCGTCGCCTGGCTACGGTCTTCAATCGCGGCTTCTGGGACGGCTACTACCTGGGGCAGCGTTTGGGTGAATGGACGAAGAACTATGGTTCGGCGGCCACGGAGCGCAAGATATACGTGGGCAAGGGCATCCGTTATTTTTCCAACATCGGTGTGGCCGAGTTCCTCGTGGAGGCGGCCGAAATCAATGTGGGCGACAAGCTGCTTATCACCGGCCCCACGACCGGTGCCGAGTATGTCACGCTGGAGGAGGCGCGCGTTGATTTGAAACCTGTTCAGACCGTCCACAAGGGTGAACACTTCTCCATGAAGTCCGTCAAGATACGCCCCAGCGACAAGCTCTACAAGCTGGTCAGCCTCGAGGAGCTGAAGCGGTTCAAGGGACTGGACGTGGAGCATCAGCGAGGATAATAAATTCAATATTATGGCAGAAAAATACATCTACGAGCTGGAAATGAAGGTGCGCGACTACGAGTGCGACCTGCAGGGCATTGTGAACAATGCCAACTACCAGCACTATTTGGAACATACGCGTCACGAGTTTCTCACCTCCGTGGGCATTAGCTTCGCCGCCCTCCACGAGCAGGGTGTTGACCCCGTAGTGGCACGCATCAGCATGGCCTTCAAGACGCCGTTGAAGAGTGGCGACGAGTTTGTCTCGAAGCTCTACATGAAGAAAGAAGGTATCAAATACGTCTTTTATCAGGATATCTTCCGTAAGAGCGACGGCAAGGTGTCATTGAAGGGTGTGGTCGAGGCCGTCTGTGTGGTGAACGGACGGTTGAGCGAGAGCGAGTTGTTTGATCGTGTCTTTGCTCCTTATCTGGCATCTACGGCAGACTAAGAAGCTTCTTATACTTAAATCTGAATACCATGAATACTGATGAACGACTTTGTAGTATTGCCCTGACCCTTTGTCCGGGCATTGGACACATCGGTGCCAAACGGTTGGTGGATACCGTAGGTAGTGCGGCCGATGTGTTCGGTCTTCGTACGGAGTTGCCTGAGCGTTATCCGGGCATCTTCCATACTTCTGTTGTGGCTGCGCTCGACAATCCAGCTGCTTTTCTTCAGGCCGAGAAGGAACTGGAGTGGGCCGAGAAGAACCGAGTGGACTGCCTGACGCTGTCTGATGAACGCTATCCCTCACGTTTGCGCGATTGTGAAGATGCCCCCATCGTATTGTTTTTTAAGGGAAATGCCGACTTGAACCGCCTGCGGGTAGTTAGCATGGTAGGTACGCGTCGGGCGACAGATTACGGTAAACGCTTCTGTACCGATTTCCTCCGAGACCTTTCCGAGCTGTGTTCCGATGTACTGGTGGTTAGTGGTCTGGCTTACGGCATTGACGTGCATGCCCATCGTGCAGCTCTGTCCAACGGGCTTTCTACTGTAGGAGTATTGGCCCATGGTCTGGATCGCATCTATCCTGCTGTCCATCGGAAAACAGCCGTCGATATGCTGGCTGAGGGCGGTTTGCTGACTGAGTTTCTTACAGATACTAATCCCGACCGTCACAATTTTGTCAGTCGCAATCGTATCGTGGCCGGCATGAGTGATGCTGTTATTGTCGTGGAGTCAGCGGCTAAAGGAGGCTCGCTCATTACGGCGGAGTTGGCCGAGGGTTACCATCGTGATTGCTTTGCTGTGCCTGGTCGGGCAACAGACGAATATTCGATGGGTTGCAATCAATTGATACGTGACAACAAAGCAGCTCTGATAAACGATGCGTCAGATTTCGTGAAGGCTATGAATTGGGGACATGGTGAGGAATGTCGCAAGACAGCCGCTGTCCAACGTAGTCTTTTTCCTGAACTGACGGAGGAGGAGATGCGTGTGGTCAAGATTTTGAGTCGTGATGATTTGCACATTAATACGCTGGTTGTTGAGGCTAATATCCCTGTAAACCGTATGAGTGCCATTCTTTTTGAGTTGGAAATGAAAGGAGTAGTGAAGGCGCTGGTGGGTGGAGTGTATCATCTGTTGGCATAAACCCCTGCATGGGTGTCAGACAATTCTGGTAAATGGTGGTCTGACACAGTGCTTCCTGGCCTTCTGACACAGTGCTTCGTCAGGGGCTCATGAAGCACTTCCTGACACCCTCATGCAGTGCTTCGTCAGCCCCTCACGAAGCACTTCGTGAGAGACCGACGAAACGGATCATTTAGTCGTCATATTCCGTGCGTAGGATTTCGCCTGTGGGGCTGATGTACAGCTTCAGTTCATCACGTCCTTTGCGCACTTCCACTTCGTACCAGATACTGTCAGCCGTTTCTACGTAACCGAATTCATTGTCGTCCAGCGTATATCCTTGGGCGGTGATTGTGTTCTTGACAGCATCAGGCAATTGTCGCACTTCCCATTCCGTGCGTACCCACTGATTCTGCCCGCTGAACTTAACCTCCTTTTCTATGCCATCGTGTAGGATATCTATCTCCAGATAGCCATGGTCGTAATCCTTTTCCAAGATGATTGCGCCGGGGTACTTTTGGTCGATGAAGTTTTGAAGTTCGTCCTCTACGGGTACGTTGCTGTTCCCTCCATCACTTCCATTCTGTGGACGACTGATGATGCCGGTCTCGTTCACATATACTTTTACATCATCGTCGTATGCAGTTTTGAGTTTGAAGCAGTAGTAGGTTCCGTTGTCACGTGTGGTGTATTTTTCCACGTCGTCGATAGCATTATCGCTGGTGTAGTAAGGCGAGGTGCGCAGATGGTTCAGGATGCTGGTCGGAATTTGTGTCAAGTCTCTGCGCTCATATTCGGTTTTGGTGTAAACCCACTGCTGCTGGTTGTCGAACAGGATCTCGTGTTTCAGTCCATTGGCAATGATTTCCACTTCCGTGCCGTTTTGCTCACAGTCGTAATCCACGATGCGCGCGTTGGGAAAGTTCTGGTCGAGCCAGGTCTGTATGTTTCCTTCCGGTTGTTGCGGCAGGTATTCGTGGTAGTCGTTATCAGCTTCCGCATTTACGATTTCTTTCACGAGAATACCTTCCTCTGTATAATACAGGTCGACTTCTGTTTCCACATTTCCTTCTTTTTGGCTTACTTCAATGATGTACAGCGTTTCGTTGTTGTCACTACGTTGTAACTTGTCTATTTCGTTATCCATTCGCCAACTTGCATACGGGCTTGCCTCAAAGGCTGTTTTTACGGCTTCGGGTAATTGCTGGTAACTAATCTCCGTTTCTGTCATATTCCAGTGCCCTGCCATATTGAACCAGGCTGTATTATTGGGCTCATGGCCTCCAGTACGAGTACTGGCCAAGTAGAAATTGGCAACGGCGTATGTATCTTTGGTACTCCAGGTTACGTTGGTGGCATTGGGATATTTGGCATTGAATTCTAGAATAACCTTTTCAGGAATATTTTCGGGGACAGGATTGGAGTGCAAATCATCGTTGTCATTGCAGGATGTCATCAGGACGAAGCTACCTGTAAGTAAAATGTGGCATAATGATAAGATTCTTTTCATAATTAATTGTTTTTGGGTTGATAATCGGTTTGCTTTAAAATAAGACTGTCGAGCCTATCTTTTCTCACCACAAAGAAATAGGGCAAATTGGGAAAGAAACTGGAATTATCTTCAAGTTGAATGATTTTTCAGAGATTTATATCTTGAAGAGAGTGCATTTGGAACATATGGATATAAAAAATGGGCTCCGCCGAGCCCAACCTTTGTTAACCTTAAATCTAATACTATGAAAAAAATCACTGCACAAAAGTATAGCTTCTTTTCTTATCTACCAAAATAAATGTCTTTTTTACACTTTATTTTAAACTACTTTCACTATTGTTTATTGTTTGCGTGCACGGAGTGCCTTTGTTTTATCGTTCGCGTACACGGATTTAAGATTTGGAGTAAATATAGCATGATAGATATCAAGTTGTAAATCGATTCTATCGGGGTGTTTCTCATTAATCTGGTGGGAGGCGGTTTTGAAATGAGGAGGTCTATTTTGTTGTTTCGGGGAATAAAAAACTCCCCTGCCAAGAGTTTTTAGCAGAGGAGTTCGTGTTGATATTAATCAAATGTAGAAAGGAGTCTGATTAGTCTTTCAACTTGGCACGGATGAAATCGCGGTTCAGGCGGGCGATGTTGCTGATGGAGACGTTCTTCGGACATTCAGCCTCGCAGGCACGAGTATTGGTACAGTTACCGAAGCCCAGTTCGTCCATCTTAGCCAACATGGCCTTGGCACGGCGCAGAGCCTCTGGCTTGCCTTGAGGCAGCAGATTGAGCTGGCTTACCTTGGCTGATACGAACAACATTGCCGAACCATTCTTACAAGCGGCTACACAGGCACCACAACCAATACAGCTGGCAGCGTCCATAGCCTCATCTGCAATGGTTTTCGGAATAAGGATAGCATTAGCGTCCTGAGGAGCACCTGTATTTACGCTTACATAGCCACCGGCCTGCATAATCTTGTCATAAGCCGTACGGTCTACCATCAAGTCCTTGATAACGGGGAAACCTGCAGAACGCCAAGGTTCTACAGTGATGGTGTCGCCATCGTTGAAGCGGCGCATATAGATCTGACAAGTTGTTGCACCCTGTGCAGGTCCGTGCGGATGTCCGTTGATGTAGAGTGAACACATACCGCAGATACCTTCGCGGCAGTCGTGGTCGAATACAACCGGTTCCTTACCTTCAGAAATCAGCTGCTCGTTCAGAATGTCCAGCATTTCCAGGAAAGAAGTATCGCCGGGAATGTCTTTCATCTGATAGGTTTCGAAAGCGCCTTTGGCTTTAGGACCTGCCTGACGCCATACTTTCAGTGTAAATGATATATTTTTATCCATTTTTGTTAGTTCTTTAATTGTTCAACATTCCCGATTAGCTCTTGTAGTTACGAGTCTGTACCTTGATGGCTTCGTAAACCAGCGGCTCTTTCAGCAATACCGGAGCTTTGTCGTCGCTACCCTGGTATTCCCAGCAAGCTACGTAGAAGAAGTTTTCGTCGTCGCGCTTAGCTTCGCCTTCTTCTGTCTGGTATTCTTCACGGAAGTGGCCACCACACGATTCGTTGCGGTTCAGTGCGTCGTAGGCAATCAGCTCACCCATGGTGATGAAGTCGTTCAGACGGATGGCCTTATCGAGCTCTACGTTCATGCCTTCCTTGCTGCCCGGGATGAAGAGGTTGGTCTCGAACTCCTTGCGGATGTCTTTCAGCTTGGCCAGACCGGTCTTCAAGCCTTCAGCTGTACGACCCATACCAACGTATTCCCACATGATGTGGCCCAGTTCCTTGTGGATGGAGTCTACAGACTTCTTACCCTTGATGTTCATCAGGTGGTCAATCTTGTCCTGAACGGCTTTTTCAGCAGCTGCGAATTCGGGCAGGTCGGTAGAGAAGCGAGGAACGGTGATTTGGTCGGCCAGATAGTTCTGGATGGTGTAAGGCAATACGAAGTAACCGTCGGCCAGACCTTGCATCAGAGCGGAAGCACCCAGACGGTTGGCGCCGTGGTCAGAGAAGTTGCATTCGCCGATGGCGAACAGACCCTTGATAGAGGTCATCAGTTCGTAGTCAACCCAGATACCACCCATGGTGTAGTGGATGGCCGGATAGATCATCATCGGGTTTTCGTAGGGCGATACGTCGGTGATTTCTTCGTACATGTCGAACAGGTTGCCGTAGCGTTGAGCCACAACGTCCTTACCCAAACGGTTGATGGCTTCGGAGAAGTCGAGGAACACAGCCAGACCAGTGTTGTTCACGCCGTAGCCCTTGTCGCAACGCTCTTTGGCGGCACGGCTGGCAACGTCGCGCGGAACGAGGTTACCGAAGGCCGGATAGCGGCGCTCCAAGTAGTAGTCGCGATCTTCTTCGGGGATATCTTTGCCTTGCAGCGTACCTTCCTGCAATTTCTTGGCATCTTCCAGTTTCTTCGGAACCCAAATACGACCGTCGTTACGCAGAGACTCGGACATCAAAGTCAGCTTGGACTGCTTGTCGCCGTGAACAGGGATACAGGTCGGGTGGATCTGTACGTAAGCCGGGTTGGCGAACCAGGCACCCTTACGGTAGCAAGCCATAGCAGCTGAACAGTTACATGCCATAGCGTTGGTCGAGAGGAAGTAAGTGTTTCCATAACCGCCAGTTGCGATAACTACAGCATGAGCGGCGAAACGCTCCAGCTTACCTGTTACCAGGTTCTTGGCGATGATACCACGGGCACGACCGTCGATGATAACGACGTCTTCCATTTCGTAGCGGGTATAGAGTTTTACAGTACCGGCATTTACCTGACGGCTCAGTGCAGAGTAGGCACCCAGCAGCAGCTGCTGTCCAGTCTGACCTTTGGCGTAGAAGGTACGTGATACCTGTGCACCACCGAATGAACGGTTGGCCAGCGTACCGCCGTATTCGCGGGCGAAGGGAACGCCCTGTGCCACACATTGGTCGATGATGTTGTTCGATACCTCGGCCAGACGGTAAACGTTGGCTTCGCGGGCACGGTAGTCACCGCCCTTTACAGTATCGTAGAACAGACGGTATACAGAGTCGCCGTCGTTCTGATAGTTCTTGGCTGCATTGATACCACCCTGAGCGGCGATGGAGTGTGCGCGGCGCGGAGAGTCCTGAATGCAGAAGTTGAATACCTTGAAACCCATTTCGCCCAGCGAGGCAGCAGCACTGGCACCAGCCAGACCTGTACCAACCACGATGATGTCCAGACGACGCTTGTTGGCGGGGTTTACTAATTTCTGATGGGCTTTATAGTTCGTCCATTTCTCAGCTACCGGTCCTTCCGGTATTCTTGAATCTATCTTGGTCATAATGAATTTACAATTTAGTCATTTACAATCTACAAATTTGCAAGCTTCGCGTTTTTACATCAAAGATTTGATGAAGAACACAACCACTACCAGGGCGAAGCAGAGCACTACGATGGTAGAGTAGATGTTGGAGATGCACTGCCAGCGGCTGATCCAAGTCTTGTTGTTCCAGCCCAGTGTCTGCATGGAGCTCCAGAAACCGTGGGTCAGGTGGAACCACAGGGCACCCAGCCAGATGAGGTACAGAACGACGAATACAGGGTTGGCGAACGTGTTCTCGATGTGATAAACGCCGTTGGCGGCATAAGCCAGCGTCAGCGTGTCAGCGTGCATGCCCATGTTGTGCATCAGTTCGGGCAGCTGCATCTTTGACCAGAAGTTCACCAGGTGCAGACCCAGACCTACGATAACGATGATACCCAGAACGAGCATGTTCTGTGATGCCCATTCCACTTCCTTGCGTCGCTCCGTTACGGCGTAACGTTCCGTACCGCGTGCCTTGCGGTTCTGCATCGTCAGCCAGAAAGCGTAGATGATGTGGATGACAAACAAGGCGGCCAGACCGACTGTTGCCACCAGTGCGTACCAGTTTGCTCCCAGGAACTCACAAACCATGTTGTAGCCCTCGGCTGAGACAAGCGCAACAAGGTTCATCGCCATGTGAAACGTCAGAAACAGGACAAGGGCGATGCCGGTAACGCTCATCACCACTTTCCTTCCTACAGATGAATTACTTAACCACATAAATGATTGAATTTAAGTTATTTAATAGTTGTAAATATATCCTTTGATTGTCTGTGGACGATATTTCCTTGCAAAAATAAAGGAAATACATTGATTTAGCAAGGGATTAAAGAAATATTTCCGTAATCTACGCGGATGTTTGTGGCAGGAAGGGTGGCTTGCAACTATAGAATGAGAGGCTATGTTCTCTCTCAGAAAAGGCAATGCTTTTTGGAGAAGAAAGCATTGTTTTCCGCTAAAGAAAGCATTGCTTTGCTGGAGTCATCTCTTTATGCTTTTCTAACCATACAAATTTTGCTGGGCGGGCAGTTTTATAAGAATTTTTGTGTACCTGACGGATTTGCCTTATCTTTGGCACGGAATCTAAACTGACGTGAGTTCGAAATAAAATCAAAAAATAGCAAGTTGTCCGTCATTGACAAAGTTAACGTCAATGGCGGGCTTCTTTTCAAAAAAGCAGTATGCTGCTATAGCCGACAAAGAATTGGCTATAAAGTTATTGAATGAACGATGTCTGGAATGTTCTATCTGTGCGATATTCTTCAACTCATCATTGACCGTTTCAATCAAGGCTCTTTTTCGGAGCAAGATTCTGTCGGCAATACTCATCAGTGAGTTCTTCATATTGTTTTTAACTTTAGTAACAAGCTGTATGCCATTAAGGAAAAGGTTCTCAAACAGAGCCTGACCTATATATCCCTTGTCTGCACATAGTTTTCCTTTGATGTTTTCCAGGAACTTTCCTCCTTTCAACGGTTCCCGGTCATCCACATTCCCGGGAGTAAACATGAAATTGAGGATCTCTCCTTTGTCATTGATTATCAGATGCAGCTTGAATCCGAAGAACCATCCCATAGAACATTTTCCACGCTCGGCAAGTCCCTCAAATGTCTTATGAATCAGGATTCTTTGGTTGCGACAAACACGTAAAGGAGTGGAGTCAACAAAACTGATGCCGGTACAGGTTCCCAGCAGTACTTTTTTAATGAAGATGGTCATGGGAAGTAATACTTCCTTCTCCAGTTCTACAAAACGGTTATAGGAAACCTGACGCGGAAAAAGATGTTTCAGATGTTTACAGACATACTCCTTGTAATAATGCTTGAAACAACGGAAACCACCGGAGTGAAACAGGATAAGAATAACCATAATCTCCGCATCACTCATACGGTTGGGTTTGTTACGATGCCTGGTCTTCTTGTCCTCGATCATATATTTTTCCTGCTGCAACGCAAATTCCTTGCAAAAATCATCCGCCATACAATAAATCTTCGTAACTTTAGCCTCTGAGAACATAGTGGTAATCGTTTAAATGTTATAATTGGGTACTATAAATTTAATGCTTTTATCGCTATGTTCCTAATTATAAGCAAAATATATTTATTCTTATTTCGAACTCACGTTAAACTGGATGTGGTATGAAAAGACTGCTTTTAGGAATGGTAGTAATTTTGTTTGCTTCAGCTTTGGGAGCGCAGAATTGGGATATCAATGTTTTACATAAAGTGAACGGCTGGGACAACAAGTTTGTTCGTAATTATAATAAAGTAATATCAAAGTCGGAACCCTATGTGGCTATCGGAGTACCCGTGGCCATGGCCGTAGCCGGCTGGATCAGGCACGACAAGGATCTGCTGAAGGATGCTCTCTACGTGGGTACTAGCGTAGCGGGAGCCTTTGTGGTGACCTATGGAATGAAGTATCTGGTAGACCGCGAGCGCCCCTATGACCGTTGGCCTGATCGTGTGCACGCTTATAGTCGCGAAAGCAGTCCTTCTTTTCCGTCTGGGCATACGGCGACAGCTTTTGCCTTGGCCACTTCCTTGAGTATCACTTATCCCAAGTGGTATGTCATCGCTCCTTCGGCCTTATGGGCCTGTTCGGTGGGTGTGTCACGTATGAACGAAGGCGTTCATTACCCGTCAGATGTGTTGGCGGGAGCCGCCATTGGCGCAGGTTGTGCCGTGGTCAATGTTTATGTAAACCGTTGGCTGAACAAATGGTTGTTCGGCGAGCGGTAGTCTACCGCCCACCATTAAAATAGATACTTCCCTTCTCGTAGTACCTTGAGTGCCTGCTGAACGCTCTCGTTTGTGGCATTCATCACCTGATAGTATTCGCTCATGTCCCACAGGTCGCGGGCGATGAGGGCCTTGAGCTGTGTACGGACAAGGGGCAGGGCGCGATTGTACTGCTCTTCATCGAACTTGATTTTCTCCTTGTCCGCTGCCAAACGGATATCAGCCATGAAGGCATCGTCTATCTCGAATTTGTCGTTGAAGACGTGGAAGGTCTTATATTTCTTTTTCAGTTCTTCACGATGTTGCTCGATGTAGCCCGTGGTGGCTTTGATGATGATGCCCTTGGCTACGAGCTGGCGATGCCAGTCGGTGTAGAGCGTGGTGTCTATGGGTACGAAGAAATCTGGCATGATACCACCACCGCCATAAACGGTGCGGCCCAAGCGCAGAGTGCGGTACTTCAGCGAATCGGGGAAGTGGATACTATCGGCGTGCATGAGCTCGCCGTGGTCAAAGCGGTTGAGCAGGTCCTTGGCATAGGCTTCCTGCATGTCGTCCCCCTTGCCATTATAAGGCTTCTGGATACAACGGCCCGAAGGAGTGTAATAACGGGCGATGGTAAGACGTATCATGGAGCCGTCGGGTAGGTCGATAGGACGCTGTACGAGGCCCTTGCCAAAAGTGCGGCGGCCTACGACGACACCTCGGTCCCAGTCTTGTACGGCACCAGTCACGATTTCACTGGCCGAAGCCGAATATTCGTCTACCAATACCACCAGCCGTCCTTCGCGGAAACTACCGTTTCCCTTGGCGGCAAACTCAGCCCGACGTGAAGCACGCCCTTCGGTGTAGACTATCAACTCCTTTTGTCCCAAGAACTCGTTAGCCAAGTCGATGGCGGCGTTCAGGTAACCTCCGCCGTTGCCTTGGAGGTCAAGGATGAGGTCTTTCATTCCCTGTTGCTGGAGTTCTTTCATTGCCTTGGAGAATTCTTCTGCTGTAGTGGCGGCGAAGCGGTTGACGCGGATGTAGCCTATGCGGCCATCTATCATATAAGAGGCATCGAGGCTAAAGAGTGGAATTTTGTCGCGGATGACGTCGAATTGGAGCGGATCGGTTACGCCACGGCGTACTACAGTAAGTTTTATTCGTGTGTCTTTGGGGCCTCGCAGGCGCTTCATGATGTCTTCAGTACTCATTTTGACACCTGCAATAACGGTGTCGTCAACAGCAGTAATACGGTCACCTGCCAAGATACCGACTTTCTCTGAAGGGCCACCACTGACGGGCTGGATGACGAGGAGCGTGTCTTCAATCATTTGGAATTGGACGCCAATACCTTCGAAATTGCCTTGCAGAGGTTCGTTCATCTTCTTTACTTCTTCAGGATTGCTATAGGTGGAGTGCGGGTCGAGGTGTTCGAGCATACCGACAATGGCATCCTCTACCAGCTTAGTTTCGTTTACAGAATCAACATAAAGGCGGCTGATGGCAAATTCTGCCATCTGCAGCTTACGCAGGGGGCTTTCGTTCTGTTTCTGACCTACGGCTTGGGCCGCATACAAGATGGTGAACAAAAAGAGTAGTTGTATCTTTTTCATATTGTTAATGGTTGCTTACTCGTGAGATGTATTCATTCCTTCGGGCAGGAACATGCTGACATCCTTTCCGTAGCCCATCAGCTCGCGAACTATCGTGGAGCTGACGCAGGAAAGTTCTGGCTCGGTGAAGAGGAGGATGGTCTCGATGCCAGTCAGTTTGCGGTTGATGTCGGCAATGGTTTCTTCGTATTCGAAGTCCTTGACCGTTCGAATGCCGCGGATGATAAGGTTGGCCCCCACTTGGCGGGCAAAGTCGATGGTCAGGCTGTCGTATGCTTGTACGCTGACGTGGGGTTCGTTTTTATACAAGTCGCGGATCATAGCTTCGCGCTCGGCAATGGGGAAATGGGTATTTTTGTTATCATTAATACCGATACCGATAACTATTTCATCGATGAATGTCAATGCACGTCTTACTACAGAATAGTGCCCGACAGTAAAGGGGTCGAATGTCCCTGGAAAGATTGCTTTGGTCATAAATGTGTCGAATACCTAAAACTTAGTTTACTCTGTCTTCTTCGATTACCAGATTGTCTATGATGAAACTTTGCCTTTCCATAGTGTTCTTGCCCATATAGAACTCAAGTAGTTCTTTGACAAGATCGGTCTTGCGGAGGCTTACTTGCTCCAGACGCATGTCTTTGCCGATGAAATGGCGGAACTCGTCGGGCGAGATTTCCCCCAGTCCTTTAAAACGGGTGATTTCAGGGTTAGGACCTAATTCTTCAATGGATTTTAGGCGTTCATCCTCTGTATAACAATAGTTGGTCTTCTTCTTGTTGCGTACACGGAAAAGAGGTGTTTGCAGGATATAAACGTGTCCTTTTTTGATGAGATCAGGGAAGAATTGCAAAAAGAAGGTTATAATGAGCAGTCGGATATGCATGCCGTCCACATCGGCATCGGTAGCTACGATGACTTTATTGTAGCGTAACCCGTCAAGGCCGTCTTCAATGTTGAGGGCAGCTTGTAGAAGGTTGAACTCCTCGTTTTCATAGACGACTTTCTTAGTCAGACCGTAAGAATTGAGCGGTTTTCCACGGAGGGAAAAGACGGCTTGTGTGTTCACATCGCGACTTTTCGTAATGGAGCCGCTGGCAGAGTCGCCTTCGGTGATGAAGATGCACGAATCGGCTTCCTGTTCTTTACCTTTCCCGTCGTTCAGGTGGTAGCGACAGTCGCGTAGTTTGCGATTGTGCAGATTTGCCTTTTTGGCACGTTCGCGAGCCAGTTTGGTGACGCCGGCAATAGCTTTACGCTCCTTTTCTGAGTCTTGTATCTTTTGGAGCATGACATCGGCTACCAGGGGATTTTTGTGCAGGAAATTGTCTACCTCGGTTTTGATGAAGTCCCCTACATACTTGTTTACCGTAGGACCTGCGGGGATACCTTCCTGTGGGTTGGCAGGCCACATGTTATTGGAGCCAAGCTTAGTCTTGGTCTGGCTTTCGAACATGGGCTCTTCTACGTCGATTGCAATGGCAGCTACGAGTCCATTTCGTATGTCGGCATAATCCTGATTCTTGTTATAGAATTCTTTGATAGTACGAGCAATGTGTTCCTTCAAGGCACTTTGGTGTGTACCGCCTTGTGTGGTGTGTTGTCCGTTAACGAAAGAGTAGTATTCTTCGCCGTACTGGTTGGTGTGGGTGAAAGCTATCTCAATGTCTTCACCTTTTAGGTGGACGATGTCGTAAAGACCTTCACTGGTCATATTGTCTTTTAGCAGATCTTCCAGTCCATGGCGTGAAACAATGCGCTGGCCGTTGTAAATAAAGGTCAGACCTGTATTCAGGTAAGTATAATTACGCAATAATGTTTCTACAAATTGGTTTTGGAAACTGTAATTTACGAACAAAGTGTTGTCTGGTTCGAAGAAGATGTAAGTGCCTGTTTCTTCTTGCGATTCTTCAGTCGTGTCGCTCAGGAGAACGCCTCGCTCAAATACAGCCTTGCGTACTTTGCCTTCTCGATAGCTGCATACTTCGAAACGGCTGCTCAAGGCGTTCACCGCCTTGATACCCACACCGTTCAGGCCGACACTCTTCTTGAAAGCTTTGGAGTCGTATTTACCACCTGTGTTCAATTTGCTGACAGCTTCGATGAGTTTACCTTGTGGAATACCGCGACCGTAATCGCGTACACTGACACGAAGGTTGTCCTCGATCGTCACTTCGATTTTCTTGCCGGCGCCCATCTTGAACTCATCGATAGAGTTATCCATCACTTCTTTCAGCAGCACATAGATACCGTCGTCACTTTGCGAACCATCGCCCAGACGGCCGATGTACATACCTGAACGGACACGAATATGCTCCATGTCGTCCAGATGGCGTATGTTGTCGTCAGTATATTCTACCGGCTGTTCCGCAAATTGCAAGTTGTCGTATTTTTTTTCTTCTTCTTCCATGGTTTGACTACTCCCTTTCTATTGTTATCTTGCAAAAATAGCGGTTTTGCAGGGCATGAACAAATTTTCGTCTTTTTTATTGGGGGAATCCGTCTTATCCTATTTCCTTGATAAACGCCCGTCGCCGCTTGTGTTGCTCGGTGCGGAAGTATTCCCATTGCGCCTGTACCTTGCCGTTCAGTTCCAGCTCGGGGTTACTTTCAGCATATTCGAAGCCCAGTTGTTGGTAGACGGGGATGAGGTCAGAGAATAACAGTGCGTTGACTCCTTTGTTCTGATATTCGGGTTTCACGGCTACGAGCAGCAGATCGAGCATCTTGGCACGGCGTTTGAAAAACAGAGCCTTGAGCAGGTAGTACCAGCCGAAAGGAAGCAGACGTCCGTGCGATTTCTGCAGGGCTTCGGAGAGTGAAGGCATGGAAATGCCCACAGCTACAAGCTGGTCATCCTGGTCGGTAATGAGTGTCACCATGCGTAAGTCGAGAATAGGAAGATACATCTTGACGTACTGGTCTATCTGTCGCTGCGTCAGGGCGGAGTATCCATAGAGGGGCGTATAGGCTTCGTTGATAAGTTCGAAAATGGCCTGGCCGTAGTCGCGGGCAATCTTTCGGCTCGAAGTATATTTCTTAATTTTCAGGTTGTACTTGCGCTGGATAAGGTCGGAAATGCGCTTATGCTTGTCAGGGATGGCGTCAGGGATGTAGATCTTATATTCCACCCAGTCGGCGTCCTTCGTGAAACCCAGTCGCTCGATGTGCTGCGGGTAGTAGGGATAGTTGTAGATGGTGGCCATCGTACCCAGTTGGTCGAAACCTTCGACCAGCATACCTTCAGCATCCATGTCGGTAAAGCCCAGCGGTCCTACGATATGCGTCATGCCGCGTTCTTTGCCCCATTGCTCCACGGTGCGTATCAGGGCTTCGGACACTTCGGCGTCGTCAGTGAAGTCTATCCAGCCGAAGCGGACCTCCTTCTTGCCCCATGTCTGGTTGGCCCGATTGTTGATGATGGCGGCTACTCGGCCCACGAGTTGTCCGTCTTTGTATGCCAGGAAGTATTCAGCCTCGCAGAACTCAAAGGCAGCGTTCTTCCGGCGGTTGAACGTGTTCAGCATGTCGTCGTAGAGGTCGGGCACGGAGTAGGGATTTCCTTTGTATAGTTCATAGTTGAAGCGGATGAAGCGTCTCAATTCCCGTTTTGTGGTAACTTTTTTAATTGTAACAGCCATGTTGTCAAGTCCTTTTTCTTTTGGGGGCAAAGATAATGTTTTTTTAATGAAGAATGAAGAATGGGGATGAAGAATGCACAGCGGAAGCCGCCTTAGCCGGCGTGGCAGATAAGCCAGGCAGTGTATCCCACATAGCAGGCAATAAGCAGGCTGCCTTCAATACGTGTAATGGTGCGCTTGCCGAAGAACACGCCGAAAATCCACAACAGAATGCTGGAGGCTACAAGTACCAGCAGGTCCAAATTGTTGATGCCCGTTAGGTGCAGAGGCGTGATGGAGGCTGAGCAGCCCAATACGAAGAAGATGTTGAACAGGTTGCTGCCTACCACGTTGCCGATGGCTATTTCGGGGTTCTTTTTCAGCGCCGCTACGATGCTGGTGGCCAGTTCGGGCAGCGAGGTGCCGCCGGCTACGAGTGTCAGCCCTATGCCCGACTCGCTGACGCCCAGCGACCGGGCTATTCCGCTGGCTCCATCCACGAAGAGCTGTCCCCCCCAGATGAGGCCTGCCAGTCCGCCTATGATATAAAGCGTCGACCGCCACAGGGGCATATCCTTGATTTCCGTTCCGTCTTCTGCGGTAACGGTCGGACTGTCGTTTTCTACTTCCGCTGTTGGAGAGGGGGCGGGAGCCTGGTTCGTTTTGGCGATGGCAAACGTATAGCTCAGGAAGATGGCCATGAAGCAGAGCAGGATGAGACCGTCCGTGATGCTGACCACGTTCTCCGCCGCATGGTCCAGCAGCATGTCGTTGCCTATCACCAGCAGGGCCAGTGAGGCCAGGATGCAGAGTGGGATTTCTTTCAGCAACGTGTTGCGTTGTACTACGATGGGGGCGAACATGGCTGTGCAGCCTACAATCATCAGGGCGTTGAAGATGTTGCTGCCCACGACATTTCCCACGGCGATGTCGGCACTGCCTTTCAGGGCTGAAGATACGCTGACGGCCAGTTCGGGAGCCGATGTACCGAAGGCTACGATGGTCAGTCCAATGACGATGTTGGGGATGTGGAATCGTTTGGCTACCGCCGAAGCGCCGTCGGTCAGGCCGTTGGCGCCCAGCAGGATGAGGAGGAGACCTCCGATGAGGAAGAGTATATCCATGACGAGTCTATAATTTAAGTTTTACGGTGCAAAGATAGGAATTAATGGTGAATGATAAACGGTAAATGATAATTGGTGAATGGTTCAAACGTAAACAGATAGAAACATGAAGAAATTCCGTCTTTTCTGCCTTTGTCTGCTCTGCTTGCCTGCGGTCGGCGTGTCGGCCCAGGTCATGGACAAAGTGCTTGATATTTTGGGTACGGACAGCCAGTCCGCCGTTGCCGGAGTGTAAACCGATACGGATTCGGTAACCTTGGACAAAGTCCGCGAGGAGCTGGCCGCCGCTCGTCTGAACGAGGCCAACCTGCGCATGGAGATTGAGCAGATGAGGCTGGTGACGTATGCTGCCGACTCGGTGAAGCTGGCCCGGCAGAAACAGCGCATCGACTCCCTGCGGCACCAGACTAAGGGCATGCCCGTCGTGGTAGAGGAGGACACTCTGTTTTATTTCTACGCCAAGCGCGGGGGACTCACGCCCCAGCAGCGGGCCGAGAACGTGTCGCACGAGATTACGACCCTGGGCAAGCGCTTCAACCTGCATCCCGACTCAGTCTATATCGAAAGCACGGACATCGTGACTGACGTGATGTACGGGGACAAGGTCATTGTCTCCTTTACCGACCAGGACGGCCTGTGGGAGAGTTGCACGCGCGACCAGCTGGCTGCCGCCAAGCGCACGGTCATCGTGGAGAAGTTGAAGGTGATGAAGGAGGAACACGGCCTGTTACAGCTGTTCAAGCGCATTGCCTATTTTGTGCTGGTGCTTGTGGGCCAGTTCCTGCTGTTCAAGCTTACCAACTGGCTTTTCCGTAAGCTGAAGGTGCGCATCCTGCGGCTGAGGAACACGCGCCTGAAGGCCTTCTCCATCCAGGACTTTGAGTTACTGGACACGCAGAAGCAGGTCCGGCTGCTGGTGTTCGTCGCCAACCTGTTCCGCTACGCCTTCATGCTGCTGCAGCTGCTGCTGACGGTGCCCATGCTGTTTGCCATCTTCCCGCAGACCAAGAACCTGGCCTATCAGCTCTTCTTCTACATTTGGGACCCCGTGAAGAGCATCCTCTACGGCATTCTGGCCTATATCCCCAATCTCTTCACCATCTTCGTCATCTGCCTGGCCATCAAGTACCTGGTACGCCTGTTCCGCTACCTGGCGGGCGAGGTGCAGTCCGAGCGGCTCAAGCTGAACGGCTTCTACCCCGACTGGGCGATGCCCACCTACCACATCATCCGCTTCCTGCTCTACGCCTTCATGGTGGCGATGATTTATCCTTACCTGCCGGGTGCCGATTCGGGTGTGTTCCAGGGCATTTCGGTGTTCGTGGGTCTGATTGTCTCGCTCGGGTCGAGTACGGTTATCGGCAACATCATCGCGGGGCTGGTCATCACCTACATGCGCCCCTTCAAACTGGGCGACCGCATCCAGCTGAACGAAACGACGGGCAACGTGGTGGAGAAGACGCCGCTGGTGACCCGCATCCGTACGCCGAAGAACGAGGTGGTGACCATCCCCAACTCGTTCATCATGTCGTCGCATACGGTGAACTTCAGCCAGTCGGCGCGCGAATACGGGCTCATCATCCACTCCGAGGTGACCATCGGCTACGACGTGCCCTGGCGCCTGGTGAACAAGCTGCTGATCGAGGCGGCACTGAACACGCCGGGCGTAGTGGACGACCCGAGGCCCTTCGTCCTCTCCACCTCGCTGAGCGACTGGTATCCCGTCTACCAGGTGAACGCCTACATTAAGGAGGCCGACCGCCTGGCGCAGATTTATTCCGACCTGCACCAGAACATCCAGGACCGCTTCAACGCCGAGGGCGTGGAAATCATGTCGCCCCACTATATGGCCATGTGCGACGGCAACGACCCTGCCATGCCGAAGGACGACTTGAGCGGAAGGCCGAAGGAAAAGTAAACCGGGACGTCCTGAGAGACCTCGGACGCCCCGGCTATCGGGATTTTCTGCCCGTCCGACGTCTCGGACAGCCTGAAACTCGGGAGTTTTGCCCCGTCCGACGTCTCGGAAGGCCTGAAACTCGGGAGTTTTGCCCCGTCCGACGTCTCGGAAGGCCCGAAACTCGGGAGTTTTGCCCTGTCCGACGTCTCGGAAGGCCGAAACTCGGGAGTTTTGCCCCGTCCGACGTCTCGGAAGGCCTGAAACTCGGGAGTTTTGCCCCGTCCGACGTCTCGGAAGGCCCGAAACTCGGGAGTTTTGCCCTGTCCGACATCTCGGAAGGCTCGAAACTCGGGAGTTTTGCCCTGTGGGGAAAGGGTTACTTGCTGCGCTTCACCGTGTGCAACACCCGTCCCGTCTTGTCGATCATGCGTAGCTCCAGCGTGCGGGGCGTGGCGGAGATGATGGAGAAGCCCGGTTCGGGACTGCAATACACCGTTCCGTCGATGGCGTTGACCTTACGGCTGAGCGAGCCACTGGAGTTGGTCACATAGTCGATGTCGCTGCCCTTGACGCGGACGTGCTGGAAGTTGTGGATGTGTCCGCAGACGTACATGTCCACCTTGTGGCGGCGCAGGATGGGGTCCACGCGCTGCTGCATGTTCAGGCGCTCGATGTCGTCCTTCGGCGTCTCGGCGTAGATGGGATGGTGGCCTACGACGATGACCCAGTCTTCCTTGGCGGCTGCCAGCACGCCGTCCAGCCACTGCAGCTGGGCGTCGATGTCCTGCAGGCAGGCGTCGGGATACTTGTCGCTCTCCTGGCGGTATTTGTCGATGAGCGGGGTGGTGTCCAGCCAGACGACGCGCACGGTAGTGCCCTCTTCATTGAAGGTCTTGGTGTAATAGCGGGCGGGCATCTCCCAGCGGCGGCTGACGCGGGCATAGTCGAGCACGGCCTGCGTGGAGCCGCGGTACTCGTGGTTGCCGCAGATGGGGTACCAGTCGATCATCAGTTCAGGATGGCTGTAGATCAGCTCGTAGTTGGTCATCCACAGGGGATCGTCCACGGAGCGGACGCCCTCGAAGTGGTGCACGTCGCCGGCGGCGATGACACATTCGGGGCCCACTTCCTCGGCCATCTCGCCCATCAGCTCGGCGATGGGCTTCTGGTCGTAGTATCCGTTGCGGCCCAAGTCGTTGGCCACGTAGAGGTTCAGCTTGTCTTCGTAGACGGAGTAGTCTATCTTGTTTTGGGCGATGGCCCACTGGCCCAGCAGGGCCACGGTCAGCAGTAGAAACAGTTTTTTCATCTTCATATATCTCTTCTTTAATGTTTAAACGTTTTTCTGTCGTCAAAAGTTGATTTTAAAGCCGGCATTGACACGCACTCCATAGTATTCGGCCTGCATGCTGCGGTCCGGCGTACCCTGATAGTAGCGCAGGGGCTGGTTCAGCAGGTTGTTGGCCTCGGCGTAGAAGGTGGTCTTGAACTTGCGGCCGAACGTGTAGCTGGCGTTCAGGTCGAGGTAGTTCACCTTGTCGTAGTAGCGGTCGTAGAAGGCTTCCTCACCCACTTCGTCGATGAAGTCGCTGGCAAAGTTGTAGCTGAGGCGGAGGTTGAAGCCCGCCTTGTCGAAGTAGAGCGAAGCGTTGGCCGTGTGCTCGGGCGAGCCGGGCATGCGAAGGTCTTCGTGTTCGCGGCCTTCGAAGTTGAAGTTCTTCACCTTGCTGTACGTGTAGGTGTAGTTGCCGTAGAAGCCGATGCACTTCAGGACGGGGGCGATGAAGCCGAAGTCGCGCTGGTAGGCCAGTTCGACACCCAGCAGGTCGGCGTCGCCGGCGTTGCGGGGCTGCTTCATCTCTTCGTAAGTGACGCCTTTGTATTCATAGTTGTTTTGGCGGTAGTCCACGATGAAGTCGTTGATTTTCTTGTAGAACAGGCCGGCGCTCACCAGACCGATGCTCTTGAAGTAGTATTCGGCGCTGAGGTCGAGGTTGTAGCTGAGTGTCGGGTCCAGGTCGGGGTTACCGAAGGCGATGTCTTCCTTGTCGATGATGACGTTGGGCACGAGGTTGGCATACTTGGGTCGTGCCAGCGTGTTGGTGAACGAAGCGCGGAGTTTCAGGTCGTTGTTCACGTCATACTTGACGAGCACCGACGGCAGCACGTTGATGTAGCTCTGCGACTCTTCGGGCGTCTTGGTGTAGCTCTCGTCCTTGCCGCTCTCCTTGCCGTCGTCGTAGACATAGCCGCTGTAAGTGACGTGGGTATTCTCCAGACGCAGACCAGCCATCAGGTTCCATTTCTTGCCCAACTGCTGGTCGAAGCGGATGTAACCGGCGCTGACTGTTTCGTGTGCCTCGTAGTTCTCGCACATCTCGTCGTACTTGATTTCCTGTTCGAACTTGTTGGCGTCGGTCAGGTTGAGGCCGCCAACATATTCCTTCTCCACGAAGTTTCCTACCTGATAGCGGTCGCCGCCCATGTATCCGTCGCGGTTTTCGTTTTTCAGGTGTCCGAAGGCGTCGGCGATGAAGGCATCTTCGTCAGTCGGGCTGTATTCATAGAAATCGATCCACATGTCTTTGTTCTTGTCCACCACTTTGGCGCCGAATTTCAGCTTGTTGCTGTATTTTCCCTTGGCGAGCGGCAATTCGAAGTTGGCGCTGAACTTGAGGTCTTTCTCGTTGATGTCCTCAAACTGCTCGGTCAGTTCGTCCAGCTCGAAGCCGTTGTCGTTGTTCTTGTCCAGCAAGATGTTCTGTCCGTCTACGGGCGACATGTACGGGCGGCGAATGTCGCTCCAGTCGGTGTTCATGGCCACGCCTTCCTTCTTGAAGGCCAGGTAGCGTTCGTGCGGGCGTTCTTCACCGGCCTGTGCGTAGGATGCTTTCCAGTCGAACTTCAGCTTCCCGAAAAGGTGCTCGCCGCCCAGGGTGAAGTCCATTGTGCGCTGGCGTTCCAGGCGGGCATAGCGCTGGTCGGGGCCGCCCGACTTGGTTTCGTAGATCACTTCGTATTCATTGGGTGTTTCGTCGTCCCATTTGTAGGTGTGGCGGTAGCGGTTTTCCCAGTCGTTGCGGTTATTGAAGATACCCTTGAAGTCAATCTTGTGATTGGCGTTGATTTCCCAGTCCAGGGCCAGCGAATAGCTTTGGCGTTCGCGGGTGACGTAGTATTGGCGCACTTCGTATTCGTCGAGCACAACCTCACCGTCTTCGTTCCGTTCGTAGGCCATCTCCACGTCGTCGCTTCCTGCGGGATTGTTCTGATAAGAGGCCGATACCATCAAGCCCAGCTTGTCGTTGAAGAAGCGGTCGCCGTAGGTGAAGCCCAGGTTTAGGGCCGCCTTGCCGCTCACCCAGTTGTATCCCGTACCGGCCGTAGCGGCGATGGTGCGCTTGTAGGGCGAGTTCTTGGTGACGAGGTTGATGCTGCCTCCGATGGCGTCGGCATCCATATCAGGAGTTACAACTTTGTTTACCTCGATGGTCTGGATCATGTCGGCGGGGATAAGGTCGAGCTGCACGCTGCGTGTCTCTCCCTCGGCCGAGGGGACGCGGTTTCCGTTGATGGTCACGGAGCTGAGGTCGGCACTCGTTCCGCGCACCTGTCCGAAACGCGCTTCACCCTGGTCATACTGTACGTTGATACCACTGATGCGCTTCAGGGCGTCGCCGATGTTCGAGTCGGGGAACTTGCCCACTTGGTCGGCGGATACGACGTTGGTGATTCCTAAATTACTGCGTTGTGAGTTGATGGCACGGCGTTGTCCTTGGAAGGCACCGCCCACAACTACTTCCTGTAATTCGAGTCCTTCGTTCAGGATAACGTCCTTATCCAGCGTTTTGCCTTCGGGAATGGTGATTTTCAGCTCTACAGGCGAATAGCCTACGTAGGTCACCTTAACTGTATAAGTTCCCGGGTCAAGATTGGGGAAAGTGTAAAAGCCGTTGACGTCACTTGTGACGCCTGTGTGTAGTTTTTCAATGTAGATAGAAGCACCCGGGAGAGTTTGCTTGGTGTTGTCAATGATGCGGCCTCGGATAGCTCCTTTGGCCTCATTTGCAGTTTCGTCAGCCACTGCGGGAGTAGCGGTAGCGGTTAAAAATAGAAAAGAATAAATCAATACTTTTACAATCTGTTTCATACCTGTTTTTTTCTGTGATTATTTTGCCGCAAAAGTACAGGCATGGCGTTACGCAATCTTTACAGGTTTTTGAAGAAGACGTAACAAAGATGTTGCAAAGCGGTTACAAACAAAGTGGGCAGTTTGTTAGGTTTTGCTACATCTCAGGAGTATTTTCCGACCGTCATTCAAGGTTGTAGCAAAGAGATAAGTTTCTCCTCCTTCGCCTAACTTGAGCCGTTTGCGCACTTCGGCTACGGTGGCGGGGAAATTGCGTATTGTTAGATTGGCCTTTCGTATGCCGTCCAGCAGTTCCTTCACTTCGTGCTTGCCGAATCCGCACCAGCCGTCGATGCGGAACATACGGCCGGGAAAACATGGCAACGCTTCATCGGAGGTATAAAGGTGACTATTGGTATGTAGTTTCTCTATATTATATATATAGGAAAGACTTCGGAAGGCACCCGCCTTCAGCAGCGAGGCATTGGGCTCGTAGAGGTAGGAGCGGGGAGCGTCGGCATAGCGGCAGGAGGCCTCCTGTTCTTCATGGCGGGTGAAGGTGAAGGCATCGTCGGTAGTTGAGAGGTTGACGCAACGGATGGGTACGTCGTCCGCCTGTGGGGCTTCGCCACGTGCCAATACCAGCAACAGCTCTTTGCATTCGCCTGCCACGGAAACCACGTGCGCCGCCACTACATGTTTCAACGTGTGCAAGGCCTGTGCCAGGTCGAGCATGGGTGACAACTTCACCAGTACATGGACTGCCTTCTCCAGTAACAAGGTTTCGAGAGCAGTTACATCTGGTTCGCAGTCGGCAATAGCTACCGTCTTGCCTCCGTGTCCGTTCCGCCGGGCGGGGTCGAGGTAGAGCCAGTCTACGGCGGGCATCTGCCGCAGATAATCCACTCCGTCGGCATGGATCACGTGGGTCGCGCTCAGTCCCAGCAGCGGGAAGTTATGGTGGGCTGCCTGACACAGCACCTCCTGTCGCTCCACGTAGGTGGTTTGTCCGAAATGCGGGGCCAGGAAAGAGAAGTCGATACCGAAACCGCCTGTCAGGTCGGCCAGTGAGTGGCATGGGCTATTATATCCACTTACAACAGAAGCCTTATAGCGCGCCGTCACCTCCGACGAGCATTGTTCCATGGATAGGTGGGGTGGATAGAGTATGCCTTCTGTAGCGGCCCACGTCGGTATTTTTGTTTCGGCCGTCTGCCTGCCCGCTATCTGTGTCAGAGCAGTCGGCATATCCACGTCGGGATACTTGCCTGCTTGCAGGGCTAGCACACGCACATCGTCGCGGCGGTGTTCGGCTATAAATCGGAGGGTGGCTTCGGTCAGTGTCATAAGTTATCTTAAAGTGTTCCTTCAATGCTTCGTACAAATGTACAATTAATTCGTCACATGAGGAAATGAGTCAGATATAAAGTTCTTCTTTCCATTCGTCAAGTCCGTAGTTACGTCTGCCAAGTTGGTGTTTAGCGGGTTAAAGTAGGTCTTTAGGAATGGCGTGTGGCTGATGAGTGATTGATTGTCCCAATCTGCTTTCAACCCTTCATTTGTAGCGTAATCCGTTGGAAGAAAAGGAAGTAGGTTGAAAGATGAAGTTTCACGGTGGGTGCTCGCTGTTTTCGTGGTCTACGGCAATATTTTATTCGGTCTTATTCGGATGTTTCAATGCAATTTGCTTGTTATCAGCGGTTTGTTGTGAATTCACATCAGAAAATCTCAGATTTTGGTATGTGTAAACAATGAAACTTTGATGTCAGTTTGCTCTATTGTATTACGCCTCCTGGGGAATTCATTGTTAAGTTGCTTTGAGTTTGTTGAAACAGGTAAGTTGGGAGAATGCTTGACGTCTACTGCATACATCTATATCGCCTTGAAGAGGGATGTGATTCTATTGATTATATCATGACTCACGAAAAAGAACAAAAAGAAAAAGCGTTAACTGCTGATTTTGTGCAATTAACGCTTCTTCTTTTGTGGACCAGCCTGGGCTTGAACCAGGGACCTCCAGATTATGAGAACGATAAGATGATATTCTGTGATAGTCTATTTCGTTAATCATTGTTGATTATCAGTCAGTTGCGAAATCCGTCATTTACAATGAAACTCACTAAATCCCCCTAACTGAAACCGTTTGTTTACGCATTGTTTACGCAGAAAACTGTCAGATTACCCGTCCGGAGTTATGCTAAATGAAGTTCCATTGTATGATGCATAAGGCATCATGCCATTGCAAAAATGTATTGTCACTCTAAATATAGTAAGGGCACTCTAACACTTTTGATACTGACTCTGACACCAAACTTGTCATTTATATGTCGACTTAGACACCAACTTGGACACTAACTCAGACACTAAGCATATTGGTAACACATAAGTAGAAGGCAAAGCAAAATCTCTACAGATACTTTATAACGTTAATTATACTGATTCAGATCAGTATTTTGGGTCAGTTTTACCGTAAACTCAATCATTTCTTTTGTCAAGTGAAATAAAATCACTATTTTTGTGGGCAAATAACAAATTTTGCCAATATGGAAACAGATATAAATCGTCTGAAAGTAGTTTTAGCAGAAAAGAAGAGGACAAATAAATGGCTGTGTGAGCAATTAAATGTCAATCCATCCACCGTTTCAAAATGGTGTACGAATAGTTCTCAGCCAGATATTGAAACCCTAATTAAAATATCACACCTATTAGATGTAGAATTGAACGATTTGGTAAATAAGGACTTCAAAACTTTTTAGCCTATAAATCGGATGTCAGATTTATGATAAAAATCCAAAATGAGGAATAAACGTATTGAATATATAATAGATGAAATTCTTGACCAGTATGCGTATGCTGATGAGTCTACCCGACCATGGATTATAGGATTCAGTGGGGGAAAGGATTCTACTGTATTACTAATGCTTGTATGGATTGCGCTTGAAAAATTAAAAGAACTACCGGGGCCGTTTCAACTTCGTAGACCAATATATGTCGTATGTAATGATACAATGGTTGAAAATCCTATAATTGCATCGTATGTTGACCAAGTTCTTGAACAGATAGAAAAAAAAGCAAGAGAAGAAGACTTGCCTATTTTTGTTCGGAAGACTACGCCTCGATTGGAAGATTCTTTTTGGGTGAATGTTATAGGGAAAGGTTATCCTGTTCCAAACACAGCATTTAGATGGTGTACTGAGAAAATGAAGATTAAGCCTACAGCTCGTTTTATAATAGAACAAGTTGACGAGTGTGGGGAAGCTATAATTTTAATTGGAACAAGAAAAGCAGAAAGTGCGACTCGCGCTCGTTCCATCAAGAAACATGAAATTCATGGCAAGCGACTTACCAATCATACTCTGTTGGCAAATACATATGTCTATGCACCAATCAAAGAATTGATGTTGGAAGAAGTCTGGTATATAATAAATACCATTCCATCACCCTGGGGATTTGATAACAAAATCCTGTTTAACATTTATGTTGATGCAAGTGCGGACGATTACGAATGTCCAACCGTTGTAACAGACAAAAGTCATGGTTCTTGTGGTCAAAGTCGTTTCGGCTGTTGGACTTGCACTGTTGTGAAGGATGATAAGTCCATGCGTTCGCTTATAAAAAATGGCCGAGAATGGATGCAACCGCTTTATGATTTTAGGTTAAAGCTGGATCAAGAACGGAATATCATTGAGAATCGGTTCCCGTTGCGCCGGGATGGGAGAAGAGCCGTAAACGATATGGGACCCTACACTTTCACATATAGAGCGAAAATGTTGGAAGGACTGTTAAATGTTCAACATGAATTGCAACAATATAATCCTGAAATAAAACTCATTACTGATCAAGAATTGATTGCAATTCAAGTGAACTGGTATCGAGATTTTAACTTTGCACATCAAGTATCAGAAATATATAACAAAATCTATAATTCCTCATTAAATATGGAAGAGGGCAAGATAAAAAACAAATTGGAAGCAGATTTGATGAAAGAAATTTGCCAAGAAAACCTTGAAGAAGGTGAATTGATAGAGCAACTTCTTATGCTTCAGAAAAGCAAGTCACTCATGCAGCGACGCCGTGGCTTGAAAACAGAAATTGAGTCTCGTTTAGAGGAATTTGTAAATAAAAAGAAATCATGACGATACGCGAAATTGAACTTAATAATTTCCGAATTTATAAAGGAAAGAATAAGATTGAACTTTTTCCCGATGGGAATAGGAATCTGATTATCGTCAGTGGTAATAATGGTTTCGGCAAAACAACTTTTCTCATGTCATTAGTTTGGTGCCTATATGGTAAGAACATGGGGAAGGTTGATGAACTATACCGTAAAGAAATTGACGAAAAAGGAGGTTATAGTAAATACATTGGTAATAGTCTCAACTTTGCTGCACAGAAAGAAGGCGAAACTCGGTTCTCTGTGTCCGTTACATTTACGGATGTAGAAATTCCAGATACGCCTTGCACCGAGATAACAATTGTTCGTTCCTATGATAGTGCAACAAATTATGATGACGAGTTAGAAATTCTGATTGATGGCCGGAAGAACGATTTGTTCACGGGATCAAAAGAGGAAATTGCAAAAGAAGAGGAAATATTTATTCGGGATTATATACTTCCAATAGAGATTGCAAAATTCTTTTTCTTTGATGCAGAAAAGATAGTTTCATTTGCTCAAATAAATACTCCAGAACAACGAAAGGATTTAAGTCTTGCATATTCTCAAGTTCTTGGCATACAAAAATATGAAGATCTAAAAAATGAATTGGTCAGAATCCAGGATGACTATAGAAAGTCATCTGCTAAACCTCAAGAGAAACGCGAGTTTAATGGACTAATCGCAGATATTGATTTCAAAGAGGGTGAAATTGATAGGTTGACTGAGGAAATTAGTAATTTGGAAGAAGACCGAGTTTTTAAACGTCATAATTCAGCCGAACTTCAATCAAAATTGATTCGTGAAGGCGATACTATGTCTGTAGACGAATTGCAGAAATTAAATAGTAGGAAGGCGGAACTTGACATAGTGCTAAGGGAAGCAGATGACAGCCTTAAAGATTTATATAGCCTTATTCCATTTGGCTTGGCAGGAGGTATTATGTCTGAACTTTCAACACAATTAGAAACAGAAAAAGCGTATAAACAGAATAAACTTCAACTGGAAGGAGTTAATGATAAAACTGATGTCATACTCGGCGATATTGAAGAAGCAAAGAAGGATCTCCATTTCTCAATTGATATAAAGACCAGAGATTTCTATGAACTTCAAATCAGGCAACTCATCAAAAAGCATTTTTATAACGTTTCTGATGAAAGTAAGTTTGAACACTTCAGTACATTGCATGACTTTAGTCAGGGACAGGTTGAAGAGTTTATGCATCTTATTGCGAAAATCAAAGATAGTAAATCTTCTTTTGAGAATCTAATTAATAAATATACCAAAGCCAAATCTGAATTATACACAATCGAAAAGAATATTCGAGAGGCTGAGAAAAAAGCAGAGAGTGATTATGTTCAGGATTTGAGAACCCGAAAAGAAAATATCGATCGTCAGATAGATTCCATCGGTGTAGAAATCGGGAAAAGACAAAGTGAAATAGAGTTACTTAAAGAACAAGTGATTGCTCATAAAAAGCAAAAGGAGATTCTCTCTAAAAAAATAAATGTTTCAGATCAGAACCGTGCAGTTGACAATGAAGCTGCGCGCCTAATCAATACAATACAAAAATTCCTTATTCGTTTTAAGGAAGAAAAGAAAAAGGCACTTGCGAAGAAACTGGAAGTAAAGCTTCAATCATATTTGCACAAGACCAATCTTGTTAAAAAGGTAATTGTTGACATCAATGGCAATGGTGATGATGTTGACATTTGCCTATTTGGATATGATGATAAGAAAATTGATAATAGCATTCTTTCCATGGGGGAACGTCAGATGTTTGCATCTGCACTATTAAGTGCTTTGGTTGATGAAACAGAAATTGAGTTTCCTGTTTTCATAGATAGCCCAATGCAGAAATTTGACCCGCAACATACAAAGAATGTACTCACGAAGTTCTATCCAAATGTTTCAAAACAAGTGATTCTATTTCCTCTTCTTAAAAAAGAATTGACGGAAGAAGAATATCAATATATTCAACCAATCGTAAATAAATCCTATTTGATAAACAATGAAAAAGATGGTTCGCACTTTGTTGAAGTGAAACCAGAGAATCTTTTTGAAGAATATAACAATAGCGGATATGCAAATTAACATCAAAACATCTGGCGAAAACCAAGCCATTGTAACCCAATTAACAAAAAAACTTACTGGGGGTACAAAAGAAAATGTGATAGCTCGTATTGCATTAGGCTATTCTTTGTCTACAGGTAAACGCTTTACACAACAGGAATTTTCTGCATACGATTCACAAGGAAAAGAATACAAGGACCATATCCTATTTGATGGACAGTATAGAGATTTCTATATTGCCTTAATTTGTCAGGCATATGGAATAACTAAAAATGACGAGCTTATCCCCAAGTACATAAAACTACATATTGATCATGGATTAGAAAAGATAAATTACCTGTTTGAAAATAATCCACAATATACTTTCTTCGATTTCTTAACTGAATATTTCAGAAAGGGAATTGATATGATTGAAGATTCTCCCGAAAGATTCGATTGTGTTGAGAATAGAAATCAACACATCACAAAAAGTGTGTTTTCTGGTCCTATTAAAATCAAAGTGGGATATAATATCGAAACAAGAGAGGATATATATTGTTGCTTCAACGATTCTACTCGCTACAACAATCAACACATTGCCGTAGCAGGAAAATCTGGTTCTGGCAAGACTCAATTTGCACTTGAATTTCTTCGCCAATTGTATACACAGACGCAAGGTCAAGTCAATTTTCTGTTCCTTGATTTTAAGGGACTAAGTGAAGATGACAGGAATAAAATGAGGGATTTCTTTACAGAAACTCATACAGAATGTATAAATGCGCCTCATACACCATTTCCATTGAATCCAGTTTCATTCATTGATAATGTTAATGAAAAGAACAAACTTGTAGGTATAAATAAATTTGTTGATATTATTGCTAAATACTCCAATATTGGCAAGAAACAACAGCAAACACTAAAAGATGCTACGAAAGAAGCGTTTGTTCAACATAAAGATGGAAAACACCCTTCATTAAAGGAAATTTACGATTTAGTGATAGAATCAGTAGGTGATAACCGTGACACTCTTACTGAAATTATGGAACGTCTTAGTGAATATGAACTCTTTGCGTCAAGAGTTAATGATCCAAGTATCTTCTTAAATAACAATTATTATTTTTCTCTATCAGGTGAGCTGGATAGTACGGTTCGATTCACGTCAATCTTCCTCATCATTAACTACATCTTTAATGTGTTCACAAATATGGGTGGCACAGAAGTCATTGATGGTAACCGAAGCATGCGTTATGTGTTAATGATTGATGAAGCTCACGATTTATTCCGAGAAAAAAAGTCTTTGGAGATTTTGGAAGTTTTACTTAGAAAAATTCGCTCATATGGAGTCTCTATAGTTCTTCTCTCTCAAGGTATATCAGAGTATAATCAAGGCAATTTCGATTTTTCACAAGAATGTGAAACTGCATTCCTATTGCCGATAAACGACCTTAACAACACAAAAGCTATAAACAAATTCCTTGGCCTAAGTGAAAAGGATGGATCTCGAACTATGCGGAATCTTGAAAAATTAGATAACGGGCAATGTGTATCTAATATTAAAGAGTTGCAAAAAGGCGATTTGTTTGAAGTTGTACAATATTGGAAAGAAAAGTAGTTGATTATGAAAAAAAGAAGGACAATTATTGAAGCCGCAATAGAGGTCTTAAAACATTCAGACGAGACATTATCTGTTTCTGAAATTTATGCAAAAATAATCGAAAAATCTTTGTATGAGTTTCATGCACAAGATCCGTTGTCAGTCCTAAGAGTTGAACTTAGGGGGCATTCTGTTGGTATTGATTATCCTTCCGCATCTTCAAAGAAGTACTTTTTATATGATGAAGGAAGTCGCACTTTCGGACTTGTTAACGCACAAACAAAACATAATAATACGAAAAAAGAAGCGACTCCATTATCTATACTTAGAGAACTTCATAATAAGTACACACATGAATTTAAAGCAAAAACTCTTCGTCAACTAAAAGGGTTGAATCCTTATGATTTTGAATTGTTTTGCAAAAATTTATTAGAGAGGTATGGTTTTCACAATCTGACTGTCACTAAAAAAAGTCGCGATGGAGGCATTGATGGTCATGGTAAGCTCAAAATCGGTTTAGCTTATATGAATGTAGCCTTTCAGTGTAAAAGATGGGGTTCCAATAAGATTGGCAGAAAAGAAATTGATGCATTTCGTGGTGCAGTTCAAGGCGAATATGAACAAGGCCTATTTTTTACAACATCTTCATTTTCTAAAGAAGCAGAAGATAGCTCTATCAAACGAGGTGCAGTCCCCATAATCCTCATTGACGGAGATATGATTGTAGACTTCATGATTGATAAGCATTTCGGAATAGAATATGAAGAAATGCCCATTTACATAAATGCACTAGATAATATCTTATCTTAATAAATAGAAAAGAAAAATGACTACTAATATAATTGAAGGTAATCCTACAAAAAAGTTTTTCATTGAGATGATAACTCGAGATATCTCAATAGAAGATGCCATTATTGATTTATTAGATAATTCAATTGATGGTGCCAATCGAATTAATCAAAATGATTATTCAAATCTTTATATAGATTTGACTGTAAACGGTAATGAATTTATTATCAGAGATAATTGTGGCGGTTTCTCACTTGAAACAGCTCAGAAATATGCTTTTAGATTTGGCCGACCAGACAATGCACCAAGAATGCATAATAATACTGTTGGACGTTTCGGTATTGGAATGAAAAGATCTTTGTTTAAAATTGGAAAAATCTTTGATGTTGAAACCAAATGTAAATATGATCATTTTAAAATTAATGTTGATGTTGAAAGATGGGAACATAAAAAGCAAATTGTTACTCTTGAAGATAACGTAACTACTGAAATTGATGACTGGAGTTTTATTTACAGCGATGTTGATGACAATCAAAATTTAAATTCCGACGGAACATTTATAAAGGTCACCCATCTTAATGAAGAAGTTAAAGATTTATTTTCGGATAGTCGCTTCATTAGCAGTTTAGCAAACGATATTCAACGTTTACTGAATTTTAGCCTTTTAAAAGGACTGAAAATTACGCTTAATAATTCTATCCTTGAAGGAGAAAGAGTTGAGTTGTTGCTTTCTCAGACTTGTCAACCATACTATTTGGATGGTAGATTGAATGATGTTTCATATAGGATAATCGCAGGTCTAGGTGATATAGGAGAACCTAAAAAATCTGGATGGTATATATATTGTAATGATAGATTAGTTGTAGAAGCAGAGCAATCTTCTATAACCGGATGGGGTACTTCCTCTGTTAGAAAATGGCATCCTGATCTTGTCATGTTTAGAGGCATAGTATATTTTGATTCAGAAGAAACATTCAACCTGCCTTTAACTACTACTAAAAAAGGAGTTGACACGACTTCTGATGTGTATAAAGCTGCGCTCCCGTATATGAAAGAAGCTATGCTTTATGTTATTGATTTCCTTCGTCAAGTAACAAAGATGGGAGATGAAGCAAATAGTTATCGCCAATCCTTATGTGAAAATATGATTAAATATTCTGCTGTTGAATTGAAATCAACGCAATTTGTTCAGAATGGTGTTTCACATAATCAGAGGATTTTTTTACCACCAGAGTTGGATGAGGATATAATTTCTCAAAAGAAAAATACTGTGCGTATATCCTATGATGCGAACAAAAAAATCGCAGATATTGCCAAAACGTATGCCGATGCTAGTAGTTATAAAGAGCTAGGAAGTACAACATTTGATTATTATACTAAAATGGAGGGTATCGAAGAATGAAAAGTCCAACCAATTTAAATTATGAGGTACGCCCATGTAAATTTGTAGAACGCCGAATGTTATTATCTGCATTTATGCGTATTATACCACGATTTAATGTAAATTATCAGTATATTGGTTTTGGAGGATTAGCATTCACCGATTTCAAATTATTTCATAGAGAACTCCATATTAATACTATG
The DNA here is from genome assembly GCF_900130135.1 of Bacteroides togonis. Classification (NCBI taxonomy): domain Bacteria; kingdom Pseudomonadati; phylum Bacteroidota; class Bacteroidia; order Bacteroidales; family Bacteroidaceae; genus Bacteroides; species Bacteroides togonis. Next base: position 2,687,559 of record NZ_LT670820.1, on the reverse strand, counting down.
TATAGTATTGAAGGCGGATATAATGAACAAAAGCTTGAATTTAATAAGCCATATTCCTGCATAAAGATTTTGTGTGGTGATTCATCAAACATGTTGTCTTCTATAGATTTGTCTAAATCAAGTATAATATGGTTGGATTATGATGGATGCCTAACTATGGATGTTTTTAGGGATTTAGAGCAAGTTCTGATGAAGATACCTCATGGAAGCATCTACTTAATGTCATGCAATAGGCAATTGAGAAAGGAAAAAATCCCCTATTCCTTAGCAGATTTATCGGCATTATTCGGGAACTTAGTCCCACTTGGATTAGAAAACGATTGCTGTTGTAATACTAAGGCACCAACAACAATAAAGAAGATGCTTGAGGCCGATTGTGCAAATGTGATTTCAGATAGGAATAAAACAGAAACATCAAAATTAAAATTTCAGACATTGTTTAACCTTGTTTATGAAGAATATAGAGGAGCGAGAATGTATACGTTTGGAGGTATCGTATTGCATGAAACTTTTGATGAAAAGACTCTCAACATTTGGGATCTTGATTTCATTAATACAGATGAACCTTATGAGGTTGACATTCCCAATCTAACATATAGAGAGGCTAGTGCATTAAATCAAATATTAAATTTAAATGAAAGGGAGAGTTACTTTGTTGACAATTCTATTATAGAAAAAGATGAAATTGAGCGTTATAAAAAGTATTATAAATACTTGCCCAATTTTTATGATGTAAGAATATAAATTTGTTCTACAACAATTACTTTGTAGTCATTATATTATTACTAAAAACAAACAGCTATACGACAGAGTTGAAAAGGTTAAGAATGAATTGAAAGGTTGCTTCAATTTTATATATGAGTAAAATAAAACCAAAAGAATGTCAGAACGTTGAATTCAAACGAATCTGGAAAGACGAGTACCTAAAGTGGATTTGCGGTTTTGCAAATGCACAAGGAGCCATCATGTATTTCGGTGTAGATGATAACCATGAGGTCTATGGACTGAGGGACAGCAAGAAGTTGTTAGAGGACATTCCAAACAAGGCGGTCAACTACATGGGGCTGGTGGTGGATGTTAACCTCTATGAGCAGGATGGTTTGGATTACATGGAATTGGTGGTTGAACCGAGTAATGTGGCCATCAGCTTTAAGGGCAAGTACTACTATCGCAGTGGCAGCACGATGCAGGAGCTTAACGGTATAGCCTTGCAGCAGTTTCTGTTGAAGAAAATGGGACGCTCGTGGGATGACATCACTAACGAGCGTGCTACATTGGAGGACATTGACCGCAAGGCTATAGACTATTTTCTCAAGAAGGGTATAGAGGCACAGCGTATTCCTGAAAGTGAGCGCAACGCTTCCACGAAGGACATACTCGACAGCCTAGGTTTACTTGATGACAACGGGAACTTAAAGAATGCTGCCATCCTCCTGTTTGGCAAGAAGCCTCAGAAGTTCTATCCGAGTGCAGTGTTTAAGATCGGTAGGTTTGGAAAGGATGAAGCCGATTTAATGTTTCAAGATGTCATTGAAGATAACATAATTCAGATGGCAGATCGCGTGATGGAGGCTTTACAGTCTAAGTACCTTGTGTCACCTGTACGCTTTGAAGGAATGCAACGTTATGAGACTTTGGAAATTCCCAAGGAGGCTATGCGTGAAATACTATATAACGCCATCGCTCATAAGGATTATACGGGGCCTGATATTCAAATGCACGTATATAATGACTACATTGAAATCTGGAACGAAGGTGAACTGCCGGATGGATATAACGAAATAGTACTGTATGGCAAACATTCTTCTAAGCCACGAAACAGAAACATTGCTAACACTATGTTCAAGGCTGGCTTTATCGATACATGGGGACGTGGCTTCAGAAAAATCCGAGAAGGGTTTGAAAAGGTAGGTATGCCCATGCCCAAAGTCGAGAATTTCTGTGGCGGGGTACAAGTTACGATTAAGCGGACGAAGTTTGCGCAAATGACAAATGTCGCAAGTGATGTCGCAAGTGATGTCGTAAGTTTGTCGCAAGTTCAACTAACTGACAGACAGCATAAAATTGTAAATCTCATAAAAGAAAATCCTTTTATATCAGCACAAGAAATGTCTGTAGTTTTGTCAGTAGTTCATCGTACTATTCAACGAGATCTTTCAACGATGCAGAAAATGGGTATTTTGATACGAGAAGGTAACACAAGTGCTGGACATTGGGTCGTTATTCAAGAATAGCATAATTAATTTCTCATTACAGTTTCCGATATAAAGCGAATTACAAAATCAAAGAGTAGTTCCGTCTAGAGTTGCTCTTTGATTCGGTAAACAACAAGCTATCATTGGGACTGTCGATTCTGATACAGCACCAAAGTACATGAAGTATATCCCTGTTGGGGCTTAATTTAACTTGCTGGCAACTTGCTATTGAGGTGTAAAATAAATGTAAATGGTTGAATTCCAACACAAATTGTTGGAAATTCAACTTGTTGGTAACTTGCTGGAAAGTATAATGACTTCTGGAAACGAACGATAATAGAGGCGAAAAACCGTCCCTATTTGCTTCAAGTTGCGCAATATACAACCAGTCCCAACCCTACCGTATAAACGAGCAAGAATATCACCAAGACTTTCATCCAGAAATCGGAGTACCAAACACCTTCATTCCGTCTGAGGATTTTGCGCATATTGGATTCATGCTCAGTGATAAGCTTTGTTTGTTCGGCTCGATGATTAGCCAATACCGAAGTCCAACTATCTATAGAGCGGTCTATGAGTTGCCTAAGTTGGGCAAGCTGTTCGGAGGTGATGGTTGCCTTGAAGTTCGTGTCCCGCTCTGCTTTCACGATGGCATTGCAGATGCCACTGACTATATTATCACAACTGCCAGCGGCTGCTTTGAGTGCAGCTTCAATATGACATTCGGCAGCGATGGCCTTCTCCAAATCCTCGTTGAACTTTATCAGCGTTTCTTTTGCCTCTCTTATTTCTACGAGAAGTTTATCCACTTCTGATTTCTCTGTTTCAATTTGCCGGTTGATTTCAACCTTCTCCAGCATGTCATTGACATTTATGGGCGATGTGCCCCTTGATTTACCTATACTCATGTTCTTGTTATTATAAAAGGTGAATTATCTGCGAAGTCCTCTCCTGCGCTTGCACATGCTGTTTGCCATTCTTGCGCAGCGGCGTGCCCATTCAAGTTCATCCTCATCCTTGTCTCGTCCCCAGCCTTCTGTGTCAGAACCGCCACCTCCACTTGAAACCGCCATGCTTGTGGCAGCATCCATATATCCTGCAAAGAGTAAAAGAGCCGTGTGCTGTATCTCTTCAATCTTTGCTAACGGATGGGCTTCCTCCAAAGAACACTCCTGTCGGATGATATTGTCAGCGGCTTCGGGTATCTCCACATGGTAGCTGTGATATTCGTCTGTCGCTATATCATAGTACCTTATAACAGGCTGTGGAGCCATCTTGGGTTGTACAACAGAATCAGCGTTGGCTGTCTGTGTTTGTTGAGGAATAGATTTTGTTGGCTCGGATTTCCTTTCCTGCTGATGCAGTTTTGCCCAAGTAGCCTCTATCTTTGATGGAGTCAGATTTCTCCCGATACCCAACACGGATGATTTATAATTTGAGTTATCCCGTTTGACTGAATAACCATAAACTTTTCCCTTATCATTTTCTTGTATATGTACTTTGTACCCCCGTTTTGTCAGTTCTATTTTGTATTGTCGCCAACAGAATTTGTCCATCGCACGAAGTATCTCCATACAACAGTTTGAGATTTCCTGCCTGTGCCGTATACCTATTTCTTTAGACTGCACCCAGCCACGTCTCTCGTTGATGATGTTCGCAGCCATGACAGCCCTCTCACCAATCTTATGGCTATCATTTATTTTTCCATTCATATCCACACGGTTGGCATCAATGTGCAGGTGTAGAATGCCACTTTTAGAATCACGATGCAGAGCGGCTATGTATTGCGAACCTTTGAGGTTAGTCTGCTTTGAGGATGCTCGTTTGGTCTTTTGGGAAAGGTCTATGGAATCGAATACCCGGATGAACTCATCTGCCAAACGTGCCCAGTCGTCCATTGTCCAGTTTCGGCTCTCTTCCTCGGATGGGGAAATTTCAATTCTTATCACGTTTCTGCCAAGAGGTCTGCCCTTGTTAATTTTCTCGGTAAACATCTTTTGCACGAGCATCATACGACCGTACATCGCTTCCGGTGAAATGTCATCGGGCAACAGGTTGGCTTTGACTATATCCGCCCTGTCTTTATTGACGGAATACCTTATGGCATTTGCGCCATGCGGTATGGTACTGGCTTTTGCTATCATAACGGGTAAGGAAATTTATTCGGTAAGATAATTCTCTATTTGGCTCCAGCGGTTGATTAGTTGCGTGGCAGCTCTCATCCATTGTTCCACAAACCGGGTATCGCTAAAATACATTGCACGTTTATCCGCTTGAATGGACTTTACTGCTGCCGCAATACGGATAAGGTCGCCTCTCGCATCCGTCAGACTGCATAAGGCTTCTACCTCACGCTCAGACAGCCGTTGCCGTGGATGCTGCCCTAAAGCAGTGCGGCGCACATAGTTGCTCATGGACAAACCGCAGGTCTTGGCAAGTTCTTTCGCTTTGGCATATTCCTGTTCCGTTACTCTGGCTTCAAGCCGTAGGGTGCGTTTTATAACTTTCTTGTCATTTTCTTCGTCAGCTTCATTGCTGATATTCTTTTTCTTCTTCATGTTTTGTTATGTTATGGATGAGACATCAATCTAAAAAGGGACAGCACGGTGGGAGCTTGCGACTGCTGGAATATGCCTATGTGGTACGGATGAGCGTAGCGAATTTGTGCGACATAGGAACTTCTTGTAAGACCCCACACAAAAACATAGGCATCATCGCCATATCCAATATGACTAAATCTGACTATCTGCCGAAATATCCTCATTAGATTCTTCCCCTACCGTAGGCTGTGGAGGATCCGAATTGGTAGGAACAGAAGAAAATGTAGAGAGCAGTTCGCCTTCGTCTGATATAATAGGCATTTTGCCTACGAAGGAAAAAACTGCATCAGAAACGTAGGTTTCATTCATTACTTCTGTTTGTCTACACTCATTCGAGTTGGGTAAATTTCCCTCCATACGGCTATCCGAATTCTCCTGTGGAGTCATTGGTAAGACGGTTACCATATCATCAGATTGTGCGTAATCATTTGCTCCTTTTTCTTGCCGGTCTTTTAATCGAACATAGAACGGATTGTCTATTCGGTTGCCATCCAACATCCATGCCGATATACATTTCAGCGTGTGGACGCTTGTTCGGTTGCCCTGTGTGGATGCGACAATTCCCAACTGGTTCATCTTGTCAAGTACACGGGATATGGTCTTCTTGTCATAGCCTAACTTGCAGGATAAATCCACTTCCGAAAGGATGGCTTGCCCCACTTGTAAGGTTGTGGAAAATCCTTTTATGGCATAATCGTTTTCTTCCAGCACTGCCGCTTCGATAAGTTGGTGCAAAATCTTCATGCGGTCAATGCCGTACTTGCTCCCTGCCAGATATGCAAGCTGCTCTGACGAAAGCACAATACAATAATTCAAGTTTGTTTTCATCGTCTGTCTATTTTGAAGATGGTTTATAAATGGTGCAGCCAAAAGAGAAAGTCAGCGGTGCATACCGTAACCTCTCTCCGGCATATAATACTCCTTGTCGTATGCGATGTGGTCAAGTACGTTTTGCAGCCTGTCCAGTTGTTGGCTGTCCAATACACGGATGGCAGCAATGGTAATGTTCTGTGAAGCGATACGACGGTGTTCACAATTCCGTTCTGATGCACTTCCGTCTCCATCGGCATGGACACTTCGCAGGTAATTGTTCACCGCCTCGGTCTGTTCCTTGCTCGGAAAAGTGGAAGGATAACGGTCTTGAACATACGCAACCATGTGGCTGACCGCATTTGCCAGCAGCGGGTCACGCTCTTGTAGCAGTCTGATAAGTTCTTCTTTTCTCATGTTGTTGGTTTATATTGTCCCGTGTCCTAAGCGTTTCTTATAATTTTCTATTTTGCTCACTTTATGTTTTTATTCTTTTTTCGAGGGAAAAAGGGACAAGGGGACATAGGACACAGTTTTTCTTTTCCCTTATTTTGAAATTAGAATGGCAAATCCTGTTCACTTGGCAGTGCTGTACCAGAAACTTCACTTGGAGCGTCCACCCTTACCCATGGGTGCTTCGTCCGTCCCGTCTTGTCGCAATAGGCGGGATGCAGCCCCTTGACCTTCTCCTGTTCGCTTCGTTTCCAATTTGGAATCATGGACATCAGGCGGTTGATGTATTGCGAAGTGTATTTGGACGGATTTCGTCTGACCAAATCATTGGGCAGTTCCTCTATAATCTGTCGGGCACAAACCATATTGAGTGAGGTCATTGTGGAATTTGGTTCTGAGTATGCTCCTTTCTGATAAGCCAGTCGTGTCGGAATCATCCAATTTGCATATTGAATGGGAACCTCACGCTCCAGATACATTTCTATGTCCTCCATAATTGGGTCAACAAGAATGTTGGAATGTTGCATCTGCACTTCGTTGGCCTCATTCTCCATGTCCGGTGACAAATAGAGTTTCATACCTTGTTTATAATATGTATATGCCTCTGCCCAAAGTTGAGGAACGGAACACTGCAAATCATCCAACCAATCTGACACATGACCGTTGCCTTTGACAGGGATAATCCACCATCGGCGGTTTCCATTATCTCCTTGCAGGAAGTTTGCCTCATTGGTGGTAGCCGCAAAAACATTGTGCCGCATGAACTCCACCACCTTATGCCCATAAGCCGGACGCATATAATCACTGCAACGGCTTAGAAAAGCCTTGGCAGCTTCCGCGTCATTCGCCCGTTTCAAACCATTCAACTCACTGATTTCAATAATCCAACCGTTGGTTATGGTCTCCACTTTCTCCTTGTCACCACTGGCGAAAGAGAACGAATCGTTGAACCATCTCCCACTGATGGCTTTGAAGAAGGTACTTTTCCCAATGCCTTGCGGACCGGGCAAGGTTAGTACGTTGTCAAACTTGCAACCTGGATTGAATACTCTGGTTACTGCTGCCACAAACCAAAGTTTTGTCTGTTCCCTGACAAGCGGAGCGTCCTCTGCTCCAAGATAATCTATGATGGTTGTGGCTATGCGAGGTTGTCCGTCCCATGTTTCTTGTGTAATGAATTTCTGTACAGGATTAAAACTCCGTTCAGAAGAAGTGGTCTTCAGTATCTCAAATACCTTGTTCTGCGTCAGGCGTATTCTGTATGTCCTTTCCAAATAATCCTGTATCTTTCCTACCGACTCTTCATCTATCTTGTTTCCGTTGACATTGCGGAACAAAGGGCAGAAACATACATCGTCCTGACAGAAGGTATCGTACCTTATCTGACTAAGATTCTCATCCAATGTGAAAATAAACCGGAGATTACTGATGGAACGAACCGGATTCCCGTAACTGTCTGTTACCAGATTCTTTTTCCAATTCTCTTCCATACCGCTATTCTTTGATATGGATGCCACCAGATTCCTTTGCCAAAGCCAATGCAAGGTCTGCATCCACTACGATTTTTCGTCCTATCTGCGTGATGGCTTTGTCTATGATGCCGCTCTTCTTAATGCGGTTGGCGGTGGGTACGCTACAACCGAATACACGGGCGATACCCTCTATGCCATAGTAGTTGCCTTTGGATGCCACTTGGGGAGTGGCCGCTTCTGTACTCTCCACACTTTTAGTGATGAGAAAACAAAGCTCCTCACCCGTCATCATGGCGATAGGCTTTTGGAGTAATTGGTTGAGATTGAGTTTTTCTTCCATACCTTTACTTGTTTGGTGATTAAATACTTTAAGCCTCGGTTCAACTCTGTGAAACCGATTTCGCAAGCAAAGGTAGTGTGTGAAACTCTGTGTATTGGTCGGTTTATTTATATCTTAATTTTGCCGACCGAATTACAACAGTTGTTTGCAAAATAAATACGGATAGCTGGATTTCCCAACTACCCGTTACTGATAAAATAATCCGTCCATCGGTCTATTATTCGTTTTGCTTTGGTGTAACTGCTTCCTCTTTGGGGTGAGTTCAAAGTAAGTTCCTTGATTTCCCCGTATCGCTTCTGTGGTATATCGTGCCCATAATGCCGTTGGGAGAACTGTTCTATGGCACGGTGGAATGTCATGTATCTTGTGGACGCTTTTATCTTGCCGGACTTTACCAATGATTTCAACAGATAGGCGAGACTTAAGTCTTCGGTGTTCTCTTCAAGGAATAAACAGATTCCTTGCTTGATGCGTTCCTTGTCCCCAATGAGGATATCATCCAATGATTGCATAACCTTTTTGTTCCCACGTCTACCTTTGACTTTTCGCAAGGCAAATATAACTTCCTTCCATATTTCAGGGTTACACTTCTCTACAGTATCTTCCCAATCCGCTTTGGTTTCTGTGCCCATCTCTATACTTCCATTGACAAGCATGGTAACGCATGACTTTACCAAAAGCATATCACCATGGTCAACCTCTTCACTGTTCAGCAGATGGTCAAGTAACTTAGCCATACGTGAAAGACCGTGGTCAAATACCACGAAATAGTACACGCAATAAGCCAAGTCTTCTTTCTTTTCCATCACACGGTCATAGAGGTTAGCCATAAATCCACCAATAAACACCGCATGGGAGAGGAAAACAATTTGAGAGATATAGGCCAGGAACTGATAGACCATTTTTCTTTCCAGTTTACTCAACAGATAACAACCTTTGCTGTTTCTCATAAGCAAATCCAACTGTACAGTCAAGTAGGTTCTCATTGCCAATGGCAGGTGATTCCAGATTTCAATAGGCGTTTCAGAATGAACCATCAGCAGCCCTGATTTCGGAGAAGTAAGCAGTTCAATTGTCCCCGTTTTTACGTTGATACCTATCCACAACCGTTTGTTTGTAATACATTGGGCGATGGTTTCGGTATATTGGCCAGCCCATTGTCGGTTTGCGATGTCTGGTACATCCTTCCCGTTGGCAAAATCTGAAAGCCAATTGTACATCATCAAGGCTTCGGGTGGTGTGCAGTCCCGCATCATCTGGTACATGTCCATCAGAACAGTTATACCTCCTTTAGCCACAGCATCTATGCGCTTACAAAAGTTGGTATATACTTCTTCATTGACTGATTTCCATGCACGGATAGCCATATCTGCAGTGTCCTTTCTCTTGGAATAGGATTTTATCCTTTCTATGAAATTTTTCATTGTCTTATGGTATTAAGGTTGTCTGAACAGTTTGAGCAATTCTTCTGTGGACATGCTTGCCAGCTTTGCCAACAGAGCATCCCTTTCAGAAGTATTACCCAGGTTTAGTAGCTTTGAATTGTTCTGCATCTGTATGTCGATAGGATAATGCTCGATGTAGATTTGAGTAATGGCATGGTCTGAAGAAGCATGTCCCATGCTCTCCGAGATATAATCCATATCCACTCCGGCATTATGCAGGTTGGTGGCAAACGAGTGCCGGCACCATGTACCGGACGGACAGATGGACTTGTCCCAATTCAATGCTTCATGGCATATCCTGATAACACGGTCTTTTACGTTTGAGTTTTCCTGCATGGTATATTTACGGCGCAACTCTTCTGTTTCCGCACCTTTTAATATATGAGGACACTACTGTCCCGTAAAAGTGGATAAATAGTTCTTTGAAATTATTGAAATATAGTCAATTACGTGGTTTCTTGAGATGAAACGGACTTGATTTTGCAACTTTGCAGTCTAATACAAATGGCTGCTATGTTCCAAGACAAATACGTATTCTCTCAATTAACCGCTTTTCTGAACAGGACTCAGTTCAACAACTATGTTCGCAAGTATGATGGCAACCGGTATGTGAAACATTTCACTTGCTGGAATCAGATGCTTGCAATGATGTTTGGGCAACTGAGTAACCGTGAGAGCCTGCGAGACTTAATCGTTGCTTTCGAGGCGCATAGGGGCAAGCAATATCATCTTGGGTTAGGTCGTGAACCGATAGCCAAGACAACTCTTGCCACAGCCAACCAGAACCGCGATTACAGAATCTTCGAAGACTTTGCTTTCTATATGATGAAGGAAGCCTGCGAGAAGCGGACGACCAACATCCTTGACATTTCCGGAAAGAAATATGCGTTTGATTCAACAACGATTCCGTTATGTCTTGCAACATTCCCGTGGGCAAAGTTCCGAAGCAAGAAAGGAGGAGTGAAAGCTCATGTCTTATACGACATTGAAGCACAAGTTCCTGCCTTCTATACTGTAACCACTGCCTCAAAGCATGATTCTACAGCGATGTCTTCAATCCATTATGAACCAAATGCTTATTATATATTCGACAGGGCTTATGATTCTTTTAAAGAGCTCTATAGGATACATCTTACAGACTCTTTCTTTGTTGTCAGGGCCAAGACGAACTTAAAGTATAAGACAGTCAAATGGAAGCGGAGAATGCCAAAGAACATAATGACAGATGCAGAAGTGAAACTGACCGGTTATCTCTCCGGGAAGAAATATCCGGAGTCATTCAGACTCGTCCGATATTACGACGAAGAGGATGACCGTGAGTTCACTTTCTTGACGAATGCAAAACAACTTTCTGCACTGGATGTCGCCAATCTTTATAAGAAAAGATGGTTAATCGAGCTGTTCTTCAAATGGCTCAAGCAGCATCTCAAGATAAAGAAATTCTGGGGCACAACAGAGAACGCTGTTCGCATACAAATCAGTGTGGCTATTATCACGTACTGTCTTGTGGCTATTGTCCAACATGATATGAAGTTGAAACGTTCAACCTATGAAGTTTTGCAAATTCTCAGTATATCATTGACTGACAAAACCCACTTGCGTGACCTGTTCGACAAGACTAATTTCAATGATGTCAAAGATCTAAATGATCCCCTGATTCCGGGGCTTTTTGATTAATTGTTTAACTCGTCCCATTTTAACGGGACACTAATGATATGAGGAAAAACAAAGCCACCCCGAGTCGGAGGTGCCGCCACTTCATCTAACACATATTGTAAAGGAGGGATAATGGGAACGATTACTTCTGAACCGTCAGCACTTCTTCGGGAAGTTTTCTTTCGGTTGAAACGGAAAGCCTTGCCATCTGTCTGATAATAATAACTATCGTAAGTCAATCGTCCTGCATCTGCCATGTTAAAGCCGTTGCACAGGTACTGGGCAAGAAACAACCCCAATGAGTAGTGGGCACGTTGGGTATATTCTTCCGACCAATGTTCGGGATATTTCTTTGAGACAAAAAGGTTGTAGAGCTCCGTCATCTGACAGACATTCAGGAAGCTCTGTTTGCGCTTTGCACTCTTGGGTATGCTCACAAGCCCTTTCTCCTTCTTGTTAGAAAAAGGATAAGGAACATCTTTGAGATAGCCTTCATGTATACACCTGTTCCATACAGCACGGCAACAACGGAGATAAATCCCGGCGGTAGTATCGCTGATTTTCCCGACTATCGCCCCATTCTCGTCTTTTACTCCATCATGCATTCCGTCTTTCCACTTCTGAATTTCTGCAGCACTGATGCAGAATCCTCTAATCATATTGCTTCCGAGAATTTTTCTGAATGATTTGAGTGCGCATTCGTAGCTCTCTGCTGTGGTAAAACGTGCGCCACCATCGTCTGTCCGTAATTCATGGATGATTTGTTCCCATACACCAACAAAGGTTTGTGCCTTGGTCGTATCTTCTTTGGATGGCATCACTCCCTCACCCATGATACATTGGCGTACCATTTCAAATGTCAGGATACCACCTTTGTTTAGGTTCATCAGAATTTCTTTGTATTTGGGGACAAAGCTATCTTTCCACTCTTTTTGAAGTTTGTAGTTCTCGCTCTTGCATTTAGTCGCATTACAGATGTCTGAGAACTTTCTTTCAGTGAAAGAACTTCCGACAGTAAGATAAAAGAATTTGCGGTCTATCGTGAAACGGAGAGATAACGGAAACTCGCACGCGTTTTTCCTGCGAGTACGTGAGTCCAACACGACAGAAACAGAACAGTTCCGTTCCTTGAAAAGCGACAGGGACTTTGTCAGTTTTTCCATTGCATTCATTGTTTATGTTCAACATAACCTCTGAATACAGACGCTTTGCAATGTGAGGCATACATATACAAAACACTGCATATAACCACAGAGTCCCTATCCTTTAGGCGGATAAAAACATTGTCGTTATATGCAGCGGTGCAATCTCGTCGTCTTCTGTCGCTGACTGGTAACCGGGCTTATGCTAATCGGTCTCAACCCCTGAAGCAACTCTCGCGTTTCGTTTGTCATAGAGTACCCTCCGACTGGCACTCCCTCTACGCATTGATTCATCGGAATGGGATAACCCTCCCACGGCGGTTAGGCAAACTCACTTTTCTTTTTCAAGAAAGAGCACCACCAAGGTCATGGCTTGCCACAAATGCATTACGCGATACAAAAGTACGATATTATTCTATAAATCAAGGTATAAATGGAATATATTTGAGCTTATTTAACCGCCAATCATCGTCATATTAACAACATACCTTAATAAAGGTGTTATAGGATTGCACGGAGTTTCACGGAAGTTCTATGCGTGAACAGAGCCAACTCAAACCGTTTGTTTACGCATTGTTTACGCAGACAAAGAAAAAAGCACTTGCGATTGCTCGTAAGTGCTTGATTCTTAAAGTGGACCAGCCAGGGCTTGAACCTGGGACCTCCAGATTATGAGTCTGTTGCTCTAACCAACTGAGCTACAAGTCCGGTGTATCCTTTCGGGGATAGCGGTGCAAAATTAGCACATTCCGTTGAATTATGCAAGGGATTGAGGGAAAAATGCGTTCCCTTTGAGTCTAGAAGTTGTATTTTCGTTTTGGATTTTTAGGAAACCAACCTTTCTTGACGCGCTCTTCCTGTTCGAATACTTCTTTGATCGTCCAAAAAGAGGAGAAAGCGAATACGCCCAGCAGGGAAGAGTACAGAATGTTGTCTACGCAAATGGAAGCTGCAACACCTGCTAAGCCCAGTAATAGGAATATCCACCAGCAACGTGTCCCCCAATAATATTCGGCTTTCACTACAATGGGATGGAAAAGCCCGATGATCAAAAAGGTACAGATGCCAATAAAAAGGCCTGACAGGCCAAGTTCGCTTAGAAACTCCATATGCAAATCGGAAGCTAGAGTTTCCATGGCAAAGGGAGTGAGCTGACATGATAGTCCGTACTACCCGTTGCCATGGAGACGTATAGTAGATTATTCTTGGCAGATAGGAATCTCTTTCTTGATACTCTGTTCCAGTGAGATCAGTGTCTCAGTAGCTGTGACGCCAGGTATTTCCTGCATCTTGTTGTTCAGCAGGTCCATCAGGTGCTCGTTGTCGCGGGCATATACTTTGGTCAGCATGGTGTAGGGACCTGTGGTGAAATGACATTCAACAATTTCAGGTATTTTGTTCAGCTCGGCTACTACGGTTTTGTACATGGAGCCTCTCTCCAACTTGATTCCCACGTAAGTGCAGGTGCGATATCCCAGCGATTTGGGATTTACGTGGTAGCCGGAGCCAACAATGACACCCAAGTCAATCAGGCGCTGTACACGTTGGTGGATAGCGGCGCGTGATACACCACACTCGGCAGCCACGTCCTTGAAAGGAATACGGGCATTTTGGGAAATGATTTCCAAAATTTGACGGTCCAGATTGTCTATTTTCTCCATAATATACGTTTGTAAATTACTTGTTGTTATCAAATAGTAAGCAAATATAGGACTTTATTTTAATTTTATCTATAGAAAGGATGGGAAAAATAGGGAAAAGTAAAAAAAGAAACGGATGGAACCGCTGTTTTGCAGCATTTGTTCCATCCGCTTTATTTGTCATTTTGACACGAATGCTTTCTAATCTTTATTTCTTTTTGCCGATACCTACCAATTCAACTTCGAAGATCAGAGTAGAGAACGGTTTGATGTCTGCACCAGTAGCTCTTGAGCCATATGCCAGGTCGTAGGGGATATAGAGTTCCCACTTGGAGCCTACAGGCATCATGGTCAGTGCTTCGGTCCAGCCTTTGATTACCTGGTTGGCACGGAAGGTAGCGGGCTGTGACTTGCCGTCTTTGTCTTTACGCTTGTAGGAGCTGTCGAACTCGGTACCGTCGATCAGTGTACCTTTGTAGTTTACTTGTACATAGCTGGTGTCGGCAGGAATTTCACCTGTACCTTTGGTCAGGATCTTGTACTGCAGGCCGCTTTCCGTCGTTACCACGCCTTCTTTAGCCTTGTTCTCTGCCAGGAATTTCTCTCCTTCAGCGATGACGTCAGCATATTGTTTTTTCAGTGCTTTTTCTCTTACCACTTCCATCTGGCTTTGCATATAGCCTTGTGCGAACATTTTGTCCATCTGGCCTTTACCTACTACGCCGGCAATGAAACCTGCGAGCAGGTTTTCGCGGCTGAGGCTCTGTGTAGAGTCGTTGCCAAAGATCTGTTGGTTGAAGCCTTCTACCCACTGCTTGCTGACCATCTGGCCTACCTGCAGACCTGTCATATAGGCTACATCTTTCTTGTCGATCTTAGCGGCACCTTCGTTGAAGCCTTTGATGAATTCAGCCATCTGGGTGCTGTCGATACCCTGTTGCATCAGGAACTGATCCAGACCTTCAGTACGGGCCATACCGATAGCATAAGAAAGTGAGTCGATGTCTGTTGACAGATTGGCTTTAGGAGCCTGAGCCGTACAAGACGTCAAGGCTGCTGCGGCAGCCAGCGTCATCATAAATGTTACTTTTTTCATGTTTTTCTCTTACTTAATTTATTTTTTGTCAGATAAAATTTTCAAGAGTTCCACTTCGAAGATCAGTGTGCTGTGGGGCGGAATCATTTCGCCAGCGCCGTGTGCGCCATAGCCTAATTCGCTAGGAATGTAGAGTTTCCATTTGGCACCTTCGGGCATCAGTTGGAGGGCTTCCACCCAGCCGGGGATTACCTGGTTGACACCGAATGTGGCAGGCTGGCCGCGCTTGATGGAGCTGTCGAAGAGGGTACCGTCAACAAGGGTTCCTTCGTAGTGGCATTGCACCTGGTCGTCTATCTTGGCATAGTGGCCTACGTTGCCTTCCTTGATCACTTCGTATTGCAGGCCGCTGGGCAGGGTTACCACGCCTGGACGCTGCTTGTTTTCTTCCAGGAATTTCTTGCCCTTTTCGATGTTTTCGGCATTGATGCGGGCTTCCATTTCTTCGAAGTATTTGTTTACGATTTCACGTGCCTCGGTATGTGTGATTTCTGTTGGATTTCCGTTCAGCACGTCGCTGATGGCGCGTGCGAAATCATCTACTGAGATGCCCTTGGCACCCATGCTTAAAAGATTCTGACCTATACCCAGGCCGATTGCATAACTGAATTTGTCCATAGTTCTTTTTATATGAGTCGCAAAAGTACGGGTTTTATTTGAATGTTAACAGTTTGCAGTATTTAAAATTTCTTATTTATGTGATAACTTGGATATTCTTTTTCTATCTTTGGTGTACAAATGCTTAAAGAAAGGAGTCGGTTATGAAAAATCTGGTAGTATTGTCGGGCGCGGGTATGAGCGCCGAAAGCGGCATCAGTACTTTTCGCGACGCAGGTGGCTTGTGGGATCGCTATCCTGTGGAGCAGGTGGCTACGCCCGAAGGTTATGCGCGCGATCCTGAATTGGTCATCAACTTTTATAACGAGCGGCGCAAACAACTGCTTGACGTGAAACCCAATGAAGGGCATATCGGCGTAGCGCAACTGGAAAAAGATTTCAATGTGACGGTTGTCACGCAAAATATTGACAACCTGCACGAGCGGGCAGGCAGTACGAAGGTCATCCACCTGCATGGTGAGCTGACCAAAATGTGCTCCAGCCGCGATCCCTACAATCCGCGCTACATCAAGGAATTGAAGCCTGCGGAATATGAAACTCGCGCTACTGATCGTGCGGGTGATGGCAGTCCCTTGCGTCCCTTCATTGTGTGGTTTGGCGAAGCCGTGCCCGAGATTGAGACAGCTATCGGCTATGTGGAGCAGGCAGACATTTTTGTTATCATCGGTACGTCGATGAATGTCTATCCTGCCGCGGGGTTGCTTCACTACGTGCCTGCCCGTGCCGAAGTCTATCTTATAGACCCCAAGCCTGTGGATACACATAGTGCGCACCCAATACATGTTATCCAGAAGGGAGCTTCTGAGGGAGTAAAGGAGTTACGTGCGCTGTTGGGTTGCGCCTCTTCTTTATAAGCTTAGGAAAAAGGGTTCTTTTTCGTATCGGACATTGGCTGCTGGAAAAGCATTGTTTTCCTTGAAAGAAAGCAATGCTTTTCTTCGTGTAAAACAGTGCTTTCCTTGAAAGGGAACATTGCCTGCTTTTTACGAACGGATTGCTGGTTCTCTTTTTATTTCTTTAATAAGAGGCGAAGAACGAACCACAGGTGGAAGGCCAAGGTGCTCGTCCAGCCGTAGTGGCGGGCCATGATGCGGAAACGCTCTTTGAGAGAAGCCTTGTGGTTGCGCGTCGTCATACCTTCAGCGAGATAGTCGATGAGGGTAAGGTGGGTGTTGTGGAGAACCTTCGACTTTTTCATAATCTTGATGCACCAGTCGAAGTCGGCCGAGAAGCGATAGCGCAGGTCATAAGGCATCACGAGGTCGCGTCGGGGAAAGAAGGCCTGGTGGCAGACGAGCATCCCCTGGCGGAAACTTTTCCATGTCAGTACTTCGGGGGCCGAGAGGCGGCGCATACGCAGGAAGTGGCCTTCATGGTCTACCAGCTCCGTTTCGCCATAGAGCACATCGGGCAGTTGGGGTGTGTGGATAGAGTGCACCATCTGTTGCAAGGTGTCGTCTTCGTGAAAGCTGTCGCCTGCGTTGAGAAAGCACAGGTAGTCGCCCGTGGCCAGGCCGATTCCCTTGTTCATGGCGTCATAAAGACCTTTGTCACGTTCGCTGACGATGATGGCGATATGTTCGCGATAGCGGTTTACGATGGACATCGTGCGATCTTTCGAGGCACCGTCCACGATGATGTACTCCACGTGGTGGTAGGTCTGCGAGATGACACTCTGGATGGTGTCTTCGATGGTTGCCTCGGCGTTGTAGCAGACGGTGATGACGCTGAATTTCGGGGTAGGGTGATTATGCATTTCTTCCAGTCACTTTGTTGTAGAGATCGATGTATCGTTTGGCCACGCTGCTTTCTGAATAGTGGCTGACAGCCTTACGGCAGGCCTGTTCGCAGAGGCTGGGGTAGTCGGGGTCGGTCAGGGCCCAATAGATACCGTTGGCGAAGTCATCGGACGATTTGTATTGGGCTACATAGCCGTTATGCAGGTGGTCTATCATTTCGGGGATGCCACCCACGTTGAAACCTACGCAAGGCGTACCACAGGCCATCGCTTCCATAATGGTGTTGGGCAGGTTTTCCTCTAGTGAAGGGGTGACGAAGAGGTCGACGGCGTTATAGATATCTACCAGTTGGTGTTCGTCTTGTACGAAGTCCAGCGGGTAGACCTTGAAAGGGAGCAGATTGGCCAGCTGTTCGGATTGTTTGCCGAAAGCAACGACGGCCAGTTGCTCTTTCAGTTCGGTATGCTTGTTTGCCAATATATTGCACGATTCGATCAGGTAATCGATACCTTTGCGTTTGTCTGTGATTTTGACAGAGCCGAAGAGGATGAGCTTCTTATCCGAAGGTAGTCTCAAACGTTCGTGGGCAGTAACCTTGTTATGCGGCTTGAATAGGTTGATATTCAGTGGATTGGGGATGCAGACGATCTTGTGCCCTGTGGTCAGCGCGCTCTGGCGGGCTTTTTCCTCCAGCCAATGGCTACATGTGACGAAGGTCAGTGGGTAGTCGTGGTAGAGCCGTTGTTTCCGACGGAAGACGCGATAGGAGAGGTCATGCCGATGCCCGTTTCCATAAAGGAAGGGGCATGAACCACATTCCTGCCGATAGCCTTCGCATTCGCGCGCGTGGTGGCAGATGCCTGTACAGGGCCACATGTCGTGCATTGTCCAGACGACAGGTTTGCCTGAGGCCAGTATCTTTTCGAGGTTCTTCAGCGAGAGCATGCCTTGGTTGATCCAATGAAGGTGGATGACGTCGGCCTGTTGGAATTCGGGCAGGGAGGTGATGTCAGTGCCTGCGTTTGCGATGTCCACGGCAAAAAGGTTGTTCTTTTTGAAGCGATTGGCTTTCCAGATGACGATACGCTCCCATACAAACTTCCATACCAGTTTCCAGCTACGGCGCAGGGCAACGACCGTAATCTGTTCCGTCTGCTTGTCGCGCACGAGCAGTTTGGCCTTGATGCCATTGTTCTTCAGGGCTTCCATCAAGCGGCTGGCAGCTACGGCTGCTCCACCGATACGCTCGGATGTATTGATTAGCAGGACTCTCATGTGACTTTTCCGAATTGTTGTGGCAAAAGTAGTGCTTTTATGGTGATTTCGGATATAAAAGTCCCCGTTTTTTTAGCCTGTAAATGGCAAACTCTGTATCTTTGCACCACTTATTCTAACATGATGTAATATGGGTGAAAAAGGATTGAAATGGTTGGAGTCGCTTTGGCAGTGCTTTCTGAGCCTGGTGAAAATCGTGTTGCAATCGAGGCGGAGCACACCGCTTCCATCAGATTTTGGAGGGGCGGACGAGTTGTTGATACTGGCCAACGGCCCTTCATTGAAGAAAACCGTAGAAGAGTCGGCTGAGTTTATGCGAGGGAAAACGCTGTTGGCAGTCAACTTTTGTGTCACTTCGCCTATGTTCGAGCAATTGCGTCCCCAGCTCTATTTGATTGCCGATCCGCTTTTCTGGATTGTGCCCGAGAAGCGTGAGCAGCTCTTTGGTACCCTGGCCGAGAAGACAACGTGGGACATGTACTTCTTCGTTCCTTCACGGGCGTTGAAAAACAAGGAATGGCAACCGCTTCTGGCCGGCAATCCCCACATTAAACTCTGCATTTACAATACCACGCCCATCGAGGGTTTCCAGCCTTTCTGTAACTGGGTATTCCGTAAGGGATGGGGCGTACCTCGTCCGCACAATGTGCTGATACCGTCTATTGCCATCGCTCTCCGTTTGCCCTTCCGGCGCATCTATCTGGCGGGAGCAGATCACTCGTGGTTGCCCGAAATTCACGTGACGGACGACAACGTGGTACTGATGCATCAAAAGCATTTCTACGACCAGAATAAGTCTCAGGCGGCTACCGTGACTCAAGAAAACCTGCATAGCGCACGGCTCTATACCATCCTTTATCACATGTATGTGGCTTTCAAGTCCTACTTTGTGCTCGAGGCCTATTCGCGTAGTTTGGGCAAGGAAATCATTAACGTTACCCCAGGCAGTTATATTGACGCCTTCAAACGAATGAAGATATGAAAGACGGAATTATTATCCAGGCACGTACCGGCTCTACCCGGCTGCACAACAAGATATTGCTCCCTTTCTATGGCGAGCAGCGCATTATTGACATTCTTATTGAAAACATCCGACGGGCTTGTCCTGACAAGCAGGTGATACTGGCAACGACCGTTCGTCCACAGGACGACGTGCTGGAGCAGGTGGCACGTGGGGCTGGGATTGACTGCTTCCGCGGCGATGAGGATAACGTGCTCGATCGCTTCATCCGTGCCGCCGAGGCGTTCGGACTCGACCGCTTCATTCGAGTCTGCTCGGACAATCCTTTCCTGCGTCCCGATACTTTCCAGACGTTCTTTGACGCTTTCGATAAAGAACCTGCCGATTACATTGCTTATGGCTTTGCCGATGGGCGGCCTACCATCAAGTCTCACTTGGGGTTGTTTGCTGAGCTCACCACGACAGAAGCGTTGCGTCGCGCTGCCTTGCTTACGCAGGAAAAACTCTATATCGAACACGTCACGATCTATCTTTATACTCATCCCGCCGACTTTCACGTCAGATTGCTGCCTCTGCCCGAAGAATTGGAAGGACGATTCGACTTGCGTTTCACGCTGGATACAATGGACGATTTCCTGTTGCTTCAGCGTCTTTATGCCGAGTGGTTCGAGCAGACAGACCGTAGCCTGCATGCACTGCTCCGACTGGTGGAGGCGCATCCCGAATATCGCGAGAAGATGCTGGAGAATATAGCCCGTAACGAAAAATAATGAAACAATGAGTACTTATATTATTGGAGAAATCGGACAGAACCACAATGGCTCTGTCGACATTGCTAAGCTGATTGTCGACTTGGTGTCGCGCCCCGTGCGCGAGGAGGTCTTCGGCATCGACCTGCGTCCGATGGACGCCGTGAAGATGACTAAGCGCGACCTGAACGAAGAACTGACTGATTCACAGATGAACCGTCCATATGACTCGCCCCATTCTTTCGGTCGAACCTACGGCGAGCACCGCGCCTTTTTGGAGCTGACTGACGAGGAGCATTTCGAGGTCTACAAGCATGCGAAGGCTCTGGGATTGGATTTCGTGGAGACGCTCTGCTCGGTGGGTTGTCTGTCGCTGCTGAAGCTCTTCACGCCGGACCGCCTGAAGGTGGCTAGCCGCGACCTGACGAACTTGCCCCTGCTGGAGGCGATGGCGGAGACGAAGATTCCCATCATCCTGTCCACTGGCATGGCGGGCTGCAAGGAGTTGGACGATGCGCTGGAGGTCATCACGCGTTACCACGACAACATAGCCATCCTGCATTGTGTGTCGCAATATCCCACCGCGCCGGATAATCTGAACCTGCGTACCATCACTTATTTGAAGAAACACTATGGCCAATACACCATCGGTTTCTCCGACCACACCATCGGCATCGCTGCGCCCGTGGTGGCTGTCGGTATGGGGGCGGAAATCATCGAGAAGCACATTACCATCGACCGCCGCATGAAGGGCACCGACCAGCAAGGTTCGTTGGGACCGGACGGTGTGAACCGCATGATCCGTGACATTCGCATCGCTGAGCGCTGGATGGGCCGCGAGGAACTCTACATTGATCCTGCTGTCTCAGCTGCCAAGGTGAAGTTGGAGCGCTCCATTGCCACGCGCCGCGACCTGCATCCGGGCGATGTCATCACCGAGGCTGACCTGCATCTGCTCAGCCCCGGCGATGGCTTTAAGTGGGTCGAGCGCGACCGGGTGACGGGCCGCCGGGTGAAGAACTTCATCCCTCGCAACGAGATTGTGTATCCGAAAGACATTGAATGACCGGCTGACTGTATAGGCCGACTTAATTGAATTCCTCATGAAACTACTGGCTGTCGTTGTTCTCTACCATCCGGATGGGGACGTATTGGCTAATATCAGGACTTATTTGCCGGGGGTGGATTGTCTGCTGTTGTGGGACAACACGCCCCGCGATTGCATCGACCGTGAGCGGCTGGGGGCGCTCCAGGCCCTTGAGAAGTCCGTCTATATGGGCAAGGGCGAGAATGTGGGCATAGGGGAGGCCTTGAATGCGGCTGTCGATTATGCTCGGCAGCATGGCTTTACCCATCTGATCACTTTCGACCAGGACAGTCGTTTTGCGTCCGATGACTTCGGGCGCTATCTGGAGGCTGTCCGCAATTGGGGGGCGGATGCCCGTGCCATCTTTTCGACAAATTACTTTATCAAGTCGCAGCAGGCTCCGTTGTATCCGGTGGAGGATGCGGTCGCGGAGGTCCCTTCGGCCATGACTTCAGGGAGCCTTTATCCGCTTTCCCTTTTCGAGGAGCTGGGCGGATTCATGTCCGACCTGTTTGTGTGGGGCATCGACTGCGAGTTTTGCTGGCGGGCGGCGCGGCATCAGGTTCCGACGTTGTGTTTCAGGAACATTTTGCTTCAGCACGATCTGGGATATCAGAAGCGCCGGCGCCGGCTGTTGGGCAAGGAGGTTTTCCCCAATGAATATCCCCCTGCGCGGACTTATTATAATGTGCGCAACGGCATCGTGCTCCACGGGCTTTATCCCGAGGCTATCAACCTGAAGGCGCATTTGCGGTATCATCTGTACAAGCGTGTGGTCTTTGTCGTGTTGTACGAAGACCGGAAGTGGGCCAAGCTGAGGGCTTTGTGGCTGGGATGGCTGGACGGACGCCGGGGAAGGCTGGGTGAGAGAAAGGGATTGTAAATTGTGAAATAGAATCAGGAGATTATGTTACCGAAATTAGTGATGACTGACATCGACGGCGTCTGGACGGACGGCGGCATGTATTACACGGCCGAGGGCGACGCGATGAAGCGCTTCAGCGTGAAAGACGGCTGGGGTGTCAGCTTCCTGCGCAGGCTGGGCATCCCCGTGGCCATCCTGACGGGCGAGGACACGCAGATTGTCCGGCGGCGAGCCGAGAAACTGGGGATTGCACACTGCTACCTGGG
Organism: Bacteroides togonis; assembly: GCF_900130135.1. NCBI lineage: Bacteria > Pseudomonadati > Bacteroidota > Bacteroidia > Bacteroidales > Bacteroidaceae > Bacteroides > Bacteroides togonis. Next base: position 2,665,150 of record NZ_LT670820.1, on the reverse strand, counting down.
CGTGAAGGACAAGGTGGCGCAGGCCGAGGCGCTGTGCCGAGAGCTGGGTATAGGTCTCGATGAGGCGGCCTTCATCGGCGACGACCTCAACGACCTACCCCTGCTCCGCAAGGTGGGCTTCAGCGCGTCGCCCGCCAATACACCGGACTACGTGAAGCGCGAGGTGCACTACGTTACGCGTGTCCGCGGCGGGGAGGGCGCTTTCCGCGAGTTTGTGGAGAAATTGCTGGCCGACAACGGCGTGCTGGAGCAGACGGGCGCCTCGTTCCTGTAGCGGAAAGGGTGGTTTTTGTTTTCGGAAATGCGTTTCCCGGCTGGGAAATGCATTTTTTTGTTTCAGAAAATGGTTTTCCCGGTCGGGAAACGGGCTTTTTTTTTCGGAAAGTGCATTTCCCGGTCGGGAATTGCGTTTTTTCGTTTTAGAAAATGCGATTTCCGTGTGGAAATCGGGCTTTTTGTTTTCAGAAGTGCATTTTCCGGTCGGAAATTGCATTTTTCCGTTTCAGAAAATGTGATTTCCGTGTGGAAATCGGGCTTTTTGTTTTCAGAAATGCGTTTTCCGGTCGGAAATCGCGTTTCGCCGTTCAGCGGATGCGGGGCAGGGGGACGAAATAGGAGCAGACGGCGCGGGCTTTCTTCAGCAGGCCGAAGGCGCGACGCTTCCACAGCGTCCGGCTGTCGGGCCGCAGGGCGAGGAGGCGTCGTTCCACTTCGGCGTGGTCCCACTCGGGGCGCAGGGCGAGTAGGCGCCGTTCCAGCCTTTCGGCCTCGTCGGTCCTTCCCTCCTGGCGGCAGTGGTAGAGCTCGTTCAGGCTGAAGCGGGTGTGGGCGTCGCGCAGCAGCTCGCTGACGTCGGGGCGCGTCTCGCGGAAGTGTTCGATGAGCAGTTCGCGCACCTTCAGGCCGATATCCAGCTTGGCGTAGGCCTCGGTCCGGCTCCAGATGGCGCGGCTGTGCTGGCGGTAGACGGCCATCGGGCGCTTCATGTAGTGGATGCGTCCGTGGGCGGCGTTGAGCATGTGGATGGCGTAGTCGTAGGTGCTCACCTGGGGGAACCAGTCGGGCAGGCGGCCGAAGAGGCCGCGGCGGAACAGGGCGGAGACGTTCGAGATGTAGTTGCTCCGGGCCAGGTCGCAGATGTCCGTGTCCGTCTGCTGGTGTCCGTTGCTCAGGCTCTTGGTGCCGTTGTCGGCGTAGTAGTTGACGACGCGGTGGAAGCAGGTGGAGAAGTCGGGATGCGCGTCCAGGAAGTCGGCCTGGCGTTGCAGCTTCGTTTTGTCCGTCCAGAAGTCGTCGCCCTCGCAGATGGCGATGTAGGTGCCGCGGCACAGGTCGTAGGTGGCCATGAAGTTGCCGATGAGGCCCAGGTTCTGCTCGCGGTCCACGAGCATGATGCGTTCCGGGTAGCGCAGTTTCCACGCCTGGCACCGTTCGGCCGTGCGGTCGGTGCTGGCGTCGTTGCCGATGACCAGTTCGAAGTCGAAGTCCGTCTGTTGCAGCATGACGCTGCGGATGGCTTCGTCGATGTAGTCTTCCTGATTGTACGTCAGCATCAGGACGCTGACTTTGGGGCAGTCTTTCATACGATTTTCTTCTTTTTGAACAGATACTGGATGCTTTCGTAGAATATCTTCGAGCGGAGGCGCCACATGAGCAGCACGTACAGCGCGGCGGCCATCGCGATTTTGGCTCCGAGGCGCAGGTACAGGTTGCCGATGCCCCGGGTGGCCGTCCACGTGGCGGCCATCACGGCGAGCGTCACCAGCAGGTAGGGCGAGATGTCCTTCAGCACATCCCGCAGGCGGATGCCGGCGTGCTTGCGGGCGAAGTGCTGCCACACGCCCAGCCACAGGAGGTTGGCCGCGGTGAAGGCGACGAGCATCGTGTGCAGCCCGTAGGGATAGCTCGCCCAGACGCACAGCAGCTGGAAGGCACCCAGGCAGATGGTGTTCCACATGTAAATGTTCGGCCGTCCCAGGCTGTTGAGCAGGTTCGAGTAGAGCGTGGACACGGGCATGAAGGCACCCCAGACGCAGAGAATCTGCATCACCGGTGCGCAGGGCAGCCACTTGTCCGTGATAGCAATGACAATCAGCTCCTCCGCCACGAGCCCCAGGCCGAACATGGCGGGCAGGCTGACGAACACCGTGAAGCGCAGCATCTTGTGGAAGATGTGCTGCAGGCGTGCCGGGTCGTCCGAGGCTTCGCGGAAGACGGGTTGACCGACGCTGTTGACCATCCCTGACACGGTGGAGTAGCCCATCGTCGTCCACTTGCTGCCCTGCGTGTAGTAGCCCACCTGCTGCAACGTATAGAAGCGTCCCAGCAGTACGGAGAAGATATTGTTGTTGACGTGCGTGAAGATGGACGTGAACAGCAGCTTGCTGCTGAAGGGCAGCATGTCAAGTAGTGCTTTCCTGTTGAACGAGAATGTCGGCCTCCAGGGCGAGCGCAGCCAGATGAGCAACGCGTTCATGCCCGAGTATACAACTGTCTGCACGGCGATACCCCAACTGCCCCAGCCTCGGTAGGCACACGTGACGCCCACGATACCCGACACGATGATGGCGGTAATCTGTATCTGGCTGCGCTCCTTCACCATCAGGTTGCGGAAGTAGTAGGCCAGCGGTGCTGCCGTTGTGCTGCCCACCAGGAAGCTGAGGAACAGGAAGCGGGCCAGGGGCGCCAGTTCGGGCGTGTGGTAGAAGCGGGCAATGAGCGGCGCGCAGGCAAACAACAACAGGTAGAGTGTCCCACCCACGGTGATGTTGAACCAGAACACGGCATTGTAGTCGTCGTGGCGCACCTCCTTCTTGTTGACGATGGCCAGGATGAACCCGCTCTCGGCGAAGATACCCGCCAGGGCGGAGAAGATGGTCAACGCGCCTACCATGCCGTAGTCGGCGGGTGTCAGCAGTCGGGACAGAAAAATGCCAAAGGCGAGATTGAGCAACTGCAGTGCGCCGTTGCCAATCCCGCCCCATAGCAAGCCTTTAGCGGTTTTTTCTTTCAGTGACGGTTGAGACATGATTACTTCACTTCGCTACCCGGCTTCACCTCGCGCAGCAAGGAGGTTACGGCTAGCGAGCCGTCGTAGTTCTCAGCAGAGAGAATCATACCTTCGCTGACGAGGCCGTTCTTGAACTGACGCGGAGCCAAGTTGGCGATGAACAATACCTGTTTGCCCACCAGTTCTTCGGGTTTGTAGTGCTGGGCGATGCCGCTGACGATGGTGCGGTTTTCCAGACCGTCGGCTATCTTGAACTGAAGCAACTTCTTCATTTTGGGTACGGCCGAACATTCCAGCACGGTACCTACGCGGATATCGAGCTTTTCGAACTCTTCGAACGAGATGGTCGGCTTGATAGGGTTGGCCTTGTAGTTGGCTGCCTCGTTGGCTTTTTTCGTAGCGAGCAGCTTGTCCACCTGTGCCTGGATGGCTTCGTCGTCAATCTTCTCGAACAGCAGTTCGGGCGTGCCCAGCTTGTGTCCAGCAGCCAGCAGGTTGGTGCGGCCCAGGTTTGCCCAGTCGAAGCTCTCCATGCAGAGCATGTGGCGCAGGCGCTCGCTGCTGAAGGGCAGGAATGGCTCGAAGGCGATGGCCAGGTTGGCCGTCAGCTGCAGGGCGATGTGCAGGATGGTCTGTACGCGGCCCATGTCGGTCTTGGCCAGCTTCCACGGCTCGGTATCGGCCAGGTATTTGTTGCCGATGCGGGCCAGGTTCATGGCTTCCTTCTGTGCGTCGCGGAACTTGAATACGTCGAGCAGCTTCTCCACTTCGCTCTTCACGTCGGCGAACTCCTTCAGTGTCTCGCGGTCGTAGTCGGTCAGTTCGCCACAGGCGGGCACCACGCCGTCGAAGTATTTCTTGGTGAGCTGCAGGGCGCGGTTCACGAAGTTGCCATAGACGGCCACCAGCTCGTTGTTGTTGCGTGCCTGAAAATCCTTCCACGTAAAGTCATTGTCCTTCGTCTCGGGTGCGTTGGCGGTGAGCACGTAGCGCAGCACGTCCTGCTTGCCGGGGAAGTCCTGCAGGTATTCGTGCAGCCACACGGCCCAGTTGCGTGAAGTCGATATCTTGTCGCCTTCCAGGTTCAGGAACTCGTTGGAGGGCACATTGTCCGGCAGGATGTACGAGCCTTCGGCCTTCAGCATGGCGGGGAAGACGATGCAGTGGAATACGATGTTGTCCTTGCCGATGAAGTGAACGAGGCGTGTTTCGGGGTCTTTCCACCACTTCTCCCACGAGTCGGGCAGCAGCTCCTTGGTGTTGCTGATGTAGCCGATGGGAGCATCGAACCACACGTAGAGCACCTTGCCCTCGGCACCTTCTACGGGCACAGGGATACCCCAGTCCAGGTCGCGGCTCACGGCGCGCGGCTGCAATCCCATGTCGAGCCACGACTTACACTGGCCGTAGACATTGGGACGCCATTCCTTGTGGTCTTCCAGAATCCACTGGCGCAGCCAGCCTTCGTGCTTGTCCAGCGGGAGGTACCAGTGTTTGGTTTCCTTCATGACAGGCTTGCTGCCGCTGATGGCGCTCTTGGGGTTGATGAGCTCCGTGGGGCTCAGCGTGGAGCCGCACTTCTCGCACTGGTCGCCATAGGCACCTTCGGCGTGGCAGCGGGGGCATTCGCCGGTGATGTAGCGGTCGGCCAGGAAAGTTTTAGCTTCCTCGTCGTAGTATTGCATGGAGGTCTTTTCGATGAATTCGCCTTTATCGTAGAGCTTGCGGAAGAAGTCGGAAGCCGTCTGGTGGTGTATTTCCGAAGAAGTACGTCCATAGACGTCGAACGAGATGCCGAACTCCTTGAACGAGTCGCGGATCAGCGTATGGTAGCGGTCTACCACGTCTTGGGGTGTACAGCCTTCCTTCTTGGCACGGATGGTGATGGGCACACCGTGCTCGTCGCTTCCGCCGATGAAGATGACGTCCTCCTTCTTGAGGCGCAGGTAGCGCACGTAGATGTCGGCGGGGACGTAGACGCCGGCCAGGTGACCGATGTGGACAGGGCCGTTGGCATAGGGCAGGGCCGATGTCACGGTAGTACGTTTAAACTTTTTCTCCATATTGTTGTTTCTCTTTATGTGACTGAATAATATGCGGCAAAGATACGTTTTTTCCATCATTTTCCCAATTCTTTCCAGATTTACCCCTCTATCTTTGTGGTGTAAAACAATTCGAAAGACGAAGGATGGTGCATTCAGAGTTCTTTCGCATATTGTAAGTCAGAGAAGTATAAAAGAGAATATTTGAATTTAAAAAAGAGAATGATTATGAATGTAAGAAAGTTATTAGCGTTTTTCCCCATTTTGCTGGGAGTATGGATGTTGTCAAGTTGCGACGATGAAAAGAAAATCGATTTCGGCGACCTGCCCAGTGAAGCCCGTTCTTTTATTGAGAACTATTTCCCTAGTGCCGACATCCTTTCCATCGTTCAGGAGAAGGAGGATGGACGCAAGGAATATCAGGTGAAACTGTCCAACGGTACAGACATGGAATTTGATGAAGACGGCGAATGGACGAACATCGAGTGTTATTTCAGTCCGCTGCCGACGGGCATCCTGCCGGCAAACGTGATAACGAAGGTAGAAGAACTGCACCCCGAGGCGTATATCAACGGTGTCGAAAAGGAGCTGGGCGGTTATGTAGTGGAAGTGACGGATGCCGACGGCATCGACTGGGACATGCGTTTCAATGCCCAATTCGAGTACGTGTCGCAGAGTCAAGACCGGAATGACGACTGACAAGTGTACGCTTTAGGCAAAAGGTTGTGTCGGAGTTCCGACACAACCTTTTTTTATGTAGAAAGCCCAGTTCATTTCAACAGATAGAAGCAGGAAGTTGTGAAGAAATTCCGCACGTAGGGAATGCTGGCAATGGGTGCCGGCAGCCTGCGGGGCTTCAGCCCGAATTTCACTTCGTAATGGGGATTTATGAAGTAGAGCTGCCTGTCTGCGAAGGTAAACTCCTGCTTCGCCAGCTTCTCGAACAGCTCTATCGGTGTCCGTGTTTGTTTGATGGAAAGCAGTTCTTCGATGCGTGCCTGGGTTTCGCCTCCCGCTTTCAGGATGCCCTTGTAGACTGGGGAAGGCAGCAGATGGATGAAGGGCAGGTGGGATATTACTTTGTTCCTGCATATCTGCTGATGTCCGCCGAAGGGCATCTGCCAAGCCGGAAAAGACATGAAGACAATGCCGCCGGGCTTGAGATAGTGCTTCAGGTCGGACAGGAAAGCTGCTTTCCGTTCGATATGTTCGATGACGTCGTGGCAAAGAATCAGGTCGAACGAATGTTCCAGTCCTTTCAGCAGGAAGATGTCCGAAGCAATGAACGTACCTTGTGCTTGTTGCCCGGCAAAGAAGCGGATGGCATCTTTTATCCTGTTCTCAGACAGGTCCACTCCGGTGACGTTGCATCCTATTTCGGCAAAGGGCAACAGGTTGCCGCCGTCGCCGCATCCCACTTCCAATACGTTCATTCCCCTTTCCATCCGTTTGAAGCGGGCAATGTAAGGCAGGTAATATGTCCGGCTCGTCAAGGCAAGCTCCTTGAAGTATAGCTCTCTGTTGTGTTGGCGTTCTTGCATAACGGTCTGTTACAAATGCGACAAATAATTTTTTTTCATGACATCATGAATGATTGATTTGCCGCAAATGTAAGAGGGTTGCCTTTGTTTATGGATGAAATGCAATATGCAAATTGTACGCTTTTGGTTATCGTACTTTTCGGGTGTACGCAAAAAGTACGCTTCCTTAAAATGTGCTTATAAAGTTATCCCACTGTTCCGGTGTGCCATCTTTCCCCATTACTTTGCTATACAGTCTTTTGCGGATAGAACTGATGGCTTGCCTGCTGCGTATGGTGATAAATGCGATTTGGGCTGGAGACAAACCTATTTTGATTAAGACGCAAACTTGTATCTCTATTGTTTTCATCGGGTAAAGTTCGAGGAGACGCGTGGTAAACTGATTGTATGCCTCGTCAACGGCACACATTAATTCCTTCCAGTCGTCATTGCCAATCTTTTCATCGCTTCCCTGAACTGCAAAATGAAACTTTTTGTAAATGTCGGAGTGTTTTAAGGCTAATTCCGATTGTTTCTGCACTCTTTGGGTAGCTGTTATTTGTTCATTGGTTTTTTCTATCAAGGATTTTTGAGCTTTTAGCAAGTCTTGCCGTAACTGGTCTTTCTCTATTTCTGCTTTGTGCAGGGAAAGTTCCACTTCCTTGATCTGTTCTTTATATTTTTCCAGATACGTGTTGCTTTGCGCATATCTTTCTTTTTGTATTTCCTTAATTCCGCAACACTATAGTTTAACATTATTTATAAGTGCCTGAGCAACAAAAAGTTGCCCAGGATTTTGCCATGTCAGAATTTTCACTTACCTTAGTGTTGCGAAAAGAAGACAAGCAAAACTCTAATATGACATGGCAAAGATACAAATAAAATCTGAGAAACTCACTCCTTTTGGAGGAATTTTTTCTATTATGGAGCAATTTGATGCTCTTTTAGCTCAAACCATAGATTCCACCTTGGGATTGAGATGCACTATGTTTGGTTATCAATATAGCGAAATTCTACGCTCTCTGATGTGCGTATATCTTTGTGGCGGCTCATGTATTGAGGATGTTACAACTCACTTGATGAAACATTTGTCTCTTCATCCAACTCTTCGCACTTGCAGCGCAGACACCATATTGCGTGCTATCGAAGAACTGACTTGTAAGAACATCACCTATAAATCTGCTTCTGGCAACTCCTATGATTTCAATACTGCAGACAAGATGAACTGCTTATTGATCAAAGCCCTGCTTGCTACTGGTCAATTGAAATCCGGTCAAGAGTATGATTTTGACTTTGACCATCAGTTCATTGAAACAGAGAAGCATGATGCAAAACCAACCTACAAGAAGTTCCTGGGCTATAGTCCAGGTGTGGCAGTCATTAACGACATGATTGTCGGTATTGAAAATAGAGACGGCAACACAAACGTGCGCTTCAACCAAAGAGAGACTTTGGAAAGAATCTTCAAGCGACTGGAGGCATCAGAAGTATATATATCCCGTGCCCGCATGGATTGCGGCTCATGCTCGGAGGAAATCGTAGATATGGTAGAGGCTCATTGCAGGCATTTTTATATTCGTGCCAACAGATGCTCTTCCTTCTACGATTCCATGTTTGCCTTGACTGGATGGAAAACTGTTGAAATCAACGGTATTGAATTTGAGCTGAATTCCATCCTTGTTGAGAAATGGAAAGGAAAACCGTATCGTCTTGTCATACAGAGACAAAGGCGAATAGATGGAGACCTTGACATTTGGGAAGGCGAATATACCTACAGATGTATACTGACTAACGATTACAAGTCGAGTGCAAGAGACATCGTGGAATTCTACAATCTTCGTGGTGGCAAGGAACGCATCTTCGATGACATGAACAATGGCTTTGGCTGGAATCGATTGCCAAAATCGTTCATGGCACAGAATACTGTATTCCTGCTTATGACAGCTCTCATCAGAAACTTCTACAAAGCTATTATGCAGAGATTGAAAACCCATGAATTTGGATTGCGTGCCACCAGCAGAATCAAGACCTTTGTTTTCAAGTTCATCTCTGTTCCTGCGAAATGGATTAAGACATCACGTAGGCATGTATTGAATATTTACTCAGACAACAATGCTTATGCCAACCTGTTCAAGACAGACTTTGGTTAAAGACCATGCTTTTCTGGTTAAACCAGCGTATTACCTCAAGTCGCTTTATGGGGTAAGGGGATTTTGTGTCTGCGACATTTCTGTTGTGCAAGAAATATGTACAATAAAATGAATTTTGTCGCTTTGCAAGCAAAATCCCACTAAACCCTATAGGTTGCGGATTTGAGGTATTTGTTTAATCCTTTCTTGTTTGACAAGTTGTTGTTGCTCTTTCTTTTTGCGGAATTGGTGATAGGCAATGAAAAGGAAAACAAGAGATAGAAGTGAGAAAATAAGAAGAATATTCCACAGTTTGTAGTTGGCTGCTTGATGTTGTAATTTGCTGTTTTCTTTCTCTTTTAGTTGATAATTGTACAAGGCTTGTACTTTCCTGACGGTTTCCGACTGGGTGATGGATTGCAGTGTATCCGAGTATGCCAAGAAATCTTTGAAATATAATAAGGCTTCTTTGTATTTCCCTTTACGTTGCGCTATATTGGCTAATCCTTGATAGGCTCCTGCCTTGTGAAGGGTGCTATTTACAGACAATAGTTGGGAATAATAGTATTCTGCTGAGTCCAGTTGGTTGGTATAATAGTAATAACGGGCGGTTGTGGCACAGTATGGAGGACGATTATGAGCTTCAAAGTCCCGCCCGGCGATTTGCAAGGTTTGGTATGCTTCTTGATACATGCCTAATTTGCTGTAATATCCCGACAGTTCACTGTTGACCATGCTTTGTAGATGGTTGCTTTTGATCGTCTTTGCCAAGTAATCCGCTTGCTTGTAATAATATATGGCGCTGTCTGTTTGTTGCAGTGTACTAAATGAACGTCCGATATCGCGCAGGTCATAGACCATTCCCGTGCTGTCGTTTGACAGTTGGTTATACTTATATGCTTCTTTGAATACTTCCGGCGTTTTATCGTATATATCTTGGTATAGATAAAGATACCCCATTTGGCTGTATATACGGCTTTTTAGTTGGTAATTACCGTTTTGGTCTGAAGACGCATCTATAGCCTTCTGTAAATATTCCAGTGCCTGCGGCGCATCCCCCAAATCTCGATATACCCGCCCTGCATAGTAGTATGTTTCCGGCAATCGCTCCCGGTCTTTTCTCTCTTCGTAATATTTCACAACAGTCTTGATAAGGCTGTCAGAGGTATGTGTAATGTATGCTTTGTCCTTGGCCTTGATTGTCAGTAGCTGGTAGTACATTTGTGTGGCTTGGGGTTCAAACGCCATACTTCTTTTAAGTTCTTCCAGCAAGATGACCGCACTGTCTGGATTATTGTGGATTAACGAGTCGGCAACCCGAAGACTTTGCGGATAGGGCTTGTTGGTGCAGGCGCAAATGCACATCAGTAACAATATGGGAAACAGTAGTCTGACTTTTTTCACAGTTATATTTATTTATCATGCTGCAAAAATAAGCTTTTTCTGCAAAATACGGCTGTTCTTCGAGATACTTCCTGGGGCTGTCAAAGAAAATGTTCGCTTTTTGCAAACGTTGGGAAAGCGATTTTCCGCTACTTCCGATAACCAGTTGAAATAAAGTTCACGCCGTTATACGCATACTTATACGCATCAGCCATGATAACGGCTTCTGCGGGATACGCCTCCTTCGCATACGCATACAGATCGGCGAACTCCGCTTCCAATGTCCGTGAACGGACGATGTTCGACCAGTAAAAGAACCAGAACTGAAAACGATGCCCGATACGCAGTCGGGATAAACAGGTGAAAATCCCCTTCCGGCTTTCGCCGTCGGCAGACAATGCCTCACCCACCAACTCTCTAAGATAGTTGGGGGCATCTGCATCCAATTCGCCGCCGATGCAAAGGTTTACCAGACGTTCGCAGTATTCATCCGTCGGTATCGCCTTTGCCATTTCCCCCAAAGCGTGTACATGCTTGTTGGCCCTGTCATAGAAAGGTGCTCCGTATTGATAGGTCGCGATGAACTCCATCCAATTTTTGGGGAAGGCATCGAAAAAGACCCGTTGGTTGGCTGGTGAGCTCTCCTGCTGCCATGCGGCATAGGCCTGAGCCAACTTCGTTGTGTCAACAGATACATACTGCGCTTTCGCATAAAGGGAAGTACACAATGCTAAACTAATGATAAATGTTTTTTTCATATTCATATAGAAGTAAATCAGATTAAGTCTGGCGTGGCCGTTTCCGATTGAATGCGCATTTTCAGTTCTTTCAGTAAGGAGGCGCGCTGTTTTACTACGCGGATATGACGGTCCATCAATTCCTTATTGGTCAGACGTTTCCTTTCGGACACAGGGGCATCCTGTCGGATGAAAAGGATATGGTCATAACGGCGGTACAAATTGAACAAGAAGAATGTCTGTGGAGATACACTTGCCCCTTCGAAGCGCGAGAACAGCAGACGATCGTACGCTGGAGTCAACGACAGGTACGATAGCTTGGATGGGGTATCCCGAAAACTGTTTTCCACACTATGGGAGGGAGCCGGCTGTATGGGATTGTCAGTCAGCAACAACCATGAGGCATAATCATCGCCATACAAGCGGCGCATATAAGCTCCGAACGGTTTGCAGGGAATGGCCGGATAAGTGGAAAGCATGTTAGCATGCGCGGCATGGGCATATATCCCCACACCATCCACGAGACGGGGAGCGAAACGTTCAATCAGGAAACGGGCATTGACCGCCATGACCGAGTCGCGTGCTGTCTTTCTGCGAATGTTGTCTTTCCCCATCTTGCCCGACAAGGCAAGGATATGCCTGATACAGGCCAGTTCGTCGGGCGTGAAGACCCGGGACAGCGCTTCCTCATTGTCATCGATGAAGCCGACAATCTTCTGCCACTCCTGCCTTTCCATCAACAGTACCGCCAGTTGATCTGCCGCGAGCGTTTTCGCTTCCCGGTTTGCCAACACCACAAAATCGAAAAGGGAAATATCCGTACCCTGTGCGCTTCCTGTGGTATATTCATAATCTACGCCTGAAAGATGAACTTTCTCTGTCGCTTTCTTCCCTTGATTGAAGCTGCGGAGTCTTTCAGCCAGTTCATGATGGGCCAGTTGGACTAAAACACTGTCCGGAACTTCTCCGCCTTGCGCATAACGGTCCAGCAACAGGGCGAGTTCCATTGGCATTTCCACCAGTAACAGACGGGCTTTCCCCTGTTCACCCATCCCGTACAACAGTTCGTGTGCCACGCTCTTTACTCCCTTGTCGTAATGCAGGCTTTCTCCCAGTGCTGTAATTTTCTTGTTCCCTATGGGAGAGAAGTTTCTCAGATTCCCGACAGGTATCGCCCGAACTGGTCGGGGTACATCCGACGGGATGCGTAGCGGATAAGCGTCAAGTGGCGTATCCCCCAGTTTTATACGTACCTCTATTAAGCCGATGGTTGCTTCCTTTCCCTTTTCTCCTTCCGCATGAATCTGGATGTCCAGTATTTCGCTTCTTCCCAATGCGAAGTCCAAGGTATGTGCCTCTTCTTCCATGCCGGGCATGAAACGTAAGGTATCCCGGCTTTTCTCTTCCTCCCGCTTGTCGATTCCTCTGACGGTGATTCTTATCCATTCGATGTTTTCGCCTTTTGACACGAGAGTGAGCCGTCCTTCTTGTGGTTCGTGTGCGGGAAGCGCGATGCGTTGCATGATTTCAAACTTCAGTCGGTCCATGCCCGGAGTGCCGGGGAAATACTTTTTCGTATAATAAGTTTTTCCGTCCTTTTCCCCTGCAAACGCAAGGCTATAGGGGGCAAACGCCGCGTGCTCCATCCAGGGATAAACCGCCTGTTCATGGAGCCCCGTCCGAAAGTTCAGGTTGTATGCTTGCGTATAGGTAAGGCTGTCTTTATTTCCTGCCCGCGAAGAACAGAAAATAAGGAAGAGGATGAAGCAGCATATACTGACTGTTTTTTTCATTTGATTTATTTGTTTTATTTTCCTAATTTGTTTTATGTTTCCAGCCTAAACGTAGTCCGTCTAAGAGACCTTGTTTATAATAGAGCAAGATCTATTAGGTTTACCGTATGCAGGTGGAGCAGGCAACGGTTCTTTCCTATAAACAGGTGGTGAATCAGCCGGAATACTTGTATGTTGTATTTTCGTAACCAGTATCTTTCTCTGATGATTTCCTGTTTTTGTTGTGGTATAGGGATCGTTATTTCCGTTACTCCATTCGTACATTCTTCCTGATGGAATATCAAATTTTTGTCATATCTCAATTGTATCCGATAAAGATGGATGTTTTTACATGATTTCAAGGCCTGTATAAGTTCCTCCATATATCGGTCTACTCCGGACGTGTTTCCTGCATAGGTCATATCCATCAGATAAATATGGGTTATTTCGTTCATGATATTCGAGGGCATTATAATAATGTGACAGGATTGTCCCGATGTGCCCAATATAGCAGCAGGCGGGCTATGCCGTATTGATAACCGGACATCAGGCAATTTTTTCCGATGCGGTTCACGATGTTGGTTTGCAACGTTTCCATCGCGGTTATTTCGAAAAAAGGCTTTTCAAGTTGGGTAATAAGTTTCGTATGGGTTTGAGAATAATATTTTAACACAGATAATGTATCTATTGTTTGTGCCAGTGATAGAGGAATCTGTCGTAAATTGGCAGTTCCTGCCTCCATGTTTTGCAATGCAACGTTTTCCCAATCCGCTATCTCTTCATGTCGAGCTAAGAGATACAAATAATGTCCTATGAATAGATTGGATACACTTTTCTCCACAGTGTAAAAAGATGTATAAGCGTCCACTGCATTGCGATAACTGTTTATCTTTATTTCGGGTAAACAATAACAAAGTGTTTGTAAATAAGCAATAACATAAGGAAGGTTTTCGCAAATAGAAATAACTTGCCTATTGTTTGTTCGAGTAAATAGTTGCTCTATCCATCTTGTGGCTACTTTCAGGAATGTATATAATAATCTTTCTGCTTGGTAAATGCCATGTCTGCTTAAGTCCTGAAAAAAGCAAATCATCCTGATGCATACCGTTACAGCCACCTGTTCTTTAGTCGCTTTTTCTACAATCCGATTCAGTATCGTTCCAAAGACTTCCTCAAAATCAGCTTCTACATACTGTTGCCTCATTAGGTAAAGTAACACATACCCTATACCTGACAATCCGTTTTCAAAACTTATATCTTCGTTTCGACTTAATAAAGCTTCCTGTAACAATTCATATGCTTGCTCTTCCAGATACTCATCGTGCAGTTTGTATGCCACATCAAACAGACACAAGGCAAATCCCGCTTTCCCATTATACAAACCGGTAGAGTTTACAGAATAGGCATTCAATAGGATGTAATCACACAATTTACGTACTACGTCCGTTTCCATTGCGAGAATATCATTGTTTTTCATGGCTCTTAAACTAGAATTTCTCAAATTTAGACAACAACATTGATAAAAGCAACATTTATTGGTTAATATCTCATAATTACAAGAAAGTATCATATGCACCTTGATAATCCTCACTCAAAAACTAAAGTAAGGGATCAATCCCAAACTCCGGTGGCACTTTCTGATATAAACTTTTCCGTTGCGGAATCACGAAGCGTAGCGTGACATCACTAGAAAACAGATTTTTTCCCAGTTAGGGAAAATGATTTCTCCACCTGGGCAGTTTGAACTCGCTAACTATGGACTTTAGAGCGTTAAAGTGGATAGTTAGCAGACCAAAGTAGATAGTTAGCGGGCTAAAGTTGATTGTTGGAGAAGCCGGGATAAACAAAGAAAGCAGTTTGTTTGTTTCTGCCTTCACGCTTTCACAGGTGTACAAACTGCTGTCTATGAGTAGCTTCCCGTGAAAGATAGCGGTGAAAGCGTGAAGGCAGAGAAGTTAAGCTGTGACGGAACTGAAGTTAAGCAGAAAGAGTGTTGATGGTTGGCTATTTCGGTTTAATTATTAACTTTGCGGGTGAAACCAATAAAAACATGTGGTTATGATAACAAGTCAACTGCTGCACCCCATGAGCATCGTCGTGGTCGGTGCGTCCAATAATGTGCACAAGCCCGGAGGGGCTATCCTGAAAAACCTCATTAGTGGCGGCTACACAGGCGAGCTGCGCGCCGTCAACCCCAAAGAACAGGAAGTGCAGGGCATCCGCGCCTATGCCGACGTGAAGGATATTCCCGATACTGACCTGGCCATCCTGGCCATCCCCGCCCCGCTGTGCCCCGACGCGGTGGAGACGCTGGCGGCCGAGAAGCACGTGCGCGCCTTCATCATCCTCTCCGCCGGATTCGGCGAGGAGACGCACGAGGGGGCGCTGCTGGAGGACCGCATCCTCGAGACCGTCAACCGCTACGGCGCCTCGCTCATCGGCCCCAACTGCATCGGCTACATGAACGCGTGGCACCACAGCGTCTTCAGCCAGCCCATCCCGCAGCTCCATCCGCAGGGCGTGGACCTCATTTCCAGCTCGGGCGCTACGGCAGTGTTCATCCTCGAAAGCGCCGTCACCAAGGGACTGCCCTTCTGCTCCGTCTGGTCGGTGGGCAACGCCAAGCAGATAGGCGTGGAGGACGTGCTGCAGTATATGGACGAGCACTTCGATCCTGACCGCGACTCACATATCAAGCTGCTCTACATCGAGAGCATCGGCGACCCTGACCGCCTGCTGTTCCACGCCTCGTCGCTCATCAAGAAGGGCTGCCGCATCGCCGCCATCAAGAGCGGCAGCAGCGAGAGCGGTAGCCGTGCGGCCAGCTCGCACACGGGCGCAATTGCCAGCAGCGACTCCGCCGTCGAGGCGCTCTTCCGCAAGGCGGGCATCGTGCGCTGCCACTCGCGCGAGGAGCTGACCACCGTGGGCTGCATCTTCACCCTGCCCGAGCTGCGCGGCAAGAACTTCGCCATCATCACCCACGCGGGCGGGCCGGGCGTGATGCTGACCGACGCCCTGAGCAAGGGCGGATTGAACGTGCCGCGCCTCTCGGGCCCCTTGGCGGACGAACTGAAAGCACAACTTTATCCCGGCGCCTCCGTGGGCAACCCCATTGATATCCTTGCCACGGGCACGCCCGAGCACCTGAAACTCTGCTTGGACTACTGCGAGAACAAGTTTGAGGACATCGACGCCGTGATGGCCATCTTCGGTACGCCGGGGCTGGTGACAATGTTCGAGATGTACGACGTGCTGCACGAGGCGATGCAGACCTGCCGCAAGCCCATTTTCCCCATCCTGCCTTCCATCAACACAGCCGGTGCCGAGGTGGCGGACTTCCTGAAGAAGGGCCACGTGAACTTTGCCGACGAGGTGACGCTGGGCACCATGCTGACGCGCATCATGAACGTGCCCCGTCCCGCGGCCAACGAAATCGAGCTGTTCGGCGTGGACGTGCCGCGCATCCGCCGCATCATCGACTCCATCGCCGACGACGGCTACATCCCGCCCCATCAGGTACAGGCGCTGCTCCGCTCGGCGGGCATCCCGCTGGTCGACGAGTTCGTCTCCTCGAAGAAGGAAGAGGTGCTGGCCTTCGCCCGCCGCGCGGGCTTCCCCGTGGTGGCCAAGGTGGTAGGTCCCGTCCACAAGTCGGACATCGGCGGCGTGGTGCTCAACATCAAGAGCGAGCAGCATCTGGCACTAGAATTCGACCGCATGATGCAGTTGCCCGAAGTAACTGCCGTCATGGTGCAACCCATGCTGAAGGGTACGGAGCTGTTCATCGGCGCCAAGTACGAAGAGAAATTCGGCCACGTGGTGCTCTGCGGCTTGGGCGGTATCTTCGTCGAGGTACTGAAGGACGTATCGTCCGGCCTTGCCCCGCTGTCCTACGAAGAAGCCTACTCCATGATCCGTTCGCTCCGCGCTTACAAGATTATCAAGGGCACGCGCGGCCAGCAGGGCGTCAACGAGGACAAGTTTGCCGAAATCATTGTACGCCTCTCCACCCTCCTGCGCTTTGCCACGGAGATCAAGGAGATGGATATCAACCCCCTGCTTGCCACGGACAAGCATGTTATCGCGGTGGATGCGCGCATCCGCATCGAAAAAAGTCGCGGGCCGGTGCAGTAAAAGCCCGGCGGCGTGCATTTATTAAGATGTAAACCTAAAAACAATGATAACATGAAAAAAACGACACACAAAGTCAGTTTGTTGAAGGCCTGCAACGGCCTCCTGTCTGGTGCTCTGGCCCTGCTGGGCTACACCTCTTGCGACTCTTTGGGTGAAACGCCCGATGAATACGGCACTCCCTATGCCAAGTATGAAATCAAGGGCAAGGTCACGGATCGGGACACGAAGGCTGCTATCGAAGGCGCCCGTATCATCGTGAAACCTATGCAATGGAAGTCGGACGAGACATTCCCTCCGCAGGCTTTTGATACCTTGCAGACCGACAAGGACGGCAATTACCTCTACCAGAATGAGATGACGATGATAGACCGCTTCCGCGTGGTATGCGAAGACCCTTCGGGCGCGCTCAAGGCCGACTCCGCCACCATCAAGATGGACCCGCAGGGCGGTGAAGGCTGGTATCAGGGCAGCGACAGTCAGGAAGTGGACTTCGAACTGAAGAAGCAGGAGCCATGAAGACGCCCGTAGAACGGCTTTCCCTGCGCAAGCGATTGGCGCTGGAAGTCTTCCGCCGGATGCGCGAGAACCAGAAGGCCTTGCATCCACTGAAGCAGCTCTTCTGGGAGTGCACGCAGCGGTGTAACGTCCACTGCAAGCATTGCGGCAGCGACTGCAAGCGCACGACCGAAATCCCTGACATGCCCGCCGAAGACTTCCTGCGAGTGGTGGATAGTCTGACGCCTCACGTCGATCCGCACGAAGTGAACATCATCATCACCGGCGGCGAACCGCTGGTGCGCGACGACCTGGAGCAGGTGGGCCTCGCCCTCTACCGCCGCGGCTATCCCTGGGGCATGGTGACGAATGGCCTCTACCTCACCGCCGAACGCCTGCAGAGCCTTCTGGCTGCGGGGCTCCATGCCATCACCGTCAGCCTCGACGGCTTTGCCGACGACCACAACTGGCTGCGCGGCCATCCTGACAGCTACGACCGTGCGATGAACGCCATCCGCCTGCTGGCACAGGAGCGGGACGTGAAGTGGGATGTCGTTACCTGCGTCAATCGCCGCAATTATGCCCGTTTGGAGCAGCTGAAGGACGCGCTCTACGAGGCTGGCGTTCGCCGCTGGCGCCTGTTCACCATTTTCCCCGTCGGGCGTGCTGCCCGCTATCCCGAGTTCCAGTTGGATGACCGCGACTTCAAGGATCTGATGGACTTCATTCGTCGTACCCGCCGCGAAGGCAAACTGCGCGTCAGCTACGGCTGCGAAGGTTTCCTCGGTAGCTACGAGGGCGAGGTGCGCGATGGCTTCTACACCTGCAACGCCGGCATCAGTGTCGCCTCCGTTCTGGCGGACGGCTCTATCTCCGCCTGCCCCAGCATCCGTGCCGACTACCACCAGGGCAACATCTACTGCGACGACTTCATGGACGTGTGGCAACACCGCTTCCAGCCCTTCCGAAATCGTCGCTGGATGAAAAAAGGTGTGTGTGCCGACTGTTCCTTCTTCCGCTATTGCGAGGGTAACGGTATGCATCTGCACGACGGCGACGGTCACCTCCTCTTCTGCCACCTGCAACGGTTGAAGGGGGCTTGTGGACAGTGACTTCCATTCCTTTAAAAACATACGACCTTCTGATGCGAAACATTGCTTCTTTTGCATCAGAAGGTCGTATGTTTTTCGTATCTTTCGAGCCGGGCGTGTATTTTTTTGTTCCGCTTATTCCTTTATTTCGGCCGTTTGGTGCGGCTTACCGTCCGTTTGTCCTTTGCAGAGGTTGATGGGTGTTTCCTTTCCTGCCGCATTTTGATTAAATTTGGATGTCCTTTAAAATACTTACGCTATGCATCCGGTCCTCGAGCAAATCAAACAGTTTCTTGCACCCAGGTGGTACAAGTTGCAGAAATCAGTTGTGGAATTTGTAAAACAGTTCCTCGTACCCAAGTTGCGTGAATTACAGAAATACATGGTGAAATTTGCAAAACAGTTCCTTGTTCCCAAGTGGCATGAGTTGCAGAAATACATGCTGGATTTTAAAGAGCGTATGACGATGAAACGAATGGTGGTAATGTGTCTGCTGCTGGTAGCGGTAGTATGCGGAATCTTGGCCCTGGTGCGGGGCGATGGAAAACAGGATTGGGAGAAGGAGCCTTATCCGTTTGAGGTAAAAAAAGATGATCCGTGGTATATGTATAGGGTGAATTCACCTGTTAAGGTTTCGGGAAATAATGTTACTCCTTTTGATATGGAATACATGGTTATGGAGTATAATACTTATTATTATTATTTATCGTTCGGTTTTATTGTTCCAAGTACAGCTTTATTATTTGATGAAAATGAAGACGTAGATTGGGGTTATGAAGAAGTTGTGTTGATTGAGTTTTCTAATGGTCAAAAATTCTTTTTTGACGACTTGTGGGATAGTACTGATTGTGAATTCGCTGATGATGATGATGTGGCATTTATAGTTAATTTGGACATTCTTTGTTGTGATTGTTATAGTGGCATATCTGATAATGATTTGATTGTTGAATGGAGCCCTGAACAACGATCAGCCCATCTTGCTTCCATGTTAAGGAGTTATGATATTAAAACTGTTGCATATTGTTGGATAGGCGAAAATAGGTTTAAAGAGGTTCTTAAATTTAAGTTTGATAAGTTTAATTCGGCGGCTACTGTTAATGCGATATTGAATGATATAGAGAAAAAATTGGGATCAGATGAACATTTCGGCAAACTGTTGACAAAAGGCAGTTCTTCCTCCAATTTATCTGAAAAGTCTATCTCTTCCGATTCGGATGATGACGAAGAAAAAATAGACTCGGTCTTAGTGGAAAAGAGCATCGTCATCAAATCGGTGGAAACCCAACATAACGTGGTGCAGAACGGGCAAAAGGGGATGAACATCATCGTCAATTATAGCGTAGAAGGCATGAAGGGCAAAACGGGTGACTTGAACGCTTATTTCTATTTTGAGGATGGTACGCCGCTAAAGGACGACAACAAGAGCAGCGTGCCCTGTTATGGTACGTATGATGGTAGTGTGGTTGTTGGTAAACAGTTCACTCCCCGCTATGATGACGTTGCCATGTCAAGTACTCTCTTCATGCCTTATGATGAACTCCATCTGAGGAAAGGAAAATTCTCTTTAAAGTATTATTGCGCCATTTTCGATGACGAAATGAAGCAGCAGGCTACGAGCAACTGGCAGTATTTCACTGTTACGCAGCAGTGACGGGAGCTATATCCATCTGGAGCCTTTCAAGGATTTTTCCCCAGTTAGGAAATAAAAATTCCCCAGTCAACAAAAAATAATCGGCTGACTGGGGAATTTTTGGTAGATGGGTTCGAAGTTTATCCCGCCCAGTCCTCGCGATCTAGGTTGCGGTAGCCGATGGCTTCGGCCAGGTGGGCGGACTGGATAGATTCGCAGCCTTCCAGGTCGGCAATGGTGCGGGCTACCTTCAGGATGCGGTCGTAGGCGCGGGCCGAGAGGTTGAGGCGCGTCATGGCGCCTTTCAGCAGGGCGAGGCCGCGCTCGTCGGGTCGCGCGTAGAGGGATAACAGTTTGCTGTTCATCTGCGCGTTGCAGTAGACGCCGGGTACTTGGGCGTAGCGTTCCTGTTGTAGTTGATGGGCACGTACCACGCGTTCGCGGATAACGACGCTTGGTTCGCCGGGGCGGATGTCGGACATCTTTTCGAAGGGGACAGGCGTTACTTCAATCTGCAGGTCGACGCGGTCGAGCAGCGGACCGGAGATGCGGTTCAGGTATTTCTGTACTTGGCCGGGACTGCACACGCAGGGCTTTGTCGGGTGGTTGTAGTAGCCGCAGGGACAGGGGTTCATGCTGGCTACGAGCATGAAACTGGCGGGGTATTCCACATTGCACTTCACACGCGAGATGCTGATTTTACGGTCTTCCAGTGGCTGGCGGAGCACTTCGAGGACGTTACGGCTGAACTCGGGCAGCTCGTCCAGGAAGAGGACACCGTTGTGTGCCAAGCTGATTTCGCCGGGCTGAGGGAAGCTTCCACCTCCGGTCATGGCGACGTTGGAGATGGTGTGATGCGGGTCGCGAAAGGGGCGGATAGAGATGAGGCCGCCATCCTTGCCCAGCTTGCCGGCTACGGAGTGTATCTTGGTGGTTTCGAGGCTTTCACCCAGCAAAAGGGGCGGAAGGATGGAGGGCAGGCGCTTGGCCAGCATGGATTTGCCACTGCCGGGCGAACCGATGAGCAGCACGTTGTGGCCTCCGGCGGCGGCTACTTCGAGAGCGCGCTTCACGTTTTCCTGTCCCTTGACGTCGGCGAAGTCGAGGTCGAATGTATTTTGCCGGGCATAAAATTCCTCCCGGGTATTGACTATGGTGGGAGCCAGCTCCTGGTTACCGTTGAAGAATTCGACTACTTCCCGTAGGTTTTCCACGCCGTAGACGGTCAGATTATTCACGACGGCTGCTTCGCGAGCATTCTGCTGGGGTAGGATCATGCCTTCGAAACCGAGTTCGCGCGCTTTGATGGCGATGGGCAGGGCGCCCTTGATGGGCTGAAGGCTGCCGTCGAGGCTCAATTCGCCCATCAGCAGGTAGCGGTCCAGCTTATCAGATTGGATGGTCTCGTTGGCGGCCAGCATGCCGATGGCCAGCGGCAGGTCGTAAGCCGAACCTTCTTTGCGGATGTCGGCGGGAGCCATGTTGATGACGATGTTGCTCGTGGGCATCTTGTAGCCGTTCACCTGCAAGGCGGAGATGATGCGCTGGTGGCTTTCTTTGACAGCCGAGTCGGGCAGTCCTACGAGGTAGAACATGCAGCCGCGTGTACTGTTGACTTCGATGGTGATGAGCGTGGCGTCTATTCCTTGGACAGCCGCTGCGAAAACTTTGACAAGCACGGGATTATTTTTTAGTTTGTTTTTTCTCTTTGGCGATTTCTTTCAATTTTGCTTCCAGTTGCTCCTGAGTCAGGTTGCGTCCTTCAATCTTCCCCGTCGGAGTGAGCAGAATGTTCGTCGGTAACGCCTGAATGTTGAACTGTTCGATAATGTCACTGTTCCAGCCTTTGCAGTCACAAGCCTGTTTCCATGTCAGTGTGTCGTTTTCAATAGCTTTTTTCCATAAGTCTTTATCAGTATCGAGTGAGATGCCGAGTATTTCAAAATCCTTATGTTTTTTCTTGTCTTTATAAATCTTGCGTAGCATCTGGTTGCTCGCTTTGGACTTTTCGTCCCATGATGCCCAGAAATGTAGTAACAAGTATTTGTCTTTGAAGTCCGTTCGTTTAAGATCTTTGCCTTCACTACTGGGTAGTTGGAAATATGGAGCCATCTTTCCCGGTTCTGCTTTTTCCGCTGTTTCTATTTGCCTCAGAAGGTTTTCTACATAGAGGTACTCTTTAAGTTCTCCGGTCATTCCTTCTATCAATTTCTTGATTTCCGGAAAATCGGGTGACGTTTTTTGTACCAGGTATTTGTCTAATACATATAACGATGCAGGTGAGGTCAGATTGTTTTGGATGAAGACTTTAGCTGAATCTTCGAGTGCTTGAGCCGTGAGGGTAGTATCTCTTTCTATCTTTTGGCGGAAGAGTGACAACTTTTCGTTGGCGGTGTTTCCTTTGATATAGAGCGAGTCCAGGCAAGTAGCCGATCCGTTGATTTCAATTTTTTCTCCTTTGTTCATGTAGATGGGTATTTCCGTCCCGTCGGAGAACCGCAGCCATGCCGAAATCAGTGTGTCTATTTCTAGCTGGGTTGAGATTTTGTCTTCTTTGACGGTCAGTGTATCCAGGCGGTTATACAATCTGTCTGTACCGCATATATAGAGAGTGTCATTCCCAAGACCTTTGATGATGCCACTGATGCTGACAATGTCCTTTTCGTGGTTGCTGCAAGCGGCTAGCAGCCATGCTGCCAGAAATAGTAGTGGATATAGTTTCTTCATTGCTCGTTTTTTCTATAACTTCGGCTGCGAATGTAATTCTTTTTGGCGTGAATAAAAAAAAATGTCCGACATATTTCTATGCCGGACATTTTTTTGTGTATGAATGCTTTTTTATTTTGCAATGCTCATAAAGTCAGCATTTGTATAATACTTAGCGAATTCCAGGTCGGTAGCGGCTTTCTTGCCCAGCGTAGCGTCTTTAGCTACAGCTGCCTTCAGGCTGCTGATAACCATTGAATCATTGTTAGTTCTTGCACCCAATACAGCGCTCAGATAGCTTGTATAAGCGTCGGGTTTTGCAATACCAGCCAATGTAGTTTTTGCTTTGTTATAGTCTTTAGCCAAGATCTGAGCCAAAGCAGCACTGTTTGTCTTAGTATCACCGAATGCGTTGACTGCCTTTTCATACTGGCCTTGTGCTACGTACAAGTTACCCAATGCTTCGTTCAGCTCAGGAGCTCCAGATGCTTTAGCCAAGTAAGTTTCAGCAGCAGCCTTGTCACCCTTAACCAATGAGATAAGACCCATGTTCATGTTAGCTTCTGCAGAGTTCTTAATAGACAGAGACTTCTTCAGGTAGCTTTCAGCCTTGTCCAGGTTACCGGCTTCATAAGCCAGTTCGCCAAGGTTGTTGTATGCACGGTAGTCTTCAGGATAGATTTGAGTAGCCTTGGTGTAGATAGCTTCTTGTTTAGCAGCATCGTCAGTCAGTGTAGCAGCATACAGCAGTTCTTCGATGTTGAGTTGCTTAGCGTCTGTAGCAGCCAGATTAGCAATTTCTTCATCAGACTTACCGATGATTTCGTAGTTCAAAGTCAGACGAGAACGACGCAGTTGAGGCAGGATTTCATCAGCCAGTGTCTTATAAACAGAAGAGATGTTCTTGATTTCTTGCTCTCTTTGTTCAGGATCAGAGTACATAGACAATACGCGGAGAATGAGTTCTTTATCCTGGATGCTTGACTTGCTAACCAGTTCTTGGAAGCCTTCCCAGTCTTCAGCTGTATATTTGGTGTCAACGTTAACTTCCAGCTTGTCTTTCTTCAGGTTTCTGTTGATTACTTTAGCTGTGTTGTCCTGACGGTTTTCAGCCAACTTCGTGTTCAAATCAAGACCACCATCGGGAGAAGCATATGCAGAAACTTCGATGTTAGAGATCTTTCTGTTTTCGGTAGCGTTGATGTTCTTCACTTCTTCGTTGAAGGCTTTGGCTGTCTTCAATTCGCTAGAACGAACGTTAGCTTGTTGGATCAAGAACATGATGTTAGCGTCATACTTTTCTTTGATGATGCGCTGGAATGCATCTTCACCTGTAGCAGTGTTTGCGCTTCCTGCAGTTTGTTTAACCAACTCAGAAGTAGAAATCACGCCGTCAGCAATTTTTACAGCAGGAATTTCAACTGTCTTTTTGCCAATAGTGGCTTTGAATTCCAGATACAGTTCAGACTTCGCCATTTCGGGTACATAGTCGAAAGAAGTCTTCATGGTATAGCTACCACCCATCTTGTAAGAGATTGTCTGGTCGTTACCTTCTACCTTTTCGCCTTGGAATACGCTAGGCTGACCTTTGGCTTCTCCACCGTCCCATTTCAGGACAGGAGTTACTTCTACTACGGCCTTCTTGTTGAAGTACTTTTCAGGGAATTTGCCGTTGATTGTAGCGGGAACCTTACCACCTACGGCTTCCAATACCTGCGGAGTCACCGTGAAATAGTCAGATGACAGTTCGCCCATCTTCTTGCTGCATGATGACAATGCAACAACTAACGCCATTAATAATGGCAAATACAGTTTCTTAGTCATTTTAGGTATAAATTAATAGTTTGTAATTGATTTGCCTATTCTTTATATGTTTACCTACTCTGTTCAACACAGGATACGGCGTCGCAAAGTTATTAAATCTTTCTACATTTTGTTAACTGGAAGGGGATATTTATTATAATTTAATGAATTTCTTGCTCTTTGCGGTACTTTATATTGCGTGGATGATGTTCTATAATCTCACTGCGGAGCATATGGCGGTCGATGTGAGTATAGATTTCCGTAGTAGCAATGCTTTCATGCCCCAGCATGCATTGGATGGCCCGCAGGTTGGCACCTCCTTCCAGCAGGTGAGTAGCAAATGAATGTCGAAATGTATGTGGGCTGATATTTTTGGTAATGCCGGCTTGTTCTGCGAGTTCCTTGATGAGGTGGAAAATCATAATGCGTGATATTCCGTTACCCCATCTGGCAAGGAATACATAGTCCTCAAATCCTGGTTTGATCTTCCAGCGTTTACGGTCTTCCAGCCAGTATCGAATCTCTTTGATAGCCCGAGGGGAAATGGGAACAAGCCTTTGTTTGTTGCCTTTACCTGTTACTTTGATAAATCCTTCCTCGAAATAGAGATCGGACAACTTTAGAGTACAAAGTTCAGATACACGTAGGCCACAACTGTATAGCGTTTCAAGGATGGCTCGGTTGCGTTGCCCTTCGGGCTTGCTCAGATCTATTGTGGAAATGATCGTGTCGATTTCTGCCACGGTGAGAACTTCTGGTAGCTTAAATCCGATTTTGGGACTTTCAAGTAGTTCGCTTGGATCACCTTCGAGGTAATCTGCCAGAACGAGAAAATGAAAGAACGACTTGATGCCCGACAGTATTCGTGCTTGTGAGCGCGGATGTATGCCAATATCGTGCAGGCCGGCACTGAAGTGTTGCAGGTCGTCGAGGGTGACGTCTAGGATATCTATTTCTTCGCCCTCAAGGAAATGTAATAGCTTCTCCAAGTCGGTCAGGTAGGCATCGAGTGTGTTGGGGGAAAGGGCTTTTTCCAGTCGCAGGTATTGTTGGTATTTCCTGATAATCAGTGCCAGTTTTTCCTTATTCCTCGATTTTTCTTCTGTTTTCATTTCTTTTTTCTACCTTTGCATCTTGAATAAATGTTCTTTGGCCGGCAAAGATAAATAAAAAACGATTATGTGGATACAAATAATAAACGGCCCCAATATAAATCTGTTGGGTAAACGTGAACCTTCCATTTATGGAAGTGTTTCTTTTGAGGATTATCTGGCGGAACTTCGTGCAAAGTATCCTGAGGTGCAGATTGATTACTATCAGTCTAATATTGAGGGGGAGTTGATTGACAAGATACAGCAGGTGGGATTCGATGCCGATGGTATCATTCTGAATGCAGGAGCCTATACACATACTTCTATTGCTTTGCAGGATGCTATTCGTGCTGTGAAGTCACCGGTTGTGGAGGTTCATATATCTAATGTGCATGCCCGTGAGGCATTTCGTCATGTTTCAATGATTTCTTGCGCTTGTCTGGGAGTTATCTGTGGATTCGGTTTGAATTCCTATCGGCTGGCGTTGGAAGCTTTGGCGGATGTTATTAAACAGAATAGGTAATATAAATATAATAAGGTATAAGAGTATGTTATTAAAACAAACGAAGATTGTTGCAACGATTTCTGACCAACGTTGTGAGGTTGACTTTATCAGAGAACTGTTTAAGGCAGGTATGAACGTAGTTCGTATGAATACCGCCCATGCTGGACGCGAAGGTTTCGAGAAGCTGATAGCCAACGTACGTACGGTCTCTAACCGGATCGCTATATTGATGGATACAAAAGGTCCTGAGGTGCGTACAACTCCTTTGGCAAGCGACCCCATCCCGTTCAAGGTAGGCGACAAGGTGAAGGTGACAGGAAATCCCGAACAGCCGACCACACGCGAATGTATCTCCGTTTCTTATTCTCATTTTGTGAACGATGTGAATGTCGGTGGGCATATCTTGATTGACGACGGCGATTTGGAATTGGTTGTGGTGGAAAAGGATGGCGACTATCTTTATTGCGAAGTACAGAACGAGGCCACATTGGGTAACCGTAAGAGTGTAAATGTGCCTGGCGTACGCATCAATCTGCCATCGCTGACTGAGAAAGATCGTAATAATATTTTATATGCGATTGAAAAAGATATCGATTTTATTGCTCATTCTTTTGTGCGCAACAAGCAGGATATCCTTGATATTAAAGCTATATTGGATGAACATCATAGCGACATTCGTATCATTGCCAAGATAGAAAATCAGGAGGGTGTGGATAACATCGACGAAATTCTGGAAGTGGCTGACGGTATCATGGTGGCTCGTGGTGATTTGGGTATTGAGGTAGCTCAGGAACGCATTCCTGGTATTCAGCGCGTACTCATTCGCAAGTGTATTCTGGCTAAGAAGCCGGTAATTGTGGCTACACAGATGCTGCATACCATGATCAATAATCCTCGTCCTACTCGTGCCGAGGTGACAGATATTGCCAACGCCATCTATTATCGTACCGACGCTTTGATGTTGAGTGGTGAAACGGCTTATGGCAAGTATCCGGTAGAGGCTGTGAAGACCATGGCCAAGGTAGCCGCACAGGCCGAAAAGGATAAGTTGACCGAGAATGACATCCGTATCCCGTTGGACGAGAACAGCAACGATGTGACGGCTTTTTTGGCCAAGCAGGCTGTGAAGGCCACTACTAAGTTGAAAATTCGTGCTATCATTACTGATAGTTATAGTGGTCGTACAGCACGTAATTTGGCTGCTTTCCGCGGCAAGTATCCCGTGCTGGCTATTTGTTACAAGGAGAAGACTATGCGCCACTTGGCTCTTTCCTATGGAGTGGAGGCTATTTACATGCCCGAGCTGGCCAACGGACAGGAGTATTATTTTGCTGCCCTGCGTCGTCTGTTGAAAGACGGTAAGCTACAACCTACTGATATGGTGGGTTATTTGAGTAGTGGTAAGGAGGGTACGCAGACTTCGTTCCTCGAAATCAACGTGGTCGAAGATGCCCTGAAACATGCTGAAGACAGTGTATTGCCCAATAGCAACCGATATTTATAAATTAATCGAAAATTGAGAATGTAGAATGGACAGTGATTTCATCCATTTTTTTTCATTTTTAATTATCAATTTTCAATTATCAATTGGATTTAGACGAATACATATTGCAGCATATCGATCCGGAGGGTGATTACTTACGAGCACTCTACCGCGACACACACCTTAAGCTTCTGTATCCTCGCATGGCTTCGGGGCACCTGCAAGGGCGGATGTTGAAGATGTTCGTACGGATGATTTGTCCCTACCAGGTACTCGAGATAGGTACCTACAGCGGCTATTCAGCTCTCTGTATGGCTGAAGGATTGCCTGAGGGAGCCATGCTGCACACTTTCGAAATTAACGACGAGCAGGAAGATTTCACTCGTCCTTGGCTTGAAGGTTCGCCGTATGCTGATAAAATTCGCTTTTATATCGGCGACGCTTTGGAACGAGTACCACAGCTGGGGTTGATGTTCGACCTCGTTTTTATAGATGCAGACAAACGTAAGTATTTGGATTACTACGAGATGGCACTTACGTATTTGACTGACGGTGGATATATCATTGCTGACAATACACTATGGGATGGTCATGTGTTGGAAGAACATCCGCACAGTTCAGATCTGCAGACTATTCGTATCAAGGAGTTCAACGACTTCGTGGCTCGTGACCGTCGGGTGGAAAAAGTTATTCTTCCTCTGCGAGATGGATTGACTCTTATTCGGAAAATCCCACAATTTGAAAATAATTATTAACCATTACGCTTAATATGGAAACAACCCGTCAAAATAAGATAGCCCGCCTGCTCCAGAAGGAGCTGGGCGACATTTTTTTGTTGCAGACCAAGAGCATGCACGGCGTGCTGGTTTCGGTCAGTGCTGTACGTATCAGCCCCGACATGAGCATTGCTCGTGTCTATCTCAGTATCTTCCCCTCTGAGAAGGGTGAGGAACTCATTAAAAACATCAATGCCAACATGAAGTCCATCCGATACGAATTGGGTACCCGTGTACGTTTTCAGCTTCGCATTATTCCTGAACTGAAGTTCTTCTTGGACGATTCGCTAGACTATCTGGAGCGCATTGACGAATTGCTTAAATAAGGTCATCCTTTGAACCTGTCGTTCTACATAGCCCGCCGTTACCTGTTCTCTAGGAAGAAGCACAATGCGGTCAACATCATTTCCGGCATTTCGGTCTGCGGAGTGGCGCTGGCAACATTGGCAATGGTGTGCACCCTGTCGGTATTTAACGGTTTTCAGGACATGGTGGCCGGTTTTTTTACTGCCTTCGATCCCCAGCTGAAGATAACCGTTCGCGAGGGAAAGGTGTTTCTACCCGACGAGCCAGCTTTCCGACAGGTTCGTGCCTTGCCTGAGGTAGAGGTGTGGACGGAGACGCTTGAGGAGAATGCTATGGTGCAGTACAAGGATCGTCAGGTGATGGCTGTCATCAAGGGGGTGGAAGACAACTTCGAACAACTGACCTCCATTGACAGCTTGCTCTACGGTACGGGGCGGTTTATCCTGAAAGATAATATCGTGGACTATGGTTTCTTAGGCATCGAGTTGATGTCACGATTGGGTACAGGTATTCAGTTTGTCGACCCTTTACAGGTTTATGCACCGCGTCGCAATGTACGGGTTAATCTGGCCAATCCTTCTGCAGCTTTTAATCGTGAATACCTGTTTTCGCCCGGTGCTGTGTTTGTGGTCAATCAGGAGAAATACGACTCTAACTATATTGTCACCTCGCTGGATTTTGCTCGCCGTCTCTTTGGTTACGGGCGCGAGGTCTCTGCTATTGAGCTAAAGCTAAAGCCTGATGCAGATACGGAAGTTGTCCGGCAACAGATTGTCTCTTTACTGGGTGAGCGGTTTGTTGTACAAAACCGTTACGAACAGCAGGCCGACGTATTCCGTATTATGGAAATAGAGAAATTCATTTCTTATCTTTTTCTAACGTTCATTCTGGTCGTTTCGTGCTTCAATGTGATTGGCTCCCTTTCCATGCTCATTTTGGATAAGCGGGAGGATGTGTTGACATTGCGCAATCTTGGAGCCGACGACTCTCTCATCGTTCGCATCTTTTTGTTTGAAGGCCGGCTGATTTCTCTTTTTGGAGCGGTTGCCGGTATTGTAGCCGGGTTACTGTTGTGTTGGGCTCAACGTACCTTTGGATTTATTTCTTTGGGCGGAGGCAATGGCGACTTTATTGTTACCGCTTATCCTGTCAGTGTTCATGTGTCCGACGTGGTGCTCGTGTTTGCGACGGTGCTTGTTGTAAGTTCTCTTTCTGTTTGGTATCCAGTGCGTTATTTGAGTAAAAGATTGCTAGGCTAATCTGAAATCCGTCGGTAAAATCGGCCTTTTGGTCGATTTGATTTTTTTACATCCCGATTCATCCTTACATTTGCATCGCTACCCTAATGAAGGGTTAGAACTCTCTCTAAATAGCGTTTTTTCATGTATTATTGACTTGGGCCGTCCTTACCTGTGAAGGTAGGGACGGTTTTCTTTATTCTTTTTGTTTCTTTTGTCGTTGCGTTCTCCATACGATTGCTATCACGCCGATGACCATCAGGGCCAGGGCCGTATAGGCGATGCCTTCGGTGACGTGTAGACTCTGCGGGTCGAAACGCATTTCTACGGTGTGTTTCCCGGCAGGAATGTGGAGGGCGCGCAGGATGTAGTTGGCGCGGCCCAGCGGTGCAGGTTGCCCGTCGATACTCACCTGCCAGCCGTCGGGATAGTAGATTTCGGAGAAGACGGCTACGGCGTCGCCGCTGTTGTCGGTTTCATACACCAAGCGATTGGGTGCGTAGCTGGTTAGACGGATGGTGGAGAGGCTGTCGCGGTGGCTTTCGACCAGGCCTTTCAGGGCATCTTTGAAGCGGGAGTCTACCACGGCTGTTACGGCAGGATCGGCTGTGTCCAGGGCGTCAATCTCTTCGTTGGCATTGTTCACGTACTGTACCTGGTCGACAAACCACGCGTTGCCGTAGGCGTAGGGGTTCAGGATGGGCACGGTCTGTCCCTGCTGTCCAGCGGGCAGGATGAAGTAGCGGGTGTTCAGCATGTTCAGCACGCGGAACTTCGAGGCGTCTACACTGTCCATCTTGCCGCCTGCACGGGCTATCGCGGAGTAAACAGCCTGCATTTCGGGGGCGATGTGGTGCTCGATCATCTCTTGGTAGCGGCGCAGCTTGGCAGGATGGTAGCCACCCACACTCTTGTGCCAGTAGGAGGTGTTGTTCTCGTTGAAGGTGCTCGTTGTCAGGTTCAGCACGCGGTAGTCCAGGGTTGTGTCCTGCAGGATCAGCTCGTCGGCAGGCGTCTTGCTGAAGGTAGTAGTCTGGATACTCTTCGGCACGAATTGGGCATCATTCAGGTAGCGTTTGTTCACGTTCCACATGTCCACCAGGCAGAGCACAGCGATGCCGGCCATGGTGAATGACTGCCGCAGCTTGCCCGTAGTGTAGAGCATGAGCAGCAGCAGGCCGATGGCGATGATGAGGAAGCTGCGCAGGGCATCGGCCTGTACCAGTGCGGCGCGCATCTCACCCAGATTGGCCAGGATGCCGTTCAGCTCGCTGGCGGGTATCATGCCTCCGTCGACGGCCTGTTGCAGCATCTGCGCTTCTTGGGCAGGCACATAGGAACCGCCCGACGAGGGTACGGCATACCACAGGGCCACGCCGGCTGTCAGCAGCAGGCTGATGCCTAGGGCCTTTAGGTTGGCGCGCAGTACGGTGGGCTCTTCCAGTATCTTCTTCAGGGCGAAGACGGCCAGCAGGGGGATGGTGAACTCGGCGATGACGAGGATGGACGACACGGCGCGGAACTTGTTGTACATTGGCACGTAGTCGATGAAGAAGTCGGTCAGCGGCATGAAGTTCTTGCCCCATGACAGCACGATGGAGAACAGCGTGGCGCCGATGAGAGCCCACTTCAGCGGCCCCTTCACTATGAAGCAACCCAGCAGGAAGAGAAACAGCACAAACGCACCCACGTAGACAGGGCCTGCTGTCATGGGCTGGTCGCCGAAGTACTGCGTCAGCTGGCTGTAGAGGCTGCTGTACATCGGGTTGGCTTTCTCCATCGCCGTTTCGCTTTGGCTCAGGGGCACGGAAGCGCCGCCCTTGAAGTTGGGGATAAGCAGCGTCCACGTCTCGCCGATGCCGTAGCTCCACTGCGTGATGTAGTCACGGTCCAGCCCGCTGCTGGCTTGCCTAGCCGCCTCGCCCGTCTGCACCAGTTCGCTTTTGCCGCGCATGGTTTCTTTGCTATAGGTATAGGTGTGGTAGAGGTTCGACAGGTTGGCCGCCACGCCGATGAGGGCTGCCACTACCAATACGGCGCTGGCCCGGAAGAACTGCGGCAGCGTCTTCTCGCGCCAGGCCTGTTCGAAGTAGGCACCCACGATAAAGAGGATGACGAACAGGAAGTAGTAGGACATCTGCACGTGGTTCGACGCGATTTGCAGGGCCACGAACACTGCTGCCACCAGTCCGCCCGCCAGCAGGCGTCCGCGGTAGGCCAGCACGATGCCCGCTAGCGTGGGCGGGATGTAGGCCAGGGTGATGAACTTCCAGATGTGCCCCGCCGAGATGAGGATGAAGAAGTAGGATGAGAACGCCCACAGGATGCCTCCCAGCATGGACAGCCACACAGACAGGCCGAAGGCACGCAGCAGGATGTAGAAGCCCAGCATGAGGATGAATGTCAGCTGTACGTACTGCGGCAGGAACAGCTGGTAGGCCTTCTGTACCCATTGCAGCGGTCGGCTGGAATCGTACGAGGGCGAAATCTGGTAAGTGGGCATGCCGCCGAAGACGGAGTTGGTCCAGCGAGTGCGTTCGCCCGTCTGCTCGTAGTATTCCTTGGCCTCCTGTCCGATGCCAACGCCTGCCGCCGTGTCGTGCTGGAAGAGCACGCGGCCTTCGGTGTCGGCCGGGAAGAAGTAAACGAACGATAGCAGGGCGAACAGGACAATCGCCACCAGGTCGGGGAGTATTCTTTTCAGTGTCATAATTCTTTGGTCTTGTTTATGCGGACAAAGATAGCACATTCCTCCCATTTTCCACGCTCCCTGCAGACGTATTTCGGGGAAATGTCGTACATTTGCACACATTTTTTAAGCATCAATCAGAATATGAAGATAGGCATCATCAGTGCAATGGACAGCGAGCACCGCCAGCTGGCGGACCGCCTGTCGCAGAAGAAGGAGAGCGGCGAGGACCGTTTCCGCTACGTGGAAGGCATCTTGGGCCGCAACGACGTCGTGCTCACCCAGTGTGGTATCGGCAAGGTGAACGCCGCCGTGGGAGCTGCCGAACTTATCCGCCGTCATCGGCCGGACTGCATTGTCAGCACCGGCGTGGCGGGAGGTATCGACGCAGGCCTGCGCGTGGGCGATGTAGTGGCCAGCGACCGGTTGGTCTATCACGACGTCTACTGCGGCAACGATGGCACCCGCTACGGCCAGGTGCAGGGTATGCCCCTTTACTACGAGGCTTCTCCCCAGTTGATGCGCCACGCGCTGGAGCTGAACGAAGGCGCCGGACTGGAGAGCCGCATTCACGGCGGACTCATCTGCACGGGCGACCGCTTCGTGGAGGACGCCGCCGAGCTGGCCGCCATCAAGCGCCACTTCCCCCAGGGGATGGCTGTCGACATGGAGTCCGCTGCCATCGCCCAGACGTGTTTCGTCTACGGTGTGCCCTTTCTCAGCTTCCGCATCGTCAGCGACACACCGGGGGCGCACGACGACAACTTCGCCCAGTATCGCGACTTCTGGGCCACCATGGCCGAACGGTCGTTCCAGACGACGTGGGCGTTCCTCGAAAGGCTTGGCAACGCCTGAAATCATAATCCGTCCTGAAAAATGAATATTAACCACTCAAGAAACGATATGAACAAGATTCCCAGTTTTACCATCGACCACCTCCGCCTGTTGCGCGGCATCTACGTTTCACGCAAGGACGAGGTGAACGGCGAAATTATCACCACCTTCGACATCCGTATGAAGGAACCCAACCGCGAACCTGCCCTCGGACAGGGTGCGCTGCACACCATCGAGCACCTGGCGGCCACCTACCTGCGCAACGAGCCGCAGTGGAAAGACCGCATCATCTATTGGGGCCCCATGGGCTGCCTGACGGGCAACTACCTGTTGATGCGCGGCAACCTGGAGCCGCAGGACATCCTGCTGCTCATGCAGGACACGTTCCGCTTCATCGCCCAGTATGACGGCGAAGTGCCCGGCGCCGCTCCGAAGGACTGCGGCAACTGGCTGCTCCACGACCTGCCCATGGCCCGCTGGGAGGCGGACAAATACCTGTGCGAGGTGCTGGAACACATGACTGCCGCCAATATGCGCTATCCCGAGAAGGCGGAGTAATTCCCGTGTGGAGTCAGCCGACCTATATCGGCTGGCCGTCGGAGAGCTCGGAAATGCCGCCGACCTATATCGGCTGGCCGTCGGAGGGCTCGGAAATGCTGCCGACCTATATCGGCTGGCTGTCGGAGGGCTCGGAAATGCCGCCGACCTATATCGGCTGGCTGTCGGAGGGCTCGGAAATGCCGCCGACCTATATCGGCTGGCCGTCGGAGGGCTCGGAAATGCCGCCGACCTATATCAGCTGGCTGTCGGAGGGCTCAGAAATGCCGCCGACCTATGTCGGCTGAGCGTCCTAGGCCTCGGACAGGCTCCCGACATAGGTCGGCTAACTATTTATCCGGGATTTTCCTTTCCCGTCAGATTATTTCTATTCCCTGCTCCTTGCACAGTTGCAGGCCCACATCTTTCAATTTGAACTTCTGTATCTTTCCGCTGCCCGTCATGGGGAATTCCTTGACGAAGAAGATGTATTTGGGTATCTTGTAACGCGAGATTTTGCCCAGGCAGAAGTCGCGCACCTCGCTCTCGTCCATCGTGACGCCCTCGTGGAGGATGATGAAGGCGCCCACGGCTTCGCCGTACTTCTTCGAAGGGATGCCGGCCACCTGCACGTCCTTCACGCCGGGTAGCTGGTAGAGGAATTCCTCGATTTCGCGGGGGTAGATGTTCTCGCCGCCGCGGATAATCATGTCCTTGATGCGGCCGGTGATGCGGTAATTGCCTTGTTCGTCCTTCACGCCCAGGTCGCCGGAGTGGAGGAAGCCGTCTTTGTCTATCACTTCGGCCGTGGCTTCGGGGTTCTTGTAGTAGCCCTTCATGGTGTTGTAGCCGCGGTTGCACATTTCGCCCTGCACGCCGACGGGGCACTCTTCGCCCGTCTCGGGGTCGATGACGCGCACTTCGGTGTGCTCGAAGTCGCGGCCCACGGTGGTGTAGCGCACTTCGGCGGGGTCGTCGATGCGCGTGTGAGTCATGCCCGGTGAGGCCTCGGTCAGGCCGTAGACGCTGGTCACCTTCATGAACATCTTCTCCTCCACCTGCTTCATCAGCTCGACGGGGCAGAGCGAGCCGGCCATGATGCCAGTGCGCAGACTGGACATGTCGAACATGTCGAACATGGGGTGGTTCAGCTCGGCGATGAACATGGTGGGCACGCCGTAGAGCGCCGTGCAGCGTTCCTTATGGATGGAGGCCAGGACGACGAGCGGGTCGAAACGCTCCACCATGACCTCGGTGCAGCCGTGGGTGAGGCAGTTCATCGTGGCCAGCACGACGCCGAAGCAGTGGAACAGGGGGACGCAGACGCAGAGCTTGTCGTCTTGCGTGAACTTCATGTGCTCGCCGGTGAGGAAGCCGTTGTTGGCGATGTTGTAGTGGGTCAGCATGACGCCCTTGGGGAAGCCCGTCGTGCCGCTGGTGTACTGCATGTTCACCACGTCGTGGCAGGTCACCTTCGCCTTCATTTCGTCCAGGCGGCTGTCGTCCACGTTGTCGCCCAGCAGGAGGATTTCGGAGGTGTTGTACATGCCGCGGTACTTCTCCTGCCCGACGTAGATGACGTTCCGCATGTAGGGGAAGCGTTCGCTCCTGAGGTGTCCGCGCTGGCAAGTGCGCAGCTCGGGCAGCATCGCGTAGGTCATCTGTACGAAGTCACTGTCCTTTTCGCCGTTGACGATGCACAAGGTGTGCATGTCTGAGTTCTGGCAGAGGTATTCCAGCTCGGACTGCTTGTAGTTGGTGTTCACGGTGACGTAGACGGCGCCTATCTTGGCGCAGGCGTAGAGCAGGGTGAGCCAGTCGGGTACATTGGCGGCCCAGATGCCCACGTGCGTGCCGCGCTCCACGCCGATGGCGATGAGGCCCTTGGCCATGTCGTCCACACGGCGGTTGAATTGGCTCCAGGTGAAGCGCAGGTTGCGGTCGGAGTAGACGATGTATTCCCGGTCGGGTGTCGTTTCGGCCCAGTGTTCCAGCCACTGGCCGAGGGTGCGTTCGTATAACATAAGCGTTTTTCCTTTATTCGTTGTTTGTATAATGGTAGGTATCTGTCAGTTTCAGGGTTTGGACGCCGATGCTCAGTCCGGCTTGCGTATGCTGTCGCGAGGGCGAGGTCCACAGGGCGGTGTAGTTTCCGTCGGTTCCCTTGGCTATGCGGTAGATGCCGGGAGTGGTAGCTTTCACTACTGTGCCGTCGGGCAGGGTCAGTGTGGCGGGTTCGCTGGCGGCCAGCCAGCAGCTACCGTCGGCCAGCAGGACGGCCTGCGCCGTGCGGTCGTTGAGCAACACACGGATGGTGCCGAGGTCGAAGTCGGCGGTTTGTTCGCGGTCGGCATCGGGCAGGATGACGTATCGGTAGGAGGCATCCTTTGGAGTCGTGCCGTGGTTTAGACAGAGCTGCACCACGTTGCCGCTGACGGTCGTACCTTCGGGGTACATCTGCATCACGTCGTGCCAGTCGCCTGTTCGTCGTTCGGTGGTGGCTGTCGCCCTCAGGCCGTCTCCCCAGGCGATGTAGCCTACGCCGTTGTGGTGGAAGCGTACTTCTTTGCCACTGGCTGTTACGGTGCCTTCCGCTGTTTTCCAGTGTTTGCCGGGCAGCAGGACGAAGAGGTCGCCGTGGCGGTGGCACTGCTCGATGGCGGTGGTTACGGCCAGACTGCTGTCAGCCTGTATGCCTGCTCCCAGGCAGAGAATAAAGCGGTCGGTGAAGATCCACGCCTTGCGGGCGCGTAGGCCGGCGCGGTCGAGGTCCATCACCGTCATGCCCTGCTTTCCGTCCGACAGTCCGCCCACGAAGTCGCTACTGTTGCGCGGTCGGTCGCCCTTGACCACTGGCATGGGAGCATCGGTGGCGAAGGCTGTCACGCCCGGCAGCTTGCGCCAGTCCCACAAGGGGAAGATGTCGAGGTATTCGCGTCCGTCCCGATAGAGATAAGTAGCTCCGTCGGCCGAGTAGAAGCCTTTCATGTTGTCGCCGTTCAGCGTTTCGGTCCCGATGACCTGCCGCGAAGCCATCTTCACCGTAGCCATCCACGTGGGGCGGCGGTGCACGGTATAGTTGGAGCAGAAGAAATGTTTGTTCCCCGTCAGTCCGTTCGTGGCGTTGGGGCCGAAGTTCTCGCGACACAGGGCGCGGGCCGTTTCGTTGCAGGATTCGGACGCGCCGCCTCCCAGTTCGGTAGCGGCAAAGGCGGTTCCCAGGCCTTTATGCACTTGCGATTGCTGGAAGAACTGCCGGCCCAGGGCGCTGATGTCCATCTTGCCTTTCCATAGGATCCAGCGGTAGCCTTCGTCGGTGAGGCGGCGGACAATCTCCAGCTGCTCGTCGCTGAAGGCCAGCGAGGTCCCTGCGAAGACGCCCGAGTAGAAACTCATGCTGGCCAGGAAGGACAATCCGTAGTTGCCGAATTGTTGTTGTGTGCCGTGCTGGTGGAAGCTCCAGTCGGGCTGGATGCCTTCGGTCTGTCCTGTGACGATTTCCGAAGCGATGCTGTTGCGTGCTTGACGCACCAAATCTATGTCGTTTTGTAACAATGCGCGTACCAGGACGTTGCCTGCCAGCCACACTTTGTTTTGTCCCGTCATGCCGAAACGGGCATGTTCCATCACTTCGATGGCTCCCCGTCGTTCTTCGTCCGTCATCTGTGGTTCGAAGAGCAGGAAGGCGTTGCCCAGGGTCTTGGGCACACCTATTTGGTTGTACCACCAGTTCAGGCAGACAGGCTTGGTGGCAAACCACCAGCCGAGTGCCTTGTGTATGACTTTTTCCATCTCGGCAGAATGATAGTAGGAGCTGCCTGGGGTGGAGTAAAGCTTCACCAGCTCCAGGATACGTTCCGTGTGTATGCGTGGTTCCCATCCCGAACGCTTCTTGTCCTGGTAGTTGATGTCGGGCCAGGTACCTTCGGCAGTTTGTGTGGTTAGGAAGGTGCGGATGATGTCGGGATCTGAAGGATAGCGTTGGAACAGTTCCACCACAACCTGGTCAGACCCTCTCTCGGTACGCGAAAGGGATGACAGCGTAGCGTTCAGATGAAATTCATCCGTTTCCGTCGGCAGTATCAGTTGGCTGAAATTCTGCTTGATGCGAGTCAGCTCGGCGTCTTGGGCGGAAACACGTGTACACGCCACAGCCATAAGCAGTAGCGTGCCCGATACGAGTTTATGTAGATGCATGTGTTATACGGGGGTGTAGATTACTGCCAGTATTTTGGCAGCCTGTCCTTGATAAGCGTGTACGTGGTGAGGGACAATGGAATCGTAGTAGATGCTGTCGCCTTCCTCGAGCAGGTAAGTGTTTTTTCCGTAACAGATTTCCATGGTGCCTTGCATCACCATAATAAACTCTTCGCCTTCGTGTGAGGAGAGGACGAACTCGTTGTCGTCTGTCGGAGCTACATCGATGATAAATGGTTCCATGTGGCGGTCGGCCTTCGATTTGGACAGGGAGTGGTATTCCATGTGCTTGCGACTTTGGATCGCATTGTTTGAGAAGCTGATGCTGTCGCTTGCTTCCGACTTGCGGCAGATGGCGGGTCCCATTTCGTCCTGATCGTCAAGGAAGGTGCCGAGGCGTACACCTAATACGCGGGCTATTTTGATAAGCGGTGCCAGCGAGGGCAGGTCGATGTTGTTTTCGATTCGTTCAATCTGTTCGATGGCCAGGCCCGAGCGTTCTGCCAGCTCTTCGCGGCTGATGTTCTTGCTTTCGCGAAGCGATTTGATTTTCTCGCCTACAATCTTGCTTGTGTCCATGGTAAGTATGTTTTTCGTTCTAAGTGATAATAATTTCAATGTATAGTGTGTGCAAATGTAAAACAAACTTTGACTTTTTGCAATGATTTGTAGGGAAAATGTCCTTTGTTGACGTGTTTTTGTGTTGGCTGATTCCAGTTAGAACCGGTATCCAAGGCCAATGGATATCGAGTGCATCAGCTTGTGAGCGGGCAAAGACAGCTTCCGTCCTTCGATGGTGATGTTACGACTACCACCATAGAGGTCGAAATCCGAGCAGGTATAGCCGAGCGAGAAAATGAATCCTCCGTCTATCTCCAATGAGAGCGCCGTGCGCAGGTGGTAATAGACGGTGCGGGCTCCTTGATTTTGGATGTATTCGCGGCGGATGGTAGTCCACATGCCTGGCTTGTTGGGATAATAGTCGATGTTGAAACCACGGTTGGCGGGCAAGGGTAGAGTAAGACCAGGTGACAGGCTGAGGTAGAGTGCATAGTCCTTATCACGCCCCACCCACCATTTCGGCGTATTCAGTTGCAGGGCGGGCCGCAGGGCTAACAAATAGCTGGGAGCATAATCGTCTGTATAGCTCCATCGGAGCTGTTTGTCCTGCGATGTTCCTGCAGGCGTATTGTCGTGATAGGGACGGATGAACATCAGCCCCAGACTGGCTCCGACATAATCCAATGGCAGGAAGGCGACGGATGGTTCCACTTCCCAAGCGTCGTAATTGTTGAGAGCGCCTGCCAGCTCTACTTTCCAAAGCGAGCGTTTTCCCTTCTCTTGGGCAGGCAGAGCCATGCAGGCGCAGATGAAGAGTATGAAGAGTTTAGTTTTTTTCATGCATTTATTTTTTTCGGCGGCAAAGTTAGCGGGTATGGGGAGGGAATACAAGAAAGTGCGATGTACATCTGTTTTTAGCAAACTATTGTATATCAATAGAAAAGCAAAAACAGGTGATGTACATCGCACTTCAGAAGGTGAGAAAAGAATCACTCATCCGTATCCATCTTTCCATTGAAGGAGATGGATTGGCGTCGCGTGGGTTGGATGCGAATTTGTGTGGTACCGTCGGGATAGATGGTCAGATGGTACGTGTAGGAATCTTCGTCGTTTGTAGTCGTAAATCGGATTTCCTTGCGCCCCTTTTTGCCGTCCTTCGCTTCGTAGGTCTGGATAAGGGCGTCGAAGTTCAGTCCCTTTCCGCCGCCATAAGGCGCACTGTAAGCTTCGCCTACGTAGGGCAGGTAAGAGAGGACGGAATCGCCATGTATGGTCAGCGAATAGTTGTCGGTCAGGGCACGGCTCCGTCCGCGCATGGGTGTCATGTAATTTACTTCGATGCGGTAGCGACGGGCCTCGAGTGCCTCCTTGACGGTCTGTTCAGTGCGTGCCTTTTGTGCCTCTTTGTCCGTCTGTGCCTGTATGGGAGTGGCAGATGCCAGTGTGCAGGCTAGGAAGGCGGTGTAAATTGACTTTTTCATATTCTTGCTCCTTTCTTGTTTAAGGTGGGTTTTACTACAAAAGTAACGTATATTTGTAGGAACTGTTTGTCCTTTTCGTTCTTCTTTTTTCTTTTTCGGTATAATTAACGGGTGGAAAAACATAGTTTCTTCTGATAGAAAGCATTGCTTTTCTTGTCTTAAAACATAGTTTTCTTTAGTCGAAAACATAGCTTTCTTTTGGCAGGTCGCTACCTCGTTTTTCATGAGCAGAAAGAAGGCTTTTCGCTGGGGCATTTGCAAAAGCCCAAGAATATCCTTACATTTGTCGGAAACAACCGACTGACAACCATGCAACCAACATTTTCCATCCGTTTTTCTCCCTTGCAGGGGTATACCGACGCCATCTACAGGCAGGCTCATGCATGTTTCTTTGGCGGCGTTGAGTGCTATTATTCGCCGTTTGTCAGAGTGGAACATGGTGAAATCAGGCGGAAAGACGTGCGCGATATCGAGCCTGAGAATAACGAAGGCTTTCGGTTGGTGCCCCAGCTCATCGCTCCCGATCTGGAGAAGGCGGAGCGGGTTCTCGAACTGTTTGTATCGAGAGGCTATCGCGAGGCAGATTTGAACTTGGGTTGCCCTTTCCCCTTGCTGGCTAAACGACATAACGGGGCAGGCATGTTGCCCTATCCCGAGGAGGTGGAAAACCTGCTGACTACGCTCTGTCAGAAGTTCCCCCAGATGCGTTTGTCTGTCAAGTTGCGATTGGGATGGGAGCAGGCGGATGAATGCCTGGCTCTGTTGCCTTTGCTCAACCGTTTGCCTTTGTCGGACCTTATCCTGCATCCGCGGCTTGGCAAGCAGCAGTATAAGGGAGAGGTGGATATGGAGGCTTTCAGTGCGTTTTACGAAGGGTGTGAGAAGCCGCTTTTCTATAATGGCGACCTGCTGACGGTTGCTGATATTAGTCGTGTTCGCGAGCGTTTTCCCCGTTTGGCAGGTGTCGTTGTCGGGCGTGGCTTGCTGGCCAATCCGGCTCTGGGTTTGGAATATGCACGTGGCAGTGAGTTTTCCGAGGCAGAGAAACTTGAGAGAATCAGGTTGATGCATTCCGATGTTTTTTGTCGCTATGCCGAGCTGTTGCAGGGAGGCGACCGTCAGTTGCTGATGAAGATGAAGAGCTTTTGGGAATATCTGTTGCCCGAAGGTGATCGCAAGGCACACAAAGCCATCCATAAGGCTTCCAGGCTTGATGCTTATCAGGCGGCGGTGAGTACTCTGTTGCGATTTTGATCGCTTTCTTTGGCGGTTGTTGTATTAAATGAATGTTAACCCAAATGCAATGCTGTAGCAGAAAGTTTTGTTTGTGACTTTTTATAAGTTACTTTTGTGATGTTAAATCTTTTATTTTCAATTATTAATTAATAGTGACCTTATGAAATCTAATCCAGTATTTCCTCTTTTGTATTCCGCTTCTTTCCTGACGATGGCGTTGCCGCTTGTGGCGGCAGAAAAGTCAGGCAATAGTTCGGACCGTCCGAACATTATCTTCATTCTCTGTGACGACATGGGTTACGGTGACTTGGCTTGTTACGGACAGAAATATATTCAAACTCGCAATTTGGATCGTATGGCAGCCGAGGGTATGCTTTTTACGCAAGCTTATGCAGGAAGCCCTGTTAGTGCGCCGTCACGTGCCTCACTGATGACTGGCCAGCACTCAGGCCATGGGCATGTGCGTGGAAACAAAGAATATTGGACCAATGCTCCTTTGATGAAATACGGTGACAATGATGAATATACCGTTGTGGGACAGGAACCCTACGATCCTGGTCACATTATTCTGCCTGAGATCATGAAGAAGAACGGTTATACCACCGGCATGTTCGGCAAGTGGGCGGGCGGCTACGAAGGTTCGTGCTCTACGCCCGACAAGCGCGGCATCGACGAGTATTATGGCTTCATCTGCCAGTTCCAGGCCCATCTATACTATCCGAACTTCCTGAACCGTTATAGCAAGTCGAAAGGCGATACGGCTACTATTCGCATCACGATGGAAGAAAACATCCAATATCCGATGTATGGCGACGAGTACAAGAAGCGTCCCCAATATTCGGCTGACATGATTCATCAGGAGGCTTTGGCTTGGCTCGACAAGCAGGACGGCAAACAACCTTTTTATGGCTTCTTCACCTATACATTGCCTCATGCAGAACTGGCTCAGCCTAATGATTCGATTCTAAAGGCTTATAAGAAGAAGTTCTTCGTGGACAAGACTTGGGGAGGAGATGAAGGTTCGCGTTATAATGCCGTGGTGCATACACATGCCGAGTTTGCAGGCATGATTACCCGTCTGGATGCCTATGTGGGCGAGATTTTGGCCAAGTTGAAAGAGAAGGGGCTGGACGAAAATACATTGGTAATCTTCAGCAGCGACAATGGTCCTCACGAGGAAGGTGGTGCCGATCCAGAGTTCTTCGGGCGCGACGGTAAGTTGCGCGGTTTAAAGCGTCAGTGCTACGAAGGCGGTATTCGCATTCCCTTCATCGTACGCTGGCCGGGACATGTACCTGCCGGTACGGTAAACGACCACCAGCTGGCCTTTTACGACGTGATGCCTACGTTCTGCGAGCTGATAGGCGACAAGAAGTTCCCTAAAAAGTATCTGAACAAGAAGCTGGAAGGCGATTGCTTCGACGGTATCTCGTTCGCTCCGACGATGCTGGGGCAGGACGACAAGCAGCAGAAGCATGACTTCCTGTATTGGGAATTCCATGAAACAGACCAGATTGGTGTGCGTATGGGTGACTGGAAACTGGTTGTGAAGAAAGGAAAACCTCATCTCTACGACTTGGCTGCAGATATTCACGAAGATCATGACCTAGCTGCCCAACATCCCGATATTGTTAATCAGATGGTGGACATCATTCATCGGGAACATCGCCCAAGTGAGTTGTTCAAGGTGACATTGCCCTGATGGAAAGACAGATGATATAATGAAAGAAGGCTGCGTTTACGAACGCAGCCTTCTTTCATTATCATCCTTTAGGATTGTGGTTCGAGCGTGATGCAGTCGATGTCCGGTGTCCAGGTGTAGGCGCTGCCCAGACGTATGGTGTTGCGGCCGGGTTCCAATCGGACGGGTAAGCTGACGGTACAGATACCTTCGGAGCGGTTTTTCGCCAACTTCTTAATGGGAGCGTAGGCGTGTCCATTTACTTCTACCTCGATGAGACGGTCGTTCACTTCGCGTTTTCCCGCTTCGGGAGGCAGGTAGGCGATGGTCAGTGTGTAGCTGCCCCCTTTGTCGCTATGGACGTTGCTCCATTCCATGTAGTTGTCTTTGCTTCCGCCGATGTGGGTTACAATCATTCGTCCCGAAACTCCTTCAAAGGGTTGGGGACTGATGATGCGTTTCTGTTTGCCCAGGTCATTGTAGAGAGGAAGGTAAGCCCATTCGGCTTCATAGCGGGTGGGTTCGAGGCGTTGTTCTGCCTCGAGGCGCAGAATTTTTACACTGTGCGGCGGTAAGGTATACGACAGATATTCTCGGATTGCTTTTTCGTCTTTTTGCTTCACGAGGTCGCGTACTTTCACTTTCCCGTCCAATTCAAGTAGGTCCAGCGGAACATGGAAGGCACATGTGCTGTCCGACGGATTGTAAAGGGCAGCGGCACGCACATTGCCGCGTAGCTGTTCGATGTCTTTCACCAATACATATCCTTCGCCTTCGTGTTGTACTACATAGGCCTGGAGACCTAGTGGATCCTGGTTGAGCGCTATCAGTTCCTCGTTTTTCAGTAGTTTCAGGGAGGAATCGGGAATGGTCGTCAGGTCACACCCGATGAGTAGCGGAGAGCTCATGAGGCACCACATCCCGAAGTGTACCTCCTCTTCCGTTTGTGTAAGGCCTCGGCCTATTTCCAGCATATCCATGTCGTTGTAGTGTCCGTTTCTGGCATAAGCAGAGAGGTAGAGGTTTTTCCGGATGATGGACTTCACGGAACTCCAGTGGGGGGATATGTCGCCGCTGATGCGCCACGAACGGGCCAGGCCGCGTGCCCAGGTGCCGGGAAAGGCCCATCGGCAGATGTTGACCGAGATGTCACGTGGACACACTTCTCGAATGGCTTTGCTGATGGCTGTATAACGTTCACGTTCATCCAAATCGAGTTGCTGTCCGGCACCGCAATAGTCTATCTTGATGAAGTCAAAGCCCCATTGGTTGAAGTAGAGGTCGGCATCCTGCTTTTCGTGGCCGTACAGACCAACGCCTACCCCGTTGGGATCGGCATCCCAAAGTGAACCGCAGGTGTTGGCTCCGGCATCGGAGTAGATACCGGCTTTCAGTCCGAGGCGGTGAATGTGGTCGGCTACACACTTGACGCCGTTTGGGAAACGTTTGGGGTGGGTTTGCAGTATCCCCTTTTCGTTGCGGTATCCGAAGAAGCCGTCGTCGATGTTGATGTACCGATAGCCTACATCTTTCAGTCCGAGCGATACCATGGCTTCGGCTTGCCGTTTGATGAGGCTTTCGTTGATGTTGATGCGGTAAGTGTTCCACGAACTCCAACCCATGATTGGTGGTTCGACGGGTTGGATGGTTTGTGCATCGGCACTGATGGCCGACAGAAGGAAAATAGAAAGAGCGTAGAGTGCTGAAAATGTTTGTTTCATGGCATACAGATGTTGGATGATGAGGCAAATATAGCTATTTCCCTTGGATAGTTTCTGCTGTATGCAAACAATTCCAGGAAATAACGGAATATGGGGTGACCCGT
This sequence comes from Bacteroides togonis, assembly GCF_900130135.1. NCBI lineage: Bacteria > Pseudomonadati > Bacteroidota > Bacteroidia > Bacteroidales > Bacteroidaceae > Bacteroides > Bacteroides togonis. The sequence continues at coordinate 2,620,255 of NZ_LT670820.1, read as the reverse complement.
TATTTCCTGGAATTGTTATTTCCTAAGAATACGTTATTGTTTCAAGTTCGGGTTTAATATTGCATCTTCATAGGGGTAGGGCGAATACATACGGCTGTCGTCCCACGTACCACTGACCGCTACGGCTTCTTTTCGGAAGATACCCGGTGCAACCTCGATTTCGGGATTTTCCTTGCGGAATTCGAAATGTTCCTTGTAGCGGTACATGCGGAACATGTCGCGGGCGCGGCTGGCCAGTCCGGCCCAATAATATCCGGCTATTTCCCATCCATGTTCATTGTATCCGGCTTCGGCCAATTGTTCGGGTGTCATGGAGGTTGAATAGATATTGGAAGCTTCTCCGTCGGCGCGGTTACGTACACGGTTCAGCATCTCCACTGCCTTGGCGGTTACTTTTCCCGAACGTCCTATTGCTTCGGCATACCAGCAATATACTTGCGATAGGCGGATGATTTGCACGGTTTTTTCACCGTTTGCTGAAAGAGGTGTCGGGTCGGTGTAGTCAAATTCCATACCTCTTGCCGAGCTTTCGGCTGTTTTCATAAAGACAGGAGCCACCACTTCACGTGAAGGAGGATCTGTGTCGTACCACCAGTCGTGCAGTTCCCCGTCGGCCAACATTATTTTGGGGAAATAAGTGGCATCTTTACGCGGCCCTTCGGGGAATTCTTTCCAGAACTTGATTTCGCCATTGGTGTCGCCCCATCCGCCTTGCTTCATGTCAAGCAGGAAGTCAGTCAGTGGAATCATTTGGGCGGTACGGTCACGGTTATAATATACACCGAGCAGCACTTCGGGATTGTTTTCGTTGTAGGCCATTGAATAGACTTGGCTGTACTGGTCCAGCAGTTTGTAGTAATAGGTCCCGTTTTCGGCTCCGTCTATCACTTCCTCAGCTTTTTGGGCGGCTAGGTCGTAGTATTCCGTTCCTTTGTTGAGCGGCCAGCCGGCCATACACATATATATATAGGCCATGGTGGCTTTAACGGCTCCTTGGCTGACGGCAATGTTGATCCCATTGCGGGCGTAGGGTTCGCTACTATACATGGCAGGGCATCCTTCTTCGGCAATTTTCAGATCTGAAAGGATAAGTTCGTACACCTCTTCTATTGATTTCAGGGGAGCGTTGTAGTCTATTTCCTCTTCCAGCATGACAGGTACTTTACCCCAAGTAGTTACCAGATAGAAGTAGGAGTAGGCCCGCCAGTAATGAGCTTGTGCAAGTGCCTGCTTGATGTCCTCGGCACTGACGTCGGGCGTACGTTCGGCATTGTTGATGATGAAGTTGGCGGCCTTGATGACCTTGTATCGCTGTTCCCACATGCTTACCAGCCACGAGTTGTTGTCGCTGACGCTGTATTGGTCATGCTCGCGCAGAGGCTGCTTGTTACTGGCGGGATGGGTGGAGATGTCGTCACCGGCCAAGAAATTGGTGCCGCAGTAGTTGTTTTGTCCCTGTGAAGTGGCTACGACGGAATAGAGAGCGTTGAGCGATGCGTCCAAGTCTTCCTTACTACTGAAGAAACCTTCGGTCGTCAATTGTCCGTAAGGTTTTTCGGTCAGGAAATCCTCGCAGGCCGAGAGGCTGAGAGCTACTGTGGCTGCCAGGAGTATGTTTTTGATATACAGATGAGTTTTCATGTTCTTATTCTTTTAGTGAGTGGTTAGAATCTGAGTTTCACGGCAAAGGTGAATGTTCGTGGTATGGGATAGGCACCGTAGTCCAGTCCGTCGTAGCTTGAATATACTTCGGGATCCATACCCTTGTACTTGGTGATGGTCAACAAGTCTTGTGCACTGACCGTCAATTGTATGCCGGCGAATTTGGCCACTTTACGCGGAATGTTGTAGGACAGACTGATATTCTTCAGTTTGATGAACGAAGCGTCTTCCAGCCAGAAGTCGGAATTGGCATAACTCTTGTTATCGGTATTGCTGATGCTGGGATAGAGGGCTTCGGATTTGTCGGTAACGTAGTCCCATCCTTTGAAATAGGCATCGCGCAGAGTGATAAAACGTGACACACCGCTCATGGAGGCCGTCGTGAAACGGCTTATGTTCAGACGGTTATATCCGGTAGCTGCATTGAAGAACAAGTTCAGTGTCCAGTTCTTCCACGTGATGGTGTTGTTCCATCCCAGTGTCCATTTGGGGCTGGCCTGTCCCTTGATGACAAGGTCGTCTGAGGTGGGAGAGGTGGTCAGTGTACCATCGGCTTTCTGGTAGAGGTTGGCGCCGTTTTCATCAAAGCCTTTCCATTGATATACATAGAACGAGCCTAACGGATAGCCGGGTTTCATAATCTGCATGGCACCGCCCAGATCGCTGTAGTTGGCACTGAGTACAAAGTCGTTGCCGGCCAGGTCTATGACTTCATTCTTTACATAGGCGGCGTTGAAACTGGTTTCCCATACGACGGTACTTTTCACCGGGAAAGTACTCAATGAGAATTCGACACCGGTATTGTTCAGCTTACCCTGGTTCACCCAGTAGGTACCACCGCCGTTGTATCGGGGGACTTGCTTTTGGAAGAGCAGATCGACCGTACGCTTCTTGAACCAGTCCACCGTGAGGTCCACGCCGAAAAGACTCAAGTCGAGACCTACGTCATACTGATAAGTTTTTTCCCATGTAAGGTCGGGAGTCGCAAATTGATTTCCCCAGTAACCTGTGTATCCGGTTGTGGTTCCCCAGCCATAGGTGGTACTTGAAAGCATACCCAAGGTACTGTAGGCAGAAATGGCTTCGTTACCAGTGACACCGTAGCTGGCACGCAGTTTCAGTTGTTTCAGGATATGTTGGTTTTCCATGAATTTTTCTTGGGCGATATCCCATGCCACTGCAGCCGAGGGGAACCAACCCCATCGGTGGTTCTTTTGGAATTTCGACGAACCGTCGGCACGAAGGGAGGCGGTCAGAAAGTAGCGCTTTTTATAGTCGTAGCCCAGTCGGAAGATACCCGATGCCAGGGAAGATTCGACGTATGAATTGCTTTCGGTACGTACAGCGGCATTGCCGATGTTCCAGTAGCCTACGCTTTCGTTATTCAGGTTCGAACCTCCGGCACTGAGGCCCGTGTCGGTGCTGTGGCTGATTTCCCATACGGCAGTGGCCGACAGGGTATGATCACCGAATTCTCCTTGGTAGCTCAGGTTGTTGGTGTTCTGCCAGTAGCGGTGCAGGCTGCTGCTGTTGTTCATGCTGTTGATGGCACCCGGAGCTACCAGCTTGGAACTGAACGAATAGGAAGGACTATGGTCGTAGTCGTATCCGCCTTGTACGGAGAATGTCAGTCCCTTGGCAATCTTGAAGAGCAGTGTCAGGTTGGCGTTGACGTTATAGCTGTAAGAGTCGCTGTAGTTTTCCATTGCCACGCCATACGGGTTGTTACCGGTTCCGATATTGTAGGGGTCGTTGTTATAAATACCAGTCTCAGGATCGCGCAGCTCCATGGTAGGTGAGAAATTCAGTACGTGGAACCAGCTTGGTGCTCCGTTCTCTTGATGAATAATGGCCGTATTCAAGCGGGTTGAGATGGATAGCCAGGGGCGCAGGTCTGCGTTGATATTGGCACGGAAACCATAGCGCTTGTATTTGGAGTTGATGGTGACTGCCTCCTGGTCGAGTACATTACCCGAAAGGAGGTATTTTACCTTTTCCGTACCTCCCGAGATTCCTATACTATAATCTTGGGTCAGGGCCGTACGGGTCATGAGGTCCACCCAATTGATTCCTTTCGTTCCGTTCTTATAGGCCTCCAGATCGGCGGCCGAGATGGTTTGTGATCCTCGGATGTCATTCAGGGCCAGTGCGTATTCGTAAGGGCTAAGCAGGTCGTAGTCTTTTCTGACGGCTGCCAGTCCAATTTGAGCGTCAAAGGTCACCTTGGCCCGTCCTTCCTGTCCGTTACGGGTTGTTACGAGGATGACACCGTTGGCTCCTCGCGAACCGTAGATGGCGGTGGAGGATGCATCTTTCAATACTTCCATAGACTGAATGTCTTGTGGGTTCAGTCCGTCAAGGCCGCTCGATGAGATGATACCGTCGATGACGTAAAGCGGATCACTGCTTTTGTTGATAGAGGTGGTGCCTCGGATGCGTACCTTTGCACCGGCACCGGGCATACCGCTGCTGTTTGTCACTTCTACACCGGCCGTTCTTCCTTGTAGAATCTGGGATACACTTTTTACCGGTTGGGTTTCAAAGCTTCGGGAACCTACAGTCGATACCGATCCGGTCAGGTCGCTTTTCTTTACGGTGCCATAGCCCACTACTACCACTTCTTCCAACATTTGGTTGTCTTCCTTCAGGATAATGTTGTAGGTGGAATTTCGTTGTCCGACTCTGGTCTCTTGGGTGTTATATCCCAGGTAGGCGATGACCAGAATGGTACGTGGAGTCACTTCCAGTGCGAATTTACCGTTGATGTCGGTTGTCACGCCGATGTCCGGATGTCCTTTGACACTCACTGTGGCACCGATGATGGGGATACCTTGTTCATCGGTTACGGTTCCTTCGATTTTCTTTTTCACACCGTCTGGTGGAGTGTTCTCGTCTGGTGGAGTTTGTACTGTGTATTCATCCGCTTGTGAAGATGCGGCTCTCTGTGCGGGCAGATGAAGGGGAAGTGATGAAATCACAACAATTACTGCTGCCCATCTGATTTTTTTGATTATTTGGTTTTTCATATATGTTGTTGATATGGTTGAATATAGGGGTAACAACAAATCATGTACCAAATAATGCTTGTGTTTTCTAATTCGTTGATATATAGATTGATATGGTAATGCTAAAACTTGGCTTTTATAATAGATATTGTAGAAAACGGTGATTTTGATGTGGAAATATTCCACACTCATGAAAACAGATCAGGCACGAACTGCATATATGCGTTCGTGCCTGAGAAATAGAGAATGGATCGCTATTTTATTTCACTTCCCAAGTATCATTGGTCATCAACAGCTCCTCGAAGTTGTGATAGTTCTTCTTGGCGCTCACTTCCTCGATTTGGGCATGTACGGCTTCGTCGTAGGTCGGCTCGTCCACATCGCGGATGACACCGAGGGCGATGGGGAAGTCCGGCCCTTCCATCAGAGCGAGTTTCAGCTGCAGGGTGTTGTCCATGCAGTGGGCGTCGTGCACCAGAATGTCTTTCTCGGTGATTCCGTTTTCGCCAAGCTTCACCACTTTCAGGCCGAAGCCTTCCTGCATCAAGCCATATTCGCGGTTTTCACCGAAAATCATCGGCTTGCCGTGTTCCAGATAGATGGCGTTCTTGGCGCGTCCTTCCTTGTTGTAAACAGAGTCGTGCGTACCGTTGTTGAAGATGACGCAGTTCTGGAGGATTTCGCAGACGGCGGCACCTTTATGGTTGTAGGCTGCTTTCAGGATTTCTACCGTGCCGGCAGCATCGGTGGCAACGGCGCGTGCGAAGAAACGTCCGCGTGCGCCGAAGCACAGTTCAGCGGGATGAAAAGGATCCTCCACGGTGCCGTAGGGCGATGACTTGCTGACAAAGCCGCGGGGCGATGTCGGCGAGTATTGTCCCTTGGTCAGACCGTAGATGCGGTTGTTCAGCAGAATCATGTTCAGGTCGATGTTGCGGCGTACGGCGTGGATGAAGTGATTGCCGCCGATGGCCAGTCCGTCACCGTCGCCTGAAATCTGCCAGACGGCCAGATTGGGATTGGTGACTTTGGCGCCGGTCGAGATAGCAGCTGCACGGCCGTGTATGGTCTGCATGGCATACGTATTCATATAATAGGGCAGACGGCTGGAACATCCGATACCCGAGATGACGGCTGTTTCCCACGGAGCCTTGCCTATTTCGGCCATGGCCTTGTGCAGGGAGGCCAGGAAGAAGTGGTCGCCGCAGCCCGGACACCAACGGGGTTGTCCTTTCTTGAAGTCTTTAGCTGTATATTCGTTCATAATTGTGTCCTCCTCGATTTTATTGGTTAATGATTTCGTTGAATGCCTTTACCAGTTCGGCTACGACGAAGGGTTGTCCTTTCACTTCGTTGAATTGGTAAGGAGTGAAATTGTTTACCTTCATACGCAGATAGGCGGCAAACTGTCCCAAGTTCTGTTCGGCTACCACTACTTTCTTGTAGCGTTTCAGTACCTCTTCTGTGTTCTTAGGTAGCGGGTTCAGGAAGCTGAAGTGCGCCAAGGCTACCTTTTTGCCGGCTTTGATCATTTCGTCCATAGCCGAATAGAGGTGTCCGTATGTACCGCCGAAACCTACGATAAGCAGGTCGGCATCGTCGGCACAACCTTGTACCTGAACGTCGGGCACGGGAATCTTGGCTACCTTCTCGGCGCGCAGGTGACACATCAGGTTATGGTTCTCCGGGTCGGTGGAGATGGCACCCGTATTACTGTCTTTTTCCAGACCACCCAGGATGTGCGTGTAGCCTTCTTGACCGGGGATAGCCCAATAGCGGACACCGGTTTCGGGATTGCGGCGGTAGGGTGTATAGTTGTCTTTCATGTCGGCGGGCGCATAAGGCGGGTTGATGGCCGGGTACTCGGCTAGCTTGGGTAACTTCCAGGCACCCGAGCCGTTGGCTACGTAGCCGTCGGTTAGCAACACGACGGGGGTCATGTGCTCCAGGGCAATCTTGCTGGCCATATAGGCGGCGTCGAAACAGTTGGTAGGCGATGTGGCTGCGATGACTGGCATGGGACTTTCACCGTTACGACCGAAGAGGGCTTGTAGCAGGTCGGTCTGTTCCGACTTGGTAGGCAGACCTGTGGAAGGACCGCCGCGCTGTACGTCGAGCACCACGAGCGGCAGCTCGGTGATGACAGCTAGGTTCATGGCTTCGGACTTCAGACATACACCGGGGCCTGAGGTGGAGGTTACGGCCAGTGCGCCGGCAAACGAGGCTCCAATGGCGGTGGCGCAGCCTGAAATTTCGTCTTCACACTGCACGGTCATTACGCCCAGTGACTTGTGCTTGGACAATTCGTGCAGCACATCCGTGGCTGGAGTAATGGGGTAGGAGCCGAGGAACAGTTTCAGTCCGGCTTTCTCGGCAGCGGCGATGAAGCCGTATGCTGTAGCCTTGTTGCCGGTGATGTCCATGTACCGTCCGGGTACCTTCACCTTGCTTTCGATGCGGCAAGTGGCATGTGCGATGGAGGCATGCGTGTTGTGTCCGTAGTCCCATCCGGCATGGATAACCTTGATATTAGCTTCGGCCACTTCGGGCTTTTTGCCGAACTTCTCGCGGATGAAGTCTTCGGCTATCTTGAGGTCACGGTCGAAAAGCCAGCATACTAGGCCGACGGCGAACATGTTACGGCATTTCAGGATGGATTTATTGTCCATTCCTGTGGAAGCCAAGCAGTCTTTCACCATCGTAGTGATAGAGGCGGCAATAACTTCTTGCTTGATACCCATCTCTTCGATAGGGTTTTCAGTTTGGAAGGCTGCTTTTTCAAGATCGGACTTCTGAAAAGCGTCGGTATCGATGATAATTGTACCGTTGGGTTTAACGAATTTATATTGTGTCTTCAGTGCGGCTGCGTTCATGGCCACCAGCACGTCACACTGGTCACCTGGCGTATATACCTTCTGTGCACCGATATGCACTTGAAAGCCTGAGACACCCGTTAGTGAACCTTGCGGTGCTCGAATATCTGCCGGATAGTCGGGAAAAGTACTGATGTCGTTTCCTACCGTAGCCGAAACTGTTGAAAAGATGTTGCCGGCGAGCTGCATTCCGTCGCCGGAGTCGCCGGAGAAGCGTACTACCACTTCGTCCAGGTCTTTGACCATCATGTCGTTTGCCATAACTTAGGATTTTCTTAGGTTAATTTTATGGATATGCGTTCAACGCAGTTCGCAAATGTCGGAAAGTTAATCGGATTAACAAAACTTTTTTCGGAAAATCGGCAGAAAGTATTATCTTTGTGGCCTATTCCTGCACACAGATGCAGGATTTTCATTTAAAGGCCTTGTAGTTCAACGGATAGAATAGAAGTTTCCTAAACTTTAGATAGGGGTTCGATTCCCCTCGGGGCTACGAAAGCAGAAGGAGATTCTAAAATTTAATTCTTTAGAGCCTTCTTCTGCTTTCTTTTTTAGGTCATCAAGGAATAAACTTGTTCCTTTAACAAGTTGTTGTCATACTATTCTCCTAAGTAATAAGAAGGTACGGGTGCTTGTGGATATCCCATGGAGCGTTGGCAAATATAGCTTCGATAGATAGGATCTTGCATGAGACATGTTCTTCTGTCTTTTGCAGGGATATTGGTCGAATAGATTCTGATTTCTCCAGGGAGAGACGTTACAATTTCCTCGCGCCAATCGCCGTATAAGTCACCTATCATTAAAATACTTCCTTCTATGTTATGGGTTAATGTCTCTCCCTTCCATTTGATTATATTGGATTGATTTTTGTGTTGACCGGATATGAAAGTTTCTCTTATCTTATCTGCATCCCACCATGCCCAGTTACGGCATCCTGGAATCTCTCCATTGACTTGAACATAGGTTCCATTTGCACTTAATAAATATTTGTCATTGCTTCCACCTTTGCGATCTTCGCTGGCAAAACATTCTAATCCGGGCATCGAGGAAGTTATATCTGCGACCATCCCATCGCCTACGTGGAAGGTCTTTCTGTTTATGTCCCAGATAGATTTACCGGTTTTAGCATCTACCATGCATACCCCTCTTCCATTGGTTTGCCATGGCTCTAAGCATAAAAAGACTTCTAATCCTGGTCTTGTAGGGTCTATATCTGTCAGATAGGCTTTATCGGGATGTCCTAGTCCAGTCGACCAAAGTAGAGTTCCATTATCATCAAGCATACAGGAACCAAGTAGAATTTCATCTTTTAAATCTCCATCAACATCTCCGCATACAATGCTGTGTGCCCCCATGCTTCGAACAATCGGGTTTTCTTCATCTCCATCCCATCTCCATTGTCTCTTTAATTTTTTCCCATCCCATTGCCAAGCATCTACTACCATTAGTTTATATGTTCCGCGACAAGCTAAAATAGAAGGAGTCTTTCCGTCCAAAAAGGCCATAGCCATTTGGTTTCTGTTTTGTCTGACCAGATTGCCGTAACGTTCATTGCGTTCTGGCCAATTTACTCTGGCTAATTCTTTGCCTGTCATACCATCCCAAATACTTAAATATTCTTCACCAGAATCAACTCTTCCTTCGGCATTGCGTGCAGCATTTTGGGGCGCGGTTTTGATGGCAATTTCTGCTTTTCCGTCGCCGTTGAAGTCATAAGCTATGAAGGGCGAGTACCAGATACCGGGTTCAATACCTAAACCTAAATCTTTACTCCATAGTTTCGTTCCGTCACTCAGATAGGCTTCAATTTGATAGGTAGTTTCGTTTTTGTCTCCTGGCATTCCAGGGTCAATATTACTGTCTGGAGTTCGTATGATGTAGTCGAACGTTCCGTCTCCGTTCAGATCTGCTACAGCTACTTTCCCTGCTTTAATATTAGGATTAATTTTTATAGATTTGTAGTTCGTTAGTTCGCTGAATTTTATACTGATTTGCGAACCTTCCAGTATGTTTTTGTTATCAATCTCTTTTATAGATCTTACTTCATAATGGACCTTTTCAGTAGATGGATGAAGATCGATAAAGTCGCATGTGTTTGATAGAGGATTTTGAGTCAGGCGAATACGTTTCCCATCTGTGTCTTTGTATACATGAAATTGTACATCATCTCCATCGCTTTCTAACAATCTCCAGCTCAAATATACTCCTTTACCATCAATCGTAGGAATGGCTGTAAGTCCTCGATTTAAATTCTCTTTAACTCTTTCTTTTGCAAATCCTACTACATCTGGCTTTTCCTGATGATTCGGTGAGAGAATCTCATAATAATAGGTTCGTTCACGCAAATCCTGTGCATGCATGACATTGAGATTAGCCATTGCAACCGTTCCTAAAAGAATTAATATGCCTTTTCTGTTCATATTTATTTGTTTATAAATTGTGATTTATTCTTCGTTTTCTGGATTTTAGAATAGTACTAATCTCTCACCAGTGTTACCGACATTAGTCCGATAATAACTTCGTTAGCTATCGTTTTCAGGTAAAGCCGATCTAATTCTTTATCAGAATCAAGTGGTAGGTCCAATAGAGTAGCCATTCCTCCTTCTATATAGATGGGATTGTTAGACATCTGTTTTTTAAGCTTTCCGGCATGATAGGTATCTATCTCACCTGTTTTCAGACGTATTCTGTATGGTCGTGGATCATTACTGTAGAATGCTGCGTTATCAATAAATATGTCCTGATCCAGTGGAAGTAGATTTTCAGGAAGTACCAGTTCCAATACGTTTTCAGTGCCATCTTTATATCGGACGGTTATGGTTCCGTTCAGACAATGGGATTGCATGTGATAAGTGGAAGCGGCTACCAATAGATAAGCCTTTGATGCTTTGCCATGCAATGCGATAGACAGTGAATCCGGATAATTGTCCCATAAGGTGGTGAAGGCTATGTTCTTTTTACCTTCAGTGGCAGAAGTCCTGAATGGAATTCCTTGAGGCATTATGAATATGCCATTTTTTACTTTTGAACGTAACCCCGTATCTTCTATTGGAGACAGGTCATTCGGGTGGCACCATTGTCCCATTCCTTGAGTTGGTACGCACAAAGTTGTATAGGGCCATCGTGGAGATTTATATTTCCCGTATGCGAATATATTATTGACTTCATCGTTAAAATATGCGTCCATACTTACTGTATCATATAAGGTTGATGCTGGATTCTGTAGATTCCAGTTTATAGCTTTCAGTGTATAGGTTTTGTCCGGAGTACTTATTGTGATTCGGTTTGTACCCATGGAAGCGATGGGCGTCTGATAAGTAAATGTCTGTTTACCACCGGCCGGGATGTTTACATTTTCTACGTTAGTCGTGTTGTTTATTTGCATATTTCCTTTGATTGCTTTTCCTGTATGGTTCACCAGCATGAATTTTAGAGAGTCGGAATCTGGGTTATTTATAATTTCCAGCGGTTGTAAGATATGTATATTAATAGGGATCCACCACGATAAGTCGTTTTCCCTATATTTTACAAAGAGCGTGCGATGGCCTTCTACTCCATTCGCTGTTCCTTGCAATCTGTTTTCGGATAGAGTTGCTTCTGTGAGAATATGTTGTGGGTCATACAATTCTACAGCATTTTCAATCCTGATATCCAAATGGTTACCTGAGGCTACTTCTGTCTGGATTTCTTGAGACGATTTATCACGTTTCCCTATCCAAGCAATTTCAATGTCATAGTTTTCTTTCACCCCTGCTTCTATAGCAATACGAGGGATCCCAATGCTTGGTTCCAATATTTGGTATCCAGTCTGTTTTCCATTAATTTTAATGTAGTCTATCTCGTTTCCACGTACTTCCACTTCCAGTATAAGATTTCCCTCAGTCTGTAATGTGGGCGTAAACTTATAGAAATCTTTGTACCCTTCGCGTTTGAAATCGTATTTCATATTCAAGGTCTCTAATGAAGCGTGGTTCCATTCTTGGGGGAATCCGGGGCGAATAACCAATCTTTTGTTCATGAGATCAGGAAGAATGCCGAACATTCCTTGGACAACAGCTCTGACACCCACAGCGACCGGATCTGCAAAATCTCTGTACATTTCTCCTCGTGCTGCGTCATAGTGTGATATTTGTGTGATGTTTCCAGGTCCCGATCCTAAATACATGGCATCCAAGATAGCTCCTTTGAACATTTTGAAAGCTTCCTCTGCACGTCCTGCCTGCCAGAAGCTATAAGCTGTGTGTACGATTTCACCAAAAGCTACATTATTGATGGACCACATATAAGGTTGCCAGTTGGTAGTACTTATTACGTAGTTGTTCGTGTCTTTAAGCCCGTTGGCTACGACTGGGATATGTGGAATGTAGTTGTCTACGTATCGTGTGGCCTGGTAAGCTTTGAAAGCATCATGTATGTCTGAATCAATAGAATGATAGATTGTCCATACGGCAGCGTTCTCATGCAACATTTGGTTTCCCATGTTATCCTTGAATTCGGCCCACCAGCCTTTTTCGGGAATCCATAGTGTCTTGTTAATGGCTTTTAGAATCTCTTCTGCTTCTTTTTTATAAGGAGTCGGATCTTCACCTAATTTTTCAGCAATCTTGGCAGCCATTTTATTAGATCTGTAATTGTATGCAGAGGAGTGTGTCACTTCTCCACCATTATACTGGAGAGCATCTGAAGCCCAAATACAGCAGTAAGCGTCATAAAGATGATCGTTATCCGGATCAAAGGTCTGCTTTTCCCATTGTAAATGTCGTTTAATGACAGGGAAAATTTTACGTGCATAGTTTAGATCGCCTGTCCAGTTTAAATGCCATAATAGTTCATCTATATACACCAGGTTCATATCATAATGATGCATTGCATCTGTGCGGTTGGGATTCCGGCAGATGTAACCGTTACTGTACATGGGCGTTCCCCATTTTTTTAACGAACGTGCTCCATGGAGTTCGTCGTCCTGTAAATGCGGCAGACTGACCGGAATATTGGTGATTTGAGCTGCGGCGTAACCGTCGAAGTGCATACGGGCTCGGTCGTGCATCCCTATTAGGTCTCCCAAATAGGCAGCTCTCCATCCAGTGAGTGGCATTCGCCATCCGATAGCTCCATGCAGGTAGCTTGGTGCTTCCCAAACAGCATCCTCTGCGCCGGCAAAGATTCCTCCTAATGTATTGATATAAGGGTCTGGTGTATTTATTTTCATTCTTCCCGCAATCTTTTCGCGAAAGTTTTGTGCCAACTTGAAATCTGTTGCAAGGTCAATCTTTCCTTTTATAGTCCGAGGATTTACCCATTCCATGTATTTGCATCCTTTTCCGATGGGGAGTGTTGCTATTGCTACTGGCTGTTCTGTGGCTTCAGATTCCAATAATTCGGTCAGATTGTCAATGGCTCCTCCGTCTGCCAGCCTGAATCTAACCTCTTCTGAGAATATGCCTTGTACTTGTTCGGCATCTTGAGTGATTTCTTTTGTTACTTTTAAGTCTTTCAGAGCTTCTTTATTTTCATAAGCTTCATCTTGCGACATGATTTGTTTTCCCTTTCCGTAGAAATTCGTGATTTGGCATCCTTCTATCTGGAATGAGTTTCCCTTGCAATTTTCTGGTTTAATATAAAAGCAATCTTTGGGATCTGCACCCAAATCTCCTTCTCGGGAAAAACGTTTGTTACTGGCACCACCATAAATGGCGATCAGTTTCACTCCTTTTGGTAAATTCTCTCCTTGGATGGATGCAATCATCCCATCTGCATTGCTGAGGGCTAACATATCGATCAAGATAGTTCCTTTTTGCAGATACTGTTTATCTTGTATGATGTAGCGACGTTCTCCAGACCTGAACCGTGTTTCAATACTACTCAGATCTTTCATCCATATCGTTGTGTCAGCAGTTTGTAGTGCCATATATATGCTACCGCCTAGTCGGGGCATGTAAAGTCCTATTTCGGGATAATCGCTGGTTTCGAAACGGAATCCTGTATTAGTTCCGTAAATAGCACGCGTAAATCGTTTGTCGCCATTCTTTCCGACGAAGTACTCTCCTTCGGGTTTGTATCGGAGTTGACGTTCTTGACCGTGCCAAAATGGTAGTGTTTCATTTGGCTGTTCTGTTGTACAAGAACTGTAAAGTATTAGCCCTGCCAATAATGGTAAGATTCCCTTTTTACAGATATTGATTTTCATGGTATCGAAAATGTGTTAGTGAAAGTATTGATTGCTTTGCGAAGATAGTACTTTCGTTCTGTTTGAGGAATGAATTATAGCAGGTGAATTTGTACGATTAAACTGAGAATGGTACACATATATGGATAATTGTACGGATGCCAGAAAAATGTTAAGTCAATAGAAGTGTAAAATACATTTTGTGTGTTTTAATTTTGCAGAATTTTGACTGACGAATACAAAGTTTATGTGTGATGATTAGTTATTGTTCTGAAGAGTAAAATATGAGGCGTTGTAATTGGAGATGATGATTATTATTCTAACTTTAATTTTTTATAAAAAACTTACTCAGGAGTACGTGAAGACATAAACCTGAGTAAGCATATAAAACTATAAATTAATGTGATGAATATATAGAGATTTTGTTATTAGATGCTTTTGATTTTTTTTTTTTGAGTAATTAGATGTTGATATTCTTTGTTTTAAGTTTGTCTCTTTTATGTTTTATAATTATCAGTAGGCGAAACGTATAGTCATATTGGTAAATACTGGTAAACTGAATGGACGAGTTGCTTCTTTGTAAGTAGCACGCGTGGTTGCTTCTGTTGGCATTGGGAGATGGGCCTGGTCGAATGCTACAAATTCTTCATAATTGTATTCCCATTCTTTTCCATATGCTGTGCTCATCACACGCTTGTAGATTGCCTCACGTGAAGGAGCATTGAAGCCATGCATATTGCTTCGCATCATACTTTCATTGGTTGGTCTATAAGCACCGCTCCAATATGTGCAAGCTCCCTCATAGATGCCTAATGTTTCATCATAATTGTCTTTCCCCTGATAGCGTGAGTCTTTTAAAAATTTACTCCAGAGAACAGAATTCCGATCATTGGTGAAGTCTACGTTGGCTGCCCATCCTAGTTCCTGCATTTTTTGTGTCTCTGATATTTCTGAGGTTGGTATTTTTCCCATTTCTTGGTATGAATACTCGTCCAATAGTTTGCTGAAGCCATGTCCAATGCATTCATGACAAAGCACTCGACGGAACATGTCATCTTCCATTCCATAAATCATAGGACAATAGCCTATGGCAAGATTGATGGTTTGTATTCCATTATTAAAGCCGAAATAGCATGTCCCAGCATATTCTTCAGTATTGAGGATGACAATACAAGTCGCTTCATTAAATAAATTGGGATTTTCTTTTAATGTTGGCACATTCATCGCATATTCCATTACTCTTTCGTGATTTCCTTCTATCAAGGTACTTCCGTTTCCTTCCAACCAACAATTGAAAGCTGTACTATAGTTGTCTCCGAAAGCATTATTAGCTGATACAACATTAACATACCAGATGTCGAAATAATCACGCAAAGATTTTACCGGTTCTTCAGTGAAGAAATTTTCCATGCCTTTTTCCATGACTTGACGATAATAACCATTCTCTATCTCTTTATCGAGAAAACCATCACCCATAAATATTAAAGGTATCCCCAATCCTTGGCTATGCTGCTGAAGTTGAAAGACTTTTTTGTTTTGGCTATAATCGGTTGATATTCCAACATTAGCGGCCTCTTGGGTTATAGTAATGGGTTCTGATGTAGCCAATATTTCATTAGAGTTTTTTTCATCTATCCATTGTAGCCAAAATTGCCCTTTACGTTCTTTTCGTTCTTCATTAGGACTGATCGTTAATGTAACTACTCCTTCTTGTAAAGCTCGAGAATTTGATTTATCTTTTACTATAATCCAGTTTGGGCTGTCTTTAAATGCAACAACGAGATCCCCTGATTTAAGATTAGTTGTATATTGTATATTAATATCTTCCCCTTTATTAGAAACTGTATAATTGGTTTGCTTGGTTCTTAATAAAGGATCTGTTAATTGGCGTATATTTATTTCGCGGGTAAGGTTGCCAGATTCAAGGGTTAATATCGCAATTCGTTCTTCACCAGTATCATTACTGCCGTTGGCTAAGATACGTAAGCTGTTTTCACCAGTTTCTCCTTCCAAAGAAGATAGTACTATCCATTTTTCATTGCAGTGTGCTTGCCAAGGTAAAGTAGATGTAAATTTAATGATGAGTTGTGAATTGGCTTCGGCTCCTATTACCCATTCCGCTTCAGGGGTTTGGATATTTAATGTTGGAGTTATTTTTTCCTCACTTGAGCAAGCAGATAAAACGATTAATAACCATATGGTTGGCAAGAAAAATGCTATTTTTTTCATGTGTATAAAGATTAAGAATGAAAAAAAGGCTGTATCAGAGAGAATTTATAACCTCTTTCTGAAAGCAGCCTTCTTTATAATTTTATTAAGAGATTAATTCGATTTAGTCAATATGCAGTCTGTCCATTGGAACCATACAGAACCACTAAACGAACCATTTACCATAATAGCACCTGCTAAACCTGCTTCCAGTGTTATGGTATCAAAAGTGTCATTCCACATGCCTGGAATATTTTGCCAATACAGACCGTCGGCAAGAAGAGCAAGATAAATATCTGCAACACCGATAGGATCTCCAAAATTTAAACCGGATGCTATGGCTTCTTTTGCTATGATTTCTATACCGGTCGCAGAATAATTCATTCGGAATTTACAATCTATTCCTTGATAATTCATGACACAATCATAGCCAGTCCCTTCTGCATTTGCAGCGATGCTTACAGGTATGCTACCTGCTGCTCCAGAAGCATTCATAACCCAATTCCCGATTAACTTATCATAAGCATCAACAGCCTCTTCTAAGTTGATCTTGCAAGTTGATGTACGTACTGTCGCTCCTTGAGCAGATTCGATTTCCAGTGTAAAAGAACGATTAAAATCATCTTCTTTTGTATAGACTGATAAATTGATTTCCGCATTTATTGTAGAAACATTTGCAGGTAATTTGAGATCTCCAGATGTCAAAATAATATTTTTATCTATTTCTACATTAGTCCCTTGAGCATCTTTAACTATGACATTTACTTTGATTAGTCCGGTATGATCTCCTTCCACTGTAATGGGAACATTGAGGGAAGTTGTATTTTCCTTTATTGTTATTTCCGGAGTGGCAAAACCAACGGTTGCATTGCCTACATTAAATTCATCATCATCGCTACAAGCACTGAGACATAATGGTAAGGCCAACAATGCTAATAATTTAAGATATTTCATAATTTGTCAGTTTTCAACATTATACTTATTAATAGCCTGGATTCTGTTGCTCTTTGATTTGAGGATTTGCCTCAATTTCACTTTGAGGAATAGCCCATATCCAACGAGGGTTATCAGCAGAAACGTTAATGCCTAGCCCCAATTGATAACTTAATGAAGCATCCTGTGGGTTCTGACGAGTAAATCCTTCACCGTAACGTTTTAGGTCTGTTAAACGGAATCCTTCACCCAATAACTCCCGCTCACGTTCTTGGCGAATTAGATTTTGTAATGCAGTACCTCTTACTTCATTTCTTATTGCAGATTGATCACGAGCAGATATCAATGTATATATCCAATTGTATGCTTTAGACTCGTTGTCTGTTCCACCTTTTTGGAAGCGTGCTTCGGCAGCTATTAAATACTGCTCCGCTATTCGGAAAATTTTTGGCTTGTTTACATAATTGTTGCTCCCTTCATACATATCTGGGTTACCTGGGTATTTGTTGAATACAACCATTGGATGGGTTACATTGCCTGAGAATACAACATTGTCAATAGCAAAATATGTTTGAAGGCGGATATCATTTTCACTATATGAATTAATGATGTCAGCAGATGGCAAGAATGATGGTTTGTGTGATATCTCATCTAAGAAATAGGAACCCATTGCTGGAGCTAACTGTAATTTGCTAGAATAAAGTTGGCAAATTACCTCGGTTGTAACATCGTTTAGCCACATAGCTTGAAAAGCTGCTCCATCATTAATCAACGGGTAACGATTGCTGTTAATTAAAGCTTCTGCTTTACTAATTGCAGTGTCATAATCTTTTGTTAATAATGCTATACGTGCCTCAAAAGCATCCAAAGCGTCAGTTGTCAGATATTCACTACTTTGAGTACCAGGCGCACTCAGGTTGGTGCGTGCATTCTGAATATCTTCTTTAATACGTTGATAGGTCTCTTCCAGTGTAGATCGGCCTGGATAAGTGGAGTTGTCCGCTGAAGGTGAGTACTTGGTAACCAAGGGTACACCGTATGTGTTTGCTGCTGTAGAAGCATCATAATTAGCACAATAACGGTCTGCCAAGGTAGCATAGGCATATGCGCGTACCATGTAGGCTTCTCCTTGAATGTTTTTAACTGTGGCTATCTCATCTGTATCTAAGCTTTCTCCATCAATTAATTTTTGAATACCATCAATTAGTAAGTTGCATTGGGCAATAGTCGTATAACTATTTCCCCACACTGTGCCGAATGATCCTTCAGATGGAGTTGCTTCCCAACTGTACAATGAACCAAACTGATTGCCAAAGTATTCTGCAGGGATAAATTCATCAGCTTGGAAATCTGAAGCTAAAGAATTTGTTGATTGAGATATAATACGTAAATCGCGATACATACCTGCACGCAATTTTTCGCAGTCACTTACTGATTGTATGGCATTATCTACAGGAATCGAATCATAAGGATATTTATCCATATCGCACGATGCCAATGTAGTCAATACCACCGATGTTAATATAATGTTCTTTACTATTTTCATAATTTGTACTTCTTTAATTATTTTAGAATTTCACCTCTACTC
Organism: Bacteroides togonis; assembly: GCF_900130135.1. NCBI lineage: Bacteria > Pseudomonadati > Bacteroidota > Bacteroidia > Bacteroidales > Bacteroidaceae > Bacteroides > Bacteroides togonis. The sequence goes on along the minus strand of NZ_LT670820.1, from coordinate 2,601,820 downwards.
CAAACGAATATTGACGTGCGTTGGGATAATTACCCATTGCTATATTGTTATCGATTTCAGGATCAACACCAGAGAAATCAGTTACGGTAATCAGGTTTTTACCTGTTGCAAAAACTCTGACACCTTCAAAGAATTTAGTCTTTTTTAGCAGGTTAGAGGGTAAGTCATATGAGATCGTTAGATTCTTCAGACGAAGGAAAGCTGCATTCTCTAAGAAATAGTCTGTGTTTAGAAAATTCTGTCTATTTACATCATAGCGAGCTACATTGGTAATATCACCTGGCTTTTGCCACATTGTGAGCATTTTCTTATCCATATTTACAACGCTCATATTAGCAGGCTCTTCCATAAAGAAACGGTCATTATTGATAATGTAGCGTTCGCCGACCCAGCTAAAATCGGCCATTAATGTCAGTCCTTTCCAGCTAAGAGTCGTTCCAAAACCACCACTCCAGTTAGCGTCCATATTTTTGCCAACAAATTGCATATATTCCATGCTGAAGTTTTTCGTGATGTTGCCATTTAAATCATAATACATTGGCAAACCATCTCTAGGATCAACACCAGCCATTTTTACAGCATAGTATTCATAGGGGTTATGTCCAATTTGATATTTTAATCCGGACTCAGGGAATGCCAGTTCATCAATACCATTGAAAAGCTTGTCTATTTTTGTCGTATTATAGCTGAAATTGGCATAGACATTCCATTTCCAGTCATTGGTATTCAAAATGTCCACGCGTAGGTCTATATCCATACCTTTATTGGTTAGCTCTCCAACATTGCCCATACCGCTTGAGTGACCAGTTGTGTATGAAAAAGGAATATCCATTAACATGTTCGTGGTTTTCTTATTGTAGAGTTCAACACTTAAATCAACTCGATCAAAAACTCTAGTTGAAACTCCAACAGATAAATTTTGCAATTCTTCCCAAGTTAGGTCATTATTTCCTACAGTGCCTATTACCCAGCCACTATCGTCTTTGTAGTTATAGCTACTACCACCTGCAACAAGGCCTAATGAAGCATAGTTCTTAATCTCAGAATTACCTGTTGTTCCGTAGCTGGCTTTCAGGCGCAAATCGTTCAACCATGTTATGTCTTCTAAAAATACTTCATTCTTTAGATTCCACATCGCACCAACAGAGAAGAAGCCAGCCCAGCGATGGTCTTTACTAAATCTAGAGGAACCGTCACGACGATATGAACCTTCTACATAATATTTTTCGTTATAGTTATACTCAGCTCGTCCAAAATAAGAATTGAATACATACTCAGAACGGCCTCCGGATACACTTCTTGAGTCTGTAGACGTATGTGACAACTGTGTCAAACGGTTGTCTTCTATTCCTTGACCAGAAGCTGAAAAATTATCTGCATTATAAGAAGTAGATTCCTGTCCTATCAATACAGTCATGTTATGTACATCTGCAAATGTGTGTTTATACTCTGCGGTATTGGTGAAAGTCCATCGAGTTCCACGTTGGAAATTTTCACTTACGCTTCCATTAAACTCATTATTTTCCCACGGTTTACTTAATCCTCTATACTTGTAATAAAATCCTTCATAGGCTTGTGCTGCCTTGATAGTTAATCCTTTAACTGGCGTAATTTCAAAATAAGTATTTAAATTTCCCATAACTTTTTCATTCTTATACGAAGAATTTTGGAACATCTTCATAGGGTTAGTGCTTCCGGTTGTGCTCATTTTCAGTAGATCCTCTCCGCGAGTCCAACTTCCATCTTCATTAAAGGTTACTTCATAAGGGAAATCATCTGGACGTCCCATTCGAGCTAAAATTAGCGGAGAATTGATATAAACCCCATCAGAGCCAGAAATAGCCATTGTTGTAACATAATCTGAGTAGGAAATAGCTGCATTTACACCAAATTTTAGCCAATTATTGACTTTGGTATTCAGATTAACACGGAAGTTTTCACGAGCCATATTGGATTGATATGATGTACCGTCTTGGTCAAAATGGCCAGCGCTAACAAAATAATTTGTATTACCCGTAGACCCGCTAATGCTGGCATCAACATTATATGTGGCTGCGTTTTGTCGCATAACGTAATCACTCCAGTCCATACTTAATCCCGCTTTCTCAAATTGCTGTTTACGTGCAATAAATTCCGCATTATTAGCTAAAGAGGGATCACACATCATCTGAAATTGCATGAATTCTTGAGCGTTCATTGCATTTTTAGCAAAATCTGGCAGTTCTGCAAAGCCGTACATACCACGTACATTAACTACAGCTTTTTCTCCACTTTTACCTCTTTTGGTGGTGATATAAATAACACCATTTGCAGCTCTAGCACCATATATAGATGTAGATGAGGCGTCTTTTAAAACAGTAACCGATTCAATATCATTTGGATTTAATGATGTAAAAACACCACTGGAAACTGGGGCGCCATCAAGAATGTATAAAGGGTCGGTTCCTGCTTTCAAAGAGGAACGTCCGCGAATACGCATTCTTGAACCTGATGCTGGTTCTCCGCTGGAAGTAAATACTTGCATACCAGCGACCTGTCCTTGTAATGCGTCTGCGAAGTTCATACTGGGTTTTGATTCCAGTTTTTGGTTGTTTACAGTTGAAACAGCTCCTACTACCGAACCAAGCTTCTTACCTGTACCATAACCTACAATTACAACTTCATCGAGCAATTCTGTATTAGGCTTTAAAATAACCTTTAAATTCGGAGCTATTGCAACTCTTTGTTCTTCCATACCAATGTAGGAAATTACCAAAGTCTTCGCGGAACTAAGAGAATATTTTATTTACCCTAAAATCCGCAACTATCATCCAATACACGATTAAGGGTAGATTTATGAGTCGTTAGTAGTAGCTTTCAGTAAAAAGCAACAGCACAACATCAATATGTAGCCAACATCCCCTTACCCCACGATGCGACTTGAGGAAATACGCAGATTCTAACCGGAAAGAAAGGATTCTTATCCGAATTCTGTTTTGAAGGGTTTTGCATAAGCGCGGTTCTCTGTGTAGATATTCAGCACGTATTGCCTTGCAGTCATGATCCACTTGGCAGGTACGGAGATGAATCTGAAGACAAAAGCCTTTATGCGACTCGTTTTCTTGAGCCCAAAAGCCTTGGTGTCAAGCCTGCTCATGATGGTCTTGTAGAAATTGTGTATCAATGCAGTAAGCAGAAGAAAGACAGTATTCTCCGCCATGAATGACTTGGGGAGCCTGCTCCAACCGAATCCGTTGTTCATGTCGTCAAAGATACGTTCCTTGCCGCCACGCAGATTGTAGAATTCAACAATGTCCCTTGTCGATGACTTGTAATCGTTGGTCAGAATACAACGGTAAGTGTATTCGCCTTCCCATAGGTCAAGGTCGCCACTGTTGCGTCTTTGTCTCTGGATGACAAGACGATAGCACTTGCCTTCCCATTTCTCAACGAGAATGGAATTGAGTTCGAACTGGATGCCGTTAATCTCCTCCGTCTTCCATCCTCTCAGAGCAAAGATGTCATTGTAGAGCGAACTGCATCGGTTGGCACGGATGTAGAAATGTTTGCAATGCTTCTCTATCTCACTGACGATTTCCTTCGAGCAGGAACCGCAGTCTGCCCTGAAGCGATTTACACGGATGTTCTGGGATTCCAGAAGAGCGAAGAATCTCTTATGGGTGTCTGCCTGATGAAAACGCACATTCGTGTTGCCATCGCTGTTCTCGATATAGACTATCTTGTCACCGATAACATATACGCCAGGCCTGTAGCCGAGGAACTTTTTGTAGGTCGGTTTTGCATCATACTTCTCCGTTTCAAGAAACTGATGGTCAAAGTCAACATCGTATTCCTCAATTTCCTTCAACTCGCCTGTAGAAACCAAAGCGTTTATAAGCAATGTGTTGAGTTTGTCTGCAGTATTGAAATCATAGGTCTTGCCTTGGTCGGAAGTATAGGAGATGTTTTCCTGTGTCAGTTCCTTGATGGCTCTGAGGATGGTATCAGAGCTGCATGTACGAAGGGTAGGATGATACGAGAGATGGCGCATCAGTTGTGACGTTACGTCTTCCACGCATGAGCCGCCACAGAAATAAACGCTCATCAGCGAACGGACTATCTCGCTGAACTGATATCCGATGATACTGCGGCATCTCTGACCCAGTGTTGAGTCGATAACGGGTGAAAGCATGGAGTCAAATTTCTCCATGATTGAAAAAATTCCTCCAAAAGGTGTGAGTTTCTCAGATTTTATTTGTACCTTTGCCATGCCTTGTTACGATTTTCGCTTGTTTTCTAATTGCAACACTAAGATAAGTGAAAAATCTGACACGGCAAAATCCTGGGCAACTTTTTGTTGCTCAGGTACTTAAAAAGTTATATTTATAATAGTGTTGCGGAATTAAGGTTTACTGATAATTAGAGGATTAATAAAATTGTTGTTTGCTAAAACCTACATTAATTATTGGCCGTAATGCATAAAAACGCCTCTCTCGAACATTAATAATACCATTTTTCTACTAAAAATTCATCATAAATATCTTATTTATAGACAAATAGATTGTACTCCATGTTTGTAAAGCTATGTAAGTTGTTACATAAGGATAAAAATGAAGATTACGACTTACGTAAAATTGTATGTTGCACTAATCTGCTATTAGTTTAATCACTAAAACATTTACAATACTTAAGAGTTATTTGTTTGTAAGCATCTTTCACTTGGACATTATGCCATAACAGTTTCTGCTATCATTTAAATTCATTGTTAAATAAAAATCTCATCTAGTATAACTTTTGTAAGAAAGACTTGCTTTATAATAAGATTATAATTAGTTTTGCATAAAACTTGAAGTATGACAAAAATAAATCCATTTATCACGAGTGGTTATGTTTCTCCAACTTACTTTTGTGACAGGGTTGCAGAAACCAACGTTTTATTGCGTTATCTTACAAATAACAATCATGTGGCTCTAATCTCGCCACGCCGTTTGGGGAAGACAGGATTGATTGCACATTCTTTTCATCAAAATAAAATTCAACAAGAATACTATACTTTTTTAATAGATATTTATGCTACAAAAAACTTGCAGGAGCTCGTGTTTGAATTAGGGAAAAGTATTCTGAACGGTTTGCGTCCTTTTGGCAGAAAAGCGTGGGATGCCTTTTTAAATAGTGTAAGTTCTCTTCGTTCAAGTATTTCTTTTGATTACACTGGAAATCCTAGTTGGAATCTTGAAATGGGCGATATTAAAGCGCCAGTTGTTACTTTGGATGAAGTGTTCCAATATATAGAACACGCCGACAAACCTTGTTTGATAGCTATTGATGAATTTCAGGTAATAGCGAAGTATCCGGAAAAGAATGTGGAGGCTTTATTGCGTACGCAGATACAGCATTGCAACAATGCAACATTCATTTTTTCAGGTTCGCAACGGCACATGATGGGGGAAATATTCACCAGTCCTTCACGTCCATTCTATCAGAGTACAGCCATTATGGATTTGAAACCTATTCAAGAGGAGGTCTATTGTGAATTTGCACAGCACCATTTCAGTAACAATGGCAAACATATAGAAACCGATGCAGTCCACAATGTTTATCAGCGTTTTGAAGGAATAACTTGGTACATTCAATTTGTATTGAATTCCCTTTATAGCTTGACGCAAGATAGAGAAACTTGTACAATAGACAAGGTTGAAATTGCCATTGACAATATCTTGGCCCAATTGAGTTTCACCTATTCTTCTTTGTTGTTTCAATTACCAGCTAAACAGAAAGAAGTACTTATGGCTATTTGTAAGGAAGGAAAAGCTAAAGAAATTACTTCCTCCAGATTCTTAAATACATATAAGTTGACAGCCAGCTCAGTTCAGGGGGCAATTAAAGGATTGCTTGATAAAGATTTTGTTACTTACGAATTGGGTATATATAGTGTTTATGACAAGTTCTTTGAAGAGTGGTTAAGGAGACAAATGAAATGAACATTCTCCTCTGCCATAAAATGAGATTATTCCAAAACAGAAGGGCATGATTAAAAGAAATGCTTCCTAAATGGAGTGAAGAATTTGGATAAGTAAGTGGAGTGTATTCGGAATGCTTCATTTCACTCCTTTACGTGTTTAGAGAAAAATACAAAGGACTTCAATCTGGAATGAAACAACAGAGGCTATCTCAAGTTTATTTTGAGACAGCCTCTTACGATCTTATATTCCTTTTAGACTATTCCCTATTGTTGAATAGCAGAAAGGACATGGTTCTTAATTGCTTACTCTACAGGTAATTTTGCAACTTCGGTATATTCTCCGAAAGTTCCAGCAGCACAGGTAAATTCTATATTCATATAGATTAAACCGTTATTCAATACGCCGATACCTTCTGCATATACAGCTCCATAGTTGGAATCAGTAAACACCTGTTGTTGTTCTATTGTAGCATCTGTCCCGTTAAATTTAACAATCAAATCTAATCCAAGAGCATAGGGTTCTACAATCTTATACCATTCAGCATGAGCGGCCTTACGTATCTCTACAGGGAATACTTCGCCAAAGAAAGTCGATTGGAACATGCCTTCACCAAGAATATTCCATTGGATACCGTAAAAAGTCGTCTCAAAAGCCTTTTTCTGATTTCCATTTACAGCTACTGCAGTTATGGTATAGTCACCAATCAATCCTGTCAGAACAACATCTTGGGTGGATTCACCGGAAATGTCATCCAGCTTGATACCATCTGTTACAACATGCTCCAAATAAGCCGCTTCTCCATTGGTTGCAATGTATTTCTCTTTATCTTCTGTCAATTCATAGAGATAATAGGCCTCCTGTGTACGATTATTTGCAGCAATACGTAGTTTAATATCATTATCTGCATTATAATCTTCACCTGGAGTGTACTGATAGACAATGACAGAGGGTTCAGAATCATTGCCGACTTCTGTCCCTTGCTCTTCCGAACAAGAAATTATGGAACTGAGAACAAGCAGTCCCATGAATATTCTGTAAATATTTCTTTTCATATTTGTACTGTTGATTAAACGATTTAACCTTTGTTTACCACTGGTATTCACTGGACTCAGAAGCCGGAGGTATCGGAGTCGGATTATTTGTACAAGCTGTATTGTTGTTGGTTTCAGTTTCTACGATACAAAGATTCATCCAGTCGGGAGGAGTCTGCACATTCCAGCGATAAGATGCCACATGGTTTGTATTAGGATAACTACGAATAATACCTTTATTCAGACGTTTGATATCAAAGGTTGCAAATCCTTCACCCCACAATTCTACACGGCGCTGCCACCATACTTCGTTTTGGAAAGCCGAAGTACTCTGATTGAAATAAGCCTCATTGTGTTTACCATATACATATTGCGGATCACGTGTCTGAGCAAAGCTTGTCAATAATGCGATACCTCTGCCTTCATCCTGCATACCGGCAGCTTCTATTTCAATCAGTTTCATCTCTTCTACACGCATCAGAGGTACAGCCATCAGAAATCCGATGTATTGGTTTAAATGTCCCTCTGCACCACCTGCCAAACGAAACTTCAATGAACGTCCACCAACACCTTCTGTATTACCGTTGTTGTATCCGCTACTATAAACATACTCCGGATAATCAGAATAGTCGGCCAGTGCCTCAACCATTTCTTCTGGTGTAGCCAAATTGTCTATGGCAAAGTCTATGAAACATTTCTTACGAAAATCTGTTGCTGGGATTGTTTCATACAGATGTCTGTCTATGCTGAAATGGTGACCATAGTTGGACGCATAACCGCAATTGCCGGGTCCTACGATCAGCTCCAAGCACATGAAGGAACCCCATGAACTGTCTGCGTCATTGTCAATGATGGCAGGGTCCGTGTTCTTAAACTGTAAGGCGAACATCCATGAGCTATTAGGAGTGTTAAAGCCTGTTTCACGACTCAGATATTCATCTTGACTCATCATTGTGTAACCTTCCTGAGCTAGTTTGGCATATTTCTCTGCATTGGGCCAATCCTCCATTACCTGATAGGCGCGAGCCTTCAATCCATATACAACAGACAAGTCGGGTGTGGAAAGATCTGTTCTCTTATAATCAGCTAAATACCCTTCTGCCTTGTCCAAGTCTGAAATGATAAAATTCCACATATTCTCGTTGGTAGCACGTGGATTGTTCGACAAATCCTCCAGTGCAGTTTTTTCTGTTACGATAGGCACCGTTTCAGCATTTTTATCCAAAGCATACGTCTTGTTAGCAAACATACGTGCCATATCCATATAATACATTGCACGCATAGCCAATGCAATGCCAGCTCCGGCCTTGTGGGCTTCACTTGGCTCATCACCAGCCAGTGACAATACGGTATTGCAGTTCTTTATCCAACCGTAATAAATGGTCCAAGGAAACTGAGCCAACGCGTAACGAGGTCCCAAGCCTGTAGAGCTAGTGTACCAGGTTGAATACCAGTGGCCATCATAATTAACTACAACGTCCTGCCCCATAACATCACGTATTTGGAAGAAGGTTGGATAACCATAATCAAACGGATAACTGCTATTGTACAATACCTGACCCAGCATAGAGGAAGTGATACCATCTACGAAATTTTGGAAAGAATTAGGTGCGTTAGCTGTCTGATCGTTCGTGGCATAATCACTCTGAGGATATATTTCATCAATACAGCTTGTTGTCAAAAGTCCTAAAGCAACAATGGCTATACTTAATTTTATTTTTTTCATGTTGATAAAATCCTTATTTAGTATTATTAGAATGTCAATTGGATACCTCCTGAAATATTACGGGCCGGTGAGTAGGGAGTGATAGATGAGTTTCCATCGTATGAATAACGTGGATCTAACCCTTTACGTGCTGACCAAAAGCACAAATTCTCACCAGCAGCATAAACACGTATCTTTGAAACAAAGTTAGACCATTTTTTAGGCAAGGTATAACCTACAGTAAACGATTGGAAGTTCAGATAACTTGCATTGGTCAGGAAACGGCTTGAACTGGCAAATACGGTATATCTGTCGCCATACTGCCAACGTGGGATATTGCTACTTGTATTGTTGGGACTCCACGATTTGATGTAATCTTTATGAATTGCAGATCCTGCGCCGTTTCCTGTCTCACGCGGAGTCATCAAAGAAGCATATCGGTAGTCCTGTATTTTACCACCTATTTGGTAGTCAAATGCAACGGTTGCATCAAAACCGCCAATTCGCAATGTCGTATTAAACCCTCCGAAGACCTTCGGCAAGATAGAACCTTGTTTATAGTAAGTGGCACCATTCGGATCGGTTGTCGTATAAGAGTGGTTCTTGCCCGGAGCGCCAGCTATAGTTACTTCATCATCAACCCAATATAATGCTTCGCCTTTATCGTTCACACCTGCATACTCAATACAATAGGCGTTGTAAAGTGGGCCTCCTACTTCATACCAGTTTCCTCCCAAACCAGTACTGTTGGTCTCATTAAAACCTCCCATAGCACGTGTTTTGGATTCAGGAAGGCTCAGAATTTTTGTCTGATTGTGCGACAGGTTTGCTGTTACAGTCCAATCTACATTCCGGTTCCGGATAATAGCTCCTGTCAAAGAAACTTCTAACCCCATATTACGTATGTCTCCGATATTGCCATAATAACCACGAGTACCTGAAGATTCCGGTATAGAAAGCCAGAACAGCAGATCGGTAGTTTTCTTAACATAGTAATCCACATTGCCGGTGAGTCGGCTGTCCCATAAAGCAAATTCTACACCAAGGTTGTAATTGGTTGTTGTTTCCCATGTAATGTCCGGGTTACCCATTCTCATGAAGGTAGCTCCCATTGAGAAGTCACCTGTCGGAGCCAATGTGTAGAGGTCTGTATATGCAAAAGCACCGATGTTATCATTACCTTGCTGGCCGACGGATAGCTTGATTTTCAGCTCATTGAGCCAGTCAGAAGTGTTTTCCATAAAGCTTTCTTTGTTTAACATCCAAGCACCACCTACAGACCAAAAGTTACCCCAACGATTTTCTGGAGCAAAATAAGAAGATGCGTCACGACGGTAGGAAACCGACGCAAAGTATTTGTCATCGTAATCGTATTGCGCGCTTGCAAAGTAACCCTCAACATTGTATTGACTCTTGTTTGAAGAAGCATCGGAGATCTTGGCGAAAGCGTCTATTTCTGTTATTTCCGGCGAAAAGCCACCTTGAGCAAGAGCTCCTAAATACTGAGTTGTCGTTTTGTAGTATTCGTGACCAGCTAATACACTGACACTATGCGAACCAAAATCTTTAAAATAATTCAATGTCTGGATATTGTTGGTACGCAAGGATGATGTAGATTGTTTCGTAAGCTCTCCATTTACACTAACCTTTGACCCATAGTAAGGATTCATGTAGCTGAAATAGTTTGTCTGCCCCCAGTTTACTGTACTGGTGATATTGGCTTTTAGGTAACTGGTAATGTTGATATCGGCTGTAAATGTACCATTCATCTGATTACCACCATTTTCTACTACATCATACTGATTGTTTGCCAATGGGTTTGTGGTTGACATAAAAGGACGGTTCAAACCATAGCCCTGATTACCCGTACCAAAATCATAAGCATTGTGTCCCTGTTCATCTTGCTGAATAACTACATTACCATTGGAATCAACAACGCGTACAAATGCTGGGTAAATAGGTGCAATAGAGCTGGTATAATACATCATGTTTGATCCGTTTGCGTCTGTACCACCATTCGGAATAGAGTGTTGGATAGAGTGTACAAATCCTACATTTGCTCCTAATTTCAACCATTTCTTTACCTGGTAGTCTGCGCGTACACGCGCTGTCAGACGCTCGTAATCCGAATTGATGATAATACCTTCATCATTCAGATAACCGATACTCGCATAAAAAGAAGACCGATCATTTCCTCCGTTAACACTGACTGTATATTCCTGACGTAATGAATTCCGGTAAGCCAGATCTTGCCAATCATCCGGTGTCAGATAGTATTCTGTTCCGTTATTGGTAAAACGCCGTCCTAAAGTTGCATTAGGGTTCAGACGTCCATCCATACCGATAAGCATTTCACCGTTAGGCACGGTATATACATTGTAGCCTAATTGGCTGAGCATGGTCTGGTTTGCCCAGGCATTAGCTACTGAAGGTGTATTACCTTGACCAAAGAATGAGTAGTTATAGAGTTGGGCATAATAAGCTTCATAGTACTCTCCCGGATCAGTGATGACATCATAATCCTGTACTGCACGTGAGTTTACGCCCCATTTCATATCTACGTTAACCTCTGCTTCTTTGGTTTGTCCCTTTTTGGTAGTTACAATGATTACACCTGCAGCACCACGGGCACCATAAAGAGCAGCTGAGGCAGCATCTTTCAACACGGTAATAGACTCGATATCATTTTGTGGAATATTGGTGAGACTTGCTGTATAGGGTGCTCCATCAACAATAATCAAAGGTTCCGTGTTGGCATACATGGAAGCAATACCGCGGATATTGATCTTATTGCTGTCAGATCCCGGTGCTCCTGATGTTCCACGAATCTGTAGTCCTGGAACAGAACCTACTAATGCATCGGATACATTGGTCGTGATGCGTTTAGACAATTCCTTGTTATCAATCACTGCGGCAGATCCGGTAAATGCTGATTTCTTTGCTGTACCGAACGCAACTACCATCACCTCGTCAAGCATCTCCGAGTTGGTTCTCAATACGATCTTCAGATTGGACTTAATCGTTACTGTCTGCGTTTCCATACCGATGTATGAAATCACCAAAGTTTTCGCGGAACTCCAACTAGCCTCTCCTGACTTCTGAATGTGGTAGCTATGCACTACTTGGATGGCGTAGCAGATGTGTTCCTACTTCAGACGGGTATCTGGAGATGATTAAAAGAAAAATGGGGTACCTGTTTGCTACCGTATTTTATAGTATGGCGGGAGATCTTTAACAGATGAAGACCTGTTTTTAGGCAGATTTCTTGCTTATAGTGATACAACGTAAACATATTCGTTTTAAATTTGTTACTTGTACAAAACCTGATGACAATGAAAAAGATTTTTATTACATGCATGGCTGTAGCCATGGTACTACTGACACAGCAAAAGGCCGATGCTTGCACGGGCATCACGCTAACCGCTAAGGACAGTGCGCGCATAGTAGCTCGCACCATCGAATGGGGTGGAAGTGAACTGAATAGTCAATATGTGGTGGTTCCGAGGGGATACGTACAACATTCATACGTGCCTGGATACGCACAGAATGGAATGAAAATGGTGGCCCAATATGGTTATGTAGGCCTTTCCGTAGAGCAAAAAGAATTTGTAGTCGAAGGGTTGAATGAGGTCGGATTGTCTGCCGGGCTCTTCTATTTCCCTGGTTACGGGCAGTATGAAGCTTATAATGAAGAAGTGAAGGAACAGAGTGTTACCGACTTGCAGCTCATCTCGTGGATTCTGGGTAGTTGTGCTACGATAGAGCAGGTGAAGGAAGCTGTAAGCAAAGCGCATATTATTGCAATAGATCCGCGGGCTTCTACCGTACATTGGAGGTTTGCTGATAAATCGGGTCGGCAGATTGTGCTGGAAATCGTAGGTGGAAAACCTTGTTTCTACGAGAACCGACTGGGAGTACTGACCAATTCACCCGGCTTTGAATGGCAGATGACGAACCTGAACAACTATGTTAACCTCTACGCAGGTACGGCTGAAGCCCGGAAAATGGGTGATGTGCATATTGCTTCCTTCGGTGCCGGAAGTGGCTCCTTAGGGATTCCAGGCGATGTCACCCCCCCGTCTCGTTTCGTTCGTGCCGCTTTTTATCAAACAACAGCGCCATTGCAGGCCAAAGCGGAAGATGCTGTACGTCAGGGGTTCCAGATACTGAATAATTTCGATATCCCCATTGGCGTGGAGTTTGCCGATGGCAAAATACCTGTCGACATTCCCAGTGCCACACAATGGACTACGGTTACAGACATCACAAATCGAGTTATCTATTATCGCACGATGTACAACAGTGCCATTCGTCGGATTGATCTTTCTGAAATAGATTTCACACGTGTGAACTATCGGGCTGTTCCACTCGACGACGTGAAACAACAGCCTTTTGTGCTGGTAGTTATCCAATAAAATAGGGTTTATATAATGTATTTATGTGAAGTTTCAACGTATCCAATTGTCTATAAGCGGATTACGTTGAAACTTCTTTTTTAGGTGAAAGATTGTTTTTCTCGTTGGTTTCAATCTATGCGACTGAAAATTAATACGTATACGGATGAATGTGAAGGCGTGAAACATTGTTTTCTTAAAAGGAAAACAATGCTTTCTTTGAAGGAAAACATAGCTTTACATTATCCGTTTCAAAGCCCTGTTTGGCTATCGTAAACACCTACTTTAGCTTTCTAAACATCTACTTTGGCTCTCTAAAGTGCCTCTTTCGTTTTCCGTTTGCCGAAACGGGTTGTTCTCGATGTTGCTCCAAATCATGAATGATGGTCTGGTCCATGATGCTGGTATAGATTTGCGTTGTTTTTACACTCTTGTGCCCCAGTAGCTTTTGTACGGTTGTGATGTTGACACCACTATATATTAATAAGGTAGCGTTGGTGTGTCGGGCTGTGTGGAATGAAATATTCTTTGTAAGGCCTGCCTGTCTGGCTATATTCCTTAGGACCTTGTTGACGTTCGAATTGTCTTTTAGCTGGAAGAAGTTGGCCAAATCATCCTGATGCTCCTTTAGAATGGTCAGTGCTTTGCCCTCGAACAGCAAATATAGAGGCAAATGCACCTCTACACCCGTTTTCTCGGATTTGTATGCCAACCAGATTTCGTCACGTACACGAACCAAATTGTCGGGCCTCAGGCGGATGAAGTCGGAATAGCGCAGTCCGGCATAGCAGCAAAACAGAAATGCATCCAATGTCTTTCGATAGCGTTGCAAGCCTTTCACCTTTCTTAGTTGTTCCAACCGATCCAGCTCTTCGGGTGTCAGGTGGGTATGTTTGTGCTCTACTGTTTTTATCTTGTACTTTCTGAATGCATAGAGCCGTTCGTCCATATAACCTGTGTTGATGGCGGCATTGATGTAGCGTTTCAAATGCTTCATGTGTTTTGCTATCGTGTTGACATGATAACCTTTCTGGCGTAAATGGTGTTCAAATGAGCATAAGAATTCGAAGGTCAGTTCCGAGAAATGGATATCAGGTCTGAAAGCAGCCAGCAGTTTTAATGTTGTAAGATGATTCTTCCTAGAGCTTTCTTTCAGAGCAGATCTTTGAACCTCGTCCCGATAAAAAGCGATGAATGACTGGAGGTCTTCCTTTTTCCGAAGTACCTCTTTAATTAGTTCCAACGAAATCTGTCTTCCTTGTTGCCAAAGTTCCAGCTCTACCTTTTCGATATGGGCAACACACTCATGCAACCACCAGTTGAGCGCTTCACTGTTAGGATGATTTTTCACGATCAGCTTTTTATTGTCCCATTGTTCGGGTTTTAAGTAGACTTTGGTAGAGAAATATTTCTTCCTTTTGCCTTGATAAGCCTCTATTTGAACCAATGCAGTTCCTTTCTTGTTGAGGCTTCCTTTCCTGTTGTAGACTAAGTTGTAAACTATTTTATCCATTTTCTATCTTTTATCAGTTGATTGTCATTGTGGCCGGTAATAAAGGTAGGAAATAAGTGTAATTTGAGCCTGTTTTATTTCTTCAGATAGAAATTAGCTTGTCGCCTAACCTGCCATTTTTGCTTTCTATTTATAGGAAATATGTTCTTCAATATTGTTTTTTGCAATAAAATCGCCCCTCGTTTTTAACTATTTTACATAAAACAGCGCTGTTTATTTAGATATTTGCTTTTAAATCGAACTTCATATTGAAAGGAAATCGACTAAAAATAGAACGTCCGATGCTTGAAAACTATGCTGCTAAACATATATTCACAGTAATAAATAGCATTTTGACAGATTTTGAAGCTTTTCTTATTAAAACAGTTGCACATTTCATAATTCTTAATAAATTTGCACTTCGTTAGAGTAAAGAAACAATTAATGTAAAGTTAAACTTTAAGAGAGAATTTATGAAAAGAAAATTAATGCTGTTATTGGCCTGCCTTTTTGTGGGGATAGGCTTGGTAACTGCCCAAACTCAGACCGTCACAGGTGTTGTGATTTCTGAAGAAGACGGGCAGCCAGTTATTGGAGCGTCAGTACGAGTTGAAAATACTCAGCTCGGTGCAATTACTGATGTGGACGGTAAGTTCCAAATAGCGAACGTACCAAGTTCCGCGAAGACTTTGGTAGTTTCCTACATTGGTATGCAGGAGCAAAAAGTCACAATTCGCCCTAATCTTAAAGTGATGATGAAGGCGAATACTGAGCTCTTGGATGAGGTCGTTGTAACTGCTTATGGAACAGCAAAACGTTCTTCGTTTACAGGATCTGCAAGTGTAGTTTCCTCTGAAGAGATCGGTAAAATACAAACTAGTAATGTGGCGAATGCGTTGAATGGAAAGGTGTCGGGTGTGCAACTTAACAATGCTTCTGGACAGCCTGGTTCTAATTCTCCTTCTATCCGCATCCGTGGTATAAGTTCTATTAATGCGGAAAATGATCCTTTGGTTATTTTGGATGGTGTGCCTTACGATGGTGATTTGAATAACCTTTCATCGCAGGATATTGAGTCTATGACTGTATTGAAAGATGCTGCTTCCAATGCATTGTATGGCGCACGTGGTGCCAATGGCGTTATCATGATAACAACCAAGAAGGGAAGTACCGGACAGGCAAAAGTAACGGTTGATGCTAAATGGGGAGCTAACTCACGTGCTACCCGTGACTACGACATGATAACGGATCCCGGACAATATTATGAAATGTATTATGGGGCATTGAATAGTTATGCTTTATATAGAGGTATGGATGCAGCTGCTGCTTATCAATGGGCTTCATCTAATCTGACGGCATACAATGACTATGGATTGGGATATAACGTTTATAGTGTTCCTAATGGAGAAAATCTCATTGGCGAGAATGGCAAACTGAATCCTAATGCGACCTTAGGGAATCTGGTTGATGTAAATGGACAGCAGTTTTTGGTAAGACCGGACAACTGGATAGACGAGACATACCGTACCAGCCTCCGTCAGGAATATAATGTAAGCGTAACGGCGGGTAATGACAAATCTTCATTTTATACTTCTGTAAACTATTTGAGTAATGACGGTATTACAGCCAACTCTGACTATGAACGTCTGACTGGACGTTTGAAAGCAGATTATCAGGTGAAAGAATGGTTGAAGGTCGGTGCAAACATGGCTTACACGCATTTTGATGCGAATTCATTGGACGAAGACGGTAGTAGCGGTTCTGCGGGCAACGTTTTTGCCATCGCTACTCAGGTAGCTCCCATCTATCCGTTGTATCTGCGTGATGGAAACGGAAATATCATGTATGACTCCAACGGTTTCGTTTGGTATGACTTTGGTCAAGGGGAAAATGCTGGTATGGGACGCCCGGTATTCTTTGGCTCAAATGCCATTGCAGAATCTCAACTTAACACCAATAATGATGAGGGTAACTCAATTAATGCAACAGGCTTCTTTGAAGTACGTTTCTTGAAAGATTTTAAGTTTACGTCAACGAACAGTGCGTATGTCGATGAAACCAGAACTTCGTTGGTTACCAACCCTTATTATGGGCAATATGCCAATTCAAACGGTATCTTGTATAAATATCACACACGTACTTTTTCTTATAACTTCCAACAGTTGCTGAACTGGAAAAGAAGTTTCGGAGAACACAATATGGATGTGATGTTGGGACATGAGTCTTATAGGCAAAAATATTATTCAGTATTAGCCAATAAGTCGAATATGTTTGACCCAACTAACAATGAGTTGGCAGGTGCCATTACAAACGGAAATTCAGACTCCTATATTACTGACTATAACACAGAAGGTTATTTTGGTCGTATCCAATATGATTTTGCAGAAAAATATTTCGTTTCTGGGTCTTATCGCCGTGATGCCTCTTCCCGTTTCCATCCGGATAACCGTTGGGGTAATTTCTGGTCTGCGAGTGCAGCTTGGAATATCACCCATGAAGATTGGTTTGATATAGATTGGGTTGATATGTTGAAATTTAAGGTTTCTTATGGTTCACAAGGAAATGACAAGATCGGTAATTATCGTTACGTCAATACTTACAATATTGTAAACTCATCTGGAAATCCTGCCGCTGTTCCAAATACTTTAGGAAATAAGGATATCACATGGGAAACCAATGCCAATTTCAATGTTGGTTTTGATTTTGAACTTTTCAAAAGACGCTTGACCGGTACCATTGAATTCTTTAACCGTAAGACTACAGATATGTTGTTCTCATTCCCGCTGCCTCCTTCATTTGGTTATACTTCATATTATGCCAATGTGGGTGATATGCGCAACTTGGGACTTGAGGCTGAATTCAAGGGTACTGTTATCAAAACGAGAGACTTCCAATGGGACTTGGGCCTCAATCTGACTCACTACCGGAATAAAATTACGTATCTGCCCGAAGAACGCAAAACGATGGAGGTTGATGGAGTAAAAGGATACAGTAGCGGTAATAAATATTTTGGTGAAGGAGAATCGCTTTATACATTCTATACTTATAAATATGCCGGTGTTAACGAAGAAGGTGAAGCTCTGTATTATCGAAATGTAAAAGATGAAAACGGTAATGTCGTGGGACAAGAAACCGTTACCAATCCTTCAGAGGCTGATTTCTATTTGTGTGGTACAGCATTGCCGGATGTTTACGGTGGTTTTAATACGTCATTAAGTTATAAGGGCTTTGACTTTTCTGTAGATTTTGCATATCAAATTGGAGGACAGGTTTATGATAGCGATTATGCTATGATGATGTCCTCTCCTACGGCACAAAATAAAGGAAAGGCTATACACAAAGATATGTTTGATGCGTGGACAGCCGAAAACAAATCCAGTAATATTCCTCGTTTCCAATATGGAGACGAATATTCGGCTGAAGCTTCAGACCGATTCCTTACTAGTGCATCTTATTTAAGCTTGCAAAACATCAATGCTGGTTATACGCTGCCGGCCAATATTTGCCGCACATTTGGAGTTGAAAAATTACGTATCTACATGGCTGCTGATAATGTTTATCTATGGTCAAAGCGTAAGGGTATGGATCCTAGACAGAGTATCTCAGGCTCAACCACTGCATCATACTACGCTCCTATGCGCACGATTTCCGGTGGCATCACATTAACTTTCTAACAGATTAAAATTGTAACATATGAAGAATATATCAAAAATACTATTGGGCATTTGCTGTTCTGCTTCTTTAGCATTGGGCAGCTGTATTGATGAAACAATGCCCACCAATGTAGCTACTACTGACCAATTAGGGTCTTCTGCCAAAGCGATAGAAGCTTTGTTATGGGCCATGCCTGCTTTTGCCAACGAATTTGAAAATGTTGTAGGAAATGACTGGGAATGGGGATATGGTTCGTTAATCCATATACGTGACGTCATGACCGGTGACCTGGCTATAAATGCCAGCGCATATCAGATTTGGTATCAGTTCTGGTTTACCAATACCGGTATAGGCCCCAATAGTTCAGCCAGTCAATTTATATGGAATTATTATTGGCAATTTGTACAAACAGCCAATAACATGATTGGTGCTGTAAAGCCGGAAAGTGCTTCAGAAGTTCAGTTGGGATATCTGGGGGCCGGCTATGCTTTCCGTGCCATGTTGTACCTTGATATGGCTCAGTCTTTTGAATTCCTTGAGAACGACAAAACTTCGGCCACTAACAAAAGTGGAAATAATGTTTTGAATCTGACCGTGCCTATTGTTACTGAAGCTACGACAGAGGAAGAAGCCCGTAACAATCCCCGTGTTACGCGTGAGGAAATGGCCGAGTTCATATTGAGTGATTTGAATAAGGCTGAAGAATATATTCCTAATCTGAACATTGCTACCAAAACTCTGCCACATCTTGATGTTGTCTATGGATTGAAAGCCCGTTATTATATGTGGCTGGGAGAATATGCAAATGCTAAAACTTATGCACGCAAAGCTATTGAGGCAACAGCAACTTCTCCGATGACAGAAGAGCAATGGTTGAGTACAACGAGCGGATTCAATGATATTTCCTGTTGGATGTGGGGCTCACAAATGCAGGCTGAAGATGCGGTAGTTCAAACTGGTATTCTGAATTGGGCCTCTTTTATGTCGCCTGAAGCTCTGTATGGTTATGCATGGGCCAATGGTGGTGGAATCATGAGTAAAATAGATGCCAGCTTATATGCTAAAATTAAGGATACGGATTTCCGTAAAAAGGTGTGGAAGGCACCCAAAGGAAGTGCTCTTGTTGGCCAAACACCATATATTGATCCCACTATAGACAACTACTTACCTGAATATACAGGTGTAAAATTCCGTCCGGGAAGCGGCAATATGAGCGACTATACTGTGGGCTCTGCCTCTGCTTATCCGCTGATGCGTGTGGAAGAAATGTATTTTATCGAGGCTGAGGCAGCCGCACATGACAATGCGGCCGAAGGTAAAGCACTTTTGGAGACATTCATGAAGAATTATCGTGATCCGTCTTATGTGTGCGAGAATACCGATGTTATTGATGAAATTGTATTGCAAAAGCGTATTGAATTGTGGGGTGAAGGAACGACCTTCTTTGATATCAAGCGTTTGGATATGTCTGTTACACGTGGATATACCGGAACGAATTGGAGTGATGCTGCGCGTCTCAATACAGATGGAAGACCAGCTTGGATGAACTTCTGTATCGTTATTACCGAAGAGAATAATAACGAAGCATTACGTGGCTATGAGAATCCTGATCCAAGTGGATTATATCAAACCTGGCTTGGAGAATAATTGGTTCTTGAAGGGATGTAATATTGATAAGTCCCAATATTGATTTTGTGTAATACTTACTCAGGTCTGCGATTTTACGTATTCCTGAGTAAGTTTTTTTATGTGCGGTTGGGTATCAGATTTAGAAGGTACTATTGTGTTAATTAGATGATCGATTCTGTTAGCCATTGCTGATAAATCCTTATCTTTGCATTGAATAATCAATTATCCCGTATCTGATTGATACACAAATAGCGAATGCTATGATAGAAAGTTGTTGGTAACGATTTGGCGACTTTGAGATGGCACCAAATTTCTGTGTTATGCTTTATCAAACAACTCTGATGCAAAAGTAGCCAAATTCCTTGATTGTGCAAAGAGTTTGGCTACTTTTACTAATTCTCCACTTTAACTAAAGTCTTTAAATAATCTTTATTATCCTTCCTTATTCGTTTTTTATAGCCAAGTTCGTCACAAATATGTTCTACTTTTTGGCAAAAAATGTCCGCATTAAGAGGATTCATAGATAACACATTTTCCTCGTTTCTATTTGTGCTATGCCATAAAGCTTCATCATTTAATGGATGTTGAGGTTTAAATGGTGGAATATTAAATATTTTATTATCAATTTGAGTTATCCATGAAGCTCCAATTTCTGTCATAGCTCCCCACGCTTTCGGAGTGTTATCGCTTGTTATAAATAACACAAACAACTTTTGTTTTGAATAACTTTCTACAAAAAAGTCTCGCAAGTAATCATATATGGATACTCCTTCAGGAATTCTACAAACTTCATCATCACAGCTTGTATATAAGACATCTTCAGACGGAACATTGTTAAATAACAACATGTTATAAACTACATCTGCAAGGTCTTTATCCTTGTATGTGTGACTAATCAAAATCTTCTTCTTTTGTGAATCAACAACAGTTTTAAGTCCGAGTTCAGGTATATTATCATTAATAGCATTTGAAATAATTCCCTTTAATTCTGACTGGTACGGAGAATCTGTTGAATTATATCGTTCAATAGCTAAAGCAACACTTTCAGAGGCTTTGTCTTTAAACGTATCCACCATTTTACGAAGTTTTGCTTCATTATCCTTTTGTTCTTCTATCTTTTGAGTTTTTTTGGCAGCCTTCGTTAGGTCTGTGTACAATACTCTCTTCTTTAATATATCAGGAAGTAGAATTTCTCTAACATATTTTATTACAGTCTCATAACGTATATCATCAGATTTATATCCTTGCCTGTTGCTTAAAGCCATATCAGGGAGTTCTGACAATTCAAATAAATCAACATATAATTGTCCTACAATATAAACCTCATTCAGTTTATTTTGTCCTACAATTGGTAGAATATTAAACTCTCCCATTTTTTTATTTGCATAAAGCGAAATGAAATTGTCTGGAAAATCTGTCACTTCAGACTTTCTGCCGCGTGTTGTTTTATATGCACCAATCCAACCTTCAATCTGTAAATTATATTCATGCTCATTACCGTTGTTGTCTTTTATGGTAAGAGGTACACTATACTCATCCCGTTTTTCAACTAAGTCACTACGATGTTTCGGGAAATAGTCTGGAACATAATTCAATAAGTCAGCGTGCTGTTCTCCCAATATAATTAACGAACATAATTCCTTTGCTACATTTTCATCGAATTTTTCTACAATTTCTTCCTCTTTACCACGTATAATATGAATTTTAAAATTGTCATCAACCAAAGGGAATATTTTCAAAAGATTTCTTTTTATTGCATCTAAAGATTTATGTAAACGATATTGTGGATTACGCATAACAATAGCAGTACCGCTATTTTGTATGTAGCAAAAACTTATATTTTCATCTTCTATTGGTGTCAGTTTATTGCCATCATTTGGGCGACGAGCTAAAACAAAACCTGATTTTTCTCCATTACAAATAGTCATTATATCAACAGACTCTGAAACAGAAAGTGCAGCCAACTTACCCACGCCTTTGCGTCCCATCTTTCTGCGTTCTCCAGAACGCGAAAAAGATTCATTCTCATTCGTTCTTGATACACCTGCTACATTTAAGAACTTCTTTATATCTCCATTGTCATATGACATACCATGTCCGTCATCTTCAATGCGGATGTCATCCTTGTTGGAGATGATATAAACATTTTTTGCATCTGCATCATAAGCATTGGCTATAAGTTCTGCTAAAACATAGTAGATGTTGGTATACAAATTAGGACCTAATAATTCCAGAATTCTTGGGTCAACGTTTATATTATATTCTTTTGCCATAGTCATAGGTGTTTAAAACATAATAAATGATTAGAAATGCTTTCTGCTATCACTTCTCCTAATTTTGGAGGAACAGCATTGCCAATATAGCGCGAAGCTTTTGTTATTGCAACACTTTCTTCATTTGGGAAAAATTTATACGACCTTGGGAAAGTTTGCAATAACGCTGCTTCCCTTATTGATATAGCTCGATTCTGTATAGGATGCCCAAAACGCCCATTTCCCAATCCTGTACATTGAGTTGTCATCGTCGGGGATGGGGCATCCCAAATCATTCTTCCATAAACACTACCAAAAGACTTTCCTCCAGTTGTCTTATGGCATCTCAACACAAGGTGCTCTGGCCAATCTCTCCAACTTCCGCCATATGGTGTATGTTGTATTCGCTGTAAATTCAATGGGGTTAAATCTTTAGCTCTGTGCAGAGGATCATTTTTGTCACATTCGCCCGAAGCAATTGCAGGTAAATCTCCTATAGTATCCCTAACAGTAACATAATTTTCTTTATTGTGTGTTGGGGATATTAGTTTGATTTCTCCAAGTCTGGATGCTAATAGCACTAAACGTTTTCGATTTTGAGGTATTCCATAATTAGGACAAAAGACTTTATTTACTTCCACATAATATCCACAATCACTTAAACAATCTATAAAATCTTGCAAAACAGGCTTTTCTTTGAAAGATAATATTTGAGTGACATTTTCCATTGTAACAATATCTGGAAGAACTTCTCTAACCAATCTACCAAATTCATACAATAAATCATATTTGTCTGGATCCTTCTTCTTGTTCTTAAAAGCATAAGAAGAAAATGGCTGGCATGGTGCACAACCGGCTAAAACACGAATACTATTATTACTGAAATTAGCATTTATATCACCTGAACTTACCGTTTTAATATCCCTGTAATTGAATGTAGCTTCTGTATTTGCTTCGTATGCATATTTGCATGAGCCATCAAGGTCGTAACCGGCCTTAATTTTAAACCCCTTACACTTCATACCATAACTAAGCCCTCCTATTCCACAAAACAGGTCTACGACTTCTATATTGGGTAAAATATTTAGTTGTTCTCCCATAACCTATTATTTTAACCTGACTTGAAAGTTCAACTTAAACGACAATGTCCCATCTATCTCCTTTACAATAGTAGCATACTCATGACGAGTTGTACTTGAACGCTCCAAATAGGCATTTGAGAACAAATAATCTTCAAATCTGTTGCGGTCGTAGAAATGGTAGCAAAGTATCTCACCATCTTTTTTCACTACCAAATAGCCACCATTGGCGTCAAACTTGCCACTCCATGCTGTAGCCGGCATCATACCTAATGCTGCCGAAGTTAATAGATGTTTGATTTTGTATGCATAGAACGGAGAAGCCTGCTCCACGTCGTATTTCAAAGGATTGGTTTCTGTAATCTTTTCCGCCAATTCTTTCAATGTCGAAACACCGGTATTCAACTGCTCCAATAATAAGTTTGCAATAATAGCGGGCAAATCGCCATCAAGCATAACAAGGTTGTTTCGGAATGTAGAATTGTCCACTTTGTCGAATACCAATAATGCTCCTTTCTTCTTTATGGCATTCACTCTTTCAATAACTTTATTACGTTTGGGATTGATGGAATTGATTGCTGTTATTTCATCATCTGACAAATTAGCTCCAGTTACCTTAAAGTTAAAATTGGTGGCTTTACTTGCATTTAACAATGTCGAATCACCTCCTAATTGAGACTTAATACTGAATCCCATTTCGGAGTTGATTTTTGTTCTGCGGTCATGCAATATGATTCGAATATCTGTCTTATCGGAAGATTTTGCCTTCAACGAATGGCAATAAATACTGTTCATGAATACTTCTATTTGAGGTACTCCGAAAGCTCCGTCATTTTCATTTATGGCTTTCAACAGATTCTCTGCTTCGACAAGGAATACCGACGCAGGAATACGCAACAATTCCTCACCTGCCGGTGTCTGAATTACTACGTCTTTGTCTTGCAGTCTGTAATTATAGTTACCGTCTTTCTCTTGACGAAGAATCATAATGATTGGGTAGAACAAGTCTTGAATCTTATTCAGATTTTGGTCACCTGCATATACTTTCCCTTCTCCCAATAATTTGAGCAATGTGTATATTTCACTCCATTCTCCTTTATTTCCTGTCAGTGCCATATTGAATAGATTTTGATAGGTTTATTCTTTTAATGATTTCCTTTGCTGTTGCTTGAATTGCAGGAACTGCAACGGAATTACCGAACTGTTTATATGCAGATGCATCAGCAACCCCGATTATAAAATTATCCGGAAAACCTTGCAAACGAGCCCATTCTCTCGGAGTCATTCTGCGAAGTCCGTCTCGATTTATTTCTCCCTTAATATTGGTAACAGGTGTGAAATCTTCAAGCCGGGTATCAATAACAAGATTACGTTCCCTTCCCATGCCTCCAACGACTATGGCATTTGCCACTCCGTCATCGGGAATGATTTCATAACCGAAACCGTTGCCTTTGGCTGCGTGTCTCTCCTTATGTGCCACAAGGGTTTTTACATATTGAGTGGATAGATAGTATTTGGCAGAAACGGTATGCTCTTCCTTAATATCGGCAAAAGTCTTGGTCTTATCTGTCGGTGACGGATATGTGAATTCGTTTACATTCTGGTCTTTTCTGAAACCAACTATATAAACTCTTTCCCGATGTTGCGGTACGCCGAAATTCATTGCATTCACTATCTGAGGGTCCGGTACATAATAATCCAAGTCTTCCCTTAGAACTTTTAATATGGTCTGAATGGTCTTTCCTTTATCGTGAATGAGTAATCCTTTGACATTTTCCAAGAAGAATGCTTTGGGACGCTTGCGACGGATGATTTCAGCCACATCAAAGAACAACGTACCTCGCGTTTCTTCAAATCCCAATCTTTTACCTGCCAAAGAAAAGGCTTGGCAGGGGAATCCGGCACACAAAATATCAAAATCGTCCGGGATGAATGCCTTTGTTGTTTCTTTGGTGATATCGCCGAATGGGACCTCGCCATAATTCAAAAGATATGTCTTTTGGGCTTGTGCATCCCATTCGGAAGAAAACACGCATTTGCCTCCAAGATTCTGCATTGCCATTCTGAAACCGCCAATGCCGGCAAACAAATCTATAAATGTAAATTTAGGCTTGTCTGTTGGCAAAAACGGAACAGAGAATAAATCGGAGAACAATGAATATTGAACACTTACATCCGACACGCAATTGGTTCCAACGGTCTTTTGATGAACATTGTATATATCCTCTATCAATCCTTCGGCTTTGTTCTCATATGGCTTGGCGGATTTATATCCTTGATTATGGAGATAATGAGATACTATCGCCATTTGCTCTTCAAACGGTATAATCGTTCCATCCTCATTCAATGAATGGGGACCATACATCTGCATCGATACTTTGCTGCCGCCGCACATTTGTGTAATGGCGATTTTATCGGTTGCTTTTGTTTTAGCGTTCATATAGTTCAAAATTCTATTTAAGCATTTATCGGATTCCTTGGTTATTTCCGTTTCCCAAAACCGAAAGACAGTCCAACCTTGTGCTTTCAATTGCTCATTAACCTCTTTGTCTCTCCTGATGTTCCGCTCAATCTTGGAATGCCAAAAATCACAATTGCTTTTATGGTCGTTTTTTCGTTCTTCCCAATTTCTGCCATGCCAAAACTCTCCATCGCAAAATATCGCAATTTTCATTTTGCGAATAACAAAGTCCGGTTTTCCAAAGACCGTTTTATCATTCTTGCAATATCTGACACCGGCATTCCACAACAATTTTCCAAACAAAAGTTCAAGCTTGGTGCCTTTCCCTTTGTTTGCCGACATATTCTTATATCGTTGTTCTTTTGTCAGGCGGTCCATTATCTTTCTTGTTTTGAAAGCGGTATATACCACATCCAAGGTACAAAAGTACTCATTTAATTTTAAATTGAGGGGCTGCTGTGCCGACAAACATAAAAAAGCATTGTTATTTTATCGTAAGATGTTCAATTATCCCGACTTCGGAGGGAGAAGTTCGCGGATTTCAGCAAGGTTTTCGGGAGTAACCCGAAAGGTTTTGAGTTACTCAAAACATACCTTGCCATGTTCCGGCGAACATCTAGTTTGAAGCGGCTCCATTCATTTCGAGCGGCTGAAAACATACCTTGCTGTGTTCAGAAGAACACAAGTCCAAAGTTCTTATTCGTGGTTTGTAATTGGTGGCTACCATAGCATAGGCAAGCAATATGGCGGTTTGTCAAGCTTGTGGGCGAGAAAGCTGTATAGCTTGCATGTGTGCCTGCCGTATAGCCGGCAGGTCAGCATGCCGACCGGTCTATGGCAAATACAGAATTACTGCTTCTTATTTCTTTGAGGGAGGGATTCTTCCTCATAAAAAAGAAACGGACAGTAAAGCTGTCAATGCTCTACTATCCGTATGAATTTCCTGTTTCCCATCGGTCGGTCATCTTCTCTATGGGTACTTTATGTGTGCGACCTTGAAAGATGCCAGTTTTTTCGGATCAATACTCTCGAAGTATGAGAGGAAGATTGTTCCGGAAACGGCTTGCCGCTTGAACTTGCTGATTTCAGATAATGTTCGCACATACCTTTGTGCCCATAGAGGAATGGACGTATGATGGGAATTGACAAAAAAGTGCCTATGAATGAAATTCTCAATTTAAGCCATACTTGCTTTCATTCATACATTCGTGCGTACGCACATTCAAAAAAAAGAATGCCGTTTCTCGGCTTGGTTATGAGGTTGGTTATTACATATTCTCTTACCTTGTATGCTCCCAATGTATTCAACCGAAAGGATAAGGCAACAATCATTGGGAGTGCATAAACATCTATGCTTATTCCATTGTATAATTTGATACACCTTTGCACCTCGCATTCATCAAGGATTCCGCTTTTGTATACGGCTTTGATATTGCTTCTTAAAGTCGAATATGTGATACCGAACAACTCAATCAATTCATTTGTGCTCATCCAAATGTCATTGCTCGTTGTGCTCGGGAAATGGATTTGTCCGTATTCATCTATTGTTATGATATTTCTTTCTGTTTTCATTGTAGTTATGTTTTGAATTGTTGTTAAATGGCATTGCAAATGAAATTCTCCATCGATTCTATTTGCTTGGATAGGTTCTCGATGTCGTTGCTTACCTTCTCGGCTGTAATCTTTGCATAGATTTGAGTACTGCGTATGCTTGTATGTCCCATCAATTTGGATAGGGTTTCAATGGGTACTCCGTTGGATAAACAAATAGTCGTTGCATAGCTGTGTCTGCTTTGATGCCAGCAGACGTTCTTGTTGATTCCACATAATTTGGCTACCGCTTTAATTCCATGTCGGCAATTGGCATAGCAGGGTACGGGCAATAGTTTATTACCCTCTGCCATTCCGCTGTACTTCTCGATGATATGTTTGGCGGTATCGAGCAATCGGATATTTGTTTCAGTTCCCGTCTTTTGTCTATTGGTCTTAATCCATAAGTGCCCATCGAATGATGTCTGCAAATGGTCGGTTGTGAGATTATACATATCCCTCCAACTCAATCCACTGAAACAACAGAAAATAAAGAGGTCTCTAATCAGCTCGTAACTTTTCTTCTTGAAAGTGCCATTGATTAGCATCGTGATTTCTTCTTTGGTTAAGAATCCTCTTTTGGTTTCCTCTTTGGTGATGCGATAGGCATAAAACGGGTCACGTAGCAACCAACCGTTATTGATGGCTGTATATATGATACTGCGGAACGGCATCATATACGACCATACGGTATTGGTGCAATGATTCTTCTCGGTACGGAGGAACAACTCGAAGCCTGTGATGAATGCAGGGGACAGCTCACGCAAAGCAATATCACTAACCTTGTAGCGATGTTTAATGAATTCTTCCAAATGGTTGTAAACGGTGCAATATTTCCAATAACTGCGTTGGCTTTTCATCTTGCCCACTTGTTTGGCATAATCCTCATTATGCCGTCGGAATACGGCAAGCAGGGTTTTATGGTTTTGTCCCATACCCAGAAATGCGTTTCTGACTTTCTCGGCAGACACATAACCATCCTTATCAGTAACATCCTGATAGGCTTTGTTAATGCCTATTCGGATTTTATCCAACATTCGGTTGGCTTCTTGTGCAACAATGCTTCTTCCCGACATTCTGCCGAGACTGACATTCCATAACTTTTCCTCTACATCCAATTTGCAACTGAATTGGGAAATCTTGCCGTTTACGGTTATACGGCACATCACAGGTACAAGCCCGTTCTTCTTCGGGGCATTGCGTTTGAGATAGAATAATACTCTGAAAGTGCTTCTGCTCATAACTCTACTTTTTTTGTTTGCAAAATTATTTATGGTAGAGTTGAGTGACGGTAAGCAGAACACAGCGTATCGGTGCAAAAGAATCAGCCGAAGCGAAACCGAAACGAAGATATGAGAAATTTCCCTATATTTGCATCCTAAATCGTCATACAGATATTGTTTTTCAATCTGTTAAGGCAATCGAATAAACCTATTGAAGTCAAGAATTAAAGTAACGGTATAGTAACGAAACTTTGTCATTTCTTGGCTTTTCATTGGCATTTAATGGCACTGCAACATCTTGGCAAACACTGTTAAATCGCTAACAGACAACATTCTTTCCCCGTTTCGCACTCACTTTCGTTTCTTTGTTGTATCTTTGCTGCCGATATAATAATAAGCTATAGAAAGTACATACAATGGCAATGAAAGAATTTGTAATTTCCGAAGCGCAGGTAGAGACTGCGGTGCTGGTGGGACTTATTACGAAAACGCAGGATGAGCGGAAGACGAATGAGTATCTGGACGAACTGGCTTTCTTGGCTGAGACAGCTGGGGCGGAAGTAGTGAAACGATTTACGCAGAAATTGGATCAGGCTAACTCGGTGACGTATGTCGGAAAAGGGAAGCTGGACGAAATCAAACAATATATAAAGGACGAAGAGGAAGCGGAACGGGAAATAGGTATGGTTATCTTCGATGATGAGCTTTCTGCTAAACAAATTCGTAATATCGAAGCGGAACTGAAAGTGAAGATACTGGACCGTACTTCGCTTATCCTCGACATCTTCGCTATGCGTGCACAGACGGCTAATGCTAAGACACAGGTGGAGCTGGCGCAATACAAATATATGTTACCGCGTCTGCAACGACTTTGGACGCACTTGGAACGCCAGGGTGGTGGTTCCGGTGCTGGCGGTGGTAAGGGTTCGGTAGGTCTTCGTGGTCCGGGTGAAACCCAGCTCGAAATGGACCGACGTATCATCTTGAACCGCATGTCGTTACTGAAAGAACGTTTGGCCGAGATTGACAAGCAGAAGGCTACGCAGCGCAAGAACCGCGGTCGTCTGATTCGCGTGGCTTTGGTTGGATATACTAACGTGGGTAAGTCTACGCTGATGAATCTGTTGGCCAAGAGTGAGGTGTTTGCTGAGAACAAGTTGTTTGCCACGCTCGACACAACGGTGCGTAAGGTGATTATCGACAACCTGCCTTTCCTGCTCAGCGATACGGTAGGGTTCATCCGCAAATTGCCTACTGATCTGGTGGATTCTTTCAAGTCGACGCTGGACGAGGTGCGTGAAGCCGACCTGTTGTTGCACATTGTGGATATCTCGCATCCCGACTTCGAGGAACAGATTGAGGTGGTGAACAAGACTTTGGCCGACATTGGAGCAGCAGGTAAACCTATGATTTTGGTATTTAATAAAATAGATGCCTATACGTATGTGAAGAAGGATGAAGACGACCTGACTCCGCGCACCAAGGAAAACCTATCGCTGGAAGAGCTGATGAAGACGTGGATGGCGAAACTGGAGGATAACTGCATGTTCATTTCGGCCCGTGAGAAAATCAACATCGAGGAAATGAAGACAATGGTTTACCAGCGTGTGAAGGAACTGCATGTGCAGAAGTACCCGTATAACGATTTCCTTTATCAGACGTACGACGAGAGCGGGGAGCTGTAATATATAAGAAAACCTCTTCGGAGGGCTTAGGATAAGAATCTCTATGAAACGTGGGTGGATATGGCTGTTTGTCGGCCTGTCCGCCTGCGTTTCATGCGTTTATACAAGGAACTAAACAATAGTAACATGGAAAATTACAGAAAACTGACCGGGGATGAGATTCTTCGGTTGAAGAACCAGTCATGTCTGTCAGACGACTGGGAGAAGATTCGTGTATCAGAAAACTTTTCAACGGAGTTTATACACCACGCGCGTTTTTCAGGAGAAGTTAAATTAGGCGTTTTTCAGACGGAGTTTACGCTGCCGGGAGGTATCCGCAAGCATTCCGGCCTGCGGCACGTGACGTTGCACAACGTGACGGTGGGCGATAATTGCTGTATAGAGAATATCCAGAACTATATTGCCAATTACGAAATCGGGCACGATACGTTTATCGAAAATGTGGATATCCTGTTGGTGGATGGGGTATCGAAGTTCGGTAATGGGGTGGAGGTGTCTGTATTGAATGAGACGGGTGGTCGTGAGGTGGTTATCAATGACAAGCTGTCGGCACACTTGGCCTATATCATGGCACTCTACCGCCACCGGCCCGAACTGACTGCCCGTCTGAAAGAGATTGCCGATTATTATGCCGGCAAACATGCTTCGTCGGTAGGAACCATCGGTTGTCATGTAACCATCCTGAATACAGGATCGGTGAAGAACGTCCGTATTGGAGACTATGCCTATATTTCGGGTACCTGCCGTCTGTCCAACG
This sequence comes from Bacteroides togonis, assembly GCF_900130135.1. NCBI lineage: Bacteria > Pseudomonadati > Bacteroidota > Bacteroidia > Bacteroidales > Bacteroidaceae > Bacteroides > Bacteroides togonis. The sequence goes on along the minus strand of NZ_LT670820.1, from coordinate 2,570,926 downwards.
GTAGCATCAACAGCAATGAGGCGGCACCTGTACGAGTGGGCGACGGGGTCATCTGCGATGATTTTATTCTTTCCAGCGGTTCATATGTGGACGATGGTGCCATGCTGACGCGCTGCTTCGTGGGGCAGGCCTGCAAGCTGGGGCATAATTATTCGGCTTCGGATTCCCTGTTCTTCAGTAATTGCCAGGGTGAGAATGGCGAGGCTTGTGCCATCTTTGCCGGTCCCTTCACCGTGACGCACCACAAGAGTACGCTGCTCATTGCGGGGATGTTCTCGTTCATGAACGCCGGTTCGGGTTCCAATCAGAGCAACCACATGTATAAGCTGGGCCCCATCCATCAGGGTACATTGGAACGTGGTGCCAAAACGACATCCGACTCCTACATCCTTTGGCCGGCTCGTGTAGGAGCTTTTTCGCTCGTTATGGGGCGTCATGTCAACCATTCTGATACGTCGAATTTGCCGTTCTCTTATCTGATAGAGCAGAACAACACCACCTATCTGGTACCGGGTGTCAACTTGCGCAGCGTGGGAACTATACGCGACGCTCAGAAATGGCCCAAACGCGATGGACGCAAGGATCCTAACAAACTGGATTTCATCAACTACAACCTGCTCAGCCCTTATACCGTGCAGAAGATGTTCAAGGGACGCGATACACTGCTCAACTTGCGTCAGGCCAGCGGCGAGCTGTCCGACATCTACTCTTTCCACAGCGCCAAGATACGCAATTCGTCGTTGGTGAACGGTATCAGGTTCTACGAAATCGCGATTCACAAGTTCTTGGGCAACTCCGTCATCAAGCGCCTCGAGGGCATCGATTTCCGTAACGACGACGAAATCCGTACCCGCCTTTGTCCCGATACGTCCATCGGCAGTGGCGAATGGGTGGACATTTCGGGGCTGATAGCACCGAAGAGCGAGGTGGATATGTTGATAGCCAATATTGAAAACGGAACGGTGAATAGACTGAAGGAAATCAATGCGGAGTTCGAACGAATGCATCGCAATTACTATACTTATGAATGGACTTGGGCTTACGAGAAATTGGAAGAATATTATGGCGTGAAGCCCGAAGAGGTGACTGCTGCCGATATCATCCGTATTGTGGAGAAGTGGAAAGATGCAGTTATCGGTCTTGACCGTATGGTCTATGAAGACGCCAAGAAGGAATTCTCTCTGGCTTCCATGACGGGTTTCGGTGCCGACGGCTCACGACTGGAGAAGGAAATGGATTTCGAGCAGGTGCGCGGCGACTTCGAGAGCAATCCGTTTGTCACCGCCGTGTTGAAGCACATCGAGGTGAAGAGCGCGCTGGGTGAGGAACTGATAGAACGGATGAAGAGGGTGGGCAACTAAAATTATTCCTAAAAACCTCCCTCCCCATGGAAGAAAAGACTTTCAATTAAAGAAATATTTCGATAATACTTCTTACCTTTGCATCAATCAAGATAGAACAACCTTTTAAACAAATTGTAATTATGGCAACAACACCTCCGTTCAAGTATCAGCCCATGTTCGAGAAGGGCAAGGATACGACTGAGTATTATCTGCTTACCAAGGACTACGTGTCTGTAAGCGAGTTTGAAGGAAAACCCATCCTGAAGATTGAGAAGGAAGGATTGACCGCCATGGCCAACGCGGCTTTCCGCGACGTGTCGTTCATGCTGCGCCGCTCGCACAACGAGCAGGTGGCCAAAATTCTGAGCGACCCCGAAGCCAGCGACAACGACAAGTACGTGGCACTGACCTTCCTGCGCAATGCCGAAGTGGCTGCCAAAGGTCTGCTTCCCTTCTGCCAGGATACCGGTACGGCCATCATCCACGGCGAGAAAGGCCAGCAGGTATGGACGGGCTATTGCGACGAAGAGGCCCTGTCGCTGGGTGTGTACAAGACTTATACCGAGGAGAACCTGCGCTACTCGCAGAACGCTCCGCTCACCATGTACGAGGAGGTGAACACCAAGTGTAACCTACCCGCACAGATTGATATCGAGGCCACCGAAGGCATGGAATACGAGTTTCTCTGCGTGACCAAGGGCGGCGGTTCGGCCAACAAAACTTACCTCTATCAGGAGACGAAAGCCATCTTGAACCCCGAGACGCTGGTTCCGTTCCTCGTAGAGAAGATGAAGACGCTGGGTACGGCGGCTTGTCCTCCCTACCACATTGCCTTTGTCATCGGCGGTACGTCGGCCGAGAAGAACCTGCTGACCGTGAAGCTCGCTTCTACCCGCTTCTATGACAACCTGCCCACGACGGGTAACGAATACGGCCGTGCCTTCCGCGACATCGAGCTGGAGAAGAAGGTGCTCGAAGAGGCCCACAACATCGGCCTTGGCGCACAGTTCGGCGGCAAATACTACGCACACGATGTGCGCATCATCCGTCTGCCGCGCCACGGCGCATCGTGCCCCGTAGGTCTGGGAGTATCGTGCTCGGCCGACCGTAACATCCGTTGCAAGATCAATAAGGACGGTATCTGGATTGAGAAGCTGGACAGCCATCCGGGCGAACTGATTCCCGAAGCTTTGCGTCAGGCAGGCGAAGGCGACGCTGTACGCATCGACCTGAACCAGCCGATGGCCGACATCCTGAAGGAGCTGACCAAGTATCCCGTGGCTACACGTCTGAGCCTGAACGGTACCATCATCGTAGGCCGCGACATCGCACACGCCAAGCTGAAAGAGCGTCTGGATCGTGGCGAAGACCTGCCCCAGTATATTAAGGATCATCCCATCTACTACGCCGGACCTGCCAAGACACCGAAGGGCATGGCCTGCGGCTCGATGGGCCCCACGACGGCCGGCCGTATGGACCCGTACGTCGACCTGTTCCAGAGCCACGGCGGCAGCATGATTATGCTGGCCAAGGGTAACCGTAGCCAGGCCGTGACCGACGCCTGCAAGAAGCACGGCGGTTTCTACCTCGGCTCCATCGGTGGTCCTGCAGCCATCCTGGCACAGAACAACATCAAGAGCATCGAGTGCGTGGAATATCCCGAATTGGGCATGGAAGCCATCTGGAAGATTGAGGTGGAAGACTTCCCCGCCTTCATCCTCGTGGACGACAAGGGCAACGATTTCTTCAAGCAACTGAAGCCCCGCTGCTGCAAGTAAGCGACGGCATTTGAGATAGAAAAGGATGCATCCGATTGTGGGTGCATCCTTTTTTTGTGCCTGGCGGAGAGTGGAAACGCTCGTTCCCGTATAAGGAAACTGTCGTTCCCATACGCAGGAAACGTCCGTTTCCTGTGGAGGGAACGGGCGTGTCCAAGCTTTGGAAACAAGCGTTTCCTGCGGAGGGAACGGACGTAAGATTGCAGAACGATTACCGTTAAGGCGGATTCTGTCGTTGGGCAGGCAGGTGAGATGTGGCGGTTTATTTGGTGCGTACCTGATCCCACGACGGTGGTGTCACACCCAGCAGATGGCGAACGAAGAAGTCATACCGCTTGTGTTCGCCGAAGTCCTCGCCCATCGTGTGGCGGGCACCGGGAATGACCACCAGGTCGAAGTCCTTGCCAGCCTTGATGAGGGCGTTGACTACCTGCATGGTCGAAGCCGGATCGACGTTGTCGTCCATCTCGCCTACGACCAGCATCAGGGGGCGAGTCAGCCGGTAAGCGTTATCCACGTTGGAGCAGGCACTGTAGGACTCGTCCACGGGGTAGCCCATCCACAGCTCGTTCCACCAGATTTTGTCCATGCGGTTGTCGTGGCAGCCGCAGGCCGAGTAGGCAGCCTTGTAGAATTCGGGATGGAAAAGTACGGCGCCTGTAGACTCCTGTCCGCCGGCCGAGCAGCCGAAGATGCCTACGCGGTCGATGTTCATGTAGGGATACTTCTCGGCGGCAGCCTTGATCCAGGCGATGTGGTCGGGCAGGCCGGCGTCTTTCAGATTCTTGTAGCATACTTCTTCGAACTCTTTGGAGCGGAAGGAGGTAGTCATGCCGTCCACTTGTACCACGATGAAGCCCAGTTCGGCCAGTGAGGTCATCCACCAGTTGTAGGGAGTAAAGGTTTTGGGTACGTATTGGTCGCCCGGGCCGGAGTAGATGTACTCGATGACGGGGTATTTCTTGTTCGGGTCGAGGTTGGTGGGGCGGTAGATGAGTCCCCACATGTCGGTCTTTCCGTCGCGCCCTTTGGCCGTGAACACCTCGGGGGCTTTCCAGCCGTTCTGTACCAGTGCCGATATGTCGGCCTGCTCCAGCGTCATGCGTATGCTGCCGTCGGTCGCGTTGCGCAGGACGGTCACGGGAGCCTGGTCAACCTTGCTGTACACGTCGACCAAGTATTGATGGTTGGATGAGTACCAGACTTTATGCATACCTTCTTCAGGGGTCAGACAGGTCAGGCCGGAACCGTCGAAGCCGATGCGATAATAGCGGATGAGATAAGGATCTTCGTCTTTGTTCATGCCGTTGGCCGAGAAGTAGATGAGGCCGCTCTGCTCGTCCACGTACTGCACTTCGCGTACGTACCATTCGCCGCGGGTGATTTGGTGAGTCGGCTTTCCTGTCGTACGGTCGTACATGTAGAGGTGGTTGTAGTTGTCGCGTTCGCTCGACCAGAGGATGCGCTTCCCGTCTGCAAGGTAGTGGCGGTAGATACGGGGATAGTTGACATATTTTTCTTCCTTTTCCTCAATCAGCGTGCGTACGCTGCCGTCGGTTGCCGACATCTCCAGTACCCGATAGACTTTGTGTCCCCGTTCGTTGTACTCAAACGTGATAGCCTTGCTGTCGGCGTTCCAAGTGGGGCCGTACAGGTCGTACTGGTGGCTGAAGAGTTCGGTGGAGGGAATCAGCCGGCGTCCGCTCTCTACCTCGAAGATGCAGGGCACCTTGAAGCGCAGTTCGTCGCCAGGTTTGGCATACTCCTGCTTATGGAGTCTGGGTTGAAGCTGGTCGGAGGGCGACGATTCTACGTAATAGACATAGCGTTTCTCGGCGGGACGGATGCGGCAGGCAGCCAGTGCTTTCGAGTCGGGCGACCATTGGATGTAGGATGAATAGTAGTTGCCTTTTGTACCGTCGATACTCAGTTGGTTTTCTTTTCCGCTGGCGACATCGCGCACGTAAATATTGTCATTCTTGATGAAGGCTGTATATTTCCCGTCGGGCGAGGTGACAGGTCCGCGGCCTTTCTCGTCGTCTACCTCCATCCAGTGAGGTTGTGGTCCGCGGGGTTGTACTTCGCCTTCCGTCACGAGCGTGTTCTTTTTGATGGCGTATGCCCAATACCGGCCTGCTGACTCGAAGCGCAGGGTGTCAGCCTGTCTGTTCAAGTGGCATTGGTTCAGGGGCAGGTTGTAGGCATCAGTATGTTTTCCTGTTTGTTTGGAAAGCAGCGTGGCTAGTTTCTCCTGGCTGAACAAGGCGGAGCGTTTGGATTGTTTGGCGTCAATCTTGACGTATTCCTTGCCTCGGGTTGTGTTACGGATGTACCAGAAAACATCGGTGTTTTCCACCCAATGGGGGACGACGTTGCTGTATAGCACGTGTCTCGGGTTGTATTTTTCGCGAAGGCTATAAGCCCGGTTATAGTCTTCTACTGTGCCCTGCGGATAGGCGGGCAGGCTGAACAGTCCTCCTATGCAAAGGAGGAAAAGGGTACTTTTTAATGAGTTAAGCATCGTTTTACCTGTCTTTATTCGTTGTTTCTTTATTGGAAGTATATGTCTTAGTGTGGAGTAGTATGTTGTATAGGCAAAGTTAAAAAGGAATGTTGAAAAGGACGATGATATGACCAATAAATTTGTTGTGTTATGAAAGAAACTTTTATATCTTCTTTTTTTAGGAAATACCACCATCCTTTTCTATCTTTATGCCCTCAAATCTTGAAGAATAGACTTTATGGAAAAAACGGTTTCGAAGCAGAAGTCCGGACACATCGTGTGGCTGGACATTGTCCGTTTGGCAGCTATGTTTATGGTGGTGTGCTGTCATTGTACGGATCCTTTTAATTTTTATCCGGGTACATCGCCCGAAATCGGTGAGATCAAGTTCTGGGGAGCAGCCTACGGAGCTTTATTGCGTCCTTGTGTTCCGCTATTTGTTATGATTACAGGAGCCTTGTTATTGCCGGTTCGTGAGAGTAGCAGGTTTTTTTACAAGAAACGTATCACACGTGTATTCTTTCCTTTCCTTATTTGGTCGGTACTTTATAACCTGTTTCCATGGGTAACAGGATTGTTGGGGGTAGAGCCGCGGGTTATTCTCGATTTCTTTCCCTATTCAGGTGAAGACGTGATGCGTCAGTCGCTGGAGGTAAGCTTGGGCTATATTGCCGGTATACCGTTTAATTTCTCTATTTTAGCTGTGCATATGTGGTATATCTATCTGTTGATAGGACTTTATCTCTATTTACCAGTCTTTTCAGCATGGGTAGCTCAGGCTTCGGATCGAGCCAAGCTGTGGTTCCTGGCTTTGTGGGGAGTGACCTTGTTGCTTCCTTATTATAATGAGTTTGTGTCCGAATACTTGTGGGGATCTTGTTCGTGGAACTCGTTCGGTATGCTTTACTATTTTGCAGGATTTAATGGTTATCTGCTATTAGGTCATGTCTTGCGTCAGCGGGAGTGGAGTAGACGGATGCTGTTACTGGTAGGTGTGCCGATGTTTATCGTTGGGTATGCAGTGACTTATTTGGGTTTTCGTCATATGACAGCTCTGCCAGATTGTACAGACGAAATGTTGGAACTGTTCTTCACTTATTGTTCACTGAATGTAGTCTTGATGACCGTTCCCGTATTCATGTGCTGTAAGAAGATAGAGGTACACTCAGAACGGCTTCGTCGGATGCTGGCCAACTTGACACTTTGTGGTTTTGGAGTTTACATGATCCACTATTTCTTTACAGGGCCTTCTGTCGTATTGATGCGTATGTTGGATGTACCCATCTGCATTCAAATACCTTGCGCTTCGGTTGTGGCATTTGGAGTGTCGTGGTTGTTGGTAGCATTAGCCTATCGGGTGTTCGGCCGAAAGACGCGTTGGGTATTGGGTTAGTTTTTCAACTTTTTCTTCCACTGCTCGTATTTTTTGAATACTTTCAGACCGCCATTGTTATACCAGCTGTAACCGTTGCGTCGTTCATGACCAATTTCTGACAGGTCATAGCGCTTGATACCATCGCGGTCGCAGAAGAAGGGGCGGTTGTCTTCGAGTGTGTAGAAGCGGGCCCATAGCGGGTCACACGCTTCGCCTTCCTGACAGGGTATCATGCGATAGTCTTTCTGGCCTTCGTCATTGGTGAAATATTCACGCTTCAGGCCGTTGATTTGTACTTGTTTGAACCAGTTGACAGCTCCTTCTATGCTGGCGATAATCTCGGGCGAAGGGTGAGGAAGATTCATCAGGAAAAGCACAATGTTGTCCGACTCAGCTCCGCTGAGTGAGGGCAGTTCGTAGGCGCGGGCCTTGGCAGGGGCTAAAGTGTGTTCGTCGTGTTGAGCACACCACGCAGTTAGTTTTCCGTTCTGTTTTACTTGCGTATGGAGGATACACTCTATACCTTTGTCTACTGCGGCTTGTGCTTGTTTGCGGATATCTTCGGGCAAATATGTGTAGGGTGCCTTGTCGTTGGCTATGTCCTGTAGTAATTCCATGACATTGATCATGGCATCGTCGTTGTAGGTGATGTGGGTGTAGTAGCCTGTAGGACGTGGATAAAATTGGGGCCATCCACCGTTATCGTATTGTGCTTCGAATAGGTATCGGATACCTTTAATGGCGGCTTTCTTGTACTTCTCGATGCCTGTGGCGTTATAGAGGCGAGACAAATAGGTAATTTCAGTTGTAGTAGCTGTATTGTCAATCGTGCTTTGATTGACATCGTCTTTTTCAGACAGTACTTCTTTCCGTTCTTTTTCATCCAGTTCGGCAGGTATGTAAATATTCTTCGGCCATCCTCCTGTTGTCTGTTGGTAGAGTAGGACATTGTCACCGATACGAATGGCTTCTTTAGTTTTAAAAAAGTCACCGTTCAGTTTTGGAGCCATTTTTACCCAACTCTTATAGGGTTGTTTACTTTTATACGTTACTTCTGACTTTTGTGCATGTGTCAGGGTAGAACTAAGTAATGCAGCGATGCAGGCCAAGACAATTTTTCTCATGATAGAATTCCTGTTTTCGTTTCTGTTTGATTGTCACAAAAGTAGCGTAATATTTGGATTCGGATGGCGAAAAACTGTTTTATTCCAGGTACTTTGTCACTTTTCCACTGATTTGTAGGAGCGATATTTCGCAAAGTTTAGTGTTATATTCAGCTGTCAGGATGCGTTCCTCTGCGTCAAGGAGGCTCTTTTGTGCTTCGCGCATTTCGATACCCGAAAGGTTGCCCAACATGTAACGTTCCATGGCGATGTCGTGGTTGTCCTTGGCGGCGATGAGGTTCTGCCGTTCCAGGTTCAGCATCTCCAGGTTGTTGCGGTAGGCTTGCCACAAGTTACTCAGGTCGGCCCGCAGTGCCAGTTCCAGCTCGTCGCGTTGCAGGCGTGCGTTCTTCACGGCGATGCTGGCATTGCGCCGCTCGCGCTTGCGGTTGCCGTCGAAGAGGTTGAACCCTACGGTGATGCCCCCGTTGAATCCGAAGTTGTTGCGGCGGCTGTAGCTGTTGATGTCATACTTGTTGAACGTATAGCCGTATCCGGCGTTCAGGCGCACGTAGGGATAGTTGCGTGAATTCACTTTCTTGTAGTCCATCTGTGCCAGCTGGGTGTTCTGGTCGGCCTTCAGCAGGGAGGAGTTCACGCTCAGGGTGGCTTTCCACAGCTCTTCGAAGTCGAGCGACTGGTTCACGTCGATGATGCTGTCAGGCGTCTGGATGAGCTGGTCCACGTCTTCGTTGCCCATCAGCTCGTTCAGGTTGATGCGCGAGGTGTGCAGCAGCTCCTGCTGCTTCATGTACTGGGCGCTGTCGGCGTTGAAGTCCACCTTGGCCTGCTGGTAGTCAAGGCGCGAGAAGTCTCCCACATGGTAGCGTGCCTCCACGATACGCAGTCGCTCCTTGGAGAGCTGTACGGCATAGAGCAGGTTCTTCATGCGGATTTTCTGCTGGATGAAGTTGTAGTATTCGGCGGCCAGCGAGGCGATGAAGTCTTCCAGTGCGATGCGTGTATTGGTCTCTCCCTGTTCGCGGAGCAGCTTTAGCTGCTGGTAGGTGGTAGAGATGTTGAAGCCGTCGAAGATGGTCCAGTTCAGGTCGATGCCGGCATCGACGGTCTGGTCGAACACGTTATGCTGTTTTTCCGTAACGCTTGTGCTCCGCACGGTGCTGTTGGTGTTGTCTAACGTGGCCCGGTAGCCGCCTGTCAAGTCGATAGTGGGCAGGGCGCCTGCGTTGGCCAGGGTGGCATTGTTTTTACTGATCTGCTCCTCGTTGTGCGTGATGCGCAGGGAGTAGTTGTTGAGCAGCCCCTGTTCGAGGCACGACTTCAGGGTATAGGTGGCCGCTTGTTGTGCCTGCAAGGAACAAAGGGTATAGAATGCGGCTATCATAGACAAGGCGATTCGTTTCATATCTTTCTTACTTTACTTCGGTTGGTTGACACATAGCTGTAGATGGCGGGCACGATGTACATGGTGAGCAGTGTGGATACCAGCATGCCGCCTACCACAGCCGTACCCATGGCGATGCGCTGGTTAGCACCTTCGCCTGTAGCGAAAGCCAGCGGGATGAGGCCGATGACGGTCGAGGCGCTGGTCATCAGGATGGGACGCAGACGCTGGAGGGCGGCGTCCTTGATGGCCTGCAACTTGTCTTCGCCCGCTTCCTGCTTCTGGTTGGCAAACTCCACAATGAGGATACCGTTCTTGGCTACCAGACCGATGAGCATAATAATGCCGATCTGGCTGAAGATGTTCATTGTGATGTCACCGAAATACATGAATATCAGGGCTCCGGCAATGGCCAGCGGCACGGTGAGCATGATGATGAGCGGATCCTTGAAGCTCTCGAACTGGGCGGCCAGAATCAGATAGATGAGGAAGATGGCCAGGATGAAGGCAAACATCAGACTGGAGGCACTCTCACTATAGTCCTTCGAGTCGCCTGCCAGAGCCGTACGGAAGGTTTCGTCCAGCACTTCGTCGGCTATCTTGTCCATTTCTTCCAGTCCCTGTCCGATGGTCTTGCCCTCGGCCAGACCTGCCGAAACGGTGGCCGATACGAAACGGTTGTAGCGGTACAGCTTCGGAGGAGCCGTGCCGTAGACCAGTTCCACGAGGTTGTCGAGCTGAATCATGTCGCCTGCATCGTTACGGATGTACAGACCGACGAGATAGGCCGGCTTGTTGCGTTGCTGGCGATTGATTTCTCCCAAAATCTCGTATTGCTTGCCGTTCATGTAAAAGTAGCCCATACGCTGGCCGCTCAAGCCGTATTGCAGGGTCTGGGCAATGTTCTTGGTGCTGACGCCCATGGCGCCGGCCTTGTCGCGGTTGATGCTGATGCGGGCTTCAGGCTTGCTGAACTTCAGGTCGACGTCGGCCATCTGGAAAACATCGTTTTCGTAGACGCGTTCCATAAATTTCGGCAGCACTTCCTGCAGCTTTTCAAGGTTGGTGGCCTGCAATACATATTGCACGGGCATGCTGGCACGGCGTCCGCCGAACGAAGACTGTTGGCGCAGGAAGGCGCGGGCTTCTGTTTCAGGTTTCAGGGCGCGGGTCAGTTTGGCGGCTACATCCATCTGGCTGTAGTCGCGTTCGCGGATATCTTTCAGCGTGATTTGCACGTTACCGCTTCCGCTTGATACACGTGCCGTGACGGCTTCGGCATCGGGGATGATGGAGTCGACCACGTCGTTGATGCGTTCGGTATAGTCGCGGATGTATTCGTAGCTCACACCTTCGGCACCGATGGTGCTGATGGTGATCTGCGAGCGGTCTTCCAGCGGAGCCATCTCGGCAGGTATGCTGTTCCACAGCACGAAGATGATGCAGAACGTAATCAAGGTGAACGCCAGTGCTATCCACCGCTTGTGCAGGAAGGCAGCCAGTGAACGGCTGTACAGGCGGTTCATCCCCTCGAAGAAGGGTTCCGTCTTGCGATAGAACCAGTTCTTCTGTTCCTGTCGTTTCAGCAGCTTGGTGGCCAGCATCGGCGTGAAGGTAAGGGCTGCAAATGAGGATATGATGATGGAACCCGAGATGACGAAGCTGAACTCGCGGAAGAGTCGGCCTGTGGTACCTTCCATGAAGACGATGGGGAAGAACACGGCTACCAGCGTGATGGTGGTGGAGATGACGGCAAAGAAAATCTCCTTGGCTCCCTCGATGCCTGCTTCCTTGGGCGGCATGCCTTTTTCGATGCGGACGTAGATGTTCTCGGTCATCACGATGGCGTCGTCCACCACCAGACCTACGGAGAGAACGACGGCCAGCATCGTCAGTACGTTGATAGAGAAACCAGCCACGTACATCACGAAGAAGGCACCGATGAGCGACACGGGAATTACGATACAGGGTACCAATGTGACGCGCCAGTCGCGCAAGAAGAGGAAGATGATGATGATAACCAGCACGAAGGCTTCATACACGGTACTTTCCACTTCGCTGATGGAGGCGCGGATGAACTTGGTGTTGTCGAATCCGTAGCTGTAGGTCACATCTTCGGGCAGGTCTTTCTTCATACGCTCCATGCGTTCGTACACGGCGTCGGCAATCTGGATGTGGTTGGCACCTGGCTGGGGAACGACGACTACACCTACCATCGGCACGCCGTTCATCTTCATGTAACTTTTGATGTCGGCGGCTCCCAGTTCGGCACGGCCGATATCGCTGAAGCGGATGATGCGGTTGGCATCTTCCTTGATGATGAGGTTGTTGAACTCTTCGGGTGTATGCATCAGACCTAGGGTGCGGATGGTAAGCTCGGTCGTATTCCCTTCGATACTGCCCGACGGGAGCTCGATGTTTTCCTGATCGATGGCATTCTTTACGTCGACGGGGGTGATGCCGTAGCCCGACATCTTGGTGGGATCGAGCCAAAGTCGCATGGAGTACTTCTTTTCACCCCAGATGCTCACGCTACTTACGTCGGAGATAGTCTGAAGCTGCTCCTTTACGGTGAGGTCAGCTATCTCGCTCAGCTCCAGCAGCGAGCGCTTGTTGCTCTGCAGGGCTACCATCAGGATGGGCACGGCGTCGGCATCGGCTTTCGATACGGTAGGCGGGTCACAGTCGCGGGGCAGGTAACGCTGGGCACGCGATACCTTGTCGCGCACGTCGTTGGCGGCTGTTTCCAGGTCGACAGACAGTTCGAATTCGACGGTGATTCGGCTTTGCCCCTGCTGGCTGACACTGGTCAGTGAGCGGATGCCAGGGATACCGTTAATGTTCTGTTCCAGCGGTTCGGTTATCTGGTTTTCGATGACGTCGGCGTTGGCACCTGTGTACGAACAGGACACGGAGATGATGGGGTTGTCCACCGACGGATATTCGCGCACGCCAAGGTAGGTATAGCCAATGAGTCCAAAGAGCAGGATGATGATGGTCAATACCGTTGACAATACGGGGCGGCGTATGCTTAGTTCGGATATATTCATTTAAATGAAGAATTAGATATTAGGAATTACAAATGAACTCAAGTGGGGGGAGAGGGGACGGTTGATTTATAAAATCTACACGTAAAAACTCTTCACCCTTTGTTTCCCATTTTTTATTTATTCGATATGATCGATGGTAACGTCCATTCCTGTGCGGAGTTGCTGAGTACCTGATATGATAACCGTGTCTCCAGTAGCCAGACCTTTGACTACTTGTACTTGTGCATCGGTGCGGATACCAGTGATTATCTCTGTTGGTTCAGCCTTCCCCGAGCGATAGACAAATACTTTGTCTTTACCCATTTCGGGTACAATGGCTTGAGAAGGAATGGCCAATGCATCCTTGTATTCCTGTTTCTTCAATGTGATGGAGGCGTAACGGCCTGGCATGATGCCGCTGGGATTGGGATAGAGGGCACGTACGGTCAGTGTGTGTGTGTTGATATCAAGACTCGACTCTCGAGCATAGACTTGTGCGTGGTAGGTGTCCAGCGAGCCTTCCAGCGTGAAGCTCAGGTTGGTGCCCACCTTGATGTCGCGGGCATAGCGCTCGGACACGGCAAACTCCAGCTTCAAGGGAGAAATCTTGGTGAGCTTGGCCACGATGGTAGTAGGCGAAGCGTAGGTACCCACACTCACCTGGCGCAAACCAATGATGCCGTCGAAGGGGGCGCGCAACTCGGTTTGTGCTATCTGCGCCTCGACGCTTTCGATGTCGGCATTCAGCGTGGCGAGTTCGGTCTTGACCTGCTCGTAGGCTTCCTGGCTGACAGCATCACGTTTCAGCAGGGCGTCCTGACGGAATACGCGGTCTTCGGCCAGTTTCAGTTGCGAAACCAGTCGTTGCAGCTGTGCCTGCAGCGGGCGGTCGTTTACTTTGGCCAGCAGCTGGCCTTTTTTTACAGTAGTTCCTTCTTCGAAATTGATTTCAACAATTTTGCCTGACGTCTCGAACGAAAGGTTTACTTCTTCGTCGGGTATCAGGCTGCCGATGATCGGAATTTCGTCGGTTAACACTTGTGGCTTTACAATGATAGCATTGATATTTAGCGCTTTTTTCCCTTGTTTTTGATTGGCCATTACTTTGTCGGCTTCGGCCAGTTCTTCGTTGGGTTTGGGCATTTGTGAATAGATACCCCAACCTATAAGCCCAGCACCAACGATGGCGACGAGCCCCCATTTTACTCTCTTCTTCATTCTTTCAGTTTGTTCGTGGTATTAGTATATAAAATCAACCTTTTGATTTAGAGAGCTAAGATAGGGAATAGTTTAATGTCGAACGGAAAGATTATGCTTTATTAACAGAAGAATCTTAGTTGGAGATGCAGGGGATATGGAATCAATATCCTGTCCGATACTTCCCTTCCTCCTTGTCTTCGAGCATGCTGAGATAAGATTGGTAGCGCGATTCGCTAATGTAGTGCTTTTCGACAGCTTGGCGCACAGCACAGCCTGGTTCGTGGCGATGGGTACAATTGCCATAGCGGCATTCGGCTGAGGTTTTAAAAATCTCGGGGAAGTAGTGCCCTATCTCCTCTTCCTCCATGTCAAAGGTACCGAAACCTTTGATGCCTGGAGTATCGATGAGGTAGCCGCCTCCTTCGAGAGCGAACATCTCGGAGAAAGTGGTGGTGTGCATACCTTTGTTGTGGGCAGCAGATATTTCGCCCGTTCGTGCTGAGGCATCAGGTAGGATGGCATTGATCAGAGTGGATTTGCCAACGCCTGAATGACCTGAAAGCAGGGTGACGCGGTCGCAAAGTTCGGACTTGAGGAGGTCGATGCCTGTGCCCTGTGTGGCCGATACCTTGAAGCAGGGGTAACCGATGGTGGTATAAAGGTGGATGAGGCTGTCCAAGTAGTGGAGGTCATCTTCATCGTAAGCATCTATCTTATTGAAGATGAGCTTTACAGGAATACGATAGGCCTCGGCTGTAGCCAGAAAACGGTCGATGAAGGTGGTCGAGGTTTCTGGGTAGTTGACGGTGACGATGAGCATGCACTGGTCGAGGTTGGAGGCGATGATGTGCGATTGCTTTGACAGATTAGAGGCGCGGCGGATGATGTAGTTCCGTCGGTCTTCAATTTCGCTGATGAAGGCAGTGCCTTCTTGGTTGAGGATGATCTGTACGTAGTCGCCCACAGCCACAGGGTTAGTGCTGCGGATACCCTTCAGGCGGAAGTTGCCTTTGATCTTGCACTCGATGCAGCGCCCGTCTTCCGTCTTGACGAGATACCAGCTGCCTGTATTCTTGATGACAAGCCCTTTCATTGAATTGAGAATTGAAAATGGATAATGGAGAATTGATAATTAAGAATAGAATGTTGCCAGTGAATCTCTTTATCCATTCTCCATTATCAATTATCAATTGTTATACGGTCATGATTTCCTTATCCTTGGCGGCCAGCATGTCGTCGATCTGCTTGATGTACTTGTCGTGTACTTTCTGCAGCTTTTCTTCTCCACCTTTCTGGGCATCTTCGGCAAGGCCTTCCTTGACGGCTTTCTTCAGCTGGTCGATAGCGTCGCGACGGGCGTTGCGCACGCTTACCTTGGCTGTTTCACCTTCGCCCTTGCATTGCTTGGCCAGTTGCTTACGACGCTCTTCTGTCAGAGGCGGAATGCCAATACGGATGATTTCGCCGTTGTTTTCGGGCATGATGCCCAGTGAGGAGTCGATGATGGCCTTTTCGATCACGCGGAACATGGATTTGTCCCACGGCTTGATGGCGATGCTGCGTGCGTCGGGAGTCGTCACGGCGGCTACGTTATTGATGGGCACCATGCTGCCGTAGGAGTCTACGCGGATGCCGTCCAGCAGGCGTACGTCGGCCTTGCCGGCGCGGATGTGTGCCAATGCTTCGTCCAGATACATGATGGCCATGTCCATTTTCTCCTGCGCTTCGTTCAGGATGTCTTTTACGTCTTTCATATCGCTTCGTTCTTTATTATATAGAATGGTTGTTTTTTTATTTAGTAGAGCAAATGTAGCGTATTATTTCTTCTTTTGCAACATTGCAAGTTTTTTTTGCTTCGGAAGATATTAGCTCGATTAGAGGAAAACAGTGTTTTCTTGGGTGTAAAGCACTGTTTTCTTCGATGGAAAGCAATGCTTTTTTAGTTGTGTACCAATGTGCCGATGTCTTCGCCGTCGATGACCTTCTTGAGGTTGCCCACGGTATCCATATCAAAGACGATGATGGGCAGGTCGTTTTCCTTACACATGCACGTGGCGGTGAGGTCCATCACCTTCAGGCCGCGGTGCAGCACTTCGTCGTAAGTGATATCGTGGAATTTTGTGGCTGTCGGGTCTTTTTCAGGATCAGCCGTATAGATGCCGTCCACGCGGGTACCTTTCAGCATGACGTCGGCTTCGATTTCAATGCCACGTAGGCTGGAACCTGTATCGGTGGTGAAGAACGGATTGCCCGTGCCGGCCGACATGATGACCACTTCGCCTGCTTCCATGCATTCGATGGCGCGCCATTTGTTGTAGAATTCGCCGATGGGCTCCATGCGTACGGCTGTCAGCACACGCGCCTTGACGCCTGCGGCCGTCAGTGCCGAGCTGAGCGCAAGGCTATTGATGACCGTGGCCAGCATGCCCATCTGGTCGCCCTTTACGCGGTCGAAGCCTTTTGAGGCTCCACTTAAGCCGCGGAAGATGTTTCCGCCGCCGATGACGATGCCTATCTGTACGCCTGTGGCGTGTATTTCCTTGATCTGTGCTGCATATTCGGCCAGACGTTTTTCGTCGATGCCATACTGCTTTTCGCCCATGAGGCTCTCGCCGCTGAGCTTCAGTAAGATTCTCTTGTATGTTGCCATAAATGGTTTGTTTTGAGGTTTTCGGCAAAGATATAAAAAGGTATTGGAGCGGCAAACGATAGGCGAGTTTTTCTGTCCGTTTCTTTCTGAGTCGTTGTATATGGCTTTGTGGGCTTCATCTTTCTTTTTTCGTGTTTCAGTGGCCTTATTTTGCGGTTGGGTAAGTTTTACTCACGAGGAGTAGCAGCCTCCGCTAATTTTGCGGACGATATTTGTAAACCGAAGTGTAAAAAGAGATATGAAGCAGAATTTATTAGGAAACGCATTTTTCATGGTGTGTCTGTCTGCCTTGCTGGCCGCATGTGGCAAGCAGGAGCAGCCAGTCAGGCCTCAGCCGGTCGTGCGGGTGGCCCGTGCTGAAACTATTACGAGTGAAGCTGCCCGCAGTTATACATTTATTTCTGAGCCTGTGCGTGTCACTCAGCTCGCTTTTCGTGTAGGCGGGCCGGTGGACAACTTTACAGTGCAGGCAGGTCAGTTTTTTCGTCAAGGACAGCCGATAGCCGCTATCGATCGTCGTGATTTCCTCATACGTCGCGATCGTGCCGAAGCTCTTTGTCGTCAGGCTGAGGCTGACTATCGTCGTACAGCCAATCTTTATGAAAAAAACAACGTATCGGCCACTGCCTATGAGAAAGCTCGTGCTGATTACGCTCGTGCTCGTGCAGATTTCGATATGGCCGTGAACGAATTGGATGACACACGTCTCTTGGCTCCTTTCGATGGCTTTGTACAGCAGACACACATTGAACGCCATCAGGAAGTGAAGCCTTCGCAGGCGGTTGTGACTTTTATTGATCTTTCACAAGTGAAGGTCGAAGTCTATGTGCCTTTTATGGCTTGAGTAGCGCCGTGCACACCTATCGCGAACTTGAGGAGCAGGCCGAACGCCTCAAAAACGAGTTGCTGGCTGTGCCCGATGTGGCCCGTGTCGAACTCTATGGCGTACAAAACCGCACCATCGAGGTAGAGGTTGACCCTTCACTGCTCGCTGCCAGCGGGCTGACGATGGCCGACATCGCCGCCGCCTTCGACCGCCAGAACCGCATCGTTGATGCCGGAGCTGTTGAGACGACCCATAACCGCCTGCGCATTGATGCGGCAGGAAGCTTCACGACGCTCGAAGAACTCGAGAACCTGACCGTCACCTCGCGCGACGGCTCTTATTTCCGCCTGGGCGAGCTGGCCGCCGTCAGCGAGAGCTATGTCCGTCCGGCCCGCAGCCGCATGGAGATGGACGGCCTCCCTACCATCGGCATCGCCATATCGACGGTGGCCGACGGCAACGTAGTCGACATGGCCGAACGCGTAGCCGCCCGCCTGTCGCAGTTGGAGCAAGATATGCCCGAAGGCTATTGTCTCCGTACCGTCTACGACCAGGGGCATGAGTCGTCTGTTGCCAACGACGGTTTTGTGCTCAACCTCATCATCTCTGTTGTGACCGTTATCGCCGTGCTACTGTTCTTTATCGGTATGAAGAACGGAATACTGATTGGCAGCGGACTGGTCTTTTCCATTTTCGGCACCCTTATCTATATGTATGGCACGGGCATCGCCCTGCAACGCATGTCGCTGGCGGCCATCATCATTGCCATGGGTATGCTGGTGGACAATGCCATTGTGGTCTATGACGCTACGCTGGTCAACATGCAGCGCGGCATGCGCAAGCGTACGGCCATCCTTGCTGCCGTAGGCACGACAGCCATGCCGCTGCTGGGCGCTACGCTCATTGCCGTGCTCACCTTTCTGCCTGTCTATCTGTCGCCCCACATTACGGGTGAGCTGTTGTCGTCGCTCTTCATCGTCATTGCCGTGTCACTCCTTCTGAGCTGGGTGCTGGCCGTTTCGCAAAACGTCTTCTTCGTGCAGGAATTCGTCCGTCGTCCGCGTCCCGACGAGTTGAAGGGCGAGCTCTTCCATGGGCGCATGTACGACCGCTTCCACCGTGCCCTGCGCTGGACCATCCGCCGCCGCTGGTTCGTACTGGCCTCGATGGTGGTGCTGCTGGCCGCCAGCGCGTTGGGCTTCCGCTGCATTCCGCAGCAGTTCATGCCGTTGCTCGACAAGCAATACTTCTCCGTCGACGTTTGGCTGCCCGAGGGCACCCGCGTGGAGGAAACCTCACGTCAGGCCGAAGCCCTGGCCGAGAAGCTGATGCAGCATGAGGGCGTCCGCCACGTGTCGACCTTTGTCGGCCAGACACCCCCGCGCTACTACCTGGCCAATGCTGCCTACGGACCTCAGAGCAACTACGCACAGTGTCTGGTCGAGGCCGTAAGCCCGTCTGTGGCGCGCAGCATGCAGGTGGGACTGCAAGACGAGCTGTCGCAGACTTTCTCCGATGCCCTGATCCGCGTCAACCGCTTCGAGCTGAACAGCATTCCGCAGGCGCTCATCGAAGCCCGCTTTTGCGGTGACGATCCCCGCGTGCTCGATTCGCTGACGAGTATGGCCATCGACATCATGCGCCGCAATCCGAAGGTGATGAACGCCCGCAACGAGTGGGGTAACAAGGCCATGCTGGTGCGTGCCGCCTACGACCCCGTGAAAGCCGGCCGCCTGAACCTGGGCAAAGCCGACCTGATGACGGCCGTGAAGAGTACCAACGACGGCACGCCGGTAGGCATCTATCGCGACGGTGACAAGCAGGTACCTGTCCTGTTGCGTACGGTAGGCGGCGAGCAGCTGTCGCAGGCTGCACTCGAAGACCTGCCCGTGTGGAATGGACGCAACTCTGTCCCCTTGGCTCAGGTGACCGACAGCATCGGGATAGGTTGGGAATGGCCGTTGGTAAAGACCTATAACCGGCGTCTGTCTATGGCAGCACAATGCGACGTACAGCCCGGCCATACCATGAAGGAGGTACACGGCGAAATCCGTGACGAGATAGAGCGCATCGGGCTTCCCGCCGGATACAGTTTCTTCTGGGATTCGCAGTATAAGGACCAGAAAGAGGCTATGGAGGCGCTTACCAAGTATTTCCCGCTGGCCATCGTCTTCTTGGTGCTCATACTGGTAGCCTTGTTCGGCAATTTCCGCCAGCCTTCCATTATCTTCCTCATCCTGCCTCTGTCGGTCATCGGCGTGGTCGTGGGGATGCTGGTCACAGGTTTCCAGTTCGGCTTCTTCTGCATAGCCGGATGGCTGGGCCTGCTGGGCATGATCATCAAGAACGTCATCGTGCTGCTCGACGAGGTGAACATTCAGCGGCGGGCAGGTGTCGCGCCCGGTGAGGCCATCGTTGAGGCTACCGTTTCGCGTACGAGGCCTGTACTGATGGCAGCCATTACGACCATCTTCGGCAGTATTCCCCTGCTGTTCGACGTCGTGTTCGGCGGCATGGCGGCTACGATTGTCTTCGGCCTGTCGTTCGCTACGCTGCTGACGCTCTTCGTAACTCCTGCCCTCTACGCCGTGTTCTATCCCGAAGCGGCAAAGAGAGCGTGAACACTGTCCATTCAATGAAATAAAAACGAAAAGACATGAAACAACTATATCTCATTATGACGGCCTCTGCACTCCTGACGGCCGCGTCGGGACGGGCACAGGACAACCCGCTGCTCGACGCCTATCGCGCACAGGTAGAGGCCTATAGCCCCGACCTGCGTGCTGCCGAATATGCGGCCGGCGCGAGCGGGGAAGCAAAACAATCGGCACGGGCCGACTTCCTCCCCAAGCTTTCGGGCGGAGCCAACTTCAACTATACGGGCCATCCGTTGCGTAAGGACATTGCTTTGTCTGGCACGGATGACGTTTACACCTTCGAGGGACGTAATACGAAATACGGCGCTTCGGTCAGCCTGGCGCAACCGCTTTATGCGGGCGGTGCGCTTCGGGCGGGCTATGACAAGGCGCAGGCCGAGGACGAGATGGCCCGTCAGGAAATCAGACGTGTGGCGAATGACCTTCGCCACGAAGCCGATGTCTGTTATTGGAACCATGTGGCTCAGTGCGAATTGGTCAGCGTGGCCGACGGTTACCGCCAGTCGGTGGGTCGGCTGGTGGAAGTCGTCCGCCAGCGGGTGGAGGCGGAATATACCGACCGTAACGACCTGCTCATGGCCGAAGTGCGATTGAACGATGCCGATTATCAGGTGCAGCGCG
The DNA here is from genome assembly GCF_900130135.1 of Bacteroides togonis. NCBI lineage: Bacteria > Pseudomonadati > Bacteroidota > Bacteroidia > Bacteroidales > Bacteroidaceae > Bacteroides > Bacteroides togonis. Next base: position 2,550,436 of record NZ_LT670820.1, on the reverse strand, counting down.
CCCGCAACGATGCCGAAGTGGCCCGCCTGTCGCTCAATGCGCTGGCCGGCATCCCTTCCGACCAGCACATTGCCACCGATACGCTGGTAGTGCCCCTCACCGTCGTCCAGCCCTTGACTGATGAGGTGGACGACCTGCTGATGCGCCGCCCCGAGATGGGAATGGCCGAAAGCAATGTACGCGTACAGCAGTCGTCCGCCCGCCAGGCCAACGCCCGCTATTTGCCTACGCTTTCCATCGGCGTGGACGGCAGCTACTCGTCGCCCGGCTATGACTTCCGTGCCGACCTCGATCCCAATTATGCCATCTATGCCAAGCTCAGCGTACCCATCTTCGAGTGGGGCAAACGCCGTCGCACGAAGAACATGGGGCGCTATCAGGTGGACATTGCCCGCGAACGGCGTATACAGGTGGGCGACGGCCTGCGGCTGGAGGTGGAGACGGCTCAGTGCAACTATGCACAGGCCGTGGAGCAGGTGCGGCTCACCGAAAGTTCGTTGCGCAAGGCGGCCGAGAGCGAGGAGCTGGCCATGGACAAATACCGCGAGGGAAGCATCTCGATTGTCGAGGTCATCAATGCGCAGCTTTTCCATCTGGAAGCTCGCCAGAACCATATTCGTTCGAAGCTGAATGCCTGCGTGGCAAAAAGTGCCTTGCAGAGGGCTTGCGGCGAATGATAAATTCTGTATCTTTGTGGAAGTACAGCGTAAAGCATTGTTTTGTCGTCTTTAAAACATCGTTTTGCGGAGGCGAAAGCACTGCTTTGTCGATGACAAGCCATCGCCTTGTATCCGATAAAGGGAAAGGATTTAGGAATATAGCTGATTTTTACTGTTATGCAACCGAACACCCGACAATACCTTGGGGACATCCTGCTCTACTCGGGGCTGGGATGTTTCTCCTATTTCTTCCTGGTACGCTTTGCCGATATCCCCTTGCGCTATCAGGACCGCCTGCTCACGCCCGAAGCCTTCGTGGCCGTGATGCTGCTGTTCAACGGCGTGGGGCTGGGCATGCGCTACATTCAGTTGAGGCTTCGGCGCAGCTATCCGACGTTCCTCGGCAGCCGTCGGCAGATGGTACTATTCTTTGTTTTGTCGGGCGCCTTTCTTTTCCTGCTCAATTACCTGTTGCTGGTATCTGTAAAGCTCTTGCTTGACATGCCGCATCCTTTCCAGCTGGTTTATAAGGGGACGCGTCTGCTGCTCATCACGTGGTTGACGGAGCTAGTCATTGTCAGCCAGTCGGTCAGCAACCGCTTCTACAAAGACCTGCTTGCCGCCTACCGCCGTACGCGCCAGCTGGAAGAAACAGCCTTGCAGGCCCGCTACATGGCCTTGCAGACCCAGCTCAATCCGCACTTTCTGTTCAACAGCCTCAATACGCTGGTGGCCGAGATTGAATACAATCCGCAGGGAGCCGTCAGCTTTACGCGCAACCTTTCCGACGTCTACCGTTACATCCTGGCCTGTCAGGACAAGCGGCTGGTGGGCTTGCGCGAGGAGATGGAATTTGTCGATACCTACGTGGAGCTTCATCGGGTGCGTCTGGGCGATTGTCTGACGGTAGCTTGGCAAGTGGATGAGGCTGTGCGCGAGGATGCGCAGCTGCCTCCGCTCACCCTGCAGGTGCTGGTGGAGAACATCGTGAAGCACAACGTCATCAGCCCTTCACGACCGATGGCGGTGGAAGTGGAGGTCGTGTCGGACGAGGAAGGATTCCCTTGGCTGCGTGTGTCCAATCCTTTGCGTCCCAAGCTGGGAGCCGTTTCGGGCGGGCATGGGCTGGACAACCTGACGCAACGCTATCGCCTGCTTTGCGGCAAGGAGATTTGTGTGCAGAAGGGAGAAGATTGTTTTACTGTAAAAGTTCCGTTGTTGTATGAATGATGTTCAGACAGACGCCTGGAGCGGAAAGAAGATACGGGCCGCCATCATCGAAGACGAGTTGCCTGCCGCCCGCCTGTTGCAGGGGATGCTGGCCGAGTTGCGCCCCCAGTGGGATATTCTGCTTCTGCCGGGTACGGTAGAGGAGGCCGTACAATGGTTTGCCACCCATCCGCATCCCGACATCCTTTTTCTCGACATTCAGCTGGCCGACGGCCTCTCGTTCTACTTCATCGAGCAGGCCCGCCCCGAGAGCATGATTGTCTTTACTACTGCCTACGACGAATATGCCGTTCGTGCCTTTACCGTCAACAGCATCGATTATCTGCTGAAGCCTGTCCGTCGTGAGCGCCTGGCCGATTCGCTTGAAAAGTTCGAACGCCTGACCGCTCCCCGCATTCGTGAACAGAATGAGCGGATGGATATGCAGGAGCTGCTTCGGATGCTGGCCGACCGCAACGCCTGTCCTTATCGAAAGCGTTTCCTCGTCAACGGTGCGCGGAGCCTCTATACCTTGGCTGTAGACGACGTGTGCTACTTCTATTCGGAAGAGAAAGTGACCTTTGCCGTGACGGCCGACCGCCGCACGCACATCATCGACCTGCCGCTCACGAAGCTGGAAGAACAGCTCGACCCGCGCCGCTTCTTTCGTGTCAGCCGCCAGTTCATCCTTTCGGCCGATTGCATCCGCGACATCGAGCCTTACTTCAACGGCAAGATGGTGGTGCACGTTACGCCTCCCTTCGACGGCAGCGTTCAGGTGAGCCGCGAACGGGTGGCGGCGCTGAAGGTGTGGCTCAACAGTTGATTTCTTTTTACAGCCGGCATCGTTTCAACCGCAGGCTGTTTGTCACCACGCTGACGCTGCTGAACGCCATGGCCGCCCCGGCTATCATGGGGTTGAGCAGGAAGCCGCAGACGGGGTAGAGCACACCGGCGGCGACAGGCACTCCTATTATATTGTAAATGAATGCCCAAAACAGGTTCTGCCGGATGGTGCGCACGGTGAGGTGGGAGAGGCGCAGGGCTTCAGAGAGCTTGCCGAGGTCACCCTTCAGCAAGGTAATGCCTGCCACATCCATGGCGATATCGCTGCCCGTACCCATGGCGATGCTCAGGTCGGCCTGTGCCAGGGCAGCGCTGTCGTTGATGCCGTCGCCCACCATTGCGACGGTTTTCCCCTCTTGTTGAAGGCGGCTGATGTAGGCTGCTTTTTCTTGTGGTAGCACGTTTGCGCGGTAGTGGCGGATGCCCGTTTGCGCGGCGATGGCGCGGGCAGTGGCTTCGTTGTCGCCCGTCAGCAGATGGACGTCGATGCCTTGGCGTTGCAGGCGGCGGATGGCTTGGGCAGAGGTGGGCTTCACGCGGTCGGCGATGGCGACGACGGCCAAAGCTTCGTGCTCATCAGCCAGCCAGACGACGGTTTGTGCTTCGGCCTCCAGACGGTCGGCTTCCTGCGCCAGTTGCGGGTCAATGGTAATTCTCTGTTCTTCCAGCAGGTGACGGTTGCCGATGTAATAATGTGTACTGCCAACGCGACCGTGAATGCCTTGGCCTGTGAGGCTTTCAAATTCTTCAGTTGGAGAAAAATTTTTTTCTAACTGGGGAAAATTATTTTCACAGTAGCGGACAATAGCCTCGGCCAGCGGATGCTCGGAACGCTTCTCCAGCGTGTAGAAGGCGATGGCGTGGCGCTCCTCTTCGTGTCGCCAGAGGAGGGTGGTGACTTGCGGACAGCCTTCTGTCACGGTGCCCGTCTTGTCCAGCACGACGGTGTCCACCCGTCGTGCGCGCTCCAGACTTTCAGCGTCCTTGATGAGGATACCCTGTTCGGCTCCCTTGCCGATGCCCACCATGATGGCCGTCGGTGTGGCCAGCCCCAGGGCGCAGGGGCAGGCGATGATGAGTACTGTTACCAGTGCCAGTAGGCCGTGGGTGAAGCCGTCGGTCGGGGCCAACAATACCCAGCCGAGGAAGCTCAGCAGGGCGATGGCCATGATGGTGGGGACGAAGATGCCCGCGATGCGGTCTGCCAACTTCTGCACGGGGGACTTGCTGCCCTGTGCGTCCTGCACGGCACGGATGATGTGGGCCAGCAGCGTGTCGTGTCCCACCTGCTCGGCGCAGAAAACGAAACTGCCCTTCTGGTTGATGGTACCCGCCAGTACACGGTCGCCCGCACGCTTGCCCACGGCCAGCGGTTCGCCGCTCAGCATGCTTTCGTCCACGTACGACTCTCCGTCCACGACCGTGCCGTCCACGGGCACGCGCTCGCCGGGCTTCACCAGAAGCAGATTGCCGACGGTGACCTGTTCCAGTGGGAAAGATTCTTTTAATGAAGAATGAGGAATGAAGAATGAAGAATTTCCTTGCAGACTGTCAGGCGCAGCACAGCCTGGTTCTTCATTCTTCATTTTTAATTCTTCATTTACCAGCGTTACCGTCTGCGGTTGCAGACCCATCAACTTCTTGATGGCGTCGGCTGTCCGGCTCTTGGCGCGCGCCTCGAGCAGGCGGCCCAGCAGGATGAAGGCGATGATGACGGCCGAGGCTTCGAAATAGACATGCGGCTCGATGCCCCGCGACCGCCAGAAGTCGGGGAAGAAGAGGTTGAACACGCTGAACAAGTAGGCGATGCTGGTGCTGACGGCCACCAGCGTGTCCATGTTGGCCGCGCGGTGCTTCAGCAGTCGCCAGGCGTTGGCATAGAAGCCGTGGCCCAGTCCGAAGACTACGGGGGTAGCGAGCAGCCACATCACGTAATTGGCATAGGGCAGGTCCATGAACACCATGCCGATGACGGCCACGGGCAGGGCGAGGGCGATGGCCCACACGGTGCGCCGCTTCAGTGCGCGGTACTGGCGGAGTTGTTCCGCTTCCTTGTCTTCCGCCTCCGAGGGCGCGGGTGTTTCCTGTTGGGGAGTCAGGCCGAATCCCACGGCCTCTACGGCCTGTTGCAGGGCTGCGGTATTGCAGGCCGACGGGTCGTAGGTCACCGTGGCTGTTGCTGTGGCCAGGTTGACAGCGGCCTGGACCACGCCCGGCTGCCGGCTCAAGGTCTTTTCCACACGGGCGGAGCAGGCGGCGCAGCTCATGCCCTGTACATCGAAGTTCTGTTGGATGGTATGTTCGTTTTCCATTGCTGACGATTGATTTTGATGTTTACGCTTGCAAAGGTACGGCGGACTTCCCGATCGGTTGTTATGAAATTCGGGGAATAAGTTATAAGATTGTGTCTTTATCTCAGATTTCGTCCAGCGGCCTGCGACGTTTCTCTTTCTGTTGCCTGAATTGCGTGGGGGTGAGGCCTGTCACGCTCTTGAACTGCGCGCTCAGGTAAGCGGTGCTCGAGTAGCTCAGACGGTCGGCTATCTCGTTCAACGTCAGTTCGCCATAGGTCAGCAGCTCTTTGGCCCGCTCTATTTTCTGGGCGATGACATACTTTTCGACGGTGGTGCCTGTGGCTTCGGAGAACAGCTTGCTCAGTGTGCCGTAGTCTTTGCTGAGGGCGTGGGCCAAGTAGTCGGACAGGTTGGTCTGGAGGGGAGCGTCCGTGGGTTGGTGCACTAGGCTGACGATGAGGTCCTTCATCTGTTGCACCGTCTGCATCCGACGGTCGTCTATCAGTTCGAATTCCAAGGTTTCCAACGTTTCCTTTACCCGCAGACGGAGGTCGGGTGTCAGCTCTTCGGCGGTGACGGCGATACCCAGCTCCACAGACAGCGGATGCAGGCCCAGCGTGCGCAGGGCGTTGTCCACGGCCAGGATGCAGCGGTGGCATACCATGTTCTTGATGTGTAGCGTATGGCTTTCGTCTGTCATCGGGATGCAATGCTTTGTTTGTTGCAAAGGTAGTGAAAGGTGAGCGCAGAAACAAATTGAAAACGTGGTTTTCATTTGTTTTTGCCGAACCGCCTCCTGCCTTTGCAAAAGGTGAATGCAATAGACGGCTGAGTTGGCAGTGAAAATGAAAGTTAAATACCCGATGAATCTTCGGGAAACGTTTCATCCTTCCGTCACAAATCCTTTCCTTTGTAGGAAAAACATCCCGACATGAAAAAACTGTTTCCTTTTGTCTTGCTGTGCCTGACGTTGCTGTCGCTCGGGCTGGGTGCCTGTTCCGATAAAGATGACAGTGTTCCACGTATCCAACTGGCGTATGAAAACCCGAATGAAGTTTTCGATAACGAAAACCCTCGTATCTCTCTGATGGCTTTTGAGACGGCCGACCGTGTGTATCTCATACAGGGTGGTGACGGGAATTTCCGTTTGGAGATTAGCAACGACGAGGTAGTGCAGGCCCGTTGCGAAGGGAGCAAGCTCTTTATCCGTCCGCTGAAGGCCGGAAAGGCGGAAGTCCTTATCCGTGACGGTTACGGATGGGATTATCTTTTGTCGGTCACGGTGGGTTATCCCTATTATCTCTATGGTGTGATAGACAACCGCGTGATGTTGCAGGGCGCAGGGCTGACCGATGAAGAGAAGAGCGCGCTGGAGCAGGAGATGCTGGGGGCTTCTTCGGGGCCTGCCGTCGTCAAGGGTTATACGTTGGTCTATCAGAACGAAGCGATGAATGCGGGACAGCTGGTTATCGGTTCTTCACGCTATGTCTTCGATGCTTCGGCCGAGCCCATCGGACTCGAAGATCCTCTGGAACTCAATGTGCGGACGGCCGACGGTTTTGCACGCAAGTTTTTCTTCGAACGCTTCACGCCTGTCCGTCTGTCGTCGGGCAACCATTCGGACGAACTGTTTCTGAGCGAGTCCAATGGCGGCATTTCGCCTGATACGCGTGATCTCAATTCGGCTCCCCACTTCCGTTGTGTGGTTGCGGACCGTACTTCTCTCTATCGGGAACGTTATCCGGCGCTGGAGCATGCTTATCATGTGCAGGTGGTGCTTGAACAATATGAAGGATTGACCTCAGAAGAATAAAGTCTCTGGCCTCGGGCCGAAGGGATTGTATGGAAGAATTTCGGGCCGTCGGACATTCCGCCGGGCTGTCCTAACGCTCGGAGAAACCGTCGGACATTCCGCCGGACTGTCCCAACGCTCGGAGAAGCTGTCGGACATTCCGCCGGGCTGTCCCAACGCTCGGAGAAGCCGTCGGACATTCCGCCGGGCTGTCCCAACACTCGGAGAAGCCGTCGGACATTCCGCCGGGCTGTCCCAACGCTCGGAGAAGCCGTCGGACATTCCGCCGGACTGTCCTAACGTTCGGAGAAGCCGTCGGACTTTCCGCCTGGCTGTCCCAACGCTCGGAGAAGCCGTCGGATATTCCGCCGGACTGTCCGAACGCTCGGAGACCCCGGAGAACAGTTTTCTTGACATTTCCGGTATCAGAGGATGTATTGCACCTCCTTGAAGAGGTAGCGGCGCAAGCGTCCCGCCTCGTCTTGCAGGACGAAGCGTCCGTCCGGCTCCACGTCGGCCAGGCGGGCCAGGAAGCGTCCGTCGGCATCTTCGTAGGGGTGCAGACCCTCGCGGCGGAAGAGGGCGTCGGCGTATCGGCGGGCAATGGAGGCGGCAAAGCGTCCGTCAGCGTCGCGGCGCAGAGCTTCGTAATAGGTGTGCAGGCGGCACAGGAAGCCGTCGAGGACGGTCGGCGCGTCGTAGTCGCGGCCCGTAATCTGCTTCAGCGAAACGGGGTTGGGTGCGGGGCTGCGGAAGACGGTCTGGTTCAGGTTGATGCCGATGCCGGGGATGCAGCGGCCGATGCGGTTGCCCTCCAGCACATTCTCGATGAGCATGCCGCAAATCTTTTTCTCGTGCCAGTAAATGTCGTTGGGCCATTTGATGGAGATGCCTTCCGTGTAGGTGTCCAGCTCTTCCTTGACGGCCAGCGAGACAATCTGCGACAGGACGAACTGGCGGCGTGCCTCGACGAAACGGGGGTAGAGCACGGTGCTGAACAGGAGGTTCTGCCCGGCTTCGGACTCCCACGAGTTGCCGCGCTGGCCCTTGCCCGACGTCTGGAAGCGGGCTGTGACGGTCGTATATTCAATGGGGGCCGTCGGGGCGTTGTCGCACAGGTCGCTCAAGTAACGGTTGGTCGAGTCGGTTTCTTCCAGCCCGATGATTGGGAAGGAGGGTTGTTCGGAAGTTGCTGTCATTTTGGTCTTGTACGTAAAATTCATTAATTTCAGAATTGTGGCGGATAGAAAGCATTCTCCAGATGCTCGATCTGGAACGGAGGCCGGTCGCCGACGGCCGTGACGATGTCGAAGCGGACGGGCAGATCGATACCAAAATGCTTGATATAGGCATCGGCTGCCACGACGATGTGGCGCACCTTCCGCCAGTCCACGGCCTCCTGCGGCTCCTTGTACTCGGTGTTGGTGCGGGTCTTCACCTCGACCACCACCAGCTCGCCTTTGTGCATGGCCACGATGTCCAGCTCCAGTCGGTTCTTGCGCCAGTTGCGGTGGAGTATCGTGTAGCCCTGGCGCTCCAGATAGGCTGCTACAGCGTCTTCGCCTTCCTTACCCAGTCTGTTGTGTGCTGCCATATTGCCTTCTTTTTTCTTCTTGGGAGACAAATTTACGCTTTTTCTGCTTTGAAATTACAGCAGGAACACTAATTTTGCAGGAAATATGAGAAAGAGAGACAAAACGTGTGCGAAAGCAACGCCCGACGAGCCCAAACGCGAACAGCGCATCGTGTGCCTGATGAGCGAAGAGGAACTGCGGATTGTAGACCGTTATCTGGAGAAGTACAAGATAACCAACAAATCGCGCTGGTTCAGGGAAACTATTCTCATGTTCATCCACAAGAATATGGAGGAAGACTATCCGACCCTCTTCGGCGAGCACGACATGAGACGGTAATTTGTCAGCAAGCAAATGTATCGGCTTTAACTTCTTTAACTTCCCTAACTTCTTTAACTCCTGACCAATATGGACGACCAATTCTACATGAAGCAGGCTTTGGCCGAAGCACGGAAGGCGGCCGAGCGCGACGAAGTGCCCGTCGGTGCAGTCGTGGTATGCAAGGACCGCATCATTGCTCGTGCCCACAATCTGACCGAAACCCTGACAGACGTGACAGCCCATGCCGAGATGCAGGCTATTACGGCCGCGGCATCGGCTCTCGGCGGCAAGTATCTGAACGAATGTACGCTTTATGTAACGGTGGAACCGTGTGTGATGTGTGCCGGTGCCATCGCTTGGGCGCAGACAGGTCGCCTCGTCTTTGGCACTGCGGACGAAAAGCGGGGCTATCAGCGTTATGCGCCGCAAGCCCTCCATCCTAAAACGGTGGTAGTGAAAGGCGTGATGGCCGACGAGTGTGCTGCCCTGATGAAAGAATTCTTCCAACGGAAACGATAAGGAGGGGGAATAGTTCGCAGTTAAGTTAGTGTTAGTTCCTAACTTTTCAGTCTGTTAAATGGCAAAGGACCAATTAACGGTGGGAAAACGAATAGCCGATTGACAGGAATACACTTTGGCTTAACTCTCTTTTCGGCACATAGAATTTCTGTCCATTGGCCAACGTAATATTTCTGCGCCCGGAATAGTAGTCAAGATTGGAGAGGTAATATCCTCCTCTGAGTATGAAACGGCCAATGGCAAAGTTGACGGAAGCTCTTGCGTTCCAGTAGAACCACTGGAGCCCTTTATTGGGAAATCGTCGGTAATCTACGGTTTGACTGACTGACCCAGCAAATTCCTTGATTTCATACGTTAAAGAGTTTCGAAATGGGCATGCCAGACTGAGGCCAGGCTCTATCTGGAACCAAAGGCGATAATCGTTGTCCGTACTTTCCCAGACGGTGGGAGATTTCAAAACTATAGACGGCTTGAATATGATCCATCGGATGTTCCTCTCATTGTCTGTGAGTTCAGCCTCCTGTCCGTCAATAATGGTCTGACGGCTCGGTTGGTTGTATTGGCTGGTTAACTCCAATCCAAATGCTACCCCGAGATATTTATGGAAAAGCCAGCTTATGGATGGCTCAAGTTGCCATGCCGGTTCGTTATTGAGATAGAGTCCTCCGTATAGGTCTGCTGTGAAGGTCGGTTTATCGTCTTGGGCATGTACGGCAGTTCCGCAGCACAATAATAGTAGAGCAGTTAAAATTATCGAATATTTAGTCATTCACGTCTTTTCAGTATTATTCCTTTATCTCTTCAAAGTCTACATACTCTCCGTCATCCTTGGAGAAGATACGTTCCTTATGTTTGATGTGTATTTCACCTTCTTCGGGGCGGATGCCGTCGGTCGTGTCGGTCGAGGTACGTGATGATTGCCGGTTGTCTCCGTAAAATGTATAGCTTCGGAAGTCCTGCGAAGACGTTTTTTTCCGTCCGAGTCCGAAGATGCCGCGTACAATACTACCGATAATACTGAGACCGATAATCAGTATTGCTATAATGAGTATAAACAGAAATCCTAAGAAATGTAACATGTGTATTGAGTGTTTAAGTTGGTTCTGATAACACTACTACAACAATCGTGCCAGACGGAAAGTTTATTTCTTCCGGCCGGTAAACCATGACAGCAGGATGTACCAGACGATGCAGGTGGCAAAGCCCCGTATTTGTAAAGTGATCAGGAAAATAACGCAGAACAACAGAAAGAGGAAGCTCACTTTGTTGTCCTTCCACGACAGGTTCTTGAACTTCAGTGAGAACATCGGAATCTCCGATACCAGCAGCCAAGAGAAGAGGCAGACCAGTGCCAGCAGTCCGAGCGGATGAACACTGCCGCCGGTCAGTATCGGATGGTAGCCCGCTACGAGCGAGGCCCAGAACAACGCGTTGGCAGGCACAGGCAGACCGATGAAAGAAGTCGTCTGGCGCGTATCGTTGTTAAACTTCGCCAGGCGCAGGGCTGAGAATACGGAGATGAGGAAAGCCGAGTAGGGAAGCCAGGTCGCCATACCTTCCATATAGGCGGGGTAGGGCATCTCCTTAAACAGGGAGAAGACGATGAGCGACGGTGCCACGCCGAAGCTGATGTCGTCGGCCAACGAATCCAAATCCTTGCCGATAGGGGAATGTGCATCCAGCGCACGTGCGGCCAATCCGTCGAAAAAGTCGAACACGGCACTGATGATGATAAACAGCAGCGCCAGTTCGTAGCGGCTTTCGAAGGCCATCACGCCGGCGATGCAGCCCGAAAACAAGTTCAGGCAGGTCAGTGCGTTAGGAATATGTCGGGTGATGCAGTTAGCCATAACTTGGATATTATTTTAGTTTGGCAATGACAGTTTGGTTACCCGTTGTCAATTGCCCCAGTTTGACAAGTACTTTTGTTCCTAAAGGCAGGTAAACATCTACACGAGAACCAAACTTGATGAAGCCCATATGTTCATCGATGTAGCATTCTTCGCCTGGTTCGGCATAAGTGACGATGCGGCGTGCCATGGCTCCAGCTATCTGGCGTGCCATTACTTCTATGCCTTCGGGAGTTTCGATGACTACCATCGAGCGCTCGTTGTCCGTACTGGCTTTGGGCAGCCACGCTTTCATGAATTTGCCGTTTTGGTGTCCTACTTTCTTGATGGTGCCGTCTACGGGATACCAGTTAGCGTGTACGTTGACCAGACTCATGAAGATAGAAATCATCAGGCGACGGTCGTGAAAATATTCGTTTTCCTCGACTTCTTCAATAACTACAATTTTCCCGTCGGCAGGGGCTACTACGACCTTTTCAGTGTCTTGACCGAAAAGGCGAATTGGGCAGCGGAAGAAATTTACCAATATGCCGTATACGATAAGACTGATGGCTCCGACAATATAAAATGGAACTTTGTTATTTAGTCCGAAATATAAGGCGGAGTTGACTACCAATAGCAGCAACAGGCTTCCGATCAGTGTGTGAGTTCCCTCACGGTGTATACGTATTTTTTTTAGTCTTTTTAGTCTGCCCATGTAAACCCGCGTTTATAGAGTTGTTTTGGAATTAGTAATTACTTGCAAAAATAGGGCTATTTTAAAAATCTAACAAGAAATTGGGAAAGAAATGCGTCTACAAGTAATTTTTTGAGGATTATTTTGGCTGAAAAATGGATAGATTGTACCTTTATGCTCCAATTTGAAAGGAGATTTTATGCAAGATTTTGTTCATCTACATGTACATACTCAGTATTCGTTGCTGGATGGTCAGGCCAGTGTCAGCCGCCTGGTGGACAAGGCTATGAAGGACGGTATGCGAGGCATCGCGGTGACTGACCATGGTAACATGTTCGGCATCAAAGAATTCACCAACTACGTTAATAAGAAGAACGGTGGTCCGAAGGGAGAAATCAAGGATCTGAAGAAGAAGATGGCCGACATCGAGAGTGGTAAGGAGGAATGCGAGGACAAGGAAGCCGCACTGGCAGATTGCCGGGAGAAAATCGCAGCGGCGGAAGCTCGTATCTTTAAACCTATTATCGGTTGTGAGATGTACGTAGCACGTCGTACGATGGACAAGAAAGAAGGTAAACCCGACCAAAGCGGCTATCACCTGGTGGTGTTGGCTAAAAATGAGAAAGGCTACCACAACCTTATCAAGTTGGTGTCGCATGCTTGGACGCAGGGTTATTATATGCGTCCGCGTACCGACCGAAACGAACTGGAGAAGTATCACGAAGGGCTGATTGTCTGCTCCGCCTGCCTGGGTGGTGAAATTCCCAAGAAGATTACCAACGACCTGTATGAGGAGGCCGAAGAAGCCATCCGCTGGTATAAGAACCTCTTTGGCGACGACTTTTATCTGGAGTTGCAACGCCACAAGGCTACCGTGCCGCGGGCCAATCACGAGGCCTATCCCATGCAGCAGAAAGTGAATGCCAAGCTGCTGGAGTACAGCAAGAAGTTTGGTGTCAAGCTGATTTGTACGAACGACGTCCATTTCGTAGACGAAGAGAACGCTGAGGCACACGACCGTCTCATCTGCCTCAGTACGGGCAAGGACCTTGATGACCCTACCCGCATGCTTTACACTAAGCAAGAATGGATGAAGACCAAGGCTGAGATGAACGAACTTTTTGCCGATGTGCCTGAAGCCCTGGCAAATACGCTTGAGATTCTCGATAAAGTGGAGTTCTATTCCATTGACCATGCGCCCATCATGCCTACCTTTGCCATCCCCGAAGACTTCGGTACGGAGGAGGAATACCGCAAGAAATATACCGAACAGGACTTGTTCAACGAGTTCACCCGCAATGAGAACGGCGAAGTGGTGCTTGACGAGGAGGCTGCTAACGCCAAGATCAAGCGTTTGGGAGGCTATGAGAAGCTGTATCGTATCAAGTTGGAGGCCGACTACCTGGCCAAGCTGGCATTCGATGGTGCCAAACGTCTTTATGGCGATCCGTTGAGTGAAGAAGTGAAGGAGCGTCTAGTGTTTGAGCTCTATATTATGAAGACGATGGGTTTCCCGGGTTACTTCCTTATCGTGCAGGACTTTATCAATGCCGCCCGCACCCAGCTCGGCGTATCCGTGGGGCCGGGACGTGGTTCGGCGGCCGGTTCGGCGGTGGCCTACTGCTTGGGCATCACGAAGATAGACCCCATCCAGTACGACTTGCTGTTCGAGCGTTTCCTGAATCCTGACCGTATCTCCCTTCCCGATATCGATGTGGACTTCGATGACGACGGCCGCGGCGAGGTGCTCCGCTGGGTGACCGAGAAATACGGACAGGAGAAGGTGGCGCATATCATTACTTACGGTACCATGGCTACCAAGTTGGCCATCAAGGATGTAGCACGTGTGCAGAAGTTGCCTTTGTCTGAGTCCGACCGCTTGTGCAAGCTGATTCCCGACAAGATTCCCGACAAGAAACTGAACCTGCCCAATGCCATCGAATATGTACCCGAACTTCAGGCGGCCGAAGCTTCGCCCGACCCGTTGGTGCGCGATACCATCAAATATGCCAAGATGCTCGAAGGCAACGTGCGTGGTACGGGTGTGCATGCCTGCGGTACCATCATCTGCCGCGACGACATTACCGACTGGGTGCCCGTCAGTACCGCCGACGACAAAGAAACGGGCGAGAAGATGCTCGTCACCCAGTACGAAGGTTCGGTCATCGAAGATACCGGCCTGATCAAAATGGACTTCCTGGGGTTGAAGACCCTGTCTATTATAAAGGAAGCGGTGGAGAACGTTCGTCTGCACCGCGGCATCAACATTGATATCGACAAGATATCTATCAACGACCCTGCCACTTACAAGCTCTATTGCGATGGCCGCACCATCGGAACCTTCCAGTTCGAGTCGGCCGGCATGCAGAAGTACCTGCGCGAACTTCAGCCCAGTACGTTCGAGGACCTCATCGCCATGAACGCCCTCTACCGTCCGGGTCCTATGGATTATATCCCTGACTTCATTGACCGTAAATGGGGACGCAAGCCCATTGAATACGATATTCCCATCATGGAGAAGTACCTGAAGGATACGTATGGCATTACCGTCTATCAGGAGCAGGTGATGTTGCTTTCCCGTCTGCTGGCCGACTTTACCCGTGGTGAGTCCGATGCCCTCCGTAAGGCGATGGGTAAGAAGTTGCGCGACAAGCTGGACCACATGAAGCCGAAGTTCATCTCCGGCGGGCAGAAGAACGGTCACGATCCCAAGGTATTGGAGAAAATCTGGGCCGACTGGGAGAAGTTTGCCTCCTACGCCTTCAACAAATCGCATGCCACATGCTATTCGTGGGTGGCCTATCAGACAGCCTACCTGAAAGCCAACTATCCTGCCGAGTACATGGCGGCCGTTATGAGCCGAAGCCTCTCGGACATCACTACCATCACCAAGCTGATGGACGAATGCAAGTCGATGGGCATCAAGGTGCTGGGACCCGATGTAAACGAGAGTAACCTGAAGTTCACTGTCAACCCCGAAGGTAACATCCGCTTTGGACTGGGTGCCGTGAAGGGAGTGGGCGAGGGCGCCGTGCAGAGCATCATGGAAGAACGTGAGAAAAACGGCCCTTATACCGGTATATTTGACTTCGTGCAGCGTGTCAACCTCAATGCCTGCAACAAGAAGAACCTCGAGTGTCTGGCTTTAGCCGGAGGTTTCGACAGTTTCCCTGAACTGCGCCGCGAACAGTATTTTGCTCTCAACTCCAAGGGAGAAGTCTTCTTGGAATCACTCGTACGCTATGGTAACCGTTATCAGGCTGACAAGGCGGCAGCTGCTAATTCGCTTTTCGGTGGCGAGAACGTGGTGGATATTGCCACGCCTGAAGTGCCCGATGCCGAACGGTGGAGCGACCTCGATCGTCTGAATAAAGAACGCGATTTGGTGGGTATTTATCTCTCTGCCCATCCGCTGGACGAGTATGCCGTCGTGCTGGAGCATGTGTGCAATACTCATATGGCCGAACTCGAAAATAAGGAGTCACTTGTGGGACGCGAAATTACCATGGGTGGTATCGTCACTGCCCTGCGCCGTGGTACCAGCAAGAATGGTAACCCTTATGGCATTGCTAAGATAGAAGATTATTCAGGTGCGGCCGAGATACCCTTTTTCGGTAATGACTGGGTTACTTATCAGGGTTACTTAGGTGAACGTACCTTCCTCTATATAAAGGCACGTTGCCAGCCCAAGCAGTGGAGGCAGAATGAACTTGAGCTGAAGATTACGTCCATTGAGCTGTTGCCCGATGTCAAGGAGAAGCTGATTAGCAAGATCACTATCCTCATTCCTCTTACGGTGCTCAACACGGAATTGGTGAACGAACTGGTGGATCTCACGAAAGAGCATCCTGGTTCTACGGAACTCTATGTCAAGGTTTCCGATCCTGAGACGAAGATGACGCTCGATATGGTATCGCGTCCGGTGAAGCTCTCTGTGGGACGTGAGTTGATTTCTTATTTAAAAGAACGTCCGGAACTGGATTTCCGAATCAATTAGTTCTTTTTACATAAGATAGGAGGCGGTTCGGCATAACCAAATTGAAAATTACATTTTCATTTGTTTATGCTCTCACCTTTCACTATCTTTGCCCATGCAATCGGTTAAGAAATGATTGGATAATAAATTAATAATAATCAATAAATTAAAAGCTTAAGACAATGGCATTGGAGATTACTGACAGCAATTATCAGGCAACGCTCGCAGAAGGAAAGCCTGTAGTGATAGATTTTTGGGCACCGTGGTGCGGACCTTGTAAGATGGTAGCTCCCATCATCGAGGAGCTGGCAGCCGAATACGAAGGTAAGGTACTCATCGGTAAGTGC
The DNA here is from genome assembly GCF_900130135.1 of Bacteroides togonis. NCBI lineage: Bacteria > Pseudomonadati > Bacteroidota > Bacteroidia > Bacteroidales > Bacteroidaceae > Bacteroides > Bacteroides togonis. Next base: position 2,534,373 of record NZ_LT670820.1, on the reverse strand, counting down.
GATGTAGACGAGAACGGTGATGTGGCTGCCGAATTCGGCATTCGCAACATCCCTACCGTGCTGTTCTTCAAGGATGGCAAGCTGGTGGACAAACAGGTGGGCTCCGCTCCTAAATCGGCATACGCTGCCAAGATTGACGCTTTGTTGTAAATCATAGTCAGAAGGCTGCAAATGTGGACGCATCCCGTACAGGGGGCGGTTGCATTTGTGGCCTTTGTCACTTTAAAATCATTCAATAATATGGGAACAGTAGACGAATTCTTGCAGGATGATCTGGATGACGAGAAGACCATCGAGTTCATCAAAAACTATTTGCCGCAGGATCTGAAGGAGAAGTTTTCCGACGACGAACTGTATTACTTCCTCGACGTGATAGACGAGTATTATGTAGAGAGTGGAATCCTCGATGCCCAGCCCGATAAAGATGGCTATATCGATATCGATCTGGAGAAGATTGTGGACTACATCATCAAGGAAGCCCGTAAGGACGAAATGGGTGAGTATGACCCCGAAGAACTGCTTTTTGTCGTTCAGGGTGAGATGGAATATACCGACTCATTGGGCGGCAACGAATAAGCCGACATTTTCCCTTTTCCGTTCATGCCGTGCTTTGTCGCTTTCTGACGAAGCACGGCATGACGTTTTCATGAAGCACTTCCTTAGGTGGTCATAAAGCACTTCCTGAGAGGGTGAGAAAGCACTTCGTCAGAGGGTGACGAAGCACTGTCTCAGCAGGCCTGTCTTATGCTGGTGGTGTGTTCAGTACGAAGAACACAGCCGTAGCTATCAGAATCAGTCCCAGTATGCCGTAGAACAGGCGGGCCTGGCGACGTCCCACGTTACGCACGACGAATTGTGTGTTGTGCGCCGTGAAGAACCAGTCCCAGTCCAGCAGGGCTGCCAGCAGACTGACGATGCCTGCCGTGGCAAAGATGCCTTGTATCAGATATTGGCTGGCCATGGCGACGGTCAGGCTAATTCTTCCAGTGTCAGGCGGCGTGCGCCGTTCTCTACCTCTTCGATGGTTACTTTCACCGTATTGCCCGGCAGCAGCTCTTCAATCAGTTCAGGCCATTCGATGAAGCACACGGCACCGCTGTAGAAGTAGTCCTCGTATCCCATATCGTACACTTCTTCGAGCTTTTTGATGCGGTAGAAGTCGAAGTGGTAGATAAGTTCTCCGGCCAGGTCGGAACGATATTCGTTGACGATGGCGAAAGTGGGTGATGTGATGACATCGCTCACGCCCAGCTCCTCGCAGACGGCTTTGATGAAGGTGGTCTTTCCGGCACCCATCTTGCCATAGAAAGCAAAGACGGTATTGTCGCCCATGGCCTCGACAAATTGGCGGGCGGCTTCGTGAATCTGGTCTAATGATTGGATGTTGATTTCCATTGTATGATTCTTATTTTAATGTATGGTTATAATCTGTTTTGCTTCTTCAGGTTGGCGATGTAGAGGCTTTTCCCCGTCTTGCATACGGCATAGATAAGGATGGAGAAGAAGATGATGGACGCTCCCGAAGGCACGTTCAGGTAGAACGACAGCAGCAGTCCGCCCAGGCAGCTGAGGTAGCCGATGCCGATGGATAGCCAGATGATGCGGTGGAAACGGTGTGAAAAGAGATTGGCCGTCATCTGCGGGATAGTGAGCAGTGAGATGACCAGCACGATACCCACCATGCGCAGGCAGGCCACGATGGTCAGGGCGATGAACAGCATCAGGGCATATTCGAAGAACTCTACGGGCAGTCCTTGTGAACGGGCGAACTCGCGGTCGAACGCGATGCTGACAATAGGGCGCAGGTAGAGGCCAAAGAATACAACTAAAACAACCGATAGGACACCTAATAATGCGATATCACAGGCTGTAATGGTCAGGATGTTACCGAAGAGGTAGGCCGAAAGGTCGGGTGCAAAGCCGGGCGACAGGAAAGTGAACATGATACCCAGCGCCATTCCCAGTGTCCAAAATACCGCAATGGCCGAATCTTCGCGCATGTCTTTGCGCTTGCTGAGCCATTCCACGCCGAAGGCCGACAAAACGGCAAACAGGGCAGCGGATAGAATGGGCGAGATCCCCGTGTACAGCCCCAGTCCGATACCGCCGAACGAGGCATGTGTCAGTCCACCACTAATAAATACCAGCCGCCTCGTCACGATGTACGTACCCACCAGTCCGCAGGCAATACTTGCCAGCAGGCTGCCCAGCAGGGCGTGTTGGAAAAATGTATATTGTAACAGGTCCATGTTTTTAGCAGCTTTTTTAGTGGTTAATAATTACTATCGGCCTTTATCTTCTCTACCTCCTTTACTACTTTTTATGTGGATTGGCTCTCAGTTCTCCGACAACGAGAAAGACCTCGTCCTTCAGGTTGTCCGGCAGAGCAATCCCGCGGAGCTGCAGGCTACGTACCCATCCGGCTACGTCTTCGGCCTGCATGGTGTAGAATACGTCGCGGAACTCCTCCTCCTGTTCAGCTGTATAGGAGTCGCCGGGCGTGCCGATGTATTGATCCAGTTCTTCGTCGTCGTAGTATTCTATTTTCTTGCTGACGGCAGCCAGGAGGCTTTCCTTTTCGCACACTTCGTGCTGTCCGCAACATTCCGAGTCCACTTGCACGGTTTCGGGCATAGCTTCCAGTTCGCCGCTTTCCACTTGTTTGCGTAAGTGGCGGTTGCGTATTACTCCGGCTACAGCTGCTACCACAGCCAGGACTATCAGACTAACGATCAGTATCCACATACCTTATTTATATATAGCTTTGCAAAGGTAGTGCAAACTTAGAGAAGCACAAAGCGAAAACGAAGTTTTCAAGCTTTTGATTCCGAAGTGAAGTAAAGATACACAGATTTGGGGCACGACGAGGCCGGATGTCCTAAAATAGCGGAAACCTGTTGTTTATCTGCTTTCGGGATATGCCGTAATGCCGAATCCTGCTGCCTGCAAGTCGTCCCAGTAGCGGGGATAGGACTTGCTCACCACCTGCGGCTCATTGATGCGGATGTCGGGGCGGACGAGGCAGGCAGGGGCGAAAGCCATGGCCATGCGATGGTCTTCGTAGGTGTCTATGCCGGGTTGCTCGTCGGCAGGGCATCGTTCGCCGTCCCACCACAGGATACTGTCTTGTTCGGCGTGTACCACGTAGCCCAGCTTCCTCAGTTCGGTAATGAGGGCACAGATGCGGTCGGTTTCTTTGATTTTAAGGCTTTGTAGACCTGTAAAGCGGAAAGGAACGTCCAGCAGACAGCAGGTTACGACGAATGTTTGGGCCAAGTCGGGGATATCCAACAGGTCTTCATCCAGACGTACGACGGGATGTCCTTGCTTGCGGAGCTTCACGCCTTGTGGAGTATATTCCGTCTGTACACCCAGTCGGGCAAAGAGTTCGGCACCACGGCTGTCACCTTGCGCGCTGTTGGCAAAGAGTCCCAACAATTCTACCTCAGGAGAATCGGCCGCTAGGGCTGTCATTTGGTACCAGTAGGAGGCTGCGCTCCAATCGCTTTCTACACGGAAAGGCGTGTCGTGGTAACCGCCGGGTGCTACACTAATGCTGTTTTCGGATGTCCATCTGGCTTGTGCGCCGAAGTCGTGCATCAGTTGCAGTGTCAGGTTGATGTAGGGGCGCGAGATGATGTCGCCCGTTAGCCGCAGCTTCAGCCCCACGGGTAGCACGGCGCCTATCATCAGCAGTGCCGAGATGTATTGCGAACTCACGTTGCCCGCCAGTTCGATTTCGCTGCCCGTCAGCTGGGTGCCGTTGATGCGCAGGGGCGGAAATCCTTCATTGCCAGTATAGTCGATGCGAGCTCCCAGTGTGCGCAGGGCGTCTACCAGAATACGGATGGGGCGCTGTTGCATGCGTTCAGTGCCGGTGATGGTGTGCGTGCCCGGCGTCACGCAGAGGTAGGCGGTGAGGAAGCGCATGGCTGTGCCGGCGGCGTGGATGTCTATCACGTCGGGCATGTGGTCCAGGGCACGTATCATCACTTGTGTATCGTCGCAGTCGCTCAGATTCTCAGGACGTGTGCTACCTCCCGATAGAGCATGCAGGATCAGTGCGCGGTTGCTGATGCTCTTCGAGGCGGGCAGCTGCACGGTGGCGTACAGCGAGGCGGGGGCGTTGAGTAGGTATTGCATGTTGTGGTTCTTGCTTTGGTTTGATGGATGCAAAAATAAGAAAAGTAGAAAGTTGAGACAAATAAATCTGTTTCAATCTGCATGATTCCTGGTGCTCACTCGGACGGAAATGCCCTTGGCTTGTTAACTTCTGAAAATGTTTTCCAAAAAGGGTGATAGGCAGTGGTACGTGGTGTTACAGGTTGCAGGAATTCATGGTAACTTTGCCACGCTTTTCTAAGAGATTATAGATATATGGTAAAAGAAAATTCCAAAGTATTCTTGTTGATATTGCTGGGTATGCTGACCGCTTTCGGTCCGTTTGTCACCGATATGTACCTGCCCAGCCTGCCCTCGATGGGTGATTATTTCAGTACCACGTCCTCGATGGTACAATTGGGTCTGACGACCAGTATGATTGGCTTGGCTGTGGGGCAAGTGTTTTTCGGTCCTTTGAGCGACCGTTATGGACGTCGTTTGCCGTTGCTGGTAGCCATGTGGTTGTTTATCATTTCTACTTTATTGTGTCTGTTTTCGCAGAGTATCGAACAGTTTGTCGCTTTTCGCCTGCTACAGGGTATTGCGGGTGCGGGTGGCATTGTTATTTCGCGTTCTGTAGCGACGGACAAGTTCTCCGGTCGCGAACTGGCCAAGATGTTGGCGGTTATCGGGGCGATCAATGGGGTAGCTCCTGTGGCAGCTCCTATCGTGGGCGGGCTATTGACTGACCTAATAGGTTGGCAGGGGATCTTTTGGATCTTGTTCGGATTGGGCATTTTGCTACTGGCTGGTTGTTGCCATTTTCGGGAATCGTTGTCCCGCGACCAACGTTCGGCGGAGCAGTGGACTGATACGTTCCGTAGTTTCGGTATTGTCCTGTGCGACCGGCGCTACGTTTGTTACGTCCTTCAGATGGCCTTCGCTCAGGGCGTACTGTTTGCCAACATCGCTTCCTCGCCTTTCATTGTACAGCAGCATTATGGGTTTTCGGCTTTTGCTTTCAGCCTTTGTTTTGGTGTCAATGCGTTGGCTATTGGAATCGCAGCCGCCTTGTCGGTCAAGTTCCACCGACCTGAAAGCTGCACGTTAGTGGGTTGTTGTGGTATGGCCGTCATATCGGTACTCCAGTGCGCGGCTCTTATGTCGGGTTGCAGTTTTTGGGTTTACGAGATGCTGATGTTGGGCTTACTGTTCAGTATGGGTATGACGTTCACCTCGAGCACAGCTTTGGCCATGGAGAGTCAGCGCGAGAATTCAGGTACGGCTTCGGCACTGCTCGGTGCCGTGTGCTTTGCTGCGGGCGGCATCGTATCGCCGCTGGTCGGTATGGGCAACATCCTTTCGTCCACGGGTATCGTCTTCGTGGTCTGCGCCTTCTGTTCGCTGGTGTGCATTCTGGTGGCTCTGGGCCGTCGGCGCACGCGTCTTTACTTTGCGTTCAGCACCTCCCAGAAGCGTTGAGGCAGGTGGATGTTCGCTACTCCCACCACGTCCTTGAAGAGCGGGGCAATCTCCTCCGGCCTGAATCCGGCGATGCCGCAGCCTATTTCCGTGACGAGGAACGTCAGTTCGGAATGCTCGCGGGCGAAGCGGATGAAGTCGTCCACATAGGGTTTGATGGCGTCGGGGCCTCCGTGCATGGTCGGGATGCCGTAGGTCTGTCCCTGCAGGCCTGCGCCCTGTCCCCATACGGCTCCCCACTTCTTCCAGGCCAGCAGGGCGGCGCCTCCGCCGTGGGCACCTTCCAGGTTGCTGCCGAAAACGAATATCTCACCGGGCTTCAGCTCGGTGATGCGGGGGGATGTGATTCTTGTTTCCATCATCTTGTCGGGTTTTGGTATGAAACAAAGATAGGCAATTCTTACAGGATATGCAACCAAATGTTGTATGAGTTTGTTGTATAGGAAAAAACTGTTTTGTGATATGAATACTGTAAAAACGATGCTGGGCCTGTGCGCCGTCCTGACGCTGGGCCTGATGCCGCTGCAAGCGGTTGCGCAGAGTGGAAGTCCTGCACGGGAGAGAGGAGAAGTGGTCATCTGTCGCGGAGTGGAAGCTCATACCTGCGGCCCGATGGTGAAGGTGGGGCAGGAGGCCCCCGACTTCCGGGCGGTGAATGCCGCGCTGGAGGAAGTCAGCTTGTCTTCCTATCGGGGCAAGCGTTTGATACTGAATATCTTCCCTAGTCTCGACACACCGACATGTGCCCTGTCTGTCCGTCAGTTTAATGCTCGTGCTTCGAAACTGGAAAATACTGTCGTGCTCTGCTTGTCGATGGATTTGCCTTTTGCGCAGTCTCGCTTCTGCACTACCGAGGGGTTGGACAATGTTGTGCCGCTCTCGCTGTTCCGTAGTCGCGACTTTGTGGAAGGTTACGGGCTTCGCCTCGCCGACGGTCCGCTGGAGGGGCTGATGGCACGGGCAGTGGTAGTGATTGATGAGGATGGTAGGGTGATTTACACTCAGCTGGTTAAGACTATATCTGACGAGCCCGACTATGAGGTTGCATTGAAGGCGCTTCAGTAAGAGATGACACCCATATTTTATTATTTGGATTTAATGAAGGAGGCTGCTGAGGTCTCCTTTTTTGTTGGAAAGTTTGTGCGTGGCCTGATTTATTTGTCCTCTTTTTGAAAGTCCGTGGAATATTACATCAATTCAAATAAATATTCCATTTCCTTTCCGCTTTGTTTCTCTTTACTTTGCAGTCAGAAACAATATCTATTTTTATCATGAAAAATATATTTATTTTTATGTTTGTTGTGCTGCTGGTATCTTCGTGCGGCGAGAATGTTGGCAGGATTGATTTGGCCGGGAAATGGACTGTGCGTCTGGATAGTGCTGATGTCGGGATACAGGAAAATTGGCCTGGACGCTGTTATGAAACGGCCATCATGCTCCCTGGTACTACCGATATGGCAAAGTTGGGGACAAAGACTATGCTGAAACCTGCTTTGGAGAAACCACAGTTATTGCATTTGACTCGTGCCTATAGCTATGTTGGCCCTGCCTGGTATGCTCGTGAAGTGGAGATTCCGGCAGAATGGAAAGAGAAAGATTGTTTTCTCCATTTGGAGCGAGTACTTTGGGATACGCAGGTATGGGTGGACGGTATTAAGGTGGATGGACACGAGGAAAGTCTGGTTTCACCACATTGTTATAATCTCACTTCTTATTTGCAGAGTGGAGAAAAACATTTACTGACCGTACGGGTTGACAATCGCAAACGTTATGATATTTCGGTTAACGACTTGGCTCATGCTTATACGAATGCTACACAAGTGATGTGGAACGGTATCTTAGGCGATATGTATATAGAGGCCGTTGATAAAGTTCGTGTGGATGATGTACAGATTTATCCGGATGTCGCTTCCAGATCAGCCAAAGTTGCGGTAACGGTCTGTAACTCCGAAGATGTGCAACAGGAGGCTATGCTGGAACTGTTGGTTTTAGGAGAAAAAGATGGGAAAGAATATGGAATAGCCAACAAGAAAATTTCTGTTGGACCGGGAAAAACATTGGTAGAGTTGGAGTGTACTTTGGATAAGGATGCTCCGTTGTGGAGTGAATTTACTCCTAATCTTTATTGTGCGAATGTGGAACTGAAATCAGAAAAAGGGACGTCGTGTGTTTCGGAAAGATTCGGTTTACGCCAAATTGCACAGGCTGGAAGTTGTCTGATGTTAAATGACAGGCCGATTTTCTTGCGTGGAACATTGGAATGTTGCATTTTCCCTTTGACCGGTACTCCGCCTACAGACGAGGAAGCTTGGCGGGAACTCTATTCTTCGGCTCGTGAATATGGATTGAACCATCTTCGTTTTCATTCTTGGTGTCCTCCTGAAGCAGCTTTTAATGTTGCTGATGAAATGGGCTTCTATCTTCAGGTTGAATTGCCGGTGTGGAGTGTAACTTTAGGAAGTGATTCTGCTACGATTGATTTCCTTCGTGCAGAGGCGAGTCGTATTCGGAAAGAATATGGGAATCATCCGTCGTTCTGTTTTTGGAGTTTGGGCAACGAATTGCAATATGATTTCCAGATTATGGCATCTTTGTTACAGGAAATGAAGAAGGCAGATGGTCGTCATCTGTACACAACTACTTCGTTTACATTTGAAAAGGGACATGGTGACTGGCCCGAACCGGACGATGACTTTTTTGTAACACAATGGACTCGTAAAGGTTGGGTGCGAGGACAGGGTGTGTTTAATGAGGAAACTCCTTCGTTTGAGAAGGATTACCATAGTTCGGTTGAAGGTATGCAAGTTCCGCTGGTTACACACGAGGTGGGGCAATATTCTGTATATCCCGATCTGACAGAGATTCCTAAATACACCGGTACGTTGATTCCGCTGAATTTTATGGCCGTGAAGCAAGATTTGGAGCGGAAAGGATTGATAGAGAAGGCACCTCAATATTTACAGGCATCTGGAAAGTTGGCTGCTATACTCTATAAGGAAGAGATTGAACGTGCTTTGAAGACATCAGGTGTCAGCGGATTTCAGTTGCTTGATTTGCATGATTTTCCTGGGCAGGGTACGGCATTGGTCGGGCTGTTGAATGCTTTTTGGGAGAGTAAAGGCATTATTCAAGGACGTGAATTCCGAGAATTTTGTGCACCAGTGGTTCCATTGCTTCGTTTTCCCAAAGCTGTCTATACGAATAATGAGTTTTTTGTGGCAAAAGCCGAATTGAGTAATTATGGTGTGGAGGAACTGAAAGACAGAACATTGGTTTGGGAAGTGAAAGACGCAGGAAAGTCGGTTGGAAAAGGTCGTATTGATGTTGCAGACCTCAGGATGGGACATAACGAGAATTTGGGTGAAATCGTATTACCTCTGAATAGTATAACCAAAGCCTCAAAGTTGGAGGTCTGCTTGTCGTTGGAGAACTCGGAGTATCGTAATTGCTGGAATATCTGGGTTTATCCTTTGGAGATAGAACTCAACTGGGGAGATGTGAAATATACCCGAGACTACAATACCGCCATGCAATGGCTGGTAGAAGGAAAGAAGGTCTTATTCAATCCTGATTGGCATACGTTGAGAGGTATTGAGGGCAAATTTGTACCTGTTTTCTGGAGCCCGGTTCATTTCCCCAATCAGGCAGGTACGATGGGGGTACTCTGTAATCCGTCTCATCCGGCTTTGTCAGACTTCCCTACGGATATGCATACCGACTGGCAATGGTGGGATTTGAATATAAATTCTACAACAATGATTGTGGATAGTTTGAATGGCGGATCTCCTATTGTAGAAATGGTGGATAATTTTGTCAATAACCGTCGTCTGGCTTCTTTGTACGAAGGTGGTGTCGGTAAAGGGAAACTGATGCTGGCTACGTTTGATCTACAGACTGCTCTCGACAAACGTCCGGTGGCTCGTCAGATGTTGGCCTCTATTCTGAAGTATATGAATAGTGCAGCCTTCGCACCGTCCCGAATGGAGGGATTGGACAAGATGAAAGATGTGTTTGGAACAGCAAACAATCAAAAACAATCGGCAAAAGGAATTTATTAGGATCACATTTTATTATTAATATATAGACAATGGAAGCAATAACAGAATATCTGACTCGAAGTACTGTAAATACTTCGGAAGTAAAGGCTTGGGAAGAAGTCGTGATGTTGCCTACTTATGGAATTGGTAAGGAAGAAAAGAATCCGATTTTTCTCGAAAAGCGTGTCTATCAAGGTAGTTCGGGTGCGGTCTATCCTTATCCGGTAGTAGAAAAAATAGAGGATGAGAAACACGACCGTCCCTGGCGTGCATTCTTCATTGAGAATGAGTATATCAAGGTAATGATTTTGCCTGAACTGGGCGGACGTATCCAGATGGCATACGATAAAGTGAAGAAACGTCACTTTGTTTATTATAATCAGGTGATTAAGCCTGCGTTGGTTGGTCTGACCGGTCCTTGGATTTCAGGAGGTATCGAATTCAACTGGCCACAGCACCATCGCCCCAGCACCTATTTGCCGACTGATTGCATGATTGAGGAGTTTCCGGATGGTAGTAAGACGGTGTGGTGCAGTGAGGTGGAGCGTATGTTCCGGACAAAAGGTATGGCAGGTTTTACTCTTTATCCGGGCAAGGCTTATATTGAAATCAAAGCAAAGGTGTACAACCGCACTCCATTCCCACAGACATTCCTGTGGTGGGCCAATCCAGCCGTTGTGGTGAATAAGGATTACTATTCGGTATTCCCACCCGATGTGAATGCCGTCTTCGATCATGGTAAGCGGGCTGTGTCAAGTTTTCCGATTGCTACTGGCGAATATTACAAGGTAGATTATTCGGCAGGTGTGGATATTTCCCGCTACAAGAATATTCCTGTTCCGACTTCTTACATGGCCATCAATTCGAAATACGATTTTGTTGGAGGTTATGAAGAACATATCGAAGCCGGCCTGCTTCATGTGGCAGACCATCATGTAAATGCCGGTAAGAAGCAATGGACTTGGGGTAACGGCGACTTTGGACAAGCATGGGACCGTAACTTGACGGATGAAGACGGACCTTATATCGAATTGATGACCGGTATGTATTGCGACAATCAGCCGGACTTCACTTGGCTTCAGCCTTATGAGGAGAAGTCATGGGTACAGTATTTCATGCCTTATCAGAAAGTCGGTCTGGTGAAAAATGCGACACGTGATGCTTTAATTAACCTGCTTCCGGAAGGAGAGGGTCGGATGAAGGTCATTCTTTATACGACGGCAGCCCATCGCGAAGTGCGGGTTATGCTGACCAATGAGAAAACCGGAAAAATCTATTTGGATGCACTTACCGCAGTATCGCCCGAGAATGCTTATGTGCAGACAGTGGCATGTGATACGCAAAAAGCAGAAGACCTGAAGCTGATGGTACTCGATGAACAAGGGAAAGTTATGGTAAGCTATCAGGCTGACAAACCTGAGATCCGTCCGATACCTGAGCCTGCCAAGGCTGCACTTGCTCCCAAGCAGATAGCAAGCATGGAACAGCTTTTCCTGACTGGTCACCATCTGGAACAGTATCGTCATGCTACGTATCAGCCTATGGATTATTATATGGAGGCCTTGAGCCGTGAGGAGGGAGATATCCGTTGTAACAATGCTGTCGGTTTGTTACTGATGCGTCGCGGGCGTTTTGCAGAGGCACAGCGTTATTTTGACCGTGCCATCAAAACGCAGACAGAGCGTAATCCGAATCCTTATGACGGTGAACCGTATTACAACTTGGGTTGGTGCAAGAAGATGCAAGGTGATATAGACGGTGCCTATGATGCTTTCTTCAAGGCTACCTGGAACGCAGCTTGGCAGGATGCCGGTTATATGGGACTGGCGCAAATTGACATGATCCGCAAGGATTATGAAAACGGTTTGGATCATATAGACCGTTCGCTCTATCGCAATTGGTTGAATCATAAGGGGCGGCAGTTGAAGGCTTCCTTCTTGCGCAAGATGGGTGATTATACCCGTGCAATGGCATTGATCGATGAGTCCTTGTCGATGGATCGCTTCAATATGGGATGCCGTTTTGAAGCCTATTTGATCAGAAAACTGCAGGGTAAGGTGGAAGAGGCAGCAGCCGTGAAGGAAGAAATGAAGACATTGATGCGTGGTGCTGTCCATAGTTATATGGAGTATGCCATTGACTATGCTTCGGCCGGCATGTACGATGAGGCTTTGCAATTGCTTTCTTTCGTGACAGAAGATACAGAGAATACGTATCCGATGGTATATTATGCATTGGGTTACTTCTCTTCGAAAGCAGGAAAGAAGGATGAAGCATTGGCTTACTATCAGAAAGCAGAACAGATGTGTCCGGATTATTGTTTCCCCAATAAACTGGAAGAAGTCTTGATGTTGCAGGATGCCATGACTTTGAACCCGACAGGAGCTAAGGCTCCCTACTATTTGGGTAATTTCCATTATGCCGTTCGTTGTTACGAAGATGCTGTGACATGTTGGGAAACGTCGGCAGCTCTCGACGATTGCTTCCCGACGGTATTGCGTAATCTTTCTTTGGCTTATTATAACAAACAACATAATCCTCAGAAGGCATTGGCCGCGTTGGAGAAGGCGTATAATCTCGATACGACAGATGCACGTATCCTGATGGAACTTGACCAGTTGTATAAGAAACTTCGCTATCCGCATCGTCAGCGTCTGGATTTCCTGGAAGCTCATGCGAACGAAGTAGAACAGCGCGATGACTTGTGCATTGAGCGTATCACGCTTTATAATCAGTTGGGTGAGTATCAGAAGGCATACGACCTGATCAATTCACGCAAGTTCCATCCGTGGGAGGGTGGTGAAGGTAAGGTAACGAGCCAGTATGTATTCTGTCGTGTGGAGCTGGCCAAGCAGGCTTTGGCTGAGAAGCGTTATGCCGATGCCGTAAGATTGTTGAAGGAAACTGAAAAATATCCTGATAATCTGGGTGAAGGAAAGCTCTCGATGGCTGAGGAAAATGATATTCACTATTGGTTGGGATGCGCTTACGAAGGACTGGGAGACATGGAGCAGGCGAAAGCCTACTTTGAACGGGCTACCAAAGGTTCGGCTGAACCGGCTATCGCATTCTTCTATAACGATCAGCAACCGGACAAGATTTTCTATCAGGGACTGGCTTGGCGTAAACTGGGTGAAGAAGACAAGGCACGCAGTCGTTTCAACCGTCTCATCAAGCATGGCGAGAAACATCTGTTCGATAAAGTCAAAATCGATTATTTTGCCGTTTCACTTCCCGACCTGCTGATTTGGGATGACGATCTGAATGTGCGCAATCTCATTCATTGTAACCTGGTAATGGGATTAGGCTACCTGGGATTGGGGGATAAAGAACAGGCCCGTAAGTTCCTGTCTGAAGTGATACGCCTTGATATCAATCATCAGGTAGGACAACAGTTACTGAAAATGTGTGAATAATTTATATGTGTGTCATCCCTTTTTCTTCATGCGGTATTCTTTAGGAGACATGTGCATGTATTTACTGAATACCTTTGAGAAGTAGTAGGGATCGCTGAAGGACAGTTCGAAGGCTATTTCCTTAGCCTTCTTGTCCGTAAAGTCCAAGAGCTGGCATGCCTTCTGTATTTTCAGCTGATTGAAATAGCTGATGGGAGACATGCCGGCTTTTTGGGTAAATACGGTACTCAGGTATGCGGGCGAATAGTTTACGCTCTGTGCGATGTCCTCCAGGGTAAGCTGCTTGTTCAGGTTGGCTTTCATGAAGTTGATGACCTTCTGCATGGTGTCTTGGGTTTGTGGCTTGTTTATTTCCCTGAATTGAGGGATGTATCTGAAGCTTCCCAGCAGGTACCATAGGCAGAGGGTGATATATTCCAGATTTTCTACACTGTATCCCATCTCCAGATTTACCAGGATTTCATTGAACAGGCGAATGCGGTCGTCGAATCGGGCGGAAGGCGAGTCATCGATATGGCTGGTCCGATTGAACAGTTCGGCGAAGAGGCTGCTTTTTTCACCGGCAAAATGTACCCAGTAGATACTCCATGGATGTTGGGTCGATGCGGCATAGGTGTGAGGCGTACCGGCTTCGATGATGAAGAACTGGTTCTTTTTTATGGTACATCGACCTTTTCCGATGTCATACCAGCCTTCTCCTTCGTGACAATAGATCAGAATGTGTTGTTCACTGCCTTCTTCCCGTTGCCGATAATGGTTCTCCGCATGGGGATAGTAGCCGATATCGGTCGGATAGAGCAGGCTGGTCATGGGATTCTTTTGCACCTTGAGAAGAATCTCTTGAGGAATCACAATGGCCTTTTCATTGGGAAATCCGTCTTTCTTCTTTTCCATAAAGGGTGTCAGTTTTGTCAGACAACGTTTTTATTTTGTCAGGGTTTTGTTTCGCCTTCGATGTAGTTTTCCAAAAACAGGTGTTCACCGTCGAATACGGCGTACGAGAAGTAGTTGATCCAGTCACCCAGAATGACGATACGCGATGAGGCGTTCAGCATCAGGTCCAATTCAATGTGGCGATGCCCGTAGATGAAAAAATTAATGTCCGGATGGTTCTTGAGGTAGTTTTTGGTATAGAGCACCAGTGGTTCGTTGTTTTCGCCCATATAGTCAGGCTCCTTGCCGTCCACCCGTTTCAGGCGGCTGTGCTTGGCCCATGTCAATCCCAGTTCCACACTCCAGCGGGGGTGAAGTGCGGAAAACAGGGTTTGCAACGTATGGCTGTGGAAAACGGCACGCAGAAACTTGAATTTACGGTCGGGGTCGCCCAGTCCGTCACCATGGGCCAGATAGAATTCCTTGCCATGGATTTCTGTGGTCAGCGGCTTACGGTGCAGGATGACGCCGCACTCCTTTGTCAGGTAGTCGCCGCACCAGATGTCATGGTTGCCCGTAAAGAAGTGTACTTCCACTCCGAGGTCCGTCAGTTCGGACAGCTTGCCCAAAAAGCGCGTGTAGCCTTTGGGCACCACCAGCTTGAATTCGTACCAGAAGTCGAACATGTCGCCCAGCAGATAAACGGCCGAAGCCTTGTGCTTGATGCTGTCCAGAAAGTTCACCAGCCGGCGTTCTTGCGTACGGCCGTGCTCGATGGCACGCGAACCCAGATGGGCGTCGGAGAGGAAATATACATTCTTCATAAGGCGTATTCGTTAGGTTTTTATTTGAATAGTTCGTCCAGGTATTTGTAGAAGGCGGGATCTTCGCCTACCACAATCTTGGCCACTTTGCCTTCGGGGTCGATGACAATCTTGGTAGGATAGCCCTGTATGCCATACTTCACCGTGATGTCTGCTTCGTCCGTATTGCGCACGTGCAGCCAGGGCAATTCATGCTTCTCTACGGCTGCTTTCCATTTCTCTTCCGTATCGTTGCAGTCCACACCCAATATCTCCATGCGGTCCTTATATTTTTCGTAGTATTTCTTCATGTCGGGGATACCTTTGATACACCAACCGCACCAACTTCCCCAGAAGTCCAGTACTACATACTTGCCGCGCAGGGACGACAGGGTGAGGTCTTTGCCTTGGAGATCTTTCAGCGTAAAGTCAGGGGCTGTGACGCCTTCGACCATATTTTTGCGCGCTTCTTCGCGGGCTTTCTGCCGCTCGATGGCTTCTTTCATGGCCTTGTAGAGGGGAGCCATCGGGCCGTTCTGTGCCTTTTCGCCGATGAGGTCGAGCAGGTCACTCGCGGTTTTGCCAAAGTCGGATATCAGATAGACGGAGATGTCTTCGTCAGGGTGCTGGCGGATGTAGTCTTCCTTTACTTTTTTCATGTCGGCATTGATCGGCTCATAGATTTGGCGCAGGGAGTCGAGGCGTTGGGGTGTCAGTGTGCCATCACTTTGCATGCCCATGATGACTTGTGTCACCTTGTGCATCTCGTCCTCATAGGGCTTGTACAGGGCCCGCACTTCTTCGTAGGCCTGGTGGAAAGCATTGCCTTTCATGTGGTAGTCGTCCATCGAACCGCTTACTTCCACCGTTTCGCCGGGGAAGGTTACAACTGTGATGGTTTTGCGAAGTGATGCGGCGGCGGCTCCGTTACGGGGTTGGGCGTAGAAGAAGGCCTCCATCGGCACGCTGTCGTTCTCCAGCTGGCAGGTGAAGCTTCCGTTCTGCAAGGCGATGGTGTCGCGGTGTATCGTGCTGCGGCTTAAGTCCGATACGGCAAAATAGTTCACAATCAGGGTATCGCTCTCTACGCCGGCCAGTGTGCCGGTGATGGTCGTTTGTTTCTGAGCAGGCTGGCAGGCGCAGAGCAGTGCCGTACAGGCCAGCAGGCCAAGTGTTTTCTGTTTCATGATATGCTGTTGTTTTTGTTATAAGAATCCCAGTTCCAGTTTGGCCTCCTCGCTCATCATGTCCTTGTCCCATTCGGGCTCGAAGACCAGGTTGATGGTGGCCGAGGCCACACCTTCGATGCTCTCTATCTTTTGGCGGATATCCTCCATGATGAAGTCGGCCGCCGGGCAGTTGGGTGCCGTCAGCGTCATGTCGATGCTGACGTTGAAGTCGTCCGTCACGTCAATTTTGTAAATCAGGCCCAGGTCGTATACGTTTACGGGTATTTCGGGGTCGTACACGGTCTTGAGCATCGCCACTATCTTTTCTTCTATTTCAAATTTAGTCATAATCTTGCAAAACTTGTTTCAAGAGCAAAACTACACTTTTTTTGTGAAATCACAAAAGGGAAGTGGTGCAAGGACGGTTGGAAAAATATTTTGCAGGCTAAAGTCCATAGTTGCGTCCGTCAAGTTCATGTTTAGCGAGCTAAAGTAGGTGTTTAGGAACGCAATATCGGTAGTGAGTAATGGATTGCCCTAATCAGGTTTCAATCCTTCATTTGTAGTGTAATCTGTTGCAAGAAAGGGACGTAGGTTGAAAGATAGAGTTTCACGGCGGTGTTCATTGTCTTCGGCTTGTACGGTAATGTGGCATCTTGATCAATATGGTTGTTTCAATATAAGTATCTTATTATCAGTTGCCTGTGGTGAAATCACATTAGGGGAATCTTTGAAATCAACTTGTGAAAGCATTGCAAAGTTGATTTCCGTTGATTATGGTTGATTATCGTCCGTTATTTACGCTGAAAAACTTGACTTCGCCTTCTTGATGTCGTATCTTTACGACAGGATAAACAACTACTTTTATGAATCTGATCTGTCAACTGAAAGATTTCTTTTTCCGTGAAGAACCATCCGTTTCGTCGTACGACCGGCTGCTTGCCGACCTGAACCGTGCCTGTTCCAGTCTGCCCGAAGGACAAGTCTTTCTTGTGACAGGCGACGGCGAGTTCACTGTCCGCTTGACTTGGAAACCGCAACAGATGAACCCCGATAAACGCATGTTCAGCCTAAATGGACAGGATGAAGTGACGGAATGGATAGAAGCCGTTCCAACTGCTACGAAAGAGCCCAAACCTGTAGATATAGAAAAAGAAAAAAAGGAACCGAAGCAAAAGCGGATGATGCAACGCCTCTCGCGCTACCTGAAGTTGCATTATGCCTTCCGCTACAACCTGCTGACCGAGCGGACGGAATGTGCTCGTCTGAATGAAGAAAAAGCCGATGAAGCTCACCATCTTACTTATACACCCGTAGACAGCCGCACCCTGAACGGCATTGCTCTCAGTGCCATCGAAAACGGTGTGGAATGTTGGGATCGGGACGTGAAACGTTATGTAGAATCCGACCACGTACAAGCCTACCATCCCTTTGAACTCTATTTCAAGAACCTGCCCGAATGGGACGGTAAGGACCGCGTAACGGAACTGGCAAGACGAGTATCCGATAAGGACGTTTGGATACGTTCCTTCCACCGCTGGATGCTGGCCGTCACAGCCCAGTGGACAGGCTCGGGCAACCGTGACCGTCGTGCTAATAGCGTAGCTCCGCTTTTGGTCAGCCCCACACAGGGTCTGGGTAAATCCACTTTCTGCCGTATGCTGCTACCTAAGGAACTGCGTGATTACTTCACAGAGAGCTTCGACCTGACCAACGCCTCGTCGGCGGAGAACAAACTGGCCTCCTACGGTCTGATCAACCTCGACGAGTTCGACCGCCTTCCCGTCAGCCGGATGCCCCAGCTGAAGAACCTGATGCAGATGGAAGACCTTCGTGTGCGCCGTGCCTACCGCCGTTCAGCCGAAGCCTTGCCAAGAATTGCCTCATTCATTGGCACGAGCAACCGCCGTGACCTGCTGACCGACCTTTCGGGCAGCCGCCGTTTCATTTGCGTGGAAGTGGAGCATGCCATCGACTGTACGACCCCCATCGACCACGCCCAGCTTTATGCCCAATTGCTGCATGAGTTGAATAACGGCGAGCGTTGTTGGTTCAGCAAGGCCGAAGAGGCAGAAATCCAGGCTGCTAACCGTCCTTTCTACCGCATAACGCCCGCCGAAGAACTTATTGGCAGTTGCTTTGCGTTTGCCGAGTCAGGCGAGCAAGGTGCCCGCCTGATGTCTGCGGCAGATATTTATACCGTGCTGAAGAAGAAGAATCCCGCTGCCTTGAAAGATTGTTCTTGTACTTCGTTCAGCCGTCTGTTGGCCCAGTTGGGGCGGAGGGTACATACAAGGTATGGGAATGGGTATTGGGTGAAGAAAATATAAGTCGATATTTATTGGTTAGATTACTATAGTAACTATTGATTTTGAAGGTAGGGTTATTGAAGATAATTTATGTATTCCATCGTATTTGAGATTTTTATCGATGGATGTGGTATACATTTTTGCATACTTGTGATTTGGACAATTTATTTTGATTTTCTTATCTTGTTGAGTATAATTTATGAAAACAGAGATGATTTGTTTTCCATCTGTATAAGAAGAGGCCATGATTGATGTTGCTGCATCTAACTCTGGTATCTGCATGTTTGTTGGGGATATATTTATTCTATACATGCCAGGTCTGATAAAGAAGCTGTAATTTGCTGTACTCCAAAGCATTTTTGTGGGTGATATTATACCATCATATTTTACGCTTTCAAATGAAGAACCTTTTTGTGGTAATAATTGTATGGGAACATCTTCTCCAAGTGATATGGCTGTCCACCATTGCCATGCAGAGGCGTTGGCAATGGCTAGATCATGATGAATAATTCTAGCTACATAAAGCCCTAAATTAATACTTCTAATAGGGGATGGAGGCATTGTTATTTCTTCGTTTTGTTCCAAGATACAATATTCGTATTTGCAACCAGTTATTACTCAATATTTTGTGAGTTATAAGTCAGAAATATGGGCATAACCTTTAGGGGTACATTCTAAAAGGTGAAGATTTAACCTTTTTATTATTCCTTAACGCCCAAAGAGCGGTGGTAGAGGGTATTTTCCCTCTTTTCGGTACTTTATTGATGGTTCGATGTTCCCATCTTTCCACATTGCTTGGCTCGTTCGCACAAGCCACTACAAAGGTACTACAATTTCCAATAAAGGCAAGAGGACAGCAATTCAAATCTATTATTTTTGAGGGAGTGAAATCTGCCGCTTGCCAAATTTCTCTCTGTCGAAAATAATAGTCCTCTGAAAAGAATGAAAACAGCATTGATAAAATTGCCTTATTAGGGGGGGGCTATGCTGTTTTATGCTATTATTTCGTCAGTCGTTTATCTCCGTTGCCGGATGCAGTTTTCAGCCAAGCCGATGGATAAGAAAAGGTTCTGGAGCTGTTTACTCTCCAACGGAGGACGAAACTGCTCCAAATGGTTTACCGCTTGAACTTTTCGTTTTCTAAAAGAGGTTTGGCAACCTTTGCATCCGACAAAAGGAGATAAATGACCAGATATATAACAGTAGTATTACATTAAGGTAAAGAACAACCATGGTATAGTATTATTGCAATTTAACTATTTAAAGTTTGTTTATAATCAAATCATTTAAAGATTTTTGTCCTTCTATGATTTTTTGTATTTGATAAATGTCGTAATTAAATAAAAAATATCACGCATAATGACTTTTTCTTTTTTCTAAATTTCTTCAAATGACAAATTATTGTTACCTTTGTAATGTAATGTAGTTAATGGTTGCGCTTATAAAGTCCTTGGAAAGGATTTATGTATAAAATAGGTAGATGTTTACTCTGTTCTTGCCTGGATTATCAGCATCACTGATATGAAATAACAGAAAAAAATATACAATGGCTAAGCGGACGGACTGGCAGGGAAATAGTACAGATTCCCAATCCCCCTCTTTATAATACATTGCGTATAAGATTTATTAACTGTCTGGTCTGGGGAATCTACAGAGATTTAACGAATCAAGATGGGAAGAGTCGGTCTTTGTCTTGTCATAATGTTCTTCATCTGTAGTGCTCAAAAAATTGATGCACAAGTACAGAATATCAGAGAGAAACAAGATACCATTTCGGCGACTAAATCATTAGAGCATATCAGGCCCGAGAATATCAAGAAGGGACCATTGAATAATGCTTTGGATGTATTGAGTGGTCAGTCTGCCGGTGTGAACGTCACCACTAATGGGACTGACAGGCTCGCTATGCTGAATAGTATCCGTGTGCGTGGTACCACATCCATTATGGGTGGCAATGACCCGTTAGTAATTATTGACGGAGTGACATCTGACATCGCTACGCTATCTACCATATATCCCGCAGACATCGAGAGTTTCACTATTTTGAAGAATGCTACCGAAACGGCAATGTACGGTTCCCGTGGTGCTTCAGGTGTAATTGAGATTAAGACCAAGAAAGGAACGGGGCGAGGTTTCGAAATATCATATGATGGCAACTACGGATTCGAGTCAATGTATAAACATCTGCAAATGCTCAACGGCCCGGAGTATATAGCTACAGCAGAGGCACTTGGATTAGATTACAATAATGGTGGCTACAACACCAATTTTCACGATGTAATTACTCGTACGGGCTTGATACATCAGCATCACTTGGCTTTTAGCGGTGGTTCGGAAAACTCAAACTATCGAGCATCGTTCGGTTTTATGGATCATAATACAATTGTCAAAGTTAACGATTACCGAAATTTAGTGGTAAAACTTGATGCTACACAAAAGGCTTTCGATGGTCGCTTAGTTGGCGATTTTGGTGTATATGGCTACTCGTCAAAGATACACGACATTTTCGATACACGAATGCTGTTTTACTCGGCAGCTGCACAGAATCCTACATATCCAGCAGGAACTGATGTTAATGGCAACTGGGTGAAGAACTCGGCTGCATCACACATCAACCACCCCGGAGCACTCCTCTATGAGAAAAATGACTCCGAAGAACGGAATTTCAATACACATTTGGGGCTGAAATTTAATATCCTTGACAATTTGATATTGTCGGCTTTCGGCTCTTATTCATATTCATCTACGGGAAATGCTCAATTTTGTCCTACATGGGTGTGGGCGCAAGGCAATGTTTATAGTGGAGAGTTCAAGGGTGAAGACTACTTTACAAATGTGTCCCTCTCATATAACAATGCTTGGGGAGACTCACACCTTGATGCTGTTGTTGGCGCAGAATATCTTAAACAGGTAAGGACTGGTTTATGGGTGCAGGCAAAAGGAATAACAACAAATGATTTCTCCTATAATAACATCGGAGCAACATCATCGCGTCCTTTCGGTGGTACGAGCAGTAGCTATGAAGACCCGTCACTTGCTTCAATAATGGGTAGTGTCACATATAGTTACAAGGATAGATATTCTATTGCGGCAGCACTCCGTGGAGATGGCTCTTCAATGGTAAGCGATAACAATACTTTCGGATTCTTCCCATCAGTATCACTGGGTTGGGATGTAAAAAAAGAAGGCTTCCTCTCTGATACTGACTTTATAACAATATTGAAACTAAGAACCGGATATGGTCGGTCAGGAAATCTTGGAGGTATAACATCCTATACAACACTTAATACCGTAAAGGAGAATGGTATCGTATCCATCAACGGTGCACCTACCGTAACAATGGGAAGTATACGCAACACGAATCCGGACCTTAAGTGGGAGACTCGTTCAACATTTAATATCGGTTTTGACTTAGGTATATGGGATAATCGGTTGATGCTTACCTCGGAATTATATTACTCAAAGACAACGGATATGCTCTATGAGTATGATGTTCCCGTTCCGACCTTTGCGTTCGATAAACTGATGGCAAATATCGGCTCGATGTCTAACCAGGGTGTCGAACTAGGAATCTCGGTAGTTCCCATTCAACGAAAGGATATGGAGATGAATATCAACTTCAATATGTCCTACCAGAAGAATAAGTTACTTTCGCTTAGTGGAGAGTATAATGGTATGCATATGACAGCTTCAGATATTACTCCGATTGGCTCGCTTTATGGTGCAGGTCAGAACGGTGGAGACAATAATGTAGTATATCAGATTGTAGGTCAGCCATTGGGGGTATTCTATCTACCTCACTGCAAAGGGCTTAAAGAAAATGAACTTGGTGGCTACAGTTACGATATTGAAGATTTGAATGATGATGGCGAGATTGATTTTAGCGATGGCGGAGACAGGTATATAGCAGGTCAGGCAACCCCCAAGGTAACTATTGGATCAAACATCAGTTTCCGTTACAAGTCCTTTGATATTGCCATGCAGATAAATGGTGCTTTCGGTCATAAGATATTCAATGGCACGGGCTTGGCTTATACCAATATGTCTATATTCCCTGACTACAATGTATTGAAGGGTGCTCCTGAAAAAAATATTATTGATCAGAATGTTTCAGACTATTGGTTGGAAAAAGGAGACTATGTAAATATTGAACATATTACCATAGGCTACAATATTCCAATGAAATCCAAGGCTGTGAAGTCATTGCGTCTTTCGGCAGGCATTAGCAACCTTGCAACAATCACAGGCTATAGCGGTCTTACTCCAATGATAAACAGTTATGTAGTAAGCAACACTTTGGGCATTGACGACAAACGCACCTATCCTTTATATCGTACCTATTCGTTAGGTCTTAGTATTCAATTCTAACCGCTTACAGTTATGAAAAGATATATAAACATATTGATGGTTGCTTTGGCAACGATGATGACCTCTTGTCTTACTGAAGACCCTAGAGATCAACTTTATGAAGAAGACATTTACAACAATGCCAACAACATATATATTAATGCAGTGGCTGTGCTCTACAATTACATTGGTGGCAGTGCAGACAGTGAGGGTTTACAGGGGACCTGTCGTGGGATTTATGACTATAACACACTTACTACAGACGAAGCCATGATACCTATTCGTGGTGGCGACTGGTACGATGGAGGTTTGTGGGCGAATATGTATCAGCATAAGTGGAGTCCTAATGATTTACCACTCTACAATACTTGGAAATACCTCTACAAGGTTGTTGTGTTATCGAACAAATCTCTGCATATCATCGATAAGTATAGCCATAACCTATCTGAGGAGCAGAGAGTGGCCTACGAAGCTGAGGTGCGAGCTCTGAGAGCACTTTTCTACTACTACATTATGGATATGTATGGCAGAGTGCCCATCGTAACATCCTATGAACAACCGCAGGATGAAGTTGTGCAGAGCGAGCGTAGCGAGGTTTTCCGTTTTATCGTGAATGAGTTGCAGGAGGTTGCCGAGTTGTTGCCAAATGAGCGTAGTAATAAGATGGGTAACTACTATGGTCGTATAACAACACCTGTAGCTAATTTCCTTTTGGCTAAGTTGGCTCTTAATGCCGAGATATATTGTGATGATAATTGGACTGATGGCGTTCCACGGAACGGTAAAGAGATATTTTTCACCGTCGATGGTGAGAAACTCAACGCTTGGCAGACCTGTATCAAATATTGCAATAAACTTGCCGAGGTAGGTTATCGGTTGGAGGACGATTATAGCTATAATTTCTCTGTGCATAACGAGAACTCCAACGAAAACATATTCACCATTCCGTTGGATAAGAACCTCTATGCTGCGCAGTTCTGGTATCTCTTCCGATCACGACACTACAACCATGGCGGTGCGTTGGGTGGCTCATCGGAAAATGGTACCAGTGCCAATATCTCAACAGTCTTAGCCAACGGATACGGCACAGATGATGTAGATGCTCGCTTTGAAAAGAACTTCTATGCCGGCATCGTAGAGGTTGATGGAAAGCCTGTAATGATGGACAATGGACAGCAGTTGGAGTATTTCCCATTGGAGCTAAAGTTGAATCTTACGGGAAGCTCCTATGTCAAGACAGCTGGTGCTCGTATGGCAAAATATGAGGTTGATAGGACCTCACATTCCGACGGTAGACAACCGGATAACGACATCGTGCTATTCCGCTATGCCGATGCTCTCCTGATGAAGTCCGAGGCAAAGGTACGTAATGGTGAGGATGGCTCGTTGGAGTTGAACGAAGTCCGAGGTCGTGTTGGTATGCCATATCGAGAAGCTACGCTTGAGAACATATTGAAAGAGCGTTTGTTGGAGTTAGTATGGGAAGGCTGGCGACGACAAGATATGGTGCGTTTTGGAGTTTATCACAAATCATACGATCAGCGAGTCCAACTGGCTGATGAGAAAAATGGGTATACCACAGTTTTTCCTATTCCACAAAAAAGTATAGACTTGAACCCAAAATTGAAACAAAATGTTGGATATAAATAACTTTAGCCTATGAGTATTCAATTTGACATTGCAAAACAGATTATAGCTGAAACATGCCCTAATCGCAAACTTAAGTTGGAGAATATTCGCCTTTTTGCAGATATTATTCAAGCCTAAGAAATATCAAAAAGGTGATATAATTCTAAATGAAGGTGATATCTGTAATTGCCTATTTTATATAGATAATGTTACAGTAATACCAAGTGAATGAGTTTTAATATGAGGGTAGTAGGCTCCCCATCCTGCGGGTGCTTCAGGATCAATACCTTGTGGACACTTTTTAAATGTTAACAAGTTAGCTCCGTCTTGATTTCTTTTGTGCAATCTTTCTACCTTTTACCTTCTTTAATGCCTTTTCTGTGTCAATCTCTTTGCTGACTTGATGTACATCTACGGCCAGCAGTAGGGAATAGATACGGCGAGCCATACGACGGTTCTCTTCGGACGAAGCAATCCAGGCTTTGACTTCATCGTACGCCGTTCCTTCGAGTTTGCCTTCGTAATACTCGATCAATCGTTGCTCTATGTTGGTCTGTTGTTCGTTCATAGATGACTCGTTTGTAAAAGAGACAGGTGGGAACAGAGAGTTCCTAAACTCTTTTTCTGATTTTATTATTCATTAACATTTGGCGGGCTTTGGATTTTCTTGCTTTTCCTTATTGAAGCGAAAAATATACTTCTGAGATAACAGTCTTTTTCATTAGAAAAACTATTTTTGCACATTGAATTGAATGAGAGCAAAGCTATGACATGGAAACGCTGCATGTAGATAACCTTTTGTTGAGCAGGCTTCGAAATGGAGAGGCAAAAGCTTTTGATGCGCTTTTTCGGAAATATTATCCGTTGTTGTGCGCATATGGGAAGCGGTTTATCAGTACCGAAAATGCGGAAGAAATTGCTCAGGATGCTTTGTTGTGGCTTTGGGAGCATCGGGAAGAGGAAATCGTCCAGACTTCTTTAGCGAAATATTTGTTGAAAGTGGTTTATCGTAAAGCGTTGAATCGGATCGAGCAGGAACAAGTAAAACTGCAAGCGGACACACGTTTTTATCAGGATATAATAGAAAATGTCCTGAAAGAAAGTGATTTGTGTACGATAAACAGCTTGAGCAGGAAATTGAATGAAGCCATATCCCATTTGCCGGAAATGTATCGAGAGGCATTCGTTATGCACCGTTTTAAGGATATGACCTATAAAGAAATTGCAGAACGTTTGGATGTATCGGTTAAAACGGTGGATTATCGAATCCAACAGGCTTTGAAGCAGCTTGCTGTAGAATTGAAAGATTATTTGCCTCTGCTAATCTTCCTTTTACGCTAAATGCGATTTTATTGTTTGGGAGGATATTACTATATTTGTACAACGAAACTCACACATGATTACGAGCACTATGAAACTACGATTGTCGATTGTTTTCTTTCTTTTATATATCATTGTTCTGACTGCTTTTTCACAGTCGGACGAACGTTTTTTCAGTAAATACAATTATCATTATATAACAGAGAGTGAGGGAGTTCCTCATAGTTTTATAGATGATATTCTCTGTGATTCAGAAGGCTTTATATGGATGGCTACTCATAATGGTATCGGTAGATATGACGGTTATCAGGTCATGAGCATTAATACACAGACACAGCCGTTAAAGTTGAAAAATGATTTTGTGCATGCACTTTGTGAGGATAATTTTCGTCGGTTGTGGATCGGATCTGAGGGAGGACTTGAAGCCATTGATTTGAATACCTATGCCGTTATTGATTTTTATTCTTTATCGAATGATACATTGCAACCATTGGCAGATGGATATATTCATTCTCTTTATAAGGATAAAGCTGGGAATTTATGGGTCTCTTGTAGTAACAGTTTGTGGTGTATAGAGTGGGATGAAACAGGAGGTATCGGTAATTACTATTGTTTGAAAGAATCTTGCTCTTCCCCCGTTAAAGCCGTGATGGATGTTGGAGATCGTATTTGTGCAGGACTGGATAATCAGGTATATGTACTTGAAAAGAAACCTGGACATCTGTTGGAGAAAAAGCCTTTATCGAATGATTTGGTTCCTTTTAGCGAAGACTGGAGAATTTCTTGTATGCTTGAGGAGAGTGGTTTCTTGTGGATTGGAACAAATAGGGGGTTATTTAAATATAATGAGTCGACCCATCAAATGCAGCGATATCGTTATTCAACTCATCGTCCGGGTATGTTGAGTCAGGCATATATAACGGATATCAAAATGACGGAGCAGGGGCATATTGTTGTATCTACATTGAATGGAATAAATGTTTATCATCGTGAAACGGATACTTTCTCTTTTATTCGGCAGAACCGGACTCAAGGAAATGGAACTATTAATTGTAATGCGATAGATTGCATTTATACGTCGGGTGAAACGATTTGGCTGGGTACAGAAACGGGAGGGATTAATCTGCTTTCTCCCAAACGCCTTCAGACGGAATTATGGTGTCCGGATCAGGACGCGTCTGCCGTTGGAGAAAATTTCCCGGTTAATGCTATACGTGAAGATCGAGACGGAAATTTATGGATTTGTATGTTGGAGAGAGGTCTGGCTCGTTGGAACCCGGAAACTGGAATATGCGAGCGTTATGTGTTTGCACCGAACGATCCAAGCTCACTCACTAATAATACAATAAATGGCCTTTTGATTGATTCGGATCATCATTTGTGGGCATACACATGGGGAGTCGGGATCAATGAGTTGGATTTGAATGTGGCAGGAAATCGACGTTTCCGACGTTATACTCGTGAGGAATTTGCGACTTTGAAGGGGGATTTTATCAGTAGTGCATGTGAAGATGTTATCAATGAAGGGATATGGTTTGGCTCTACACGTGGTGTGTTGTTTTATGATAAACATTCGAAAACGTTTGAACGGGTCCTTTTTGATGGTATCGACAATGAGTTTGAGATGATACCGACACTTTGTGTCGATAAAAAGAAACGTTTATGGATAGGGACGACTCGTGGGTTGTTGATGTTGGATTTATTTGTGTATGCCAAGTCACATAAAAATGTTAGGTATACCTACTTCAAATATAAATTGGACGAGCCGAAATCAATGAGGTTGGAGAAAATCAATAGTATTTTAGAGGATAAGGATGGAACCTTGTGGCTAGGCGGTAATGGAAATGGGTTGTATAAGGTTTCGGAGGATGAAAGAGGGCATTTCGAGTTTACGAATTATACGGTTCGGAATGGATTGCCGGACAATACTATTATTGGTATGACGCAGGACGGGCAAGGTGATCTGTGGATTATGACTCACGAGGGAATTTGTAAGTTGGACAGAATGACGATGTCGTTTACGAATTATACAGCAGGTGACGGTTTGCCGTTTACACAATATTCTTGGAATGGTATTCATTATTCGTCCAAATATGACCGGATCTATGTTGCGACTAATATGGGGGTATTGATTATCAGACCTGAAGAACTCGCCTCATTTTATGCAGATCGTGTCGTTAAATTGACTTCTTTAACGGTGGCTGGTAATCTGATTTATCCTTCAAGTGGTGACTATCTGGATCGTAGTATTACACAAACTTCATTGATTACCTTGCATGAGAGAGAAAGTCGTTTTTCAATAGGGGTGACAACGGGGGATTATGCATGTAGCAATCGCATTCGTTTTTCGTATCGGATGAAGGGGTATGAAAGGGAGTGGAATGAAACAAGGCCGGGAGATTGTGTCATCAGATATACAGCTGTGCCTCCTGGCGATTATGTTCTGCAGGTTTGTGCTACCAATGAGATGGGGCAGTGGTCGGAGCATGTGACTGAGGTCGAAGTACACATTATTCCTTATTTTTATAAAACGATCTGGTTTTATTTAATCCTGTTACTGGCATTGGGGGCATTGATTTGGGCATTTTATCATAGAAAGATGAAGCGTTATCGTCAGCAACGGGCTGAATTGGAGCAGAAGGTGGAAGAACGTACCCAGGAATTGGCTGTGCAAAATAAACAACTGGAAGTGATGGCTGAACAGGTAAAAGAGGCTACGGAAGAGAAAATAACGTTCTTTACGAACATTACTCATGAGTTCAGGACACCTGTGACATTGATTCATGGCCCCATTGAACATGCTTTAAAAGTCGTTGAAGATGAGGAGGTGAAAGCTCAATTGCAGATAGCAGAACGCAATTCAGGTTATTTGCTTTCATTGGTGAATGAGCTGATGGACTTTCGGAAGTTGGATATGAACAAAGTGATTTTGGATCGGAAGGGTTGTAATTTTGTTGACTTCGTTTCAGAATTGTTGTTACCGTTTAAGGTGTTTGCGCGGGAGCGTGGAATTGAGATTTGTCTATATACTCGTATCGATCATCCTTGTTTAATGATAGATGTGGCTTATATGCGTAAGGCTTTGGTCAATTTGGTAGCGAATGCCATTAAGTTCACACCGGATAATGGACGTATTGATGTGTTTGTTGCTGCCATTCCGAAAGGTGGAGAAAAGGGGCCACAACTTTATATTAATGTCTGTGATACAGGATATGGGATAGTTGAAGCGGATATGGATAAAATCTTTGATCGTTTCTTTCAGTCTAAGACTGGCGATAAACATCCGATTTTCGGGCAAAGTGGTACAGGCATAGGACTTTTTTTATGTAAGCGTATCATTGAACTACATGGCGGCGTCATTTTTGCTCGTAATAATCAGGGACGTGGAGCGTCTTTTCGGATATTGCTTCCTTTGTTACAGGCTGAGCATGAGATTTCTTCTACTAATGTTGATACTGTTATTGGGTCACAAACAAGACAGGAAGACTTGGTTGGGGAAGATACTCATAAAGAAACGATTCTTGTTGTAGAAGACAATCAGGATATGCGTGCCTATGTTTGTTCTTTGTTGTCGAAGGATTATCGTTTTCTTGAGGCGGAGAATGGGGAAGAAGCACTTCGGATTGTACAAAAGCATTCGGTTGATTTGATTGTAAGCGATCTGATGATGCCTGTTATGGATGGCATGGAACTTTCACGGCGTATAAAGGATAATTTGCTTACATCGCATGTTCCATTTTTGATGCTTACGGCTATTTCTTCGGATGTACAAGAGAAGAAAAGTTTTGAGATTGGAGTTGACGAATATATTTGTAAGCCTTTTGATGAAGAGGTCTTTTTGTTGCGCATTCGAAACATTCTTAAGGGGTGTTCTATAAATTGAATTACTTATAATACTTTGATAATCAGATAATTATTTGTATATTTAAGCAATAAAAATTGCTGAAAACGATGAAAAAGCAGAACCGATACAGAAACCGCATTAGCAAGAGTCTTTTCGAGTCCGAAGATACTCATACGATTTTGTCGAACCTCGGTAACCCATTGACTGCGCTTGACAACTTGATTGACTTCGAGATGTTTCGCCCTGAACTTGAGGCCGCTCTCTCGAACAAAGAGCGCAAGAGTAACGCTGGGCGCAAGCCTTTCGAACCGGTTCTGATGTTCAAGGTTCTGTTTTTACAACGCTACTACGGCCTGGGAGACCATCAAATCCAATACCAGATTGTTGATCGGACGAGCTTCCGCCAGTTCCTTGGTATAGAGAGCGTAAAGGACGTTCCCGATGAAAAGACGGTCTGGAAATACAAGGAGGCGTTGCAAGTCTGTGGCGCGTACGACAGACTGTTCGACATGTTCCGCCGGTACATGGAGGATAGAGGTCTTGTTTTCAACAGCGGCAAGATAGTGGATGCGAGTTTTGTCACCGCTCCCCGTCAGCGCAACACTCGCGAGGAAAACCGGCAGATAAAAGCCGGCAGGGGTGATGAACTTTGGAATGACAATCCACACAAGAAGTGCCATAAGGACACTGATGCCCGTTGGACGAAGAAGCGTGGTGAAACTTATTACGGATACAAGAACCACTCCAAGGTGTGTGCCAAAACGAAGATCGTGCTTGCCTACGACACCACATCCGCCAGTGTGCACGACTCGAAGAAGGTCACCGACTTGATTACGGATGAAGACAAGGGGAAAGCCTTGTACCTTGATGCCGGATATGTCGGCAAGGACGATGAGGTCAGGAAACGTGGAATGACCCCTGTCATATGTGAAAAAGGACACAGGAATCGTCCGCTGACAGAAACCCAAAAGGCCAACAACAGGACAAAGTCCAAAGTGCGCAGCCGTGTGGAGCATGTCTTTGGCTTCATGGAACAGAGTATGCACGGGCTGTTCGTCCGCACGGTCGGGATAAGCCGAGCGAAAGCCAATACCGCACTGACGAGCCTAATGTACAATATCTGCCGCTTCTGTCAGATTGTCAAGTATCATGGCGATTGGCTGGCTACTTGTGAGGGATAGTTATGCCTTAAATATTAATTTATGTTAAAATTGGGGGGGTGATATAGTTATGAGCTAAAACACATACTTTTACATCGTGAATTAATAAAATCCGTGTCGGTCAGGCTTAATCGGGTTCTCCCGATCATCACGAAGTGTTAATTATAGAACCCCTCTTAATCTTAGGAATAGTTACAAGAAAAAATTTTCAGCCAGTGGTAATGTAAGCGAATTGCATATAAAGGAAGAATCCAGAGATCAGCAGTTTGTTAATAAAGCTATTGAGCTAATGGGAAAGAATTATGCGGATTCAGAGTATAATTTGGAATGTTTTGTACGTGATATGGGATACAGCAAAACTTTGGTAAATAGTAAAATGCATGCACTGGTGGGACAGCCTATCGGACAATTTATGAAGAATTATCGATTGAATGTAGCTCGGCGAATGATTCAAGAAGGAAAAGGCGATATTAATGTTTCCGAAGTTGCTTATGCTGTAGGATTTAATGATCCTAAGTATTTCACTAAATGTTTTAAAGAGTTTTTCGGTTATTTGCCCAGTAGCGGATTTAAGAAGGACTAAGGAGGCCATTTGTCTTTTCAGGTTGCAGACTGGACTATATTCTTCCTAAACTTTTCTATTTTCCACTTATAGCTAGATGAAAGTCTCTATATTTGTTGCATAAATAGAAATAGTATCATGAAGAACAAAATCAGTTTACTTATCCTGTTAATATCCGTGTGGAGTGTTCAATTGTTTGCAAATCCTATTGATGGGTTGCTTGAAAGGATAGATAAGGGAGCGTCGCACAAGTTTGTCATTGAATTGAAGAAAGGTGACAAAGATTTTTTTGAATTAGACCAGAAAGGAAAGAAGGTTGTGGTACGTGGTAATACTTATGTTAATATTGCTACGGGACTCAACTGGTATCTGAAATATTATGCTGGCATTCATCTTACTTGGAACGGTATGCAGGCTAAGTTGCCTGATGTGCTGCCACCTGTTGAAGAAAAACTGCGCAAGGAGACGGATTTGAGTTTGCGTTACGATTTCAATTATTGTACCTATTCTTATTCCATGGCTTTCTGGGATTGGGAACGCTGGGAGAAAGAAATCGACTGGATGGCTTTGCATGGTATCAACCTGCCCTTGGCGGCTGTCGGTATGGAGTGCGTGTGGCGTAACATGCTTCTGAAGTTGGGTTATAGCAGCGATGAGGTGAATCGCTTCATTGCCGGTCCGGCTTTTCTGGCTTGGTGGGCCATGAATAATTTGGAAGGTTGGGGAGGCCCCAATCCCGATAGTTGGTACACCCAACAGGAGGCCTTGCAAAAGAAAATCCTGAAACGAATGAAAGAATACGGCATTAAGCCTGTTTTCCCTGGTTATAGCGGTATGGTACCTCACGATGCCGACGAAAAGATGGGACTTAATATTGAGAAACCGGAATTGTGGAACGGATTCGTTCGCCCAGCTTTCCTACAACCTACCGATCCTCGTTATAGCGAAATAGCTTCTCTTTATTATAGTGAGCAGCAGAAACTTTTCGGCAAGGCTGACTATTATTCCATGGACCCTTTCCATGAATTGGAGAACGCTCACGAAGTGGATTTCGATGCGGCAGGAAAGGCTGTAATGGCCGAAATGAAGAAAGTGAATCCAAAGGCTGTTTGGGTGGTACAGGGATGGACGGAAAATCCTCGTCCGGAAATGATTAAGAACCTGAACAATGGTGATTTGCTTATCTTGGACCTCTTCAGTGAATGTCGTCCGATGTGGGGTATTCCTTCCATCTGGAAACGTGACAACGGATATGAACAGCACGACTGGTTGTTCTGCATGCTCGAGAACTTTGGTGGCAATGTAGGCCTGCACGGGCGTATGGATCAGTTGCTCAATAACTTCTATCTGACTAAGAATAATCCGTTGGCAGCCCATCTGAAGGGTATTGGCTTGACGATGGAAGGTTCGGAAAATAATCCAGTGATGTTTGAACTGATGTGTGAGTTGCCTTGGCGACCCCAGAAGTTTACCAAAGAAGAATGGCTGAAGGATTATGTCTATGCTCGTTATGGTGTACGCGATGCCAAGATTGAGCAGGCTTGGATGATTTTGGCTAATTCGATCTATAACTGTCCTTTCGGTAACAATCAACAGGGACCTCATGAGTCCATCTTCTGCGGACGTCCCACGCTGAACAACTTCCAGGCCAGCAGTTGGTCGAAGATGCAAAATTATTATGACCCCACCGTGACGGCCGAAGCAGCTGCCCTGATGGTGGAAGTGGCCGACAAGTATCGTGGCAATAATAATTTTGAATATGACTTGGTCGATATGGTACGTCAGGCCATATCCGATGAGGCTCGTATTGTCTATAACCGTACGGTGGCCGATTTCAAGAGCTTCGACAAGCGAAGTTTTGCCCGCGACTCCAAACGTTTTCTCGACCTGTTGCTGATGCAGGACAGCTTATTGGGTACGCGTAGTGAATTCCGTGTAGGCCGCTGGATTCAGCAGGCCCGCAAATTGGGTACTACACCCGAAGAGAAAGACCTTTATGAATGGAATGCTCGTGTGCAGATTACGACTTGGGGCAACCGTACCTGTGCCGACGATGGTGGCTTGCGCGATTATGCCCATAAGGAGTGGAACGGTATCCTGCGTGACTTCTACTATATGCGTTGGGCTGCCTATTGGAAGACTTTGCAGGACCAACTGGATGGCAAACCTGAAGTGAAATTGGATTATTATGCCATGGAGGAACCTTGGGCATTGGCTAAAAATCCCTACACAGCCGAGGCCGAAGGAGATTGCATTGAGTTGGCCAAGAAAGCCATCAAACTGGTACAGAATGATTAATATGTAAAGGGAATAGTCATGACGGAGGTTTTACCGAAGAAAAGATTGCTGTCACTCGATGTGCTACGAGGGATTACCGTGGCTGGAATGATTGTGGTGAATAATGCGGGAGGACGCCTGTCGTACGACTCGTTGCGCCATTCGGCATGGAATGGTATGACACCCTGTGACTTGGTATTTCCTTTCTTCCTGTTCATCATGGGAATATCGACCTACATTGCTCTCCGTAAATTCCGTTTTGAGCCGTCGGGGGCTGTCGTGTGGAAGATACTGAAGCGCACTTTACTCATCCTGTTGATTGGTATTGCCATCTATTGGTTCGACCATATCTGTGAGGGAGATTTTCTGCCTTTTGCCTATTTGAGATTGACAGGCGTATTACAGCGTATTGCCCTTTGCTATTGTGCCGCTTCTTTTTTGGCTTTGTATGTCCCCCATAAATGGATGGGGTGGATAGCGGGAATACTGTTGGTAGGATATGGTATCTTTTTGCTGGCAGCCAATGGGTATGTACCTGATGAGACCAACCTGCTTTCCGTGATTGACCGTGCCGTGTTGGGCGTCGGCCATCTGTATCAGAAGAGCCCTATTGACCCTGAAGGGCTGTTCAGTACTCTGCCCTCCATAGCTCATACCTTGATAGGCTTTTGTTGTGGGCGTTTAATCATGGAGGCCGATACACTAGAAAAGAAAATTGTCAGACTTTTTGTAGTGGGTTTCTTGATGATGTCTGTCGGTTTCCTGTTGACCGAGGCTTTTCCGCTTAACAAGCGTATCTGGTCGCCTACATTTGCCTTGACTACTTGCGGCTTGGCGGCTATGTTCCAGGCTATGTTAATGTACTTTATTGACTATAAAGATAAACGGCGTTGGTGTCGTTTTTTTGAATTGTTCGGTGTTAACCCATTGTTTTTGTATGTGCTGAGTGAAGTCCTTGCTATTGTGATTGGCGTTACAGGTGTCAAGCCGCCAGTTTATGATATGATACATTCGTTGGTGGCCAATCCTTATTTGGCTTCTGCTGTCTATTCGTTGTTGTTCATGCTGCTGATGGCAGCAGCGGGTTATCCGTTGTATAAGAAGAAAATATATATAAAGTTATGAGAATGTCTGTGATTGCAGCAATAGGGTTGTTCGTGTTCTGTCTGTGCTTCCATGCTGGTTGTACTGATGTTCCTGTTGGAACATCGTATCTGTCATACGTGGATACACGAGTGGGAACAGCTGCCAGTACAACAAGGACAGCTGGTATGTTCGGCAAGAATACCGAAGAATACGGACAGACTTTACCTGCTGTTCTCGAGCCTAACGGCATGAATTTTTGGACACCTCAGACCCGCGATTCCGAAAAGAAATGTATCGCTCCCTATTATTATCGTGACAGTCTTTTTCAGGGGTTTCGCAATTCCCATTGGATTGTGGGCGGTTGCACGCAGGACTATGGTTCTATGACATTGATGCCGTTGTATGGCACTTTGCGTTGTCAGGCTGAGGCTCGTGCTACACGTTTTTCCCATGCTGATGAAGTGGCTACGCCTGCCTATTATGCTGTTACTTTGCCTGATGAAGATATTCTAGCAGAACTGACGGCCCGTTCGCGTACGGCCATTTTTCGTTTTACCTATCAGAAGGCAGGTAAAGCCTATCTGGTGGTCACCCCTAACAGTGATGAAGGTCTAGGTTCCGTGCATATCGATACGGTGAATGGCCGTATTTATGGTTGTAACCCCGTGCATCGCATTTATCAAGGTTGGGGAGAACCGGCTGGATTCAGTGGTCATTTTGTGGTTGAACTTCAGAAAAAGATAAGCGGTTATGGAACCTTTGCGACAGATTCATTGTTTGATGCTTCTTTGGAATTGAATGGGCGTCAGGGAGTGGGAGCTTATTTGGCTTTCGAGGTGAAAGCAGGAGAAGAGGTGTTGGTGAAGGCTGCTTCGTCTTTTGTGGACGAGAACGGTGCGGAACAGAATTTGCAGGCAGAAATACCCCATTGGAACTTTGAACAGGTGTGCTGTGAATTGACGGATATTTGGGAGCGGCGTTTTAATCTCGTTCAGGTGGAGACTGATAACGAAGAAGCATTAGCCAAGTTCTACGGAGCTTTTTATCGGGCTAGCTTCCTGCCACGTACGTTTAACGATGTGGACGGTCGCTATCCAGCTTTCGCAACCGGAACTCCAATAATGCAGACAAAAAAGGGACAGACTTATTACGATGACTACAGCCTGTGGGATACGTATCGGGCCTTGCATCCACTGGTCAATCTGATTACTCCTCAGAAGGGAGGTGAGATGATGCAATCGTTGGTCTGCAAGTATGAGCAAGGTGGCTGGATGCCCATTTTCCCCTGTTGGAACAGTTATACATCAGCCATGATTGGTGACCATGTGGCGTCGGTAGTAGCCGACGCATGGAGCAAGGGGATACGGAACTTTGATATCAATAAAGCATACGAGGGACTACGGAAGAATGCGTTTGAATGTCCTGCCTCTTTGGAAGAATATCGTAATGGGATGGGACGGCGTGCGCTCGACTCTTATTTAAAGTTTGGCTATATTCCTTTGGAAGACAGTGTGCCTGATGCGTTCCATACCTGCGAGCAGGTATCGCGCACCTTGGAGTATGCTTATGATGATTTTGCGTTGGCACAAATTGCTGCTGCTTTAGGGAAGGAGGATGACTATAATGCTTTGGTGGAGCGTGCCCGTAATTATCGTCACGTCATTGATCCCCGTACCGGTTATGTCCAAGGACGCCGGGCTGACGGTATTTTCCTGGATGAGAACAATGCATTCCGTTTTACACGCTTTATTACCGAAGGTGCTCCTTGTCATTATACGTGGTATGTGCCTCAAGATCCATACGGCCTAATGGAAAAAATGGGAGGTAAGGATTGTTATGTTGCCAAACTTGATTCAATGTTTTCTGAGGGCCGTTATTGGCATGGTAATGAACCTTGCCATCAGGTAGCTTTCATGTTTAATTATGCTGGGCAACCATGGAAAACACAACAGGTTGTCCGCCATATTATGGATACGGAATATCATAATACCCCTGGTGGATTGGCCGGAAACGATGATGCAGGACAAATGTCGGCTTGGTATATGTTTGCAGCTATGGGTTTCTATCCTGTTTGTCCGGGTACGCCCTATTATATGTTGGCGAGTCCTTCTTTTCCGTCCATTACGCTCTGTCCGGAAGGAGGCCGGCCGTTTACTATTCAGGCTAGAGGGACTTCGGAGCAGAATATTTATATCCAGCGTGCTACATTGAACGGACAGCCTTATCTCAAAAACTACCTGGATCATGCCGACATTGTGAAAGGTGGCACGTTGGAACTGGAGATGGGGCCTGAACCCAATCGGGAGTGGGGTAGTTTGCCGAAGGATTGTCCACCAGAAGTAATAAGAAGGTAATTGAAAAGATTGGTCATTAATCATTATCATAGATATGAGAATTAAATACATCTTTTTCGTTTTCAGTTGTTTATTGTTAGCTGCCTGTGGAGGACAGAAGCAGACAGGCAATGTATTCAATATTATGGACTTTGGTGCAGTGGGCGACGGGCAGACTGATGATGCGATTGCTATTCAAGCTGCTATTGACGCCTGTGCACAGGCTGGTGGCGGACAGGTGCTGGTGCCTGCCGGGCATACTTTTTTGTGTAGTCCCTTCAAACTGGCATCGTTTGTGGAACTGCACTTGGAAGCCAATTCACGCCTGTTGGCCAACCCCGATGAGTCTGTCTATACAGAAAGTGCTTTTCGCGAGAACCGTGGAGAAGGTATGATGTGGATTAGTGGAAAGAATCTGGAGCAGGTTTCTATTACTGGGATGGGAACCATCGACGGTAATGGTGTAGCTTTTATGGGTAAGGAATTGGAAGATTCGTATGAACTGAAGCCGGTGACAGACTTCGATCCACGTCCTCATGTGTTGACGCTGGAAGCCATCGACCGACTGGTTATCCGTGATATTACTCTTTGCAACAGTCCCTATTGGACTGTGCATCTTATCGGATGTAAGGATGCAGTGATAGAGGGTATTAGTATCCGTAATAACCTGAAGATACGTAACGGTGACGGTATTGATGTGGATCACTCGCGGCATGTCCGCATAGCCAACTGCTACATCGAGTCGGGCGACGATTGTATCTGCCTGAAAAACCGTCGTGAGTTTGAGGAATACGGCTCTTGTGAAGATGTAGTGGTGACCAACTGTACGATGGTTTCCCGCTCTTGTGCCATCAAGATCGGTTCTGAGAATATGGATGTTATCAATAATGTTTTATTTAATAATTGCATCATTCGTGATAGTAACCGTGGCATTGGCATTCAGAATCGTGATGAAGGTACTGTAACGAATGTTGTGTTTGACAATATGATTGTAGATTGTCGTCTATGGTCAGATGTGTGGTGGGGAAAGGCTGAGCCAATTTATGTCACTTCTTATCCTCGTGCCGTGGGCAACCATAAGGATGCCGGCTGGCGTTTTCCAAAAGGAGCTACTGAAGGACGGTGTGGTGAAGTGAGCCGCATCTGGTTTTCCAATGTGAAATGCATCAGTGAAAATGGTGTGTTTGTCGGTGGTGATGTGCCCGGTAAGGTGAACCATATTTATTTTGACGATATTGATATTCAATTGTTAAAACGAACGGATTATCCGGGAGGTGTATACGACAAACGACCTTGTGTGGGTGAAGGTTTTGTGAACGACAAGGTTTATGGCTTCTATATTGATACGGCCAGTGATATTTATATCAATAATCCTCGCCTGAAGTGGGGAGACACCCGTCCTGTGGCGGCTTCCGGGGAGCTGCTGAAGCAGAAGGCTTCGACAAACGTCGTTGTGGCCCGATAAAATATACTTTAATTTCTGATATGTTATGAACAGAATAGTTGTCTTACTATATGTATGCGTGTGTGCAGTGGGGATGGCCACTGCACAACTAAGGCCCACCAACGAAGAACTGGGGAGTATTTATTTTGCCTATCCGACACCGGCTGTTGTTCAGACTCCGCCTCCTGCTGGTTTTGAGGCATTTTACATCTCGCACTACGGGCGACATGGTTCCCGTTGGCGTACCGATGATGTGCATTACAAGCGTGTGGTCGATGTGTTCGATTCACTGGCTACCGTGCATGCACTTACGACGTTGGGCGAGGATGTACGTGGCCGTTTGCATCGCGTGTGGGAAGATGCCCGTGGGCGTAGCGGCAATATTACGCCGTTAGGCGAACGTCAGCATCACGATATTGCCTACCGTATGTTTACATCATTTCCGTCGGTATTTGCCGACAGTGCAGTGGTCGATGCCCGCTCGTCCACGTCGTTGCGTTGCGCCATGAGCATGAGCTATTTCACCGAGGCTTTGAAGGAGCAGAATCCCCGCTTGTGTGTCAGTCGCAGGGCTTATCAGTGCTACATGGACTACATCGCCCATACCTCGCCCGAGGCCGAGGCTTTCTGTTCCGATACGGTGGCGTGGCGTGCCGACTTCCGCCGTTTCGAGCGGGAGCAGATACAACCGGAACGTTTTGTGAAGGCTCTGGTCACTTTGCCCGTCCGCATGTCCTATGAGCAGGAACGGAAGCTGATGGAGGATATCTATTGGATTGCCATCGACATGCAGAATTGCGACCATTTGAAGGGTGTCGCCTTCTTCGACCTTTTTACCTACGACGAGCTAATGGCCCTGTGGAAAGTGGTAAACGCCCGTATGTACGTGTGTAATGCCGCCGCTCCGCTCAATGGAGGGCTGATGCCTCGCCAGGCTACAGCTTTGCTACGTAACATTGTGGAGAGTGCCGACAAGGCCATTGCTGCTGGAAGGCCTTGCGCTGACCTTCGCTTTGGGCATGATACTCACCTTATTCGTTTACTTGCCCTGATGGGTATAGAAGGATGCAACGGGCGTGAAGCAGATATTGAGAAATTCCACTTGGCTTGGCAGGACTACCGCGTCTCGCCGATGGCAGCCAACCTGCAACTCATATTCTTCCGCAATGCCGGGGGGCAAATATTGGTGAAGTTGCTCCACAACGAACACGAAGTACGTCTCACCGGTCTTGCCCCTGCCTCCGGTCCTTACTATCGTTGGGCGGATTTGCGACGGCATCTTTGGGGGTTGCTCGATGAAGCTGATTGAGAGGCTTATTTCCTAATCTCCTCTGCTGTCCAGTTTATTTCCAGTGGATTGTCTTTCATCCGCCATACTAGCGGTAGAGTCGGATGGTCCAGTATCCACATTTCTTCATTCTCGACCGTGTCCTTGACGTGCAGTAGCGGCAGGCCCAGGGCGCGGTCGTCTGTATCCAGTAGACGGTACGTCGTCCGGTTATAGTCCATTTCTCCCGTCGTTTTCAGCGTGCGGTATGCCTTGCGTCCTATCATGTACACCGTTTCCCCGGCAGGCAGTGTCACATGGTTCTTGTCCTCCGGCTGCAGAAAACTAAGTGACGAGCCGTTTTCTACGTTTTCCGGCATCATGGTGTAAGTCCCCGACAGCCATTTCAGCTTGCGTTCGATGCCCCAGATGAGGCTTACGGTGTCATTCTTTTCTTCGAAGCTCATCTCAAAGCGCCGCGTCTGCCCGTGCAGCTTAAAGACGAACAGCAATGTGTCCGGTATCACCTGTGCCCCTGCGGCGAGGGACATCCACAGTAAAGTCAGTAGAGTAAGAAGTTTGGTTTTCATAATGTTATTTCTCTTCCTTGAACATACGTTTTCCCCACTCGCCCGGTTTGTCGCCCATCTTCAGTATTAGTGTACCACCCTCCATGAGTGTGGCGTGGCGCAGGGCTGAGTAGGGGTAATTCTTGCCGTTTAGTGTGGCCGATATGATGTGACGATTCCGCTCTGACAGTCCTTCGGCCATGATGCGGAATTGGCGACCGTTCGCCAGATGGAACGTTACCTCCCGCAGCATCGGTGCGTGGATGAGGTAATAGTCCTGCCCTCCGTTAGGATAGAGCGGCATCATGTGGAACGCCAGCCACGACGACATTGCTCCCGCATCGTCCCTGCCTGGCAGACCGTCTGCTTTTGCACTGAAGTGCTGCCCTACGATTTCACGCACCCGATCCGCACTGCGGTCGGGTTTCCCTATCCAGTGATACAGATACGGCGTGAGGAAGGCCGGTTCGTTGTTCACATTGTAATAGCCGTGATCGAAAAATGTGTCCAGCCTTCGTTCGAAAGCCTCGGCTCCTCCACACATCGCTATCAGCCCCGGTACGTCGTGGGGCACGCTTAGCGAGTATTCCCACGACGAACCCTCGTAGAAGAATGTATTCCACCATGGCGTGTACCACGGCCCTTCTGACGTCACGGGCGTGTAGACATACTTCGGCTTGCGCAGTCGGCTGTGTCCATAGGTCAGGCTATCCAGCCAGTTGCCCTGTGCGTCGCGCGGCATAATGAAGCCCCGTGCACCGTCGTGCTCATAGTCAGAGCGCCAAAGATTTTTCCAGCTTTCGCTTTGTTTCAAGTACTGTTTTGCCAGATCCTTCTTACCCATACCTTTCGCTACCTGATAGATGGCATAGTCACAGTAGCTGTATTCTACCGTGCGGTTACCCGCACGTGGAATGCCCCAAGGCACATAGCCCAAGTGTAGATATTCGTCCAGTCCGCCCCGGCCTTCCGCCTCGTGGTGTCCGCCTGGATCCACGGTGGCGTCTTTCAGCATCGCCTCCAGCGCCAGGTCCCAGTCGATACCCTGTAAGCCCTTCACGTAGGCGTCCGCTATCATCACTTCTGCGTTCGAGCCCCCCTGCGTGCGTCCGTTACAGTTACCGCTACGTGCGTCAGGCAGGTATCCGTCTCGTTTGTAGATATATAGTAGTGACTGCACTAAGTCTGCCTCGCGCTTCGGATCCATCAATGTAAGTAGTGGTGTGCTTGTGCGGTATGTGTCCCAGATGGCATAATAATCATCGTAGTAAGGTTGCGGGTCATTCCATAACGGATTTTCTCCCGTTCGGTCCGCCGGCATCATCAGGGCATGGTAGATGGCCGTGTAAAACATACGTTTTTGTTCCTCCGGTGTGTCGTTTGCTATCGAGATGCGTCCCAGCAACTCCTCCCATGTGTTCAGCAGCCGTCGATACACCTTCTCCATGGACCACTCCGGCAAGTCATGGTGTGCGTTGTGGCGTGCCCGTCCCGTGCTCAGGAACGAGATGCCCACCCTTAGATGCACTTGATTTTCTTCCCCGCCGAACCGTAGCAGCGCACCCGTCTTCTGATAAGAATCATATTGTCGTTTCTGGTCCGGGCAGATGCTGTCGCCCTTCCAGGTTGCCGTTTCGATGAAGGGGCGGTCAGTCTGTGCGTAGAAATACACTGTGTACGCTCTTCCGTTGTTCCATCCACCCCGTATGCGAGTGTATCCCTCCACTTCCGTGTCGCTGACGATGTTCACTTCCGATCCCACAAACTGTTGCGCCTCGCGAGCGTCCGGTACCGGGTTTTCGCCGAGGAAAAATCCTGCGTCGATGGCCAGTCCTTTCAGAGAGTCTGTAGGATAGGTGAAGCGATACAATGCGGCTCGTTCAGCTGTGGTAATCTCCGTTCGGATGCCGTTTTCGCGGTATGTCGTGCGGTAATATCCCAGTGA
Organism: Bacteroides togonis; assembly: GCF_900130135.1. NCBI lineage: Bacteria > Pseudomonadati > Bacteroidota > Bacteroidia > Bacteroidales > Bacteroidaceae > Bacteroides > Bacteroides togonis. The sequence continues at coordinate 2,492,400 of NZ_LT670820.1, read as the reverse complement.
GAAGTCTTCTTCCGCGCGGTGGTAGTAATGGTTAATCTGGTTCATGCCGTTGCAGAAAGGTTGCACCAGAACGTTGCCATACTTCTGTCCGCCTCCCGTCCCGCTGATGTGGGTCTGTGCGAAGCCGTCCACTCGTGTGGGCATGGGATCCCATCCGTTGTTGGGTGCGGGCGTACAGTCCGGTGAAGGTTTCACCATGCCGAACGGATAGGTCGGACCGATGAACACACGTCCCAGCCCTTCGCTTCCGATGCGTAGGTCTACATATTGCGTCAACGGGAACTCGTCGGCAATTCGGTCGGGCAGTCCCTCAGCGTGGGCGGCGTGTGACGTTCCTGCCAGGATGACTGTCCATGCTGTATAAAGGAATGATTTGATTTTTCGCATGCTTGTTATTTTATAGGGTAGTGAAGGTATCATCTGATTGCAAAATTAATAAAAGGCTGCGGAAACGCAAGTGACGGCGACATGTCTTTTTGAATAAATATCCGCAAGAAGCCGATGCCTGCCCTCTGTCCAGCCTGTTCACACCCAGCGTTCCATAAGGTGTGAAGCCTTCACATCTCTTCACGCTTTTAGTGTGAAAGCGTCACATCCGTACTGTGAAGGTGTCACATCCATACTGTGAAAGAAAGAAGAAGCGGACAAGGAGGGAAAAGGGTATTTCGCCACACTTGCCTCCTCCGTACATTGGCGTGGTAATTCATGTAAGAAAAAGCCTTGCACGCCTCCTGCGGAATGGCATTACCGCAGGTCTTGTGCAAGGCCTACATTTTTAAAACTCTAAATAAAACAATCGCTTGCTTTTACCTTAAAAATGTTTCTGTGTGTTTATTAGTATCCGGCGTTCTGGCTCCAGTTCGTGTTGGTATTCATCACACCTGTCGGTATCGGGAAGATACGACGGAACAATTCGGTTTTAGCAGCCGGATTGATGACATGCTTCAAACCCCAATCGTCTTCAAATTTACCGAAACGGATTAAGTCGTTGCGACGCCAGTTTTCGTCGAAGAACTCACGACCACGTTCGTCCAAGATATCATCCAGTGTGGGTTCGCCTTCAAACTGAGGCGCATGTACATAGGAACGTATCTGATTCAACAAGGAAGCCGGTGTGTCACCATTGGTTGCCGAACCGCCACGCAGGATGGCTTCTGCTTTCGTCAGGATAATATCGGCATAACGGAAGATGGGCACATCGTTGCTCTGGTTACGACCATTTACATAATCGTCATAAGTCGGGAACCATTTTACCGATTTGTAGCCTTGCGACCAACCGTTAACATCCTTACCCGTATTGATTTCCTCAGGAACACTACCCGACTTCAATGTGATTTCTTTGGTGAACACGAGTTGCTGTCCTTCATAAATAACCGGATCAGTTGTTAAATTACGGTTGCTGTCAAAGTAATAAATAGGACCACCCACAATGGATTGGTTACGTTCGTCGCCCGGCAGAGAAAGCAGGTCTACCATTTCCGGATTCACTGCAAAATTACCACCAACCGAAGCGCTCAACTTAAAACCATACATCGAAACATCAAGCGAGTTCATTTGGCGCCAGGTACGGAAGCGGGCGTATGTCATACCTTGGGCAGTAATACGGTCATAAGGCATTGCATAGATGAAGTCCTTGATATGAGCGCCATTTTCCGGCCAGAACTTTTCACGATAGCTGTCGCTCAGGTCAAATAATCCGGAAGCCATGATTTCATCGCAGATGGCGATACAATCATTCAGTTTTGGATTAGCGGTCGAGGGGGTATAAGTTGTCACATCCTCGCAAGAATAAACTCCCCAATTGAGGTACAACTTGGCAAGAAGAGCTTTCGCCATCCAGTAATTTGGCTTTCCATAGGTCACCGAGTTGGATTCTTGGGACAAATTGGGAAGCGCTTTCAGCAAGTCTGCTTCGATGAAAGCTGCGACTTCAGGACGCGGTGAACGGGCAATAACCTCGTCTTCTTCAGCCAAATGGTCAAGGATAGGCGTAGCACCGTAGCAGTCCATCAGAATGAATGTATAGAATGCACGCATGGTCAATGCCGGCGCAGCCAAGGGTTCGTCCTCACCACCGAATTCCAAGATCGCTTTATTACAGTTGGTGATACCCGAAGTCAAGTCACCATACCAACCAATAGTAGGATCATCAGGCGTCAACATGTGAAGTGTAGGATGGGAATTCTCACCGGAGTTGTAATAGTCTCCATCAAAAGAAATACCGGTAAACTCATCGCTGGAGAATGATACGGCTTCGTTGTAGCGGCGTCCTAATGCCCCGCGGAATGCATAGTAAACATTCGCCATTTTGGCTTCAATGGCAATTTCCGAATCCGGATATTCTGTATATTGAGATGTGATGTCCACATCAAGATCCGTACAGCCGGTAGCAGCCATGGCCAATAATCCGGCAGATATAAATAATTTAGATATCTTTTTCATATTGTTCCAGTTAATCAGTTAATTAGAAATTCACATTCAGCCCCAGCATAAATGTACGGGTGCGTGGGTAGAAAGAATTACGCCAATCGATACCCGGTTCCACCCCACCCAGACTTACTTCAGGGTCTGTGCCGGAGTAGCCTGTTATCGTGAATACGTTGTTGCAAGTAGCGGTCAGCTTCAGGTTATTAATCCAATTGCCGATTTTCCCGAAATCGTAGCTCAGGCTTAATGTCGACAGACGCAGGTAGCTACCGTCCTCGATGTAACGGTCAGACGGTGCCTGTGCGTTGACATCGTTAGGCTTGTTCAGTTCGATGATTTCTTTCAATCCGTTTTTACCTACGCCCAAGTTGGTCACGTTATTATATTGGGCACGCGGCAAGTTCATGATTTTATTACCGAAAGTTCCTTGGAAGAAAGCAGTCAATGTCCAGTTCTTGTAGTTCAAAGTGTTGTTCCACCCTAAATTCAGTTTAGGCTGTGCAGAACCTTCTATTTTCACACGGTCTTGCTCACCCGGATTGGTGGTTGTTCCGATGTAGTTCCCTTCTTCATCGTAGTGAGAGAAGATAGACACCCCGTCTTCATTATAACCTTCCCAATGATAAGTGTAGAACGTACCGATGGGCTCGCCCTCCATGATGCGCTGGATTGAATTCGTCTGCGCGAAACCTCCGATGTTCGGTTTGGCTCTGTTGATATACGGCACTGAATAAGTGTCATTGGAAATCTTTTCAACCTCATTCTTGTTGTGCGACAAGTTCAAGGTAGTGCTCCACTGGAAATTCTTGGTTTGAACCGGAATGGCGTTGATGCTGATTTCAACACCTTTGTTGGAAATGTCGCCTACGTTGGCCCACATGGTTCCGTATTGGTATCTGTTGGTGGAAACCTGATAGTCAAGAATTAGGTCAGACGTTTGTTTACTGTAATACTCAATGGTTGCTCCCAAACGGCCACCCAATACAGAGAAATCCAAACCGATGTTGAACATGCCGGTGCTTTCCCACTTTAAATCGGGATTATTGTTTCTCAAGGCACCGATGGTGCGGTATTCGGTTCCATCCGTATAGGTAAACCATCCTGTCCCTCCATACACCATTATTGGAAGATAAGGATCAAATCCCAAAGAGTTACCGCTGACACCGTAGCCTACACGAAGTTTCAAGTCATCGAATCCCCAGTTTTCTGCAAAATCTTCTTCCGAAATGCGCCAGGCAGCCGATACAGAGGGGAAAGTTGCCCAACGGTTGTTTTCACCGAACGCGGAAGAACCGTCACGACGAACCGTAGCCTGCAACAGATACTTGCTATTGTAGCTGTAGTTCACACGTCCATAGAAGGATATCATGCGCAGTGTATTTTCTGCCGAAGACCAGATTCCGTTGATGCCGTCCATCTTATTGGCCAATCCCAAGTTTTTATAACCGGTTGCATCGCTATAGAAATCATATACGGTAAGACCATATCCGTCTGCTTTAGTCGTTTCTTCCCAAGAATAACCCAGCATAATTCCCAATTTGTGCGCCTCGTTGAACGTTTTGTCATAGTTCAAGTAAGTTTCAAATACCTTTCTGTAATCCTGAGTGGTACGGCGGTGAGCCTGTCCGTTATCTTTCACCGTAGTCAGCTGTGATTTGGAAGAATGATATTCGTCCCACAAGAATTGTTCATTCTGGTAGGAAAGCATGGCATCCCATTTCAGTCCCTCGATAATATCCAAAGATGCTTTGGCCGTTCCCTGTATCTTCTTTGTCGTGTGATCATAGGTATCTTCATTGATCAACGACAACGGGTTGTAGTTTTGCGATACTCCTTCATACAACGTCCAATTGCCATTTTCATCATATACAGGAACCAGCGGCGAATAATAGTTCATGGCATCGTAAACACTGGTGTTGTCCGAACCGGTTTCAACAGAATGATTGTTTGTGACACTTGCATTTACATTTATGGATAATGTCAAGCGATCATTCAATGCTTTCGTTTGTAAAAATGCACGTCCAATCAGACGATCCATGTCAGTCCCCCTGATAACACCCTGTTTTTCTATGTAGTTGATGCTTGCGTTGTACTGCGTACGGTCCGTTCCACCGCTAATAGATACATTGTGGTTGTGGGTGAAAGCGGTACGCTGTACCTCCTTCTGCCAATCGGTACTTGCACCGAAGTCATTGCCAATGGTCAGGTTGTGCTGTTGTGCATAAGCACGCAAGTCTGCAGCTGTCATCATGTCCAGGTTCTTCATCACGTTGTCGATAGCTACATAAGCATTGTAGTTAACGGTAGCTTTTCCTGATTTACCTTTCTTTGTTGTGATGATAATCACACCATTAGCGGCTTTCGAACCATAAATGGCCGTTGCTGTTGCATCACGTAATACGTCAATACTCTCAATGTCTTCAGGAGCGACCAAGGCCAAAGACACGCCAGGTACCCCATCCACTACATAATAGGGTTCCATAGCTTCACCGCCACGCAGAGAAGAAGCGCCACGCAACTGTATGGAAGATGTTCCGCCATTCGGGTCGCTACTCTGCGTAATGGTCAGCCCCGGTACTTTACCTTGCAGCATCTGGGCGGGATCGGTATAAGTACCGATATTCATTTTATCGGATTTGATGGTTGTGATAGAGCTGGTCACATCCTTGCGTTGCATGCTACCGTAACCGATAACGACCACTTCTTCCAATGCCTGGGCATCTTCAGCCATCACTACATCGATGACGTTGCGGTCTACTTTAATATCTTGAGTCACGAAACCGATGTAGGAGAATTGCAGGGTTTTGCCCTTCTCTACATTGATGGAGTACTTACCGTCCACGTCGGTAATGTTGCCGTTGGTGGTACCTACTTCCAGCACGTTGACGCCCGGAAGCGGCATACCGGTCTTGTCTGTTACTGTACCGGTCACTCGGTTTTGCGCAAATGCTAAGGTACTGCTTAGCAGGAACATCACAAAGATTACACTTTGTCGTAATGTCCACTTCTTTTTTAATTGTACATTCAGCATAAAATTAGATTTTTAGTTTGGTGAATTATTATTTGTCTGTACACTATATTTATAATGTTTTTAATGTTAGATTTTCGGTGCAAAGGTACTTGGCATGTGTTACATTAGTGTGACAGAAAGGTTACAAGTATTTTGTAATCTTTTGGCAATCAGATTGTTATATGGAAATAGACATTTCTCATTGCAATCTTCTTCAGACGGAATGATTTGCAAGGAGACTGGCAGGCATGGATATTCGTCAGTATGACCGAATATTCTTTTGCGGGTGTAGTTGTTCATACTTGTTTTCATAGACTTTTCAGGTTTTTGGCAAAACTACACTCTTTGTGAATATTGTGGGAGGAATTCTGTGCAAAACAGGTGGAATATAGTAAATATCTTTTTCTCCCAGGAGAACGTGAAAATATTAATTGTCTGAAATACACTTATTTGGCTTGAAACCAATTTGAGAAGGTAGAAAAAACATGTTTCATGGCTGTGAAGCTTTATCTTTCACCGTAATTTCCTTATTTGAGGTAGATTAACGTGAGTTCGAAATAGAATTAGAAGATAGACAGTTGTCCGTCATTGACAAAATTCACGTCAATGGCGGGTTTCTTCTCAAAAAAGCAATATGCCGCAATAGCCGACAAGGAATTTGCAATGAAGTTGTTAAAGGAACGATGTCTGGAATGTTCGATCTGTGCAATATTCTTCAGCTCGTCATTGACCGTTTCAATCAAGGCTCTTTTTCTGAGCAGGATCTTGTCGGAGATGCTCATCAGTGAGTTCTTCATATTGTTTTTAACTTTAGTGACAAGTTGTATGCCATTAAGGAAAAGGTTCTCAAACAGAGCCTGGCCAATATATCCCTTGTCTGCACACAATTTTCCTTTGATGTTTTCCAGGAACTTACCCTGTTTCAATGGTTCCCGGTCATCCACGTTTCCAGGCGTGAACATAAAATTGAGAATCTCACCCTTGTCATTGATTATCAGATGCAACTTGAATCCGAAGAACCAGCCCATGGAACATTTTCCACGCTCGGCAAGCCCTTCAAATGTCTTATGAATAAGGATTCTTTGGTTACGGCATACACGCAAGGGAGTGGAGTCAATAAAACTGATACCTGTACAGGCTCCCAACAGGACTTTCTTAATGAAAATAGTCAAGGGAAGCAGTACTTCCTTTTCCAGTTCCACGAAACGGTTATAGGATACCAAACGTGGGAAAAGGTGTTTCAGGTGTTTGCATACATATTCCTTATAGTAATGCTTAAAGTAGCGGAAACCACCGGAGTGGAACAGGATAAGAATAACCATAATCTCAGCATCACCCATGCGGTTGGGCTTGTTGCGATGGTTCTGTTTCTTGTCTTCTATCATATATTTTTCCTGTTGCAACGCAAATTCCTTGCAAAAATCATCGGCCATACAATAAATCTCTGTAACTTTAGACTCTGGAAACATAGCGGTAATCGTTTAAATCTTATAATTCAGCACTATAAATTTAATACTTTTATCGCTATGTTCCTATTTACTAGTAGATTATAATTTGATCTTATATCGAACTCACGTTAGATTATGTGTAATGTGAAAGCGTGAAGTCATTTAGAAGCTATTTTGCGTTTTATTATGTTAGGTGACGGAAGAATTCATAACGCCTGCCGAATAAATTGATGTTTGGTGATTGTAAACATGAACTTGGTGAACGTAAACATGGACTTGGTGGTCGTAAAGAGGCACTTAACGTCGTTTGTATTATAAATGTCCTTCGTCGTTAAAGCTGAAATAATGTCCATCGGTTATGATGAGGTGGTCGATGAGTCGGATGTTCATAGTTTGTGCGGCACGTTGTACGACTTGTGTCAAGCGAAGGTCGTCATTGCTGGGACGTACGTTCCCTGAGGGATGATTGTGTATCAGTGCTATTTGTGTAGCTCGTTGGATGAGTGCTTCGCGTAAAATGGCACGGACATCGGCTGTGGTTTGGTCGATACCTCCGCGACTGATACGGATTTTGTCGATGACTTTGCCTGCTTGATTGAGTAACAATACCCAGAATTCTTCAGTCGGTAGGTCGCAAAGCAGGGGATGGAACAAATTATAAATGTCTGTTGACGCTTTGATACAGAGACGCTCTCCTTGTGCTTGCAGGTTGCGGCGCTTCCCTAGTTCGAGAGCGGCCATAACGGTGATACTTTTGGCCGGCCCCATGCCTTTGAAGCGGGCAAAGTCGCGTACTTCCCATTTGGCCAGCTGGTTCAGGTTGTTGTCGCAAGCCGAAAGGATACGTTGCATCAGGTTTACGGCACTTTCGTCCGTATTGCCGGAGCCGATCAGAATGCCTAGCAGTTCGGCGTCGGTCAGAGCTTCGGCTCCTTTTTGCATCATCTTTTCGCGAGGACGGTCGGATTCAGCCAGTTGTTTGATGGTGAGTTTATTCATGGTAATCGCTTTCATTTATAAAAGTTCTTTTTGAAAGCTTCAAATTCCCCTTTCTGGCAAATACAACGGTTCCACCATGCACGCCAAAATCCTGTACCGTAGCCGATGAGCTGAATGTAGGCGGCAGCAATGGAGTATAAACCTATACGAATGTTTCCGTTTTGGATAGTGGAGTCGATGCAAACGAGGAGTGCATAGGCCAAAAGGGGCAGCAAAGCATAGGGGCAGAATATCGCACAGATGAGCAATAGAACGGTACCTAATGTAAAAAGGGCCGGAAGCAGATGTACTAGCTTCAGTGATTCAGGATATTTTTTGTAGAGATTGATGCGGGCGATACCTGAATTATGTACCTGTTTGAAGAACTTTTTCAAGTCGGTACGGCGTTTGTGGTATACCCATGCTTCTGGAAAGAGACAGCAGCGATAGCCTGCTTTGAAGATACGGATACTGAAATCAATATCTTCGCCAAAACGCATCTTTGAGAAACCTCCCAAAGTCTGATAGACACTGCGTCGCACACCCATGTTGAAACTGCGGGGATAGAACTTGTCCATTTTCTTCTTGCCTCCTCGGATGCCGCCAGTGGTGAAGAATGAAGTCATCGAATAATTGATGGCTTTTTGAATGTCTGTAAAAGAGGCGTGGGCACGATCGGGGCCTCCAAAAGCATCGACGGGAGAAGATTGCAATTCTTTTTCAACAGCTTCGAAGTAACCAGGTGGCAGGATACAGTCAGAATCCAATATGATGAGATATTCGCCATGGCTTCGTTCAGCGCCGTAATTACGGGTTTGTCCAGGACCGGAGTTCGGTTTGTTGTAGTAGTGGATGTCCAATCGGTCACTATATTTCTCCACGACTTCTTGGCAGGGAATGGACGATCCGTCTTCTACCACTACCACTTCAAAGTCTTTACAAGTTTGTAGGGTGAGGCTTTCTAGCAGTTCGTTCACTTCGTCAGGACGATTATAAACGGGGATGATAACCGAATATTTCATATTGAATAATGATGTTTCTTTGGCAAAGATAACTTTTTCCTTTGGATAAGTATGGGCGCTTGCAAATAAATCTTTATTTTTGTGTGTTTCGTTTTAGACACACTGATTAAATGGCTGAATTATCACATGGAAAACTGGAAAGCGATGGCAGAACGTCCTTTTGTTTGGGGATCATTTGTGTGGAATATGTTTGATTTCGGAGCTGCTCATCGTACGGAAGGTGATCGTCCGGGTGTAAACGATAAGGGATTGGTTACTCGCGATCGTAAAATTCGTAAGGATGCCTTCTATTTATAGAAAGCTAATATAGGGTGACTTGGAATGTACGTTGAATACATTGATATATTTGTAGATATGAAAAAGAAACTTTCTGTTATCGTTTGTTTGTGTGGATTTGTCTTGCCTTTGCTGGCGCAGTTTTCATTGCTTCCGACGCCGGCTCACATGCAGGGAGGGAAAGGCGTTTTTATTGTTGGGCAGAATGTCAGAGTTTGTGGTAATGGAGGCTATGCAGACAATTTGTCACAGGCTTTGGCAGATACGTTGAATCGTCTTTTGGATGTTTCTGCACCCTCTTCTGGTATGATTGTGTTGGAGCAGGATGAGAAGGCGGGGATGCCAGATGAGGCTTATACATTGGTTGTCACTCCTGAGCAAGTGACGCTCCGTTCGTCTTCTGAGTCTGGGCTATATTATGCTAAAGAGGCTTTTGTTCAGCTGGTACGTATGGGAAAGGGACGTGTTCATACTTGTCGGATCGAAGATGCTCCCCGTTATGGATGGCGTGGGTTCATGTTGGATGAAAGTCGTCACTTTTTTGGCAAGGAGAAGGTCAAGCAGTATTTGGACATCATGGCGTCGCTTCGTATGAACGTATTCCATTGGCATCTGACTGATGAACCTGGATGGCGCATCGAAATCAAACGTTATCCTAAACTAACTACTGAAGGAGCTGTTGGCAACTGGCATGATCCCAAAGCTCCTGCTGCTTATTATAGGCAGGAGGATATTCGAGAAATTGTAGCCTATGCGGCCGAACGTCACATTATGATTATTCCTGAATTTGATATGCCAGGGCATGCAACGGCGGTATGTCGTTCTTATCCAGAAATATCGGGTGGTGGTGAAGGAAAGTGGAAGCATTTTACTTTCCATCCGTGTAAGGAAGAAACCTTTGAGTTTATCAATAACGTATTGGATGAGTTGATTGCTTTGTTCCCTTCACCTTATATACATATTGGAGGAGATGAAGTGCATTTCGGCAATCAAAGCTGGTATACAGATCCGGAAATTCAGCAGTTTATTAAAGATAAGGAGTTGGCTAATGAAGTGGAGCTGGAGCATTATTTCATTCGTCGAGTAGCCGATATGGTCGCTTCCAAAGGGAAAACGATGATTGGTTGGGATGAGATTGTAGATGCAGGAGTTTCGCCTGAAAAGTCGTTGGTTATGTGGTGGCGACATGACCGAAAATATCAGTTGCTCAAGGCTTTGGAGAATGGCTATCGGGTGATTTTGACTCCGCGTCGGCCATTGTATGCTGATTTTGTTCAGTATGGTACTCATAAAGTGGGGCGTATGTGGGGTGGCTATAATCCGATAGAGGATATTTGTCGCTTCCCTGAACCGCTTATGAACCTGTTTCAGGGGTATGAGGAGCAAATATTAGGCCTTCAGTTTAATCTTTGGTCGGAACGTGTCGCTGATGCCAAGAGGTTGGATTTTATGACTTTTCCTCGTCTGATAGCTGTGGCAGAGTCTGCTTGGACGCCAATTCATGCAAAAGATTGTAGCCTCTTTATGCAAAAGCTGCCATATTATCTTCAGTTGCTGGATGCAAAGGGCATTTATTATTTTAATCCTTTTAATCCGGATGCTACGCCTGAACCAGATTCGCCAGACAAGGATGATCCCTTGAAAAATGGCTAAATGGAAGCTGAATAGAATTGGGGAAATAAAAAATTCCCGCATCTTTTGTTGAAAGAATGCGGGAACAATATATAAGGTTCGTTTATCCTTATGCTTTTACACGTCCTACGTATGAACCGTCACGTGTATCGATTTCAATCATTTCGCCTTCGTTGATGAACAGAGGAACGCGGACGGTTGCACCTGATTCAACAGTAGCGGGTTTCAGTGTATTGGTAGCAGTATCGCCCTTCAGACCCGGTTCAGTGTAAGTGACTTTCATCTGAACTTTGATAGGCATGTCAGCATAAAGTACAGTTTCTGTTGAAGCGTCGGATACTACATCTACAACTTGGCCTTCGAGCAGGAAGTCTACGCCGTTGATGAGGTCGTGGGCGATAGGAATTTGATCGAAAGTTTCCTGGTTCATGAACATGTAGTCGTCACCTTCCTGATAGAGGTATTGGTAAGGACGGCGTTCAACGCGTACGTCTTCCAGCTTTTCACCGATATTGAAGCGGCGCTCCAGTACGTAGCCGTTTACAACGTCTTTCAGTTTGGTACGCATGAAGGTGTTGCCTTTTCCGGGTTTTACATGCAGGAAGTCGATGCAGAAATACAGCTTGCCGTCCATGCGGATGCAAGTTCCGATTTTAATGTCTTGGGCATTAATCATAATTATCTTCTTGTTTTTATGTTATTAATGTATTCTTTCTCATGCGAAATGCGGTGCAAAATTAATGGAAATCGGTAAAAAACACAAAACTTTTGAGAGAAAATGAGTTATCTCTTGGTTTATTTGAAAAAACTCCCTATTTTTGCAGCCCGAATTCGTGAGAATAATAACGTAAAACAAGATACAGCAATGAAAAGAACATTCCAACCCTCTAACAGAAAGAGAAAAAACAAACATGGTTTCCGTGAGAGAATGGCTACAGCCAATGGCCGCAGAGTATTGGCAGCACGTCGCGCTAAAGGTCGCAAAAAACTGACTGTTTCCGACGAATACAACGGAGTAAAAGCCTAATCTCTTTTCTCTTGTAGAAAATAAGAGAGCCGCAAAAGACAGGAAGCCTGGTCTTTTGCGGCTTTTCTTTTGAAAAGTGTTTTTTATCCCTTAATTCCGCAACACTATAGTTTAACATTATTTATAAGTGCCTGAGCAACAAAAAGTTGCCCAGGATTTTGCCATGTCAGAATTTTCACTTACCTTAGTGTTGCGAAAAGAAGACAAGCAAAACTCTAATATGACATGGCAAAGATACAAATAAAATCTGAGAAACTCACTCCTTTTGGAGGAATTTTTTCTATTATGGAGCAATTTGATGCTCTTTTAGCTCAAACCATAGATTCCACCTTGGGATTGAGATGCACTATGTTTGGTTATCAATATAGCGAAATTCTACGCTCTCTGATGTGCGTATATCTTTGTGGCGGCTCATGTATTGAGGATGTTACAACTCACTTGATGAAACATTTGTCTCTTCATCCAACTCTTCGCACTTGCAGCGCAGACACCATATTGCGTGCTATCGAAGAACTGACTTGTAAGAACATCACCTATAAATCTGCTTCTGGCAACTCCTATGATTTCAATACTGCAGACAAGATGAACTGCTTATTGATCAAAGCCCTGCTTGCTACTGGTCAATTGAAATCCGGTCAAGAGTATGATTTTGACTTTGACCATCAGTTCATTGAAACAGAGAAGCATGATGCAAAACCAACCTACAAGAAGTTCCTGGGCTATAGTCCAGGTGTGGCAGTCATTAACGACATGATTGTCGGTATTGAAAATAGAGACGGCAACACAAACGTGCGCTTCAACCAAAGAGAGACTTTGGAAAGAATCTTCAAGCGACTGGAGGCATCAGAAGTATATATATCCCGTGCCCGCATGGATTGCGGCTCATGCTCGGAGGAAATCGTAGATATGGTAGAGGCTCATTGCAGGCATTTTTATATTCGTGCCAACAGATGCTCTTCCTTCTACGATTCCATGTTTGCCTTGACTGGATGGAAAACTGTTGAAATCAACGGTATTGAATTTGAGCTGAATTCCATCCTTGTTGAGAAATGGAAAGGAAAACCGTATCGTCTTGTCATACAGAGACAAAGGCGAATAGATGGAGACCTTGACATTTGGGAAGGCGAATATACCTACAGATGTATACTGACTAACGATTACAAGTCGAGTGCAAGAGACATCGTGGAATTCTACAATCTTCGTGGTGGCAAGGAACGCATCTTCGATGACATGAACAATGGCTTTGGCTGGAATCGATTGCCAAAATCGTTCATGGCACAGAATACTGTATTCCTGCTTATGACAGCTCTCATCAGAAACTTCTACAAAGCTATTATGCAGAGATTGAAAACCCATGAATTTGGATTGCGTGCCACCAGCAGAATCAAGACCTTTGTTTTCAAGTTCATCTCTGTTCCTGCGAAATGGATTAAGACATCACGTAGGCATGTATTGAATATTTACTCAGACAACAATGCTTATGCCAACCTGTTCAAGACAGACTTTGGTTAAAGACCATGCTTTTCTGGTTAAACCAGCGTATTACCTCAAGTCGCTTTATGGGGTAAGGGGATTTTGTGTCTGCGACATTTCTGTTGTGCAAGAAATATGTACAATAAAATGAATTTTGTCGCTTTGCAAGCAAAATCCCACTAAACCCTATAGGTTGCGGATTTGAGGTTATCTTGAAAGAGCGGGAGCGCGTTGGAAAACTTTGTTTTCATTTGTCTCTCCATTTGCCTTTCACTATCTTTCAATAAGATAGGATGCGGTTCGGCAATACAAAAATAAGTAAGCTTCTTTTTGCATTGCACTCACCTTTCATTATCTTTGCCAAAAAATAGAGGACAATACAGTCTTTCATATAAATGTATGTTTTATGACGATTAAAGAATTCTTTTCCTTTCGGAAAAACGGCCTTTTCTGGGGGAACATCATAGCAATGGTTGTGGTGCTGGCAGGAGTGATATTCGGAGTACTGGCAGCATTGGATGCATACACTCGTCACGGTGAGGCAGTAGTGGTGCCTGATGTGAAAGGACTTAGTCTGGCGGAAGCACAAACTATGTTTGCCGACAGGGGATTGAATTGCGTAGTAGCCGATTCAAGCTATGTAAAAAACTTACCAGCTGGATGTATACTCGATTATAGTCCGACTGCGGGACAACGTGTAAAGGAAGGACGCATGGTGTATTTGACTATTAACGCACTGGATATCCCGTTGCAGGAGGTGCCCGATGTGGCTGACAACAGTTCTGTGCGTCAGGCTGAAGCTCGTTTATTGGCTGCCGGTTTCCGCCTTACCAACAATGACTCTATCCCTGGTGAAAAAGATTGGGTATATGCGGTGAAGTACAGAGGAAACTCTTTAGAAATAGGCGCTAAGGTGCCGATGGGCGCTATTTTGACATTGGTTATCGGTAATGGGGAAGAAGCACCAGCCGATTCTTTGCAAGTCGATTCGTTGGACGTGCCACAAGTACAGGGAGAAGTGTTGGAAGAAGAAGACTGGTTTTGACACGGACTATGAGAGAAGAAGATATAGATATTGACATAGACGACCTGGAGAACGAATGCCCTGACGACGTGGAGCCGGTGGGCGACGAGGACCAGCTCTACGAACATTTCCGCGTGGTGGTGGACAAGGGGCAGGAGATGATGCGCGTGGACAAGTATCTCTTCGACCGCATCACCAACTCTTCACGCAACCGCATCCAGAAGGCGGCCGATGCGGGTTTCGTCATGGCCAACGGCAAGCCCGTGAAGAGCAGCTACAAGGTAAAGCCGCTGGATGTGATAACGGTGATGATGGACCGTCCCCGCTACGACAACGAAGTGGTGCCCGAAGACATCCCGCTGAACGTGGTCTATGAGGACGACTATGTGATGGTGGTCAACAAGCCTGCCGGACTGGTGGTACATCCAGGTCACGGCAACTGGCACGGCACACTAGTGAACGCCATTGCTTGGCATCTGAAGGACACCAAGGGTTACGATGCCAACGACCCGCACTTGGGCTTGGTGCACCGCATTGACAAGGATACCTCCGGCCTGCTGGTCATTGCCAAGACGGCTGACGCCAAGACCAATTTGGGCTGGCAGTTCTTCCACAAGACTACCAAACGCCGCTATCGAGCCTTGGTATGGGGCAACGTAGAGCAGGACGAGGGAACAATTGTGGGTAACATCGGCCGCAACCCCAAGGACCGCCTCCAGATGGCTGTCCTGCCCGAGGGGGAAGGCAAGCATGCCGTGACTCACTATCGCGTATTGGAGCGCTTCGGCTACGTCACACTCGTTGAGTGCATCCTCGAGACGGGGCGTACGCACCAGATACGTGTGCACATGAAGCACATCGGCCACGTGCTCTTCAACGACGAACGCTACGGTGGTCACGAAATTCTGAAAGGTACTCATTTTGCCAAATACAAACAATTTGTAAACAACTGCTTTGACATCTGCCCGCGCCAGGCGCTCCACGCCATGACGCTGGGCTTTGTCCATCCCGTCACTGGCGAGGAAATGTACTTCACTTCCGAACTGCCCGACGACATGACGAACCTCATCGGCAAATGGAGAAGCTACATCAGTAACAGAGAATTAGAATGAAACGTACGATTGCTATTGTGGCCGGAGGCGATACCTCCGAGTATGAAGTTTCCCTGCGCAGCGCACAAGGAATCTACTCCTTCATCGACAAGGAGAAGTACACATTATATATAGTGGGCATGCACGGCCTCGACTGGCACGTGCGGCTCGACGACGGACGTACGCTGCCCGTAGACCGCAACGACTTCAGCTTCCAGCTGGACGGGCAGAAGGTGAAGTTCGACTTCGCCTACATCACCATCCACGGTACGCCGGGCGAGGACGGACGCCTGCAGGGCTACTTCGACATGCTCCGCATCCCGTACTCCTGCTGTGGCGTGCTGGCGGCGGCGCTTACGTATGACAAGTTTGCCTGCAACCAGTATCTGCATGCCTATGGCGTGCGCATTGCTGAGTCGCTCCTTTTGCGTCAGGGACAGACCATTACCGATGACGAAGTGGTGGAGAAGATCGGCCTGCCTTGTTTCATCAAGCCCAGCCTGGGAGGCTCCAGCTTTGGTGTGACCAAGGTGAAGACACGTGAACAGATACAGCCCGCCATTGCCAAGGCCTTCGACGAAGCGCAAGAGGTGGTGGTGGAAGCCTTTATGGACGGCACCGAGTTGACCTGCGGTTGCTACAAGACGCGCGACAAGTCGGTGGTCTTCCCCATTACAGAGGTGGTGAGCCACAACGAATACTTCGACTACAAGGCCAAGTACAACGGCGAGTCCGACGAAATCACGCCAGCCCGTATCTCCGACGAGCTGGCCGACCGGGTGAAGAAACTCACTTCGGCCATCTACGACATCTTGGGTGCACAGGGTATTATCCGCGTGGACTACATCGTGACCGAGGGCGACAAGATCAATCTGCTCGAGGTGAACACCACGCCGGGCATGACGGCCACCAGCTTCATTCCTCAGCAGGTGCGTGCCGCCGGCTTGGACATCAAGGACGTGATGACAGACATTATAGAAAACAAGTTTTAACCTTCCATTACTATGTACGACGAATTTGACGAAATCCGCCCTTATCACGACGAGGAACTTCCCGAAGTGTACGAGGAGCTGATAGCCGATCCAGCTTTCAGGCAAGTGGCCTCCGCGGCCTTTCCCAGTGTGCCTTTTGAAATGCTTGCTGCCAAAATGCGCAGTTGCAAGACCAAGTTGGAGTTCCAAAAAACTTTTGGATATGCCATAATGAAAGACATTATGCAGAAGGCCTCAGATGGTGTGACGTTGGATAATGACTCTTTGGCTGACAAAACGAAATCGTACACTTACATTTCCAATCATCGAGATATTATTCTCGATTCGGGCTTTTTGTCTGTTATGTTGGTTGATCAGGGAGGTGACACAGTAGAAATAGCCATTGGTGATAATCTGCTCATTTATCCGTGGATAAAAAGGCTGGTACGTATCAACAAGTCGTTCATCGTACAACGTGGCTTGCCCATGCGGCAGATGCTTGAGTCATCAGCTCGCATGTCACGCTACATGCACTACACCATTTCGCAGAAGAAGCAGTCTATCTGGATAGCCCAGCGTGAGGGACGCGCCAAAGACTCAGACGACCGCACGCAGGATAGTGTACTCAAGATGCTGGCTATCGGCGGCGAGGGCGATGTGTTGGATCGCCTGATGGAGATGAATATCGCGCCTCTTTCTATTTCTTACGAGTTTGATCCTTGCGATTTTCTCAAGGCATGGGAGTTTCAGCTGAAGCGCGATCATCCTGATTACAAGAAGTCGACGGCCGATGACCTGAAGAATATGCAGACAGGCTTGTTCGGCTATAAGGGACGGGTACACTTCCACATTGCTTCTTGTATCAACGATCTCTTGGCTGGCCTGGATCGCAAGATGCCTCGTCAGGAGCTTTTCTCTACTGTATCGGCGATGATAGACAGAGAAATTCATCGCGGTTACCGTTTGTATCCGTGCAATTATGTGGCTGCTGACCTTTTGGCAGGTACCGATGTCTATGCCGGGCATTATACGACCGATGACAAGCAGAAGTTTGAATGCTATCTGGCCAGTCAATTGTTACGTATTACGTTGGAAAATAAGGATGAAGCCTTTCTGCGTACCAAGATGCTCGAGATGTATGCCAATCCGCTGAAGAATCATCTGAAAGCAATGGAGGTATGAAGAAGAGAGTAATGGTGGGTTATTGGTATGGATGTCTGTTAGGAATGTTATGTCTGTTGCTGACAGCTTGTGGGGAGGATAGCTATCATTATCCGTCCGTCAAACTAGAATTCCTTACTGCCTATTCGGGGGGCGACGGAGCGTTGGAGCGGGTGTTGACGGATGATGGTGAGGAATATGCGGTGCTGGTTGATGACTCCCATTCGCGTATCCGTCCCGACTCTTTGGTGCGTATTGTCAGCAATTATGAATGGGTGCACGAGGAAGGAGGTGAGGGAGTGCACCTGTATGCCGTGTCGGCAGCCGTCGCTCCGATACCTTTGCCTGCCGATAAATTTCCCGAAGGTGTGAAGACTGACCCAGTGGATGTGCTGAGTGTGTGGATGGGACGTAATTATCTGAACCTGATGCTTACGGTCAAGGCACAGCATGGGAAACATAAGTTTCATTATGTGGAAGATCGGGTGGATGTTGATGTCGAAGCACACCGTTCGTCAGTAGAATTGACGTTGTATCATGATGATGGAGGCGACACGCCGGCTTATAGCCAGCGTGCCTATTGTTCGATACCCTTATTGCAGTATGCCGATGAAGGAGTTGATACGGTAGAGGTGAGTTTGCATGTGCATACTTATTCGGGTGAAGTGAAGACATATACCTTTGAGTACCGGCCTTTGATAGCCGAATAACTTTAATTGAATTTGGTTATGAAAACGTTGTTTGCATCATTTTGTTTGTTATTTTCTTTTTTCTCTTCTTGTCAGCAGAAAGGTGGCAATTTTGAAACGTTGTCTGTGGAAGACTTTGTTAATGTAATCAATGATCCGGAAGTTCAACGTTTAGATGTACGTACAGTAGCGGAATATTCAGAAGGTCATATTCCTGGTAGTATGAACGTTAATGTACTCGATGAATCTTTTGCTGCTGTTGCAGATTCCGTATTGCAACTTTCGAGACCGGTTGCTCTCTATTGTCGTAGCGGAAAACGAAGTAAAAAAGCAGCTCACATATTGTCTGAAAAGGGTTTTAAGGTTTATGAACTGGGGACTGGTTTTAACGGTTGGGTGGAAGCCGGACAACAGGTAGAAAAGTAAATTTGAAAATAAAGCAGTTGAAAGTCGGCTTTTGGCAGGATTTGTGATTAGTCGCTTGTTCATTTCATCTTTTTTTTGTATCTTGACGCAGAATTTTTCTGCTATTAGGTTTATTATTAATTCTGTAAGATTATTGAACATGCGAATTTTTTCTGATTTCAGGTTAGGAAGCTTGGCTTTAGTAGGATTATTGTTAGCTTCTTGTGCAGGTAAGGCACCCGTGGTTGCCGATTATGAGGTGGTCCCCATTCCTTTGGAAATTAAAACAGTTCAAGAAGCCTCCTTTGTTATGAAGGATGGCACAACAATCTATTATACGGTTGGTAATGAGAAAATGCGCCGGAATGCCGAGTTTTTGGCATCATATGTAGAAAGTCAGACGGGGATTAGATTGAACGTAAAGGAAGGTGGTGAAGGACAGAAAGGCATCCTTTTGCAATTGGGCTTGAAAAAAGAGAATCCGGAAGCTTATTCCTTGGAAGTGAAACAGGGGCAAGTTGTGATTACAGCACCAACTGAGGCTGGTGTATTCTATGGTATTCAGACATTGCGTAAATCAATAGGTATAGCTGAGGAGGGGAGTATAGAATTACCTGCGGTAAGTATTACTGATGAACCTCGCTTTGGTTATCGGGGAATGATGTTGGATGTGAGCCGTCATTTCTTCTCTGTGGACGATGTGAAATGCTATATTGACATGCTGGCACTTCATAATATCAATCGTTTGCATTGGCATTTGTCTGATGACCAGGGTTGGCGAATAGAAATCAAGAAATATCCGAAACTGACCGAGATCGCTTCGCAACGTAAAGAAACGGTTATCGGGCGCAATAGTGGTAAGTATGACGGACAGCCTTATGGTGGATTCTATACCCAGCAGCAGGCAAAGGAAATAATCGCTTATGCTGCTGAACGTTATATTACGGTGATACCTGAAATAGATCTGCCTGGGCACATGCAGGCTGCTTTGACTGCTTATCCTGAGCTGGGATGTACGGGTGGTCCGTACGAAGTATGGACGCAGTGGGGTGTTTCAGATAATGTGCTGTGTGCGGGCAATGATAAGACAATCGAATTTGTCAAGGACGTGTTGGCTGAAATCGTGGAAATATTCCCATCAGAATATATTCATGTGGGAGGCGACGAGTGTCCCAAAACGGTGTGGGCAAAGTGCCCAAAGTGTCAGGCACGTATCAAGGCTTTGGGTTTAAAGAGCGATAGTAAACACACTAAAGAAGAACGTTTGCAGAGTTTTGTTATTCATGAAGCCGAAGCGTTCCTTGCAACGAAAGGCCGGAAGATGATTGGTTGGGATGAAACCTTGGAAGGTGGACTTGCTCCGGGAGCTACTGTTATGTCATGGCGTGGTGAAGGCGGAGGTATCGAAGCAGCCAAACAAGGGCATGATGTAGTTATGACTCCGAATACATATCTCTATTTCGATTATTATCAGTCGAAAGATACAGATACCGAACCATTGGCTATTGGAGGATATTTGCCTATGGAACGGGTGTATAGTTACGAACCTATGCCTAAGGCTTTGTCGCCCGAAGAACAGAAATATATTATTGGTGTACAGGCCAATTTGTGGACAGAGTATATCCCTGACCTGAAACAAATACAGTATATGGTTTTGCCTCGTATGGCAGCTTTGTGTGAAGTACAATGGAGTCAGCCCAATAAGAAAGATTATGAATCATTCCTGAAGCGGGTGAGCCGTCTGGTGGATATCTATCAAAAGAATGGATGGAATTATGCAACGCATATATTTGATGTACGGCTTGACTTGAGGCCAAATACAGAAACTGGTACGCTTGATGTTGTAGCTCAAACCATTGATGGTGCTCCTATTTACTATACGTTGGATGGTAGTGAACCAACTTCTTCATCACAGGAATATACAGGAGTGCTTAAAATAGATAAGCCCTGCACGCTTCGTACTGTTGCGATTCGTTCTTCTGGAAAATCGAAAGTAACAACCGATGAAATCACTTTCAGTAAGTCGTCTATGAAGCCAATAACCATGTTGCAACCCATCAACAAACAATATGAATTTACTGGAGCTACGGTATTGGTTGATGGAATGACGGGTAACATGAATTACAAAACCGGGCGTTGGATTGCTTTCTATAAGAATGACATGGAGGCTGTCATTGACTTGAAAGAACCGATGGAAATTTCGTCGATGACATTACATACTTGTGTAGAAAAGGGCGATTGGATCTTTGATACCCGCGGTATTACGGTATCTGTTTCGGATGACAACCAGACGTATAAGGAAGTGGCTTCGGAATCCTATCCTGCGATGAAGTCTGATGATCCCAATCAGATTTATACTCATAAGCTGGAATTTGCATCTGTAAAGACGCGTTATGTCAAAGTAAAAGCTCTGTCTGAACACGAAATTCCGTCATGGCATGGTGGCAAGGGTAATCCAGGTTTTTTGTTTGTAGATGAAATCGTTTTAGAGTAAGCATATATCCTCCTATATATAAAAGAAGGGGCGGCCTTGACGGGCTGTCCCTTCTTTTATATTTGTATGGTTTTGAGTTTTATCTAATATTAGATATAATCTTCGCCCATCTTGATTTGTGCATCATTCACGTATTTACGGATGGCATGCTCTTCGTCCTTTTTACAGATGAGCAGGACGTTGTCCGATTCTGCAATCAGGTAACCTTCCAATCCTTCCACTACCGCTAATTTGTTTTCGGGCAGGGCAATGATATTGTCTTGGCTGTTGTAGAGTTGGGAGTTACATTTCAGAGTTACATTCCGATGTTCGTCTTTGGGGGAGAGATCATAAAGGGATCCCCATGTTCCGAGATCCGACCAACCAAAGTCGCCTAATGATACGTAGACATTATCGGCTTTCTCCATGATGCCGAAATCAATGGATACGTTGGGGCAGGCTGGGAAATTCTCATCAATGAATTTTTTCTCCTCCGGCGTGCCGTAGACGTCTTTACCAGGTTCCAGTTTGGAAGCCAGTTCGGGCAGCAAGTCTTCCCCTGCTTTGATGATGGAATTCACGTTCCACATGAACAAGCCGGAGTTCCAATAGAATTCTCCGCTTTCCACAAATACTTTGGCCAGTTCCAGTTCGGGCTTTTCGGTGAATGTCTTCACTTTATAGAAGTTTTCCCCGGCTGCTTCGGCTATCTGGATGTATCCGTAGCCTGTTTCTGGTCGGTTGGGTTTAATTCCGAGAGTTAGGAGTTTGTTTTCTCCGGCTACGAAGTCCAGACCTTTCTCGATGGCGGTCAGGAATTCACTTTCCTTCAAGATCAGGTGGTCCGATGGTGCCACGACGATGTTGGCATTGGGATTGATGGCCCGTATGTGGTAGGAAGCCCATGCGATGCAGGGTGCTGTATTCCTGCGTGCAGGTTCCAAAAGAATTTGCTCGGCTTTCAGTTCGGGAAGTTGTTGCTGGACAAGGTCGGCATAGAGGGCGTTGGTAACAACGAAGATGTTCTCCGTCGGTATAATTTTTTTGAAGCGGTCGAAAGTTTGCTGCAGCAGCGAACGTCCGGTGCCGAAGAAATCGAGGAACTGTTTGGGCAGTGTTTTGCGGCTGAACGGCCAAAAGCGACTGCCAATTCCTCCTCCCATGATAACGCAGAAATTGTCTTTGTTTATTGCCATGATTGTTCTCATTAATTTTTTTGCTAAAGTACATTATATTTTTAAGAATAGGTAATGTTTGTCGGAGGTTTTCTGTTTTTTTCTTCTTTTTTTCGATAAAGTATTGCGAGTTCAAAAAAAAGCTGTATCTTTGCACCGCAATTGAGAAATCAATGTGATGCCCAGATGGCGGAATCGGTAGACGCGCTGGTCTCAAACACCAGTGGATTCACTTCCATCCCGGTTCGACCCCGGGTCTGGGTACAAGGTAAAAGAGGGTGTGTCGTAATACGCGATTCACCCTCTTTTCTTTATCAACGATAAGAGCGTTGTTAACTTTTTCAAGCAGCGATATTCTGAAGATAATCTCGATATTTTGTTCCCAATAGCTTAAATGAGTGGTAATAAGGCCGTAAAGGTGTTTAATTGGCCAATTTATCCCCTCTTTATTCATCTTGGTACACATCTTTTTTATATTGAAGGCGATGGCCAGGAAGGAAAAGTCCATAAGGA
Organism: Bacteroides togonis; assembly: GCF_900130135.1. Lineage (NCBI taxonomy): Bacteria > Pseudomonadati > Bacteroidota > Bacteroidia > Bacteroidales > Bacteroidaceae > Bacteroides > Bacteroides togonis. The sequence continues at coordinate 2,469,605 of NZ_LT670820.1, read as the reverse complement.
CCTTGTCCTTTCCAAAATGACGGAAGCGCTTGTAGTTCATGTTGAATTTTATCTGTCCAAATACAGCTTCCGGTTCTATACACCTTTGCCCTCTGTGTTTCAGTCCTTCTTCGGAACAGAGAAGTTCCCGGGCTTTCTGTTTGTATATCCTGAGTCGGTGATTCAGTTCTATCGTCCTGTTTCCTTTAGCTTTAAAACACAGACATTTTAACGGACACCCTTCGCATCTGACAGCCCTATACCTGGCATATTCGACTACATATCCGGATTCGGTTTTCGTATGCCTGGTACCTGCCCTCTGCATCTTTTGTCCCATTGGACAGACGCAGTAGTCCTGTTCTTCATTGTAGAAAAAGTTTTCGGCTTTAAAAGGATTCGGTTTAAATCTTGGCCGCTGCTCCATGTGGAAACAATTGTATTTGACGTATGCTTCCATCCCGTTTTCCGACATAAAGTGGTAATTCTCTTCTGATCCGTAACCGGAATCAGCAACCACCGTATGAGCCAAACGGCCGTATCTGTCGGCAAAGGACTTCAGAAAGGGAATCATCGTCAAGGTGTCAGTCGGATTCGGAAAAAGAGAATAATCGATAATGAATTGATTTTCCGTAGCAATCTGAAGATTATATCCTGGTTTTGTCTGACCGTTGTGCATGGCATCCTCCTTCATTCTCATAAAAGTGGCCTCTTTGTCTGTCTTGGAATAAGAGTTGCGGTCCTGAAGATTGTCCAGATGGTTATTGTATTCCTGAAGCTTATCTCTATGTGCTTCCAGTTCTTTCAGCTGCTTGCGTTTCTTTCCCAGCGCAGATTTCTGCTCTTTCGTGGATGGTTCTGAAGTCTGTTCAAGAGCAGTGCGTAATTCTCCCGCCATTTCTGTCAGCATGGAAGGAGTAAACTCAATTTCCTCGTTGTTTTCCGAAGCTTTTTCCTGAGCGATGACGTCATCTATTTGGCTTAACAAAACACTGATTTTCTTCATCAGTCGTTCACGGTTTCGCTCAACGCTCTTCCGCCATACAAAAGTATATTTGTTGGCCTTGGACTCAATCTTTGTTCCGTCAATATATTCCACATTCAGACTGATGAAACCTTTGGATGAAAGCAGAAGTACGGTTTGGGTAAACACTTCGTTGATCTCCTTCTTCACCCGATTACGGAAACGGTTGATAGTAATAAAGTCCGGTTTCTCATAACCGGCTAACCAAATGTAATGGATATCACGACGAAGGAGCTTTTCTATTTTCCGACAGGAGTATATATTGTTCATATAGGCATACAAGATAACCTTTAGCATCATCTTGGGATGGTAAGGACTACGGCCGCATTCTTTGTATAACTTCCTGAAACCTTCAAGATTCAGGCTTTCAACCAAAGCGTCAACCATGCGTATAGGATCGTTTTCTGCAATATCTTCATCGATTCTTTGCGGAAATAGTACCGTTTGGTTGGGAGTGTAGGGACGAAAATGTATCTTTGCCATATGTATAAATCTTTAGGCTTAAAGATACAAAATCTTTAGGTAATCCTAAAATCCGCAACTATCATCCAATACACGATTAAGGGTAGATTTATGAGTCGTTAGTAGTAGCTTTCAGTAAAAAGCAACAGCACAACATCAATATGTAGCCAACATCCCCTTACCCCACGATGCGACTTGAGGAAATACGCAGATTCTAACCGGAAAGAAAGGATTCTTATCCGAATTCTGTTTTGAAGGGTTTTGCATAAGCGCGGTTCTCTGTGTAGATATTCAGCACGTATTGCCTTGCAGTCATGATCCACTTGGCAGGTACGGAGATGAATCTGAAGACAAAAGCCTTTATGCGACTCGTTTTCTTGAGCCCAAAAGCCTTGGTGTCAAGCCTGCTCATGATGGTCTTGTAGAAATTGTGTATCAATGCAGTAAGCAGAAGAAAGACAGTATTCTCCGCCATGAATGACTTGGGGAGCCTGCTCCAACCGAATCCGTTGTTCATGTCGTCAAAGATACGTTCCTTGCCGCCACGCAGATTGTAGAATTCAACAATGTCCCTTGTCGATGACTTGTAATCGTTGGTCAGAATACAACGGTAAGTGTATTCGCCTTCCCATAGGTCAAGGTCGCCACTGTTGCGTCTTTGTCTCTGGATGACAAGACGATAGCACTTGCCTTCCCATTTCTCAACGAGAATGGAATTGAGTTCGAACTGGATGCCGTTAATCTCCTCCGTCTTCCATCCTCTCAGAGCAAAGATGTCATTGTAGAGCGAACTGCATCGGTTGGCACGGATGTAGAAATGTTTGCAATGCTTCTCTATCTCACTGACGATTTCCTTCGAGCAGGAACCGCAGTCTGCCCTGAAGCGATTTACACGGATGTTCTGGGATTCCAGAAGAGCGAAGAATCTCTTATGGGTGTCTGCCTGATGAAAACGCACATTCGTGTTGCCATCGCTGTTCTCGATATAGACTATCTTGTCACCGATAACATATACGCCAGGCCTGTAGCCGAGGAACTTTTTGTAGGTCGGTTTTGCATCATACTTCTCCGTTTCAAGAAACTGATGGTCAAAGTCAACATCGTATTCCTCAATTTCCTTCAACTCGCCTGTAGAAACCAAAGCGTTTATAAGCAATGTGTTGAGTTTGTCTGCAGTATTGAAATCATAGGTCTTGCCTTGGTCGGAAGTATAGGAGATGTTTTCCTGTGTCAGTTCCTTGATGGCTCTGAGGATGGTATCAGAGCTGCATGTACGAAGGGTAGGATGATACGAGAGATGGCGCATCAGTTGTGACGTTACGTCTTCCACGCATGAGCCGCCACAGAAATAAACGCTCATCAGCGAACGGACTATCTCGCTGAACTGATATCCGATGATACTGCGGCATCTCTGACCCAGTGTTGAGTCGATAACGGGTGAAAGCATGGAGTCAAATTTCTCCATGATTGAAAAAATTCCTCCAAAAGGTGTGAGTTTCTCAGATTTTATTTGTACCTTTGCCATGCCTTGTTACGATTTTCGCTTGTTTTCTAATTGCAACACTAAGATAAGTGAAAAATCTGACACGGCAAAATGAAGGTGTGTCAAAAAGCACACCTTCTTTGTTTAGCACAAAGCCCCGACTTTCACAAGCTGGGGCTTTGTTATTACCTAAAGATTTTGTATCTTTAAGCCTAAAGATTTATACATATGGCAAAGATACATTTTCGTCCCTACACTCCCAACCAAACGGTACTATTTCCGCAAAGAATCGATGAAGATATTGCAGAAAACGATCCTATACGCATGGTTGACGCTTTGGTTGAAAGCCTGAATCTTGAAGGTTTCAGGAAGTTATACAAAGAATGCGGCCGTAGTCCTTACCATCCCAAGATGATGCTAAAGGTTATCTTGTATGCCTATATGAACAATATATACTCCTGCCGGAAAATAGAAAAGCTCCTTCGTCGTGATATCCATTACATTTGGTTAGCCGGTTATGAGAAACCGGACTTTATTACTATCAACCGTTTCCGTAATCGGGTGAAGAAGGAGATCAACGAAGTGTTTACCCAAACCGTACTTCTGCTTTCATCCAAAGGTTTCATCAGTCTGAATGTGGAATATATTGACGGAACAAAGATTGAGTCCAAGGCCAACAAATATACTTTTGTATGGCGGAAGAGCGTTGAGCGAAACCGTGAACGACTGATGAAGAAAATCAGTGTTTTGTTAAGCCAAATAGATGACGTCATCGCTCAGGAAAAAGCTTCGGAAAACAACGAGGAAATTGAGTTTACTCCTTCCATGCTGACAGAAATGGCGGGAGAATTACGCACTGCTCTTGAACAGACTTCAGAACCATCCACGAAAGAGCAGAAATCTGCGCTGGGAAAGAAACGCAAGCAGCTGAAAGAACTGGAAGCACATAGAGATAAGCTTCAGGAATACAATAACCATCTGGACAATCTTCAGGACCGCAACTCTTATTCCAAGACAGACAAAGAGGCCACTTTTATGAGAATGAAGGAGGATGCCATGCACAACGGTCAGACAAAACCAGGATATAATCTTCAGATTGCTACGGAAAATCAATTCATTATCGATTATTCTCTTTTTCCGAATCCGACTGACACCTTGACGATGATTCCCTTTCTGAAGTCCTTTGCCGACAGATACGGCCGTTTGGCTCATACGGTGGTTGCTGATTCCGGTTACGGATCAGAAGAGAATTACCACTTTATGTCGGAAAACGGGATGGAAGCATACGTCAAATACAATTGTTTCCACATGGAGCAGCGGCCAAGATTTAAACCGAATCCTTTTAAAGCCGAAAACTTTTTCTACAATGAAGAACAGGACTACTGCGTCTGTCCAATGGGACAAAAGATGCAGAGGGCAGGTACCAGGCATACGAAAACCGAATCCGGATATGTAGTCGAATATGCCAGGTATAGGGCTGTCAGATGCGAAGGGTGTCCGTTAAGATGTCTGTGTTTTAAAGCTAAAGGAAACAGGACGATAGAACTGAATCACCGACTCAGGATATACAAACAGAAAGCCCGGGAACTTCTCTGTTCCGAAGAAGGACTGAAACACAGAGGGCAAAGGTGTATAGAACCGGAAGCTGTATTTGGACAGATAAAATTCAACATGAACTACAAGCGCTTCCGTCATTTTGGAAAGGACAAGGTCCTTATGGACTTTTCCTTCCTGGCCATCGCCTTCAATATAAAAAAGATGTGTACCAAGATGAATAAAGAGGGGATAAATTGGCCAATTAAACACCTTTACGGCCTTATTACCCACTCATTTAAGCTATTGGGAACAAAATATCGAGATTATCTTCAGAATATCGCTGCTTGAAAAAGTTAACAACGCTCTTATCGTTGATAAAGAAAAGAGGGTGAATCGCGTATTACGACACACCCTCTACTTAAAAAGTTATATTTATAATAGTGTTGCGGAATTAAGGGTAATAACAAAGCCCCAGCTTGTGAAAGTCGGGGCTTTGTGCTAAACAAAGAAGGTGTGCTTTTTGACACACCTTCTTTTTCTCTTTTAAGAATGTTCCCGTTTTGTTCCCACAGGGCAAGTCTGTGGAGCGGAATTAAAAAGAATAACATTTGATTAAACGATAATAAAAGGCGCAATAATATGAAAATCCCATCCAACATAAAAGCAGTTGCCCTAACATTGGCCATAATCTTTTCCAATGTTTCCTATACATTTGCTCAATCCGATAAGGACATGGTCATTGCCCAGATGAATTATTGCATCACGACATTGACAAATATTGTCCATAACAAATCCATGACTGTTCTTGAGCATGAATCTGATCAACTGCTGAATAACCTGACAATGGAGCAAATGATAGGACTATATGAAATCAATGATTTTAGGATAGAGTTGTTAGACGCAGTTAGTAGATTTGAGATAACGGAAGAGGAGCGTGCTTTACTCAGACGAATACAATCTATTAAAAGAGATAATATGAAGTGGGCAGCACTATCCAATGCCTTAGATCCAACAATGTTATTAACAGGAAACGCTGGACCGGGAATGGGTTATCAGTTTGCTTTTCAAACTTTGCTTACAGCTGCTCGCTCTGCTGTAGAATACAAGACCATGCAAGGTGAACAGAACATTGAGGAACTGCGTGCTATGTGGGATTTACGTAAAGAAGATTTGAATACGATAAATGATGTGCGGAAAACAGCTTTGAACATAGTCTTCAGTCTTTACAATAAATATCATCTCAGCGAAAATGACAGGTTAACGGAAGCTACAGCAAATTTGTTCAGCGACTATATTTCTGAGCCTGATGCAGCAAAACTTGTTCGATTACTTGAAGACCACCGCAAAACTTATGAACAGATCGCTGAATACTATTACCATTTAGGGATGGGATATGTGGATTTAGAACAATATGATAAGGCAAAGCCCAATTTTGTCACTTATCTTAATATGTATAAGAAAGCTCCAATCTTAAGATATGATGAGAAAAGTGGTTGTATTGCTTTGACAAGACTATCTTATGAGAAAAACTTATCAAATATCGAAAAGGAGCAATTAATAAACATAGCACTGCAAAACCTTCCCAGTAATAGTGCTGCTATTTTGCAATGTGCAATGGTGTATTTGTATGAATTGGGAAACAAGGAAAAGGGTTTAGACTTGATACGAGCTGGTATAGATGACCCAAACGCATCAGACAGAAGTATCTTGTATATGGCTGCTTCAAAGTTATTACCTCTTATGGTTGAATATCCAAATATAAAGTCAAGTATTCAAGCTTCATTTGAAAACGGTTCAAATATTAATGTTGATCCGTATTTGGTATTTTTAACCAATGTAAAGGAAAATGCGTGGGAAAATATATTAAACGTTATCATATTTGAAAATATAAGCTATCGAAAATGGTATCATTTGTGGATTGGTACTCACTTGAATGATGAATTGCAAATTATCTTTCCCGAACGCCTGTCGTATAATGTGGGAGATGTATCCATTTATATAGAAAAGCACGAAGTAGACAAGCTTTCTGTACGCCAATTAAAAACGACATTTACTAATGGGGTATCTCTGGACGAAATAGAAAGTGTTGAATGCTTTAAAGGTCTTAAGGATCTTAAGTACTTATTCTTTGAAGCAATCATTCCTAATGAGGTTTTCGTATTGAAACGCAACATAGATTATGAAAAGGTGCGTACTGAGGATTGGTCTCGAATGAGGGAATTTGACTTAACATATAATGCAGAAGGGCATAGTGCTGAGGAAAAGGACAAAACAGTTAAAGCAAATATAGAGGATATTATTGATTTCTGTAAAGATCATACTCCCAAAAGTTATGACACGAACTTAGAATGTGAGGAATGGGGAAATGATTATATTGATAAAGGTGAAAGTAATGGTGTTAAAATAAAATTCTCAGGTGATAGCCTTAGGTACAGACCATATCATTCAACTAAGCAAGAAGGTTATTATTTACGGATAGTCTTTGCCAATGGAATAAACCTGATGTATAAATATGATTCAGATAATAAAGATTTGAAGCCATATCTGTATTCGGTAGGTGATAGAACTGTCTTTGCGAATATTGCATGTAAAGACGAATATCAGTGTACTATTATTGAGAAAAAAGAATCATGGTGGGCGAAGATATGGAAAACTATCAAAAGTTGGTTTTCTGATGAAGATGCAAAAGATACTGCCCCCAAAACGAGCGAACCATCGTGGTGGTCAAAAACTTGGAATAGTATATGTGGCTTTTTTTCTAGTAATGATGATTCAAAAGATAAAGGAAGTGACTAAAACAAGTATAATACAGAAAGCAGGAGCATTTGCCCTTATTCTATTATCTTCAGTGTTGAATGTTTACGCTCATAACGGGTTTATTCAACATTGCGAAGATATCATGGATGTCTTTGGATTTGAATACAACCTTAAGTTATTCAGTCGTTCAAAAGACACTAAGAGTAATCAGAGCTGGACTAAATTCATAAGCTCAGATATGATTGATAATACAAAATCTGATTTTCATAATCAATTAGACAGAGATTATCCTGGTCTAAATATTTCCCACCCCCGAAATCATAGACTTTTATTTCATTGGGCTTATGAAGCAGAGCCTTGGAATACAGAATTGGAAAAATTCATCCGAAATTATTGTGAAAAGTATGATTTGAACATAGAATCCAATATAAGAGTATTTAAAGCGAAAATAAAATCTGAACAAGCAAGACGGAATAGGCTCATCATTCAGAAGACTGAACAGATTTTTAGACTTGCTCAGGATGATGACAAAGGAGGCACTAAAAGTGTTTATTCTCATTTCCTTGCATCAATGGCTTATAATGTTCACATATTAGGGGACTACACAAGCGATAATAAAGTCTTAACTGGTTTATATCCATTTGATAAATTGGTCGGGCAATTTGTTGATGAATTGAGAAGATTGGATTATTCTAAGAGTAAAGATGTTGTTCGAGGTATTACCCAAATCAATCATAAGAATATAGATGATCGATATAAGGCCGACGAACTTATGCTATATTTGAAGTTGCATATTCCAGCTTTTATTAAGAAAGCACGAAATGGCAGCTTTAAAAGATTGTTGGAAAACAGAGGTTTTAGCTTTAGATAAATGTTTCGGGCGTTGTAGTACGGTTCTAAACCTTTAATTTGAAAAATATATATTCATCTCTAAATGTTTATGTTTATGAACGATGCATCGCAACAATGGCAAGAAAAATGGAAAGATTTGTGTTCACTTCTCCCGCAAAAAAAGGAGATAGATGTCAAAAACGAAGTCTATTATCATTGGGAATTATCAAAGGAAAGTATAAAAATTGAAGTAGTTATTGAGTTTGACAAGAAAAATTACTGTGGTATTTACTATGGTTGCAGAACTGAGAAAACAAACGAACGAAATCTTATTTTATCAAAAATTGATATTCCCAAGATTAAAGATGACTACTTTGCAAAGTACTGGTCAAAAAGGAATTCATCGAGCACGCGCAATGATGTTGAAAGTGTTTTTTTATTAGACGATGGGCATACAAGTAGGGATAAATATTGGCCATTTTGGATAAGATTAGAAGAAAAGTATCCTATCAAAGAAGCTGTTGATGCTTCTATAATTATAATGGAATCATTAAAGGCTCAAGGGTGGACTTTAATCAGTATTCAATAGTTTATGTGTAATAAGATGTTGGATTTTCTGATTCCAACATCCTATTTACACGAGTTCTATTTATGACTGTTCTTCCGCCAATGCACATACACATCCCGTATCGAAATCTCATGGTTAAGATACACCCGACTAATTTCAGTCGGAAGTGTATAAGCTGGATAGTCGGCAACTTTGAAATGCCAAAAGATGCCTCGGTTGTCTGGATAAATCCGGCAGTTGTGCCGTTCGCAGAAAAGGCGTTCACCTTCGGCGGTATAAAGGTAATAGTTGGTCGCCGCTTTCTGTAATTCCGTGTTCTTCTTTTGAAGTTCACGTACTTTTGCGGCAAGTTGTTCCTGCTGTTTTTGCTCGGATTCATAGGCAGATAAATCCATTTCACAGGACAACGACATGAAATACCGTTATCTGCTGATGCAGGGACAAGCGGACGGCAATACCCTTGAAAGACTGGAGAATAAGTTCAAGTGGCAGCGGGACGAGCGTTTTATCCGCAACCTGACGGATTCGGTACTAGATTTTGAGGAACGTTGCCGCAGGCAGGCGGAAGCCTTGGAACGGGCAAAGCTGCTTAATGAGCAGGCTGAGCAGTTGAAAAAGGAAGCTGATAGGTTAGGAAATCAGTAAATAGCAAAAAGCCGAGGTGAAGGATAAGTCCCATAACTTCGGCTTTTGAGTTTAATAGTTATACGTAATTCAAACAGACTATTTTTTTTAGACAAGCCTTGACCATCGTCAAGGTTTATATGATATTTTTCACGAAAAAAGAAAAGTGAAATCTTATTGTTAAGATTTTATTTTATATTTGCGCCGCTTAAAAGGAAAACAAATATATGTAGAACAAAAAACTACTTTTTATGGCAAACCTATCAAAAGAAGGCAATATTCAACATAAACTTGGATTTGCCGGGTTACTCATCACATTGGGTATTGTTTTTGGTGACATTGGAACATCGCCACTCTATGTTATGAAAGCCATCATTCATACTGGAGAAGCTCTTGATGAAAATTATGTTTTAGGCGCATTGTCTTGTATCATATGGACGCTTACTCTTCAGACTACGGTGAAATATGTGCTGGTGGCTCTCCGTGCCGACAATAACGGGGAGGGTGGCATACTTGCGCTTTATGCCCTTTTACGCCGCCACAGAAGAAGGTGGATTTACATCATTGCCATTATCGGTGCGAGCACTTTGCTTGCTGATGGTATTATCACTCCAGCCATTACGGTCACAACTGCCATAGAAGGACTTGAAAGTATCAGTCCGCATCTGCCTGTGATTCCTATTACACTGACCATTATTACCATTATATTTTTCGTTCAGCGTTTTGGTACAGAAAATATAGGACGGTCATTTGGCATATTTATGCTACTTTGGTTCCTGCTTCTTGGAATCGCCGGAGCTATCAGTCTGACTTCCTATCCTCAAGTATTCAAGGCATTCAATCCTTACTATGCCATACGGTTATTAGTGGAATCCCCCCACTGGTTTCTGATATTGGGTGCCGTTTTCTTGTGTACCACTGGTGCAGAAGCCTTATACTCTGATTTAGGGCACTGTGGCAGACGAAATATTACGGTCAGTTGGATATTTGTAAAGGTGATGCTTATTCTAAATTATTTGGGGCAAGGAGCGTGGGTATTGCATCATCCGGAAAGTGCAGAAGGTACAGTGAACCCATTTTATTCAATCATGCCACAAGAAATACTGTTGTTTTCCATAGCAATGGCTACCGGGGCAGCTATTGTTGCGAGCCAAGCTCTAATAAGCGGTTCATTTTCCATATTGAGTGAAGCTATGAACTTGAATTTCTGGCCTCGTATGCGTATTAAGCACCCTACCAACGTAAAAGGTCAGTCATTTATTCCAATGGTAAACCTTGTAATGTATATTGGAGTAATATTTACTATATTGTTGTTTCGAGATTCCACCCACATGGAAGCCGCTTATGGACTTGCCATAACTATTACAATGTTGATGACAACATTGTTGTTGGGATTCTATTTGCATATGCATAACATTCCACGCATTCTATCAATACTGTTTGTCGGCGGATATTGTGTTATTGAAGGTATTTTCCTTGCTGCAAACCTGTCCAAATTTATGGTCGGAGGTTGGTTTACGCTGTTAATAGGTGGATTATTATGTTTTATCATGTTTGTATGGGTAAGTGCCAACAAAATTCGTCGAAAACATATGTCTTCCAAACGGTTAAGTGAATACTACAACATTATTTCTGATATTAAGGCGGACGAAAGCATATCCAAATATGCTTCTAATCTTGTCTATGTGAATCATGCAGACAAAGAAGGTTGTGTGGACGATAAATTGTTGTATTCCATAATTAATAAGCAGCCTAAACGGGCAGATCATTATTGGCTTATTAACCTTGAATTTGTGGATACACCAGACACACTTGAATATAATTGTTCCACATTAATAAAAGGGACATTGTTTAGTATAACCATGCGTATAGGTTTTCGTATAGAACCGCGCGTGAGCCTTTATTTACGACAAGTAGTTGATGACCTTGTTGCGGATGGTGAAGTAGAACTAACAAGCTCTTATCCTTCATTGCATAAGAATGGCATACCGGGTGATTTTCGCTTTATTATTATCCACCGGATATATTATCCTGAAGATTCCCGTAACCGCCGACAAAATTTGCTGATGAGCCTTTATGCCTTAATTAGAAAGATAGGCATTGGAGAACCGAGTGCGTTGGGGCTTGACACATCGGTTGTTGTTGTCGAGCGTGTACCGTTAATTATAGCTAATAGGGCAAAACATATTCGTCGTATAGAGCGGATTAAGCCTGAAAAATGCGATAATGATGCTAATATAGTCTTGGAAGAACAGAATGTATCATAAGTGACTTGCTATAATTATCGTCTGCATTTACGGTTTAGTTCTGTCTTTTGTATATACATCCAAACTAACCTAAACCTATTCTTGTTGGCAGTAATAAACGTGCTGGTGAAAAGAGAAAGAATGGCTTTCCTTCTTTTCGCCAGTAGTGTTTTTTATTGCTAATAGTTTGCAGTTGAAATGAACTTCTTAATTTCCTCTTCAGTGGGAAGTTCTATCATATACTTTTGCACGAAGATGTTCGGGGCTAATCCGGCAGTGGCGTATTTTACCAACGTGTCGCCCTTCTCGGTGCAAAGCAGGATGCCGACAGGCGGATTGTCGTCGGGTTGCATCACTTCCGCCTTGAAGTAGTTAAGATATAGGTTCAGTTGCGAAGCGTATTCGTGGCGGAACTTGTCTATCTTCAATTCCACGATGATATGGCATTTCAAAATGCGGTGGTAAAACACGAGGTCGGCAAAGAAATAATCCCCGTCTATCAGGATTCTCTTTTGGCGTGCTTCGAAGCAGAAGCCATGTCCCATTTCCAACAGGAAGCGTTGCAGGTTGTCCAGAATGGATTGCTCCAAGTCGTTTTCCGTTACCAAAGCACGGTCGTTCAATCCCAAAAACTCTAACGTAACGGGCGTGTTAATAATGTCTTTGGGCTGCAGCGGTATGGCTTGCCGTTGCACCAAAGCAGATAAGGCTTCTTTGTTTTTCGACAATCCGCTGCGCTCGTAATAGAGGGAATTGATTTGCCGCTCCAATTCCTTTACTGACCAGCAGCCCCGAATGGCTTCCATTTCGTAGAAAGCACGTTTTACAGGGTTATCAATGGGTGAAATTACATTCAAATGGGTAGAGGATAGGCGGCTAAATAACTTTTCGGGTGGGGTAATCCATTTGTTTTGAGCCGATTGAATGTATTGAGAAGATTCGGCGGTTGGCGACCGCCGAATTGGGTCTGCAAATTCGGCGGACAGTGTGTGCCGAATTTCGCTTCCTGCCAATATGTATTGTGCGATAGGCTCTTTCAGTTGCGGATAAACGAGGTACAACCGCCGGAACTCACGAAACCTGCGCTCGTTCAGTCCTTTGACATTCAACCGCTGTTCCAGTTTCTTCAACAGTTGTTCGCCGTATGCGGCACGGTCTTCACCGTTTTGCTCAAACTCCACGATATAGCAGCCCATGAGCCAATTGCGGGCAGTCAGGGCGAGGTTTACAGCGTGTGCGGCTTGCGCCTGCAACGTGCTTTGTATCGTGCTGATATGTTTTACTAATGCTTCAAAGCCCATAATTGCAAAGGTAAGTCTTTTATGGTTAAAACTTTAATTCCGGCAGGCTGTTTATCGCCTCCTCTTTCAATTTATCCACCGCACGGGTGTAAAGATATGAAAAAGGAACAATTAAAATACCATTTGATTACTCCTTTCTTCTAGATTTGAGCGATTCAACAATTACAATTTGAATCCTCTGCTTTTCCTTTCTTCCTGTTGTGGTTGTCTTGTGCCATATCTGAGCCTGTGCCATTGTTCCCTGAACCAGTCGGCAATCGGCTTCCTGATTATTGTCAGGTTCAGTCAGCTTTCATCGTTAGGGTCATTTCCACCATTAGAATATAATCCTTGGCATTAAAGTTTTACCTATGCTGCTCCGAATAGATTTTACCGCTACATTTCAAAGCTTCTTTTTTGACTATAAGGCTTTCAGTCATTTCTTTAGTGCCCCCCAGCATGGCACAGAACTTTTCCATGCGTAGCATTTCCTTGAGATTATGGATTTGTGTATCATGCTGTTTTTGCATCTGTATCATATCAATGATATTTCCGTTCGACTATTTTATTTTTAAAGCTGCTTTTCTTATTGTGTAAAAGATGCTCGGGTGAACTTTCACTGTAAGATACTGGTATTTATATGGTTATGGTGAAATGAAACTCAGACTTAAGGAGACGGTGAAAGCAGTAAGTTTCACACTCCGTCCGCAAATCTCTTCTTGTGCCTTCACCGTGCACCTTGTATGTTTCACCGTATCGCATTTGTTTTCAATGCATTGTGGCGATGTGAAAGCGTGAGGGCTTCAAGGGAGAAATGTTTTTTTAAGGTGATTTCTCGTCGTAAACACCTACTTGAGCACGCTAAACATCTACTTTACGGATGTAAAGAGGGACTTTATGTTTTTTATTTCTTACTTTTGTTTCCGACTTATCCGAATCGCACGATATGCTGAAAAGACTTTTCGATTTTGATCCGAGGACGATGACTGTCCGCAGGGAGGTGGTAGCCGGTTTGACCACTTTCCTGACCATGGCCTATATCCTGGCCGTCAATCCCAATGTGTTGAGTTCGACGGGCATGGACCGTGACGCGCTGTTCACGACGACGGTCATTGCCTCTGTATTTGCGACATTGGTTATGGCTTTTTATGCCAAACTGCCCTTTGCGCTGGCGCCGGGCATGGGGCTGAACGCTTTCTTTGCCTATACGGTTTGCTTGACGATGGGCTATCCCTGGCAATTTGCACTGACGGCTGTGCTGATTGAGGGAATTCTTTTCATCTTGCTGACAGCCACGGGCATTCGGGAGAGAATTGTCAATGCCCTGCCCGAGGTAATTCGCAAAGCGATAGCTCCGGGCATCGGCTTGTTCATTGCATTTATCGGTTTGCAGCAGTCGGGCATCATCGTACGAAGTGAAGCTACTTTGGTAACTTTAGGCGATGTCACCAGCCCGCAGGTGGTGCTCACGTTGGTCGGCTTGCTTCTGACTTCTGTATTGCTGGTACGCAAGGTTGCGGGGGCTCTGCTTATCGGCATTCTGGTAACTACGCTCCTGGGCATACCGTTCGGAGTGACTCACTGGCAAGGTTTGTGCAGCCTGCCGCCATCGCCTGCTCCCATCGTGTTTCAGTTTGATTTTGAACACATCTGGAGCCTGGACATGCTGGTGGTGGTTTTCACGTTCTTGTTTATTGACCTTTTTGATACCATCGGTACACTGGTGGGCATGTCCGTGAAGGCGGGTATGGTGGACAGACAGGGGAAAATCCGTCGGCTGAACCGGGCTTTTATGGCCGATGCGCTGGGAACGACGTTCGGGGCCCTTATGGGGACGAGCACTGTCACCACTGTGGTCGAGAATGCGGCTGGTGTGAACGAAGGCGGGCGCAGCGGCCTCACGGCTTTTGTGACGGCGATGGGTCTAGTGCTTGCCTTGTTCTTTGCGCCGTTCTTTCTGTCGGTGCCGACGGCGGCTACGGCTCCGATCCTGATATTGGTGGGGCTGATGATGCTTTCCACGCTGAAAGAGATTGATTTCTCCGACTATTCCCGTTCCATCTCCGCTTTCCTTTGCCTGATTATGATGCCGCTGGCCTATAGCATTTCCGAGGGTATTTCCATCGGCATGATCAGCTATGTGTTGGTGAACCTGTTGTCCGGCCACCGCAAGCGGCTCACGGTTACAATGTACATCCTGACAGTATTCTTTCTGCTAAAGTATCTTATCGGATGAGGAAAAGGCTGTTTCAGGCAGGTTAACGCAGTGCTTTCTTGCCTTGCCATGCAGTGCTTCCTGAGGTCGTCATGCAGTACTTCCTCGCCCCCTGACGAAGCACTGTGTGGAGGGCTCATGCAGCACTTCGTCAGGGCGGGTGCAAAATACTGCTGCCGGTTGATGGATTTCTGCCGGATTACTTTATCTTTGCAGGTATAAAACTGTCAGGAACATGAACCGTATCTCTATCTTGTGCAAGCGTCCTTTCGTGCGTCTGGCCCGCTTCCGCCATCGGTGCGGTTACGGAGTGCACTCACCTTTTGCTTTCCATCTGATAACGGGGGTCATCTACGAGACTGCACCTTATTATAAGTATGCTTCCCTGCTGGAAGGGGAGAAGCGGCAGGCAACGCAGCACCCCAGCAGCTGGAGAGAAGAGCCCTTGCGGGTGAAGCGGCTTCTGTTCCGTCTGGTTAACTATGCGCGGCCGGAAACGATTGTCGATGCGGGACCTCTGTCCTCTTCGGGGCTCTATTTGAAGGCGGGTAGGGAAGGGGCGACTTATACGGCTGCTGCGGAGCTGGACGAACTGTTTCTGGAGGCGGGCGTACCGGTAGACTTTCTGTATCTGCACGACTGGCGGCGTCCCGACTTTGTAGAGGAAGTGTTCCGTCAGTGCGTGGAGCGGGCTCGTGGCTGCTCGGTATTTGTCATCGAAGGCATCCGCTACACGTCGGCCATGCGCAGGCTGTGGGACGCCATGAGGCAGGACGAACGCTGCGGCATCACGTTCGACCTCTACGACTTGGGCATCATCTTCTTCGACCGGACGAAGATAAAACAACATTATCTGGTAAACTTTTGAAGCCTTCGGGCTGTTAATGCTTAAAACATATACTGATATGAAGAAAAGTCTGATATACACACGTACGGGTGACAGCGGCAAGACGTCGCTCGTGGGAGGGACGCGTGTTCCCAAAACACATGTCCGTTTGGAAGCGTATGGCACGGTGGACGAGCTGAATTCTTTTCTGGGGCTGCTGGTTTCCCGTTTGTCCAACGATGAAGATAAGGCTTTTGTGCAATGGGTGCAGAACAGTCTGTTTGTCGTAGGCAGTTATCTGGCTACCGACAGTGAAAAAACAGAACTCCGGGCAGCCAGTATCGTTACCCCCGAACAGGTGGAAAAGGTGGAGGCGGAGATCGACCGTCTGGACAGCCAGCTCCCGCCGTTGAAGGCATTTGTGCTGCCGGGAGGTGATGAGGTAGCAGCGCTTTGTCACGTCTGCCGTACGGTCTGTCGACGTGCTGAGCGTCGTATTTTGGCGTTGGCGGAAGAGGTACATGTGGCGGACGAATTGTTGGCTTATGTGAACCGTTTGTCCGACTATCTGTTCGTTCTTTCCCGAAAAATCAACCTGGATAATAAAAAAGACGAAATATTTTGGCAGAATAGTTGCAAGTGAAATAAAATGTTATACTTTTGCCGAAAATATTGAGAAAAGAATATTGTACACAAACTTAAAGGCTTAGAAACTATGTATTGGACATTGGAATTGGCATCGAAGCTGGAAGATGCCCCTTGGCCGGCAACTAAGGATGAACTGATTGATTATGCTATGCGTTCGGGTGCTCCGCTTGAAGTGATTGAAAATTTGCAGGAGATGGAAGATGAAGGCGAGATATATGAAAGCATTGAAGATATCTGGCCTGATTATCCAAGCAAGGAAGATTTCTTCTTTAACGAAGAGGAGTATTGATTACGCATATCTGAAGCAACAGCATTGCAGCAAATTAAATTAGAAATAAGGAAAGGTGGTTCTGAAGGTCGGAGTTTACGGCCTGCTGACCACCTTTCTCTTTTTTTGTTACATCGTATTTCAGGAATATCATGATTGCACGAAATATGAACGGATGCCGCCTGCCGGTATTGGACGGCCATGGCTCACCCTTTGAGTGTCGGGATGAGGTAAGCAGGCTTCTGAATGAAGTATACGGGTATCGGCAGTTCCGTGATCTGGAGATATACAAAGACTTATTCGGCGGAAAAGATAAAGTCGTTCTGTCGCAGGGACACTTAGTCGAACACGTCATTCGGGAAGCCGAAAAGGCTAAAGACGATCGTGAGCGGCCGGACAATGTCCTGCTGACGGCTCCGACAGGATCGGGCAAGTCGTTGATTTTTCAGCTGCCCGGCATTTATCTGGGGCAGGCATACGGACTGCTTACGCTCATCGTTTCCCCTCTGAAGGCTCTGATTGTCGATCAGGTAGAGGGATTGCAGGATCTGGGTTACGAGCGTGTGGCATACGCTTCATCCGACTTGTCGCCCGAACAGAAAGCTGAGGTATATCGCCGGGTGCGCGAGGGTGAGGTGGACCTGTTCTACCTCTCGCCCGAGTTGTTGCTGTCCTACGATATCCGTCACTTTGTGGGCGACCGTCGTATTGGGCTTGTCGTAGTCGATGAGGCTCATACGGTGACTACCTGGGGCAAGGAATTTCGTGTAGACTATTGGTTCCTGGGGCGTTATCTTTCTGGTTTGAAACAGACATTGGGCTATGACTTCCCGCTGTTTGCCCTGACGGCTACGGCAGTATGGAATCCGTCGGGCGACAACGATATGGTTTTCGAGACGGTCCGTTCATTGCAGATGGAACCCTGTGTGCTCTACATTGGTACGGTGAAGCGTCGGAATATTGGTTTCGACATCCGCCAGTTGCAGCTGGAGGAAGGGGAAACTTACGATAAGGCCAAGCAGCGTGCTGTTTCTGCCCGTGTGGACGACTATCTGGACGGGCATAAGACGTTGCTCTATTATCCCTTTGCCGGTGGGATCGACATGCGGATCAAGTCGTGGGTGAAGCCTGCCGACTGGCCTTTGGTCGCTTCCTACTACGGGAAGAAGGACAAGGTGCAGAAGGCTGCCATTGTAGACGCCTTTAAGGATGGTAGTAAGCGGCTGATCGTAGCTACCAAGGCTTTTGGTATGGGGGTGGACATCAGTGATATCGACCGTGTCTACCATGTGGCTCCTTCGAGTACGTTTGTCGATTACGTGCAGGAGGTCGGACGCGCTGCCCGTGATGCATCCGTGCAAGGCATTTCGGCCACCGATTTCCACGAACGCGATTTCTATTATATGAACCGTCTGCATCAGACGGGAGCTATTGCCCAGGAACAGTTGGCACTGATTCTGCAGAAACTCATCGAGGTATATCACATGAAAGGACAGAAGCTGGAGATGCTGGTGTCGCTTTCCGACTTCGAGTTTGTGGTGAAACTGCCGCGTACAAAGAATAAACTGGAGTATGAAACGGAACTGGGACAATTTGTAAAGACCGCCTTGCTATGGCTCGAGGAAGACGTGCAGAAACGTTTTGGCTCCCGCTTGCTGGAGGTCAGTCCGCAGAATCTGCTGGTGGAAGGCTATGTGCAGGACAAGACGGGAGATGCGTTTGCCCGTGCGTATGCCGATTATCTGACTCCGGTGGAAGGAGAGGAGGGTGTTTACCTGGCCCGTCTCGATCGTTTGTGGGAAGAGCGTTTCCCCGAATTGGGTTATAAGGAATTCAAACAGAAACTGAATAACGGTACGCTGTGCGAAGGTGCACGTCCGGTTGCCGTAGGCAAGCATGAGGTGCTGCTGAAGGAAGACGCCGATACGCTCCGCAGTCGTATGGACGAGCTGTTCAAGAGTCTGGTTACGCTGCTGAAAACAGCTTTACAGAAGAGTAAGGGGCGTTTTGATGAAGAAGCCTTGCGTGCCGTCTTTGCCGAACATGCGATGGATGTCCGTTCGGCCAAGCGCTTCATTGGTTCCCTGCTCGAGAGCCGTACGGAGGAAGGGCGAAGCGTGAGTTATATCAGCAGCCAGAAGAAAAAGGAGTCCAACGAACTTTCGTTTACCGTAACCCGTGGCTTCGATCTGTTGCTTTCGCGTTATCAGAAGTTGTTTGCCCAGCGTATCACGGGGCATAAGGGCGACCGTTTGCAGTTCTACTGTACGCCGTTTTCCGATTTGAACATGTTGCTTAACCTGCTTTCCATGCTGGGGGGCTTGTCGTTCAGTGTGGCAGGGGGCGGTACGCCGTGCGTTCATGTACGCATCAACGATGCGGATAGGCTGGAACAGCTGGCGGCAGCCGATGGTTATCGTAATCTGATTCTAGATGCTAATGAACGCATTTTCCAGGAACAGATTGAGCTGTTTACGATGTTTTTCGGTACCGATCGTATGACCGACGAGCAGCGTTGGAACTTCATTGAAGATTATTTTACCGGCATGTCGGTGGAGGAGCTGAAGAAGAGGTATTGCTAGCATTTAGGGTTTATTTACTTACCGTTCATCTACAATTTCTGGTATGCCAACCGTTCATCGCCGTTCAGCAGGTAGATGATGCCGCAATAGCGGAAACCGTGTTTTTGCAGGATATGTTGCAAGATGAGGTTGTCGCGGTGGGTGTCTGCCCGCAAGTTCTGTATTTGGGTGTAGCACCACTCCAGGCAGGCGGCGGCTACACCGTGGCTGTCTTCTGTACTGGCCAGGCGGTGGATGGTGGCATAAGGACTTCGTCGTCCAACCATTGTCCTTCGTAGATGCGGGCATAAGTAGGATCTTTGCCAGGAATGAAGGTAAAGGTCCCGATGATATCTCCCTTTTCGTCCAGACAGACATAGCTGTGACCGGCTTCGATATCTTTTTTTATTAAATCTCGGCTGGGATAACTTCCTGTCCATTGTTTCAGATTCCCACTTTTACGCATGATGCGTTTACCCTGTTCAAAGATGTTCATCAGGTGGTCTATGTCTTCTGGTTGAGTCTTTCTGATTTGTATCATGGTGAGTAATCAATATTTTTGCAGGTGGTTGAATACGATTTGAGATATTTGTCCGATGATTTCCTCCGTTTGTGTGGCATTGTATCCCGAATCTTTTACAAAAACGGCCAGGATATAGCGAGTCCCATCGGATAGGGTGATGAATCCGAGGTCGTTGGTCGCTCCAATACGGCCGTCTGCCGTGGTATATCCACTACCGGTCTTGTGGCCAATAATGGCTCCCGCATCATGTAGTGGGGCGGGAAGTCGTTTCATGCCGGTCTGGCAACTGGTCATTGTTTCCTTTATGAAAGCTTTGTAAGGCTCCTTTATGAGATCAGTTTCCAGAAAGTGTTTCAAGAGGCTGGCTGCTGCATAAGGTGTACTCCAGTTGCCTTTGCTGAGGTGATGGTCTTTCTGCATCTCTGCTTCGGTATAGGCAATGCCGAAATCTTCTGTCAGTCCCAGGTTTCTGATAAAAAGGTCTGTCTCGGCAGGCGATACGAGACGGTAGAACAAAATGTCACAGGCATTGTTGTCACTTTGCTGTAGCGTGTATTCCAACAGGTTTCGGACACTGATATCCATTCCGTTTACGTACTCTTCTTGCTGATATCTGTCCCTGAGCGGACTCCAGGTATTGGGCTTCAAATCGGCGGGCGTGATGTGAAGCAGGGTGTCGAGTGATTGGTTGTGGTGGTGTAGATAGTTGCATACGGCCAGTGCCTGATGGAACTTGAATACACTCATCATTTCGTAGTGTTGGCGGTTGTTGAGTGTCAGGCTGTCTCCGTTTTCCAGCAAGAGAGCGATACCGATTTGTGCATCCAATGTGTCTGTATAAGTTTGGAGCTCTGTACGTAGTTGTGTTTGCCAGTCTGAGGCAGGACGGCATCCGTGGATTGTTAAAAAGATGGCCGTCAGGGCGGCGATAATGAACATTTTCATGGTGTATGATGTTTATGAAGAAAAAAGGATGCAAATCTTGTAGTAAGACTTACATCTTTTTTAGCGGAAAGACAGGGA
Source organism: Bacteroides togonis (assembly GCF_900130135.1). Taxonomy (NCBI): domain Bacteria; kingdom Pseudomonadati; phylum Bacteroidota; class Bacteroidia; order Bacteroidales; family Bacteroidaceae; genus Bacteroides; species Bacteroides togonis. The sequence goes on along the minus strand of NZ_LT670820.1, from coordinate 2,448,754 downwards.
TTCGAACCCTGGGAACAGTTGCCCGTTCACCGCATTTCGAGTGCGGCCCGATCGACCACTCCGGCATCTTTCCTTGGTTTGGTCGTGCAAAGGTAGTAGTTTTCTGTTAGATTGTACTCTTTTCGTGGAATATTTTACATATATTTGCCCAAAACTTTAAATGAAAGAATATGAAAAAGGTTTTTAGTATTTTATTAGTAGCTGTGTGCTGTCTGGCATTGGCTACGCCTGCTCAGGCTCAGCTTAAATGGGGCGTGAAAGGTGGTGTGAATATGTCGAAGATTGACTGGAATGGTGGATATGAAGGAAATAAGGACAATAGTGCTGGTTTCTTTATTGGTCCGATGGCCGAGTTTACAATACCGGTTATCGGTTTGGGTATCGACGGTGCTGTAATGTATTCACAGCGTGGTGAAGATGATTTTAAGCAGCAGGGTGTGGAAATTCCTGTCAATCTGAAATATACGTTAGGATTAGGCAGTATGTTTGGAATTTATGTAGCAGCAGGACCGGATTTCTTTTTTAATTTTAAAGATGTTGATTTGCAAGGACTAGAGGCCAAGAAAACACAGGTTGGATTGAATATCGGTGCTGGTGTGAAGCTGGTGAAGCATCTACAAATTGGAGTGAATTATCAGATCCCTTTGGGGGATAGTTTCACTTGGAAGAATGTACAGGAGGCTGATTTTAAAACTAAAACCTGGCAAATCTCATTAGCATATATGTTTTAGAAAAGACAATTAGTTTGATAAGTCAATGGCGCTGCTAATCTTTTTGATTGGTGGCGCTGTTTTTTTGTCGTATCTTTGCACTCACGATGGAAAAATTTGTCGATGTCATATTGCCATTGCCTCTACAGGCCAGTTTCACGTATGCTTTGCCGCCTGAGATGGACGGACAGGTGCAGATAGGCTGTCGGGTGGTAGTATCCTTTGGGCGGAAGAAATTCTATACGGGTATTGTGCGCAATGTGCATTACCTGAAGCCACAGGAATACGAAGTGAAGGAAGTGTCGGCTGTACTCGACGAACACCCTATTCTGTTGCCCTTACAGTTTCGGTTCTGGGAGTGGCTGGCCGACTATTATCTTTGTACGCAGGGCGATGTCTACAAGGCTGCCTTGCCGTCGGGGCTGAAGCTGGAGAGTGAAACCGTAGTAGAGTACAATCCAGATTTCGAAGCTACAGAACCGTTATCCGAACGCGAACAAAAAGTGCTGGACCTGTTGGCTGTCGAACCCGAACAAACGGTGACTAGGCTGGAAAAGGAAAGCGGTTTGAAGAACATTCTTGCTGTAGTGAAGTCATTACTCGAGAAAGATGCTCTTTTTGTAAAGGAAGAGTTGAAACGCACCTACAAGCCCAAGACCGAGACACGTGTGCGCCTTACGGAAGCGGCGTGCAACGAACGGCGGCTGCATTTCTTCTTCGACGAACTGCAACGCCGGGCGCCCAAGCAGTTGGACCTGCTGATGAAGTACATCGAACTTTCCGGCTGTCTGGGAGGAAGAGAGGTCAAGGAAGTTTCCAAAGCCGAGCTGCTGAAACGTTCGGGCGCTACTCCTGCTGTTTTTAGCGGGTTAGTGGATAAAGGCGTGTTCGAGGTCTATCAACAGGAGGTGGGGCGACTGGAAACTGTTTCACAAGCTGTGATGTCCCTCAATGAATTGAATATACATCAGCAACGGGCTTTCGACGAAATCCGCGTTTCGTTCCGCAAGAAAAATGTTTGCCTGCTTCACGGAGTCACTTCCAGCGGCAAGACCGAAATTTATATCCACCTCATTGATGAGGCTATCCGTCAAGGCAAGCAAGTACTTTATCTGCTGCCTGAAATTGCTTTGACTACCCAGATAACCGAGCGTCTGAAGCGGGTCTTTGGCAGCAGGCTGGGCATCTATCATTCCAAGTTTCCCGATGCCGAGCGGGTAGAGGTGTGGCAGAAACAGCTTTCCCATGAACCCTATGACATTATCCTCGGTGTGCGTTCGTCCCTTTTCCTGCCCTTCCAGCGGCTGGGACTGGTCATCGTCGACGAGGAACACGAGAATACTTACAAGCAGCAGGATCCCGCTCCCCGCTACCACGCCCGCAACGCGGCTATCATATTGGCTTCTATGTGTGGGGCCAAAACCTTGCTGGGTACTGCTACGCCCAGTGTGGAGAGCTGGTACAATGCTACCGAGGGTGGTAAGTACGCGCTGGTAGAGCTGAAGGAACGCTACAAGGAAATTCAACTGCCCGAAATCATTCCGGTCGACATCAAGGAACTGCAACGCAAGAAGCGCATGAATGGTCCCTTCTCACCCTTGTTGTTGCAATACGTGCGCGAGGCGCTGGAGCAGAAGGAGCAGGTTATCCTCTTCCAGAACCGCCGCGGCTTTGCACCTATGATCGAGTGCCATACGTGCGGCTGGGTACCCAAATGCAAAAACTGCGACGTCAGCCTCACCTACCATAAGGGGCTCAACCAGCTGACCTGCCATTACTGCGGTTACACGCAGCCTGTGCCCCGTCAGTGTCCTGCCTGCGAGGGAGTGGACCTGCGCAACCGTGGCTTTGGTACGGAGAAGATTGAAGACGACGTGAAAGCTATCTTCCCAGAGGCTCGCGTAGCTCGCATGGATCTGGATACTACCCGTACCCGTACGGCCTATGAACGCATCATCCACAACTTCCAGCAAGGACGGACAGACATCCTTATCGGCACGCAGATGGTGTCCAAGGGACTGGACTTCGACCACGTCAGCGTGGTAGGTATCCTCAATGCCGATACCATGATGAACTATCCCGATTTTCGCGCCTACGAGCGTGCTTTCCAGCTGATGGCACAGGTGGCCGGGCGGGCCGGACGCAAGAACAAGCGTGGGCGGGTGGTATTGCAGACCAAGAGTATCGATCATCCCATCATTCCGCAGGTGATGCACAACGACTTCGAGGGGATGGTGGTCGGGCAGCTGGCCGAGCGGCAGTTGTTCCGCTATCCGCCTTACTACCGGTTGGTGTATGTCTACCTGAAACACCGCAACGAGCAGCTGCTCGACGTCATGGCACAGACGATGGCTGCTAAGCTGCGTGCTGTCTTTGGTGCACGGGTACTGGGACCGGACAAACCGCCTGTGGCCCGCATACAGACGCTGTTCATTCGCAAGATTGTCCTCAAGATAGAAACGAATGCTCCGATGGCACGTGCACGGCAGTTGCTGGTGCAGGTACAACAGGAGATGGTGGCCGAAGACCGTTTCAAGTCGCTCATTGTTTATTACGATGTCGACCCGATGTAGAATATAATTTAGGATATAAATATGAAGATAGCATTAGACGTACACACGCATACGTTGGCCAGCGGGCATGCCTTCAGCACGCTGCAGGAGATGGCACAGGCAGCTGCCGACAAGGGACTGGAACTGCTGGGCATCACCGAGCATACGCCCGGCATCCCTGGTACTTGTGACCTGATTTATTTCCGTAACCTGCATGTCGTGCCCAGACGTATGTATGGGATTGAGTTGTTGCTGGGGGCGGAAATCAACATCCTCGATACGGAAGGGCGACTCGACCTGGACGAGACACACCTGAAGAAACTCGATCTGCGCATTGCCGGCATCCATTCGCTTTGTTACCGTCCGGGAACGCCCGAGGAGAATACGGAAGGCATGCTGCGGGCGATAGCCAATCCCTACATCCACATCATCAGCCATCCCGGCGACGGAACGGCCCGTTTGCTGTTCGAACCTATTGTCCTTGCGGCGAAAGAACATCACACACTGCTCGAGATCAACAACAGTTCCCTGAAGCCCTGCCGCCACAAGGAGGAGGCCCGTCCCAATAATCTGGAAATCCTTCGTCTGTGCAAGCGGTACGAAGTACCTGTCATTTTAGGAAGTGATGCCCACATTTCGTTCGATATTGCCAATTACGAATACGTATCAGAACTCATCCGTGAGACTGATTTTCCCGAGGCGCTTATCCTGAATGATGACGTAACGCGGTTTAAACAGTATTTAGGTATCTGAATTTAATATGGAAACTATGGAAAAGAAAGACTTGGCTTCTTCAAAGAAACACCGTATCCTGTTTGTCTGCCTCGGAAACATCTGTCGCTCTTCGTCTGCCGAAGGTGTAATGAAACATCTGGTGGAAGAGGCCGGAAGAGCCGATGAATTTGTGATTGACTCTGCCGGTATCCTGAGTTATCATCAGGGCGAATTGCCCGATCCGCGGATGCGTGCGCATGCTGCCCGCCGCGGTTACAACCTAGTGCATCGTTCGCGTCCCATTCGTACCAGCGATTTCGATGATTTCGATCTTATCATTGGTATGGACGACCGCAATATCGAAGACCTGAAGGAGCGCGCTCCTTCGGTCGAAGCAGAACGGAAGATTTGTCGTATGACTGACTTTTGTACCCGCTTTACTGAGGCTGACCACGTTCCCGACCCCTATTACGGTGGTGCAGAAGGTTTCGAGTATGTGCTCGACCTGCTGGAAGATGCCTGTGCAGGACTGCTTGAGGAATTGATAATGGAGAATTGATAATTGATAATGGATAATGGAAGACTCCCCCCTTACTAATAATTCTCAATTCTCAATTATCCATTCTCAATTATTCATGGTACACGTCGTGGTAGTGTCGTTTTTCGTCGTTGAGGCTGCATGTGGCGTCGATACCTGCTTGGCGGAGACGTTCGGCAATCTCGTTGAGCCGTGTGCGGGGTACACGGCCGATGTAGAAGAGACGGTAGCGATATGTATTGTCCATCACTTCCATGACGTGTGTGGCGTTCGGTTCGCGGGCGAAGTCGAAGTTCACTTTCAGCAGATCGCTGTAGGCATAATGGATTTCGCGTCCGGCACTGACTACGGTCAGGCGGTCGGTTTCCAGTCGGAGGTAGCAGAAACGCACCTGAAGCAAGTAGATGCTGTAGAGGCTCATGCCGAAAAAGAGAACGGGCAGCACAATGCCTGTCCATTGTTCGATGTTCAGGGTATAGAAAGCTATGCTGAGGCAGAGAACGAACAGTACGAAATACCAGAACATGTAGAGTGACATGCGGCGGTAGACGGTGGTGCCTGTTGGCCTTGTACTATTTCCCGTGTCGGCTGGATGATTGTCGAAGGCGATACCGCGGCTTATCAGAGTACGTATCAGAGCCGTCGGGTGGTTGCGCAGATGGACGATCCGTATTCTTTCTTCGCCCGACTTCAGCCGTAAGGTCAGGATGCCGGGGCCATAAACGTTGGCCGGGCTGTGGCGGTCGGGTTCGGGCGTATGCCGTTGCATGAAGCTGAATCCGGCTATTTGCTCCGGTGTCAGCTGGCTCTGTTGCAGGAAGCGCAGGGCGCGTTGTTCTTCTTTGGCAGTAGGTTTCATGGCTCTATGGGGTTAGGTTTTTTACTTTTTCTCTTCTTGCTTTTTCAGTTCGGGATAGCTGATGCGCGTGTGATAGATGGTCTTCAGCTTCTCTTTGAACACTTCCTTCACGGTAGCGATGTCTTTGAAGGTGATGGGGCACTCCTTGAAGTACCCTTCGGCTACCTGAGAGTCGATAATTTTCTCCACCAGGTTGCTGATGCTTTCTTCGTCATACTGGGGCAGGCTGCGCGAAGCGGCCTCTACCGAGTCGGCCATCATCAGAATGGCTTGTTCCTTGGTGAAAGGATTCGGACCGGGGTAGGTGAACATAGCTTCGTCTGGCTCTTCTCCAGGATGTTCGTTCTTCCACGAAATGTAGAAATATTTGGTTTTCCCTTTGCCGTGGTGGGTTGTTATGAAGTCCTTGATGACCTTGGGCAGGTTGTTTTTTTCGGCCAGTTTCACGCCGCCGGTAACGTGGCTGATGACTACTTGCGCACTTTGTTCGTAGTTCAAGTTTTTGTGCGGATTGATACCTCCCCGCTGGTTTTCGGTGAAGAACACGGGATTCTCCATTTTGCCGATGTCGTGGTAGAGGGCGCCGGTACGTACCAGTTGGCTCTTGGCACCGATGCAGTTGGCGGCTTCGGCAGCCAGGTTGGCCACTTGCATGGAGTGCTGGAAGGTGCCGGGCACGGTTTCGGACATGCGGCGCAGCAGCGGATTGTTGATGTTGGACAGTTCGACCAGCGTCACGTTCGAGGTAAAGCCGAATGTTTTTTCCAGTACGAATAGGAGCGGATAGGTGAAGAGCAGGAAGATGCCGTTGATGATGAAGTAGATATACATCCGTCCGTTCACCTTCGACAAGTCGTTTTCCGTAATCATCTCGAAAGCGAAATAGAGGGCGGCATAGGTCAGTATGACCAGCACGGCTGTCTTGAACAGCTGTGAGCGTTGTGACAGTTCCCTCAGGCTATAGATGGCTACCAGGCCGGCGGTTATCTGTAGCAGAATAAATTCATGCGGATAGCGGAGGCAGATGGAACATACCAGGATGGTGATGCAGTGCGTCAGGAAAGCTGTTCGCGAATCGAGGAATACGCGGATGATGACCGGCAGCATGGCATAGGGAAGGATGTAGACATTGAACAGGTTGTATGCCATCATGATCGAGGTTACCACGCAGTAGAACATCATCAGTGCAAAGAGCAGCGACAGGCTTCCTTTCCGGTTGTAGTAGTCCTTGCGGAACAGGTCGAGGTAAAGCATGAAGCACAGCATGAAGATGCTGACGTAGAGTATCTGTCCCAGCAGTGTCAGGCGGTTCTGTCCGGCTGATGCACTGCGTTTGATGGATTCTTTGCGCAGGCTTTCCAGAATATTGTAGGTCTCCGGGCTGACAATCTCGCCACGGTCTATGATTTTCTGTCCGCTCAGTACGATGCCGTTGGCCCACGAGTAGTTTTCCAGCATTTCCTTGCGGGCTGCGTCCGTACGCTGTTCGTCGAAGGTCAGGTTGATGTTCAGGTAGTCGTTCAGGGAACATTGACGCAGAACGTGGGGACGGTAGTGCAGGGAGTCGGCCGTCAAGATGTAGTGATAAGCCGATTTGACGGTATACAGCTTGTCAGTTCCTTGCTGCTGTGCAATCTTGTCGTTCACGGTCATAATGCTTCGCGTGCTGTCTTTTTGCAACGTTTCCATTGCCTCGGACGACAGGATGCCTGCCTGGTACACTTCGGTCAGTTTCTTTTCGATATATTGCAGGTAGTCGGCTGTCAGATAGGGGGCGTGCAGGCGGTTCTGGTAGTCCTTTTTCAGTTTTTTCAGGGCTTCTGTTGCGATATTCTTGTCCTTCTGATAGTAGGGCTGGAAGCGGGCCAGGATACTGTCCTGCTCGTGTCTGACCACGTCGTCCGTCTTGTAGATCGGAAAGTCGAAGGTCGCTATCAGCTGGCCGTATTTCCAGGGTTTGTTGATGTCAAACTGATAGTTGAACTTCCCGTCACGGGGCAGGAAGTAGACGATGACCGCTACCGTACCGATGAAAAGAAGGGCTTTGTATAGCAAATCTCTATAAACGGAGTGTTTTTTTTCACTGCTTTTGTTCATATCGGTTGAAATTTTTGCGAAAAGTACAAAAAAAAACAATCATGTGGAAAAAAAGGCTTAATTTTGCCGCCTAAAATATTCATAAAGTAAGGAAGATTATGGCAGAAAGAAGAGTCAGAGTCCGTTTTGCCCCGAGTCCGACGGGCGCTTTGCACATCGGCGGTGTGCGCACCGCGTTGTATAATTACCTTTTTGCGCGTCAGCATGGAGGTGATCTTATTTTCCGTATCGAAGACACCGACAGCAACCGTTTCGTTCCGGGTGCTGAAGAATATATCCTGGAGTCGTTCAAGTGGCTCGGCATTCCTTTCGACGAGGGTGTCAGCTTTGGTGGTGACCACGGTCCCTACCGTCAGTCCGAACGTCGCGACATTTACAAGAAGTACGTCCAGGTGCTGCTCGATGCAGGAAAAGCCTATATCGCTTTCGATACGCCCGAAGAACTGGAGGCTAAGCGCAAGGAAGTGGCCAACTTCCAGTATGACGCTTCTACCCGCCTGCAGATGCGCAACTCGCTGACTCTTCCGAAGGAAGAAGTAGATGCGCTGATCGCCGAGGGCAAGCAATATGTCGTACGTTTCAAGATTGAGCCGAATGAAGACGTGCATGTCCACGACCTCATCCGTGGCGAAGTGGTCATCAACTCTTCCATCCTCGACGACAAGGTGCTTTATAAGTCGGCCGACGAGCTGCCTACCTATCACCTGGCCAATATCGTGGACGACCACCTCATGGAGGTATCCCACGTCATCCGCGGCGAGGAGTGGTTGCCTTCGGCTCCGCTGCATGTGCTGCTCTACCGCGCTTTCGGTTGGGAAGACACCATGCCCCAGTTTGCCCACCTGCCCCTGCTGCTGAAGCCCGAAGGCAACGGCAAGCTGAGCAAGCGCGACGGCGACCGTCTGGGCTTCCCCGTTTTCCCTCTGGAATGGCACGACCCCAAGACCGGCGAAGTGTCTTCGGGTTATCGCGAGGCCGGTTACTTGCCCGAGGCCGTCATCAACTTCCTCGCCCTGCTGGGATGGAACCCCGGCAACGACCAGGAACTGATGTCGATGGACGAGCTGGTGAAGCTCTTCGACCTGAGTCATTGCAGCAAGGCCGGTGCCAAGTTCGACTATAAGAAAGGTATCTGGTTCAACCACGAATATATCCTCCAGAAGCCTGACGCCGAAATCGCTGAGCTGTTCAAGCCTGTACTGGCAGCCAATGGCGTAGACGTGGCACAATACAGCGACGAGTTCCTGACCCGCGTGGTGTCGCTCGTCAAGGGCCGCGTCAACTTTGTGAAGGAACTCTGGGATCAGGCACGCTTCTTCTTCGTGGCTCCCGAAACGTATGCCGAGAAGGACGTGAAGAAACGCTGGTCCGAAGACACGCCCCGCATCATGGGCGAGTTGGTGGAAGTACTGCGCGGCATCGCCGATTTCAGCTCGAAGCCGTCCGAAGACATCGTCATCGGCTGGATTACGGAGAAGGGCTACCACATGGGCAACGTGATGAATGCCTTCCGTCTGGCTGTTGTGGGCGAGTGCAAGGGTCCGCACATGTTCGACATCACCGAGCTGCTGGGTAAGGAAGAGACTATCCGTCGTATCCAGCGTGCGGTAGAGGTCCTGAAATAAGCGGTATTCTGCATACTCTCTATAACAGAGCACTTCCTCACCACTTCATGCCGTGCTGCATGAGGTCGTGAGGAAGTGCTTTATGAGGGGGTAACAAAGTGCTTCGTCAGGGGATGAGGAAGCACTGGGTGAGAGGACCATCTTTGGGAGCGTCTCACTCTTTGTACCAACTGGCGTACATCAGGTAGTTGTGCGCAATCTTCTGGTTCAGTTCCTTGGCCTGTTCGGGGTCCACCTTCTTGATGAACTTGGCGGGTACACCGCCCCAGATGCTGCCCGGCTCGATGACCGTGTTGCTCAGTACCAGCGAGCCGGCGGCTACGATGGCGCCTTCGCCCACGACGGCGTGGTCGAGGATGGTAGCACCCATGCCGACAAGGGCATAGTCCTTCACGGTGGCGCCGTGGATGGTGACGTTGTGACCGATGGACACGTGGTCGCCTATTTCGATGGTCGATTTCTCGTAGAGCGTGTGCAGCACGCTGCCGTCCTGTATGTTCACACCGTTGCCGATGCGGATGGAGTTGACGTCACCGCGCAACACGGTGTTGAACCATACACTGCAGTCGCGGCCCATCTTTACGTCGCCTACGATGGTGGCGTTGTCGGCCAGGTAGCAGTTTTCTCCTATTTCGGGCGTAAAGCCTCTTACTGATTTGATTAATGCCATTTTTCTTTAGGGGTTAAAGGTTAAATTAAATTGCCTTGCAAGCCTTCTCCAGCCACAGCCGTTCGTCTTCGTCGAGGCTGGGCGAGAGTTGCTCGTACACCGTGCGGTGGTATTGGTTCAGCCAGTCTATTTCTGCCGGAGTCAGCAGGTCGCGGACGATGCCACGAGTGCAGATGGGGCAGAGGGTGACGGTCTCGAACTTCAGGTAACGGCCGAACAGGCCTTCGCCTGCAGGAACAGTGAGCACCAGGTTCTCCGTGCGGATGCCATGGCTGCCGGCCTTATAAACGCCCGGTTCGTTGCTGGTGACCATACCTGGGCGCAGGGTGACGGGGTTATCGTTCATGCGGATGCTCTGCGGGCCTTCGTGCACGTTGAGGAAATGGCCCACGCCATGCCCCGTGCCGTGCAGGAAGTTCATGCGGTGCTGCCAGATGGGCATGCGGGCCAGTACGTCGAGCTGTGCACCGCGCGTGCCTTCGGGGAAGACAGCCATGGCCAGGTCGATGTGGCCCTTTAATATTAAGGTGTAGTCGGTCTTTTCTTCGTCTGTCAGCGGGCCGAGGGCGATGGTACGGGTAATGTCCGTGGTACCGTCCAGGTATTGTGCACCCGAGTCGAGCAGCAGGAAGCCGCGGGGCTCCAGCGGAATGTCTGTTTCGGGTGTGGCTTCGTAGTGGACGATGGCCGCGTGAGCTCCGTACCCGGCGATGGTGTCGAAACTTTCGCCCATGTAGAGCGGTTGGGCGGCACGCAGCTCATGCAGTTTCTTGTCCACGCTGATTTCCGTTTCCTTACCTTGAGGAACTGCTTCTTCCAGCCACTTTAGGAACTTCACCAGTGCTACGCCGTCGCGTTGCATGGCCTGTCGGAGTCCGGCTATCTCCTGTTCGTTGCGTACGGCTTTCAGAAGGGCAACGGGCGAGGGGGCTTCGATGACGCGGCACTGCTGGGGAATGGCCGAGCGTACGGCATAGTTGGTCTTGCCTGGCTCCAGCATCAGGTTTTCTGCCGGCAATTGGGCGAGGTAGGACTCGATTTCCTGATAGGTGTGTAGTGATACGCCCGCTTCATGCAGGTGTGCAGCGACTTCGGGTGTTACCTTTTGCGAGTTGATAAAGTAGTGCGCTTCGTTTTCTCCAATCAGCAAGTAGCTGACAACGACTGGATTGCAGTGCACATCGCTGCCGCGCAGGTTCAGTGTCCATGCTATTTCGTCGAGGGCAGAGAGCAGCAAGCTGTCGGCTTTGGCTTTCTTCATCTCGGCACGTATGGCTTCCAGTTTCTCGGCACAGGTACGTCCGGCATATTTCGTGTCGTGGATAAAGGCCTGGGCTTGTGGCATTTCCGGTCGCCCGTCCCATATCTGTTCCATCGGATCAGCGGTGCATTTGAGTGTTATTCCGTTGTTTTCCAGTTCTTTTTGGAGTGATCGGGCTGCGTCGGTAGCGAATACCTTGCCGTCGATGCCTACACTTTGTCCCTTTTTTAATTGTTCGGATAGAAAAGCGGGGATGGAAGGCGTTTCGGGCAGCATCTCCTTATAGAGGTCGATGCCGGTACCTCCCAGCTGCTGGGCGGCTTGCAGGAAGTGGCGCGAGTCGGCCCACAAGCCGGTTTCTTTCTCGGTAACCACTACGGTCCCTGCCGAGCCGGTAAAACCGGAAATCCATTCTCGACTCTGCCAGTGGGGGGCTACGTATTCGCTCAGGTGCGGGTCTGTACTGGGGATGATGAATGCTTCTATCCCCGTCTGTTTCATCCATGCGCGGAGAGTCTGGATGCGTTCTTTAATGGTGTCGTTCATAATTCACTATATAAAAGATGTATGATTGTGTGGGGATCGTAATGCCTGTCGGAAGCAGGCATTACGATTATCAAAAGTACATAAAGAACGCGGACGGTGCAAACTTTTACGCCGTTTTTGAGATTTTTTCTAGTTGTTGATAGTTCCATGTAAAGATAGCTAAAGAAAAGAATATCTGCCTGTTTGCTAAGATTTTGCAGAAAGTTTTTTGTGAATCAAGAAAATATGTGTACTTTTGCGGCTCGAATTAATCGTGAGATTTTTAAACATTAACTTTTTAATTAATTAAAAACAATGATTGTAGTACCTGTAAAAGAAGGCGAAAACATTGAGAAAGCGCTGAAGAAATTCAAACGTAAATTTGAAAAGACTGGCATCGTAAAAGAGTTGAGAAGCAGACAGCAGTTTGACAAACCGTCTGTTATTAAAAGACTTAAGAAAGAACGTGCCGTTTACGTTCAGAAACTTCAGCAAGTAGAAGATTAATAATTCGTAAAATCCTTTGAATTATTGAATTCTTTTCATACATTCGTTGCACATTTAGTTATGTAGCGATATGTTGCTGACAGACTCTTTTCTCGATTATCTCCGTTATGAGCGGAATTATTCTGATGATACCGTAAAAGCTTACGGTGAGGATATCCGTCAGTTTCAGGAGTTTGGCGGAGAAGATGTCGGTCTTCAGTCTCCTTCGGAAGTGGTGGTGGACGTTGTTCGCGAATGGATGATTCATTTGATGAACCTCGGCTATGCGACGACTTCTGTGAACCGTAAGCTCAGCTCGCTTCGGTCATATTATAAGTATCTTCTGAGGAAGGGAGAGGTGAAAGTGGATCCGTTGCGTAAGATAACGGGGCCTAAAAACAAGAAAAACCTGCCCGTTTTCGTGAAGGAAAGTGAAATGAACCGATTGCTGGATGATGAGGACTTTGGAGAAGGATTTGAAGGTTGCCGTGACCATTTGGTTATTGCTATGTTTTATGCCACAGGCATGAGACTTTCGGAACTGATAGGCCTCGACGACGGGGATGTTGATTTTGCGGCATCGGTGATTAAGGTCACCGGTAAACGTAACAAGCAGCGTCTGATTCCTTTTGGTGAAGAATTGCGGGTGGAGATGGAGGCTTATGTGAAGCAACGGGATGAATCGGTTCCGGTTCGGTCGGGCGCTTTTTTTGTCCGTAAGACGGGTGAGCGGCTTTATCCTAATATCGTGAGGAAAATTGTGACGCGAAACCTTTCGAAGGTGGTGACTGTGAAAAAACGGAGTCCACATGTGCTACGGCATACCTTTGCGACAAGCATGCTGAATCATGAAGCGGAACTTGGAGCAATTAAGGAACTGTTGGGGCACGAAAGCTTGGCTACTACCGAGATTTACACGCATACGACTTTCGAAGAGCTTAAAAAAGTGTATAACCAGGCCCATCCTCGGGCTTAAAGAAAAGGAGGTATGTATGGAAATTAGAATTCAATCAATTCACTTTGACGCATCAGAGCAATTGCAGGCTTTTATCCAAAAGAAAGCTGCGAAGTTGGAGCGATTTTATGATGATATACAGAAAGTAGAGGTGTCATTAAAGGTAGTTAAACCAGAAACAGCCGAAAACAAGGAAGCCGGAGTGAAGGTCTTAGTTCCCAATGGCGAATTGTATGCGAACAAGGTTTGTGATACGTTTGAAGAAGCGGTAGACTTATGTTTGGAAGCTTTGGAAAAACAACTGGTTAAGTACAAGGAAAAAATACGTAATAAATAAAAAACCTGCAAAAATTTTGCGGGAATGAAATAAATGCCTAAATTTGCAGCCGTTTCGCACACGGTATAGCGCGAACGGCTGCAAAATTGCCTCTTTAGCTCAGTTGGCCAGAGCACGTGATTTGTAATCTCGGGGTCGTTGGTTCGAATCCGACAAGAGGCTCGAAAAACAAAGTGATGGGCAAATACCAGAGTGGCCAAATGGGGCAGACTGTAAATCTGCTGGCTTACGCCTTCGGTGGTTCGAATCCATCTTTGCCCACTCCTTTCACTTGCTGTTATAGCTCAGCGGTAGAGCACTTCCTTGGTAAGGAAGAGGTCCCGGGTTCAAGTCCCGGTAACAGCTCTTACATTGTAAATGCTGATTATTAATCAAATAAATAACAAGTAAAGCTATGGCTAAAGAGAAATTCGAACGTACCAAACCCCACGTGAACATTGGTACAATTGGTCACGTTGACCACGGTAAAACCACGTTGACAGCTGCTATCACTACAGTGTTGGCTAAGAAGGGTCTGTCAGAAGTTAAGTCTTTCGATCAGATCGACAACGCTCCTGAAGAGAAGGAAAGAGGTATTACTATCAACACTTCTCACGTTGAATACGAGACTGCTAACCGTCACTATGCTCACGTAGACTGCCCGGGTCACGCCGACTACGTAAAGAACATGGTAACTGGTGCCGCTCAGATGGATGGTGCTATCATCGTAGTTGCTGCAACTGATGGTCCGATGCCTCAGACTCGCGAGCACATCTTGCTGGCTCGTCAGGTAAACGTTCCTAGGCTGGTTGTATTCATGAACAAGTGCGATATGGTAGACGACCCTGAAATGTTGGAACTCGTTGAAATGGAAATGCGTGAACTGTTGTCTGCTTATGATTTCGATGGTGACAACACTCCGTTTATCCAGGGTTCTGCGCTGGGTGCATTGAACGGCGTTGAAAAGTGGGAAGAAAAAGTTATGGAGCTGATGGATGCTTGCGATAGCTGGATTCCTCTGCCTCCGCGTGATGTAGATAAACCGTTCTTGATGCCTGTTGAAGACGTATTCTCTATCACTGGTCGTGGTACTGTAGCTACTGGTCGTATCGAGGCTGGTGTTATCAAGGTAGGTGATGAAGTTGAAATCCTTGGTTTGGGTGAGGATAAGAAGTCGGTTGTAACTGGCGTTGAAATGTTCCGCAAACTGTTGGATGAAGGTGAAGCTGGTGATAACGTAGGTCTGTTGCTGCGTGGTATCGACAAGAACGAAATCAAGCGCGGTATGGTACTCTGCAAGCCGGGTCAGATTAAGCCTCACTCTAAGTTCAAAGCTTCTATCTACGTTTTGAAGAAAGAGGAAGGTGGTCGTCACACTCCGTTCCACAACAAGTATCGTCCTCAGTTCTATCTGCGTACTATGGACTGTACAGGTGAAATCACTCTGCCGGAAGGCGTAGAAATGGTAATGCCGGGTGATAACGTTGAAATCACTGTTACGCTGATCTATCCGGTTGCCTTGAACGTAGGTCTGCGCTTCGCTATCCGTGAAGGTGGTCGTACAGTAGGTTCTGGTCAGATTACTGAAATTCTTGACTAAAATATAAATCTTAATCAGTTCCCGTTATTTACTATCGGGAACTGATTATGTTCAAACGGGAGTAGCTCAGTTGGTAGAGCACCGGTCTCCAAAACCGGGTGTCGGGAGTTCGAGCCTCTCCTCCCGTGCTAATATTGAAGCAATGAAAAAGATTGTAACTTATTTCAAAGAAACTTACGACGAACTTGTACATAAAGTATCGTGGCCTACGTATTCTGAACTTACCAACAGTGCGGTAGTTGTTTTATATGCTTCCCTGCTCATCGCATTGGTGGTGTTTGTGATGGACTATTGTTTCCAGCACGTAATGGAGTTTGTTTATCCTCATTAAAAAGCTTGAAGAATGTCTGAGATTGAAAAGAAATGGTACGTATTGCGTGCTATCAGCGGAAAAGAAACTAAGGTAAAGGAATACCTTGAAGCTGACATTAAGAACAGCGACCTTGGTGATTACGTGTCTCAGGTGTTGATTCCTACTGAAAAGGTATATCAGGTTCGCAATGGCAAGAAAATTGTGAAGGAAAGAAGTTATCTTCCTGGTTACGTTTTGGTAGAGGCGGCTTTGGTTGGTGAGGTTGCTCATCACTTGAGAAACACTCCAAACGTGATTGGTTTCTTGGGAGGTTCGGATAAACCCGTACCTTTAAGACAATCAGAAGTCAATCGCATACTCGGTACTGTTGACGAATTGCAGGATGCTACAGAAGAGATGAACATCCCGTATGTAGTCGGTGAGACTGTAAAGGTGAATTATGGTCCGTTCAGCGGATTCAGTGGTATCATTGAAGAAGTGAACACCGAGAAAAAGAAGCTGAAGGTCATGGTGAAGATATTTGGGCGGAAAACTCCGCTTGAATTGGGCTTTATGCAAGTGGAAAAAGAATGATGCAGGTGTTACGCTGTGTCGTTCCGTCATTATTGTAATATATAAATCAATCAATTAAAATGGCTAAAGAAGTTGCTGGACTAATCAAATTACAGATTAAAGGAGGCGCTGCAAATCCATCACCTCCCGTAGGACCTGCTTTGGGTTCCAAGGGTATCAACATCATGGAGTTTTGCAAGCAATTCAACGCCAGAACCCAAGACAAGGCAGGAAAGATTCTTCCTGTAATCATTACTTACTATGCAGACAAGTCTTTCGATTTTGTAATCAAGACTCCTCCCGTTGCAATCCAGTTGCTGGAGCTGACAAAGGTGAAGAGTGGTTCTGCTGAACCCAATCGTAAGAAAATTGCCGAGATCACTTGGGAACAAGTACGTACGATTGCTCAAGACAAGTTGGTTGACTTGAACTGTTTCACTGTAGAAGCTGCTATGAAGATGGTTGCTGGTACAGCTAGAAGTATGGGTATCACTGTAAAAGGGGAGTTCCCGGTTAATGAATAACTTATAAACTTCAATTAGAATGGGTAAACTGACAAAAAAGCAAAAGTTAGCTGCAGAAAAAATTGAAGCAGGGAAAGCATACTCTCTCAAAGAAGCTTCTGCACTGGTAAAGGAAATCACTTTTACCAAGTTTGATGCTTCTGTAGATATCGACGTACGTTTGGGCGTTGACCCGCGTAAGGCTAACCAAATGGTGAGAGGTGTCGTATCACTTCCTCACGGTACTGGTAAAGTAACGCGTGTTTTGGTGCTTTGTACACCGGATGCTGAAGCTGCTGCAAAAGAAGCAGGCGCTGACTATGTTGGTCTTGACGAATATATTGAAAAGATCAAAGGTGGATGGACAGATATTGATGTGATTATCACGATGCCTTCCATCATGGGTAAGATTGGTGCCCTCGGTCGTGTACTCGGTCCTCGTGGATTGATGCCGAACCCTAAGAGTGGTACTGTGACTATGGATGTTGCTAAAGCTGTTAAGGAAGTAAAACAAGGTAAGATCGACTTCAAGGTTGACAAGAGTGGTATTGTTCATACTTCTATCGGTAAAGTTTCATTTAGTGCTGATCAAATTCGCGACAATGCGAAAGAATTCATCTCTACTTTGAATAAATTGAAACCGACTGCAGCCAAGGGTACATATATTAAGAGTATTTATCTTTCTAGTACAATGAGTAAGGGTGTTAAAATTGACCCTAAATCAGTGGAAGAAATCTAATAAAACGGAGTAATAATGAGAAAGGAAGATAAAAGTACGATTATTGAGCAGATTGCTGCTACAGTTAAGGAATACGGACACTTCTACTTGGTAGATACAACTGCTATGAATGCAGCTGCTACCAGCGCTTTGAGAGCTGCTTGTTTCAAGGCTGACATCAAACTGATGGTGGTTAAGAATACATTGCTGCACAAAGCTTTGGAAAGCCTTGAAGAAGATTATTCTCCGCTTTATGACTGCCTGAAAGGTACTACGGCCGTTATGTTCTGCAATGTTGCGAACGCTCCGGCTAAACTTATTAAGGATAAAGCTAAAGATGGTATTCCGGGACTGAAAGCTGCATATGCTGAGGAAAGCTTCTATGTTGGTGCTGACCAGTTGGATGCTCTCGTAGCTATCAAGAGCAAGAACGAAGTTATTGCCGAAATCGTGGCATTGCTGCAATCTCCGGCCAAGAACGTTATCTCTGCTCTGCAATCAGGTGGTAACACACTTCACGGAGTTCTCAAGACTCTTGGTGAAAGAACCGAAGCTTAAGGCTTCGATTTATTTGGCTGCATAACAGTAGCCGCAAACAAAATTTTATCAATTTATTTTAGTATTTAAACAATTAAATTCATACAAAAATGGCAGATTTGAAAGCTTTTGCAGAACAATTAGTTAACTTGACAGTAAAAGAAGTTAATGAACTTGCAACTATCCTGAAGGAAGAATACGGTATTGAACCTGCTGCTGCAGCTGTTGCTGTTGCTGCTGGCCCCGCAGCCGCTGGTGCTGCTGCCGCTGAAGAGAAGACTTCTTTCGACGTAGTATTGAAGAGCGCTGGTGCAGCTAAACTTCAAGTAGTTAAGGCCGTTAAGGAAGCTTGTGGTCTTGGTTTGAAGGAAGCTAAGGACATGGTAGACGGTGCTCCTAGCGTAGTAAAAGAAGGTTTGGCTAAGGACGAAGCAGAGTCACTGAAGAAAACATTGGAAGAAGCTGGAGCTGAAGTTGAACTTAAATAACATTAGCCTGTAAATCAGGTAATTCGGTTAAGAACCCTTCGTGAAAAGGGTTCTTAACCTTTTTGTGTATATATTTAAAATTCACTTCTACAAATCCATTATCAGATGTCTTCAAATACTGTAAATCAAAGAGTTAATTTCGCTTCGACTAAGAATCCGCTTGCATATCCGGATTTTCTGGAAGTACAATTGAAGTCATTCCAAGACTTTCTACAACTGGATACTCCTCCCGAGAAACGTAAGAACGAGGGATTGTATAAAGTATTTGCTGAAAACTTCCCTATTGCCGATACAAGAAACAATTTTGTTCTTGAATTTCTGGACTACTATATTGATCCGCCGCGTTATACCATCGATGAATGTATAGAGCGAGGGCTTACTTATAGTGTGCCGTTAAAGGCAAAATTGAAATTGTATTGTACCGACCCTGATCATGAGGACTTTGATACGGTCATTCAGGACGTTTTCCTTGGACCTATTCCTTACATGACAGATAAAGCTACGTTTGTCATCAACGGAGCCGAGCGTGTCGTTGTATCCCAATTGCATCGTTCGCCGGGCGTATTCTTCGGTCAGAGTGTACATGCCAATGGTACGAAGTTGTATTCAGCTCGTATCATCCCCTTCAAGGGATCCTGGATTGAATTTGCTACGGACATCAACAATGTCATGTATGCCTACATCGACCGTAAGAAGAAATTGCCCGTTACAACGTTGCTGAGAGCTATCGGTTTTGAGAATGATAAGGATATTCTTGAAATCTTCAATTTGGCAGAAGACGTAAAGGTGAATAAAGCCAATCTGAAGAAGATTGTTGGTCGTAAATTGGCTGCCCGTGTTTTGAAAACATGGATTGAGGACTTTGTAGATGAAGATACCGGTGAAGTAGTTTCTATCGAACGTAATGAAGTTGTTATCGACCGTGAAACTGTGATTGAACCGGAACATGTAGATATCATTCTAGAGTCAGGCGTTCAGAATATCCTTGTTCATAAGGAAGAACCGAACCAGTCTGACTACTCTATCATATATAATACACTACAGAAAGACCCTAGTAACTCGGAAAAGGAAGCTGTGCTTTACATTTACCGTCAGTTGCGTAATGCAGATCCTGCAGATGATGCCAGTGCACGTGAAGTCATCAACAATTTGTTCTTCTCTGAAAAGAGATATGATTTAGGTGATGTGGGACGTTATCGTATCAACAAGAAGTTGAACTTGACGACCGACATGGATGTACGTGTCCTGACGAAGGAAGATATTATTGAGATTATCAAGTATCTGATTGAATTGATCAATTCGAAGGCAGACGTCGACGATATCGACCACTTGAGCAACCGTCGTGTACGTACTGTCGGTGAGCAACTGTCCAATCAGTTTGCTATCGGTTTGGCCCGTATGTCTCGTACCATTCGTGAGCGAATGAATGTGCGTGACAATGAAGTGTTCACACCGATCGACTTGATTAATGCCAAGACTATATCTTCAGTCATCAATTCGTTCTTTGGTACCAACGCTTTGTCTCAATTCATGGACCAGACGAATCCATTGGCTGAAATTACTCATAAGCGTCGTATGTCTGCCTTAGGTCCTGGCGGTTTGTCACGCGAACGTGCTGGTTTCGAGGTGCGCGACGTACACTATACTCACTATGGACGTCTTTGTCCTATCGAGACTCCTGAAGGTCCGAACATCGGTTTGATTTCTTCTCTCTGTGTGTTCGCTAAGATCAACGATCTTGGATTTATCGAGACCCCTTATCGTAAGGTAGAAAACGGTAAGGTTGATCTTTCTCCCGAAGGATTGGTTTATCTGAGCGCCGAAGAAGAGGAAGGCAAGATTATTGCGCAGGGTAATGCTCCTTTGAATGATGACGGAACCTTTATTCGTGATAAAGTAAAATCACGTCAGGATGCAGATTATCCTGTTGTAGCTCCCAATGAAGTCGAGCTGATGGACGTTTCTCCGCAGCAGATTGCTTCTATTGCCGCTTCTTTGATTCCGTTCTTGGAACACGATGACGCTAATCGTGCGTTGATGGGATCGAACATGATGCGCCAGGCAGTACCTTTGTTGCGTAGCGAGGCGCCGATTGTTGGAACTGGTATTGAACGTCAGTTGGCTCGCGATTCGCGTACGCAGATTACGGCCGAAGGTGAAGGTGTAGTAGATTTTGTGGATGCTACGACCATCCGTATTCTTTATGACCGCACGGAAGATGAAGAATTTGTAAGTTTCGAATCGGCGTTGAAGGAATATCGCATTCCGAAGTGGCGTCGTACGAACCAGAATATGACCATTGACCTCCGCCCGATCTGTGTGAAAGGACAGCGTGTGACGAAGGGTCAGATCCTTACTGAGGGTTATTCGACTGAAGACGGCGAATTAGCATTGGGTAAGAACCTATTGGTTGCCTATATGCCTTGGAAGGGATATAACTACGAGGATGCCATCGTGCTGAACGAACGTGTTGTCCGCGAAGACTTGCTTACTTCTGTACACGTAGAAGAGTATTCGTTGGAAGTACGTGAGACGAAACGTGGTATGGAAGAGCTGACCTCTGATATTCCTAACGTAAGTGAAGAAGCTACCAAAGATCTGGACGAGAATGGTATCGTGCGTGTTGGTGCCCGTATTGAGCCGGGTGATATCCTGATCGGTAAGATTACGCCGAAGGGTGAGTCCGATCCTTCTCCTGAGGAGAAATTGCTTCGTGCTATCTTCGGCGATAAAGCCGGTGATGTAAAAGATGCTTCTTTAAAGGCATCACCTTCGTTGAAAGGTGTGGTTATCGGCAAACGTTTGTTCTCACGTGTCATAAAGACTCGTAGTTCCAAACTGGCCGACAAAGCTCTGTTGCCAAAGATTGATGAGGAATTTGAAGGTAAAGTAGCCGATTTACGTAAGATATTGATTGATAAACTTTTGAAGTTGACTGATGGCTTGACTTCTGAAGGCGTGAAGGATTATATGGGAACCGATGTTATTTCTAAGGGTGCCCGTTTCCATGCTTCCGATTTTAGCGATTTGGACTTCACTGCTATCCAATTGAGCGGCTGGACGAAGGATGAACATGCCAACACGCTGATCCGTGCTTTGGTGATGAACTTCATCAAGAAGTATAAAGAATTGGATGCTGAACTGAAACGTAAGAAATTTGCCATTACCATTGGCGACGAACTGCCTGCCGGTATCATTCAGATGGCCAAAGTTTACATTGCCAAGAAGCGTAAGATCGGTGTCGGTGACAAGATGGCCGGACGTCACGGTAACAAGGGTATCGTTTCCCGCGTAGTGCGTCAGGAAGACATGCCGTTCTTGGCTGACGGAACTCCGGTTGACATTGTGTTGAATCCGTTGGGTGTGCCTTCTCGTATGAACATTGGTCAGATCTTTGAAGCCGTATTGGGAAGTGCAGGAAAGAAGTTGGGCGTTAAGTTTGCTACTCCTATCTTTGATGGAGCTACGTTGGACGACTTGAACACATGGACTGATAAAGCAGGTTTGCCTCGTTATGGCAAGACTACGCTGTACGATGGTGGTACGGGAGAGGCGTTCGAGCAGCAAGCTACTGTGGGTGTGACCTACATGCTGAAACTGGGTCACATGGTTGAAGACAAGATGCATGCCCGTTCTATCGGTCCGTACTCACTTATTACACAACAGCCGTTGGGTGGTAAAGCACAGTTCGGTGGACAGCGTTTCGGAGAAATGGAGGTTTGGGCACTCGAAGCATTCGGTGCTGCACACATCCTGCAGGAAATTCTGACAATCAAGTCTGATGATGTAGTTGGACGTTCGAAGGCATACGAAGCCATCGTCAAAGGTGAGCCGATGCCTACTCCGGGTATTCCTGAGTCGTTGAACGTGTTGCTGCATGAGTTACGCGGACTCGGATTGAGCATCAACTTAGAGTAATTTTTCAATCATCCATTGTCAATTATCAATTACAATATAAAGTATGGCTTTTAGAAAAGATAATAAGATAAAGAGTAATTTCTCGAAAATCTCTATCGGTTTGGCTTCACCTGAAGAAATCCTTGAGAATTCGAGTGGTGAAGTTTTAAAGCCTGAAACCATCAATTACCGTACTTATAAACCCGAGCGTGACGGTTTGTTCTGCGAGCGCATCTTCGGTCCTATCAAGGACTATGAGTGCCACTGCGGTAAGTATAAGCGCATCCGTTACAAAGGTATCGTCTGCGACCGTTGTGGTGTGGAGGTAACCGAGAAGAAGGTGCGCCGTGAGCGTATGGGTCACATCCAGTTGGTTGTGCCCGTGGCTCATATCTGGTATTTCCGCTCTTTACCCAACAAGATTGGTTATCTGTTGGGTCTGCCGACTAAGAAACTGGATGCCATCATCTATTATGAGCGTTACGTCGTTATTCAGCCCGGTGTATTGGCTGACGAAGTAGCTCAGTATGACCTTTTGGAAGAGGGCGAATATCTGGATTTGTTGGACAAGCTTCCTAAGGAAAACCAGTTCCTTGAAGATTCTGATCCCAATAAGTTTATTGCAAAGATGGGTGCAGAGGCCATTTACGACCTGCTGACTCATCTGGACTTGGATGCATTGTCCTATGAACTCCGCCATCGTGCCAACAACGACGCTTCACAGCAGCGTAAGAACGAGGCGCTGAAACGTCTACAGGTTGTTGAGTCGTTCCGTGCTTCTCGCGGCCGCAACAAGCCCGAGTGGATGATTGTCCGTATCGTACCGGTTATTCCGCCTGAACTGCGTCCGTTGGTTCCGCTGGATGGTGGCCGTTTCGCTACGTCCGACTTAAACGATCTCTATCGTCGTGTTATCATTCGTAACAACCGTCTGAAGAGATTGATTGAAATAAAGGCTCCTGAAGTCATTCTTCGTAACGAGAAGCGTATGTTGCAGGAAGCAGTCGACTCACTGTTTGACAATTCTCGCAAGTCTAGCGCTGTGAAGACTGATGCCAACCGTCCGTTGAAATCTCTCTCCGACAGTTTGAAGGGTAAGCAGGGACGTTTCCGTCAGAACTTGTTGGGTAAGCGTGTTGACTATTCTGCCCGTTCGGTTATCGTCGTTGGTCCCGAACTGCGTATGGGCGAGTGCGGTATTCCCAAACTGATGGCCGCTGAGCTTTACAAGCCGTTTATTATCCGTAAGCTCATTGAGCGCGGCATTGTGAAGACGGTGAAGAGTGCTAAGAAGATTGTAGACCGCAAGGAACCCGTTATCTGGGATATCTTGGAGCATGTCATGAAGGGACATCCAGTTCTGCTGAACCGTGCCCCGACACTGCACCGCTTGGGTATCCAGGCCTTCCAGCCCAAGATGATTGAAGGAAAGGCTATCCAGCTGCACCCGTTGGCATGTACGGCCTTCAACGCCGACTTCGACGGTGACCAGATGGCTGTCCACCTTCCGTTGAGCAATGAAGCTATTCTGGAGGCACAGCTGTTGATGCTCCAGTCACACAATATTTTGAACCCGGCCAACGGTGCGCCTATCACTGTGCCTGCACAGGATATGGTGCTTGGTCTGTACTACATCACCAAGCTGCGTAAGGGTGCTAAGGGTGAGGGCCTGACTTTCTATGGTCCAGAAGAAGCCCTGATTGCCTATAACGAAGGCAAGTGCGACATCCACGCTCCTGTTAGTGTTATCGTGGACGATGTAGATGAGAACGGTAACATTGTCAAGAAGATGATGCACGATACCTCTGTCGGTCGTGTCATTGTTAATGAGATTGTACCGCCCGAAGCCGGATACATCAATACCATTATCTCTAAGAAGTCATTGCGCGACATCATCAGTCACGTTATTAAGGTGTGCGGTGTGTCCAAGGCTGCTGACTTCCTTGACGGTATCAAGAACTTGGGTTACTATATGGCCTTCAAGGGAGGTCTGTCTTTCAACTTAGGTGATATCATTATTCCTGAAGAGAAGGAGGCACTTGTACAGAAGGGCTACGAAGAAGTAGAACAGGTTATCAACAACTATAATATGGGTATCATTACCAATAACGAACGTTACAATCAGGTAATTGATATCTGGACACACGTCAACTCCGAATTGTCCAACATCCTGATGAAAACCATTTCATCTGATGATCAGGGCTTTAACTCTGTCTACATGATGTTGGATTCCGGTGCCCGTGGTTCGAAGGAGCAGATCCGTCAGCTTTCCGGTATGCGTGGTTTGATGGCCAAGCCGCAGAAAGCCGGTGCCGAAGGTGGTCAGATCATTGAAAACCCGATTCTTTCGAACTTTAAGGAAGGTTTGTCCGTGCTCGAGTACTTTATCTCTACCCACGGTGCCCGTAAAGGTTTGGCCGATACCGCTTTGAAGACGGCCGACGCCGGATACCTGACTCGTCGTTTGGTCGACGTGTCACACGACGTGATCATCAACGAAGAAGACTGTGGAACACTCCGCGGACTGGTTTGTACAGCCCTCAAGAATAACGATGAAACCATCGCTACACTGTATGAACGTATTCTGGGACGTGTATCCGTACACGATATTGTACATCCGACAACCGGCGAACTGATTGTTGCCGGCGGTGAGGAAATCACAGAGGCCATTGCCCAGAAGATTGAAGATTCTCCTATCGAGAGTGTCGAAATCCGTTCGGTGCTCACTTGCGAATCCAAGAAGGGTGTTTGTGCTAAGTGTTATGGTCGTAACTTGGCTACCAGTCGTATGGTACAGAAAGGTGAGGCCGTCGGTGTCATTGCGGCACAGTCTATCGGTGAGCCGGGTACACAGTTGACACTGCGTACATTCCACGCCGGTGGTACGGCTGCCAACATCGCCGCCAACGCCAGCATCGTGGCCAAGAACAACGCCCGCCTCGAGTTCGAGGAACTGCGTACCGTCGATGTCATCGACGAAGCAGGCGAACCCGCCAAGGTAGTGGTAGGCCGTCTGGCCGAGTTGCGCTTTGTCGATGTCAACACCGACATCGTTCTTTCTACCCACAACGTACCCTACGGTTCTACGCTCTATGCAGCCGACGGCGAGGTGGTAGAGAAAGGCAAGCTCATCGCCCGTTGGGACCCCTTCAACGCTGTTATCATCACCGAGGCTACCGGTAAAATCGAGTTCGAGGATGTCATCGAGAACGTCACCTATAAGGTAGAGTCCGACGAGTCCACCGGTTTGCGCGAAATCATCGTTATCGAGTCCAAGGACAAGGCAAAGGTGCCTACAGCACACATTATGACCGAAGACGGCGAACTGATCCGTACCTACAACCTCCCCGTGGGTGGCCACGTGGTAGTGGAGGACGGCCAGAAGGTGAAGGCCGGCGAAGTCATCGTGAAGATTCCGCGTGCTGTTGGTAAGGCTGGTGATATCACGGGTGGTCTTCCCCGTGTTACCGAGCTGTTCGAAGCACGTAACCCGTCCAACCCTGCTATCGTTTCCGAAATCGATGGTGAGATTACGATGGGTAAGGTAAAACGTGGTAACCGCGAAATCATCGTCACCTCTAAGGGTGGTGAGGTTAAGAAATATCTTGTTCCGCTGTCTAAGCAGATCCTGGTACAGGAGAATGACTACGTACGTGCCGGTACTCCGTTGTCCGACGGAGCCATCACGCCTGCCGATATCCTGGCCATCAAGGGTCCTACGGCTGTGCAGGAGTACATTGTCAACGAGGTTCAGGATGTTTACCGTCTCCAGGGTGTGAAGATCAACGACAAGCACTTCGAGATCATCGTACGTCAGATGATGCGCAAGGTCGAAATCAACGAACCGGGCGATACCCGCTTCCTCGAGCAGCAGGTAGTCGACAAGATCGAGTTCATGGAAGAGAACGACCGCATCTGGGGCAAGAAGGTGGTTACCGATGCAGGCGACTCTCAGAATCTGCAGCCGGGTCAGATTGTTACTGCTCGCAAGCTGCGTGACGAGAACTCCATGCTGAAACGTCGTGACTTGAAGCTGGTACAAGTACGTGATGCGGTGCCTGCCACTTCTACACAGATACTTCAGGGTATTACGCGTGCTGCTCTGCAGACGTCGAGCTTCATGTCTGCCGCTTCTTTCCAAGAAACGACGAAGGTGCTTAACGAAGCAGCTATCAACGGTAAGGTAGACCGTCTGGAAGGTATGAAGGAGAACGTGATCTGTGGTCACCTCATTCCTGCCGGTACAGGTCAGCGTGAGTTCGAAAAGATTATCGTTGGTTCCAAAGAAGAGTATGACCGTATGCTTGCCAACAAGAAGACGGTTCTCGACTACAACACGGTAGACGAGAAAGTTGAAGAAGAATAAACCGCAAGTAATACATCAATTGTAATATTCCGGGGAGGGTGTTCGTAAGGACATCCTCCCTTTCTTTTAAGAAGATTTACAGAATATCTCTTGTTAAGTGGTATGATTTAAATCGTATTTTAGTTTTGCTTGTTATTGAATAAGATCTTGATTAGAATAGCTCTGTTCCTTTGTATACTAATTCTGCCACATTTTTGGCTTCCAGTTTTTCCATCAGTCGTTTGCGGTAAGTGTGTACCGTGTTAGTGCTAAGAAATATCTTGTTTGCAATTTCTGAGGTACTCAGCCCTTGGGATAATAAAGCCAATACTTCTTTTTCTCTTTTGGACAACTCTGGTACCTGAGTTATAGAATTTCTACCGAACTGCTCGGAAAAAGTTTTGCAGAAATATTTATTCCCATTCTTTATTTCTTTGATGGCTGTAGCTAGTTCCTGGATGCTGTTGTTTTTTGAGACAGCCCCATGAATAGCCTGGTGTGCTAACTTGGATATGACCCAAGGTTCTTCATGCATGGTGTATATCAGAATTCTGCATTCTGGTATTTGATTGTGCAGGAAATCGATCAGTTTGAAGCCGTTTGTGTCTGGAAGTTCCAGATCAATGATACAAAGGTCGAATTGACAGGCATTGACTGCTTGTTCCACTTCTTTCATGCAAATGGCGCTTTGGCATGTAACATCTCCCAGTTGTTCTGCTATGTTTTTGATACCTTCTGCTACGATGGGATGGTCGTCTATGATCAGTAGCTTATACATGTTTTTATCCATTGGACTATATGTCGAATTGTAGTGTAAAAATGTTGTTGCCATCACTGGATTGAGTTTGGTTAGTAGTAGCACGGATGGCTTTGATACGGTCGTTTATGGTGCGTAGGCCTATGCCATCATTTTTTGTAGACTGCTGATTCGCAGATTGGATACCATTGTCAGCAATCTGTAATATATATCTTGTTCCATTTTCAGTTTGTAAGCTGATGTGGATATAGTCTGCTTGGGTATGTTTTGCAATGTTCATAGTGAGCTCCTGCGTGATACGATACAACTCATCGGCTGTTTCGTTGGGGAGATTGCGGGAAGCATTGCCTATGGTGGGGGTATAGCTGGTTTGTATGCCGGTGTTGGCTTTCAGGTTTGAAGCATAGCGTACTAATATTTCATCCAGACTTAGTTCATCGAATTCAGGGGGCATCAGTTCATGGGAAATATTGCGTACGCTGTTTCTTATTTGTCCGACGAGATTGGTTAGCTCTTCCGCATTGTTTTTTGATGTTTGGTTACTCATTTTCATTTGTATCATTTTCATTTGTAGAGCCAGAAGATCGTTGGCGATACCGTCGTGTAACTCTTTAGCAAAGTATTTACATTCAGTTTCCAGGCCTTCAATATAGCGTCGTGCTGAGTTCAGGTCATTTTCTTGTTTCAATAATTCAATTTTTTGTTCTGCTGTCCGTTTCTTGTGATATACTCCCAATAAAATGATGGATATGCAAATCAATAACAACCCACTTCCGATAGCTCCTTTCAACAGAAGGGCTTGATGTTCCAGCTGCTGCTGTTTTAGATTCGCTATCTGTAATTCTTTTTCCTGTGTTTGGTATTTGACGTTGAATTCAGCCATTTGTCGAGTTAGATTCTGTTGGGCCAGTGTGTCGGTCCACATGCGTGCACTGTCCATGTAAGCATATGCTAGCACATGGTTGCCTATAGCATGATAGCATTGGGCGATTTGCGTAAGGAGTGTTTTAGGTTCACTGCCTATATTTTCTTTTCGTAGCCATAGTAGGTCTTTTAGTGCTTGTGTGTAGTTCTTTCTGTTTATTTCAGTGGAGGCCCTTATTTGTATAAATCCGATAGCAGGAATGGAATTGGTAGGCTCTTTTATTAAAAGGTCGTTTCCTAATTGCAAGTAATAGTCTATGGAATCCGATAGCTCTTCTTGTTCAAAAATTCTTAGTAATGATGGCAAACATCTGATTTTCCAACTGGAAGCGTTTTCTCCTGACAGACAGGCTATATTCCATGCTTTTCGAATGGACTGTTCCGCATCTTTTAGCTTATTTAGTTCTGCTTTGATAGCTGCATGTAGTTGCCATGTACTGAATGTTGAAAAAATATCGTCAGTTTTTATGGCATGTTCAGTGGCTAGATCTATGTATTTTTCTGCTTCGTGCAGTTGTCTTATATTGAAGTAAAAAACGGAAACATTATTGTAGATATGCGTAATCCAGCCTTCATCTTTGTATTGTAGTGCGGCTTCTAATGCTTTGTTATAGTAATATAATGTAGAGTCATTCATGTGTCGTCGACGGTAAAGAATAGCAAGATCGTTGTATACACTGATGTGTTTTTCCAGATCTTTTATTTTAGGTAAGTAAGGGAGCACCTTTTTTTTCATTTCAAAAGCACGTTCTCCTTCGCCAATGTATACCAATAATGTAGCCTGTTCGTTTAATAATATGGGAAATATAGGTGATTGTTCTACTCCGCGTATGGCAAAGGCGCTGTCAAATGTTCGTTGGGCTTTTTCGTAATTGTTTTGTCCCCCTTCGCTCATCAGGTCGGCAGCGTGGGTATAAAGGCGCGTTAATGTAGAATCTAGAGGGATCTGTTCTGCATGAAGTGAAGATGATAATAGCAGAAATAATAGTAGTATTTTATAGAGAATTTTCATGGCATTTGGTTGAAAATGATTTTGTTGGCAAATATACGAAAAGCTAAGTGTAGAAAGTGAGATTACTTTATTTTTTCTTTGGAAGCTATATTTATATATAGTATTTTAGTGAAGTAGATTATATAATAAATTAGAGATTATGATAGTAATTGGTATGAGAAATATGAATCTTTTAATTTGTTTTGCTTATTTGAGATAAAATCACTATTTTGGGTGACAATTTTTCAATTAAAATAATTGTTTTTTTGTAAACTGAATGGATAAAGAACGAAGTCGGGCAAATTATAGGGTTGATTTTATTAATTGTTCTTGCCCCATATTTTAAGGTCCGATGAAGTACTTTGAGAATGGAGTAAATAAAATAATGAAACTCATGAGTATTGGTTAGGCTGGTTTTGTAAACGGTGGATTCATCTCTGTGAAGGATGCGTTCACCGTTTCAAAGTTAATGGTTATGAAATATATGGATCATTTTCGAAAAGATTTATTGTTAGTCGTTTCTATCGTTTCATGCCTCTTGCTCGGTTCGTGTTCTCCGTGGGAGAGCGATTTGGAGAATGTTTATCAGGCGGCGCAGAAGGAGGATAAGAATGCGATGTTTGCTGTTGTAAGGCATTATGATGATTTTAAGGATGTAGTGCCCCTCGATTCTTTTGAGCGATATCGGCAAGTGTTGATCGAATCAGGAAATGACGCGATCATTACAGATGCTTGGCTTCAAGAATGGGCTGATTTTCGTAAACCACATCCCAAGATGAGTGATGAGGAGTATGAAGACCGACGGAATGATATCATGTTCAAATGGGCACAAATCGGCATCAAATATAATAATCCGGATAGTTATTATGACATGGGGGATTATTATAACAGCAGATTTCTGCGGACTCATGTTCTGGAAGATTCCCTCATGGCCGAACAATATTATCAGAAGGCTTGGGAAAACTGGCATCAAGGTGAGAGGCTGTTGCGGGATAGAAAAGCGGGTGTTTTAGCATTGATAAAGGGGGGAATTGCCTATAGTGCCCATGTGTATCAGACCACAGCGGATGAATCTTTCATTCCGCGTTTGTTCAATGCCGGTATCTTTTTTTCCGAGTATGTGATGAGCGGCTTTTTGAAACTGCTTTTTACTGCTCAATGGTGGAAGGTCTTGTTGGCCATTCTTATCCTGGTAATCATTATTTCGCTTCCCATGATTATAACCGGTTTCATGTACAAATCCACTTCTGTGCAGAACAATACCATGGGATTGGGTGTTATGTTGGGTATTTGGAATTTTATTCTCATTTTCGTAGCCTACTGCAACGACAACCCCAACTGGGTAAACAATGTTGGCGCATTGTGGTTCCCAGACGCTTCTTATGGTCTTCAACCCTATTTATGTATCATTCCGAATTTATTCCTGTTATTCCTGTTTTTAGGAAATGTGGTTGGAGCTTTCTGGGATGACATTAAAGGTGGAAAAGGGGTGGAAAAGGCTGTTCTGTCGGCTGTTGGACTCGTCCTTATTTTCAGTGTGAGCTATTTGACGGCTGCCATTGCTGGTATTTTTTATATATTTGTGGTGATATTGGTGATTGTCGTGAAGGCTGTTTTTGCTTCTGTTCCAGAGATGCTTGGAGCTGCGACGTCTTCAGTGATACCCTCGGCAGAAGAAATTTCAAAGAATGAAGAAAAAGCTTGTGTCCTTTGTTCTTGGTACGATAACAGCTCTGAGCAGTGTCTCCTGTTGAAAAAGCATACCGACAGATATGGGGGAGATGCATATGCTTGCTCAAATTACGAAAGGAGATAGGCTCATCCTCTATTTCGAACGATTCTCTCGTCCTGCATTTGGTGCGAAGCCAGACAATTCTTTTGGGGTAAACTCTTTTCTTCTGGATTTGGAAATCTCGCAAACTTCCCGTATCTTTGCACCCCGAAATCAGAAGGAGAGGTGCTCGAGTGGTTGAAGAGGCACGCCTGGAAAGCGTGTATACCCCTAAAGGGTATCACGAGTTCGAATCTCGTTCTCTCCGCAGTTTGTTTCATGAAATTTTATCAGATAAGGGGATGTGTTGGGACAACACATCCCCTTTTTCTCTTTTGGGGGCAACGCGTCGTAGAGCCGTTTCCGACTGGTATACAGATTACAGACAAAATCCCGGCGGGCAGTCATGGCTTGTTCCCCCCGGGATTTCTCTTTCGCTTGTCGTTGCGGAGTGGTCGTCATGGCCTTGGTAGAAGTTGCGGGCTTCAGTCTCCTCTTGCCTCTGCCTTCTTGCCGCACATCTTTTCAGTCGCTTGCTCTTTGCCCGGGAGGAGGGCGACAGTGCGGAGGTTTCCCTTTTTACACCTTCTGTACGACTGCTTCCCCGCCGGCCTTATCACCATCAGCACAGCGGTTCGGACGGGTCCGTTTCAACATTTTCCGGTCTGCTTCCCGCGACTTTGGAGTTCGTCTGCTACAGCGTCCTTTACGGCCTGTGGCAGCGGGGCTACGCTCATAGCGATGCGTATCCTCGACTCCATCAGCCGGCGGTACTCCTCTTCCATTTCTTCGTCCGTGATGTACACACAACGCAAGGCTATGAGCGCGCTGTAGATGCGGTCCACAGTCTCGAGCGACAACGAGCTGTCCGGTTGTTTCGGATTCAGCTTGGCTATGGTGCGCTCGTTCATGCCGACTGCGCGGGCAAACTGGCGGTTGGAGGTTAGGTGCCACCTTCTTCGGATCTCGTTCAATTCATTTGCGGCCGTGGCTATCCACAAATTGGCTTTCTTTCTTAGCTTCTTTTCATTCATGGCCCAGAGGATTAGACCGCGGCCGGCGGCCAAACCATGAACGGCATAAAAGAAGTTAAATCTGTAAAAGAGCCTGAAAAATGCTGTATCCATGAGTGCAGCATCCGCTATCCGTCATTGACTACCTTTGCCGAAAAAACTTGGAAAGATCGCATGTCCAAATATAATGAATTTGATCCAAATAAACAAGTAAACCGCGATGAATATGTCAATGAAAAATGAAATCTCTTTCCGGCCCTCGCGCTTTGCCTCCCTGCGCGACACCGTGCCCGTACCCACCACGTGGGGCGAGCTGGTGGAAGAAATCCGTGGAGGACGTCATCTCACTGTCACTCGTCTTTACCGCGAGACTTGTGTCCGCCTGGCTGAAGCCGAAGCTGCGGGCGACATTGCTTCCGTCGAAGAGCTGAAGCGCCGCAAAGTTTCCCTGAAGACTTCGCAGGCGGCCTTTGTCTGTTCCGTCACCCTTGAGGGAGGACGTAGCCAGCAGCATGTCCGCGGCTACTCCGACAAGGCGATGGTCGATATTGATGATTTGAACGGCAAAAGCCTGGACACGCTGGTCGCGCGGGTGAAAGCCGACCCGCATACGTTTCTGGCCTACGTCACTCTCTCGGGCCGTGGCCTGCGGGTGGTGGCCCGTGTGGAGCCTGCGCCGACCGATGCCCGCACCTTTGCCCGCGCCTGGCAGACGGTGAACGACTACTACTCCCGCCTGCTGGGCGTGACGGTGGATGCCCAGTGCAAGAACGCCACCCGCATGTCCGTCCTCTGCCACGACCCGGAGGTCTGCTACCGTCCCGAGGCCGAGGCCTTGGCAGTGGAGCCTGAGGCCCCAGCGCGTTCCCGTGCCTCGAGGGGCCGACCCGTGCGGGCCGTGAGTGCCGCCCCCACCGTGCGCCGCCTGGTGGAGGACGACGGCATCCTTTACGCTCCCGGCAGCCACAACGCTTACATCTGCCGCTGCCTCTACTGGATGAACCGCTTCGGCGTGAGCGAGGCCGATGCCGAGGCGTGGGCCCTCAGTGAATTTGCCGACTACGACGCGGCCGAACATTCCGTTGCGGCCACCGTGCGCAGCTGCTACGCCCTGACCGCCGAACACGCCACGTGTCGCCTCGCGCGCTACGCGCGTGCGCGTACCTCTAAAGATAAGTCGGGCGGCGGTGGCAGCCGTGCGCCCCGCGTGTCCGTAGCGCAGATGGAGGACTTCATCGGCCGCTGGTGCCAGCTGCGCCGCAACCTCCTCATCCACCAGCTGGAGGTGCGACTTTGCGAAGGGACAGGGGAGGAGGAGCCCCGCTGGCAGCTGATGACCGATGCGCTGGAGAACTCCCTGTGGCGCGCCATGCAGCACGAGGGGCTGGACGCCGACCTCTTCCGCCTGCGCACGCTGCTACAGAGCGACTTTGTGCCCACGTACCACCCCCTGCGCCGCTATCTCGACACGCTGCCGCCCTGGGATGGCACGACCGACTACATCGGCCGCCTGGCCCGGATGGTGGTGTGTTGCGGCACGTCGGCCGCCGAGTTCGACTACTACTTCCGCCGTTGGCTGGTGGGCATGCTGGCCGCCGCGCTGGACGACGGTGTGGTGAACCACGAAATCCTCGTCCTCCTCGGTCCGCAAGGCTCGTTCAAGAGCTCCTTCCTCGAGAACCTGCTGCCGCCCTGCCTGCGCCGCTACTACACCACGAAGACCAACTCGCAGCGCCTCACCAAGGACGACCTCTTCACCATGACCGAGAACCTGCTGGTGAACTTCGAGGAGATAGACTCCATGCAGCGTCCCGAACTGAACCAGCTGAAGGCCATGACCACCACGCTCTACATCAACGAGCGTCCGGCCTACGGGCGCAACAAGGTGCGGCTGCCCCACGTGGCCTCGTTCTGCGCCACGGGCAACAACCTCCAGTTCCTCACCGACGACACCGGCAACCGCCGCTGGCTGCCCTTCGAGGTGGAGCACATCGAGAATCCCTGGACCACGCCCATCGACTACGAGGGTGTCTACGCCCAGGCTAAGGCCCTGCTCGACGGCGGATTCCGCTACTGGTTCCAGGGCGACGAGGTGGAGGCGCTCAACCGCCGCAACCGCCGCTTCGAAGCGCCCAATCCCGCCCGCGAGCTCATCCTGGCCCACTACCGCCGCCCCTCGGCGCTCGAGAAGGGCCGCTACCTGACGGCTTCGCAGATCTGCGCCCGCTTCGCGTCGATGCGGCTCAGTCCCGTGCAGGTGGGGCGGGCGATGAAGGAGTTGGGGTTCGAACAGGTAAAGATTCATTCCGGCAGCTTTTGGATTGTTGTTGACCGTAGTGCCGAGGAGATGAACAGCGTTTTGCCCGAACCAATGTCTGGAGATACTGAAAATATCTCCCCACGCCAAGATGTTGATTAATAGATAAATAAGTCTTTCGCGGAAGATGCGGTAGGTGTTTTGCAAACATTACGCGGGAAAAATAAATAAATAGTCTGCCTTTAAAGGCAGTTCATTTATTTACGTAAACTCCAAAAGTTTATAAAAGCATCTTCCGCATCTTCCGCGGGGCTGAAAACATTGCACACCTGTAGGGACGCACCATGGTGCGTCCGTTCCCTCCGCGTTCGGGTGAGAATCCCGCGGACGCACCATGGTGCGTCCCTACGGGGGATGTTACATCCTCTTCATTATTAATTATCCATTATCAATTTTCAATTATGAAAACCATTACTTACACCCGCCGTTCCCTGGCCTGCCAGTATTTCCCCGATGCCGAGCCCGAGCAGGCTGTTCGCCGTCTCACCTCCTGGATCCGTCGCTGCCGTCCGCTCTATGCCGAGCTGACGCGGGGCGGTACCCCCTTCGACAAGCGCCGCTACCTCACCGTCCGCGAGGCCCGTCTCATCATGGAGTACCTGGGCGAACCCTAGACGGACTTAGTATCTGAAAATGAGGAAGAAACGGATTGATTTGGTTTTCAGTCGGTTTTTGCTGGATTTTAAGACGTCGTCTATGTCTACATCTCCTTCCCAATCGCTGTCATCTCCTTCCTCGTCAATGGAGAACGAGTTGTATTTGGCTTTTCCCCAGCGCGATTCGATGCCCAATGAGATGACCTTATAGGCTATGGCACCGCCCACTGCGAAGTTGGATACATAATTGACGTTGGCTTCGTCATTCATGATGACAACCGATGCCGAAGGGATGAAATGGAAATATCCGCTTAATTTGAGATGGTCCACAGGGTTGAGCGTGATGGAAGGTCCTACATGCATTCCCAGTTCCAACTGGTGTACACCCAAGTCAATCTCTTCTTCTTCATAGCCTTCGTCGGGATATACCGGTTCGGAGGGCAGTTTCACCCATCCTTCGGCATCGCCATATTTCGCATAGGAGAGGTCGAACCAAGTGGCGTCCAGCCCGAATTTCAGCATGTTGAACAGTGGCTTCTTATGCAAGTAGAAGGTACGTCCTGCCCCGATCGAGAGTCCGAAATCGCTTTTCCAGTTCAGGCCGGGTACGTCCTGGTGGGTCAGCGTCTGGTTCAGGTAGCCGAAGTGGAAGTATCTGCTCCGGTCGTTCCAGACGGCTTCCTGGCGTTTCTCTTCTTTGTCAAGTTGGTAGGCGTCGTTGTCGTCCGTAGGCGTCAGCAGCGTGTCTTCGTTGCATTCCAGATTGTCGGAAGGTACGTCTTGTGCACAAACCGCCTGTGGGCTGGTCCATGCAAGGGTCAGCGTAAAAATACAAGTTAGCATGCTTTTCTGAAGCGTACCGGAAACAGTAGATAAATTTTTCATTGTAGTTCTTATAGTCTTTTCAGCCCTCCTAAAAGACATTTTTTTATACTTGTACATCGCACAAAACGTGGGGCAATAAACGTTGTGCTCGTTCTATTCTGCCGACAAAAGTAGTTAAAAGGTTTTATAAATAATATTCTTTTTAGTGTATTTCTTCATTGTTTTTTTATGGAAATGGTATGACGTCCTGTTTGGGGGAAGAGTTGTTTCATTCGTTTGTCCAAGTACGTATCTTTCCTGTCGTGACGCCGTGCTTCGTCATCCCTTGACGCAGTGCTTCCTGGGGGTGTCATGCTGTGCTTCGTGACAGTCTCAGGAAGTGCTGCCTTGTCCTGTAAGGCAGCACTTCGTCGGACTGTATGGTGGCGTGCTGTGGGGGAGGGGACATGTCATGTGACGGCGCGCACTTAAATCTTTCATCTGTTTGTAACATCCGCTTTTAAACTCTTTTATTACTTTTGCACCGGTTTTCAAAATATTAGGTATTTTTTAAAAACAAATGTTTATGGTAAAACAGATGCGATTATTCTTTTTTGCTGCCCTTTTGATGATTGTGGCAGCGACAGTGAACGCCCAAGTTACCACTTCAGCAATGGCCGGACACGTGGCCGACAAGCAGGGTGAGGACATTATCAGTGCCCTCGTACGGGTTGTTCACAAACCTTCGGGAACGACGTACAACGCTGTGACCAACGTGGACGGCCGGTGGGCCATCCAGGGTATGCGTGTGGGCGGACCTTACGAAGTGAAAATTACCTATGTCGGATTTGCCGACAGTGTTATCGAGGACATCACCCTCCAGCTGGGTGAAACCTACAACCTCAATGTCACTATGACGGAAGACGTGACCGAACTGGGCGAGGTGGTCGTAACGGGTACCCGTTCCAAGTTTGCCGCCGAAAAAACCGGCGCGACGACCAACATCTCGAACACACAGCTGACGGCCCTGCCCACCGTGAACCGCAGCATCTCGGACATCGTGCGCCTCTCGCCTTATGCCAACGGTATGGGTTTTGCCGGAGGTGACGGCCGTTCGACCAACTTCACGCTGGACGGCGCCAACCTGAACAACAACTTCGGACTTTCGTCCAGCCTGCCCGGCGGCGGCACGCCCATCTCGATGGACGCCATCGACGAGGTGCAGGTGGTGGTGACCCCGTTTGACGTACGCCAGACCAACTTCATCGGCGGCGGTATCAACGCCGTGACCAAGTCCGGTACGAACACGTTCAAGGGAACGGCCTACGTCTATCACAACAACGAGAACATGCACGGTAACCGCATTGACAATGCCGACCTGGGCGAACGCGGTACGAACCGCAATACGACCTATGGTTTCACCTTGGGTGGCCCGATCGTGAAGAACAAGCTCTTCTTCTTCGCTAATGCCGAGTATGCCAAGATCCCGTCGGTCATCAACCGCTGGCGTGCGTCGGAAGACGGCGTGGCCGATCCGGACAACTACATCTCCCGCACCACCGTGGCCGACCTGCAGAAGGTGCGTGACTTCATGATGGAGCGTTATGGTTACGACACGGGTTCGTACACCGACTTCCCTGCCGACGAGAGTAACCTGAAGCTGCTGGGACGCATCGACTGGAACATCAACGACGACCATCGTCTGGCCGTACGCTACAACTATACGAAGAATACGGCCTGGAACCCCGTGAACGGCAACTCCAGCGACACCGGCTACCGCCTGCGCAACATGGATCGCCTGTCGCAGTACTCCATGTCGTTCGCCAACTCGATGTACTCCATGGACAACAAGGTGAGCACCGTTTCGGCCGACCTGAACAGCCGCTTCGGCAACAACATCTCCAATCAGCTGCTCTTCACCTACACGAACATCGATGATGCGCGCGGCTCCGACTCTTCGCCCTTCCCCTTCATCGATATCATGGGCGGCTACGAGACGGCTGCCGACGGTACGGTGACCCAGAGCCTGACTCCTTACATGAGCCTCGGTTACGAGCTGTTCTCCTATAACAACCGTGTACAGAACAAGATTGCGACCGTGACCGACAACTTTACCTACTATGCCGGTCTGCACAAGATTACCGCCGGATTCAGCTTCGAGCACCAGCTGGCCAACAACTCCTACATGCGCGGCGGTACGGGCTACTACCGTTACCGTTCGCTGGACGACTTCCTCAACGGTGCCGCTCCCGAGACGGTGGGTCTGGCCTACGGCTACAACGGCGAAACCAACCCGAACGCCGAAGTGGTGTTCAACCAGTATGGCCTGTATGCACAGGACGAGTGGAACATCCTGGAGAACCTGAAACTGACGGGCGGTATCCGCTTCGACATGATTGCCTTCAACGACGACGACCTGATGCGCAACAACGCCATCTATGACCTGGACTTCGGCGGCCGCCACATCGACACCGGTGCTTGGCCCGACGGCAATGTACAGATTTCGCCGCGTATCGGCTTCACTTGGGACGTCTTCGGCGACAAGCGCCTGAAGGTGCGCGGCGGAACGGGACTCTTTGCCGGACGTCTGCCGCTGGTGTTCTTCACCAACATGCCGACCAACTCGGGTATGGTGCAGAACCTGGTACACGCCGACACCAATTACGAGAACGGTGTCGTAGTGAAGTCTGACCCCCGTCTGCAGAACTTTGCCGGCGGACTGGTGACGGACGTCAACAAGATCCGCGAGCTGCTCGGCGCGCCCGAAAGCATCAGCCCCGATGAGGGTACGGTGCCCAGCGAGATTGCCGGTGTGGACAAGAACTTCAAGATGCCGCAGGTGTGGAAGTCGTCGCTGGCCGTTGACTACCAGTTCCCCGTGGCTTTCCCGCTGACCGTGACCGGCGAGTTCACCTATACGAAGAACGTGAACGCCGTCATCCTGGACAACTACAACATCAAGCCCATCGACGGCAGCTGGGAACAGCTGAAGGGTGCCGACAACCGCTACATCTATCCGAGCGACTACCGCTACTACAA
This sequence comes from Bacteroides togonis, assembly GCF_900130135.1. Lineage (NCBI taxonomy): Bacteria > Pseudomonadati > Bacteroidota > Bacteroidia > Bacteroidales > Bacteroidaceae > Bacteroides > Bacteroides togonis. Next base: position 2,410,281 of record NZ_LT670820.1, on the reverse strand, counting down.
CAACTTCAGCAACGCCTGCGTGCTGACCAACACCCACAAGGGCTACGGCTGGACCATGAACCTGACGGCTACCGCCGAACCGGTGAAGGACCTGCACCTGATGGCCGCCTATACCCACACGGTGATGAAGGAAATGTCCGGCATGCCGGGCAGCAACGCCTCTTCGGCCTGGTCGGGACTCTACTCGGTGAACGGCCCGAACAACGTGGAGCTGCAGAACTCGCGTTACGTCATCCCCGACCGCGTGATTGCTTCCGTCAGCTACACCTATCATAAGGACCACTTCAGCCTGTTCTACACCGGCTACCGTGGTGCGGGCTACAGCTTCGTCTATTCGAACGACCTCAACGGCGACGGCAACAACACCGACCTGATGTACATCCCCAAGGACGACAGCGAAATCCACTTCACCAACGAGAGCGACCGCCAGCTCTTCTGGGACTTCGTGGAGCAGGACAGCTACCTGAAGAACCACAAGGGTGAGTATGCCGAGGCCTACAGCGCCTTCGCTCCCTGGGTACACCGCTTCGACTTCCGCTGGGCCCACGACTTCGACTTGAAGCTGGGCAAGACCACCAACAAGCTGCAGCTGAGCGTGGACATCATGAACGTGGGCAACCTCTTCAACTCCAAGTGGGGCGTAGAGAAGAACATGAGCAACTGCAACAACGGCGCCATCCTGAAGGTGGACAAGGTAGAGAACGGAACTCCCTACTTCTCCATGTATAAGAACAGCGACGGTTCGCCGCTCACCAGCTGGACGTTCAACCGCAACTACGACCAGTGCTGGAAGATGCAGATCGGTGTGAAGTACTACTTCAATTAATGGAGAATTGATAATTGAGAATTGAAAATTGAAGAGAGGGCAGCAAAATCGGCGCGTTTGAAGAAAAAGCCGTATCTTTGCTGCCCTCTTTCTTTTTTATACTCGCGTCATGAGAAAGTTTGTACTGTTTATATTCCTATTTGTCGCCCTCGGCCTGTATGCCGGTGGGCATACGACGGTCATCGTGTCGCTCGACGGCTTCCGCTGGGACTATCCGCAGATGTACGACACGCCGTTTCTCGACTCCCTGGGTCGTCGCGGTGTCCGCGCGGTGATGCGTCCTTCGTTCCCCTCGAAAACGTTCCCCAACCACTACACGCTGGCCACGGGCCTCGTCCCCGACCATCACGGCATCATCGCCAACCGCTTCTATGACGTGGCTTCGGGCCGCACCTTCAGCATCGGAGACAAGGTGACGGGTAAGGACGGTTCGTTCTACGGCGGCGAGCCTATCTGGCTGACGGCTCGCCGGCAAGGTGTCAAGGTGGGTGTAGTCTATTGGCCCGGTTCCGATGTAGCCATCCGGGGGCAGTATCCCGACTATTATCAAGACTATGCCAAGAAGCCCTTGCTGACCTTTGAACAACGCTTCGACGAAGCCGAACGGTTGCTGACGCTGCCCGACAGCCTGCGTCCGCAGCTTGTCATGGTCTACTTCGAAGAACCCGATTATAGCGGGCACGTTTATGGTCCGGCTTCCCACGAGACCCGTCGTGCCGTCGAGGAACTGGACTCGCTGCTGGCCGGTTTTTATGCTCGGCTGCGTGCCTTGCCCGGAGGTGGGGACATCAATTTCATCGTCACTTCAGACCACGGCATGGCTCCCACTTCGCCCGAGCGCATCATCCGCCTCTCGGACTATCTGCAACCCGACTGGTGCGAACGTGTGTTGGCAGACCTGCCCACCTTGATTTTCCCCAAGGCCGGACACGAGGACGACATTCTGAAAGCTCTGGAGCGGGCGCCCCACCTGCGCGTGTGGCGTCGGGAAGACGTGCCTGCTTATCTGCGTTACGGATCGAATCCGAATGTGGCTCCCATCGTGGCGCTGCCTGACAATGGTTGGCTGGTGTCCGAGGACGGACGGGTGAAGCTTGGTAACCACGGCTTCGATCCCACGGCTTCGGACCTCTGCGTGCTCTTCCGTGCTGAAGGTCCTGACTTCAAGCACGGATATGTACGCACTGAGCTGTTCGACAATACCTGCATCTATCCGCTCCTGGCCCATCTGCTGGGTATTGACCCTGCGCCATGCGATGGTAGTGTCAGTCAGATCGTTGATCTGCTGGAACATTAGGAATGCTTTCCGCCTGGAAAAAGGAGTGTATCAGACTGAAACAGAAGTTCATATCTCTGTCTGATACACTCCTTCCTTTTTACTCCTTTTATTACCGTCCCTTATCGACATGCATCGCCCATGAGCTCGGGCGCATGTACTAACTTTGTAGCAGGAAAAGGGGAGAGGCGCCCTCCCCGTTTACCGCTGAGAATTTATCTGCGTATTAACCTGCTAAAAGTAAAAAAACTATGCCAACTGCTTACAAAGTAATGAAACGCGTCATCCAGTTGGGTGACCGTAGGGGTGAGACCGTCTACAACGTGGCTCCTGTGTGCTATGGCACGCTGACTACCGACGACGTGGCTCGCCAGATTGCCGCCGAGTCCACCGCCAGTCCCGGCGATGTGAAGAACGTACTCGACCGCTATGCCTATTATGTGTCCGAGAACCTGAAGAAAGGTTATGCCATCGAACTCCTGGGTTTCGGCAAACTTTACCTGCGTTTTGTCAACGGCAAGAGCGTCAGTGCCGAGAAGGATGCGACTGCCGCGCTGGTGAAAGCGCTTGTGCCCGGCTTCCGTCCCTCGTTTACGATGGTGAACAACAGCCGTATCTACGACCTTATTCCCGACAAGATCAGTCTCGTGAAGTATACCGGTACAACCGTACCTGCCGGCGAGGACGACACTTCGGACGGTGAAGACCAGGGCGGAGAAGAAGAGGGAGGCAGCCCGCTGTAAAATCCTTACACCTTCACAGTCATTCATTATTAACTTCTAATCTGTTATCAACATGAACACAACTTCCAATTCTTCGAAAATCACCTGGGCCTCTATTGTGAAGGCCATTATCCAGGCAGCCATTGCTGCTCTGACGGCGCTCGGTATTACCAGTTGTACACCTTTTATTCCTTTCCTGACATGACCGACGACCGTTATCCCCTGACTGTTGGTGGCGAGGAGGTGCCGGGCGAACAGGCCCTCCTCGCCTGTGTGGAGGACGGCGAGCTGATGGGCGGACCAGACAGTGTCCGCTACCTCGTCCTTCACTGTTCTGCCACCCGCTGTACGCAGGATTACACTGCCGAACAGCTTCTGCATGACCATCGTGCCCGCGGTTTCCGCACCGTGGGCTATCACTTCTACGTCCGCCGTGACGGCTGCCTGACCCAACATCGCGGTCTGCTGGAGGTAGGGGCTCACTGCCGTCCCTACAATCGCTGCTCCATCGGCGTCTGCTACGAGGGTGGACTCGACGCTCAGGGTCGTCCGGCCGACACCCGCACTCCGGCACAGACCGAACGCCTGACAGATCTCTTTGCCCGCCTGCGGCGTCTCTTTCCCCAGGCTGTAATCTGCGGTCATCGCGATCTGCCCGGGACTTCGCCCAAGGCTTGCCCATGCCTGGATGCAGGGGCGGTATTTGGCTGACAGGTCAGGTCGTTGTCTGCAGATGATGGATTTGCATATTGGTGGACGGAGTATATGTATATATTTTATATCCATGTATTTGTTTCTTTCTTCCTTTTTTCTAATCTTTGCAAAAATAAAAAGGATAATGCTTTAGAATACAGTTGCTTTCTCCCCTTTTGCTCTTTATTCAGCATAATCCGGTAGAATTCGAAAACTATGGAGAAAAGAATCACTTGTCGACTGCTGATGCTATGGGTATCGGCATGTCTGGTCACCAGTTTGCTGCTGGCCCAGGATCCGACACCGGTACGTATTGTTCCCCGTCCGGTAGAAATTGTTACTGTATCGGGCATGTTTCATATTACTTCGTCAACTGTGGTGTCGGTGGGTGATGAAGGATTGAAACCGCTGGCCGAATATTTCAGTTCGCTTTTCGTCCGTCCGGCGGGCTTTTCGCTGAAAGTATGTGTGGGCGGTCAGGGGAATATCCGTCTGGAACGGGTAGATGATTTGTCTGCTGAGGCTTATCGACTGCACGTGGATAGTAACGGAGTGCTTATTGAGGCGGGTGGATATGCTGGGGGCTTCTATGCCTTGCAGACGCTTCGGCTGACTTTGCCTGCGGCTATAGAGTCTTTCTCACCAGTCGAAGGTGTCGATTGGACGATCCCTGCCATGCACGTGGTTGATAGTCCTCGTTTTGCATATCGTGGGTTGATGCTGGACGTGTCGCGTTATTTTATTCCCAAGGAAAATGTGCTTCAGATTATTGACTGCATGGCGATGCTCAAACTGAACAAACTCCACCTCCATCTGACGGACGATAATGGCTGGCGATTGGAGATCAAACGCTATCCTCGTTTGACGGAGGTTGGTAGTCGGAGGGTGAATCGTAATGGCGTGCCTTTCCCAGATCGTCGGAATCCCTTGCCCGGCGAATCTACTTCGGTCGGTGGCTACTATACGCAGGACGACATGCGTGAAATCATTGCTTATGCACAGGCGCGGCAGGTGGAGATTATTCCGGAAATAGACATGCCCGCTCACTCGAACGCTGCACTGGCAGCTTATCCGGAATTGGCTTGTCCGGTGGTGGACAAGTATATCGGTGTCTTGCCCGGGCTGGGCGGCGACCATGCCGATATTATTTATTGTGCGGGCAACGAGCAGACTTTCCATTTCCTGGAAGGCGTGATAGACGAAGTGGCTGCCCTTTTCCCCTCGAAATACATTCACTTGGGTGGCGATGAAGCCTGGAAAATCTATTGGAAGAAATGTCCCCTGTGCCAGCAGCGTATGAAGGATGAGAATCTGCCGGACGAAGAGGAACTGCAGAGTTACTTCATGCGCCACATGAGCCGCTACGTGCAGAGCAAGGGGAAGGAAGTGATGGGATGGGACGAGCTGACGAACGGAACCTTGCCTGAGGGTGCGATCATCTTCGGCTGGCAAGGCTTTGGTAATGCAGCTCTGAAGGCAGCTGCACAGGGACACCGTTTCGTCATGACGCCTGCCCGCCTGCTCTACCTCATCCGTTATCAGGGTCCGCAATGGTTTGAACCGCTTACCTATTTTGGCAACAATACGCTGAAAGATGTCTATAATTACGAGCCGATACAGGATAATTGGAAACCGGAGTATGAGCCATTATTGATGGGTGTACAGGGGGCCATGTGGACGGAATTCTGCAACCATCCTTCTGACGTGACCTATCAGGTATTTCCCCGCTTGGTGGCCCTGGCTGAAGTCGCTTGGTCGCCCAAAAGTAGCAAGGACTGGCCGACGTTTGTCGAGGCGCTGGACGGCTATCTGGCACATTTACAGGCTAAAGGTATTCAGTATGCCCATTCTATGTATAATATCCAGCATACGGTGACGTCGGTTGATGGTAAACTAAAGGTGGATCTTATGTGTGAACGTCCTGATGTGGAGATACGTTATACGACCGATGGCATGGAGCCGGGAGCAGAATCTGCATTGTATGAAAGCTCGTTGATACTGAATGGTGATGCTGTGATAAAGTGTGCTACTTTTTGTGATGGAAAGAAAATGGGAAAAACTTTGGAGTTGCCATTGGATTGGAATCTGGCTACAGCGAAACCTTTATTGGGACTTCCAGCTTCGGCGAATATTTTGGTGAATGGTCTTCGTGGTAGTTTGAAACAAACGGATTTTGAATGGTACACGGGAGATATGAACCGTCCGTTGACTTTTACGGTGGACCTGCTGAAAAGTTATGAATTGACGGAATGTGCAGTGGGTTGTATTACCAATTATGGAATGGGCTGCCACAAGCCGCGGGTGATGAAGGTAGAGGCGTCGGACGATAATAAGGTATTTGTTCCTGTGGGTAGCCTGAGTTTTTCTGACGCGGAGATTTTTAAGGAAGGCACTTTTATTGAGGATTTGAAGTTGAAGGTGGATGTGAAGGCCCGCTACGTGCGTTTTATACTTGATGGGCCGGGAAACTGTCCATCAGACCACGTGCGTCCCGGACAGCTTTCACGCATTTACGTGGATGAAGTAGTTATTCGCTGAGGATATTGAGACGGTTTGTTTCAGATTTGGTAAATCTGGTACAAACCGTTAACTTTGTGGCATAAACCTAAAATGCAATAGAAATCATGGACAATCAGGAAATTAGCAACAATGGACAAATACAGATCGAATTGAAGGAAGATGTGGCACAGGGAACTTATGCCAATCTGGCTATCATTACCCATTCCAGTTCAGAATTTATTCTCGATTTTATCAAAATGTTGCCGGGCATGCCGAAGGCTAGTGTCCAGTCGCGTATCGTTCTTGTGCCCGAGCATGCTAAACGTTTGCTACGTGCATTGGAAGAGAATATCGAGAAGTATGAACGGGCTTTCGGACCGATCCGTATGAAGGACGAGATGGATTATCCGCCTTTGACAAACGTGAAAGGAGAGGCATAATGTAGGCTGTTTGTAACAGGGTGTAGACGAGCTAGTGGGCTGAAAATCAAAAAAAATATAGATGATCATTGGTTATTCAAATATTATTCGTATCTTTGCAGCCCGAAAAAGTGTATGCTTGAAAATTAATACAACAATATAATAACTAAAAACAATTAAAATGCCTACAATTCAGCAATTAGTAAGAAAAGGACGCCAGGTATTGGTTGACAAGAGTAAGTCGCCTGCCTTGGATTCATGTCCTCAAAGACGTGGCGTTTGCGTGAGAGTGTATACAACCACTCCGAAAAAACCGAATTCAGCTATGCGTAAGGTAGCTCGTGTGCGTTTGACTAACGGTAAGGAGGTGAACTCCTATATTCCGGGTGAAGGTCATAACTTGCAGGAACACTCTATTGTACTGGTACGTGGCGGTCGTGTGAAAGACCTTCCGGGTGTACGTTATCACATCGTTCGTGGTACGTTGGATACCGCTGGTGTTGCCGGTCGTACTCAGAGACGTTCCAAGTATGGCGCTAAGCGTCCGAAGCCGGGTCAGGCAGCTCCCGCAAAAAAGAAATAAGCTGTAAAAATAGAAAGTAAGTAAAGTAAAGATTTACGTTTTAGTTTGCTTGGATAGATGCTACGGGTTGAGTAAATCTGCCGGAGGGCGGGTTGAAGAAGACAGAAGTAAACAACCAAGAACGAAAACATTATTCATTTAAAGAAAAATGAGAAAAGCAAAACCAAAAAAACGCGTTATCCTGCCGGATCCCGTGTTCAACGATGTGAAAGTGTCCAAGTTTGTGAACCACTTGATGTACGACGGAAAGAAAAATACCTCTTATGAGATTTTCTATGCCGCTTTGGATGTAGTTAAGAACAAAATGCAGAATGAAGAAAAATCTGCGTTGGAGATTTGGAAAAAGGCTTTGGATAATGTAACTCCTCAAGTTGAAGTAAAATCCCGCCGTGTAGGTGGTGCTACTTTCCAGGTTCCGACTGAAATTCGTCCTGATCGTAAAGAGTCCATTTCGATGAAGAACTTGATTATCTTTGCTCGTAAACGTGGTGGTAAGTCTATGGCTGACAAGCTGGCGGCTGAAATTATGGATGCCTACAACGAACAGGGTGGTGCATTCAAACGTAAGGAAGATATGCATAGAATGGCTGAGGCTAACCGTGCGTTCGCTCATTTCCGTTTCTGATACTGCAAGCGTAACCTGAAAGATTAAAAACTTAAAGTAAAAGGAATTTAGAAAATGGCAAAGCAAGATTTACATTTGACACGTAATATCGGTATCATGGCTCACATTGATGCCGGTAAGACTACAACTTCAGAACGTATCCTGTTCTATACTGGTTTGACTCACAAAATTGGTGAGGTGCACGATGGTGCAGCTACTATGGACTGGATGGAGCAGGAGCAGGAACGTGGTATTACTATCACATCTGCTGCTACGACTACGCGTTGGAAATATGCAGGTGATACATATAAGATTAACCTGATTGATACTCCGGGACACGTGGACTTTACTGCTGAGGTTGAGCGTTCGTTGCGTGTGTTGGATGGTGCCGTCGCTGCTTACTGTGCTGTAGGTGGTGTGGAACCGCAGTCTGAAACTGTATGGCGTCAGGCTGATAAATACAACGTTCCCCGTATCGGTTACGTGAACAAGATGGACCGTTCGGGCGCTGACTTCTTTGAAGTAGTTCGCCAGATGAAGGATGTGCTGGGCGCTAATCCGTGTCCGGTTGTAATTCCTATCGGCGCTGAAGAAAACTTCAAGGGTGTAGTCGACCTGATTAAGATGAAAGCCATCCTGTGGCATGACGAAACGATGGGTGCTGACTATGACGTAGAGGAAATCCCCGCTAATTTGAAAGACGAAGCTGAGGAATGGCGTGGTAAAATGCTGGAAACAGTGGCCGAATACGACGACGCTTTGATGGAGAAGTTCTTCGACGATCCTTCTACTATCACTGAGGAAGAAATACTTCGTGGTCTGCGTGCTGCTACCCTGAAGATGGACATCGTGCCGATGTTGTGCGGTTCTTCTTTCAAGAATAAAGGTGTACAAACGTTGCTTGACTATGTTTGTGCTTTCTTGCCTTCTCCGCTGGATACTCCGAATATCGTAGGAACTAATCCTAACACAGGTGAAGAGGAAGATCGTAAGCCGAGTGAAGATGAAAAGACTTCAGCTTTGGCATTTAAGATTGCTACTGACCCTTATGTTGGTCGTCTGACTTTCTTCCGTGTATATTCTGGTAAGGTAGAGGCAGGTTCATATATTTACAATAGTCGTTCAGGTAAGAAGGAGCGTGTTTCCCGTCTGTTCCAGATGCATTCTAACAAGCAGAATCCTGTAGAAGTAGTATCGGCTGGTGATATCGGTGCCGGTGTAGGTTTCAAGGATATTCGTACGGGTGATACTCTCTGCGACGAAGAGGCTCCGATCGTATTGGAGTCTATGGACTTCCCCGATCCTGTTATCGGTATCGCTGTTGAGCCCAAGACTCAGAAGGATATGGACAAGCTGTCTAATGGTCTGGCCAAGTTGGCTGAAGAAGACCCGACCTTCACCGTTCGTACTGACGAACAGACTGGTCAGACAGTTATCTCTGGTATGGGTGAGCTTCACTTGGATATCATCATCGACCGTCTGAAACGTGAGTTTAAGGTTGAATGTAACCAAGGTAAGCCTCAGGTTAACTATAAAGAAGCTATCACGAAGACTGTTAACCTTCGCGAGGTTTATAAGAAACAGTCGGGTGGTCGCGGTAAGTTCGCTGACATTATCGTAAATGTTGGTCCGGTAGATGAAGACTTTAAGGAAGGTGGATTGCAGTTCATCAACGAAGTTACGGGTGGTAACATTCCTAAGGAATTCATCCCATCTGTACAGAAGGGCTTCCAGACAGCTATGAAGAATGGTGTGTTGGCTGGCTTCCCGATGGATAGCATGAAGGTTACTTTGTTGGATGGCTCGTTCCACCCGGTTGACTCAGACCAGTTGTCATTCGAAATCTGTGCCATCCAGGCTTACAAGAACGCTTGCTCTAAGGCAGGTCCCGTTCTGATGGAGCCCATCATGAAGCTGGAAGTTGTAACTCCGGAAGAAAACATGGGTGATGTAATTGGCGACTTGAACAAGCGTCGTGGTCAGGTAGAAGGTATGGAGTCTAGCCGCTCTGGCGCTCGTATCGTGAAGGCAATGGTTCCTCTGGCAGAAATGTTTGGTTATGTAACAGCTTTGCGTACCATCACTTCTGGTCGTGCTACTTCATCCATGACTTACGATCACCACGCTCAAGTATCTACCTCTATTGCGAAGGCTGTGCTTGACGAAGTGAAAGGTCACTCTGAATTACTCTAAAGAAAATCTAGAAGCCCGCAGGTTAGCGTATGACTCTTAACCTGCGGAGCTTCTCCGTTTAATAACAAGTTTAACTATAAACACTAATGAGTCAAAAAATTAGAATCAAATTGAAATCTTACGACCACAACTTGGTTGACAAGTCAGCTGAGAAGATTGTAAGAACAGTGAAGACGACGGGCGCCATCGTTAGCGGTCCTATTCCTCTTCCTACGCATAAGCGTATCTTTACTGTGAACCGTTCGACTTTCGTTAACAAGAAGTCGCGTGAACAATTCGAGCTCTCTTCTTACAAGAGACTGATCGACATCTATAGCTCTACTGCTAAGACTGTTGATGCTCTGATGAAGCTGGAGTTGCCGAGTGGTGTGGAAGTAGAAATCAAAGTGTAAGTGTATTTAAAAATTTAGTGAAATGCCAGGATTATTAGGAAAAAAAATCGGAATGACATCCGTTTTCAGTGCCGAGGGTAAAAATGTACCATGCACTGTTATCGAAGCAGGTCCTTGTGTTGTTACTCAAGTGAAGACCGTAGAAAAAGATGGCTATGCTGCCGTTCAGCTGGGTTTCCAGGACAAGAAGGAAAAGCATACTACCAAGCCGTTGATGGGTCACTTTAAGAAAGCCGGAGTAACACCCAAGAAACACTTGGCTGAGTTCAAAGAATTTGAGACCGAACTGAATCTCGGTGACACAGTTACCGTAGAACTGTTCAATGGCGCTGACTTCGTAGACGTTGCCGGAACATCCAAAGGTAAGGGTTTCCAGGGCGTTGTTAAGAGACATGGTTTTGGTGGTGTAGGTCAGACTACTCATGGTCAGCACAATCGTGCCCGCAAACCGGGTTCTATTGGTGCTTGTTCTTATCCTGCAAAAGTTTTCAAAGGCATGCGCATGGGTGGACAGATGGGTGGTAACAGAGTAACTGTTCAAAACCTGCAAGTATTAAAAGTAATCGCGGAGCATAACCTCCTCTTGGTGAAGGGTTCTATTCCCGGTTGCAAAGGTTCAATCGTAATAATTGAAAAATAATGGAAGTTAGCGTATTTAACATTAAAGGTGAAGACACCGGAAGAAAGGTTGCGTTGAACGAATCTATCTTCGGCATTGAGCCCAATGACCATGCCATCTACCTGGATGTAAAGCAGTTTATGGCTAACCAGCGTCAGGGTACTCATAAGTCAAAGGAAAGAAGTGAAATCAGCGGTTCTACTCGTAAGATCGGCCGTCAGAAAGGTGGTGGTGGTGCACGTCGTGGTGACATGAACTCGCCTGTATTGGTTGGTGGTGGACGCGTTTTTGGTCCTAAACCTCGTGATTATTACTTCAAGTTGAATAAGAAAGTGAAGGCGCTCGCTCGTAAATCGGCTTTGTCATATAAGGCCCAGAACGATGCAATTATCGTTGTTGAAGACTTCACTTTTGAGGCTCCTAAGACCAAGAACTTTGTAGAAATGACAAAAAATCTTAAAGTTTCTGATAAGAAGCCGCTTGTAGTATTACCGGAAGCAAATAAAAACGTATATTTGTCAGCTCGTAACGTGAAAGACGCTAACGTGCAGATAATCTCAGGGTTAAATACTTACAGAGTATTGAACGCTGGGGTTCTTGTGCTTACTGAAAGTGCACTTTCTGCTATCGACAATATCTTAATTTAAAGTAAGGAGGCTTAAATAATGGGATTTATTATTAAACCGTTGGTGACAGAGAAGATGACTGCAATAACTGACAAGCAGAACAACCGTTTTGGTTTTGTCGTGCGTCCTGAAGCTAACAAATTGGAAATTAAGAACGAAGTTGAAGCTCTCTACAACGTTACAGTGGTTGATGTGAACACCATAAAATATGCTGGCAAGAATAAGAGCCGCTATACGAAGGCTGGTCTCATCAATGGACGTACAAATGCTTATAAGAAAGCAATCGTTACGTTGAAAGAAGGAGATACTATTGATTTTTATAGCAATATTTAATACAAATGGCAGTACGTAAATTTAAGCCCACAACACCGGGGCAAAGACATAAAATTATTGGTACTTTCGAAGAAATTACTGCACGGGTACCAGAAAAGTCTCTTGTATTTGGTAAGAAATCCTCAGGTGGTCGCAACAACGAAGGTAAGATGACCATGCGCTACATCGGTGGCGGTCACAAGAAGGTAATTCGTATCGTTGACTTCAAGAGAAATAAAGACGGTGTGCCAGCAGTGGTTAAGACAATTGAATACGATCCGAATCGTTCGGCTCGTATTGCTTTGTTGTTTTACGCTGACGGCGAAAAAAGATATATTATTGCTCCCAATGGATTGCAAGTTGGTGCGACTTTGATGTCAGGTGAAAATGCAGCTCCAGAGATTGGAAATGCACTTCCTCTTCAGAATATTCCGGTTGGTACTGTAATTCACAATATCGAATTACGTCCGGGTCAGGGTGCTGCTCTGGTTCGTTCAGCTGGTAATTTCGCTCAGTTGACTTCAAGAGAAGGTAAGTATTGTGTTATCAAATTGCCTTCAGGTGAAGTTCGTCAAATTCTTAGTACTTGTAAGGCTACTATCGGTAGCGTTGGTAACTCGGATCATGGTTTGGAAAGCTCCGGTAAGGCCGGTCGCTCTCGTTGGTTAGGTCGTCGTCCGCGTAACCGTGGTGTTGTAATGAACCCGGTTGATCACCCGATGGGTGGTGGTGAAGGACGTGCTTCTGGTGGCCATCCGAGATCTCGCAAGGGATTGTATGCTAAGGGTCTTAAGACAAGAGCTCCGAAGAAACAATCGTCTAAGTATATTATTGAGAGAAGAAAGAAGTAATCTGATTAATCGAGAATATTATGAGTCGTTCATTAAAAAAAGGTCCGTATATTAACGTTAAGCTGGAAAAGAAAGTTCTTGCCATGAACGAAAGCGGCAAGAAGGTTGTGGTTAAGACTTGGGCCAGAGCTTCAATGATTTCGCCTGATTTTGTAGGCCATACCGTTGCAGTTCACAATGGAAATAAATTCATACCTGTGTATGTTACAGAAAACATGGTAGGTCATAAGTTGGGTGAGTTTGCCCCAACGCGTACCTTCAGAGGCCATGCTGGTAACAAGAAGAAATAAAAACAGGTTTTACTACTGAAATAAAAAAGTAATAATATAATGGGAGCAAGAAAAAAAATATCGGCTGAAAAAAGAAAAGAAGCCCTTAAGACCATGTATTTTGCAAAATTGCAAAATGTTCCTACTTCCCCCCGTAAAATGCGTCTCGTGGCTGACATGATTCGCGGGATGGAAGTGAACAGAGCGCTTGGCGTCTTGAAGTTCTCTTCAAAAGAGGCTGCAGCAAGAGTAGAAAAGTTGCTGCGCTCTGCAATTTCTAACTGGGAGCAGAAAAACGAACGTAAGGCTGAAAACGGTGAACTGTTCGTAACCAAGATTTTTGTTGATGGTGGTGCTACGCTGAAAAGAATGCGTCCGGCTCCGCAGGGTAGAGGTTACAGAATCCGCAAACGTTCAAACCATGTGACACTGTTCGTTGGTTCTAAAAGTAATAACGAAGATCAAAATTAAGGTAAATGGGACAAAAAGTTAATCCAATAAGCAACCGTTTGGGAATTATCAGAGGATGGGATTCCAATTGGTATGGTGGAAAGAATTACGGTGATTCTTTGCTGGAAGATAGCAAGATTCGTAAATATTTGAATGCTCGTCTTGCAAAAGCCAGTGTATCAAGAATTGTTATTGAACGTACGCTGAAACTTGTGACTATTACCGTTTGTACTGCACGTCCGGGTATTATTATCGGAAAAGGTGGCCAGGAAGTTGATAAGTTGAAAGAGGAATTGAAGAAGGTTACCGATAAGGATATTCAGATTAACATCTTCGAAGTGAAAAGACCTGAACTCGATGCCGTTATCGTGGCTAACAACATCGCTCGCCAGGTAGAAGGAAAAATCGCTTATCGCCGTGCTATCAAGATGGCTATCGCAAATACAATGCGTATGGGCGCTGAGGGTATCAAGGTTTTGATTTCAGGACGTTTGAATGGCGCTGAAATGGCTCGTTCTGAAATGTATAAGGAAGGAAGAACTCCGTTGCACACTTTCAGAGCAGATATTGACTATTGTCATACTGAAGCATTGACAAAAGTTGGTCTTCTCGGTATCAAAGTTTGGATTTGCAGAGGCGAAGTTTACGGAAAGAGAGAATTGGCTCCGAACTTTACACAAAGCAAGGAAAGTGGCCGTGGAAGCAATAGCGGAAACAATGGCGGAAAGAACTTCAAAAGAAAGAAAAATAATCGCTAAACGAATTTGATTTTTTAGGAACTATGTTACAACCGAAAAAGACAAAATTCAGAAGACAGCAGAAGGGCCGCCAGAAAGGTAATGCTCAGAGAGGAAACCAGTTGGCTTTCGGCTCTTTTGGAATTAAAGCTTTGGAAACGAAGTGGATTACAGGACGCCAGATTGAAGCTGCGCGTATCGCTGTAACAAGATATATGCAACGTCAAGGACAGATTTGGATTCGTATCTTCCCGGACAAACCTATCACGAGAAAGCCTGCTGATGTACGTATGGGTAAAGGTAAAGGTAGCCCCGAGGGATTTGTGGCTCCTGTTACTCCGGGTAGAATTATTATTGAGGCTGAAGGAGTATCTTACGAAATCGCGAAAGAGGCCTTGCGCCTGGCAGCACAAAAGCTTCCCATCACTACGAAGTTTGTGGTAAGACGTGATTATGATATTCAAAATCAAAATGCGTAAAGAGTATGAAGATAGCAGAAGTTAAAGAAATGTCTACCACGGATTTGGTAGAAAGAATCGAGGCAGAAGTAGCTAACTACAATCAGATGGTGCTGAACCATTCTATTTCTCCTTTGGATAATCCTGCTCAGATCAAACAATTACGCAGGACAATTGCGCGTATGAAAACTGTATTGCGCGAAAGAGAACTTAACAATAAATGATGAGTTTGATGGAAGCAAGAAATTTAAGAAAAGAAAGAACAGGGATTGTGTTGAGCAACAAGATGGACAAGACGATCACAGTTGCTGCCAAGTTTAAGGAAAAACACCCCATTTATGGTAAGTTCGTTAGCAAGACGAAAAAATACCATGCTCATGATGAAAAGAATGAGTGCAATATCGGTGATACTGTACGCATTATGGAGACTCGTCCTTTGAGCAAGACAAAGAGATGGAGATTAGTAGAAATTGTTGAAAAAGCGAAGTAATTATGATACAAGCAGAATCCAGACTTACAGTATGTGACAACAGTGGAGCTAAGGAAGCTCTCTGTATTCGCGTTTTGGGCGGTACAGGTCGTCGCTACGCTTCTGTAGGAGACGTAATTGTCGTTTCTGTCAAGAGCGTCATCCCTTCAAGTGATATTAAAAAAGGTGCAGTGTCTAAGGCTTTGATTGTACGTACGAAGAAAGAAATTCGCCGTCAGGACGGTTCTTATATTCGTTTTGATGACAATGCTTGTGTGCTGTTGAACAATGCAGGCGAAATCAGAGGTAGCCGTATTTTCGGACCGGTAGCTCGTGAATTGCGTGCTGCCAACATGAAAGTGGTGTCACTCGCTCCTGAAGTACTTTAATTTTTTTGTAAAAGATTTAAGTAATGAGTAAATTACATATTAAGAAAGGCGATACGGTTTACGTAAACTCTGGTGAAGACAAGGGTAAAACCGGTCGCGTATTGAAGGTTCTTGTGAAGAAGAATCGTGCCATCGTTGAAGGTATCAACATGGTTTCTAAGAGCACGAAGCCGAGTGCAAAGAATCCTCAAGGTGGAATTGTGAAGCAGGAAGCTTCTATTCATATTTCAAACTTGAACCCGGTTGATCCGAAGACTGGCAAAGCAACTCGTATTGGTAGAAAAGTGAGTGCGGATGGCACTTTAGTGCGTTATTCTAAAAAATCAGGAGAGGAGATTAAGTAATGAGTAATACTGCTAGCCTTAAGAAAGAATATGCAGAGCGCATCGCACCTGCATTGAAATCACAGTTCCAGTATTCTTCTTCTATGCAGATCCCTGTGCTCAAGAAGATTGTTATCAATCAAGGTTTGGGTATGGCTGTGGCTGACAAGAAGATTATTGAAGTAGCAATTAATGAAATGACTGCCATTACAGGTCAAAAGGCTGTGGCAACAGTTTCCCGTAAAGATATCGCAAACTTCAAGTTGCGTAAGAAAATGCCTATCGGTGTAATGGTAACATTGCGTCGTGAGAGAATGTACGAATTCTTGGAGAAGCTTGTTCGTGTAGCTCTTCCTCGTATCCGTGACTTCAAGGGTATTGAAAGTAAATTTGATGGTAGAGGTAACTATACGCTCGGTATTCAGGAACAGATTATCTTCCCTGAAATCAATATCGACAGCATTACCCGTATTCTTGGTATGAACATTACTTTCGTGACTTCTGCACAAACAGATGAAGAAGGTTATGCTCTGCTGAAAGAATTTGGTTTACCGTTTAAGAACGCAAAAAAAGATTGATAGATTATGGCAAAGGAATCAATGAAAGCACGCGAAGTTAGACGTGCCAAGTTAGTAGCCAGATATGCCGAAAAAAGAGCTGCTTTGAAGCAAATCGTGAGAACCGGTGATCCAGCAGAGGCTTATGAAGCTGCACAGAAGTTGCAGGCTCTGCCCAAAAATGCCAATCCGATTCGCCTTCATAACCGTTGCAAGTTGACAGGACGTCCTAAAGGATATATCCGTCAGTTCGGTATTTCGAGAATCCAGTTCCGTGAGATGGCTTCTAACGGTCTTATCCCGGGTGTAAAGAAAGCAAGCTGGTAATTATTATTTTTAAATATTGTCAGGGTAGTCCTGATTAATTTAATTTATTTTTATATGACTGATCCAATAGCAGATTATTTGACGAGGTTGCGGAACGCTATTCAAGCGAAGCACAGAGTTGTAGAAGTTCCGGCTTCAAACTTGAAAAAAGAAATCACCAAGATTCTTTTTGAGAAAGGCTACATTCTTAATTATAAGTTTGTAGAAGATGGTCCTCAAGGCACAATCAAGGTTGCTTTGAAGTATGATCCGGTTAACAAGGTAAACGCTATCAAGAAATTAGAGAGAATCTCTTCTCCGGGTATGCGTAAATATACCGGTTACAAAGACATGCCGCGTGTTATTAATGGTTTGGGTATTGCTATAATATCTACTTCCAAAGGTGTAATGACCAACAAAGAGGCCGCTGAACTGAAAATCGGTGGTGAAGTTTTGTGTTATGTATATTAATAGGAGGAATTAGCAATGTCAAGAATAGGAAAATTACCCATTAGTATTCCCGCAGGAGTGACAGTCACTCTGAACGACAATATGGTTACCGTGAAGGGACCCAAAGGTGAAATGAGCCAATACGTAAATCCTGCTATCAATGTTTCTATCGAAGACGGTCATGTTGTGTTGGCTGAGAACGAGTCAGCTATGCTGGATAATCCCAAGCAGAAGCATGCATTCCACGGTCTTTACCGTGCATTGGTTCACAATATGGTTGTAGGTGTATCTGAAGGATACAAGAAGGAACTCGAACTGGTCGGTGTAGGTTACCGTGCTTCTAATCAGGGAAACATCATCGAGTTGGCATTAGGTTATACTCATAGTATCTTTATCCAGCTCCCTCCTGAGGTGAAAGTTGAGACTAAGTCTGAAAGAAACAAGAATCCTCTGATTATTTTGGAATCTTGTGACAAGCAATTGCTTGGTTTAGTTTGCGCAAAAATCCGTTCTTTCCGTAAGCCTGAACCGTATAAGGGTAAAGGTATTAAGTTTGTTGGCGAAGAAATTCGTAGAAAGTCTGGTAAATCAGCCGGTGCTAAATAATCATTTAAATTGATAGTATTATGACAACAAAAATAGAAAGACGAATTAAGATTAAATATAGAGTACGCAATAAAATTTCTGGTACTGCTACGTGCCCGCGTATGAGTGTATTTAGAAGTAACAAGCAAATTTACGTTCAAGTGATCGATGACTTGTCAGGCAAGACTTTGGCTGCTGCTTCTTCATTGGGTATGACTGAAAAGATGCCTAAGAAGGAACAGGCTGCTAAAGTAGGTGAGCTGATTGCAAAGAAGGCTCAGGAAGCTGGTATCACTACTGTAGTTTTCGACCGTAATGGTTACTTGTATCATGGGAGAGTAAAAGAGGTGGCTGATGCTGCTCGTAACGGTGGACTTAAATTTTAATCATTATGGCAGGACTTAATAATAGAGTTAAAATTTCAAACGATATAGAACTGAAGGACAGATTGGTAGCTATCAATCGTGTAACTAAAGTAACCAAAGGTGGTAGAACTTTTAGTTTCTCTGCTATTGTTGTAGTCGGAAACGAAGAAGGTATCATCGGTTGGGGTCTTGGTAAAGCTGGTGAAGTAACGGCTGCCATTGCTAAAGGCGTTGAGTCTGCAAAGAAGAACTTAACTAAGGTTCCTGTTCTGAAGGGTACTGTTCCTCATGAGCAGTCTGCTAAGTTTGGCGGTGCTGAGGTGTTTATCAAGCCTGCTTCTCACGGTACAGGTGTTGTAGCCGGTGGTGCTATGCGTGCTGTATTGGAGAGCGTAGGTGTGACAGACGTTTTGGCTAAGTCTAAAGGGTCTTCAAACCCTCACAATCTGGTGAAGGCTACAATCCTTGCACTGAGCGAAATGCGCGATGCGCGTATGGTTGCCCAGAACAGAGGTATCAGTGTTGAAAAAGTATTTAGAGGATAAGGAGGAAAGATATGTCAACTATAAAGATTAAGCAAATTAAAAGTAGAATTGGTGCACCTGCTGATCAGAAAAAGACTCTCGATGCGCTGGGACTTCATAAGATGAATCGTGTGGTTGAGCACGAATGTACTCCTTCAATTCTTGGAATGGTGGATAAGGTAAAGCACCTGGTTACCATCGTTAAGTAATTATTTGTTGAATATAAAACGAATTACAATATGAACTTAAGTAATTTAAAACCTGCTGAAGGTTCTACTAAGACTAGAAAGAGAATTGGACGTGGTCCGGGATCTGGTTTGGGAGGAACTTCTACCAGAGGTCATAAAGGTGCTAAGCAAAGATCTGGATACTCTAAGAAGATTGGTTTTGAAGGTGGTCAGATGCCTCTTCAGCGTCGTGTTCCTAAATTCGGTTTCAAGAACATTAACCGTGTAGAATACAAGGCTATCAATCTGGATACTATTCAGAAACTTGCCGAAGCTAAAAATCTGCAGTCTGTAGGTATCAATGATCTGGTTGCTGCAGGTTTCGTATCTTCTAATCAGTTGGTAAAAGTATTAGGTAACGGAACTTTGACTGCTAAGTTGGATGTACAGGCACATGCATTCTCTAAGAGTGCTGTTGCTGCCATTGAAGCTGTTGGTGGACAAGTAGTAAAACTCTGATTCAATGAGAAAAGCTATTGAAACATTAAAGAATATATGGAAAATTGAGGATCTGAGACAACGGATCCTCATTACCATATTGTTTGTGGCAATTTACCGTTTTGGTTCTTACGTCGTATTGCCGGGTATCAATCCTGCAATGTTGACTCAGTTGCATCAACAAACAAGCGAGGGCCTTTTAGCCTTGTTAAATATGTTTTCGGGAGGTGCATTTTCTAATGCATCCATTTTTGCATTGGGAATTATGCCCTACATCTCTGCCTCCATTGTAATCCAGTTGCTGGGTATTGCAGTTCCTTACTTTCAGAAGCTGCAGCGTGAAGGGGAGAGTGGTAGAAGAAAAATGAACCAGTACACTCGTGTGCTGACTATTTTTATTTTGCTGGTGCAGGCGCCTTCCTATCTTATTAACCTTAAAATGCAGGCTGGTCCTTCCTTAAATGCTTCATTAGATTGGACTCTGTTTATGATTACTTCTACCATCATATTGGCGGCCGGAAGTATGTTTATTTTGTGGCTTGGTGAGAGAATTACTGACAAGGGTATTGGAAATGGTATCTCATTGATTATTATGATTGGTATCATTGCTCGTTTGCCCCAGTCTTTCATTCAGGAACTGACATCCCGTGTGACTGAAAAAGCTGGCGGTTTGGTTATGTTCTTGATTGAGATTGTAGTGTTGCTGATTGTTATTGCTTTTGCTATTCTTTTGGTACAAGGAACTCGTAAGATACCTGTACAATATGCTAAAAAGATTGTTGGCAACAAGCAATATGGAGGTGCACGTCAGTATATACCTTTGAAGGTAAATGCGGCTAATGTGATGCCTATCATTTTTGCACAGGCTATCATGTTTATTCCCATTACATTTATTGGTTTGTCCGGTAATGCCAATGAGATGAGCGGTTTCATGCGTGCGTTTACTGATCATACAAGCTTCTGGTATAATTTGGTATTTGCGGTGCTGATTATTGTATTTACGTATTTCTATACTGCAATTACCATCAATCCGACTCAGATGGCTGAAGATATGAAGAGAAATAACGGTTTCATCCCCGGTATCAAGCCTGGTAAGAGTACAGCAGAGTATATCGACGTGATTATGTCACGCATTACGCTGCCTGGTTCTTTCTTCCTGGCGCTTGTAGCCATTATGCCTGCTTTTGCTGGTGTATTTGGTGTGAAAGCCGAATTTGCTCAATTCTTTGGTGGAACATCTTTATTGATTCTTGTTGGCGTTGTACTTGATACGTTGCAGCAGGTTGAAAGTCATTTGTTGATGAGACATTATGACGGTTTGTTGAAGTCTGGTCGTATTAAGGGACGTAGCGGAAATATAGCTGCATATTAATAGATTTTGAAGTGATATTTCTTAAGACAAATGATGAAATAGAATTACTGCGTGCCAGTAATTTGCTCGTGGGCAGAACTTTGGCAGAGATAGCCAAAGTTATCAAGCCCGGAGTGACAACAAAAGAGCTGGACAGGGTGGCTGAAGAGTTCATTAGAGATAATGGCGCAGTCCCTACATTCAAGGGGTTCCCCAATCCGTATGGTGGACCTTTCCCAGCATCTATCTGTACTTCGGTTAATGAGCAGGTTGTGCATGGCATACCGGGTGATGTGGTACTGAAGGATGGTGATATCGTATCTGTTGATTGTGGTACTTACATGAATGGTTTTTGCGGTGATTCAGCTTATACGTTTTGTGTAGGTGAAGTTGCTGAAGACGTTCGGAATCTCTTGAAGGTTACCAAGGAAGCTTTGTACATTGGTATTGAAAATGCTGTTCAGGGCAAACGTTTGGGAGATGTAGGCTATGCAATACAGCAGTATTGTGAGTCTCATTCATACGGAGTGGTACGTGAGTTTGTCGGCCATGGTATCGGTAAGGAGATGCATGAAGATCCGCAGGTACCTAACTACGGCAGACGTGGTACGGGAACTATGATGAAGCGTGGACTTTGTATCGCTATCGAGCCCATGATAACCTTGGGCGACCGTCACGTAGTGATGGAAAGCGACGGTTGGTCTGTCCGGACTAAGGATCGAAAATGTGCGGCTCACTTTGAGCATACGATAGCTGTTGGTGCTGGAAAGGCGGATATCCTTTCATCATTTGAGTTTATAGAAGAAGTATTGGGAGATCAAGCAATTTAGAAGATTAATATGGCAAAGCAGTCTGCAATAGAACAAGATGGAGTTATAGTTGAAGCATTGTCTAATGCAATGTTTCGTGTTGAATTGGAAAATGGACATGAGATTACTGCTCATATCTCTGGAAAGATGCGTATGCATTATATCAAAATCCTTCCGGGCGATAAGGTGCGTGTCGAAATGTCTCCTTACGATTTATCGAAAGGACGAATTGTATTCAGATATAAATAATTATTAGATATGAAAGTAAGAGCTTCTTTAAAGAAACGTACGCCAGAATGTAAGATCGTTAGACGTAATGGCCGTTTGTATGTTATTAACAAGAAAAATCCTAAGTATAAACAACGTCAAGGATAATTTATTATTTTTGCAAAAAAAATAATTTAGTATATGGCTATAAGAATAGTTGGTGTCGATTTGCCTCAGAATAAGAGAGGAGAAATTGCGTTGACCTATATCTACGGAATAGGTCGTAGTAGTTCAGCAAAGATTTTGGAAAAAGCAGGTGTTGACAAAGACCTGAAAGTTAAAGACTGGACTGATGATCAGGCAGGTAAGATTCGTGAGATCATTGCTGCTGAGTACAAAGTAGAAGGTGATCTTCGTTCAGAAGTTCAATTGAACATCAAGCGTTTGATGGATATTGGTTGCTATCGTGGTGTTCGTCATCGTATTGGTCTTCCTGTAAGAGGCCAGAGCACTAAGAACAATGCTCGTACTCGTAAGGGTAGAAAGAAAACCGTTGCTAATAAGAAAAAAGCTACTAAATAATAATTGTTGATATGGCAAAAAAAACAGTTGCAGCAAAAAAGAGAAATGTAAAGGTGGATGCCAACGGTCAGTTGCATGTTCATTCATCTTTCAACAACATCATTGTTTCTCTGGCAAACAGTGAAGGTCAGATTATCTCCTGGTCTTCTGCCGGAAAGATGGGTTTTAGAGGTTCTAAGAAGAACACTCCGTATGCAGCACAGATGGCTGCCCAGGATTGTGCCAAAGTGGCTTATGATCTTGGTTTGAGAAAGGTAAAGGCTTATGTTAAAGGTCCAGGTAACGGTCGTGAGTCTGCTATCCGTACCATTCACGGAGCCGGAATCGAAGTTACAGAAATTATCGATGTAACTCCGTTGCCACACAATGGATGTCGTCCTCCTAAAAGACGTAGAGTTTAAGATTTACCTTTATTACTAAGCATGAAACTTGATTTTGTTATTGGATTGTACAATTCTTCTCTGCAATCGCGGCTGCAACAAATTGAGTTCATCAATAAACAATTAAATATTTAAAAGAAATGGCTAGATATACTGGACCAAAATCAAGAATAGCCCGTAAATTCGGTGAAGGTATCTTCGGAGCAGATAAAGTTTTGTCTAAGAAGAACTATCCTCCCGGACAGCACGGTAACTCTAGAAAGAGAAAGACTTCTGAATACGGTGTGCAACTTCGTGAGAAGCAGAAAACTAAATATACTTACGGTGTATTGGAAAAACAATTCCGTAACCTGTTTGAGAAGGCAGCTACACTGAAAGGTATTACCGGCGAAATCCTGTTGCAGTTGCTCGAATGCCGTCTGGACAATGTTGTATTCCGTTTGGGTATCGCTCCTACGCGTGCTGCTGCCCGTCAGCTGGTGAGCCACAAGCACATCACTGTAGACGGTGAAGTAGTAAACATCCCTTCTTATTCTCTGAAACCCGGTCAGGTGATCGGTGTTCGCGAGCGTTCCAAGTCTCTGGAAGTGATTGCCAACTCGCTGGCTGGTTTCAACCACAGCAAGTATCCTTGGCTGGAGTGGGATGACAATGCAAAGGTAGGTAAGCTTCTGCATGTACCTGAAAGAGCAGACATTCCTGAGAACATTAAGGAGCATTTGATCGTAGAATTGTACTCTAAATAATAATTAATTTCATGGCGATATTAGCATTTCAAAAACCTGATAAAGTTTTAATGTTGGAAGCGGACTCTAAATTCGGCAAGTTCGAGTTTCGTCCGTTGGAGCCCGGTTTCGGTATTACCGTGGGTAATGCACTGCGCCGCATCCTGCTTTCGTCATTGGAAGGTTTTGCCATCACCACTATCAAGATTGAAGGTGTTGAGCACGAATTTTCCAGTGTCCCCGGTGTAAAGGAGGATGTTACTAACATTATCTTGAACCTGAAGCAAGTACGGTTCAAGCAAGTAGTAGAGGAATTCGAGAGCGAAAAGGTAAGTATTACGATCGAGAATTCGAGTGAATTTAAGGCAGGTGACATAAGTAAGTATCTGACTGGATTTGAAGTGTTAAATCCTGAATTAGTTATTTGTCATTTAGATTCAAAAGCTACGATGCAGATAGACATTACGATCAACAAAGGCCGCGGTTATGTTCCCTCTGACGAGAACCGTGAATACTGCACCGATGTGAACGTAATTCCTATCGACTCCATTTACACTCCGATACGTAACGTCAAGTACCAGGTAGAAAACTATCGTGTTGAGCAGAAGACCGACTACGAGAAGCTGGTACTCGAGATTACTACCGACGGTTCCATTCACCCGAAAGAAGCGCTGAAGGAAGCTGCAAAAATTCTGATTTATCACTTCATGCTCTTCTCCGACGAGAAGATCACGCTCGAAAGCAATGACGCTGACGGCAATGAAGAGTTCGATGAAGAAGTATTGCACATGCGTCAGTTGCTGAAGACCAAGCTCGTCGATATGGATCTCTCCGTTCGTGCCCTCAACTGCTTGAAGGCTGCTGACGTTGAGACGCTGGGCGACCTGGTACAGTTCAACAAGACCGACCTCCTGAAGTTCCGCAACTTCGGTAAGAAATCGCTGACCGAGCTTGATGATTTGCTGGACAGTCTGAATCTGTCGTTTGGAACCGATATTTCTAAATATAAATTAGATAAAGAATAAACAATGAGACATAACAAGAAATTCAACCATCTGGGTCGTACTGCTTCTCACAGAAACGCTATGTTGGCCAATATGGCGTGCTCTTTGATCAAGCACAAAAGAATCACTACGACCGTTGCAAAGGCTAAAGCTCTGAAGAAGTTTGTTGAGCCGCTGATCACCAAGTCAAAGAACGACACTACAAACTCTCGTCGTGTAGTATTTAGCAACTTGCAAGACAAGTATGCTGTAACTGAACTCTTCAAGGAAATCTCTGTGAAGATTGCCGACCGTCCGGGTGGCTACACTCGCATCATCAAGACTGGTAACCGTCTGGGTGACAATGCCGAGATGTGCTTCATCGAACTCGTTGACTACAACGAGAACATGGCTAAGGATAAGGTGGCTAAGAAAGCAACTCGTACGCGCCGTTCTTCCAAGAAGGCTGCCGCTACGGAAGCTGCTCCTGCTACAGAGGCTCCTGCAGCTGAAGCTCCTGCTGAAGAAGCAAAGGCTGAGTAATCCGACACTATTCTTATATGATATGAAAGCCGTCCCAGTGATTGGGGCGGCTTTTTTTATCTCCTGCCGGGGTCATGCAGCACTTCGTTAGGGGGCAAGGCAGTGCTTTGTTACCCACTGACACAGTGCTTCGTGGGGAGGCGTGCCAGTGCTTCGTGAGAGTCTGAGGAAGTGCGTCGTCATGTGTAGACGATGTATTTGCTTGTCTGGTGCCGATAATTCCTTGCTTTTTTATACCTTTGTCCGCATATCAGAACTATTCATGTGTTATCAGAGCAATATGGACAAGAAATACAACAAATTCTGGCTGGCGTTGGGTATCATCCTGCTCACGCTTATTTTGGACCAGGTCATCAAGATTGTGGTGAAAACAAATATGTATTATGGCCAGCACATTCCTGTTACCAATTGGTTCTACATCGCCTTTATCGAGAACAACGGTATGGCGTTTGGTATGCAGGTGATGCCTAAGGCTGTGCAGACGCTGATGCGACTGGTATTCTCAGGATT
The DNA here is from genome assembly GCF_900130135.1 of Bacteroides togonis. Taxonomy (NCBI): domain Bacteria; kingdom Pseudomonadati; phylum Bacteroidota; class Bacteroidia; order Bacteroidales; family Bacteroidaceae; genus Bacteroides; species Bacteroides togonis. The sequence goes on along the minus strand of NZ_LT670820.1, from coordinate 2,385,029 downwards.
TATTTTGTGGTACATTTGGTTGCTGGTGAAGGCGCGCTTCAAGACGGGCTATATCGTTTGTATTTCGCTGATTTTTGCAGGTGCGGTAGGCAATGTCATCGACAGTATCTTCTACGGTGCCATCTTCAGTCAAAGTACGCCTATGGACATAGCCACGTTTGTACCGGCCGGACAGGGTTATGCCGACTGGCTGTATGGGCGTGTGGTGGACATGTTCTATTTCCCGCTGTTTGAGTTCGACTGGCCGTCGTGGATGCCTTTTGTGGGCGGGGAGCATTTCATTTTCTTCAGTCCCGTCTTCAACCTGGCCGATGCGGCCATCAGCTGCGGTACCATTGCCGTGCTGCTGTTCTATTCGCATACGTTCGGCGAGAGTTTTGCGCTGTTTAAGAAGAAAGATTGATTTCTTTTCTCTTTTTTTATAGATCCACGGCAATCCCCATCTTTTTCATGAGGAAGCAGGCGTTCATGTTCTGTGCCACGCCGGGGCGGAGGCGGTAGGAGAAGGTCAGCTCGTCGCCGGTGATGTCGGCCTCGAAGCGGAAATTGTCGATGCAGTCGGGGAAGCGGTCCTTCAGCGTGCCCAACAGCAGGTCGTGCGTGGCGATGATGCCGTTGGCCCGCAGACGCATCAGCTGCTGGACGAGGGCGAACGAACCCCGCTGCTTGTCGGCCGAGTTGGTACCCTTCAAAATTTCGTCGAGGATGATGAAGAGCTGCTCGCCGCTTTGCAGACGGTCGATGACGGACTTCAGCCGTTTCAGCTCGGCGAAGAAGTAGGATTCGTTGTCGCTGAGCGAGTCGGTGGTGCGCAGGCTCGTCATCAGCCGGGCAGGGTAGAGCGACATCCGTGCGGCACAGACGGGCGCGCCGATGCAGGCCAGCAGATAGTTCACGCCGATGGTGCGCAGGTAGGTGCTCTTGCCCGCCATGTTGGCCCCCGTGATGATGATGAAGGCGGGGCGGCGGCTCATGCGGATGTCGTTGCACACGCAGCGGTCGCGCGGGATGAGCGGATGGCCCATCGTCTCGGCCACCAGCTGGAAAGGCGTTTCCGTGTTGTCCGTCCCTGTGTTTGTGTCGCCCAGAATGTCGGGGTAGGAGTACCCCTCCGGATGGTTGTAGGCGAACGTGCTCAGCGAGCAGAGCGCATCCATCTCGCCGATGGCCTCCAGCCAGTGCGGCAGTTCGCCCGCATGGACTTCCTTCCACGCCTCGATGCGCATAATCTGCCACAGCTCCCAAAAGAAGCAGCCGTTCAGCACGGTGTACATCAGGTAATTGTTGCGCTGGTCCAGCTCGTTCATCAGCTTCACCAGACGCCGGATGGCCTGCGAGGCCTGTCGGCGGTCACCCCCAATCTTGTCTTTGACGACCCGCAGGAGCGGGGCTTCCATTGGCTCATCGTCCATCGTCTGCAGCAGCTTGGCATAGGTGCCCAGGATGCGGAGCTTCTGACCGTAGACGCTCTGCACCTTGGTAATCTGTCGCGTGAAGGCGAAGCTGGCCACTACGATGCCGAACCACAGGACGCCCCATACGTTGGCCGGCAGCATGCCCGTCACGACACCCGCCAGGCAGAGGAGGTTGACCGCCGTTACCATGTGGGGCAGCCGTCGCAGCAGGTTGCGGTTGCGGTAGCGGACGGGGCTTTGCGCCCACTCCAGCAGCTCGGCACGGTCGGCCGCCTGCCCCTTGTTCAGCAGGCCTAGGATGCGGAAGTGCTGGCGGAACGACGCCTTGGCCGCCAGCTCCTGCACGGCCTCCTGCCGGCGAATGATGGGTTCCCGCTTGTCTAGGTGGCAGGCCATCCACCCGGCCAGCTGTTCGCGTCCAAGGCGGGTACACGTGCGGTTGACGTACTGGAAGAGCGAGCGAGGGCCGAAGACGTCGAGGTCGTACGTATAGGGGTGGGCCGGGTCGGCAAACTCCTTGCCGTCGTCGAAGGCTGAGGTGTCCTGGTCGAGCGCGGCCAGCTCCTGGCGGTTCACCTCCACCCGTTTCTCCTGATAGTCCTTCCGCAGGAACAGGCGGTTGTGGTACTTCACCAGCAGCAGGAAGGGCAGCAGGCAGGCGGCCGTCACGGCATACATCAGCGCGCCCTGGCCCCACAGCCCTATCACCGCCGCCACGGCTCCGCCGAAAAGCAGCAGGCGCAGGGTGCCGGTGCGGTAAATCAGTCGTTGCGTCTTTGTCACTTCGCCGGCCGCGCGTTCGGCATCCTGCCGGTAGGCGGCGCGTATTTCGTTTTCGGTCATCATACTTGTTGGGTGTTAGTTTGTGCGGCAAAGGTATAAAAATACGGGCAAGTATCGTTCCAGCCTTTCCTCTTTATATTATTTTGGTCGCATTCTTGCAGATTTTTCTAAAATAACTTACCTTTATCTCGGAAAACCAATGAACCGAAGAGGAGATTGTTTTAATATGAAAAAATGGGTCGTGTTGCTGATGTTGCTGTGTGTCTCGGGGCTGTTTCTGCCCTGCGAGGCTCAACAGATTATGTATGCCAACCTGCGTGAACTGGTAGAATGTGAAGGTGATACGGTTACAACGTTGCGGGTAGAACGACGCAGTAGGAATCAGATACTGTTGATGGGCGGAGGCGACTACCGTATCGAAGCTGACGAAAACCGTGGCTTGAACCGCTATCTGCGTAAGCGTTGCTATGCGGTGCGGATTGATACAGCCCTCTACGTCAACTGCCGCAAGATGCGCTATAAACGCTACCGCTTCGGCAACTGCTATGCGGCCGCCATGCATGTGGGCGACAAGTTCTACTTCTGTGCCCAGCCTGTGGGACAGGCTGCTACAAGTACGGCCCAGTCGCCCGACGCCACGAAGCTGGGCGGCGAAGTGGGCGATGCCATTGCCGCATCGGCGCTGGTGGCCGCCCGTGTGTTCTACGAAATCAATCCCGAGACCGGCCGTGCCGAATTTGTAGGTAAGGACAAAATGATGGCTCTCCTTGAAGGCTATCCCGACTTGCAGGCAAACCTTCGCTTGGAACAGAGTGAGGCGGCCGATGTGATGGTGCGTTACCTGCAGGCGTTGCAACGTTTGGGCGAATAAGGAAACTTTTTTCTCTTTTTCTTGTCTTTTCTTCATTATTCCCAAATCTTTCCAGAAAGGCTGCTTTTCTTTGCTGTACGAAAACAAATGAAAAGATCGAATAAGTATTAAACCTAAAAAATGTACAGTTATGAAAAAGTTAGTTCTTTTATTAGTGAGTGTGTTCACCCTTCAGTTTGCATCAGCCGACAACGATAAACCGATCACTGTCGAGCAGCTTCCCGCCGTTGCACAGCAGTTTGTCAAGAAGCATTTCGCATCGGAGAAAGTGGCTTTTGCCAAGGAAGACTCCGAGTTGTTCGATACCTCTTACGAGGTGATGTTTGCCAACGGTGATAAGGTTGAGTTTAATAAGAAAGGTGAGTGGACCGATATTAAGTGTAAACATTCGCAGGTGCCTGCAGCAGTTGTGCCGCAAGCCATTCAGAAATTTGTCACTGATCGCTATCCCGATGCTAAAATCATCTCCTTGGAGAAAGACCGTTACTCTTACGAAGTGAAACTCAATAACCGCTGGGAGATTAAGTTCGACACAAAGTTCAATGTCATCGACATGGATTCTGACGATTGAAAAAATACTTTATGCACAAGTTGATTTGTGCACCTGTTTATTCTGTGAATGATGTGCAGCTGCTCCGTGCGGAGCGGCTGCTCTTTTTTTGAGCAAATTGTTATTATTATTAATTTTTTCAAAAAAGAGAGGAAACGCAATGAGGCGATTGGGTTTCCTTTCCGTATATTTGTAGCGTTTTATCGCTGAAAGCGGAATTATAACCCAAATTTTGGAAAGAGATGAGTGATAATGCAAAGCGCTCGGTGCCAAGAACCGAATTGAAAAAACGAATTGTAGAGACAGCGATGCAAGCCTTTAAGTCGCACGGCATAAAAAGCATCACGATGGATGACATTGCGGTGTCGTTAGGTATTTCCAAACGTACCCTTTACGAGGTATTTGCGAACAAAGAGATGCTCTTGGAAGCTTGTATACTGAAGGAGCGGGAAGACATGAAAGCCTATGTAGACGAAATGTTGGCAACGTCTGACCATGTTCTTGAGGTGCTGCTCAAGCTTTATTTGCATAGTATCGAACGTTTTCATGCCACTCATAAGAGTTTCTTTGAGGACTTGAAGAAATATCCGAAAGTCTATGAACTTTTCAAAAGCGACAAGAAACATGATTCGGCAGAAGCTGTCAGTTTTTTCGAGGAGGGTGTGAAGCAGGGAATCTTTCGCGATGATATTAATTTTGCCATAGTCAATCTGTTGGTGCATGAACAGATAGAACTTTTACTCAACACTGATATTTGCGAGAAATATTCTTTCCTGGAGGTTTATGAGTCCATCATGTTTACTTATCTCCGTGGTATCTCTACCGAGAAAGGGGCGCGTGAACTGGAAAAGTTCATCTGCGAATATCGGCGTACGCCGCAGGGATAGAATGAGAATATGGAGAAAAATGAGCTGAAGAAAGTAGGAGGGTTGGTGCTGGTGGTGATGGCTGCCTTGCTGTTGCTGCACTGGCTTCCTGCGACAGAGGTGGGAGGACACGCCCTGAGACGGGTGGATATCCTGGCCGACGTACGGCCTCCGCTGGTCCTTGCGGACGAACCAGATACGCTGGAAGTGCAGCTGCCTGTTGCCAAACCTGCGTTTGCCGATACTTGTCCATCGGGCAAGGTGTGCATCGAAGACTATAGCGACAGTACCCGTCGGGGAATGTCAGCCTTTTACGAAGCATTGGATGAACATGCACAGCGTCCGCGTCCTGTACGCATAGCCTATTTCGGCGATTCTTTTATTGAAGCAGATATCCTGACTGCCGATTTGCGGGCCATGCTCCAGCAGAAATATGGCGGATGTGGTGTGGGTTTTGTTCCCATTACTTCTCCCATCAACGGTTTCCGTCCTACGGTGGTCCACACTTTTGGAGGTTGGAACAGTCATGCGGCTACGGATTCCGTAGGTTTCGAGCGGAGCAGGCAGGGGATTTCGGGACATTATTTCTTTCCTTATGATGGCGCATATGTCGAACTCCGAGGGCAACGGAAGTATGCTTCTCGTCTGGACACCTGCCGTCAGGTCAGTGTCTTTTTCCGCAATACCGGGACGATGGATCTTTCGCTGAAGATAAATGGAGCAACGGCCTTGTCCCAATCGTTCGGACCTGAAGAGCAGATTCGCAAATGGAGCGTCGAGGGGCGTATCGGTACAGCCCGTTGGACGGTGAATGCAGCCGATTCTGCCGTGTTCTATGGCGTGGCAATGGATGACTTGTCGGGTATCGTGCTGGACAACTTTTCATTGCGCGGAATGTCCGGTCTTTCCTTGCGTTTTATTCCTCTTCAGACATTGAAAGAATTTAATGCCTTGCGTCCATACGACCTGATAGTGCTGCAATATGGGTTGAACGTGGCTACCGAACGGGGGCGCGACTACAACTATTATGTCGAAGGCATGACTACCGCTCTGAAGCATCTGAAGGAAGCTTTTCCGCAGGCTGCTATTCTGATTGTCAGTGTGGGCGACCGAGACTACAAGACCGAAGAAGGCGACCTGCGTACAATGCCTGGCATTCGTAACCTGGTGCGCTACCAACAGCGGCTGGCAGCTGACAACGGAGTCGCTTTCTGGAACTTGTTCGAGGCAATGGGAGGTAATGAAAGCATGGTAAAACTGGTGGAAGCGAATCCTGCCCAAGCCAATTACGACTATACACATATCAATTTCCGTGGAGGTAAATACTTGGCCGGTCTGCTTTACGAAGCTTTGGTCTATGGTAAGGAACAATATGACAGAAGACGTGCTTATGAATCGGAACCATAGTGCGAAATATCTGAACAGAATGACGTTGCGATGCAAGATGTTGTGTTTGTTGGCTGTCATGGGGCTGTGCCATCTGCGGGCTCAGGATGCACTGCCTCTGCAAGCTGTGGTAGATTGTGAAGCTGTTTCTTGCGATACGCTGTTTGCCTATGGACATCGTACCGATACCATTGATTGGTTGCCAGTCGTTTGGCCTTCGTCTTTTCGTATGCAGCAAGCTAATGTGTTGACTGACAGCTTGGGAATCCTTCATCCTTTTTGGGAGAAATTACGTCTGATGCGTGCCGGAGATGTTTCCGATACTGTTCGGGTGGTGCACGTCGGTGACAGTCATATTCGAGGACACATGTTGACGGATACAGTGGCTTCTCTCCTACGAAAGGTGTTTACAAATATGACTTATCGGGATTTTGGTATCAATGGGGCATTTTGTATTTCTTTTACTCGGAAAGAGCGTGTTGAAGCAATTGCGGCTCTTAAGCCCGATTTGCTCATTTTATCATTTGGCACCAATGAAAGTCATAATTACCGGTACAATACGGAGGTGCATTACCGGCAGATGGATGAGTTGGTGCGTATGCTTCGGGAACGGTTGCCCGATGTGCCCATGATGCTGACTACGCCGCCTGGGTCTTACGAAAGCAAACGTCGTGGAAGGGGGCGTCGAACGTATACAATCAATCCTCGTACTTCGGCCGTAGTAAAGAACATCATTCGTTTTGCTGATGCAAACGGACTGGCTGTCTGGGATTTGTATGATATTGCAGGCGGAGTGAAGAGGGCTTGCCTGAACTGGCAGGAAGCCGGACTGATGCGCCCCGACCATGTCCATTTCATGCCTGCCGGATATGCCTTGCAGGGTGAGTTACTTTACGAGGCTATCGTGAAAACTTATAATGCTTATGTGGAACATTGATACAATATTGACCTACCTTAACATCGATTGGTCCCGCTTGCGCGACGTTTTTTTGTACGATCCGCAGGCGCCTATGATTTTCAGCAGCGGTCTATTCCTTTGGTTGTTTGCAGCCTTTGTGGTTGTGTATCTACTTTTGCAAAGGCGCACTACCGCCCGTTTGCTGTTTGTCACCCTGTTTTCCTACTATTTCTACTACAAGAGCAGCGGTACGTACTTTTTTCTGCTGGCGTTGGTTACAGTCAGCGACTTTCTGATAGCTCGCTTCATGGAGCGGACGGCTGCGAGATGGAGACGTAAGTTGTGGGTCACATTGAGCCTGGTTATCAACTTGGGATTACTCTGTTACTTCAAGTACACCAATTTCTTTGGAGCGTGTTGGGCATCGTTTACGGGGGGACACTTTGATCCGCTGGATATTTTCTTGCCTGTGGGCATCTCATTCTTTACTTTCCAGTCGCTGAGTTATACGATTGACGTTTATCGGAAGGAAATTACTCCCCTCAGCAACTTACTCGACTATGCGTTCTACGTATCTTTCTTCCCTCAGCTGGTAGCGGGTCCCATCGTGCGTGCACGCGACTTCATTCCACAGATTCGCCGCCCGTTGTTCGTGTCGAACGAGATGTTCGGACGCGGAGTGTTCCTGATTATGGCAGGCTTGTTCAAGAAAGCCATTATATCCGACTATATCAGTGTGAATTTTGTGGAGCGAGTCTTCGACAATCCGTCTCTCTATTCGGGCGTGGAAAATCTGATGGCCGTCTACGGGTATGCCTTGCAGATTTATTGTGACTTTTCGGGTTATAGCGACATGGCGATAGGTATTGCCCTGTTGCTGGGCTTCCATTTCAATATCAACTTCGATTCGCCCTACAAGTCTGCCTCGATTACGGAATTCTGGCGACGTTGGCACATTTCTCTTTCCAGTTGGTTGCGCGACTATCTCTACATTTCGTTGGGCGGCAATCGTAAGGGGAAAATACGCCAGTATATGAACCTTATTATCACCATGTTTTTGGGTGGTTTGTGGCATGGCGCATCGTGGAATTTTGTACTTTGGGGCATTATGCACGGCGTGGCGCTGGCCTTGCATAAAGGCTGGATGGCATTGGTGGGCCGTCCGAAGGGGGAACGTCCGCATGGTATCCGCCGTTTCCTTGGCATGTTGGTAACCTTCCATTTTGTTTGTTTTTGCTGGATATTCTTTCGCCATGCCGAGTTCTCGCCGGCGGTCGATATGCTGAAGCAGATTGCTATGTCCTTCCGTCCGCAAGTCTTTCCGCAGCTCATTGTCGGTTATTGGGAAGTATTCGCCTTGATGGGGCTGGGCTATGTACTCCATTTCTTGCCCGACAGTTGGGAGAGGGGATGTACAAAAACAATAATCCGCCTCCCCCTGGTGGGAAAGGCGGTATTGTTGGTTGCTCTCATTTATCTGGTCATTCAGATGAAGAGTGCCGATGTACAGCCCTTCATCTATTTCCAATTCTGAGATTATTTTGCCTGTACGGAATCTGCCGGGGCGGTAAACACGTGCTTGGCGTAGTTCAGTCCGTCGCGGTCGTAAATCTTGGCGAGTGAGTTGAGTCGTTCCAGGAAGTTGCTGTATTCCTTCTTGCTCGGCTCGGTCCACTGTACCTCAGCCAGTGCGGCCATGCGCGGCAGGATCATGTATTCTACCTGCTGGGTCGAAGTCATGTATTCGGTCCATACATTGGCCTGTGCGCCTAGAATGTATTTGGCTTGCTCTTCATTGAGGCCCTCGGTGGGGTTGAAGCTGTACACTTGTTCTACAGGCAGATAGCCTCCGATAGCATCATAAGGTTCGTTCTCCTTGTCCTTGCTTTGGAAGTAGTCGAAGTAGCAGTAAGTGTTGGGAGTCATGATGACGTCGTGGCCCATTTGTGCAGCCTTGATACCTCCGGCCGATCCGCGCCATGACATGACGGTGGCGTTGGGAGCCAGGTCGCCTTCCAAAATTTCATCCCATCCGATGATCTGACGTCCGCGTTCGTTGAGGAACTTTTCGATGCGTGCGTTGCAGTAGCTTTGCAGGCGGTCTTCGGCCGAGTGGTTCTTGTCGGCTTTCAAGCCTTCCTTGCGGATGAGGGCCTGACATTTCGGACATTTCTGCCAGCGGGTACGTGGCGATTCGTCACCTCCGATGTGGATGTATTTCGACGGGAAGATGTCGATGATTTCGGTCATTACGTCTTCCAGGAAAGGAAGGGTCTTCTCATTACCGATGCAGAGCACATCCTCAAATACTCCCCATTCCGGACATACTTCGTATGGACCACCTGTACAACCCAGTTCAGGATAAGCGGCTAGTGCAGCCAGCATGTGGCCCGGCAGGTCGATTTCGGGAATGACGGTGATGTAGCGTTCCTGTGCATACTTTACGATTTCACGAGCTTCGTCTTGTGTGTAGAAGCCGCCATAAGGTGTGTTGTCATATTCACCAGAGTTGTGCCCGATGACCGTGCGTTTGCGGATGGATCCCACTTCGGTCAGTTTCGGATACTTCTTGATTTCGATTCGCCAGCCCTGGTCTTCAGTCAGGTGCCAATGCAGGGTATTCATGTTGTGCAGAGCCAGCAGGTCGATGTACTCCTTAATGAACTCTATGGGGAAGAAGTGGCGGCCTACGTCGAGGTGCATGCCTCGGTAGCCAAAGCGTGGTTGGTCTTCCACTTTGCCGGCGGGCAGCAAGATGTCGGCATCGGTAGCTTGAGCGGGGATCGACTTGCGGAGCGTCTGGATGCCGTAGAATACGCCGTTGGCTGTCTGTCCGCAGATACTGATACCATCGGCTTGGGTTGTCAGGCGATAACCTTCAGCATTGGCGATGCTTGAATCCAGGCTCAGGACAATCGCTTTGCTGGGCTTTTCTCCGTTTTCGATGGCTTTGGTTTTCAACGTGTAGCCTGTAGCTTCGGCGATGTATTCAGCCAGGAATTCTGCATTACGCTTCAGCAGGTCATTGTCCTTCGGATAGGCGATGACAGTGTTTTTGCTTAGTTTGAACGGATTTTCTTGCGAAATAGTGATTTCCTGCGGCAACGGGATGACGTCATACGACGTTGCCTGCTGCTCGTTGGAGCTACATGCGGCAAGAACGCATGCCACAAAGGGTACGAATAGCTTTTTCATGGTCTTGTTGATTAATACTGGGGTTATTGATTAAAAAGATATTTCGTTTGCAAAGATAAGAAAAACCTTTTGAGAGGGCGCTCTTTGGGAATGCAATAACTTGTTTTTTCGGCTCTTTTCGTTGCAGAAAACATATTTTTCTCTTGTCGGCTTATCGGATTTCATGGTTTTATTTTCTTAAAGCACCGTTTTCCTCTTCTTAAATCATCGTTTTCCCCTCCCTAAATCATCGTTTTCTTGTTTTGTTCGCATAGAACTTACCTGTAGTTGTAATTGTACCGCGCGCGCTCATGCGCATGAAATATTATAATGTGTGGTCATTTCATCTTGTGCATTTCGTCTTTGAAAATCCTGCTATAAAACATACTTGTAAATCAGCTATTTGCGAAAAAAGTTAGAAAAATCATCGAAAAAAATCGTTTGTAAGCTTGCAGTTATCTGAATAAGCTGTACTTTTGCACCCGCTTTCGGAAACGAAGCGGTGATACTTGACATGCTGTTGCAGGTGATTTTTGATGAAGTTGTCCTTTAGCGGCAAGTGACTTTCCCGCCTTTCGCATGAGAGAGGCCCAAGCGGAGAGCTCCTTCCCTCTGAGGTCTTCGAAAAAACTTTCGAAAAAAACTTCTCAAAACATTTGGTAGTTTGAAAATAACTCCTTACCTTTGCACCCGCTTTTGAGAAGTGAATCTCGAAGCTGAGCTTCGAAAAAAAACTTCGAAAAAAAGTTCCGCAAAAATTTGGAGGATATACGAAAAACTCCTTACCTTTGCAACCGCTTTCCGATAAAAACGGAGAGCATCAAGAAGAGCGATCTTTGAAGAGATTTACATAAACAATACAGTAGTACAAGAGCAAAACTGGAAACAGTTTTGGGTAAAAAAAAGAACCGTCAATACTTATATATATAGGTAATGAGCTTTTGATCCGTAATCCTGACAGAGTAACAACTTACTTGGATATCATTTGATATTCAGGTGTTAAAGATACTTTTACAATGAAGAGTTTGATCCTGGCTCAGGATGAACGCTAGCTACAGGCTTAACACATGCAAGTCGAGGGGCAGCGGAATTGTAGCAATACAATTGCCGGCGACCGGCGCACGGGTGAGTAACACGTATCCAACCTTCCGGTTACTCGGGGATAGCCTTTCGAAAGAAAGATTAATACCCGATAGTATAAAATTTCCGCATGGTTTTCTTATTAAAGATTCATCGGTAACCGATGGGGATGCGTTCCATTAGATAGTAGGCGGGGTAACGGCCCACCTAGTCGACGATGGATAGGGGTTCTGAGAGGAAGGTCCCCCACATTGGAACTGAGACACGGTCCAAACTCCTACGGGAGGCAGCAGTGAGGAATATTGGTCAATGGGCGAGAGCCTGAACCAGCCAAGTAGCGTGAAGGATGACTGCCCTATGGGTTGTAAACTTCTTTTATACGGGAATAACACGCGGCACGTGTGCCGCTCTGCATGTACCGTATGAATAAGCATCGGCTAACTCCGTGCCAGCAGCCGCGGTAATACGGAGGATGCGAGCGTTATCCGGATTTATTGGGTTTAAAGGGAGCGTAGACGGGTCCTTAAGTCAGTTGTGAAAGTTTGCGGCTCAACCGTAAAATTGCAGTTGATACTGGGGACCTTGAGTGCGGCAGAGGCAGGCGGAATTCGTGGTGTAGCGGTGAAATGCTTAGATATCACGAAGAACTCCGATTGCGAAGGCAGCTTGCTGGACCGTAACTGACGTTGATGCTCGAAAGTGCGGGTATCAAACAGGATTAGATACCCTGGTAGTCCGCACAGTAAACGATGAATACTCGCTGTTGGCGATATACTGCCAGCGGCCAAGCGAAAGCGTTAAGTATTCCACCTGGGGAGTACGCCGGCAACGGTGAAACTCAAAGGAATTGACGGGGGCCCGCACAAGCGGAGGAACATGTGGTTTAATTCGATGATACGCGAGGAACCTTACCCGGGCTTGAACTGCAGCGGAATGGTTTGGAAACAGATCAGCGAGCAATCGCCGCTGTGGAGGTGCTGCATGGTTGTCGTCAGCTCGTGCCGTGAGGTGTCGGCTTAAGTGCCATAACGAGCGCAACCCTTACCGATAGTTGCCATCAGGTAACGCTGGGGACTCTATCGGGACTGCCGTCGTAAGATGTGAGGAAGGTGGGGATGACGTCAAATCAGCACGGCCCTTACGTCCGGGGCTACACACGTGTTACAATGGGGGGTACAGCAGGCCGCTACCGGGCGACCGGATGCCAATCCCTAAAACCCCTCTCAGTTCGGACTGGAGTCTGCAACCCGACTCCACGAAGCTGGATTCGCTAGTAATCGCGCATCAGCCACGGCGCGGTGAATACGTTCCCGGGCCTTGTACACACCGCCCGTCAAGCCATGAAAGCCGGGGGTACCTGAAGTGCGTAACCGCAAGGAGCGCCCTAGGGTAAAACTGGTGATTGGGGCTAAGTCGTAACAAGGTAGCCGTACCGGAAGGTGCGGCTGGAACACCTCCTTTCTGGAGCGGTTACGGATAAAAGGTTCTATTTTTATTACATAAGAACCTCTTGTACTAAGGTTTTGTTTATTAAAGATATAAGCGAGAAAAGTAGAAGCCGGGCCGAAAGGCTGGGGTTTGACTGACAGTCCTATAGCTCAGTTGGTTAGAGCGCTACACTGATAATGTAGAGGTCGGCAGTTCAACTCTGCCTGGGACTACTCCGATTGGGGGATTAGCTCAGCTGGCTAGAGCACCTGCTTTGCAAGCAGGGGGTCAACGGTTCGAATCCGTTATTCTCCACTTAAGGAATAAAAGGATGGGCGCAGCCAATCCTTTCCGCGACACGGTCGCGGGAATATTCCGACGATCTATGACATGTTGTAACAGAAAAAGTAAAGTTAAAGCTGAAAGTATATTCCGTCCGTAGCCGCAAGGCTTGGACGTGAAACGGCAAAAAAGCAAGAAAGGGCACATGGCGGATGCCTTGGCTCTCGGAGGCGATGAAGGACGTGATAAGCTGCGATAAGCTGCGGGTAGGTGCAAATGACCTTTGATCCGCGGATTTCCGAATGGGACAACCCAATGTCTTGAAGAGACATTATCCCGCAATGCGGGAGGCTAACGCAGGGAACTGAAACATCTTAGTACCTGCAGGAAGAGAAAATAAATAATGATTCCCCTAGTAGTGGCGAGCGAACGGGGAAGAGCCCAAACCAGATATGTTACGGCATATCTGGGGTTGTAGGACCGCGCCGTTGCAAGAAATCTCGTGAGTGGAACCTTCTGGAAAGTAGGTCCATAGAGGGTGACAGGCCCGTACACGAAGCGAGACGAAGCATAGCGGTATCCTGAGTAGCGCGGAGCACGAGGAATTCTGCGTGAATCTGCCGGGACCATCCGGTAAGGCTAAATACTCCCGAGAGACCGATAGTGAACCAGTACTGTGAAGGAAAGGTGAAAAGCACTTCGAACAGAAGAGTGAAATAGTACCTGAAACCATGTGCCTACAAGCGGTCGGAGCGCGTAAGCGTGACGGCGTGCCTTTTGCATAATGAACCTACGAGTTGCTTTTTCCGGCAAGGTTAAGGGTCTAGAGACCTGTAGCCGAAGCGAAAGCGAGTCTGAACAGGGCGTACAGTCGGAAGGAGCAGACGCGAAACCAAGTGATCTACCCTTGGCCAGGCTGAAGGATGGGTAACACCATCTGGAGGGCCGAACCAATAAGCGTTGAAAAGCTTCTGGATGAGCTGAGGGTGGGGGTGAAAGGCTAATCAAACTTGGAGATAGCTCGTACTCCCCGAAATGCATTTAGGTGCAGCCTTGACTTATACTGACGTGAGGTAGAGCGACTGATAAGATGCGAGGGCTTCACCGCCTATCAAGTCTTGACAAACTCCGAATGCGCGTCAGTTTTATGTCAGGAGTGAGGGCATGGGTGCTAAGGTCCATGTCCGAGAGGAGAACAATCCGGACCAACAGCTAAGGTCCCGAAATGAATACTAAGTTGAACTAACGAAGTCAGATTGCTAAGACAGCTAGGATGTTGGCTTGGAAGCAGCCATTCATTTAAAGAGTGCGTAACAGCTCACTAGTCGAGGAGTTTGGCGTGGATAATAATCGGGCATAAGTATTCTACCGAAGCTTTGGAATCATTCATGATTGGTAGGGGAGCATTCCACTCTGCGTTGAAGGCGTACCGCGAGGTATTCTGGAGCGTGTGGAAAAGCAAATGTAGGTATAAGTAACGATAAGGCAGGCGAGAAACCTGCCCGCCGCAAGACTAAGGTTTCCTGATCAACGCTAATCGGATCAGGGTAAGTCGGGTCCTAAGGCTCAGCCGAACGGCGAGGCCGATGGCAGAACCGGTTAATATTCCGGTACTACCGAATGGAGTGACGTGGGGACGGAGTCGTGACAGTGCCGCCGGCTGACGGAATAGCCGGTTAAAGGGTGTAGATGTTGATTGCTGCAGGCAAATCCGCAGCGAGAGTCGAACCTGACAGTATGGAGCGTCCTTCGGGACAATCCAATAGCGCACGTAAGCATACTCCCGAGAAAATCCGCTAAACTTAATCCTTTCGGTACCCGTACCGCAAACGGACACACGTAGTCGGGTTGAATATACTAAGGCGCTTGAGTGAATCACGGTTAAGGAACTAGGCAAACTGACCCTGTAACTTCGGGATAAAGGGTCCTCCAGCGATGGAGGCGCAGAGAATCGGTCCAGGCAACTGTTTAACAAAAACACAGGGCTGTGCAAAATTGAAAGATGAAGTATACAGCCTGACACCTGCCCGGTGCTGGAAGGTTAAGAGGAGACGTCATCGCAAGAGAAGCGTTGAATTGAAGCCCCAGTAAACGGCGGCCGTAACTATAACGGTCCTAAGGTAGCGAAATTCCTTGTCGGGTAAGTTCCGACCTGCACGAATGGTGTAATGATCTGGACGCTGTCTCAACCGTGAGCTCAGTGAAATTGTAGTATCGGTGAAGATGCCGATTACCCGCGATGGGACGAAAAGACCCCGTGAACCTTTACTATAGCTTAACATTGAATTTGGGCAGACGATGTGTAGGATAGGCCGGAGGCTATGAAGCGGTGACGCCAGTCATCGTGGAGCCGCCGTTGAAATACGGCCCTTCGGTTGTTTGAGTTCTAACTCCTGGCTAGGAGGACACTGTTTGGTGGGTAGTTTGACTGGGGTGGTCGCCTCCAAAAGCGTAACGGAGGCTTCTAAAGGTGCCCTCAGGACGATCGGTAACCGTCCGCAGAGTGTAATGGCATAAGGGCGCTTGACTGGGAGACATACAAGTCGATCAGGTAGGAAACTAGAGCATAGTGATCCGGTGTTTCTGTATGGAAAGGACATCGCTCAAAGGATAAAAGGTACTCCGGGGATAACAGGCTGATCCCTCCCAAGAGCTCATATCGACGGAGGGGTTTGGCACCTCGATGTCGGCTCGTCACATCCTGGGGCTGGAGAAGGTCCCAAGGGTTGGGCTGTTCGCCCATTAAAGTGGCACGCGAGCTGGGTTCAGAACGTCGTGAGACAGTTCGGTCTCTATCTATCGTGGGCGTATGAAATTTGCGTGGCTCTGACACTAGTACGAGAGGACCGTGTTGGACTGACCTCTGGTTTACCGGTTGTGCCGCCAGGTGCATTGCCGGGTATCTAAGTCGGGATCGGATAAGCGCTGAAAGCATCTAAGTGCGAAGCCGGCCACAAGATTAGATTTCTTAGGGTCGTCAAAGACGATGACGTTGATAGGACGCAGGTGTAAAGGTGGTGACACCAAAGCCGAGCGTTACTAATTGCCCGTAAGCTTTTATGTCGGTCCTTTTGGACGGTATATACGTTCAGCATTTATTTTTTCTGTCTTCATGTCAACCTTATTCAGGTGGCTATAGCACCGGGGTTCCACCTCTTCCCATTCCGAACAGAGAAGTTAAGCCCGGTCACGCCGATGGTACTGCGTAACAGTGGGAGATTAGGTCGCCGCCGTTTTCCTTCAGAAGTCCTCCGTAACAATCCTGTTACGGGGGACTTTGTTTTTTATGCCCGCCGGGAGAATCCCTATCGAATCCCTATCCCTTTCATGCAGTGCTCGCTTATCCGCTCACGCAGTGCTTTCTGGCTTCCTTATGAAGTGCTTCGTCATATCCACACGCAGTGCTTCGTTGCACCCTCATACTGCGCTTCGTTGCATCTTCTGAAAGTATCTCCTTATGAAGGTTGAACTATTTTTTATTCTTCATAAATTATTCTGCTTATTTTTCGAAGATTTTTCATTTTAATTGTAGCCATGTGCCATTTTGTGATTTTTTATGATATTTGTGTACTTTGTGAAAAAATATGAATGGAAGAATTTATGAACTTTTTGTTTATTCTCTGTCTTATTATTTAGCATCTTTTATCACAATATTTCTTTATACTATAAGTATTTATTGGTAATTTCGGGCAATTTTTTACAGAATGTAAGTAATTGATTATAAATTATTGATATGGAAAATTTAAATATTGCACTTCTGCTGATGGTGGTGGGCATGGCTACTGTGTTTGCTATTCTTCTGATTGTCATCTATTTGGGAAAGGCGATGATTGCACTTGTCAACAAGTATGCGCCCGAAGAGGCGGCGGCTGCCAAGAAGGAAGGTCCCGCTCCGATACCGGCCAACATCATGGCGGCCATCAGTGCCGCGGTTGCCGTAGTGACACACGACAAAGGCAAGGTGACGAAGGTGGAGAAACTGAGATAAAAAAACACATTATTCATATTTTTACAGAATAGAATCAACGATGAAAAGAGAAATTAAGTTCAGCTTGGTCTTCAGGGACATGTGGCAGAGCGCCGGTAAGTATGTTCCCCGCGTTGACCAGCTGGTGAAGGTGGCTCCCGCCATTGTGGAGATGGGCTGCTTTGCCCGCGTGGAAACCAACGGCGGCGGCTTCGAACAAGTGAATCTGCTTTTTGGAGAAAACCCGAATAAGGCCGTGCGTGCCTGGACGAAACCTTTCCATGAAGCCGGCATACAGACACACATGCTGGACCGTGCGCTGAACGGCCTCCGCATGAGCCCCGTACCTGCCGACGTGCGCAAGCTCTTCTATAAGGTAAAGAAGGCGCAGGGCACTGACATCACCCGCACGTTCTGCGGACTGAACGACGTGCGCAACATCATCCCCTCCATCGGCTACGCCCACGAGGCCGGCATGATTTCGCAATGCTCGCTCTGTATCACCCACTCGCCGGTACACACGGTGGAATACTACGTCAACATGGCCAAGCAGCTCATCGAGGCAGGTGCCGACGAAATCTGCATCAAGGACATGGCGGGCATCGGACGCCCCGTGACGCTGGGCAAGATTGTGGCCGGCATCAAGCAGATCAAGGACATCCCCATCCAGTATCACAGCCATGCGGGCCCCGGCTTCAACATGGCCAGCATCCTGGCCGTCTGCGAAGCCGGATGCGACTACATCGACGTGGGCATGGAGCCGTTGTCGTGGGGTACGGGTCACGCCGACCTGCTCAGCGTGCAGGCCATGCTGAAGGACGCCGGCTATCAGGTGCCCGAAATCAACATGGAGGCCTACATGAAGGTGCGCGCCCTCATCCAGGAGTTCATGGACGACTTCCTGGGCCTGTACATCTCGCCGCGTAACCGTCTGATGAACTCCCTGCTCATCGGTCCGGGTCTGCCGGGCGGCATGATGGGCTCGCTGATGGCCGACCTGGAGACGAATCTCGAAAGCATCAACAAATACAAGGCCAAGCACAACCTGCCCTTCATGAAGCAGGACGAGCTGCTCATCAAGCTCTTCAACGAAGTGGCTTACGTATGGCCGCGCGTGGGTTATCCTCCCTTGGTGACTCCCTTCAGCCAGTACGTCAAGAACCTGGCCATGATGAACGTCATCGCCATGGAGAAGGGCAAGGAGCGCTGGGGCATGATTGCCGACGACATCTGGGACATGATTCTGGGCAAGGCCGGAAAGCTGCCGGGCGAGCTGGCTCCCGAAATCGTGGAGAAGGCCGAACGCGAGGGACGCAAGTTCTTCACTGGCAACCCGCAGGACAACTATCCCGACTGCCTGGACAAGTACCGCAAGATGATGAAGGAGAAGAAATGGGATACGGGCGAAGACGACGAAGAACTCTTCGAATATGCCATGCACCCCGCCCAGTATGAGGCCTACAAGAGCGGAAAGGCCAAGGAAGACTTCCTGGCCGACGTGGAGAAGCGCCGCGCCGAGCAGAACAGCACGCCGGCTGACGACGCCAAACCCAAGACCCTGACCGTACAGGTGGACGGACAATCCTATCGCGTGACCGTGGCTTATGGCGACATCGACCTGCCCGCATCGGCTACCGAGAAGGTGGCTCCCTCGGGCGAAGGCGAGCCGGTGGTGGCTCCGCTGGAAGGCAAGTTCTTCCTGACCAAGAACACGCAGGAGACACCGCTCAAGGTGGGCGACCGCGTGAAGAAGGGCGACCTGCTGTGCTACATCGAGGCCATGAAGACCTACAACGCCATCCGTAGCGACGTGGAGGGCACCGTGACCGCCATCTGCCAGAATCCGGGTGACTCAGTATCAGAAGACGACGTATTAATGAAGATAGGATAATGGAAGATATATTTGGAAAACTCTATGACATGACGGCGTTCAGCAACATCATTGCCGACCCGTCGTTCCTCGTGATGTATGCCATTGCCTTCATCCTGCTCTACCTGGGCATCAAGAAGCACTACGAGCCGTTGCTGCTGGTGCCCATCGCCTTCGGTGTGCTCATCGCCAACTTTCCGGGCGGCGAAATGGGCGTCATCCAGGCCGACGAGAATGGTATGGTAATGGTGAACGGGGTGATGAAGAACATCTGGGAAATGCCTCTGCACGAGATTGCCCACGAGCTGGGACTGATGAACTTCATCTACTACATGCTGATCAAGACCGGTTTCCTGCCGCCCGTCATCTTCATGGGTGTGGGTGCGCTGACCGACTTCGGCCCCATGCTCCGCAACCTGCGCCTGTCCATCTTCGGCGCGGCCGCCCAGCTGGGTATCTTTACGGTGCTGCTCTGCGCCGTGCTGATGGGCTTCACACCTAAGGAAGCCGCCGCCTTGGGTATCATCGGCGGTGCCGACGGCCCGACGGCCATCTTCACCACCATCAAGCTGGCTCCCCACCTGCTGGGCCCCATCGCCATCGCGGCCTACTCGTACATGGCTCTGGTGCCGGTCATCATCCCGCTGGTTGTGAAGCTGCTCTGCACCAAGAAGGAGCTGATGATCAACATGAAGGAGCAGGAGAAGCTCTACCCGTCGAAGACCGAAATCAAGAACCTGCGCGTATTGAAGATTATCTTCCCGATAGCCGTGACGACCATCGTGGCCCTGTTTGTGCCCACGGCCGTGCCTCTGATCGGTATGCTGATGTTCGGTAACCTCATCAAGGAAATCGGTTCGGACACAAGCCGCCTGTTCGACGCCGCCGCCAACAGCATCATGAATGCCGCCACTATCTTCCTGGGCCTCAGTGTGGGTGCCACGATGACGAGCGAGGCTTTCCTGAACTGGACGACCATCGGCATCGTAGCCGGAGGTTTCCTGGCCTTTGCCCTGTCCATCTCGGGCGGTATCCTGTTCGTGAAGCTGATGAACCTCTTCTCGAAGAAGAAGATCAATCCGCTGATTGGTGCGACGGGCTTGAGCGCCGTGCCTATGGCAAGCCGCGTGTGCAACGAGATTGCCACGAAGTACGACCCGAAGAACCACGTGCTGAACTACTGTATGTCCAGCAACATCTCGGGTGTCATCGGTTCGGCCGTGGCTGCCGGTGTGCTCATCTCTTTCTTAGGATAAGAGTAATGCTTATAAAGTAAGGAAGTGTATCTTTAGATATTAATATATAAATGTAGAGGTGTGTCGAGTGAATTCGAAAGAAGACAGTTGGACACACCTCTATTTTTATTGGTAGAATAAGTTATTATTGGATGCGGGGAATATGCAATGTATTTCCTATTTCCAATTCGTATTCTTCCTCGTAGACTGTTATTTTTATAGTAGGGCCAGAAAGTAAAGTAATTTTTATTTCCTGATCGATTTCTATCTGCAATTTTCTTCCTTGATAATTGGTTTTAAATATATATTTCTTCCATTGATTAGGGAGAGTTGGTGCGAATTTCAATTTCCCTTTTTGTGTTTGCATTCCGCCGAATCCTTTGGCAATAGCGAGCCATGAACCAGGCATGCTTGTGATATGTAGACCTTCAGCCGTTTCATTATTGTAATCGTCTAGATCTAGGCGGGTAGCGTGCAGAAAAAGTTGATATGCTTTTTCTGTTTCACCAATACGTGCGGCAAGTATCGCATGGATATGCGGTGAAAGTGAGGATTCATGTACTGTCATGGGTTCATAGAAGTTGAAATTACGCCGTATCGTTTCTATATCAAATTTGTGATAGTATAAGTAAAGTCCCAGTAAAACATCACTTTGTTTAATATAACAGGAACGTAGTATACGATCCCATGACCAATGTTGGTTGATTGGCCGTTCATCTGCTGGGATGGCTTCTGTACTTTGTAATGTTTTGTCCATGAAACCATCATTTTGTACGAAAATGCCCAAGTTTTTATCTTCTGGTAAGTACATCTGTTCGGCTATGTTATGCCAAAGAGGTGTTTCAGTTTCGTAGTCAAGGTGGGTAAGATTGCATATACGTGTATAATCTTCTGGATATTTTTGTGCAGCCAAATCTAAATAATATAGTGTCATTTTAAGGCTGCTGGCACAAGAAAGATTGGTATACCAGTTGTTGTCTACATTGTTTTGATATTCGTCTGGGCCTGTTACTCCTAGAATGACATATTGTTGTTTGGGCTTTGAGAATGTGACTCTTTGGCTCCAAAATCGGCAAATTGCTATCATTACTTCCAGACCATATTTTAAAATATACTCGTTGGATCCTGTAATGGCTGCATATTGTAGAATGGCATAAACAATGATATTGTTACGGTGTATTTCTTCAAAAGTAATTTCCCATTCACTATGACATTCTTCTCCGTTATTGGTTACTTGAGGAAAAAGTGCTGCTCCATCTTTAAATCCCAGTTTATGGGCGTTTTCAATTGCTTTAGGTAGTTGGTTATAGCGATACATCAGTAAGTTCTTTACAATGCTTCGGGGCGTAGCCAGCAAGAAAAAAGGGACACAGCAGAGTTCGGTATTCCAATAAGTGTTTCCTCCGTATTTTTCACCGGTGAAACCTTTGGGGGCAATATTCAGACGCGGATCGTCTCCTCGGTAAGTTTGGTAAAGTTGGAAAATGTTGTATCGTATGCCTTGTTGTGCTTCTGGATCACCTTGAATGACGACATCTGTTTCATCCCAAATTTTATGCCATGCTTGCTGATGTGCTTTTGTAAGTGCTTCCCATCCGTCACTTTTAGCTTTACGAGCCATGCAGGTGGAAGTTTCTACTAAATGTTGCCTTTCATAATAGAGAGATGAAGCTATAATGACATATTTCAACAACGTCACAGTGTCTCCAGGTTTTACGTCGGTTCCTAGACTGAATCCTGTTTGTTTCCCTTTTTCGATGCGTATAGGATTAAGGCTGGTCTCTTTATTGTTTTTGTAAAAATGATAGGTCATGGCATAGCAGACTTGTGAATCTTCCCTTCGAGTTTGTGTCCACAAATAGGCGCAGTCCTGTATCACTCCCGAGTCTAGTATATTCCATATTTTTTCTTCCGTGTATTCTGAATGGTCGTTCAGATTGGCTTCAAGTAGTGGAAGGAGAGATAGTTTACCGGTATAGTTTTGTGAAGTGACACTGTAACGGATTAAGCAAAGATCTGGGTAGGCCATGTTGACTAAATGTTCTGCATGTAAGTGTAAGCAATTTCCTCTGGGAGAAGTTACTTTGACATCTCGGTAGGAAATGCCATTATACATGTCAAGCCTTCGATTGAAGCTATTTACATCCCATTGTGCCAGATCTAATTCTTCGTCGATTAGACGTAAGTGTATGCTGCTCCAGTTAGCGGCATTGGGAATGCGTGTAAAATAATGGGGAAATCCGTTTTTCCACCAAGCCACACGGGTTTTGTCAAGAAAGGGAATGCCTGCGACGAACGAGCCCTGATAGCTGTCACTACTGTAAGGTTCCTCGAAGTTACCTCGTTGTCCGAATCGCCCATTTCCCAAACTAAATATACTTTCGGACATTCGGAGGTCATCTGCATGAAATTCATCTTCAATGATATTCCATTCATCTGTTTTCAGGTATTTTTTCATGGTGCTGTATTCTATGGTTGCGCCGTAAAGTTAAACATTTATGTCGATAAAAGAATATCACAGTCAGGAATTTCAGAAAAGAAATTCCTGACTGTGATATTTTGATAAGAAAATCTAGGGAAGTATTCTCTTCTTTATTCAGACTTCCCTTCTTTGATAATGTAGACAAATGCTGCACCGATTATCAACATGATGCCAGCTGTGACAAGCATATTGATTTCGGGAGGCAGGCAACCTTCGGGGGTAAATAAGGCTAAAATCGTACCACCTAAGGCGGCTGCCACAATCTGTGGAATGCAAATGGTTCCATTGAAAAGTCCTAAATAGGTACCCATATGACTGCCACTTAATGAATTGGTGAGAATTGTAAAGGGAAGAGCTAGCATGGCCGCCCATGCGCAACCTATCAGGATAAATGAGAAAAACAGAGTGTACTGGCTGTGGATGAAGTAAGTAGAAATAAATCCAATTCCACCTAATACGAGGCTGAGTGAATATACCAATCGGCGATTCTTGAACAGAGGAATGCAGATAGCCCACAGAACAGAACCAATGGCTTGGACAGCAAAGAGCACGCCGACCCAGTTAGCTGCTTCTTGATATTCTTGACTGGTTGTGTCGAGTAATACTTTCTTTACACCGTTTACTACATTTTCTACAGTAGGAGCATCGAAAACATTGGCTGCGATACTACCGTTCGTATAGGTCCACATGAACATGAAAGCAAACCAACAGAAAAATTGTACCAGCCCAACTGTCCAAAAGGTTTTGGGAGCTTTAATCAAAAGTTTCAGCATGTTTGTCTTCTCTTCTTTTTCACTGATGCCATGGTATTCTGCATATTCCTTAGGAGGCATTTCCTTAACCTTGACTGAAGTGTAGATGACGCATAGGATCAGGATAGCGGCTCCGATGTAGAAAGAATAGATAACAGAATCGGGAATAACTCCCAAGGAGGCTGTATTTTGGATTCCTATCCAAGCGAAAAAGAAAGGAAATAAATAGCCGACGAGGCTTCCTGCATTGCAAAGGAAGCTCTGAATGGAATAGGCCAAGCCTTTTTGTTTTTCGTTTACCATGTCGCCTACCATCATCTTGAACGGCTGCATGGCCATGTTGATAGAGGTGTCAAGAAACATAAGGGCAAAGAGACCAAAAATCATGGCAGTACTTACGCTCATACCAAAACTGCCGGCGTTAGGCAACAGGCACATCACAAGTACGGCTATGAGTGAGCCGATGAATAGATAGGGTATACGCCGTCCGAATCGTGTCCACGTACGGTCACTGGCTGCTCCGACAATCGGTTGGACTATGATACCTGCCAAAGGGGGGAGTATCCAGAAATAACTTAAAGAATGGGGATCAGCCCCCAGTGTGGCAAATATACGGCTGATATTTGCGCTTTGTAAAGCATAGGCTATCTGTACGCCGAAAAAACCGAAGCTGATGTTCCACAGCTTCCAGAAACTTAAATCTGGTTTTACTTTCATGGTCTTATTATGTTTTTACATTTTTATGTTGTTTCATTTAGTTGTGCCTCTAACTACTAAGTTGGTACGTACGATTTTATTGGGGCTTTTTTCTTCTCCCTCTAATTTTTCGTAAAGGATGTTGAAGGCACTTTTTCCGACTTCTTCTCCATGTTGTTCTACAGTTGTCAGTTTGGGATCTGTACTTTGGGCTATAACTCCGTTGGTAAATCCACAGATAGATACTTCGTCAGGAACCTTAAGTCCAACTAGCTTGCAGGCATAAAGAATACCTGCTGCCGTTTCGTCATTGATCGCGAAGAAACCGTCTGGACGCTCAGGGCTTTCCAATAGGTCGGGAGTGATGGCAATAGCCCGTTCTCTTGTGTCACAGAGTAGAATCATGGAATCATCGACTGGCATCTTATATTTCTTCATGGCGTCCAGATAACCGTTACGTCGGTTTTTGGTGATTTCAAGATGAGGTGAGGCGCCATAGAAGTAAATTCGTTTACATCCTGTTTGTATCATGTATTCTACAGCGGCAAAAGAACCTGCATAATCGTCTACTACCACTCGTTCCGTCTTGATGCCAGTACAAATGCGGTCGTAGAAGACAATAGGAATATTGTTTTCTAACAGTTCCTGATAATGTTCATAATGGGAGGTTTCTTTAGCTAAGGAAGCGATAACTCCACATACGCGGGCGGCAAGAAACGAATGGACGATTTTTACTTCCTGTTCATATGATTCGTTACTTTGGGCAACAATTATGTTGTATCCAGCTTCCGATGATGCTTGCTCAATACCACTAAGTACGCATGAGAAAAAGTGATGTACCATTTGTGGAACAATGACCCCAATGGTATTACTTCGTCCGGCTCTCAGGTTTACAGCTTGTGCGTTGGGTTTGTAATTGTGTTCGTGTGCATAGGCATGTATTAGGTCGCGCGTTTCCTGACTGATGTCAGGATTGTTCTTTAAGGCTCGTGACACGGTCGATGGAGAAACATTTAATGCGCGTGCTATGTCTTTAATGGTGATTTGAGGCTTGTTCATATGTATAGGTATTTTCCATCCAAAGGTAGACAATATTTTTTGTCTTGCAAATGGGGAAGGCTATAGCTTGCTATATTTTTATTGCAAAATTAGAGGAACTGACTGATTTCGTTTTATAGATTGAAAATTATCGGATTATCTATTTTCGCAAACGATTGCGATAACTGCTTTTGCAATGGGGATGGACTTTTCGTTTATTCAGATAGCAGAGGAAAGCGAATACTGTTGCATGAATCGTTTGTATTTATTATCTTTGAAAGCGATTATTTCATAATAAAGATTATAAGCATGAAGCATCTTGTTTTTTTGAGTTTGTTTATAGGAACCTGTTTCTTATTCTTGTCTTGTAGTACAAACAATTCTCCTAGGGAAAATGAGGAAGAAAATGGAAGTGGTTCTGAGAATTTGGAGTTTGCTCTCGGAGCTGACATCAGCTGGGTGACCGAGATGGAGAGCCAGGGGCATAAGTTCTACAATGCGGCTGGGCAGGAGCGAGAGTGCACCGCCCTGATGAAGGAATGCGGCCTCAATGCCATCCGCCTGCGCGTGTGGGTCGACCCTTCGAAGCACGGCGGATGGTGCGACGTGGAAGATATGGTCGTGAAAGCCGTGCGGGCCAAGAACCTGGGCATGGACGTGATGGTGGATTTCCACTACAGCGACTTCTGGGCCGACCCCAGTAAGCAGGTGAAGCCTGCGGCCTGGAAGGACATGGACCTCGGCCAGCTGAAGGAAGCCATCAGGAACCATACCACCGAAGCCTTGCAGGCCCTGAAAGCCAAAGGCGTGACACCCAAGTGGGTGCAGGTGGGCAACGAGATACGCCCGGGTATGTTGTGGGACGAAGATGCCTCGCTCAGCGGTGCCTCGTGGAGCGGCGAAAGCACCATCGACTATGACGATAACCGCAAGGTGAACTTTAAGGAAAACTGGGCCAATCTGGCCGCCTTCATCAATGCGGGCTATGATGCCGTGAAGAGTGTTTTCCCGCAGGCTGTCGCCATCGTCCACCTTGACAACGGTTTCGACAAGGGGCTCTACACCTGGTTCTTCGACGAGCTGAAGAAGTACGGCGGCAAGTGGGACATGATCGGCATGTCGCTCTATCCCTACTGGTGCATCAACTGGGATAACAAGGATGCCGACGGCAATCAATATACCGACCCCAATAAGGTAATTACCGACTGCATCGCCAACATCAAGGCTGTCAGTGCCCGCTACGGTTGCGACGTGATGGTGGTGGAGACGGGCATGGAGTGTGCCGACGACAAGGGCAACCTGGCCAGCGACGCCGTCCTCCAGCAGGGCAGGGAGCAGCTGGCACGCATCATCAAGGAATGCCGCGAGAATACCGATGGCAAGTGCAAGGGCGTGTTCTATTGGGAGCCCGAGTGCAAGCCAAGCCAATACCGCTTGGGTGCCTTCACCGCAGACGGAAAACCTACCGTAATTATGAACGCCTTTAAAGACTGACAAGCCTATGAATCGAAGAATGTTGGCAACATTGTGTTGCCTTTTGTTGGCCTGGATGATGGCCGCCCAGCAACGCACAGAGATGTTGTTGGAAAAAAACTGGAGATTTACGAAGGGCGATGTGGCCGATGCCATGAAGCCGGAGTTTGACGACACGAAGTGGGAGGCGGTCACCGTGCCCCACGACTGGGCTATCTACGGCCCCTTCGACCGCAGCCACGACTTGCAGAATGTGGCCGTGACGCAGAACCTCGAGACGGCCGCTTCGGTGAAGACAGGCCGAACGGGCGGTCTTCCCTACGTAGGAGTGGGGTGGTATCGCACCACGTTCGAAGCTCTTGCGGGAAAGCAGGTGTCGCTCGTCTTCGACGGTGCCATGAGCGAGGCGCGCGTCTACGTCAACGGGCAGGAAGCCTGCTTCTGGCCTTGCGGCTACAATTCCTTCCATTGCGACGTTACACCTTATATATATAAGGACGGTCAGCCGAACGTATTGGCCGTGCGGTTGGAGAACCGACCCCAGTCTTCCCGTTGGTATCCGGGTGCGGGCTTGTACAGAAACGTGCGCGTCATAGCTACGGAAGCGGTGCATGTACCCGTGTGGGGTACCCAGCTCACCACGCCCCACGTAGCTGCCGACTATGCCTCCGTCTGCCTGAAGACCACCGTCGAGGGAGCCGGCCAGCAGGACGTGCGCATCGTCACCGAAATCCTCTCGCCCGAGGGACAAGTGGTGGCCGTGAAGGACAATACGATGAAAATCAACCACGGCAAGCCCTTCGAGCAGAACTTCCTCGTGGACAAGCCTCAGTTGTGGAGTCCCGAGACACCTTATTTATATAAGGCCTCTTCGAAGATATACGTGGACGGCCGTCAGGTGGACGAATACGTCACCCGCTTCGGCATCCGCAGCATCGAGCTGGTGGCTGACAAGGGCTTCTTCCTCAACGGAAAGCACCGCAAGTTCCAGGGCGTGTGCAACCATCACGACCTTGGTCCGTTGGGTGCTGCCATCAATGTGGCTGCCCTCCGCCGTCAGCTGACGTTGCTCAAGGACATGGGTTGCGACGCCATCCGCACCTCCCACAACATGCCCGCGCCCGAGCTGGTGCAGCTCTGCGACGAGATGGGCTTCATGATGATGCTCGAACCTTTCGACGAATGGGATATCGCCAAGTGTGAAAACGGTTACCACCGCTTCTTCAACGAGTGGGCGGAGAAGGATATGGTGAACATGCTCCGCCAGTATCGCAACAACCCCAGCGTGGTGATGTGGAGTATTGGTAACGAAGTGCCTACCCAGTGCAGCCCCGAAGGCTACAAGGTGGCCTCGTTCCTGCAGGATATCTGCCATCGCGAAGACCCCACACGTCCCGTCACCTGCGGCATGGACCAGGTATCCTGCGTCTTGGGCAATGGTTTTGCCGCCATGCTCGACGTACCCGGCTTCAACTACCGTACGCACCGCTACGTGGAGGCCTACGGTCAGTTGCCGCAAAACCTGGTACTGGGTTCCGAGACGGCTTCCACCGTCAGCTCGCGCGGCGTCTATAAGTTCCCTGCCGAGTTGAAGAAGCAGGCTATGTATGACGACCATCAGTCTTCGGGTTACGACCTGGAGGCCTGCTCGTGGTCGAATGTGCCCGACGAGGACTTTGCTTTGGCCGAGGATTACGACTGGACACTCGGCCAGTTCGTGTGGACAGGTTTCGACTATCTGGGCGAACCGTCGCCCTACGACACTGACGCATGGCCCAGCCATAGCTCCGTGTTCGGTATCATCGACTTGGCCAGCCTGCCCAAGGACCGCTACTACCTCTATCGCAGCCTTTGGAACAAGCGCAACAACACCCTCCATGTATTGCCCCACTGGACCTGGCCCGGCAGGGAAGGGGAGAACACGCCCGTCTTTGTCTACACCAGCTACCCCGAAGCCGAACTCTTCGTCAATGGGAAAAGCTACGGAAAGCAGCGTAAACTGGATGCGAAAGCAGCGCTTTCGTTGAAGGAAAACGATGCTTTGTGGTTGCAACGCCGCTACCGCCTGATGTGGATGGACGTACCCTACGAAGCCGGCGAACTGAAAGTCGTGGCTTACGACAAGGATGGACGCCCCGCCGAAGAGAAAATTGTGCGCACGGCCGGCAAGCCCCATCACCTGGAAGTGGTGGCCGACCGCATGCAGCTCACGGCCGATGGCAAGGACCTGGCTTACATCACCGTCCGCGTGGTGGACAAGGACGGCAACCTCTGCCCGGCCGACAACCGTCTGGTGACCTTTTCTGTCAAGGGAGCTGGTACTTATCGTGCGGCCGCCAACGGTGATGCTACCTGTCTGGACCTCTTCCACCTGCCACGTATGCATGCCTTTAGCGGCCAGCTGACGGCTATTGTACAGAGTGGATTGCAGGAAGGAAATCTCATTTTTGAAGCCAAGGCTAAAGGTTTGCGGACAGGAAAACTGATATTGAAGGTCGCACCTTAAAACTTATTGTCCCCGTTTGTTGTTTCCTTCAGGCGTGGATTGCATAGATTATTACGGAGATGATGAAGACTCTGTTTTTATTTTATGCGGTTCACGCCTGATGTGTATTTCCTTGTTCTAAAGTCCTACTTTAACTTGCTAAACATCTACTTTACGACCGTAAAGAGGCACTTTATGACATTTGCATTTATCATAATGTGTGAAAGGATACATTCGGTCGTTTTTGTGGCATTATGTAGCTCTCAGTACATTAAGTATGAATTCGGATCTGATCTTTCACGCTTTCACAGTCTTTTTTATATATTGATATTCATGTAGATATGGTGAAAGGGCGTATTTCACTGTCAAAGTATATGCGTTTGCAATCGTTTGCATTGTTTCAAGGGTATCTTTAACTCTTTTGCTGACCTGCCGTAATCTTTAAACTTATATTTTTGTCGTGATATGCTATGGCCTTTTATTTAATTCCATGGCTAGATAGTATTTCGGATTTAATTCGGAAAATGATAATAATTTATTGTTAACTTTAATTTTTTAGATGCATGAAGCAAGTTAATCTTAGAATCTTTCGAACGATTCTACCCCTTCTTTTAGGGATGTTCTTGTGTGTTAGCGCTTATGCACAGACAGTCACCGTGAAAGGACATGTGAAAGATGCCTTAGGTGGTGTGATTGGCGCGAATGTTGTAGAGAAAGGTAACACTTCTAACGGTACGATTACCGATTTGGATGGTAATTTTACTTTGACTGTTCCGCAAGGTGCCACTTTGGTTGTTTCATTTATCGGTTACAAGACTCAGGAAGTGGCAGCCGCTCCTTCGGTTGTCGTGACCATGCAGGACGATGCGGAGTTGCTGAGTGAAGTGGTGGTTGTAGGTTATGGCCGTACTAAGAAAGACGATTTGACAGGATCGGTAACAGCTATCAAACCGGACGAACTGAGTAAAGGTATTACGAACAACGCTCAAGATATGTTGGTTGGCAAGGTGCCTGGTGTAGACGTGATTACTTCGGGTGGTACTCCTGGTGCCGGTGCCCAGATTCGTGTACGTGGTGGTTCATCATTGAATGCTTCCAACGATCCGTTGATTGTAATCGATGGTTTAACTATCGATAACAATACACCGACTGGTATGAGTAACCCGTTGGCCATGATTAATCCGAATGACATCGAAAGTTTTACCGTGCTAAAGGATGCTTCTGCAACAGCTATTTATGGTAGTCGTGCTTCGAACGGAGTCATCATTATTACAACGAAGAAAGGTAAGAGCGGTGCGGCTCCTTCTGTGTCGTATAACGGTGATATGACGGTTTCCATGATTCAGAAGAAATATGATGTGTTAAATGCTGATGAGTTCCGTAATCTTGTTGGACAGTTGTGGGGCGACAAAGCTGACGAAGTAGGTATGGGAAATGCCAATACCGATTGGCAGGATGAAATTTTCCGTACAGCTATTTCACATAGTCACAATGTATCCATTTCTGGTGGTGTGAAAAATATTCCTTACCGTCTGAGTTTAGGTTATAATTCATCCGACGGTATTGTAGAAACATCGTGGATGCGTCGTGCTAATGTGGGGGTGAATTTGTCGCCTTCCTTCTTTGACAATCATTTAAACCTGAAGGTTTACGCAAAGTATATGTATGAAAAAGACCGTTATGCCGATGCAGGCGGTGCTATCGGTGCAGCTCTTAGTATGGATCCTACATTGCCGGTTTATTTTGATGAAGGTGATGAACGTGCTCCTTTCTTTGGCGGGTACTATCAGTATTCTCAGGCTCCCAAGGATTTCAATCCGGAGTGGAAATATACCAATAATCCTAATGCTCCGCAAAATCCTGTAGCTTTGTTGAACCTGAAGAGTACAAAGGCTGCTACTAATGACTTTACCGGTAATTTTGAAATTGATTACAAGATTCACGGTTTTGAAGATCTCGTTCTTCATGCCAGTTATGGTGGACAGTATACTGAAAGCAAGCAGGACGATGTTACTTCTAAATATGCATATAGTCCGAACTATTATGGTTGGGTAGGTGTGACTCAGACTTATAAGTACAGTATTACAGCCAATGCTTATGCTCAATACATCAAAGAAATCGGCGATCATAACTTTGACATTATGGTCGGTGGTGAAGAGAGTCACTTCCATCGTAACGGTTATAACTATGGTCAAGGAACTGATCCGTATACAGGCGAACCTCATGATGCAAAGCTGAAAGAAGAGCAGGCTTGGGCCACTCATAACAGTTTGGTATCTTATTTCGGACGTTTGAACTATACCGTCCTTAACCGATACATGCTGACGGCTACGTTCCGTGCCGATGGCTCATCACGTTTTGCAGAGGGCAACAGATGGGGGTACTTCCCTTCAGTAGCTTTGGCATGGAAGATCAACGAAGAAGCATTTATGAAAGACCTTACCTGGTGGAATGAATTCAAATTGCGTTTGGGTTGGGGTATGACCGGTCAGCAGGATATCAATTCCGATTTCGGTTACGAAACTCATTATACAACCAGCGACTCGTTTGCACTTTATCCGTTTGGTGATACCTATTATAATACGATGCGTCCATCGGCTTATAATCCCGATTTGAAATGGGAAACTACGACTACCTATAACGCCGGATTCGACTTGGCATTCTTGAACAACCGTATCACTGCCAATGTAGATGGTTATTACCGTAAAACAACCGACTTGCTGAACTCAATAACTATTCCTGTCGGAATGCAGTTTGGTTCTCAGTTGACTAAGAATATTGGTTCTTTGAAGAATTACGGTATTGAGTTTGCAATTAATGCTAAACCGATTGTTACCAAAGATTTTACATGGGATGTAAGCTATAATATTTCTTGGAACCATAATGAAATTACCGAATTGGTTGATGGTGACGAAGGATATTATACTTGGGCTGGAGATAAAATCAGCCGTGGTAATAATACAAAGATTCAGGCCAATACGGTAGGTGAGGCAACCAACTCATTCTTCGTTTACCAGCAGGTTTACGATGAAAATGGTAAACCTATTGAGGGTATGTATGTCGACCGTGACGGTAACGGTCGTATTGACGATGGTGACCGTTATTTCTATAAGAAACCTGCTGCTGATGTCATCATGGGACTTACGACTAAGTTCCTGTACAAGAACTGGGATTTGAGCATGGCGTTCCGTGCTTCTATCGGCAACTACGTATACTATGACTTCCTGTCCAACCGTGCTATGGTCAGCCAGGCAGGTTTGTATACTAATAGTACACTTCACAATACAACTCCCGAAGCAGTAGAACTGGGCTTTACAGGTATCGGCGCTGGAAACACCAACTATCTGAGCGACTATTTTGTTCGGAATGCTTCCTTCTTGAAATGCTCGAACATTACGTTGGGATATTCGTTCCCAGCTTTGTTCAAAGTAGCAGGTCATGAAACATGTTCCGGACGTGCTTTCCTTACAGCACAAAATCCATTTATCATCACTAAATACAAAGGTATTGATCCAGAAGTTTCAAGCGGAATCGACTCTAATCCTTATCCGCGTCCTTTCAGTATACAGTTGGGGTTAAGCCTTAATTTCTAATCCATTTTAATTCGAAATAATATGAAACATATATTTATGAAGACGGTCCTTGCAGCTCTTTTGATGGGCGGAGTGACCACATCATGTATCAACGACTTGAATATTTCATCCATTGACCCGCAGTCCAGTTCCAGTTATGGCGATATGGAATTGCTGGCCAAAATATATGGTACGCTCGGCTTAACCGGACAAAGAGGCCCCGCAGGTAATGGAGACATTAGTAGTGATGAAGGTGAAAGCGGTTTCTATCGTACGACTTTCAATTTGCAGGAATTGTGTACCGATGAATGTGTTTGGGCATGGCAGACAGATGCTGATATTCCTCAAATAACTAACATTGAGTGGACTTCTTCATCACCTCGTGTACAGTGGGCATTTCAACGTTTGGCATTTGATGTTACCTTGTGTAATTTCTATCTGACCAATACCGAAGAAAAGGCAGAAGATCCGCAATATAAGCTTTATCGTGCTGAGGTACGTTTCCTTCGTGCGCTTCATTTGTGGTATTTCTTGGATTTGTGGGGAAAAGTTCCTTTCAAAACTACTTATGATATTTATGAGTTACCGGTAGAAAAAGCAGGTAAGGAACTTTATGACTGGATTGATCAGGAACTTACAGAAATTGAACCTCAAATGGCAGAGGTAGGTGAGTTTAACAATAGTTCTAATTTCGGTCGTGCGGATAGAGGTGCCGCCTATATGCTTCATGCTCGTTTGGCACTCAATTCGGAAGTTTATACTAACGGTGCAGTGAAGGATTACCAGAAGGCAATTGATTATTGTAATTTGTTAGAGGGTAAATATGAACTTTCAACAGCGGACAAGAATGGTTATACAGGTTATGAACAAGTGTTCATGGCGGATAATGACGAGAATCTCCAGGCCATGAAGGAAATCATCTTGCCTATTCGTCAGGATGGCGTTAAAACGAAATGTTATAGTGGTTCCAATTATTTAGTTAGTTCTACTCGTATTACAGGAATGCCTTACATGGGAACTAATAACGGTTGGAGTTGTAACTTTGCTCGGGCAGCTTTGGTTAAGAAATTCTTTTCTAATCTTGAAGATTGTCCGTTGGCAACAGAAAAGGCACCGGACAACTCTACAGAAGCAGATATCATAGCACTTGATGAGGCTGCCGGTACTACCACTAAGGATGTACAGCGTAAGGCTAATGATGACCGTGCCCTCTTCTATTCCGGTTGTGGCGGTGGATTGCGTGGCATCGAGTTTGAACAGATTGCGGGTTTCAACTCAGGTCTGTCTATTGTGAAATGGAGTAACATTCGTACAGACGGTGCTCCTACTTCACACGTTGAATTCCCAGATGTAGATATACCTTTGATTCGTTATGCCGAGATGTTCCTGACTCGCGCGGAAGCCAAATTCCGTTTGAGCGGTGATCCGCAACAGGCACGTGCAGATATCGAAGTATTACGTTCTCGTGCCGGTGCTTCTACACCTGCAACGATTACAGAACAGTTTATTATTGATGAATGGTGCCGTGAATTCTATATGGAAGGACGTCGTCGCAGTGATTTGAACCGTTTCGGATTATTCACCGGTGACAAGTACATTTGGGATTTCAAAGGTGGTGTAGCCGAAGGTAAGAGTGTGGCAAACTATTTTAAGGTATATCCAATTCCTGCCGATGATATTAGAGGTAATGAGAACCTGAGTCAGAACGAGGGCTATTAAACCGTTTTATTTGTAGAACTAAAAAAGCATTATACGATTATGAAAAAAATATTATCAGGAATGTTGCTTGCCGTTCTGTGCATGATGTTGGTTACTTCGTGCGAAAAGGACATGGATAGCAATCCTACATTCCATGAAAACACTACAGGCTTTGTATTGAATATGCCTGCTAATGCCGCTAATAACATATTGGACCTGTTGGCTGCCGATGAGATAACATTTACTACCAGTCAGCCCGATTATGGAGGCATACCTTTGGCTACGAACTACGATGTGGAAATCTCTTTCGAAGACTTTAGCAGTGAAAACTCTGTATATAAAGTTGTGACGAGTTCTACTTCTACAGTTATAGCAATTTCTGGTAGTCGGTTGAATGATGCTGTTGTCAACATGTTCTTGGAAGCCAATGAAGGAGTGGAATATCCTTCTGGTGAGGTGAAAGAACTTTATGTACGTCTGCATGCTAATGTAAACGGACTGGATAAAGGCAGCTGTTATTCCAATGTTATCAAGCTTCAGGTAGTAGCTACCTATCAGGCACCGAGCATCTCACTGCCTGAAAAATTGTATATGGCAGGTTCAAGCATCGGAGTACCATGGGGAACCTGGAAAGAATTTACACCTGTATACGGTTTGCCAGGTAACTATTTTACCGTTGTTTATATTCCTGATGGCGGTGAGTTCAAGTGGGGTACTTATCCGGAACAGTGGTTAGGTTATGCCGATGTCAATCTATATAACGATGTAGCCGGAGCAGGACTGTCTGATAATGGCGGCAACATCAAGGTTGCTAATGGAGGCTGGTATGTACTTTCTTTCAAGGCCAAGATTGACGGTGAGTCTATCAATTATACACTGAATGTACATCCAGCTGCATTCTATATCATTGGTAATGCAACTTCCTCTTGGACCGATTCAGATCCTGCATTGAAATTCACGGTGCCGGCTGACGATACCGAAGCTTGGGTTTCGCCTGAATTTATTGGTGGAGGTGAGATGAGAGCTTATGTAAAAGTAGCCGAATTTGAGTGGTGGCGTACTGAGTTTACCTTGTTCGACGGTACGTTGTTCTGGCGTAATGATAATATTCCTAATAGCTGGGAAGAAACAATGGGTGCAGAATATAGTGTTAAGCCAGCAGCCGGCCAGAAGCTGTATCTCACTATCGGTACACCGGGTGTAGACGCTATAGAGAAAGGTGAGGTGAAATAACCTGAATGATAATCTTTTTTAAAGGAAAAACATTATGAAGAAAAATCTGATATTTGCATGTGCGCTCTTTATGGGAATTGCCTTAGGAGCTTGTACGGAAGATTATACGGATTGGGCTAACCCCCAATCCAACTCTCCCGAAGATCCGGCTGCTAAATATGAAATCGGCTTTGCGGCCGGTGCCGATGCTACGGTTGATATGGATCAGTTTTATGAATCGGTAGCTGAGGAACTACAGGCAACGGATTCTGTCGAAATAGCGTCTTTGTCTTCTACAAATCCCAATGTGGCTTCTATCAAACTGAATAGCATTAATATCAATGGACTGGCAATCAACGCTACTGTCAAGGATGGCAATGTGATAGTCAACACTTTGGAACTGGATTCTGTAGTACGTGATGCGTTTTTCAGTCGTGCTCATGTGGAACGAGTATTTGATGTGAATATGAACGTGGCTGCCAAGCTGAAGAGTGGTGAGGCTGTCAACGTTTCCGGAACATCTCAGGCAAAACTAACTCCCATTTCAACTCCTGCTATCAGTGAAGGAGGTTATGTATTGCTGGGTGACTTTACAGGATGGGATCCTGCTAATCCAACGGCTATGACACCGGTAGCCGATAAAGAAGGTGTATATCAGGTTACTGTAGAGACAACTAACGAGGCTGCCAGCTATTTCAAGTTCTATGCAGCTTATGATGTGAACGGAGGTTGGGATGCTGCCAATGCTGTACAAATGGGATGCCGTGTCAATGGTGATACAAAGACTGAGAACTTTGTGGTATGGACAGGTGATAAGTATAAAGTAGAAACTCCGGCTATTGCAGGAGCGGGTCACTTCATCATTACTCTTGACGTTGTTAACTATACATATTCGGTAGCTCCGGCAACAGCTTATCTTTATATGGCTGGCGACGCTAATGGCTGGAGCCATGTCGACATGCTGGCAAGTCTGGAGTTCAATAACATTTATACGGGCTATATGTACCTCAATCAGAATGGATTTAAGTTCAGTTCCGAACCGAATTGGAATGGTACCAATTACGGAGCCGATTTCAGCACAGCTCCCGATGCGGCCAATATCACGATGATTGAGCCCGAAGGTTTCTATCAGGTAGTGGTTGACTTGAATGAGAAGTCATATACTTTGACTCCTATTGCGATAGGTATTATTGGTAGTGCCACTCCGGGCGGATGGGACAGCGATACGGATATGACTTATAGCATTGAAAATCATTGCTGGATGATTACAACAGATCTGACTGACGGAGAAATTAAATTCCGTGCAAATGATGATTGGGCAATTAGTTGGGGAGGAACTCTGGAGCAACTGACTACTCTGAATGGAGGGAATATTGCAGTAACAGCAGGTAAATATACGATTAATCTTTATCCTTTGTGCGAAGGTAAGGCTTATTGTACAATTGAACCTGCTAATTGATGGAATAATTGAAAAATAGTCAATAGGTAATTCTTTTTGAATGATTATAAGAAGTCTTCTTTCTTGCATTGAATAGTGTCTGAAAGAGGACTTTTTTTATGTTCTCTAAATATTGATTGCTAGTAATTTCATACAAATGTTTTCAGGTTTAGACTTACTTTTTCTTGGCATCATAGTTTATTGAAGCAATGTAGACTTGCTTATCTTTGAATTAACATTTAAAATTTAATGATATGAAGAAATCTTTGTCTTTTTTCTTGTTTTGTATGTTGCTCTCCTTCTTCTACGCCTGCTCGGACAGCAATGACCCTATCCCGGAACCGACTCCTGAACCGGAACCGGAGCCGACTGAAGAATGGATGATTTTGACCGCCACTCCCGACACCTGGGACAACCAAAAGCGGGCGGACATTTCTTATCAGCTTTTGGTGTATTCTTTTGCTGATAGCGACGGAGATGGATGTGGAGATTTCAACGGCGTTACGTCCAAGTTGGATTATCTGCAACAGATGGGAGTAGGGGCCATTTGGCTTTCGCCTATCCATCCGGCCATGTCGTATCATGGATATGATGTGACTGATTACACGACGGTTAATCCGCAATATGGGACGATGGCCGACTTTGAGCGGCTGGTGACGGAAGCACATCAGCGGAATATTAAGGTCTATTTGGACTATGTGATGAACCATACGGGCAAGGAGCATCCTTGGTTTGTCAGTGCCAAGGCGTCGCCAGATAGTGAGTATCGCAACTATTATGTCTTTTCGCAAGATCCGGCTACAGACATTGCGGCTGGAAATATCCCAATGATAGCTACAGAAGGAGCGGCCGGATATAATGCGGGTGAATGGTTCTCGACTACTTCAGCCGATGACGAAATGACGGGATGTTATAAGTTTGTACTCGATTGGGCGGACGCTGCTCATCCTACGTTGACGGTAACTCAGGCCGAAAAACCTGATGCCGACAATCCTGATGCAAGTACCGCTGGCGCCAAGTATTTGTATTACGGGGAGGAAGTTTGCAAAAAGTTCTATGACCGCGGAAATGGAATTTATGATTTGACGGTGGACTTTGCTTCGGCATGGGGCTTCCTGATTCGTACCAGCAACACGACATGGGACGGGGGAACGAAATACGGCGCTTCGTCCAAATCTTCCAAGATAAAGCTGGGTGAACCTTTTGCGTTGGATAACAAGACGGCTGCTGATATCTTGTTTGAGTCGATGAACTTGTGGTACTACCATTCGCATTTTTATACTGACTGGTTTGCCGACCTGAATTATGGAAAGGTGGATGCCGTGGCGACCAATCCTACTTACCTTGCTATGGTTGATGCAGCCAAAGACTGGGTGGACAAAGGTGTGGATGGGTTGCGTCTGGACGCCGTGAAGCATATCTATCACAATGCGACGTCCGATGAAAATCCACGTTTCCTGAATACTTTTTACCATGATATGAATACCTATTATAAGCAGACGGGCAAGACGGATGACTTCTATATGGTAGGCGAAGTTCTTTCGGAGCACAACGAGGTAGCGCCTTATTATGCCGGTCTTCCTGCCTTGTTCGAGTTTTCCTTCTGGTATCGGTTGGAGTGGGCCATTAATAACGCGACCGGCTGCTACTTTGCCAAGGATATCATGAGCTATCAGCAGGAATATGCGTCTTATCGTAGTGATTATATTGAAGCGACGAAGCTATCCAACCACGATGAAGACCGCACAGCATCCAAACTGGGTAAGTCGGCCGACAAATGCAAGCTGGCGGCAGCCGTATTGCTGACGGCAGCGGGTTCTCCTTACATATATTATGGAGAAGAACTTGGATTGTATGGTACGAAGGACAAAGGCGATGAATATGTACGTGGTCCGATGTTGTGGGGCGACAGCTACACTACTTCCTATACGGACAAGGTGGATGCAGGAGTGGCTTCAGCTGTAAAGCCTGTGGTTGACCAGCAGGCGGACGAAAGCTCGTTGCTGAACACTTACATCTCCTTTGCACGTCTTCGAAATACCTATCCAGCTTTGGCTGAAGGAGCCATGAGCCGACATGCCGTTTATAATGAGACGAACGAAACCTATAAATCGTTGGCTGCTTGGTATATGACGAAAGACGAGGAAAAAATGCTTATACTTCATAACTTTGGAGGAGCGGATATTCAGTTCCCTCTGACCGATGACGTAGAAAAAGCTGTAGCCGTATCGGGAAGTGCAGAGCAGGCAATCGAAGAGGAGCAGACGCTTGTGAAGTTGGGAGCCTATTCTTCTGTTGTGTTCAAACTGAAATAAGCGCAAGCAGTTATTCATAAATCCAGGTCAGCACTCGGTTGAGCCACTTCCAGCGGAAGCGGAACCAACGTCGGGTGCTGATTTGTTTTCCACCGAAACGAAGAACGAATTCGCGATAACCATGGCGGCGGAAGGGAAGGCCTACGTCCAGAAACTCCAGATGGCGGTATCCCTGCTGGCGTGCATCGTCCAATGCCTTCCATACGGCCAGTATGCCGGGGTATTGCAAGGCATAGGTCTTGCGCATGCCGCCTGAGAACCACAGGTAAGCACTGCTGCCTGAATAGACGCAGGCGCTGCCGCCTATTATTTTGTTTTTGTATGTGACGATGAAGATGCGGCTCTGTCGTTGCGGGTCGGTAGCTTGTTGTGCCAGTTGCTGGAAAAATTCCCGACTGGGGAAGTGGCGACGTATCTTCCACGAATAGATGTGATGGAGCATGTGGGCAAACTCCTTGATTTCGTCGGTGGTGCGTGCCTCGCGCACTTCGGCTCCGTTTTTCAATCCCTTTTTTATTTGGCGGATGCGTGAGGGGCTGAAGCGAACTTCGGTGCGGGCGGTATCGTGCAGGGAATTACGTACACGGAGCCAGTTGATAGGGAAATAGCTACACGAACGGAAAGAACGGTAGCCGAAACGGGCGTCGGGCAGGTTGCGGAACTCGATGAGGAAACAGCTGCGCAAGGCTTCGTCGGTGAGCCGTTGGAGCATATCGCTGAAGACGGCTTCGCGGTCGATGCCTTCGGCCAGATATTCGCCGTTGCCGAAGACTTCGCAACGGTGGATGATGCTTGGCGGAAACAGGCGCACGCTACGACGGACGACGGCCAGCAGCTTGGCTACGGGTTGCCCGTCGAGGCTGGCCACGATGAGCAGGGGACTGTAACCTGGTGTCGCCTCGTAGATGCGGAACAGGGTCGTCGAATGGAAGGTATCATTTCCCGGCAGGGGAGGAATGTCGCTTCCTGTGTGATATGTCGTCAGTTTCAAAGGCATCGACGGCAAATTTAGAAAATATTCTCGTATCTTTGCAACGTTTATCAAGTTTAATCAGGAAGAGATTGCTCTCTTCGCTACAAATAGATGATTCAGTTATGGAAAGTTTCAGCGAATTGATAAAGAACCGTCGCAGCATGCGCAAGTTTACGGACGAAGAATTGACGCAGGAAGAAGTGGTAACGCTGATGAAGGCGGCTCTGATGGCGCCGACATCAAAGCGCAGCAATGCCTGGCAGTTTGTCGTGGTAGACGATAAAGAGACGCTTCAGAAGTTGTCTCGTTGCAAGGAGCAGGCTTCGCAGTTTATAGCCGATGCGGCACTGGCTGTGGTGGTCATGGCCGACCCGATGGGCAGCGACGTGTGGATCGAAGATGCCTCTATCGCTTCCATCTACCTACAACTGCAGGCCGAAGATTTGGGGTTGGGCAGCTGCTGGGTGCAGGTGCGCGAACGTTTTGCAGCTCCAGGTGTGACGTCGAACGAATATGTGCACGATGTGCTTGATATTCCTCTGCAGCTTCAGGTGCTCAGCATCATCGCCATCGGTCACAAAGGTATGGAGCGCAAGCCCTTCAACGAGGAACACCTGCAATGGGAAAAAATCCATCTGAACAAATACGGAGGAAACAACGGTGAGTGCGGCGAAGGCGAATAACAACAAGGATACCTATAAGGCTACTGGCATTACGCTGATGGTCTTTGGCGTGCTCTACCTGCTAGACAAACTGGTGCATTTTGCGGCACTGGGGTTGCCGTGGGTCATGCAGAAGGACAACTTTCTGCTCTATACGGCCATCATTTTCCTGCTGGTCAAGCACGACAAGTCGGTCGGCCTGGTGCTGGCTGGTCTTTGGCTGGTGTTGAATTTTGGGCTGATTACTGCTCTGCTGGGCACCATGTCGGCCTATCTGCTGCCGCTAGCCCTGCTGGTGATAGGTATCATCCTCTATTTTATAGCTACGAGATAACGAAACGAAATCCATGATAAAAAGAAGTATAGAAGATACGTCCATCGTGTTCATAGGTGCGGGCAACTTGGCCACCAACCTGGCCCATGCCTTCTACCGCAAAGGCTTTCGGGTGGTACAGATATACAGCCGTACGGAGGATTCGGCCCGTACACTGGCTCAGGCCGTAGAGGCCGACTATACCACGAGTTTGGAAAAAGTGGTGCCCGACGCTCAGCTCTACATCGTGTCGCTTAAGGATGACGCCTTGGTGGAGCTACTGCCGCAGATTGTAGCAGGTAGGGGGAAAGGACTTTGGGTACATACGGCAGGAAGCATCCCGATGGACATCTGGAAGGGGCATGTGGAGCGCTATGGCGTGTTCTATCCCTTGCAGACTTTCAGTAAGAGTCGCTTGGTGGACTTCCACGAAATTCCTGTCTTTGTGGAAGGAAGTTCGGACGAAGAAGTGCATTTCCTCAAGCAGATAGCCTCGGCCTTGTCGCGCAAGGTGCTGGAAGCCAATTCTGAACAACGGCGCAATCTTCATTTGGCAGCTGTTTTCACCTGCAACTTCACCAACCACATGTATGCATTGGCCGAACATCTGCTGCAGAAGCACGGCTTGCCTTTCGACGCCATGCTGCCCCTCATCGACGAGACGGCACGCAAGGTGCACGAGCTTTCTCCTCGATTGGCGCAGACGGGTCCTGCTGTTCGTTATGACATGGGTGTCATCGGTAAGCACCTCGACATGTTGGCCGACGAACCCGAGATGCAGCAGCTCTATCGCCTGCTTAGCGACGATATCCATCGGCTGGTATAGGCTCTTTGCTGGAAAGCACTGTTTTCTTGCAAAGAACTCATCGCTTTCTGTTCGAGAAAACAATGCTTTCTGTTTTTGAATCTTTAGTGAAACCCAATTAAACGAATGATCCGATCGTGAGTACTATCAATTATGATTTAAAGAAGATACGTGCTTTGCTCTTCGATGTGGACGGCGTGCTCAGTGCAAACGTCATTCCCATGAGCTCCGAAGGCGAGCCTATGCGCACTGTCAACATCAAGGATGGCTATTCGCTCCACCTGGCAGCCAAGATGGGGGTGCTGCTTGGTATCATTACAGGTGGACGGACCGA
The DNA here is from genome assembly GCF_900130135.1 of Bacteroides togonis. NCBI lineage: Bacteria > Pseudomonadati > Bacteroidota > Bacteroidia > Bacteroidales > Bacteroidaceae > Bacteroides > Bacteroides togonis. The sequence goes on along the minus strand of NZ_LT670820.1, from coordinate 2,342,976 downwards.
GGCTGTACGCCGCCGTTTTCTTTCTTTGGGCTTGAAGGAAGAAAATATTTACCTGGGCTCGTCGGTCAAGATACATGACTATCGTGACTTTCGCGATCGTTATGGTTTGTGCGACGAAGAGATACTCTACGTAGGCGACGACATCCCCGACCTTGAGGTGATGCGTACCTGTGGCCTTCCCTGCTGTCCGCGCGATGCAGCCCCCGAGGTGAAGGCTGTGGCTCGTTACATTTCGTATGCCGACGGTGGTTATGGCGTAGGGCGCGACGTGGTGGAGCAAGTCCTCAAGGTACAGGGCCTTTGGATGGCCGACGAGAGGGCTTTCGGTTGGTAGTTATTGGTATTTATTATTCACTGTATATTGTTTTTATGCTGGACAATCTGAAGAAATACAAAGTGATTTTGGCGAGCAATTCGCCTCGGCGCAAGGAACTGCTTTCTGGTTTGGGCATCGACTACGAAGTGCGCACTTTGCCTGATGTTGATGAATCATATCCTGAAACGTTGCAAGGTGGTGATATCCCTCTGTACATAGCTCGCGAGAAAGCAGCTGCCTATCGCGACCTGATGCAGGCCGACGAGCTGATGATAACGGCCGATACCATCGTTTGGTTGGACGGTCGTGTGCTGGGTAAACCTCGTGATCGTGAGGATGCCTTGCTGATGCTTCGTAACCTGTCGGGGCGCACGCATGAAGTATTTACAGGAGTTTGTATAACAACGACGGAGTGGCAGCGTAGCTTTTCAGCACAGACCGAGGTACGCTTTGCACAGCTGACGGAAGAAGAAATCTGTTGGTATGTAGACCATTACCGTCCGATGGACAAAGCAGGAGCCTATGGCGTACAGGAGTGGATAGGCTTCGTAGGGGTGGAGTACATCTCAGGTAGCTATTTCAATATCATGGGCTTGCCTGTACAACGACTCTATCGTGAACTGAAGTCTGTAGAGTGATGCCAAACACGCAATACGAAGAACGTTTGGGTACCGACCGTATGCTGCCGTTGGTCTTTCGCATGGCACTGCCAGCGGTAGCTGCCCAATTGGTCAATCTGCTTTATACGTTGGTAGATCGTGTCTACATCGGCCATATCCCTGATATAGGTACCGATGCGTTGGCAGGGGTGGGGGTGACGAGTTCGGTTATCATCCTTATTTCAGCCTTTTCGGCCATTGTAGCTGGAGGTGGTGCTCCGTTGGCAGCTATTGCTTTAGGGCAAGGGCATCGTGAACGGGCAGGGAAGATATTGGGTAATGGCTTTGTACTGTTGGTACTTTTTGCTGTGGTTACTTCGACCGTTTCCTATCTTTTCATGAAGCCCATTCTGACCTCTATCGGTGCATCAACCCACACGTTGCCCTATGCGGTAGACTATCTTTCCGTTTACTTGTTGGGTACCCTTTTTGTCGAGGTAGCCGTGGGGCTTAATACATTTATAAATTGTCAGGGACGGCCAGGTGTGGCCATGTACTCGGTCATTATCGGAGCTGTGCTTAATATTGCGCTCGATCCTCTTTTTATTTTTGCTTTTGATATGGGAGTGAAGGGAGCCGCTTTGGCCACTATCCTGTCTCAGGCGTGCATTGCCGTGTGGGTACTGGCATTCCTTACCTCCAGACGTGCTTCGCTACAGCTCGAACGCAGGTATTTGCAGCTGGATCGTCGTATCGTGGGGGCTACGTTGGCTTTGGGCCTTTCGCCCTTCATTATGGCCAGTACTGAGAGTTTGGTGGGGTTCGTGCTGAACGGTAGTTTGGAACGCTATGGTGATATCTACGTCAGTGCATTGGCAGTGATGCAGGCGGCTATGCTTTGTGTCAGCGTGCCGCTGACAGGTTTTGCCCAAGGTTTTGTTCCTGTAGTTAGCTATAATTTTGGGCACGGTAACCGTGAGCGAGTGAAGGAATGCTTCAAGATAGTGGTGACTGTGATGTTTTTCTTCAATTTTCTACTGGTATTGTTGATGATACTTTTCCCTTCGTTGGTGTCTGCTATCTTTACTAGTGATGCACATTTGACGGAAACCGTGACTCGCACGATGCCTGTATTTCTGGCTGGTATGACTATTTTCGGGCTGCAACGTGCTTGTCAGAACATGTTTGTCGCTTTGGGGCAGGCCAAGGTGTCTATCTTCATTGCCTTGCTTCGCAAGGTTATTTTGTTGGTGCCATTGGCCTTGTTGTTGCCCCGATGGATGGGTGTGATGGGTATTTTTGCTGCTGAAGGAATCTCCGATGCCGTGGCTGCTATCTGCTGTACTACGATTTTTGCATTCTTCTTTCCCCGTATATTGGCAAGGATGAAGGTTGCATAACCTTTCACAAGTTTAATATTATATATACTACTGTAGATTTTACGTGACTTTTACAGTTGCTTTTCCTCAACTTATGTGGTATTATTCCCCAAATTAGTCTGTTTCTGTGTAGAATTTATTCTTTTAATTGCTTGTTTTATAGGTGGTTGCTTCTAGAACGGAATTGTGGCATTCCATTTGTCCTTAGTTAGGCAGATAGCTTGATCAACTATTCTATTCAATAAGTGTTTTAACTATTAAACTTTACGATTATGAAAAAATTGTTTTTTGTAGCAGCTATGACATTGAGTTTAGGAACCGCAGCTTTTGCAACGACTGTCGATACGAACGATATGATGACCGTTCAAGTAATGGATGATTTTGTTCCCGTTAAATTGGAAGAAGTTCCTCAGGCTGTAGTTGATGCTGTAACCAAAGCTTATCCTGAGCAAACGCTGAAGGAAGCGGCTGTACGTCAGGAAGAAGAATCTGAGACACAGATCTATAAACTGACATTGGTAGCAGAAGACGGAACAGAAACGTCAGTCCTCTTTACTGATAAAGGTGAAGAAGTGAAATGAGACTTGCTGTTCGTAGAATGAATATTTTTTAAGAGACAGGCCGGGAGTAGTAGGAAACGCTTCCGGCTTGTTTCTTTTTTGTACTTTAATACCAACGTTTTTAATTGGCAATGTCGGCCATTAGCGGTATGTCCTCTTCATGGATACCATGTCTGATAAGGATATCGCGGTCTTTATTGAACAAATCCAGAAAGTCACTTTTACTTCCATACATTGCGATTGCTTTTCCGTAGCGTTCGGCTGCAACGTCAGGTTTGTGTTGTACCCATGCTACGTGTCCTGCATTGAGCCAGTCTGTAGCAAGGACTTGCTTTTCTTGCAGTAGCTTCTGATAATATTTATCGGCTTGCTCATATTTTTCAGTCATGAAAGAACACCAAGCGATCCCTCTCCAGGCTTTTATGGAATGGCTGTCCAGAAAATCCATCTTGAAAAAATATTGCAACGCTTCCTTATATTCTTCCAATTCGGCATGGCAACTTCCAATAAAGAATAGTATGTTGGCGTTTTCGGGCTGTATGCCTTCCGCCTTCAGATAGTAATCTAAGGCCATGCTGAAATTGTGTATTTGCCGGTAACAGGTGGCTAAGTGACGTATGGTCCACAGATGGTCAGGCTTCAGGATATCCGCCTTCCGATAGGCTTCGATGGCTTCTGCATATTTCTTTTCTTTCTGCAGGCAATAACCAATTTTCTGAAAGAGGTCTGCATGGGCTTTGTTCTTAACTTCTAGTCGTCTGTAGAGCACAAGGGCTTCAGAATAGTGTTCCTTACGGAAGTGGAAGTCAGCTATAGCAGTCAATAATTCTGGCTTATCCAGAATGCCTTTGAGGATAGGCAAATCATAGAAAGCGAAATCATCCTTAAAGGGGTCTTCGAATTCACGTCGGCGTGGGTTTAGCTTGAAGAAACGGTATAGGTCGTGTATATATTGGTTGCTAATGACTTCAGGGCGTTCGGCATACTGTTTCATCATTTTGGCCTGCTCGTTGTCCATTATCTCATTCAATTCTTGAGGGGTAAGCTGCTGTAACATGAGGTTACGTTGGGATGGAGGTAATTGGGTCATGGTGAAGCAGAGTGAGTATTTGTCGCTATTGCAAAAGAAACCTGATTGTAGGATAACATTCAAGACTGCATTCTCACCTGTATCTGACGGACCGAACAGGGTCGACACGCTGGAATGTAGCGGATCGAATGGATAGAACCAATTGGATAACTGGCCGAAGAAGGGTCCTGATTTCAATTGTGCAAATGTACTCATATAGATGTCTGCACCTTCCATCTGCATTTCATTCATTTCACGAATCTTATCTCCTAACCCTGATTTCTCGAAAGTATTTTCCCAATCGGGATTACGATCGTTTTCGTCTGCTGTTTCTTCCAACCCAAGTTTCATTCCTTTGATCATGCTGACATTCTTTATCATTTCAGGAATGATTTCTTCACGCATTTTTTTGTCTATCTTTTCAGTTTCCTGACTTTGCAGTAATTGGAGACTAATACGGTTCAGTTCTTTCCCTAACCATCCGTTTTCGTCAGATAGGCTGATGCGCGATTTCAGTTCTGGATAGAGCAGGCATTGGTCGGGGTACGTGTTCAGAGTCAGGAGTAGACCGATCAGTGCACGTTGTCTCACAATAGTTTCTTGGTGCTGGCTGGCTTCAAGTAGCCACAGACACTTGCGAATGTCGAAACAGGCTTGAAGACTCATGGTTACGGCGCTTACAACCAGACAAAGATCAATGGAACGTAATAAACTAGAAGAAAGGAATGCTTGTGCTTGAGTGTCCTCTTCGGCCGTCCATTCACTATTACCCCAAATGGATTGGAATAACTTTTGGTTTGTTTCTTCATGGCGTTTCTGCAGGTGGTTGAAGCTTTGGTTGTTGTCGGTAATTAGCTTACATACGGCCACGTCGTCCTGAAATGTTTCCAGTGCATGCAGGTATCCGTCCAGACGAACAGCTGTATGGCGATTCTTGTAGTGTAATGTCTGGTAATAGCCATAGGCAGAAGATGTTTCGTCGAGCAATATTAGTCGTGCTTGGTTAGCAATAGCCCATGTCTCCGCTAGGAGTTTTATATATAGTTTGCCTCGTTCAGGATCGTCTACGCCTTGCTTCATATATTGCAGCATGTAGTTATAAGAAGTCTGTGCTTGTTCCAATCGATTATGTAATGTCCAGTCGGGACAGGTTGCCAACATGGAGGTCAGTTGGGTTTGTGCTTCTTTCAGGCGTTTGCCTTTTAGTAGAGCAATGATGCTGTTATGTTGTTCGTTGATGGTTTGTTCGTCCATAATAGAATAATGTGGTGTCCAATCGGGAGCAAAGATAGTGTAATTATATCGGATTTCCATTGTTTTTGTCTACCTTTGCACCCGTAAAAATGTTTAGGTGAAATAGATATGGCAGGATTGAATACTCCCACAGCGTTGGGTACAGAAAACATTGGAAAATTATTGATGCAGTATGCCGTTCCTGCAATCATTGCGATGACGGCTTCTTCTTTGTATAATATGGTCGACAGTATCTTTATCGGCCATGGTGTAGGGCCATTGGCCATTTCGGGCCTGGCGTTGACTTTCCCGTTGATGAACCTTGCGGCGGCTTTCGGTTCGTTGGTTGGTGTGGGGGCTTCCACGCTGGTGTCGGTCAAGTTGGGCCAAAAGGATTATGATACGGCTCAACGCGTATTGGGTAATGTTTTAGTACTGAATATTTTACTAGGTGTTGCTTTTACGTTAGTGGTGATGCCATTTCTTGATCCCATTCTTTATTTTTTCGGTGGTAGTGATGATACAGTGCCTTATGCACGTGACTATATGGAAATTATTCTTATCGGCAATGCTGTTACGCACTTGTACCTTGGATTGAATTCTGTGCTGCGTTCCTCTGGGCATCCGCAGAAAGCAATGTATGCCACAGTAGCTACGGTTGTTATCAATACTATTCTCGACCCTTTGTTTATTTATGGCTTCGGGTGGGGTATCCGTGGTGCAGCCATTGCTACGATATTGGCCCAGATTATAGCGTTGCTTTGGCAGTTCAAGTTGTTTAGTAATCGTAATGAATTGCTTCATTTTCATCGTGGCATATTCCGTTTGAAGCGCAAGATTGTGGTCGATTCGTTGGCTATCGGCATGTCACCGTTTCTGATGAATATGGCTGCCTGTTTTATTGTCATTCTGATTAACCAGGGATTGAAACGTCATGGCGGCGATTTGGCTATCGGTGCATTTGGTATTGTCAATCGTCTGGTATATATTGTCGTAATGATTGTGATGGGATTGAATCAGGGTATGCAGCCTATAGCCGGCTATAATTATGGAGCGCAATTCTATCAGCGCGTGACCAAGGTGTTGAAACTGACCATTGTATATGCTACGGTCGTAACAACTTTTGGCTTTGTTGTAGGTATGGCTGTACCGCGACTGGTTGTGAGTATCTTTACTTCGGACGCCGAACTGATAGATTTGTCGGCTCGTGGACTGCGCATTATCGTTATGTTTTTCCCTATAATAGGTTTTCAGATGGTAACAGCCAATTTCTTTCAGAGTATAGGTATGGCTGGAAAGGCTATTTTCTTGTCGCTGTCTCGTCAGTTGTTGATTCTGCTTCCATGTCTGCTGATCCTACCACATTTTTTTGGCGCGTTAGGTGTATGGATCAGTATGCCTGTGTCCGATTTGTTGGCTAGTATTATTGCTGCAGTCATGTTGTTGTTGCAGTTTCGTAAATTTCACAAAGCGGCGGTTCGTCAGTCTTTATCTGTGTGAAACATTTTTTGCTATGTGTTCGTTCGTTTGCGTGAGATTTTTTATATTTGCCTGCAGCAAACGTGTTTAATAATAAAGGTTTATGGAATATTTTGTAGTGAATATTGGCCGTCAGTTGGGAAGCGGCGGGCGCGAGATAGGCGAACGTCTGGCTCATCGGTTGAATATATCTTTTTATGATAAAGAGCTGATTCAGTTGGCATCGGAAGAAAGTGGATTGTGCCGTGAGTTTTTTGAAAAAGCGGATGAACGCCCTTCTCAAGGCATTATGGGCGGATTGTTTGGTATGCGTTTCCCGTTTATAGGTGATGGAACTATTCCGACCAACAATTGTTTGAGTAATGATTCATTGTTTAAAGTACAAAGTGATGTTATTCGTCGGTTAGCTCATGAGAAGTCGTGCCTTTTTGTGGGACGTTGTGCTGACTATATTTTGCGTGATCATCCTCGCTGTGCCAATATATTTATATCTTCAACGCCAGAAGATAGGATGGAACGTTTGTGCCGTATTCACGGCATATCCAAGGAAGAGGCTGAGGAAATGATGGAAAAGGCGGATAAAAAGCGTTCGGAATATTACAATTATTATAGTTATAAAACGTGGGGAGCTGCTGCTACCTATCATCTGTGTATCGATTCGTCTGTTTTGGGTATTGCCAGTACGGTAGATTACATAGAGGAGTTTGTGCGCAAGAAACTGAATTTGGATATTACTGTCCGTTGATGGATATTCGTTATACGGTTTGAAAATATAAATCAGGCGCAGATTGTACAGCCTTTTGAAGTGTGCAATTTGCGCCTGATATTTTTATATTCCTCAAGGAGGATACTAAAGCATGGCCAACAGAATCATTTGACCGGCAATGATACGCAGGAACATGGACAGCGGGTATACGGTAGAGTAACCAACCGAAGGTGCATCGTTGCCCGATACTACTTGATTGGCATAGGCCAGTGCAGGGGGATCTGTATTACTACCGGCGATAAGACCCATCAGAGTGAAGTAGTTGACTTTGAAATAAAAACGCGCTATGGCACCGATAATGAGTAGTGGAATAACTGTGATGAGGAAACCGTAACCGACATACAATAAACCGTCTCCATGCACCACTGTTTGTACAAAATGCTCACCTGCCTCTATTCCTACACTTGCCAGGAAGAGTACAATACCTATTTCGCGTAACATCAGATTGGCGCTCATTGTGGTATAGGTTACTAGTTTTAACTTATGTCCAAAACGTCCAATGAGGATGGCTACTACCAGCGGTCCACCAGCTAAACCTAGTTTTACGGGAGTAGGCATGCCTGGGAAAGCGATAGGTAGACTACCCAATACGATACCCATGAAAATACCGACAAAGATTGTGACGATGTTCGGAGTATCCAGACGCTTTAACTGGTTGCCCAATACACCAGCTACCCGTTCTACAGCATCCTGCTGGCCTACGACCATAACGCGGTCACCTACCTGAAGAATTAGGTTCGGATCAGCGAACAAGTCCATACCAGAACGATTTACGCGGGTTACATTGACACCATACATGCTACGGAAGTGCATACTTCCTAATTTCTTTCCGTTTATTTCTGATTTGGTGACCAAAATTCGTCTGGAGACCATCGGCATGTCTTGTTTTTCCCAGTCTACTTGAATTTCTTTACCGATGAAAGCAGTGATGGCTTCAGCATCTTCTTCAGAACAAACAATGAACAGTTGGTCTCCAGTATAAAATACCGTTTCATGATTGGGGATACTGACATGGCCTTCGTGGCGGATACGCGAGCAGACAAACGGACGTCCCAGGAAATCTTTTACCTGTAACAGCGTCTTTCCGTTGATGGATTCATTGCGTACCTCCAGATGCATGTTGTGGGGCTTGTGCTTCGTATCATTGTCTTGTACTTTAATTTGCTCATCTTCTTTGGAAAGTGAAATACGGAAGATGTAACGGATAGCAATAATGGAGCCGATGATACCTACGACGCCGAGCGGATATGCGCAGGCATAACCCAAAGCTATAGGTTCACCTGTGTAGTTCAGCTGGTTCAGTGCTTCTTGGGCAGCACCGAGACCTGGTGTATTGGTTACGGCACCATATAATATACCAATCATCATTGGTAGGTCCACACGGCCGTTGGCTATAAAATAAATAGCCAATGTAACAGCAATATTCAGCAAAACGATGCCGACAGCAAGCAGATTTAATGTCATACCGCCTTTTTTGAAAGACGAGAAGAACGACGGCCCCACTTGTAAACCAATGCAGAATACAAATAGAATAAGACCGAATTCACGTAGGAAATGCAGAATGTGAATTTCTCCTGTAAATCCCAGATGTCCCATCAGAATACCCGCGAAGAGTACGAATGTAACTCCTAACGATACTCCAAAGAACTTGATTTTACCCAGCAGTACACCTAGTGAAATGACAAAGGCATAAAGGCACACAATATGTGCTACGGAAGCTGGGTCCCATAACAAGCTTTCTAACCAATTCATAATATTTTTAACACATCTTTATTTGTAGTTGAAAAACAATTCTGCAAAATTAGCTAATTCAACAATTGTAGCCAAAGTTTTTTCTTAATTTTTCGATTTTGCAATGTCGACTTGACACTTGTTTAGTGGTAGGTATGAAATTTCACTAAAAAGGATTGTCTTTAATTTGATTTGAGTATATTTGCATGTCTATTGACGACAAAATGATGAATAGTATTTATCTATTTTAATTTTATAAACTATGGCAGACAGTAAAGAAAAACTCTTCTCTGACTTTTCTCCTGTTACCACTGAGCAGTGGATGGAAAAAGTAACAGCAGACCTTAAGGGGGCTGATTTTGAGAAGAAACTCGTTTGGAAGACAAACGAAGGATTTAAAGTGAAACCTTTCTACCGTAAGGAAGACCTTGAAGGACTTAAGACAACGGATGCACTTCCTGGTGAATTCCCTTATTTGAGAGGTAACAAGAAAGACAACAATGAGTGGCTGGTACGTCAGGAAATCAGAGTAGATGATGTGAAGGAAGCTAATGCCAAGGCCTTGGATATCCTGAACAAAGGAATTGATTCTTTGTCGTTCCATGTAAAGGCCAAGGAACTGAATGCCGCTTATCTGGAAATGTTGCTTGAAGGTATTTGTGCAGAATGTGTCGAGTTGAACTTTTCCACTTGCCAAGGGCATGTTGTTGATTTGGCCAATTTGTTGGTAGAATATTTCCAGAAGAAGGGATATGACCTGAACAAGTTGCATGGTTCTATTAACTTCGACTATTTGAACAAGATGTTGGTTAAGGGCAAGGAAAAAGGTAGCTTGGTAGATACGGCCAAGGCACTGATTGCCGCTACGGCTGCTTTGCCCGAATATCGCGTCATCAATGTGAATGCGCTTACTCTGAACAATGCAGGTGCTTATATTTATCAGGAACTGGGATACGCATTGGCATGGGGTAATGAATATATGAATCAACTGACCGAAGCTGGTATTCCTGCTGCAACGGTTGCCAAAAAAATCAAGTTCAATTTTGGTATCAGCTCCAATTATTTCTTGGAAATTGCCAAGTTCCGCGCTGGACGTATGTTGTGGGCCGATATCGTGAATTCGTATCTGGCCGAAGGCGACTGTAAGTGTGCTGCCCAGATGAAGATACATGCTGAAACATCTTCTTTCAACCTGACAGTTTTTGATTCGTATGTGAACCTGCTCCGTACGCAGACTGAAGCAATGAGTGCCGCTCTTGCAGGTGTTGATTCTATGACGGTGGTTCCTTTCGACAAGGCATACGAGACTCCGAATGATTTCTCTGAACGTTTGGCACGTAACCAGCAGTTGTTGCTGAAAGAAGAATCTCATTTCGACAAAGTGATTGATCCAGCTGCCGGTTCCTATTATATTGAAAACTTGACAGTGTCCATTGCCAAGCAGGCTTGGGATTTGTTCCTGGCTGTTGAGGATGAAGGTGGTTTCTATGCAGCAGTGAAGGCCGGCAAGGTACAGGGAGCTGTGAATGCCAGCAACAAGGCTCGTCACGAAGCTGTGGCCAAGCGTAAGGAGATCCTGTTGGGTACCAACCAGTATCCTAACTTCACCGAGCTGGCTGGCGAAAAGCGTCCGTTGGAAGCTGTTTGCTGCTGTGGTGGCGGGCATCATGATACTTGCGAAAAGGATGTTCCTTCTTTGAATTTCGACCGTGCCGCCAGCGAATTCGAGGCTCTGCGTCTGCAGACTGAAACTTCCGGCAAGCGTCCGAAAGCATTTATGTTGACGATTGGTAACTTGGCTATGCGTCAGGCACGTGCACAGTTCTCTTGTAACTTCCTGGCTTGCGCCGGATACGAAGTGGTGGACAACCTGGGCTTCTCTACTGTAGAAGAGGGCGTTGAAGCTGCCGTAGCTGCGAAGGCCGACATTGTAGTACTTTGCTCGAGCGATGACGAATATGCCGAGTATGCAGTTCCCGCATTCAAGGCTTTGAATGGCCGTGCTATGTTCATCGTTGCCGGAGCTCCTGCCTGCATGGACGAACTGAAGGCTGCCGGTATCGAGAATTTCATCCATGTTCGTGTCAACGTGCTGGAAACACTGAAAGAATACAACGCTAAACTTTTGAAGTAAGATGAGAAAAGATTTTAAAAACTTAGATATATATGCCAATTTCAAGCCCGTCAATGGTGCTGAATGGCAGAAGGCTAACGGCATTGAGGCTGATTGGAAGACGCCGGAACACATCAATGTGAAGCCTGTTTATACCAAAGAAGACCTTGAAGGAATGGAGCATCTGGACTTTGCTGCCGGTATTCCTCCTTACCTGCGTGGTCCGTACTCAGTAATGTACACCCTGCGTCCTTGGACAATCCGTCAGTATGCGGGTTTCTCTACGGCCGAAGAATCGAATGCGTTCTATCGCCGTAATCTGGCTTCCGGTCAGAAAGGTTTGTCTGTAGCGTTTGACTTGGCTACGCACCGCGGTTACGACCCCGACAACGAACGTGTAGTGGGTGACGTTGGTAAGGCCGGTGTATCCATCTGCTCGCTGGAGAACATGAAGGTACTGTTCGACGGCATTCCTTTGAACAAGATGTCCGTATCCATGACGATGAACGGTGCCGTACTGCCCGTCATGGCGTTTTATATCAATGCCGGTCTGGAGCAGGGAGCCAAGCTTGAAGAAATGGCCGGTACCATCCAGAACGATATTTTGAAGGAATTCATGGTGCGCAATACCTATATCTATCCGCCTGCATTTTCCATGAAGATCATTTCCGACATCTTTGAATATACTTCGCAGAAGATGCCGAAGTTCAACTCCATTTCCATCTCCGGTTACCACATGCAGGAAGCTGGTGCTACGGCAGATATCGAGTTGGCTTATACCCTGGCCGACGGTTTGGAATATCTCCGTGCCGGTGTGGGTGCCGGACTGGACATCGATGCTTTTGCACCACGTCTGTCTTTCTTCTGGGCCATCGGTACCAACCACTTCATGGAAATTGCCAAGATGCGTGCTGCACGTATGTTGTGGGCCAAGATTGTAAAGCAGTTCAACCCGAAGAATCCGAAGTCACTGGCTTTGCGTACACACTCTCAGACTTCAGGTTGGTCATTGACCGAGCAGGATCCGTTCAACAACGTAGGCCGTACCTGTATCGAGGCTATGGCAGCCGCACTGGGTCATACACAGTCTCTGCACACCAACGCCCTCGACGAGGCCATTGCCCTGCCGACCGACTTCTCTGCACGTATCGCGCGTAATACGCAGATCTATATTCAGGAAGAGACCAATATCTGTAAGAACGTTGACCCGTGGGGTGGTTCCTACTATGTAGAGTCGCTGACCAACGAGATTACCCACAAGGCATGGGAGCACATCCAGGAAATCGAGAAGCTGGGCGGTATGGCCAAGGCTATCGAAACCGGTATCCCCAAGATGCGTATCGAAGAGGCTGCCGCACGTACGCAGGCCCGTATCGACAGCGGTGCGCAGACCATTGTCGGTGTGAACAAGTACCGCCTCGAGAAGGAAGCTCCGATTGATATCCTTGAGATTGACAATACGGCCGTTCGTCAGGAACAGCTGGAGAACCTGAAGCGTCTGAAGGAAGGACGTAATCAGGCAGAAGTGGACAAGGCACTGGATGCCATCACCGAATGTGTGAAGACAGGCAAGGGCAACTTGCTGGAACTGGCTGTTGAGGCTGCCCGTGTTCGTGCCACTTTGGGAGAAATCTCGTATGCTTGCGAGAAGGTTGTAGGACGTTATAAAGCAGTAATCAGAACTATTTCAGGCGTGTATTCATCAGAAAGTAAGAGCGATGCAGACTTCGCCAAGGCATGTGAACTCTGCGAGAAGTTTGCCAAGAAGGAAGGCCGTCAGCCCCGTATCATGATTGCCAAGATGGGTCAGGACGGTCACGACCGTGGTGCGAAGGTAGTAGCAACCGGTTATGCCGACTGCGGTTTCGACGTAGATATGGGACCGTTGTTCCAGACTCCGGCCGAGGCTGCCCGTGAGGCTGTTGAGAACGACGTGCATGTAGTAGGTGTGTCTTCACTGGCCGCCGGTCACAAGACTTTGATTCCACAAATCATTGCCGAACTGAAGAAGTTGGGCCGTGAGGATATTGTCGTGATTGCCGGTGGTGTAATCCCCGCACAAGACTATGACTTCCTGTACAAGGCTGGTGTAGCCGCTATCTTTGGCCCCGGTACTTCGGTTGCCAAGGCAGCTTGCCAGATTTTGGAAATTCTGCTGGACGAATAATCCGACAGCATTCTGTTTATGTTTGTTTGTGGGAGAGTGCATCCGTTTGGGGTGCACTCTTTTTTTATGGGGAGATTTATATCGGATTTATACATTTATATTTACAAAGAAGAAACTTCCGCAAAGGCTGCCTTTCTTCTGTCTGAAAGCCGGGTTCAATCTCAAGAGCCTTATGTTTCAAACATAAGGGCCGAATGTTTCAAACATTCCCCCTCTATGTTTCAAACATTCCCCAAGGGAAGTTTAAGGGGGCTGAAAACAGGGACGGGCAGGATGGGGAGAAATAGAATGATTTTATTTTACATCTATGAGGTATTTTAGCAATGGGAAATAATTCCCATGGCAGCCCATTGGAACTATGTAGCCTCCGGCGATGGATGCAGCGGTGCGGATGGTGATAATTCATTTGTGCGATGGCTTCCATCGGGAAAACGCTTTTTTTTCGTAAGTTTGCATTCCGAAAGGAATATAACCCATGAAGAGTACCTACATCCTTCCCCTCCTGCTGCTGGCTTTCGCTGCCTGCACGCACATCGACTACACCCGCCGCCTGGCGGATGCGGACAGCCTCCTTTATATTCGTCCGGACAGTGCCCTCACCCTTTTGCGCGGCATTCCGCCTGCCCGACTGGACACGAAGGAGGAGCGGATGCGCTATGCATTGCTCACGGTGGAGGCGGAATGTCGTAACCACATCCCGCAACGGGATGACTCGCTGTTGCGGGTAGCCGTGGATTACTTCCGGCGCACCGGAGACAAACAGCGGGAAGCACGGGGTGAATATACCCGTGGATACATACTCTATAATTATCTAAAAGACGGTGGTAAAGCCGTGGCAGCTTACTATCGAGCGGAAGAGTTGGCGCAATCTGTCAAGAACAAGCGATTGTTAGCACGGGTTTATAACGGAATGGCCTACATATATCAGTGCGAAGGACTCAATCGGCAAGCCGATTCCTTATATAAGAGAGTCGAGCAGATGGCTATTCAGATGAAAGATACGGTGCTGTGGCTGGTTTCCGTAGAACGACAAAGTCTTTATCTGATAGGACAAGGAAAATCGTATTATAAAGAAGCGGAACAAAGATTACAGCAAAATTATGAAAGGGCTTCCCGTTATGGCAATCCGTCCTACCAATGTAGTAATGCGCTTACTTTAAGTCAACTTTATAGCTACATGCGTGACGGAGAACGAACGTTGCAGTTTGCAAAGATTGCGTTGAGTTTACAGCAAAAGGATACTACCATGCTGTCTACAGCCTTTCTTCTTACCGGAGAAGGCTTTTATCGGCAGGGTATTTATGACTCCGCTTCTCTTTATTTTAATAAAGCACTTGCATCGCCCCGATTACATATCCGATCTGCAGCTTATATGCGGTTGAGCGACATTGCAGAAAAGCAAGAAAATGCACAGAAGGCATTGGAGTATGAGAAACTGCGTGTCCGAAATGAGAAATTGTATCAGCAAGAAATGCAGACTACGGAAGTTCAATTGGCGGAACACGAATACGTCGATTGGCAGGAACAACAGTCTGTCTGGCATATTGTTTACTATTGTATGTCTGCGATTGCCGGACTTGTGTTGATTGTCATAGTTCTGTTTGTACGCGCCCGCAAAAAAGAGAGAACTTCGCAACAACAACTGAAAGAATTGTTGTTGAAGGAGATGCAAGCTCATGTGGAGGCTGAAACTACTGCTTCTCCCGTATTGGTATCTGAACCTCAACAGTGCATAGAAGAAACTGAGGAAATACATCCCTTGTTCCACTTTGACACGCTGCAAGAACAGATGCCGCAAACAAAGATATATCAAAAGTTGCAGAATATTTTAAACTATTACAAGGAATTCTGTGACTATAAAGAACGTTTTGAGGAAAAAGACCGGCGGGAGTGGCTCGAAGCCATCAATCAGCTTACGGGCGGTATCATTGACCGTCTGAACCAGAAATTTCCTGAACTGGTTGAAGAAGAAATTTATTTTTGCAGCCTTCATCTCTTCGATTTCAGCCCGACGGAGATTTCTGTCATCATGGAGAAAGACCGCAGCGGCATTTACAAAAAGCGAAAATCCCTGCTGAAAAGAAAGTTTAAGAACGAAGACGAGATCGAGTTGAAAGACCTGCTGAAAAACATATAATCCATAATTTTTCCACACTTTCCACACGTAAAGGCTGTGAAATGTGTGGAAAAAGGCGCATTTTCCACACTTTTTGTCTGAATTTTCCACACTTTGTCCGCTTTTATTCGATTAACTTTATCACATCAAAACAACGATAAGGTTTAATTTTAAAGAGTAGTACAATCATGAAAGCACTAATCGTAACATTCGTATCTTTATGGATGGGTAGCATCCCTTTATGGACGATAGAAAATCAGAACTTATCCCAAAATAGAGTCGCAATTGCAACAGATGACGAAGAGGAAGATATTCCACTTTATGTAATAAAAAAAGAAGCTGCGAATCCTTTCTCCCTCTTCCAACCCACCGCCTACGCTACCTTATCTAATAAGATAGTCAGCATAGACCTGAGCGAATTGTCGGAAGAAGCCACCGTTACCATTACCCGCGCGGTTACCGGAGAAGAAATCTATTCGCAGACCGGCATGGGAGGTATGGAAATCGACCTGAGTGCTTGCGGCAAGGGACGGTATCAGATAGATGTAGTATCGGGCGGTTTGTGGCTGCAAGGAGAATTTTCACTTTAAAGAGAATGAAAATGTTACGTATCATTATAATTAATAGGAAAATGTTCATAAGGAACAAATGAATGTTTGCCTTATTGTTAACAAAAAAAACTACAAAAATGAAAGATTTTAGTTATTTCAAAGACAAATCTCTTGGCAGAAAAGAGATGAGAGCCGTCAAAGGTGGTTTTGGAACTTGTGCGGCAAAATCGCCAAGTGGCCATGTGCATTATAATTTGAGCAAAGCTCAAGCCCAAATGATGGCCTCAGGTGGTAATTGGTGCTGCGACAGTTGTAGCTCTGCAAGTTGGTATTGATTTGTGGTGAGAGTTGAACTCTCATGAAATACCGATGATCGTAAAAACAAACTGCCCGAGATGTTATTGTCACATCGCCAGATAGGGATCTATTGTAAAAGACACTACTCTATGGATAAGACATCGGACAGTTTGTGTTTATACGAAAACTTTTCTGTAACTAGTTTTATGAAAAACATTAGAAAGTAACGCATATCATAAGAATTGGATTATGAAAAAATTAATTTGTTGGGCTGATAAAATGCTGTCCAAAAGACAAATGAGAAAAATGATAGGTGGCACAAATGATAAGACGTGTACCGTGTTTATTCCCAGAACACAGACCGTCCACCCAAATCTAACGGAAGAACAGGCCAAGTTTTTGATAGAAGCGAGTGGAGGAGGCTATTATTGGTGTTAACTACTTATATAGGAGGTTATACTCATGAAATTGAGATTGGAATATTTCAGTATTTTATTAGTTACTTTAGTGGGGGCTTGTTCTAGTCCTAAGATTGATACTTATGTCCCTAACTCTGTTACTATCATTTTCGACCACTACAATCCTCCCAAATTCAAGACACCGGGTATAGGTTCGTTTCATATACCTATGCCCAAGGTAAGCTTTGTGGACAGTGCAGGCGTCTACCATACCTATACTCCGGATACGTTGCGTGATACATTGGTAATAGGTTGTCCGAATGATTTCATAGAGTTTGCTTTGAGCTATCGTGACCATGAGTATATCTATTATCCTTTGTTGCAGGGCGATACCGTTTGTGTGACTACAGACAGCCTTGACTATCCACTGTTGAAGAGCAAGCACCATCCGGAACGCAACCGTATTTACAACATGAATTACCAATTGCGGCAAGGACGCACGCATCTCAACTTAGAGGCAGGCACGTGTCTTGGAAGTAGTTTTTTGACGATAGCGCAAAACATTAAGATGATTCGTGAACAGAATTTGACGGAGTTCCTGCCGGATTACTGCCCGTTGGATTCACTTCAATCAATGTATGCCGCTTACCGGAAAGCTTACACGGACACCATACAGGATTTCTTACAGGAGGGCTTAATTACCCAAGCTATGTATGAACGTTACCGGTTCCGCCTTCGCTTGAAAGACCATGAAACACATCGCATGCTGGAAGACACGTCTTATTATCGCAAGATAGAACCGGACCTGACGGAAGAACAGACTTATTACCCCACGTTCCGGGAACTGATAGAATATTATGCAGTGGCCATAGGCCAGCATATTACTGTTGTGACTACTTCCCATGGAGGCTATGCTGATTTTCGGACTATGTTTGACGAGATAGCGTCAAAAAAGTTCGGTCCACGGGCGAAACGCTGTTTGTTGGGAGACTGTTTGCGAGAAATCTGTAAGGATTACGGGGTTGATGACATGAATGCCTATCTGGATAAGTACCTACAGATAACCGGCGACAGCACCTTGCATGATGAATTGGTTCGGCAATATCGTTTAGATATAGATGCCGGCCAGTTGGTGCTGAAAGACCTGCAAGGCACGGAAACGACTTTCGCGGATATAAAGGAATTGTTTAAGGGAAAAGTTCTTTATGTGGATTTCTGGGCAAGTTGGTGCGGCCCGTGCAGGGCGGAAATGGAACCGGCAATCCGGCTTCGTGAAAAGTATGCAGGCAAAGATGTTGTGTTTGTCTATCTGTCCTATAACGATGAGGAAGAGAAATGGCGGAAAGCGTGTGAGGAAGAGGGATTGTCCTCGCTGCCTACCTGCTATTTCATTCAAAACTCAAAGAACAGTGAAATGCTACGGCAAATCGAATTATCCTCCATTCCCCGTTACCTCGTTTTTGATAAAAAAGGTAATTTGGTAGAACGGAACGCGCCACGACCGAGTAGCAATGAAATCGTGCAGAGATTGAACAAGTACTTGAAATAGATCTGTTGAAATTATTTAAAAGCAAATACAGACAAGGAACTCTGATTATTGTATTTGTGTGTTTTCTAATAACAATGTTTAATTTAATTTTTACGACTATGAAATTTGAAAAATTCAGATTGAATGCTCTCAGTAAATCACAAATGAGAGAGGTTAAAGGTGGTGGTACCTGCGGGTATTACAATTTAAAATCTGGCACAGTAGCGTGCAACGTCAGTAAGTCTATAGCTTTGGCCGGAGTTGCGGATCATTCGGGCTATTGGTGTTGCGACAGTTGTTCTACGACATCTTATTGTGGTAATGCATAAGAAGTTGACGTTTTTGAAGAGACTTCCTTAGAAAAGAAGTCTCTTCTTCTGAAATTTTTTGCTCCTGTTGAAATGAATGCACATAAAAAAATCATAAAGGACAATGTCCGAACTATTTTGAAGATTATTGTTCGAGAATATAACGGAATTTATTCTCCTGTTCTATATAGTATATTGAAGAGACATCCGGATTTCCCGAGTTTTTTAGCTTTCCAATATATATTAAGACGACTGGATAAAGACAGTTATGCGGTTCACATTGGATATGAAGAATTGCTCAAGATACCGTTACCTTGTCTTGTACATGTTTATACAAATGTGGATTTATTTTTATTTGTGAATAAAGTTACATCCGAATATGTGCAAATAAAAAACGAAAATGGGAACATTGAAAACATTACACGTGAAGATTTTATTAAGATGTGGGATGGAAATGCTCTTTTGATTGATGAAAAACCTGTGAACATACATATCCCTTATAAGGATAAATTAGTTACCCTTGTAGAAAATGTAAAGTTTCCTTTTTTTATTATTAGTCTATTATTGACATTTATAGTCTTATTATGGATGAAAAAAGAAACTGAGATGTCGTTTTATTTCTATTTAGTGGGGATTTTGGCTGGAGTAACATCGACAATTTTTCTATTTATACAACAAACAGACAAGTATAATATATTTGTTAAAAGGTTGTGTTCTGCAAACAATGGGAAAAGCAAAGTGGATTGTTCATCCATTTTAGACTTTAAAGATGCTTATTTTTTAGGCATCGTTTCATGGACTGATATGGGAGTAGTTTATTTTGTAGCCTTATTATTATTAATACTTTTTTTCCCTTTTGATGTAGCAAGGACTGCCATTAATATTTTGTCAATTATGAGTTTGGGCTATGTTTGCTATTCTATTACTTATCAAAAATTTGTTGCAAAGAAATGGTGTACTCTTTGTTTATCTGTCCAAGCGGTATTTATGTTCTTATTCATTTTAAGTTTATGCACTTTTAAAACTATTGACATTCAAGAACTTTATTCTATCGATATTATCATTTGTCTGGTTGCGGAAGTTTTAATTGTATTGACAACTTATATGATTATTAAGCCTTTAATTGTTAGTTCTAAACAACACATAGCTTTACGACAGAAATTCAATCAACTAATATTTGATGATAACATTATCCAGTACGCTTTTTCTCAAACAAAATGTATAGCAGATTTCAATGAAATGCATCATAGAATTTGCATAGGTAATAAAAATGCAAAAGATACGCTAACGTTGGTGTTTAGTCCTATATGCGTGCCTTGTATAAAAGAACTACAGACTTTATTACCTATCATTAAACGGAAAAAAGAGGTTAATCTAAAATTAATCTTTCTTTTAGATGAAAAAAAACATCCAGAATCCTTGATTATTGCAAAAGGGCTCGTACAATCTTATATACATGAACCAAAGATGTTCATTGATACCTTATTAAACTATGTAACTAAATACCCAATTAGTAAGAATAACTTATTAACTAAAAAGAATACGATTATACAAGAAGAATTCATTGTTGATATATTGAAAGAACAGAAGGAATGGTGTCTGAAACATAAGTTCTTCAGTACTCCTATCCTCATTGCAAATAATAGAATATTTCCCCATTATTATGAAGTCAAAGATATTGATTATTTATTTGATTGAGTAGTTATGAAATCCTTCCCCCATTACACCCAACACGACCAGATGGACTGCGGTCCTACCTGCCTGCGGATGATAGCCGCCTGGTACGGGAAACGCTATTCCTTGGAAGGGCTGCGTGAGAAGAGCTTTCTGACCCGCGAGGGCGTGTCCATGCTGGGCATCAGCGAGGCGGCGGAACGCATCGGGCTGCGGAGCCTATGTGTGCAGATAGACTACAAGCGGTTGCGGGAAGCGCCGCTGCCCTGCATCGTACACTGGAACCAGCAGCATTTTGTGGTGGTGTATCGCATGGACAACAAACATGTGTGGGTGGCTGACCCGGGGGCGGAGAAACTGAAATATACCCAAGAGGAGTTTTGCCGGTGCTGGCTCAGCGCGAAGCGGAACGGGGAGGACACGGGCATCGCCCTGCTCCTGGAACCGACGCCGGAGTTCTATGCGCAGGAGGATGACGGGGACGAGGGGGAGCGGAACCGGCGGGGGCTGCTGTTCATGTTCTCCTACCTGCGGCCTTACAAGCAACTCATCGGACAGTTGATACTGGGGCTGCTGCTGGGCAGCTGCATCCAGTTGCTGCTGCCCTTCCTGACGCAAAGCGTGGTGGACTTCGGCATCAACAACCAAAACATGGGGTTCATCTGGCTGGTATTGGTGGCGCAACTGACGCTGACCTTCAGCAGCGCGGCGGTGGAGTTCATCCGCGGCTGGATACTGCTCCACCTGGGCACGCGGGTGAACATCTCCCTCATATCGGACTTCCTGGCCAAGCTGATGCGCCTGCCCATGGGCTACTTCGACACGAAGATGACGGGCGACATCCTGCAACGCATCAACGACCACACTCGCATACAGGACTTCCTGACGGGCAGCAGCCTGAGCGTGGTGTTCTCGGCGTTCAACATCGTGGTGTTCGGGCTGGTGTTGCTGCTCTACAGCCCGGTGGTGTTCGGCATCTTCATGGTGGGCAGCGCGCTGTACGTCGGCTACGTGTGGCTGTTCATGAAGAAGCGGGCGGAGCTGGACCACAAGCGCTTTGCCCAGCAGAGCGCGAACCAGAGCAGCGTGGTGCAACTGGTGACGGGGATGCAGGAGATAAAACTCAGCGCCTGCGAGCGGCAGAAGCGGTGGGAGTGGGAACGCATACAGGCGCGCCTGTTCCGGGTGAACATCCGGAGCCTGGCCCTGAGGCAGTACCAGGACTCGGGCGCGGTGCTCATCAATCAGACCAAGAACGTGATGATTACGGGACTGGTGGCGAGCTTCGTGGTGCAGGGAGACATGACGCTGGGCATGATGATGTCCGTGCAATACATCATCGGGCAGCTGAACAGCCCGGTGAACGAGCTTATCACCTTCGCCCGCGACATGCAGGACGCCCGCCTCAGCATGAACCGCCTGAGCGAGGTGCGCGACAAGCCCGACGAGGAGAACCCCGCCCGCCAACCGTTACAGGAAATTCCGCAAGGGGCGGGACTGCGGCTGGAGGACATCAGCTTCAAGTACGACCCGCTGGCGGAGACGCCGACCCTGGCCAACATCAACCTGGACATCGAGGCAGGCAAGCAGACCGCCATCGTGGGCATGAGCGGCAGCGGAAAGACGACCTTGGTCAAGTTGCTGCTGGGCTTCTATCCGCCGGCGGCGGGACAAATCACGGTGGGCGGCAGTCCGCTGGAGATGTACAGCCCCCGGCGGTGGAGGCAGCGGTGCGGGGTGGTGATGCAGGACGGCTTCATCTTCTCGGACACCATCGCGGGCAACATCGCGCCGGGCGAGGAGCGGATAGACGGGGAGCGGCTGAGGCATGCGGCACGGGTGGCGTGCATCGAGGACTTCATCAACGAGCTGCCCCTGCGCTACGACACGAAGATAGGCAGCGAGGGGCACGGGCTGAGCCAGGGGCAGAAGCAGCGCATCCTGATAGCCCGGGCGGTGTACAAAGACCCGGCGTTCATCTTCTTCGACGAGGCCACCAACGCCCTGGACGCCAACAACGAGCGGCGCATCATGGAGAACCTGCAGGCGTTCTTCCGGGGACGGACGTCGGTCGTGGTGGCCCACCGGCTGAGCACGGTGCGCCATGCGGACAAGATTGTGGTGATAGACCACGGGCGCATCACGGAAGAAGGCACGCACGAGCAGCTGATAGCACAGGAAGGACAATATTACAGGCTGGTGAAGAACCAGTTGGAGGTATAAGCGCGCGCGGGCGCGCTTGAATGAAGAGTGAAGAATGAAGAATGAAGAATTAAGAATGAAGAATTAAGAATGGAGAATGAAGAATGGAGAATGAAGAATTAAGAATGAAGAATGGAGAATGAAGAATTAAGAATGGAGAATGAAGAATGGAGAATGAAGAATTAAGAATGAAGAATGGAGAATGAAGAATTAAGAATGAAGAATGGAGAATGAAAACGACATAGAGCTGCGCAGCGAGGAGGTGCAGGAGATACTGACCCGCCCGCCCCGCGCGTTGGTGCGCTGGGGCATCACGGTGTTCTTCGGCGTGCTGGCGGCGGTGTTCATCGGCGGGTGCTTCTTCCAATATCCCGACGTGGTGGACGCCACGGTGACCGTGACGACCGAGCATCCGCCGGTGTGGATGGTGGCACGGGGCAGCGGCAAGATAAAAGAGGTGTACCGCACGGACCGCGACTCGGTGTATGCGGGCGACCTGATCGCCGTGCTGGAAAACCCCGCCCGGACGGCCGATGTATGGGAACTGAAAGAACAGCTCCGCGCATTCCGCCTGACGGACAGCTGCGTGCAGGCGGCACGCTTCCCCGACAGGCCGGCCCTGGGAAGCATACAGGCCGCTTATGCCGCCTTCCTGCGGAGCCTGACCGACTACCGGAACTACCTGGAGCTGAACCTGTATGACCGCCAGATCGAGGCGACCGAAGAGGAGCTGGCCGAATACGGGAACTACATCGCCCACCTGGAACGGCAGGTCGTGCTGGACGGCAGGCAGACGGAGATAGCCGAGACCGTGCACCGGCGGGAGAAAGGACTGTACGAAGACGGGCTGACGGCCAAGGCCGAATACGAGGAGGCGCAACAGGCCTTGCTCGCCAAGCAGCAGGGCACGGAGCAACTGATGACCTCGCTTTCCAACGCCCGCATCCAGCAGGCCCGGTTGAAGCAGACCATCCTGCAAACCCGCATGGAGCGGGAACGGGAAGTCAACACGCTGCGCACCGCCCTGCAGACCGCCTGCAACGAACTGAAGACGAGCATCGGCGACTGGGAACTGGCCTGCCTCTTCGTCTCTCCGGCTGCCGGCATCCTGTCCTACAACAACGTGTGGCAGAAGAACCAGAACGTGAACAGCGGCGACAAGGTGTTCTCCGTCGTGGCCCGGGACATGGGGGCCGTCATCGGTAAGATAAAGCTGCCCCCGGAAGGGTCGGGCAAGGTGAAGCCGGGCCTGCGGGTGAACATCAGCGTGGCGGGCTATCCCTACATGGAGTTCGGTTTCCTGACCGGGACGGTGCAGTCCGTTTCCCTGCTGCCCGACGAGGAAGGCATGTACACCGTCACCGTCAGCCTGCCGCAGGACCTGCGCACGTCTTACGGCAAGTCCTTGCACTTCGGCGGCGAGCTGGCCGGTACCGCCCAGGTGCTGACGGACGAACGGAGCCTGACCGCACGGCTGCTGAGTCCCCTGCATTATATCTGGGATAAATATGTCGAACCGGGGAATTGAAAAGTCCCTGTTTAGCACGCTAAAGTCCCTGTTTGTCCCGCTAAAGTCCCTCTTTAGCCGGCGAAAGTAGGATATGACAAGGAATTGTCATCCCGCACTCGATGCGGGATCCAGTACATACACCCTAACGCCATACTCCCACACCTGCTGACGAAGCACGGCCTTACCTCCTCACGCCGTACGGTCTTACACCCTCACGAAGCGTATCGTCAGGTTGCAACGCAGCCTTCTTTCCGATGCATACACATGGATCCCGCATCAAGTGCGGGATGACAGATACTACAGGAATGACGGATACAACGGGAATGATAGATACAACGGGGATGACAGATACTACAAGAATGACGGATACAACCAGAATGACAGATACAACGGGAATGACAGATACAACGGGAATGATAGAAACAACGGGATGACAGATACAAGTGCAGAATGCCTCCTCCGCGTAATCCGCGTAATCCGCGCCTAAACATACCCTGTATCCTAAGGGTGTATCAACATGCGTAAGCAGTCAAAAAATGGCTATTAATTGAAATAGATAACTTCGCTGCCAAGCAAAATTTATAGAATTATGTATAGCAGTGAAGATCTTGAAAGGTTTTACTTTCAGTACCAGACGGAGGCGTTACCCCGTGGAGAATCTCTCCAATCGTTTTGTGTCAAGAACAAAGTCCCTTATAACATTTTCCAGAAATGGTTTAAGGATACCCGCAAAAAAGTAGTTGAGGTTCAGGTTGACGGTGCTCCTGAGATTACCCATGAAGAAAAGACTAAAATTGGTGACCGGCCTAAACCTGTATCAAGAAGCGGTAATGACAATCCCGTCCGCATATGGATAGACATCCGTATCAGTAATGGATTGCACTTGTCCCAAAAGAATTTAAGCTATCAGGACTTAGTCCGGATGATAGAGAAGCTGGAGGGTTTATGCTGAGTGTTACCGGTCTGAATCATTTTTATTATGTGCGTGACTTTACCGACATGCGTTGCAAGCACAGCCGTGTGTTGTCCATCATCCGTGAACGGCTTCACCGGGAACCCTGTGACGGGGATGTCTTCATTGTCATGTCGCGAAACCGAAGAATAGTCCGTATGTTCTCATTTGCCAACCGTTCATACAGCCTGTTCGAAAAGAAGTTTGTCGCGGGCTACCAGTTCATGAAAGTGGAGCGGAACGGGGCGGATACCGTTTATCGGATTGACTGGAAAGATGTGGTCCTGATACTGGAAAACCCTATAGTTAAAACATTAAAAATCAGATAATTAATATGTCTATTTGCTTGCTGTTTTGCGATTATTTTAGTACCTTTATATCTGTAAATCAAAGGTTTAAACATGATCGAACTGCAACATATAATAGACTCAAAAAGGGAATTGTTGAGTAGGGAAACCTACTCACGGAACCCTATAAATTATAGTGAAGGTATGGCAGACGATCAAGAAGACCGGTACATACAATACCTTGCTGAGCAGAATCAGGACCTCAGGTTGACAAATGACGCCATGAAGCTTGTCTTGGAGGATTTCATGGTTCAGATGAAGGGGCTGAAGGACCAGATGTCCTCCATGCAATCGAAACAGTCCGATTTGGAAAATCAGTTATCGGAAGAGCGCAAGCTTCGCAAATCGGCAGAACGTAAGGCAAAGTCTCTCCAGGAAAAACTTGATTTTGCCAATCAGGAGCGTTTTGGTGACAGGCGTCAACGGATAAACCCTAAAGCTAAAAAGAGTGCTTCTGACCGGCAAAAGGAAAAAGATGATTATGACGGTACGGACGATACGCTCCGTACGGACTCTGTAGACAATAACGAATCCCGGAATGAGCCGGCTCTTCCCAGAAAGGAACGTGACCTGGGCAATCGTCCCGACGGGTATAAAACGATGGGAGTGTCCGGAGAAGTGGTAGAGCATCCGTCAGATCTGACAAAGGTTCCCGGACGTATCATTGAAAGAAGGATGGTACGTGTATTCAGTTTCCGTACCTTCCTTACGGAAGAATGTTTTGAAATGGTCCATTATGCAGAGCCTGGCAAAAAGCCGAAGTGGGGTTATTTCCCCTCTGAAGGCCATCCGGAGGTGGTAACTAAGTTTGAGGGGACTAAAGCCACTCCTGAATTCCTGCAGGCCATCGCCTATGAAGTTTATGTAAAGAATGTGACCTTCGGCCTTCTGCACCAATGGCTGACGGATATGGGAATGACCATTTCTAAAAACACCTTACGCAACTGGCTTAAGAAAGGCAAGAAATACCTTGATGAACTGGTTCGTGTATTGAAGTCCGTTGCCTTGGAAAAGGACTCGGTTGTGAACTGCGATGAGACCTGGTGCAAGGTGCGCAAATATGACCGTTATAAGAAGTGTTATATCTGGGTATTGGTCAACAAGGCTCAGAAAACAGCCATTTTCTTCTATGAGGATGGCTCCCGCGGCCGTGAGGTGCTTACGGATTTTCTGGGTGATGCGGAATTGAAGAGTATCATGTCCGACGGATACAATGCTTATGTTTTTATCGGTGATGAGTTGAAATCGGCTCAGTTTAAGGATACTATCCATCAGGTTTGTATGTCCCATGCGAATAATAAGTTCGTTAAAGCCGGTAATCAAGGAGGCGAACCGCTGGCCGAACGTTTTTCAAAGCTTTTAAAGTGGTTCTTTTCTAAAGAACATATTTATGATGAAGCCGGTCTTACTCCGGAAGAGAGACTGCGGGAAAGGCAAAGCCTGGAAACGAAGGAACACCTGATAGAATTGCGCAGCCTGTTGGAGAGTGAACTGTCGAAGAATTCAGAATTTAGAAGCCAGTATTATACAGAAGCTCTTAATTACTTGAAGAAGTTTTGGAAGGAACTATTTGCTTTTCTGGACGATGGAGATCTTCCGATAGACAACAATCTGGCAGAGCGAACCATTCGAAAGCTGACTACTCAACGCAACAATTCACTTCATTATGGCAGTGATGCGGGTGCTGAGATGGCTGCCACTTATCATAGTGTAATAGGAACGGTAAAGCTTCATGGCAGTTCTGTCTGGAACTTCATCGGAACCTTTTTCAAAAATATCTTTAACGGTTGCAGAGACTATGTTAACATGGTTCCTAGCAAAATCACTTTGGCTACCAGCCAATGTTAAATTCAAAACTAATTAATTAACAAAACTCGATTTAGGGCACTGAAAAGTACCCTCTCAAAGAGGTATGCCCTAAATTGAGTGCTTACTCAACATGCAGGGACGTTATCATTCTGTCATGCTGAACGGTAGTGAAGCATCTCCCCTTCACGAGAATAGGCGGGAGATCCTTCGCGATGCTCAGGATGACAGGGCAACATGCAAGTCGTTTCTCTTTTTGGCACACCCTCAATACACACAAAAAAAGGTTATCCCGACTCCCGTCTCAAGGCCGGAATGACGATAAAGAAATGATTTGTCCGTAGCATCCTTCACGCCTTCACGCGCCTGCAAGCAATTGATAACCAGCCGAATGTTGTGAAAGATACATCCTTCACGTGAAGTTTCACACCCTGTCGCGTGAAAGATACAGCGTGAAAGCAAGCACCATCCCTCACCGTTCCGTTCTGTACGATTTTGGCATATCCGTGTACGATTTTAGCACATCCGTGAAACATCGCATCGCGTGAAAGGAGTGTATGTTTCACCACATAGACCTGAATATCAATGCAATGGGCAGCCCGTGAAGGCGTGAAACTTCCTCCCCGAACTTTTCAACATCCATATCATATTTCACGACTAATTCGTATCTTTGCAGCCTGTAAAAACGAGAAACGCATGATAGTTTGCATAGCCGAGAAACCCTCTGTGGCACGCGACATAGCCGATGTGCTGGGAGCGAAGGAGAAGAAAGACGGATATATCGAAGGAAACGGATACCAGGTGACCTGGACGTTCGGCCATCTCTGTACGCTGAAGGAGCCGCATGAATATACGCCGAGCTGGAAGACGTGGAGCTTGGGCAGCCTGCCCATGATACCGCCCCGCTTCGGTATCAAACTCATCAGTAATCCTACCTACGAACGCCAGTTCCACGTCATCGAGGGGCTGATGCAGAAGGCTGACATGATCATCAACTGCGGTGATGCCGGCCAGGAGGGAGAGCTCATCCAGCGGTGGGTGATGCAGAAAGCTGGAGCCAAATGCCCAGTGAAGCGCCTGTGGATATCTTCACTGACCGAAGAAGCCATCCGCGAAGGATTCTCCAACCTGCGGGATGCTGCCGACTTCCAACCTCTGTACGAAGCGGGCTTGAGCCGTGCCATCGGCGACTGGCTGCTGGGCATGAATGCCACGCGCCTGTATACCATGAAATACGGGCAGAACCGCCAGGTGCTTTCCATCGGGCGGGTGCAGACGCCTACACTGGCCCTTATCGTGAACCGTCAGTTGGAGATTCAGAACTTTGTGCCCAAGCAATACTGGGTGCTCAATACCGTTTACCGCGATACTACTTTCTCGGCCCTCATCCGCAAGAGCGACGAAGAGCTGGCACTGGAAGCAGAGAAGCAGAAGGAAGCTCTGGCCGCCGGCAAGAAGCCCAAGAAGGAGGAAGAGAACCGCGGTATAGATCCCATAACAGACCGTGCGAGAGGCGAGGAGCTGCTGGCACGCATCAAGGATGTGCCGTTTACCGTTACCTCTGTGACGAAGAAGGAAGGCCGGGAAGCGCCGCTCCGTCTTTTCGACCTGACCTCCCTGCAGGTGGAGTGCAACAAGAAGTTTGCCTACTCGGCCGACGACACGCTGAAGACTATCCAGTCGCTCTACGAGAAGAAGGTCACTACTTATCCTCGTGTAGATACTACCTTCTTGAGTGACGACATCTATCCCAAGTGTCCCTCCATCCTGAAGGGGTTGCGGGGCTATGAGACCTGGACCGCGCCGCTGGAGGGAACCATCCTGACGAAGTCGAAGAAAGTGTTCGACAATTCGAAGGTCACGGACCACCATGCCATTATTCCTACCGGCCAACCGCCGGTCAACCTCACCGATGTAGAACGACGGGTATTCGACCTCATTGCCCGCCGCTTCATCGCCGTGTTCTATCCCGACTGCCGTTTTTCGACTACGACCGTCATGGGCGAGGCGGATAGCGTGGAGTTCAAGACATCCGGCCGGCAGATACTCGATCCTGGTTGGCGAGTGGTGTTCACGGTCAATGCCGCCACTCAGAAAGGAAACGGCGATGAGGGGAATAAGGAGAACGGCGAAGAAGACCGTGTGTTGCCTGCCTTCGTCAAGGGAGAGAGTGGTCCCCACGTACCCGAACTCGTGGAGAAATGGACACAACCTCCACGCCCTTACACCGAAGCCACCCTGCTTCGTGCCATGGAAACCGCCGGTAAACTGGTGGACAACGATGAATTGCGCGACGCCCTGAAGGAAAACGGCATCGGCCGTCCTTCTACCCGTGCTGCCATTATCGAGACCTTGTTCAAACGTAACTATATCCGTAAGGAGAAGAAGAACCTGATAGCTACTCCTACAGGCGTGGAGCTCATTCAGACCATTCACGAAGAATTGTTGAAGAGTGCCGAACTGACGGGTATCTGGGAGAAGAAGCTGCGCGAGATAGAGCGCCGCACGTATGATGCCTCCCGTTTCTTGGAAGAACTGAAGCAGATGGTGGCTGAGATTGTGACCAGTGTACTGTCGGACAACAGCAACCGCCACATTACGGTACAGGCGCCTCCTATAGTGAGTAAGGTTGCGCGCAATACTTCCGCTTCCGACGACCAGCCGAAGAAGGAACCTCGCAAACGTTCTCCCCGCAAGAAGAAGGCCGAGGCTGCCAATGCCGGAACAGCTCCGGCTCCTACGGTGCAGCCCGATGAATGGGTGGGGCGTCCGTGTCCTTTGTGTGGCAAGGGTACCATTATCAAAGGAAAAACGGCTTACGGTTGCTCCGAGTGGCGCAATGGTTGTACCTTCCGTAAGCCGTTCGATGCTTGACCTGTCTATTTAATCGTAATTCAAGTGGAATTCGACTACCGCTTCGATGCCTTTGCGCAGGATGTCGAGCGGCATGTTCTCGTTGGGCGAGTGGATGGCGTTACTCTCCAGCCCGAATCCCATCAGTACCGTCTTGATGCCCAGCACCTGTTCGAAGGTCGAGATGATGGGAATGCTTCCGCCGCGACGCACAGCTAGTGGCTTCTGTCCGAACGCTTTCTCAAACCCTTTCTCGGCAGCCTGATAGGCGGGCAGTGTGATGGGGCAGACGTAGCCCTGTCCGCCGTGCATAGGCGTTACTTTCACCTGTACCGTAGCGGGGGCAATGCTCTGGATGTAGTCGGCAAACAGCTGTGAAATCTTGTGGTGGTCCTGGTGCGGAACGAGACGGCACGACACCTTGGCATAGGCTTTCGACGGCAGCACCGTCTTCGAACCTTCGCCTGTATAGCCTCCCCAAATGCCGCAAACGTCGAACGACGGGCGGCAACTGTTACGTTCCAGTGTGCTGTAACTTTTTTCGCCGAAGAGTTCCTTTACCCCGATGGCGGCCTTGTATTTTGTCTCGTCGAAGGGGATGTGGGCTATCATGTCGCGTTCGGCCTGCGGCACTTCCTCCACATCGTCGTAGAAGCCAGGGACGGTAATGCGGCCGTCGGCATCGACCACGCACGCCAGCATCTGGCACAGCACGTTGATGGGATTGGCCACTGCTCCGCCGAAGTGACCCGAATGCAGGTCGCGGTTGGGTCCCGTCACTTCGATTTCCCAGTAGGCCAGTCCGCGCAGGCCGGTGGTCAGCGAGGGCAGGTCGGCTCCCAGCATGCTGGTGTCCGATACGAGGATGATGTCGGCCTTGAGCAGTTCGCGGTGTTCCTGGCAGAAAGCTTCTAGGCTGGGTGAGCCGATTTCTTCTTCGCCTTCAAAGATGAACTTCACGTTGTGCGTCAGAAGACCGTTTTTTACCAAGTATTCGAATGCTTTTACTTGGATAAACGACTGGCCTTTGTCGTCGTCGGCACCACGGGCCCAGATGTGGCCGTCGCGTACTTCAGGTTCAAAGGGGGCGCTTTTCCATAGTTTCAGCGGTTCGGCAGGCATCACGTCGTAGTGGGCGTAGATGAGGACGGTTTTCGCTTTGGGGTTTACCGTCTTTTGGGCAAACACCATCGGATTGCCCTGCGAGGGCATCACCATGGCTTCGTCGGCACCGGCTTCGAGCAGCAGTTGGCGCCAGCGTTCGGCACAGGCCAGCATGTCGTCGTGGTGTTCGGGCTTGGCGCTGATACTTGGAATGCGAATGAGGCTGAACAATTCGTCCAGCATGCGGGGTTCGTTTTCGGAGATATAAGTTCTGATCATAAATGGAAGAGGAATATAAATGAAAGGTTACACATTATATATGATATATATGGGGAAAGGCTTTTACAGTTGTGTCGTCCGGTCTATCAGGTAGAAATCCAGAATGGTGAGTGCAGCCATGGCTTCTACGATGGGTACGGCACGCGGCAGTACGCAAGGGTCGTGACGTCCGCGGGCTTTCAGCGTGGTGTCCACACCGTCGATGTTTACCGTATGCTGTTCCATCAGCACGGTGGCCACCGGTTTGAAGGCTACGCGGAAATAGATGTCCTGCCCGTTACTGATGCCTCCCTGTATGCCGCCCGAGTGGTTGGTATGAGTGGTGATGCGTCCGGCGTTGTTGTAGAACACGTCGTTCTGTTCTGAACCTTTCATCTTCAGCCCCTTAAAGCCGTCGCCATATTCGAAGGCCTTGGCGGCGTTGATGCTCAGCATGCCCGATGCCAGGGCAGCCTGCAACTTGCCGAACACCGGCTGTCCCAATCCCACGGGGCATCCTCTGATGACACAGGTGATGACGCCGCCTATCGTGTCGCCCTCGGCTTTTACTTCGGCTATGAGCTGTTCCATTTCTTTGGCCTTCTCAGGGTCGGGGCAGCGGACGGGATTTGTTTCGGTCAGCTCCAGGTTATACGCCGTATAGTTTTCTTCTAGTCGGATGGGACCCACTTGTGAGGTATAGGCCGTTATGCGTATGCCCAGCTGCCGCAATGCCAGCTTGGCCAGTGCACCGGCCACTACACGCGAAATAGTTTCGCGGGCCGACGAACGTCCACCACCTCTATGGTCGCGGATGCCATATTTGGTCTTGTAGGTATAATCGGCGTGCGAGGGGCGGTAGACGTCTTTCATGTTGTCGTAGTCGCCGGAGTGCTGGTTTTCGTTCCACACGATGAACCCGATGGGGCAGCCTGTCGACTTGCCTTCGAAGATACCTGAGAGGAATTCCACCTTGTCGGCCTCTTTGCGTGGAGTAGTGAGGGCTGATTGTCCAGGGCGGCGGCGATCCAGTTCCTTCTGTATAAAATCCATGTCGATGGTGATGCCTGCGGGAAATCCGTCGACGACACCTCCGATACCTTTGCCGTGCGACTCGCCGAAGCTGGTCAGGCGCAGGATGTTTCCGAATGAGTTGAACATAGTCAGTTTGCTTTAAAAAGTTGTCATTTCGTTTACTGTACTTCCGTGTGCTTTTGAGGCTGATAAAAGTAGAGAATACTTTTTTAAGATGCAAATTTTTGCTTTTGTTTCTTGGCAATCTTTCTTTTCCTTTGTTTGTAATGTTGGTTCCCATCTTAAAAATGGAATATTTATTTTAATAAAATGGGCTTGTGTAAATCGTTTAAAACCTGTTTCTTTGCACTTTGAATAAAAATGGACTATAGAAAGTCTTTAGAAACATATTATTAACTTAAATACGTTTTTTTGCAATGAAAAAAAGTTTGTTTTATTTGTGCTTCTGGGCTTGCTCGTTAGGATTGTTTACAGCCTGTAGTGACGATGAAGAGCCAAGCTGGCAGAAATTGCCGACCGAAACCATTTCGGCAGATAATCTGGAGTTGACTTTGAATTCTCAAAAAATGTCCGATGCTAGCGTTTCTCTTACCATGAGTGATGCACAAACCGGTGTGTTGACATTGACGAACGCTATCAGAGGTTGGAATGAAGTTAAAGTAGATGTTTCAGTTGCTGAGCAGTCAGATGGCTCATTCCGTTTTCAGGGAACTTATGAAATGCCTCTTACGCGTACGTTGCTTAATTCAATGAAAGCCGATGTAAACGGTTCTATTACTTTGGATGGTAAAGCTTCTGTAACAGTAAGTACGACTGCCGAAGGAACGTTGGTTCGTACTTGGACTTTGTGTGACGCTAGTTATACAGATAAGTATTTTGACCGGAACGCTGATGGCGTGCTGGACAGTCAGGATTGGTTCCGTTATGCGCCTTGCCACATCAATTGGGAGTCTGACTATAGTTCTGATGGCAATAATCCTGGCCTGGCAACGGGAAATATCACAACTGTAGGAACAACAGCTTTGTCTTATTTTATGACCCAGCTGCTGAATCATGTGACTTTCAATGCAGATGGCTCTATTGTTGCAGAATATGTGGCAGAAACTCCGGAAATGGATATGGGAGGCATCATGCAGGCTATTCTTGGAAGTACATTGCCTTCACGTGACGGATTGAAGTGGAATACGTCATCGGCTAATTTGGCTTATTGGTATGTAACGGATAATGATCTTTATGTTGTATTGGATATTCCTAATATCATTGCACAGGCTGTAGCAGACCAGGGTGGTGAAGGAGGAATGGACCCTACAGTTATTACCGGTGTGATACAATCTTTGAAGGGAATGAGCGGAGCTGAAGTAAAACAGCTTTTAGCTAGCCTTTTAACCGAAATGGGTGGAGATAGCATCTTGTCTAAACTTGATATTACTAAAATATCTGATGCTGATATGGAAAAACTGATGGGGTATGTATTCAATGGTTTTCCTTTAGTTCATCGGATTGACAATGCTAATTTTGAAGATGGACAGACTTTGGAGAATATGTATGTATCGGTAGATAAGGAATTGTTTGATATCCTTATGCCGGCAGTTTTTCCTCTATTGCCTGATTTAGAGACGATGTTGGCAGACATGCAAATCGAAATTCTGGGCCAATCTGCTCCTCTCCTTCCACTATTGAAAACTTTGTTGGGCATTCAAAGTCTGACGGAATTCGAGCAGATATGGGAAGCTACTTCCTCATTTGATATAGGTTTGGATTTGGCGGTAGGTTCTTTTTCTGAATTTATTAAGCCCCAGTCGTCTAAATAAACTGGTATTATCTAGTTCATTTTAAGAATGTGTCAAAATTCCCAATCTTATTACTTCTTCAGTGAAGTGATAATGGTAGAGGGAGTTTTGACACATTCTCTTTTTATTGTTTAGTGAGATGTAAGCCGTCTTTTGTCATTAGAAGACATATCCGAAGCCGGCATTCAGATAGATGGGATACATTGCAAAGGTAATGGTCTGGAAGTCTTTTTGGAAGACATCGTTCAGTCCCCAAGTCAGGTCTGCATTAACAGTGAGATGTTTGAATGCGCGCCAGCTGACTCCTCCTTGCATTCCCCATTGAAAATGGCGCAGGTTGTCAGAGAAATCATAAGGGGCAGTCGTTTCTCCTTCAAATTCCACCTTATTGCCTGTTGGATCACCCTCACGCAGATAACCATCGAATACGTAACCTGTAAAGTCTCCATTGGTCATAATTGAGAAGTAGGGACCGAAATTAAAACGTAGGCGTGGATTAGCTTTCCATGCAGCCAATACGGGAATCGTGAAGTAGGAAGCACGGAATTTTGTCTTTACCATGCCTGTCCAGTTTCCTTTCATTCGTTCTCCGCCACTACCTATGATTTCCATACTGTAATTCTTAGTACGAGCTTCGGCTTCCATTCCTTTGTTCTCAAGGCGTAAACCAAGGATAACTCCCCATTCCTTTTCTTTTCCTAGCCATTTGATAATATCTCCTTCGATGGAAAAATTGATGTTGGGGGAATAACCGGTTAATGCACGTATTTCTTGTGGAAGTGGAATAGGGGAAGTTCCTCCAATGTTGAAGCCTGCTTTGACTTCATATTCCAAACCATAAAGTGCAGACTGTATGATACCGCGATTGCGGTCTTCTTGTGCTTGTAGCCGACAGGTAGCTGTCAGTATAAGGCTTGCTATAAGCCACAGGATTTTATGATTTCTCATTTCTTTATTGGTTTGTTTCATTTTGTTCATATTCAAGTGTTACTTCATCGACATATAATGTGCTTCCGGGGGCTCCTTCAAAGTAATCTCCACGGATGCTGGAAGCGAAGACGATGGTAAGGTGATATTTCCCATCTTTCAGTTTGGTCGCATCAATACTTTTTCCCTCACGCAGGTTGAAGGGAAGATTAAATTCTGTCCATTCATCGGTTTCTTTGGCATCAGTGATTTGTGCTACTGAAATGATTTGTTCGTTATCTTCGGACAGGATGTTTGTTCCGTCCAATACTGGTCTGTCTGCAGTACTTTCATAGAAGACTGCGTATATATTAAAAATGTCTTTACGTCCGGGTACTGGTTTCAGTTTGTCTTCTGCACTGGTATCCAGTTCATAGAACGTATCGCCTGCCTTAAATTTATAATATCCGTGTAGGAATGTAGGAATCTGATCAAATTGTATACCGAACTGGGTTGCTTTCAGTGCATTGGTCAAAGCGCTGGCTAAGTTGAATGAGCCAATGAATAAATTCCCTGAGGCGATAGGCATGTTTACGCTGCTACCTAGTGAACCTGTTTTTCGAGTTACCAATTTTACGCATTTGCTACCGTTTCGTCCTTCAGTCGATTGGTAGGTTGGGAATTCTTCAGGTTGCGTAATGGTATAGTCTGTCAATGCATAACCGGGATTTGCGCTGGCCCATGTCATTGTTTCTGCTCCCATTTGGTCTGTTTCATAAAAAATGTGATACTTCCCGTTTCCTCCCAAGCGGGCATTTTCAAAATCGTATTGGGTACTGGTGAAACCGGTACTGGTCACTTCTATACGATATTTGCGTTGCCATTCTCCGTCTTCCGAAGTAACGATGTAATTCTGGGCCGTATTAAAATCCAGTACAGTTCCACTCGCTGGCATGATGGTAGCACCGGGGGTCAGTGTGAATTCGGGTGCCAGATGGCTTATGTCTGTGCCTTTTTTTACGTATAATATGATGGGATAAATCTTTCCATCCACTCCGTCTGTAATTGCATCAAGTTCCACAGAACGGATCAGTACATCGCCTGGTAGACTGACCGATTCGATGTCTGCCTCGGTATTCGGAGCCTCATCCTGTATACAAGAAAACAGTATGAATGTAAACAATAGGTGTAGGGATAATAGAAAATACTTCATGTGTTTTAGTTTTATTCTATGAATAATATCGTTGCCAAAGTTACGGTTCTTTTTCGAATTAAATGAAATCTTGTTTGATATTTTATATTTTCTGACTATTTGTTTAATAAAACGTTTTTTCTACCTTTGCAGGGACTTAAATTTCGTGACACAATGATAAACGATGCAGAAAGACAACAGATTATAGCTCTTGTGAAACGGGAAGTGGTTCCGGCTATCGGATGTACGGAACCTATTGCCGTTGCCTTGTGCGTAGCTAAGGCGGCAGAGACATTGGGCGTGAAACCTGAAAAGGTAAGTGTATGGCTTAGTGCGAACATTCTGAAAAATGCGATGGGTGTAGGTATTCCAGGTACAGGGATGATAGGTTTACCCATTGCCATAGCTTTGGGGGCCTTAATTGGAAAATCGGAGTATCAGTTGGAGGTATTGAAAGATAGTGTGCCCGAAGCAGTAGAAGCAGGCAAACGTTTTATTGATGAAAAACGTATATCGATTGCCCTGAAACCAAATATCGATGAGAAATTGTATATAGAAGTATGCTGTGAAGCTGGTTCAGACCGTTCGACAGCTATCATTGCTGGTGGGCATACTTCGTTTGTTTATGTGTCACACAACGGTGACGTTTTGCTTGACAAACAGACTGCTTCTGCTGAAGAAGAAGAAAACGCCGTACCAGATCTGACCTTACATAAGGTTTATGATTTTGCTATGACTGCACCATTGGATGAAATCCGTTTCATTCTTGATACGGCTCGTTTGAACAAAGCCGCTGCAGAACAGTCCTTTACTGGTAATTATGGGCATGGCTTGGGAAAAATGCTTCGTGGAACTTATGAGCATAAAGTCATGGGCGACAGTGTCTTTTCACATATATTGTCTTATACCTCGGGGGCTTGTGATGCACGCATGGCAGGAGCCATGATACCAGTGATGAGCAATTCAGGAAGTGGAAATCAAGGAATTTCGGCTACGCTTCCTGTTGTTGTTTATGCCGAAGAAAACGGGAAGTCGGAAGAAGAGTTGATTCGTGCTCTGATGCTGAGTCATCTGACAGTTATTTATATCAAGGAGAGTTTGGGACGCTTGTCTGCCTTGTGTGGTTGTGTGGTAGCTGCTACGGGGTCTAGTTGTGGCATTACCTGGTTGATGGGAGGTACATATGAGCAAATCACTTATGCAGTACAAAACATGATAGCCAATCTGACGGGCATGATTTGCGACGGAGCAAAGCCCAGTTGTGCCTTGAAAGTGACTACGGGTGTATCTACCGCAGTGCTCTCTGCTATCATGGCAATGGAAAACCGTTGTGTTACTTCTGTGGAGGGTATTATCGATCAAGATGTAGATCAAAGTATCCGCAATCTGACTAGAATTGGATCGCAGGGCATGAATGAAACAGATAAACTGGTGCTGGATATCATGACAAATAAATGAAGAACTAAAAATGAAGAATGAAGAATTTCCTATTTGTGTATTCAAAACAAAGGGACACTCAGGAATTCTTCATTCTTCATTTTTAGTTCTTCATTGATTAGTGGCAGCAGCCTTCGCCGCAATCATGATCGCCACATCCGCCTCCGCAGCTGTCGCAACTGCATCCGCAACCACCGCTCATCATACGGGCCATTTCTGCGAGTTCTTCGTTGGTTGCCGGACGGTTGGTTACAACTTCCCCCACAAAATTCAGGTCGCATCCAGCTAGAGGATGGTTCATGTCCATCACTACTACATCGTCTTTCACTTCTACAACGCTTCCGTTGATATGCTGGCCTTCGGCAGTCATCAGGGGGACAATGGCACCTTCTTTAATACGTGTTTCGTCGAATTTTCCGTCAATAAGGAAGATATCCTTGGGTAAATCGATGACATGGTCTTCGTCATATTCTCCATAAGCTTCGGTACAAGCGATGGTGAAGTCGAATTTATCGCCGGCATTCAAGTCTTTCAGCTGGTTTTCGAAAGCTTCAAGAGTCAGTCC
This sequence comes from Bacteroides togonis, assembly GCF_900130135.1. Classification (NCBI taxonomy): domain Bacteria; kingdom Pseudomonadati; phylum Bacteroidota; class Bacteroidia; order Bacteroidales; family Bacteroidaceae; genus Bacteroides; species Bacteroides togonis. Next base: position 2,304,735 of record NZ_LT670820.1, on the reverse strand, counting down.
CAGCCCAGAAATGAACTGAAATGGATGTTCTGTGGTGGCTTCTTCTGTGAAATCGCGTTCTCCGTCTTCGATGGCATATAGCTTGTAAGCTACAGTAATGTACTTGTTTGTTTCCATATTCTTTATAAAATCTTGTTTTAAGTGAATAATCTTGTTTTTGGCTCGGGCAAAGATACAAATCTTTTGGTGTATGTTGCAAAAACTTCTTATCTTTGACACACTTTTCCTGTATTGACGCGGAAAAGATATGAACGGATAACGAAGATATGATAAAGACGGCATTCATAGGCATGGGGTATAGGGGGATGCAGCTGCTCCGCCTGTTACGTCATATTCCTGCTTTCCGCCTGGAGGCTTTTGCTGATCCCGGTGTGTCGGATGTGGGTATGACCGATGTGGCTTGTTATAATAGGGGAGACAGTGACTATCTGAATATGCTGGAGGAACAGAAGCCTGCTTTGGTATTTGTAGCTTCTCCCTGGCAGTGTCATGTGCAGCATGCCATCCATTGCGTGGAGCATGGAGCTGATGTTGCTTTGGAGATAAAGGGCGGATTGTATCTGGATGAGTACAAGCCGCTGATCGAATTGGCCGAACGTACGGGCCGTAGAGTCTATCCGTTGGAAAATACGCTTTTCATGCGTGAGAATCTGTCCATTTATAATCTGGTTCGTGCTGGTGTATTGGGCGAGATAGTCTATATGCGTGGTGGGTATCGTCATGACCTGCGCCGTATGTTGTTGGATGATGACGGGACGTTGGGGAACCGTGACAAAACGGAAAGCGTCTGGCGGAGTCAGTTTTATCAGGAAGAAAATGGTGATCTTTATCCTACACATGGCTTGGCACCGCTGTGTTTGATTGCCGGTATCGGACGTACCGACCGTTTTAAGTATGTGACTTCTTTTGCTTCTAAGCCAGCCGGTTTGATGCAGCGTATTCGTGATTTGGGAGGAAATTCCGATGTGAAGATAACGTTGGGCGATGTAGTCGTTACTCAGTTGGAAACGGAACGGGGAGTACTGATTTCGCTGACGCATGATACGACCTTGCCCCGTCCTCGTAGCCTCGACTTTGAGATACAGGGTACGCGTGGCATCTGGAATGGTGACCGGCGGATGATTTATGTGGAAGGAACCAGTCCTGATGAATCTTGGGAACCGGACGATGCTTATATCGACCGCTATGAGCATTCTTACTGGAAACAATGGGGGCGGGAAGCGCTCGAAGTGGATACCCATCATCGCGGTATGGACTATGTGATGCTGAAAGCTCTGGAGGAAGATCTTCGGGGTGGGGAGTCCTATCCTGCCGGTATTGCCGACCTTGCGCTTTGGACTTCGGTTACTCCGTGGTCCAAAATGTCCATTGCTGGTAGGCGGACGCTCGTTTTAAATGAAAACGATTGATTATTAACCTATAAATGCTTGTTTTATGAAAAACAACAAACTTCTATCGGCCTTATGGCTTTCCGCATCTTTATCAGTTGTGATGTCGGCGTGTTCTTCCACGCATGTCAAGGCTCCCGATCCTATTCTTCCTATTCCTGAGCCTAAGCAGGTGGAATGGCAGAAGATGGAAACCTATGCCTTCATCCATTTTGGATTGAATACATTTAACGACCGTGAGTGGGGATATGGTGACACACCGGCGGAGGTGTTCAATCCTTCTCGTCTGGATTGCGAACAGTGGGCCAAAACTTTGGTGGCAGCAGGAATGAAAGGAGTCATTCTTACGGCCAAGCATCACGATGGCTTTTGCCTTTGGCCGTTTGCCGGCACCGACTACAGTGTGGCAAACAGTCCTTATAAAGATGGTAAAGGAGATGTCGTGCGCGAATTGTCTGAAGCTTGCAAGAAATATGGATTGAAGTTTGCTGTTTATCTGTCGCCCTGGGATCGTCATCAGGCCAATTACGGTACTCCTGCCTATCTGGATTATTTCTATGCTCAGTTGCGTGATTTGTTGACCAATTATGGTGAAGTGTTCGAAGTTTGGTTCGATGGCGCCAATGGTGGAGACGGATGGTATGGCGGAGCTAAGGAGACGCGTACCATCGACCGTCGTAATTACTACAATTATCCCCGCATTTACGAGATGCTGGACAGTATACAGCCGCAGGCAGTCGTCTTCTCCGACGGCGGTCCCGGTTGCCGGTGGGTGGGCAACGAAAAGGGTTTTGCCGGTGCCACTAACTGGTCTTTCCTCCGTAAGGGTGAAGTATATCCCGGTTACGACAAGAGTTACCAGCTTCAGTATGGTCATGCAGATGGCAACCAGTGGGTGGCAGCCGAATGCGATGTCTCCATCCGTCCGGGTTGGTTCTATCATCCCGAACAAGACAGCCTTGTAAAGACTCCCGAACAGTTGGTTGATCTCTATTATCGCAGTGTGGGACATAATGCAACGCTGTTGCTGAATTTCCCGGTGGACAGGGATGGATTGATACATCCGGTCGACTCGGCCAATGCTGTTCGTTTCCATCAGATGATACAGAAGGAACTGGAAACAAATCTGGTAGCTGGAATTGTTCCTCAGGTAAGCGATGAGCGCGGTGGCGATCATGTGGCTTCAGCCTTGACGGATGACGATTATGACACCTATTGGGCTACGGCCGATAGTGTGACGACGGGCGACATTACGTTCTCTTTCTCCTCACCGACGAGGATGAACCGTATGCTGTTGCAGGAATATATTCCTTTGGGCCAGCGTGTGAAAGCTTTTACTGTGGAATATCGTGACGCTTCGGGTGACTGGCAGCCTGTTGTCCTGAACGAAGAAACCACAACTATTGGTTACAAGCGCCTGTTGCGTTTTTCTTCCGTTGTTTCCGACGGTATCCGCATCCGTATTACCGATGCGCGTGGGCCGCTGTGCATCAACAACATTGGAGTGTATGATGCCGGTGAGAATGCTGACCAACTTTTTGAAGCAATACCGACCACTCAGATGCAAAGCCTTCCTTTCACCCTTTCCGGTGTGAAGCCGGAAGAGGCGGCCTTTGCTTCCGACCGTAACGAGAAGACCACTTGTTTTGTCGACGGTGATTTGCTGACTATAGACTTGGGGAGTGAACGTTTTGTTTCTTCCTTCCACTTCTTGCCCGACCAGGGTGAACCGAACAAAGGCTTGGTTTCACATTATGAATTGTCTGTAGCCGATGCCGATAGAAAGAATGTTACGATGGTCAAAGCAGGTGAGTTTTCCAATATCCGTAACAATCCTGTGATGCAGTCTGTCTACTTCACGCCCGTCAAGGCACGCTATCTGTATCTGAAAGCTGTCCGTATGGTCACGGAAGGTGAGCCGATGGGCTTTGCGGAGATAGCCGTACGCTGATCAAGATTGTATATCGTTTTTTTGCCTTTCTCACACAGTGCTTTCTGGCCCTTTCATGCAGTGCTTCGTCAGGTCTTCACGAAGCACTGTGTGACACCTTCATAAAGCACTGTGTTAAACCCTCACGAAGCACTTCGTCATGATTTCACGAAGTGCTTTCTTTTTTTCTCATCATAATATTATACTTCCTTGTCCTTTCGGAAACTCCTTCCTGATGTTTGTTTTCAAGGCCGCTTTTCTATTGGTTTTTATTTGTCCCTCTTCTCTTTTTTGTAGCTGAAATTGCAGTCTTATTTTACCTTATTTGTTTATCTCTTATCACTTTCTTTATGTTTTTGTTTATTGTATTTTATTGATTTATAGAAACTTGTGCACATTTTTGAAAAAGAGTAAAAGAAAAAGCAAAAAGAGTAAACCCCTTTGTTAGCTTCTTTTTAGATTTGCGATGTTAAATTAAACTTGAAACACGGTTTTGGGGGACTTGAACAAAGGAGGACAACTGGAGAACAAAAAATAGATATTACAAAGGCCGGTGCTCCTAATGCAGGAAGTAATCCTATCTATGTATATGTAGCAGAAGATGGTAAACATATATAGACGCCTATGGTGGAACGAATTATGCAGTAGAACGTCGTTCGTTTGACCCTGCTAAGGATTATCTGCGTCCGATACCTTCATCGGCAATTGCTGCTAATCCTGCTTTAGGACAAAATCCTGGATGGGAATAATAATATGATGTAATCAAATCTCTATAGAAAAAGCGAAATGAATGGGGTCGTACTATGATGTATTTGATAGTATGGCCCCATTTTTATTTACTGTCCTTTGCTTTCTGTGAAACATTGTTGTGAAGGCATGTGAAAGTAGTGAAACCTTCCTTTTTGGGGTATTGCTTTCACTTTATTCTCCTATAAATAAATGTTTTATGGAACGTTGTGAAAGCGTGAAACTTATTGGACGAAAAACTGTTCCATCGGCAGAAGAATGTTTATGTTTAGCTTGTCTAAAGTCCATAGTTAGCTTCGTAAAGTAGATAGTTAGCGAGCTAAAGTTGAACTTTAGAGATCTTAAATAGGCATCTGTATTTATTTTCTGTTCGATGGATTTTTGACTTTAGATAGAATATTAGTATTTTTGAACGGAGAAATATTTTAGAGTGATATGAGAATAAATTTAAGACTATGGCTGGTTGTCCTTGGGATGGTGATTTGCTTAGGGATTCCGGCTCAGGCACAAAATGGTTTACAGTCGGGTGACGAGTTTGAAACGTTGATGCAAAAGATCCGTCAGGACTTTGTGGCCAATCCCGCCATTGACGAGGCATTGGCTAAGTATAATGAACAGGACGGTTCGTTTACCGATGTAGATTATGCCAGTATACAGCGTACCAATTGGCCTCCATTGGTTCATGTAGAGCGTATCAGCGATTTTGTGTTTGCTTATACCAATCCGAAGAACAAACATTTTGGCGAGGAAGCTTTGTATGATAAGATTGTGAAAGGATTGGAGTTCTGGCATGAGCGTAATCCGTGGTGTCATAATTGGTGGTATAATCAGATTTCCGAACCTCAGAAGTTAGGCGTATTGCTTATCCAGATGCGTACCGGTAAAAAACAATTGCCGGCTGATTTGGAAAAGAAAATATTGGACCGTGTACGGGAAGATGGTGGTGATCCGTCCAAATGGACCGGTGCCAATCGTACGGATATTGCCCTGCATTGGATTTATCGTTCCTGTTTGCAACGGAATGCAGAGGATTTAGCCTATGCGTTGGAGAATGTGTACAATCCGGTCGTTTATACTACGAAAGAAGGATTTCAGCATGACAACAGCAACTTCCAGCACGGACAGCAGTTATACATTGGCGGATACGGTGACGAGATCCTGAAAGGGGTGACGCAGGTTGCCATGTATACTCGAGGTACTCGGTTTGCCATGCCACAGGATAAATTGGAGCTGATCAGCAAGTTTATGCGTGAAACGTATTATGCAGTCATGCGTGGCAAGTATATGTCGTATGACGTACTGGGACGCAGTATCAGCCGTCCGGATATTCTGGACAAATCACGTACTATTCTGTTTGCCAAGCGTATGGTGGAATTGGACAAGGAACATGCCGACGAGTTCCGTGATATTGTGGCACGTATGGAAGGAACGAAAGCACCGGGTGATGGTCTGCAGCCGAAGCATACCCATTATTTCCGCGGTGACTATACTTTGCATGTCCGTCCGCAGTATGCATTTGACGTACGTTTGGTATCGGCCCGTACAGCCCGCTGTGAGTATGGTAATGGAGAAAATTTGAAAACCTATTTCCTGTCGGACGGATGTACGAATATTACGACCCGTGGAGGTGAATATTTCAATATCTTCCCTGTCTGGAACTGGACCCGTATTCCTGGTGTGACAGCTCCTCAGCTCAAGGAAATTCCCTTAGCAGCAAGCGATTGGCAGTGTATGGGTACTTCCACTTTTGCAGGTGGCGTGTCTGACAGTCTTTATGGCGTCACGACCTATGCGTATATGGATACATACAAAGATATCAATACCGGAGCTCATAAAGCTTGGTTCTTTTTTGACGACGAAGTGGTTTGTTTAGGCTCGGATATTCATTCTACTTCTTCCGAGGCTGTCTATACGTCGGTTAATCAGTGTCTGGCTGCTTCTGATGAAGCTGTGGTTTCTGTTGATGGTAAGCAGGAAGTACTTCCTGCCCAAGAGACCGTTTATGAGAATGCCGATTGGGTTTTGCACGACGGCATCGGTTATCTGTTCCCTCAAGGAGGTCGTGTAGTGGCAGGCGCACAGCAACAGAGCGGTACTTGGTATGACATCAACAACAGCGTGAACCGTAAGGAACCGGTGGAGGAGAAGGTATTTACTGTAAGTCTCGATCATGGCCGCCAGCCTGAAAATGCTACTTATGCCTATGTGGTAGTGCCTGGCAAGCGTACAGCTTCCGAGATGGAGAAATATTGTAAAAACAATGCTATCGAGATTTTGAGTAATACGGCTGATATACAGGTTGTCCGTCATAAGAAATTGGATGTTTGGCAGATGGTATTCTATCGTCCGGGGGAATTTAAATATGGTAAGTTATCCGTTCGTGTAGATAAACCTTGTGCTTTGATGGTAAAGAAGGTAGACAGCCGGCGTCCGGTGGTTCATGTCGCCGATCCCGGTCAGACTGGACAGCCTATCCAGGTTAAAGTACGTATTCCCGGTTCGAAAGGCGGAGAACAGACCATTGATTTCCGTCCATCAGACAATCCTATTTTTGCAGGGGCTACCCAATCGTTTACTTTAAAATATTAAGTCTATGGAGATGAATAAATGGTTTGGCACAGCCTGTGCGGTAGCCGCTGGTGCTAGCCTGGTACCGGCTTACCTGGCGGCACAACAGAAACCACATATTATCCTTATTGTATCCGATCAGCATCGGGGAGATGCGATGCATTGCATGGGCAATTCTTCTGTAATCACTCCCAACCTGGACGCTTTGGCTGATGACGGAACTCTTTTTCTGAATGGCTATTCGTCTACACCGAGTAGTACTCCAGCCCGTTCGGGGCTGCTGACTGGATTGTCGCCTTGGCATCATGGCATGCTGGGATATGGTAGGGTAGGAAGTCGGTATCGTTATGAGATGCCGCAGATGTTGCGTGATTTGGATTATTATACATTCGGTATTGGCAAGATGCATTGGTTTCCGCAGAAAGCCTTGCATGGTTTCCATGGCACGTTGGTTGATGAAAGCGGTCGGGTGGAGACCGACGACTTTATCAGTGATTATCGTCTGTGGTTCCAGATGCAGGCACCCGGACTGAATCCAGATTCCACTCATATAGGTTGGAACGATCATGGAGCAGCTACCTATCGACTTCCTGAAGAACTGCATCCTACGGCATGGACTGGCGAGATGGCGCAGGAAATGATACACAACTATAAACATGGAAGCGGACAACCTTTGTTCCTGAAGGTTTCTTTTGCCCGTCCACACAGCCCTTATGATCCGCCCCAACGGTTTGCTGATATGTATAAGGACAAGGATGTACCGGCTCCTTGTGTAGGGGAATGGTGCAAGGACAAGGATTATGCTGTCTTGAAGAATGTTTCAGATGCGCCTTCGGATGCGGCTTATGGAAATTTCGGGGATGAATACGCCAAGAATTCCCGTCGCTATTATTATGCAAACGTGACTTTTATTGATGAAGAGATTGGCAAAATTGTGCAGGCATTGAAAGAGGAGGGCATGTACGATAATGCTTTGATATGTTACATCTCCGATCACGGTGATATGCTGGGCGATCACTATCATTGGCGTAAGACCTATCCCTATGAAGGATCGGTACACGTACCCTATATCGTGAAATGGCCTTCGTCTTGTGGTTTTCCGAAAGGTGGAAAGGTAGATGCACCGGTAGAACTTCGTGACGTGCTCCCTACTTTCCTTGAAATGGCTGGTGGACAGATCCCTGCCGATATGGACGGACAATCATTGGTTCGTCTGATGGATGGAAGCGGAAGAAGTTGGCGTAAATATATCGATTTGGAGCATGCCACTTGTTATAGTCCCGACAACTATTGGTGTGCTTTGACCGACGGGAAGATCAAGTACGTATGGCGTTTCCATACTGGGGCAGAAGAATTGTTCGACTTGGAGAGTGATCCTCACGAAATGAAGAACGTGGTAAATGATAAAAAGTACCACGAGCGGTTAGAAGAACTTCGTGCTGCCATGGTGCAGCATTTGTCCGAACGTGGAGAGGAGTTCGTGAAGAATGGCAAGCTTCAAGTGTTGAAGCGTACAGTTCTTTATAGTCCTCTTTTTCCGGATGAAAATCCGGTCGATACAGGAATCTGACAGGCTGAAGTCAGAAAGATGAAAGCCGTACAAGAATGGTGGGTATGTCGTTTTTGTACGGCTTCCTTTATTAGGATAGAGTGAGATTACATATATGGATTTATAGTAATGGTGATATTTTTATGAAAACGAAAATTCTTTTATTCCTTGGTTTGTTGGTCTGTGTCTTGGATACTTTTTCGGCAAACGCTAACTATCGGTTCAGAACGATGTCTCCTGAAGGTGGTTTTTATTACGATGGTGTGAAAGAGATTGAGCAGGATCAGACCGGTTTTATCTGGGTAATGATGGACTATGAACTTTATCGTTTTGATGGCTATCACTATAAAAAATATTATCCATATTTTGCAAAGCTGCAACCGACTCAGAAATGGCTTTTCAAGAATATGGCATCCGATTCGTCGGGTTGTCTGTATGTGAATACGAACAATGGAATCTATCGTTACGAATCGGTTACAGACCGTTTTGAGTGGATATACGATCCTGTGTCTACGGTAATGGTAGATAACATGGATCGCTTGTGGGTGAGAGTACAGACTTTATGGCATCAGTTGGATGTGAATACAGGTGAACTCTCGGCTCCATTATATGACGGGAAAAAAATAGATTATAGTAATGTCGCTTTTTGTGCCTATCATCAGGATCTGTATAGCTTTGTCCAACAGCGAATTTATCGCTTTAACTATACAGAGGGACAGTTCGAACTTTGTTATGTACTTCCTGATACAGAGGGAAATATACGTTTTGCACAAGCTTGCAAAGGAAGCTTGTGGGTGTTTGTAAATAAAGAGGGGCTGTATCAGATCGATTTGACAACATTCCGAGTAAAGAAACGCTTTAAACCTCTTTCGGAATATGACGGGTCTTCTCTCCGTTCTTTTTATGTAGATAATGAAGGGCAGGTATGGATGGGAACCATGGACGGAGTTTATATACTTGATACAGAGGATGGAAAATTATCTCATTACAAACATTCCCGTTCTGATCCGTTCAGTCTGCCTAATAATTCAGTTTGGGATATATATGGTGACAGGCAGTCGAATGTATGGATTGGAATGTATTCGGGTAAATTGTGTTGCGTGAATGTAAATGAAAGCAATGCGTTCAGATCATGGACACCCAAGGCGGGAGGATTGAATTACGCTCCGGTAAGTGCATTTGCTGAAGATGGTAACAGCCTTTGGATTGGTACGGAAGGCGGAGGCCTTAACCTGATGGATGTATCAACAGGACAGATTATGCCTTTTGTTGATAAAGGAAAGACACCTTTGAGTAATGTGAAATCATTGGTGTTGGATAATGATCGAAGGTTGTGGATTGCAACTTTTAGAGAAGGGCTGGATATGTATGATATCAGGCGGGGAAATATGACGCATTATCGACATGACAAAAATGACAAGCAGTCGTTGCTGGTAAATGATATGAGAAAAGTGGTACAGGAGGCGGATTCCGGGTTGTGGATAGCTTATCAACATCCGAAACCGGTTGTTTCTTATTTTTCTTTTCAGACTCGTTCCTTTGTGCATTATGAATTGGACGATAATACCAATTATTTATTTGATATTCAGCGACAGGGCGAAAATAAGTTGTGGGCTATCAGTAATGAAGCATTATATTGTATGGATGTTCATACGAAGAAAGTGGAGAAAATGATGCCTAATGATTCTACTTATTTGGGGTTGTTTACTTTCTGTTTGGATGATTCTGGTAATATCTGGATTGGTACTATTGGTAATGGACTTGTGAAATTTGATACAAGCTCCTTGCAGTTTATGAGCATGAAGAATATATTGCAGCAAAATATTTATTCCATTTATACGTTGTGCTATGATGCAGGAAATGTATGGATGGGGACAGACAACGGTCTGTATTGTTATAATATAGCACAAAATCATTTGGCACGGTTTGATAAAGGAGAAAACACACAGGGACAAGTGTATTATCCGTTGGCCTCCATGAAAGGGGCGGACGGCACATTGTATTTTGGTGGAACAGATGGATTTACATCCGTAGATCCTAGAAAGATTTCTTATAATTCTTATAAACCGAAAGCGGTAATTTCTGATTTCTTCATAGATCATGAGTCTGTACGTCCGGAATATAGGCTCAATGATTCAGTTCGTGAAGTTGTACTGGATTATGATCAGACAAACTTTGGCTTTCAGTTTGCTTCCGACAGTTATCATATTCCGGAAAAGAATCGTTTTAAATATCGGTTGCGAGGATATAATGATACGTGGATAACGGTCAATGCCCAGAATCGAACAGCCATGTATTCGAAGGTGCCGGCAGGTACATATTATTTTGAGGTTTATGCAGCCAACAATGATGGGGTTTGGAGTGAATATCCTACTGTTGTTAAAGTTGTCAGAAAAACGGCTCCTTGGTTCAGTTGGCCTGCTTATTTGCTCTATTTGTTAATAATTGCAGGAGTAGTTTATGCAGTCTACCGACATTTCTCTGAGAAAAAGAAATTTAAAATGTTACTCTATCAGGAAAGTGTAGAACGTGATAAGAAGGAACAGATACATCAGGCACAACTGCGTTTCTTTACTAACATCTCGCATGATTTCCGGACTCCTCTTTCATTGATTATGGCTGCGTTGGATAAGTTAAGACGTGAGGGACTGAAGGAATATTATTATCGTATTTTGAATGGTAATGTACAGCGGCTGTTGAATCTGGTGAATGAACTGATGGATTTCAGGACTGTTGAGAATGGTATGATGAAATTAGAACTGGAGCAGTTGGATATCAATCGGATGGTGCAGGAAATTGGCAATGACTTTGCAGACTATGCGAAACAGCGGAATATCGATTTTCGGATGATTTTTGACAAGGATTTGCCAGCTTCTGTTTATGCGGATAAGAATGTTGTGGAAAAGATTGTTATGAATTTGTTGAATAATGCATTTAAATATACACGCGAGAAAGGCTCTATTTGTTTGGAAATCAGAGGACCCGGTGAACCCTTTGTTTCAGAACACAAGAATAGTTTTACGGTAGGAAGTTGTGGAGATAATGCTTTTAGCTTAGTGGTAAGCGATACTGGTGTTGGTATTTCAGCTGAATCAATCAGTAGCGTTTTTGAGCGTTTCTATAAAGTGAATACCGTTAATGCGGATTCACATCTAGGTACGGGTATAGGCCTGGCATTGGTTAAGAGTTTGGTATTACTGCAAAAAGGTTCCATTACAATTTATAGTGAGAGGGATAAGGGGACAGATATGGTAGTCCGCCTGCCTTTGGATATAACGCTTTTCCGCGATTCTGACTTTAAGAAACAACCAGTGGAAGTTTCTGACGCAAAAGTTGTTGCCTCTCAGGAAAATACAGATGTTGTAGAAAATGTGGAGGAACGATTGCAGAACGAGAATAAGAAAAAAATCTTGTTAGTAGAAGACAATGCGGATTTGCGTGCATTGATTGCCGAAGCGTTGGCCGATGATTTTCTGGTAGTACAAGCCGGAGATGGATTGGAAGCTTTGAGGCAGATGGAGGAATTGGAATTCGACTTAGTCATTAGTGATATCATGATGCCTAATAAAGATGGCGTTTCATTGTGTAATGATATTAAGAAGGATTTGAATACATCGCATATTCCTGTTGTTTTACTAACCGCCAAGACGAGCCTTGAAAGTAAAATCGAAGGTGTGGACTCTGGAGCTGATCTTTATTTTGAGAAACCGATTGATCTGACTTATCTGAAACTATCATTGCTGAACATATTTCGTAACAGGCAACAATTGAAGGAACATTATGCGAAGAATTATTATGCAGATACCAGCGAATTGGTTACCAACGAACAGGATAATCGTTTCTTAAAACAGTTTGTTGATTTTGTAGAAACCAACATGGATCAACCTCAGATGGATGTCAATCAGATTGCTGAAGAGTTGGGAATGAGCCGGAGTAAGCTGTACTCCAAAGTAAAAGGTTTGACAGGTAAATCGGTTGTTGAATTTGTGCTGAATTGCCGTTTGCGTAAGGCTGCTCGTTTGATAATAGAGGAAAATCTGACGATGCGTGAAGTAATGATGCAAGTTGGCATTGAGAGTCAGGCTTATTTTACCAATTCATTTAAGAAGGTGTTTGGGGAGACACCTACTTCGTTTGCCACAAAACATAAAAAATAAAGCGAAATAAGCGATTTGGATAAAACAAATGGCGAATAGAGTAAGCCTTCACGGCTGAAATTGGCTTTTTTTGCATCCAGAAACTTTTATCGCATATTATGAATAAGCTTTGGGCAATTTTATTTTGTAGTTACTTTTATTGCGTCGGAAGTGTCCATGCACAGGATCGGACGACACTATTGCCTGCCGATCAGGAAATCCAGTTAAAGTATGGAGCCGATCGTTTAGGGAAGCGTAGCGATGCTGCTATGCGGAAGTTCCGTGACAATAGGTTGGGTGCTTTTATACATTGGGGGCTTTATGCTATTCCTGGTGGAGAATGGAATGGAAAAGTATATAATGGTGCAGCTGAATGGTTGAAGGCATGGGCAAAGGTCCCTTCAGAGGAATGGATGAAGCTGATGGATCAATGGAATCCACAAAACTTTGATGCCAGGGCTTGGGCGAAGATGGCCAAACAAATGGGAGTGAAGTATGTGAAGATTACTACCAAGCATCACGAAGGATTTTGTCTTTGGCCCAGTAAATATACGAAATATACGGTTGCCAATACGCCTTATAAGAAAGATATTTTGGGCGAACTGGTGAAGGCTTACAACGACGAAGGCATCGACGTGCATTTTTATTTCTCGGTAATGGACTGGAGTCATCCTGACTATCGCTATGACATCAAGTCAAAAGAAGATGAGGAAGCATTTAACCGATTTCTGGAATTTACAGATAACCAGCTGAAGGAACTGGCTACCCGCTATCCCACCGTCAAAGACTTTTGGTTTGATGGAACGTGGGATGCCAGCATTAAGAAAAACGGCTGGTGGACAGCTCATGTCGAGAAGATGTTGAAGGAACTGGTTCCGGGCGTTACTATCAATAGTCGTTTACGTGCTGATGATTATGGTAAACGTCATTTCGATAGTAACGGACATCTGATGGGGGATTATGAGTCGGGATATGAACGTCGTTTGCCCGATCCTGTGAAGGACTTGAAGGTGACCCGTTGGGACTGGGAAGCTTGTATGACCGTACCCGAAAATCAGTGGGGATATCACAAAGACTGGTCGTTAAGTTATGTAAAGACTCCGTTGGAGGTGTTGGAGCGCATTGTCCATGCCGTTTCGATGGGAGGTAACATGGTGGTGAACTTCGGTCCCCAGCCTGACGGTGATTTCCGTCCCGAAGAGAAGCAGCTGGCAGAAAGCATCGGCCGCTGGATGAAGAAGTATGGCGAGTGTATCTATGGTTGCGACTATTCCGGCTGGGAGAAGCAGGCGTGGGGATACTACACCCGCAAGGGCAAGGATGTATATATGGTTGTGTTCAATCCTCCTTATTCCAAGCATTTGGTTGTAAAGACTCCTGTTGGTACTGAAATTGTTAAGGCAGTGACTGTAAATGGAGGGAATGATGTGAAAATCACCGAAACAGCTCGTAATGAATACAATGTGGATATGCCGGATAAAGATCCGGGTGAACCGTTTGTCATTAAACTTGAAACAAAAGAAAAAACGTCAGAAACAGACAAATATCGGGATGCTTTGACTTGATTGTAATATATGGGTCTGTTTCTATTTTATGGAAAAGAAAAACTTCTAACCTGAGTTATAATAGTTGAATATCTAAAGAAAAACATTTAGTATGATGAAAAATATAAGTTTATGCGCAATCTTGTGGTTGGTTGCAGCTTTGCAAGTGGTAGCTCAGCCGAGATTCAATAAAACTGAAGTGAAGGCTTGGATGAAACGGGTAGCTGATTGGCAAATAGCTAATCCTAACAAGGAGGCTGAACACGATGACTTGGATTGGACTCATGCTGCACTTTACATGGGCATGGTGGATTGGGCCGAATTGACAGAAAATGAAGACGGCGACAGTTCTTATTATAAATGGTTGCTTCGTATTGGCCGAAGAAATCATTTCCAGATGGGCAAGTGGATGTATCATGCCGACTTCATTGCCGTGGGGCAGCCTTTCATTGACCTCTATCGGAAGTATGGTGAGATAAAGATGATAGCTCCTGTGATGGCGCGTGCCAATTGGGTGGTGGACAATCTGCCTGAAACGACTTTGGAGTTGGATTATAGTCGCATAGAAACATTGAGCCGCTGGTCTTGGTGTGACGCACTGTTCATGGCACCTCCCGTCTATGCCAAGCTTTATGCACAAACGCTCGACAAGAAGTATCTGAACTTTTTAAATAGGGAATATAAGGCTACCTACGATTACTTGTATGACAAAGAGGAACAAATGTTCTACCGTGACCGCCGTTATTTTGACAAGCGGGAAGCCAATGGTAAAAAGGTGTTTTGGGGACGGGGTAACGGTTGGGTCTTGGGAGGATTGGCCGAGATTCTTCAGGCGCTTCCTGGTGACGAACCTTCGCGTAAATTCTACCAAGACCTGTTTGTCACACTGGCCACTCGCGTTGTCGGCTTGCAGAGTCCCGACGGATATTGGCATGCCAGTTTGCTCGATCCGGAATCTTATCCTTCGCCCGAGACGAGTGCCACAGGTTTTATTGTTTATGCTTTGGCTTATGGAGTTAACGAGGGATTACTCGATAAAGCTACATTCCTGCCAGTTGTAGCAAAGGGCTGGAAGGCATTGGTTGATGCAGTCGATGCCGACGGTAAGTTGGGATATGTTCAACCTATCGGCGCCGATCCGCGTAAGGTGACCCGCGATATGACTGAAGTCTATGGCGTAGGTGCTTTCCTGATGGCAGGATGTCAGATTTGTCGTTTAGCAGAAAGTGCTGATTAAGTTAAAATAGAAGACCATGAAAACACTGATAATAAAGAAGACTATATTGTTGTCAGTCGTATGGCTGATATGCTTGCTGGGCTTTGCACCGAAGGCGGAAGCCCGCGATGTGACGTCGTTCAACGACGGGTGGGAATTTAAGAAAGGGCCGTTTGCGTCGGATGCCATGCAGGTGGCGGCCAAGTGGAATGCCGACTGGGAGAAGGTGACCGTGCCCCACACCTGGAATGCGGACGACATGCAGAAGAAGACTAACAGCTTCTATGCCGGCGTGGCCTATTATCGGAAACAGCATGTCTTCCCCAAGTCGCTGGAAGGCAAGCGCATCTTCCTGCGCTTCGAGGGCGTGGGCTCGTGTGCCGAGGTCTATGTTAATGGCTATCTGGTGGGGACGCACAAGGGGGCCTATTCGGCTTTCGTTTGCGAAATCGGCGCACAGGTTAAGTATGGTGAGGAGAATGAAATTGTGGTGAAGGCCGATAACACGGCGCGGCCTGACGTGATACCGGTCAACCATGGCCTGTTTGGTGTCTATGGCGGCATCTACCGTCCTGTATGGCTGGTGGTAACTGAACCCTGCAACATCGTGGTGAACGACTGCGCTTCGCCGGGTGTGTACATCACGCAGAAGAATGTGTCGAAGAAATCGGCCGAGGTGTCTGTCAAGGTGAAGCTGGACAATGCCACGCTGGCGCCGGTTCCTTTGGAGCTGGAGAATGCCATTTATACCCGCGAAGGCAAGCTGGTCAAGACGCATCGCCAGTCTTTCGACCTGACACCTCAGGGTGTGCAGAGCTATGTCTCCCATTTCAAGATCAGCAATCCTCACTTGTGGCAGGGACGGGAAGATCCTTATCTTTATAAGGTGGTGTCGCGCCTGAAGCAGGACGGGCAGGTCATCGACGAGGTGGTGCAGCCCCTGGGCTTGCGCAAGTACGAAGCCATCGCCGGCAAGGGCTTCTTCCTGAACGGCAAGAAGTATCCCATGTACGGCGTTACCCGCCATCAGGACTGGTGGGGACTGGGCAGCGCGCTGACCAACAAGGAGCACGACTTCGACCTGGCGCAGATTATGGAGGTGGGAGCCACGACCGTGCGCTTCGCCCACTACCAGCAGTCGGACTACATCTACTCGCGTTGCGACACGCTGGGCCTTGTCATCTGGGCTGAGATTCCTTTCGTGAACCGCGTCACGGGGCAGGAGTGGGACAACGTCCACCAGCAGATGCGTGAGCTGATACGCCAGAGCTTCAACCACCCCTCCATCTACGTGTGGGGCATCCATAACGAAGTCTACCATCCGCACGGCTATACGGCGGCGCTCACTCAGTCTGTCCACGACCTCTGCAAGCTCGAGGACCCCGACCGCTATACGGTGGCCGTCAACGGCTACGGCCATGTGGAGCATCCCGTCAACGAGAATACCGACATACAGGGCATGAACCGCTACTTCGGATGGTACGAGAAGAAGATACAGGACATTAAGCCCTGGGTCGAGAAGATGGAGAAGGAATATCCCTGGCAGCGGCTGATGCTGACCGAATATGGTGCGGATGCCAACATAGAGCATCAGACGGAGGTACTGGGCGACGCCCTGAACTGGGGCAGCGACTTCTATCCCGAGACTTTCCAGACCAAGACGCACGAGTACCAGTGGAGCATCATCGCCCAGCACCCCTACATCCTGGCATCCTACCTGTGGAATACGTTCGACTTTGCCGTGCCCATGTGGAAGCGCGGCGGCGTGGATGCGCGCAACATGAAGGGCCTTATTACCTTCGACCGCAAGACGCGCAAGGACTCCTTCTACTGGTACAAGGCCAACTGGAGCAAGGAACCTGTGCTCTACCTGACGCAGCGCCGCAACACGGAGCGCGAGCGCAAGGAGACTTCCGTGACAGTTTACTCTAACCTCGGCACGCCCCGCGTCTACCTGAACGGCCGGGAGCTGGAAGGCATCCGCAAGGGCTATACCGATGTCCACTACGTTTTCGATAAAGTGACTCTGGCCGAAGGGCGCAACGTGCTCAAGGCCGTCATCACCTCCGATGGCAAGGAATACACCGACGAAATCGTATGGAACTACAATGGCGATCGTGTACGCCAGGCCGATTCTTACGAACATAAGAAAGAACATGCTGGCTGGTAATTTTTAATGGTTTTTTGTTAGGCAAAGAGGATCGGACGCAGGGAGCCGGTCCTCTTTTGTTTTTCTTGAGTTTAGTCATTTTAAACTCCTGGTTTAGTCGCTTTAAACTTCCAGTTTAATCGTATTAAACTCTCAGTTTATCACCGTTAAACTGTCAGTTTATTATGGATAAATTGAAATAAACTCGTAGGCAGTGGGGAATATTGTGTACGAAAGGCATGGACAAGAAGGTCGTATCTTGGGAAATAAAGATGGCATGGTGGCTGCTTTGATGAACTTGCTGATGATAAAAGGAGAGTTTTCTTTGCTCTTTTCTTACGATTCTATAGAAAAATATGTTTTTTTTCTTCAAACTGTTTGGATATTATAAAAAAGCCCTTACCTTTGCATCACGTTAAGCAACAAAAGATAATAGAATTACCAATTTTAAAGAGATAAGAAAGATATGATGCTACATACATCCATTAACCTGGCAGTCCTGCATATTATTCGCGTCGTGGTCTTGAAATCAAGAGCGTGAGAAAGGTTTTGTGTATGTATTCATACGTCGGAAGATAATTATTGAAGCCTTTCTCACTGATGAGAAAGGCTTTTTTCATTGAAAGGAGAACAACAAAGATGAAACACCAGTTACGCAGTTCGTTCAGTACGCAGGGCCGCCGCATGGCCGGGGCACGTGCGTTGTGGGTGGCCAACGGCATGAAGCGCGAGCAGATGGGCAAGCCCATCATTGCCATCGTCAATTCGTTCACGCAGTTTGTACCCGGTCACGTCCACCTGCACGAAATCGGCCAGTATGTCAAGGAAGAGATTGAAAAGCTGGGCTGCTTTGCCGCCGAGTTCAATACCATCGCCATCGACGACGGCATCGCCATGGGACACGACGGCATGCTCTACTCCCTGCCTTCGCGCGACATCATTGCCGATAGCGTGGAGTACATGGTCAACGCCCACAAGGCCGACGCCATGGTGTGCATCAGCAACTGCGACAAGATAACGCCGGGCATGCTCATGGCAGCCATGCGCCTGAACATCCCCACCGTCTTCGTTTCGGGCGGACCGATGGAGGCGGGCGAATGGAAGGGACAGCACCTCGACCTGATAGACGCCATGATCAAGTCGGCCGACACGACGGTGAGCGACGACGAAGTGGCCAAGATTGAGCAGCATGCCTGCCCCACGTGCGGATGCTGCTCGGGCATGTTCACCGCCAACTCCATGAACTGCCTGAACGAGGCTATCGGCCTGGCCCTGCCGGGCAACGGCACCATCGTGGCTACGCACGAGAACCGCAAGAAGCTTTTCAAGGACGCCGCCAAGCTGATTGTGGAGAACGCTTACAAATACTACGAGGACGGTGACGAGAGCGTGTTGCCACGTAGCATCGCAACCCGCGAGGCTTTTCTCAACGCCATGACGCTGGACATTGCCATGGGTGGCTCGACTAACACGGTACTCCACCTGCTGGCTGTGGCTCATGAGGCGGGGGCCGACTTCAAGATGGAAGACATCGACATGCTGTCGCGCAAGACGCCCTGTCTCTGCAAGGTGGCGCCCAACACGCAGAAGTACCATGTAGAGGACGTGAACCGTGCAGGTGGTATTGTAGCTATCATGGCCGAGCTGGCCAAGGGTGGACTCGTCGATACCAGCGTGAAGCGCGTGGACGGCCTGACGCTGGCCGAAGAGATTGACCAGTATTGCATCACCAGCCCCAACGTCTGCAAGAAGGCGCTGAAGAAATACGCCAGTGCTCCCGGCGGCAAGTTCAACCTGAAGCTGGGTTCGCAGGACAACAGCTATAAGGAATACGACACCGATCGTGCCGAGGGTTGTATCCGCGACCTGGAGCATGCCTACAGCAAGGACGGCGGACTGGCCGTGCTGAAGGGAAACATCGCACAGGACGGTTGCGTAGTGAAGACTGCCGGTGTGGACGAAAGCATCTGGAAGTTCACCGGTCCTGCCAAAGTCTTCGACTCGCAGGAAGCTGCCTGCGAAGGTATCCTGGACGGCAAGGTGCAGAGCGGCGACGTGGTGGTCATCACTTACGAAGGTCCCAAGGGCGGCCCAGGCATGCAGGAGATGCTTTATCCCACCTCTTATATCAAGTCGCGCCACCTGGGCAAGGAGTGTGCCCTCATTACCGACGGGCGCTTCAGCGGTGGCACGTCGGGCTTGAGCATCGGCCACATCTCGCCCGAAGCGGCAGCCGGCGGCAACATCGGCAAGCTGGTGGATGGCGACATCATCGAGATAGATATCCCCAACCGTACCATCAATGTCCGGCTGACCGATGCCGAACTGGCGGCACGTCCCATGACGCCTGTCACTCGCAACCGCGAGGTGTCCAAGGCGCTGAAGGCCTACGCCAGCCTGGTGAGCTCGGCAGACAAGGGAGCGGTGAGGATTATATAATTGAAAATTGAGAATTGAAAATTAATAGCCTTGTGATTTCGCAGGCAATTTTCCATTTTCAATTCTCCATTATCCATTAAAGAAATGAAAGATACAATTACAGGCGCAGAAGCCCTGATGCGCTCTCTGGAGCACGAAGGGGTACAAACGATATTCGGCTATCCGGGCGGCAGCATTATGCCCGTGTTCGATGCCTTATACGACCATCGGAAGACGTTGAACCACATCCTGGTGCGCCACGAACAGGGTGCTACCCATGCCGCGCAGGGCTTTGCCCGTGTGTCGGGTCAGGTAGGTGTTTGCCTCGTGACCAGTGGGCCGGGTGCCACCAATACCATTACCGGCATTGCCGACGCCATGATAGACAGTACGCCTATCGTGGTCATTGCCGGGCAGGTGGGTACAGGTTTCCTCGGTACGGATGCCTTTCAGGAAGTGGACCTTGTAGGCATCACCCAACCCATCACTAAGTGGAGTTACCAGATCCGTCGGGCCGAAGATGTGCCTTGGGCCGTGGCGCGTGCCTTCTACATTGCCCGTAGCGGTCGGCCGGGCCCTGTGGTGCTCGACTTTGCCAAGAACGCGCAGGTAGACAAGATGGAATATGCTCCTGTGACAGTCGATTATATTCGCAGCTACCAGCCCGTGCCCGACATGGATATGGAAGCCATCCGCGAGGCAGCCGATCTCATCAATGCTGCCGAACGCCCGTTGGTACTCGTGGGGCAGGGGGTAGAGTTGGGCAATGCACAGGCCGAACTCCGGGCCTTCATCGAGAAAGCCGGATTGCCTGCCGGACGTACCCTGCTGGGACTTTCGGCCCTTCCTTCCGACCATCCGTTGAACAAAGGTATGCTGGGCATGCACGGCAATCTGGGGCCGAACATCAATACCAATAAGTGCGACGTGCTGATAGCCGTGGGCATGCGCTTCGACGACCGTGTGACGGGCAACGTAGCTACTTATGCTCCGCAGGCTAAAATCATTCATTTCGACATCGACCCTGCCGAGATAGACAAGAACATCAAGACCGACGTGGCCGTGTTGGGCGATTGCAAACAGACGCTTCCTGCTGTTACCGAACTGCTGAAGCCCGCTACCCATCAGGAATGGCTCGACAGCTTCCGTACTTACGAGGAAGTAGAGGAGGAGAAAGTAATCCGTCCTGAACTCCATCGCACGACTCGCGAACTGAGCATGGGTGAGGTGGTACGTGCCGTGAGCGAAGCTACAAACAACGAAGCCATCCTGGTGACCGACGTAGGCCAGAACCAGATGATGTCTGCCCGCTACTTCAAATATACCCGCGAGCGCAGCATCGTTACCTCTGGCGGACTGGGTACGATGGGCTTCGGCCTTCCTGCCGCCATTGGTGCCACCTTTGGTCGTCCCGACCGTACCGTCTGCGTCTTTATGGGTGACGGCGGCCTACAGATGAACTTGCAGGAGCTGGGCACGGTGATGGAGCAGAAGGCACCTGTCAAAATGATATTGATGAATAACAACTACCTGGGTAACGTGCGCCAGTGGCAGGCCATGTTCTTCAACCGCCGCTACTCGTTTACCCCCATGCTGAACCCTGACTACATGCAGATAGCCGCCGCATACGGCATCCCTTCACGCCGCGTCATGGAGCGTTCGGAGTTGGCCGATGCCATCCGCGAGATGCTGGCCACGGACGGTCCCTTCCTGCTCGAGGCCTGCGTGGAAGAAGAGGGTAACGTTATGCCGATGACGCCTCCGGGTGGTTCGGTGAACCAGATGCTTTTGGAATGCTAAAAGATACAGACTATGACTGACAAGACATTATATACCATTATCGTCCATTCGGAAAACATTGCCGGCTTGCTCAATCAGGTGACGGCGGTGTTTACCCGCAGGCAGATCAATATCGAAAGCCTGAATGTGTCCGCTTCTTCCATTCAGGGCGTACACAAGTACACCATTACAGCGTGGACGGACAAGGATACCATCGAGAAAGTCGTGAAGCAGATTACTAAGAAGATGGATGTACTGCAGGCTCATTATTTTACCGACGACGAAATCTATCAGCACGAGATAGCCCTTTACAAGGTAGAGACTCCTGCGCTGGAACAAACGCCTGAGGTGTCGAAGGTCATCCGTAAGAATCATGCTCGCATCGTCGAGGTGAACCCCGTTTTCTCCATTGTTGAGCTGAACGGTATGAGCGATGATATCACGCACCTGTATCAGGAATTGCAAGCTTTCGGCTGTGTGCTTCAGTTTGTCCGCTCAGGGCGTGTGGCTATCACTACGAGCTGCTTCGAACGGGTTAACGAGTACCTGGCCGAACGGGAGGCAAAATATCTGGAAAGTAAAAAACAGAAAAGCAATGAGTGAAAACAACAAAATAGGAACCTATAACTTCGTGGCCGAGCCTTTTCATGTAGACTTTACAGGACGGCTGACGCTGGGGGTGTTGGGTAACCACCTGCTTAACTGTGCGGGTTTCCACGCCACCGAACGCGGTTTCGGCATGGCTGAACTGAACGAAGAAAACTATACGTGGGTATTGTCCCGTCTGGCTGTTGATATGGACGAGATGCCCTTGCAATATGACCCCTTCTCGGTACAGACGTGGGTGGAGAACGTCTACCGCCTCTTTACCGACCGTAACTTTGCCATCCTCGACAAGGACGGCCGCAAGATAGGATATGCCCGTTCTGTTTGGGCAATGATTAGCATGCAGACACGCAAACCCATTGACCTGCTAGCCATAAACGGTGGCGATATTGTAAACTACGTGTGCGACGAACCTTGCCCCATCGAGAAGCCTTCACGCATCAAGGTGATGGCCGCGGAACCTGTCGCTTCGCTCACGGCCAAGTACAGTGATATTGACATCAACGGCCATGTCAACAGCATCCGCTACATCGAGCACATCCTCGATCTTTTTCCGTTGGAAAAGTATCGGACGCAGCGTATCCGTCGCTTTGAGATGGCCTACGTGGCCGAAAGTTACTATGGTGACACTCTTTCCTTCTTCTTAGATGACGATGGTAACGATGTGTATGGTGTGGAAGTGAAAAAGAACGGCGATGAAACCGTATGCCGTGCAAAAATGATATTTGAATAAAAGAAATATATTAACCGGGCGAAAGCCACAAATAAAAACAATAACAACAATGGCACAATTGAATTTTGGCGGTGTTATCGAAAATGTGATGACCCGCGAAGAGTTTCCCTTGGAAAAGGCACGTGAGATTTTGAAAGACGAAACTATTGCAGTAATCGGATATGGTGTACAGGGGCCGGGACAGGCCTGCAATCTGCGCGACAACGGCTTCAACGTCATCGTTGGACAGCGTCCGGGCAAGACTTTTGAGAAAGCTATTGCCGATGGATGGGTACCCGGCGAAACCTTGTTCGGTATCGAGGAAGCAGCCGAGAAGGGCACTATTGTGATGTGTCTGCTTTCCGATGCAGCCGTCATGTCTGTATGGCCTACGTTGAAGCCGCATCTGACAGCTGGCAAGGCTCTTTACTTCTCTCATGGTTTTGCTATTACTTGGAACGATCGCACAGGCGTGGTTCCTCCCAAAGATATTGATGTGATTATGGTAGCACCGAAGGGGTCAGGTACGTCGCTCCGCACCATGTTCCTCGAAGGTCGTGGCTTGAACAGCTCTTACGCCATCTATCAGGATGCCACAGGCAAGGCAATGGACCGTACCTTGGCATTGGGTATCGGTATCGGTTCCGGTTATCTGTTTGAGACCACTTTCCAGCGTGAAGCTACTTCCGACCTTACCGGTGAGCGTGGTTCGCTGATGGGCGCTATTCAAGGCCTGTTGCTGGCACAGTATGAAGTGCTCCGTGAGAACGGCCACACACCTTCCGAAGCCTTCAATGAAACCGTTGAGGAACTGACGCAGTCGTTGATGCCCCTCTTTGCCAAGAATGGTATGGACTGGATGTATGCCAACTGCTCTACTACTGCCCAGCGCGGTGCTCTTGACTGGATGGGCCCGTTCCACGATGCTATTAAACCGGTTATGCAGAAGTTGTATGAGAGCGTGAAGTGTGGTAACGAAGCTCAGATATCTATCGACAGCAACTCCAAACCCGATTATCGCGAGAAGCTGAACGACGAGCTGAAAGCTCTGCGCGAGAGCGAAATGTGGCAGACGGCCGTTACCGTCCGCAAGCTCCGTCCGGAGAACAACTAAACGTATCGGATTGAAGAACTCCAAGGGAGTGTATCGGCGTGCTTGGCACGGCCGGTACACTCCTTTTTTTTACTTTTTCGTAGCGTATCTTACGGAATTCGGATTCCTATAACTGAAGATTATGATTATTTATTTCAAAACAGAAAGATTGTGTGCCATCGGTTTATTATGACTGACATACGGCCTTTCTGTCTGGGGTAAAAAATATTTGAAGGAAAGTCCATTGTTTTATATATAATCACTATATTTGTATTATATACCAATAATGTGGTCTATAATGGAAAATTTGAATAGAATAAAAGTCGTATTAGTAGAACAAAACAAAACAGGAAAGTGGTTGGCTGAACAACTTGGAAAAGATCGTTCCACCGTTTCCAAATGGTGCTCCAATAAGATTCAACCAGATTTAGCAACCTTGTCTAAAATTGCAGGATTGCTAAATGTGGATATCAGAGAATTATTAAATAAAAGCATGTAAAATTATGGCAAAAAGAAATATAGATAAGGCTAAAGAAGCGAAAAAGGATGAATTTTATACCCAACTTGACGATATCAATAATGAACTGAAACATTATCGCGAACATTTTCGTGGTAAAACCGTATTATGTAACTGTGACGATCCACGAGTAAGTAACTTCTTTACCTATTTCGCATATAATTTTGAGTTTCTTGGTTTGAAAAAGCTAATTACTACATGCTATAAGAACCAGAATATGGATTTATTCAGCCAAAATCAAAGCGAGCAGGCTGTATATCTAATTTATGAAGGAGATAAGAATGGAAATCATACTCCGGATGCAAATGAAATAGGAGTAATGCCACTGAAAGGAGATGGTGACTTCCGAAGTAAAGAATGTATCGAGCTTCTTAAAGAAGCAGATATTGTAGTAACAAATCCACCATTTTCTCTATTCCGGGAATATATTGCACAATTAATGGAATATAAAAAAGATTTTTTGATTATTGGACATCAAAATGCATTATCATATAAAGAAATATTTCCATTGATTCAAAATAATAAAATGTGGTTAGGATACGGATTTAAAGGAGGTGCAGGACATTTTATTTCAAAATATGAAGATACAGCAACAGCTAGTAATCACAAGCAGGGAATGATAAGAGTTTCAGGTGTAACGTGGTTTACTAATTTAGATATAAAGAAACGTCACGAAGATATTATATTATTTAAATCATATTCTCCAGAAGAATATCCTCATTATATAAATTATGATGCCATTGAGGTTGCAAAAACTGAATTTATTCCAATGGATTATGATGGTATAATGGGAGTTCCTATTACATTCATGGATAAATATAATCCTGAACAGTTCGAAATTATAGGAATTGGAAATGGTGGAGAGTTAGGTGTCGCTTGTGGAGTTAGTTCAAACTTGACGAGTACTGAATGCGAAAACTTGTTTAGAGAGGATAAAAGTTTTAGAAGAGGGAAGCTATGCTACAGAGATAAAAAAGGGAAATTAATAGGTTGTTATGCTCGCATTTTAATAAGAAGAAAAAAATAAAAGCCATGAAAGCCGAAGAAATAATAGAACTATTCCAGCAATTTGAAGCCATTGCCAATGAATACGAAGGGGTGGAATGCTGGAGTGCAAGAGAACTCTCTACCTTATTGGGTTATGCTCAATGGCGTAACTTCGAGAATATCATAGAGAAAGCAAAAACAGCATGTGAAAATGCAGGCCAAGAAATAGCATATCATTTTGCTGACGTCAGCAAAATGATAGAATTGGCCAAAGGTGCTCAGCGTGAGATAAATGACTACATGCTGACGCGCTATGCCTGCTATCTTATAGCACAAAATGGAGACCCCCGCAAAGCACAAGTAGCATTTGCACAAAACTACTTTGCTGTACAGACACGCCGAGCAGAACTTGTGCAAAAAAGAATCTTGGAACACGAACGTGTTGTGGCACGCAACAAATTAGCTGAAACGGAAAACCGCCTGTCAGGTATTCTTTATGAGCGTGGCGTGGATAACAAAGGATTCGGCATTATCCGTTCTAAAGGCGACAAGGCATTATTTCATTTAGACACAGCATTATTAAAGCGTAGATTAGGCGCTCCAGACAATCGACCTTTAGCAGACTTTCTCCCAACAATCAGTATCAAAGCAAAAGATTTTGCTGCAGAAATGACCTCAGTGAATGTACAACAGAAAGATTTGCATGGTCAAGAACAAATAACCCGTGAGCATGTAGACAACAATGCTGCTGTAAGGAATATGCTGCTTCAACGTGGAATTGTTCCGGAACAGTTGCCACCGGGAGAGGACGTAAAAAAGGTAGAACGGCGATTAAAATCTGAGGAAAAATCCTTGACCAAGAAACAAAGCACAAACAAAACTTCAAAAAAAGGAAAGGAGTAAGATATGCAGATAGAATTGAAATCAATAAAAATTGCAGATCTTATTGACGGTTATGTCAATGATCCAGATACAGGTGTTAAAGGCTATCATGGAAAGTTGGATATACGCCCACCTTATCAGCGTGAGTTCCGTTATGATGAAAAGCAACAACAGGCTGTAATAGATACTATACTTAAAGGGTTTCCTCTCAATATCATGTATTGGAGTGTGGATGATAATGGCAATTTTGAAATGATCGACGGACAGCAACGTACTCTTTCAATCTGCGGATTCTATACCCATGACTTCAATATAGTTGACCCTAACCGAGGTACACTTTATTATTCAACACTTACAGCTGAGGAAAAAGAGAAATTCCTCAATTATGAATTAACAGTCTATTTTTGTGAAGGAACTGATAAGGAAAAGTTGGATTGGTTTCGTGTAATCAACATTGCTGGAGAAAAACTTCTTGACCAAGAATTATTAAATGCAGTTTATTCTGGACCTTTTGTAACTGACGCACGTAGACACTTCTCAAAGAATGGTTGCCCGGCATATAAAATGGGGGCAGATTTTCTGAACGGTAATGCAATAGAACAAGCATATTTATCCACAATCTTAAAATGGGCTGCTCGTCATGACGGTGTAGAGAGTATTGACAAGTATATGGCTTTGCACCAGTTTGATCCAAATGCCAATAAACTTTGGGCTTATTTCGTATCAATCATCACATGGATACGTTCTACATTCGTTAAGTACCGCCGTGAAATGAAAGGTTTGGACTGGGGCGAAATGTTCGACAAATATGGTGATGGTGTCTATGATACCGCTGCGTTGGAAAAACAAATTCATGATTTGATGGAAGATGATGAAATCATGAAAAAATCCGGTATCTACCGTTATGTTCTGAGCGGTGATTTACGTGATCTGAGTTTCCGTACTTTTGATAAAAAGATGAAACGCGAAGCCTACGAACGCCAGAAAGGTATTTGTGTACATTGTGGCAAACACTTTGAACTGGAGGAAATGGAAGCAGATCATATCACACCATGGAAAGAAGGTGGTACTACTGTGGCTGAGAATTGCCAGATGCTTTGTAAGAATTGTAATAGAATTAAAGGAGGGAAATAATAATTAAAAGTAACAATATGGCACGTAATCAATTAGACGAAAAAAATTTTAGTATACAAATTGTTAATATTAAGCTTATGTCTAATAATAGACAAGGTGATGAAGCTTATAAAAATATAGTATCTCAAATTAAAAACCTAAAAATTCATATACCTATTTATGGGGAAAACCAGCATATGATTCTTCGTACTCAATTTTCCACATTCGCGAGAGTTGGCGAAGAAAATATAGAGGTTATATATGGAAAAATATCAAAATATGTAATAATTGATAGCGATGACTGGATAAACTTGAGTAGCATGGAAGTAGAGAATGTGGATTTACCAACAAATTTATTCCCGAATCTGAAAGAAACTAACTATTTTTTCATTCCTCGTGCACATAGATTTGCTTTTGTTAAAGACCAAGGAATTTCTGCTAACAATGTGCATAAATTTTTGTCAAATGCTGTAGCTCAGGTTATAGAAAACGATGAACAATCAGAAGTCATCATAGAACAATCAGAAGATATATTTGATCGTATTATAAATGCAGAATCTGTAAAGAAATTACTAATAAGTATTTCGTATAGCAATGCAGACACAGGAGATGAAGCCTATGAATTTATGGATAATCAAATTAGAGAAAGTGAGATGAAGAGACTAAAATTAGAGGCGACTCCAAATCAAAATGGTGATATAAAGACTGGTAGTCTATTAATAAAAGGAGCTCTAAAGGTTGCTCAAAGTAATGGTTATGTACAAGCTACAATTATAGAGAATAATACAAAAATAAAAATAGATACAAAAACACATCCTAGAATCCTTAATACAAGATGTGAGGAAGTTAATTTATTAGGATATGTTGTAAATCAAATAATGAATATCTTTAGGCCTCATTCTCATGGAAACTAATCAAGAACTTAAAAATAGCCATAAATTGAGTATAAAAGGAATCTTTCCCAAATATATAATACGTAAATTTCTATACTCCTACTCTATGCTTATTAGTGTAGTAATAACAGCTATTTTATCATTCTTGATAATCCACTTTAAATTAGAAAATACATTCGCACTCTTAGATGAAATAATAAATATTACTCTTGATTTGTTACCAAACATATTAGGTTTTTGTATAGGAGGATATGCTTTAATAATCGGCATTGGCAATATAGAGGCTCTGAAGAAAATGTCCTCACCAATGGAGAAAAGAGATAATTTAAGTTTCTTCCAAATTCTAAGTAGTGTATTTGCGGGATCGTTAATTTTACAATGTATAACGTTGTTGTTATCATTCATAATCAAAATTATCTTAAAACTTGAAATTACAGTATTTTCAAAATCAATAGCGATAGTTGTTAATTGTTTAACTATAATAGGCATATTATTTTTTTCTACGTTGTCTTTAGTCTTGTTATATTACACAGTAATAAACCTTTTCAACTATGGACAGTCAATGCATTTTTTAATTAGATTAGAAAAAAGAGAACAAGATGAACAACAAAAGTGATATAGTATTTTCTAATGCGATTATAGAAGCAATATCTACACATTACATTGGAAATAAAACTTATAATGAGAACTGTTATTTCTCTAAAGCATCATATATGGTATCGGAAAAAGTACTTCCTGTACTATTAAAATATTTTACATTGTCCTTTAATAAGAATATTATCTATCAGTTTTTTCATGAAGCTGACTTGAACCTGAATGAGATTTATGTATATGCTTCAGCTGTATTCAAGAATCATAATGAGATGCACGCTCAATCAATAAATATTGCTAAACATCTATATGAACGAAGTGATCATCCTAAAATTAAAGGAGGTGATTTTCATATCGTACTATTTAAAAATTGTTATTTTGAGGGCCATTTTACCGATGTATTAGGTTTATTTAAATCAGAAACAAAAGATACTTTTCTAAAGGTGTATCATGATAATATAGGTTACAAAATAGAAACTGAATATGGTATAAATATCAACAAATTAGATAAAGGATGTTTGATTTTCAATGTAGATGGAGAGTTTGGTTTTTCTATTTTAACTATAGACAATAGTAGTAAAGGAACAGAAGCTCAATATTGGATTAATGATTTTCTCCACATACGACAAAGAAAAGATAATTTCAATCAGACTCAAAATATACTTTCTCTATGCAAGAGTTTTGTTTCTCAACTACCTAGTGAGAATGGAAAAATAGAGAAAGCGACATATATGAACAGAAGTGTTGAAGCTCTGAAAGAAGGATCTGTTAATATAAATACTTTTGCAGAACAAGTTTTTGAAACTCCTAAGTTAGTTTCTGAATTTAAGCAATATAAAGAAAACTATCAAAGGGAGCGTGATATAGAAATTGATGACACCTTTGAAACTGAATCAGCTGCAATAAAACGTAGGGCTACAGGTACCATGACAACAATCAAATTAGATAAGAATTTTGATATAAATATTCATGGTGGAGAGCAATATATAGTTAGAGGTTATGATGAAGAAAAAAAAATGTACTATTATCAATTATTTTTCAAAGAAGAAAAATAATATAGATATATAATTATGAATCCATCTGAAAATTTAGTAAAAAATAGGAATGATCTTTCACCTTATCTCTTTCATTTCACAAAAGGGGAAGATGCGTATGATAAATTGGTGAATATTTTGAATCAATCAAAATTGATTTCTAACACTCATGATTATATTTGTTTTACAGAGACTCCGATAACGCACTTTAGAGAAAATCTTTTGTATATGAATCGTTTCTATAAACCTATGTTGTCTTTTTACGGTATAGGTTTTAGAAGAGATTTGTTGATAAAAGACTTTGGAGCCAAATCTGTAATTTATGGTGATAAAATGGACGAAGCGAATCTTAAGAAAATAGATATGGATTGGAGATTTGAGAAACTAAATGTTCTTACCCATGATTTCACTTGGTTGAGAGAATGGAGAATACGACATGAGTTTGATTTTTCCTCAATATCACCAGAAGATATAATTGTAATAGCTAAAACAGACGATGAAGTAAAGAACTTATGCTCTCTGCAGGAACTTGAAGATATAGATTATGAATATGAGCCCGAAATAGGAGAATGTACAATATGGCCTATGTTTTCAAATATAAGAGGATGGAAAGGTATATCTATTGAGCATGTAGAGAAATTAGCTTCAGATAAAGAAGTTGATAGTTATTCTAAATCATTAAAGATTGGTGATTATTTGTAAAAACAAGAACATCATTTAACAAGTATATTCTGTAATATTATCCACTTAAATTGAAGTTCCCCAATGAGATGGAGCAAAAACACAAGGCATCTGCTTGTATTTCAAAGTAAAGCGTTACCTTTGTCGTGTGATAGGAAATCGACACCGCAAGACACTGTAAAATATTGCAAGCCTCCGGTGGAGCAATAGCGGGAGATTACTTCTTTAGCTAAAAGATACATCAAAGATATTCAGCCACTTATCATTAGATTACGATTCCTGGTGGGTATCAAATACCAAGCATAAACGACCTTACAAAGCCCCTCTTTACATCCGCCAAGTCCATGTTTAGCGAACTAAAGTAGGGACTGTCGTAAAAAGAATAAAACTTTATAACGAATTGATTGCCAATGTAATATAAAATTTGTATCTTAGCTAAAGATAAAAAGAATACCTCCAATTGCCCTAGAAAAGCCAAATTTGGAGGTATCGCAAAAATTAATCTGCATGGCTAAGGTACAAAATTTCTCTGGAATATCACCCGATCTTCCTTTCACGGAGTTCGATTTTTATGAATTGTATAGGCGGACGTTCGCGACTAGCGAGCTGGGAAAAATTAGGAAGAGGCTGCCGCTTGGTGAGATGGCAGAGAACTTTGGACTGATAAGCAAGAGCATGAGAGCGAAGAAAGGACGAAAAACATACTTCACCCCGGAGGGCAAGGTTGCGCTGATGTTCCTGAAGATGTACACAGGTCTGAGCAGCCCGAGGTTGATGGAGCATCTTAACGGCAACGTCCACTATCAGCTCTTCTGCGATGTGAGAATAGACCCGATGCATCCTCTGACGAACTACAAACTTCTGGACGACGTGTTTTCGGAGCTGGCCCGCGGGCTGAAGATCCAACAGCAGCAGGAGATACTGGCAAGAGCCTGGAAACCGTACATGAAGGACCTGGACACGATGTATACGGATGCAACCTGTTACGAGAGCGAGATGCGCTATCCTACGGATGCGAAGCTTCTGTGGGAAGGAATAGAGAAGTCATATGAGATAATGTGCACTCTGAGTGCCAAGCTGAATGTGCACCGTCCGAGGACGAAGTACGTAGACGTAGAGAAGGCCAACCTGTCGTACAGGAAGCGGCGCAGGCATACGAAAGTCCAGACCAGGAAACTGACCAGACGCCTGCTCAACCTTTTGGGGAAGATACTGAAGGAGACCCGCACACTGGAGAGGGAGAATGCAGGCGCGGAGAAATTGCTGACAGCCAGACAGAAGAGCGATATTGAAATCATCACAAGAGTGTACCGCCAGCAGAAGGCCCACTTCGAGAACAACAATCCTCGCGAGAGTGTCAAGGACAGGATAGTGAGCATCAGCAAGCCGTATGTGAGGCCGATCGTGAGAGGCAAGGAAGTGAAGAGCGTAGAGTTTGGTGCGAAGTGCAACAACATCCAGGTTGACGGACTCTCATTCATCGAGAAGCTGTCATTCAATGCCTTCAACGAGGGAACCAGGCTTACGCACTGCCTGAAGATGCACCGAAAGCTCTTCGGTGTGGACGCGAAGAAGGTCGGAGGAGATGCAGGCTATGCCGGCAGCGCCAACAGGGGGTACTGCAAGGATAGAGGAATACAGACGTCATTCGTCAAGCGTGGCCGTCCGTCCTTGGAAAAGAAAGAGAACGACATCATCCGCAACGAGCTGGCGAGGGTGAGGGCAACGAGGATGGAAGGCTCGTTCGGAACGCAGAAGGAACACTATGGCCTGAAACGCATCAAGGCAAGGACGAAGTTGACCGAAATCCTGTACATCTTCTTTGGCATCCACACGGCGAATGCAGTACAGCTCGTCCGGCGGGAAGTCAACGAAATTGCTCAGGCTGCCTGATGTTCGAGGTGAGTGAGAAACGGCCCTTTCACTGGAGTATTGGCTCCAGTTGGGTCCAAAAATGAAAAAAGGGGCTCCGAAACGGAGCCGAAAATATAAAAAGATGAGTTCGATCGGAAAAATTACCGGGACAGTCTGCCGATTGACTCATAATGACGGAATTTAACGACTGTCCCTAAAGTAGGTGTTTAGGAACGCAATATCGGTAGTGAGTAATGGATTGTCCAAATCTGCTTCCAATCCTTCATTGGTAGTGTAATCTGTTGCAAGAAAGGGACGTAGGTTGAAAGATAAAGTTTCACGGCAGTGTTCATCGTCTTCAGCTTGTACGGTAATGTGTCATCTTTCCCAATGTGGATGTTTCAATATAAGTATCTTATTATCAGTTTCCTGTGGTGAAGTCACATTAGGGGAATCTTTGAAATCAACTTGTGAAGGCAATGAAAAGTTGATTTTCGTTGATTATCGTTGATTATCGTCCGTTATTTACGCTGAAAAACTTGACTTCGCCTTTTTGATGTCGTATCTTTACGAGAAAAAGATACGCCTATGAATCTGATTTGTCAACTGAGAAATTTCTTTTTCCGCGAAGAACCATCCGTTTCGTCGTACGACCGGCTGCTTGCCGATCTGAACCGTGCTTGTTCCAGTCTGCCCGAAGGACAAGTCTTTCTCGTGACAGGCGACGGCGAGTTCACTGTTCGCCTGACTTGGAAACCGCAACAGACGAATCCTGAGAAGCGTATGTTCAGCCTGAATGGACAGAATGAGGTGACAGAATGGGTAGAAACAGCTCTCTCTGCCGTGGAAGCGAAGAAACCAGTAGCGCAGCAGGCAGAAAAGGAACCGAAACAGCAACGGATGATGCAACGTCTCTCACGCTATCTGAAACTGCACTATGCTTTCCGCTACAACCTGTTGACTGAACGGACGGAATGTGCTCACCTGAATACAGAGAAAGCCGATGAGGCTCACCACCTTACTTATACGCCCGTAGACAGCCGCACCTTGAACGGCATTGCTCTCAGTGCCATCGAAAACGGTGTAGAATGTTGGGACCGGGATGTGAAACGTTATGTAGAATCCGACCACGTACAAGCTTACCACCCCTTCGAACTCTATTTTAAGAACCTGCCCGAATGGGACGGCAAAGACCGAGTAACGGAATTGGCAAAGCGCGTATCCGATAAGGATGTCTGGGTACGCTCCTTCCACCGCTGGATGCTGGCCGTCACAGCCCAGTGGACGGGTTCAGGCAACCGTGGCCGCAGGGCCAACAGTGTGGCTCCGCTTTTGATCAGCCCCACACAGGGCCTAGGTAAATCCACTTTCTGCCGTATGCTGCTACCTAAGGAACTGCGTGACTACTTCACAGAGAGCTTCGACCTGACCAATGCCTCGTCAGCGGAGAACAAACTGGCTTCTTACGGCCTGATCAACCTGGACGAGTTCGACCGCCTTCCCGCCAGCCGGATGCCCCAACTGAAGAACCTGATGCAGATGGAAGACCTGCGTGTGCGTCGTGCCTACCGCCGTTCGGCCGAATCG
Source organism: Bacteroides togonis (assembly GCF_900130135.1). Classification (NCBI taxonomy): domain Bacteria; kingdom Pseudomonadati; phylum Bacteroidota; class Bacteroidia; order Bacteroidales; family Bacteroidaceae; genus Bacteroides; species Bacteroides togonis. The sequence goes on along the minus strand of NZ_LT670820.1, from coordinate 2,270,761 downwards.
TTGCCAAGAATTGCCTCGTTCATCGGTACGAGCAACCGTCGCGACCTGCTGACCGACCTTTCGGGCAGCAGACGCTTCATCTGTGTGGAAGTGGAGCGGTCCATCGACTGTACGACGCCCATCGACCATGCCCAGCTTTATGCCCAACTGCTGCACGAACTGAACAGTGGCGAGCGATGCTGGTTCAGCAAGGCCGAAGAGACGGAAATTCAGGCAGCCAACCGTCCGTTCTACCGTGTGACACCCGCCGAAGAGCTTATAAGCAGCTGCTTTGCGTTTGCCGAGGCAGGCGAGCAAGGTGCCCGCCTGATGTCTGCGGCAGATATTTATGCCGTATTAAAACAGAAGAATCCCGCAGCCCTAAAAGACTGTTCGTGCACAGCCTTTGCCCGTCTGTTGGCTCAGCTGGGGCGGAGAGTACATACGAGGTATGGGAATGGGTATTGGGTGAAATGTATTTGTAGAAAGGGAGATAAATAAAAAACTGCTTCACTAATAGTGAAACAGTTCTTATTCTTCGTGGGCGTTGACGGATTCGAACCGCCGACCCTCTGCTTGTAAGGCAGATGCTCTGAACCAGCTGAGCTAAACGCCCTTTTCTTTGAAAAAGCGTGGCAAAGGTACGACTTATTTTTATATCTCCAAATAATAGACTCGTTTTTTTCAAAAAACATTGTTTGTTGCAGCAAAAAAATGGGAATGTGTAGAGGGAATGGGCGTTAAACTAACGCCTATTCCCAGTTCTGCGATTCCTTTTGAATATGTTCCAGCAATCGTCGGTAGAAGGCGTGACGGTTCAACGTGGAAGCCTCACCAAGGATGACCAGTTTCATGCGAGCTCGGGTCATGGCTACGTTCATGCGACGTAAGTCGGAGAGAAAACCTATTTGCCCTTCGTCGTTGGCACGGACGAGACTGATGAAAATGACATCGCGTTCTTGTCCCTGAAAGCCATCGACGGTATTTACAGTCATCAGACTGCGATAGGGACGCAGGGTAGCGTCGTTTTTCAGTTTTCCACGCAAGTATTGTACCTGTGCCTTGTAGGGGGAGATAAGGCCAAAGTCGATGCGTTCGTCCAAAATACGTTGGCCGCCGATGCGTTCGATGTATTTCCGTAGTTCGCTGAGTAAGAGATCTGCCTCTTGGCGATTGATACGGCCGAAGCTTTCGCCCACAAACTCTTCCTTAAAATCCATTTCCGATGTGTCGATCCACGAGATGGGTGTGTCCCAATCCAGAATGCCGCGATGGCGCACTTCGGGGGCGGCCTGCAACTGACCGCCGTAGAACCAGTCGGACGAGAAGCGCATAATGGCTTCGTTCATGCGGTATTGGGTAGTGAGCAGTGAGACGGTCTCGGGTTTGTGGGCCACGACAGTCTCCATTAGTGTACGTTCCAGTCCACCTCGTGCTGCATCATAGCACTTGATGGTGGGAGGCAGTTGTTGGTGGTCACCAGCCAGCACCACGCGATCAGCCTTACGGATGGCTATCCAGCAGGCTGCTTCGAGGGCTTGTGCCGCTTCATCGATAAAGAGGGTGCCGAAACGTCGGCCCGACAGTACACGATGGTTACTGCTGACTAAGGTGGAGGCAATGACGTGAGCCGAGTCGAAGAGGTCGGCATTGATCTGAACTTCCAGAGCTGTGGCTCGGTCGCGTAGGCGGGATATACGGCTGCGCACTCCTTCACGTTCTTCGTAAGTGCCACGGCGGGCTTTGCCATGTAGTTGACGTAGCTCTTTGCGGATGCTCCACAGTTCAGTATAGGCCGGATGGGCTTCGAAGCGACGTTCGTAGGTGAAGGACAGCATTTTGTCATTGACGCGTGTGGGATTGCCGATACGCAGTACGCTGACACCTCGGTCTACAAGCTTTTCTGAGATCCAGTCTACTGCCGTATTACTTTGTGCACACACCAGCACTTGCGGTTCGCGGTGTAGTGTTTCGTAGATGGCTTCGACCAGCGTGGTAGTTTTTCCTGTGCCGGGAGGGCCGTGGACAATGGCAACGTCACGGGTACATAATACTTTGTTGACGGCCGACTCCTGTGTTTGGTTCAGCCAGGGGAAACGGACGGGGTAGAGTTCGCGGAAGCCGGGCTTCAGGGTACCCAGCAGCGTGTCGCGCAGTTCGGCCAGCCGGTTGCTTTTGGCGCGGAGCACGTCGGTCAAAGCTTCGAACATGGTGCGATAACTGGTCTCGTCGAAATAGAGCTGTACCCCTAAACGATCAGCTCCCTGTATGTCCATGATAGATCCTGCTCCGGGCATAACCACCACCATGCGTGTGTCGTCGGCATAGCTTACGGTGCCTTGGAAGTTATAGTAGCTGAGGCTCCCGTCTGCTGTTTGGTGGAAGAAGCAGACTGGACGTCCATATTCGAAATTGTGTTCGATATCAATATCTTCGGTACGGGTTATTTCCAGTACCAACTGATTGAGCGAGTTATAGTAACTTCGTCCGGCGGTAGCCGGAAACCAGCAAAGCCCACGTTTTACTTTGCGTGCCACTCCCATGGTTTCCGTCTGGCGCCGGAATTCTTCCTTTTCGTATTCATATTCCATGCGAAGCAACAGTTGTTGCCGCTGGAGGTATAGGCTGGGGCTTTCAGTATCTTTTTCCTGTTTCATGGAAGCTTTTTTCACTTGACTTACCATTGGATCGGAGTCTCTCCATGTGCTTTCAGGTACTCGTTTGTGCGGCTGAAATGTTTGTTCCCAAAGAATCCGTTGTAGGCGGAGAGTGGAGATGGGTGGGCTGATGTCAGCACCAGATGACGGTTGCGGTCAATGAAGGCTCCTTTGCGCTGGGCGTATGCCCCCCACAGGATGAAGACCAAATGTTCTTTCTCTTCAGCCAACAGGCGGATAGCAGCATCTGTAAAGGTTTCCCAACCGCGGTTTTGGTGTGAACCGGCCTGATGGGCACGTACTGTTAGTGTGGCGTTCAACAGAAGCACACCCTGTTCTGCCCAGCGCGTCAGGTTGCCAGTGGACGGTGTGTCGGTGCCTATGTCACTTTTGATTTCTTTGAAGATATTGACTAAAGATGGTGGGAAAGCTACTCCATCGTTTACAGAGAAGCAAAGGCCATGTGCCTGTCCTGGGCCATGATAGGGGTCCTGGCCGATGATGACTACTTTTACTTTATCGAAAGGGCAAAGGTTGAAAGCATTGAATATGAGTTTGCCCGGAGGATATACGGTGCCGTTTTGATATTCGGTTCGTACGAAATCGGTCAGGGCTTTGAAGTAATCTTTGTCGAATTCGGGTTGTAGACGTTTTTTCCAGCTCTCTTCTATTTGAACATTCATGGCAGTTGGATTATGAATTGATTTTTTGGGATACAAATTAACGCAGATTTCTGCAAATGGAAAAACTAATCTTCTCCTTTGTTTGCAAAAATCTGCGTTCTATATCCTTAAATCAGATGAATGTTGTGTTCGCGGCACTCTTGACGCATCTGTTCAGGCCAAATGCTGGCTTGTATTTCGCCGATATGTGCCTTGCGCAAATAGAACATACAGAGGCGTGACTGGCCTATACCACCTCCGATGGACAGTGGCAGGGTGTCGTCCATCAGGCGTTTGTGGAAATAGAGTTCCAGGCGTTTTTCTTCTCCTGCCAGTTTTAGTTGTTTAACTAAGGCTGCCTTGTCTACTCGGATACCCATAGAAGACAGTTCGATGCTTCGTTGTAGAGGTTCGTCCCAAAGTAATAGGTCGCCGTTCAGTCCGGGCAGACCGTTCAGGCCCGGAGTTGTAAAATCATCATAGTCAGGAGCACGTCCGTCGTGTTTCTTCCCGTCTCCTAACTCACAGCCAATACCTACAATAAATACAGCTTTATGCCTTTTTGTGATGGCATGTTCGCGTTCTTTGGGAGACATATTGGGGTAGAGTTGGCGTAGCTCTTCGGCGTGGATGAAGTGTAATTTTTCCGGTAGACAGGGTTTAATCTGGGGATACATTTCGTATACCATGTACTCTGTGCGTACCATGGCGGCATAGATGCGGGTTACAATTTCTTTAAGGAACTCTACGTTACGGTCTTCGGCAGTGATGACACGTTCCCAGTCCCATTGGTCCACATAGAGCGAGTGCAGGTTGCCCAGCTCCTCGTCGGCTCGGATGGCATTCATGTCCGTATAGATGCCGTAACCGGGTTCTATGTTGTATTCGGCTAGAGTCAAGCGTTTCCATTTAGCCAGTGAATGTACTACTTCAGCCTGTGCGTCGCCCAAGTCTTTGATCGGAAAGGAAACGGGACGCTCTACACCATTCAAGTCGTCATTGATCCCCATACCTTTCAGCACGAATAGTGGAGCCGTGACACGTCTTAGACGGAGTTCTGATGACAGGTTCATCTGAAAGAACTCCTTGATTTGTTTGATACCCAGCTCTGTTTGCTTTAGGTCTAACAGGGGTTTATAGTCTTTGGGTGTTATCAAGTAACTCATAGGATCTAGTTTTTAATGTTATGTTGCTAATTTGTTTGGCAAATATAGATAAAATATTGTTTGGTGTATCTGTTTTGCTAAATAAAATATCAATTTGATTGTATATTCTTGTGTTGTGTTTTCATTTTAATAGTGTAAGAGAAGGTCTTGCTCTGCGAAATAATCTTGAAAAAAGCAGGCATATATTAGGAGAATGCTGATATTTTTTATACTTTTGCCTCGCAATTGAGGCCTGGTAGCTTAGTGAATAGAGCGTCAGATTCCGGTTCTGAAGGTCGTGGGTTTGAGTCCCACCCGGGTCACAAACAAAAAATCCGCTGGTAACAGCGGATTTTTTGTTTGCGGCTTTTAGAGAGTTCTGTGTAAATGTTATTGTGTATAGCTTTTTCTTTTCTTGTTTGTACTTCCTTTTTTATTAAAGAATAAAGATTATATTTGCATATATTTATAAAGCATTACTTAATACCATGAAATTCAATACTATTTTCCTTTCAGGAATGGCTTGTTCGTTCGGACCTTTCTTTGCTGTTGCCCAGCAGGCGGCTAAACCGAATGTGGTAGTTATCATGGCCGACGATATCGGTTACGGTGACTTAAGTTGTTATGGAGAAAAGACCATCCATACCCCCAATGTGGAGAAGTTGGCCGATGGAGGCGTGATGTTTACGGATGCCCATTCAGTGGCTGCCACCAGTACACCTTCGCGTTATTCTTTTCTGACCGGGCATTATGCTTGGCGGCGTTCGGATACGGGAATAGCGCCGGGTGATGCGGGTATGATTATCCGTCCGGAGCAATATACGGTGGCCGACCTGTTCAAGGAGGCCGGCTATGCGACGGCAGCTGTAGGGAAGTGGCACCTGGGCATGGGTGACAAGACCGGAGAACAGGACTGGAACCGGCTGATAGAACCGGGATTGAAGGATATCGGTTTCGATTATTCCTACATTATGGCTGCTACGGGTGATCGTGTTCCCTGTGTATGGGTGGAGAATGGCAAGGTGGTCAATGACGACCCCAATGATCCCATCTATGTCAGCTACAAGGAACCTTTTCCCGGCGAGCCTTTGGGCAAGACCCATCCGGAACAGCTGACGGTGATGAAGCCGAGCCCCAATCATGGACACGACCAGGCCATTGTCAACGGAATTTCCCGTATCGGTTACATGAAGGGAGGCAAGAAAGCGTTGTGGAAGGACCAAGACATCAACGACAGTATTGTGGCCCATGGCATTGCTTTCATAGAACAGCACAAGGATGAGCCTTTCTTCCTGTATCTGGCCACTAATGATGCCCATGTACCTCGCGTGCCGCATCCGCGTTTTGCAGGTAAGAGTGGCATGGGGCCGCGTGGGGACGCCTTGATCGAGTTCGACTGGACGGTAGGCCAGGTGGTGGCTACACTGGAACGCTTGGGCATACGCGAAAATACTCTGATAATCCTGACAAGCGACAATGGTCCTGTAGTGGATGACGGATATCAGGACCGTGCGGTGGAATTGCTGGGCGAACATCGGCCTTGGGGGCCTTTCAGAGGGGGAAAGTACAGTAACTTTGAGGCTGGTACCCGTGTACCTTTCATCGTGAACTATCCGGGCAAAGTGAAGAAGGGTGTGTCAAAGGCTTTGGTTTCGCAGATTGATTTTCTGGGGACGATGGCTGAATTCCTGCAGACCAGTCTGACGAAAGAACAGATGAAAGACAGCAATGGCCAACTGGATGCCTGGTATGGCAAGGACCGCAAGGGGCGTGATTATGTGATTGAATATGCCGGAGCCTTGTCGGTGTCCGACGGCGAATGGAAATACATCTATCCCAACCGTAAAAGCGCTTACAATAAACTGACGAATACGGAATTGGGTAATGCGCCTGCCGAGCAGTTGTACTATCTGAAGAAAGATATGGGTGAACAGGTCAACAGAGCCGAACAGAATCCAGATAAGATAAAGGAACTGAAGGCTTACCTGGAGGCTGTACGTTGAACAATAGGTTATGTGTTTTATTATGAGAAAATTGATTCTTTTTATTATATGTGTGCTGGTGGGAATCCACGGATATGCCGACATGGCCCGTTTCTCGACAGCCGGTTTTTACGAATTGCCGAATACCGGGCGTGAGGCCTATTCCTTGAATCAGGCCTGGCGGTTCTGGAAAGGTGAAGCGGATGGAACGCCATACGCTGTGGACTATGACGATACAGATTGGGAGGTTGTTTCGGTGCCTCACGGTTTGGAATATCTGCCGGTGGAGGCCAGCGGTTGTGCCAATTATCAGGGAGTGGCCTGGTATCGGAAACATTTCACTCCGGCCGACAGCCTGAAAGGCAAGCAGCTGTTTGTGCACTTTGAAGGCATTATGGGCAAAAGCGAGGTGTATGTGAACGGCAGTCTAGTAAAGAAACACTATGGTGGCTATCTGCCAGTTATCGTGGATGTAAGTACGCTGTTGAAGTTTGGTGAAGAAAATGTGATAGCCGTGAAAGCCGACAACAGTGACGACCCTACCTATCCGGTCGGCAAGGAGCAGAGCATGCTTGATTTTACCTATTTCGGAGGTATATACAGGGACTGCTGGCTGGTGGCCCATAATGATGTGTTCATCACGAATGCCAATTATGAGAACGAGGTAGCCGGAGGTGGTCTGTTCGTGTCGTACGACAAGGTATCCGAAGCACAGGCCACTGTCAATCTGAAAGCCCATGTACGCAATGCTTCGGGAAAGAACTGTCGCGTGACGGTCTGCTTCGCACTGAAGACTCCACAGGGAAAGGTGGTGAAGGAAGCCGAGAAAAAAATGTCGTTGAAGAACGGAAAGGCCGCTCATACGATAGCCTCTATGGTAGTGGATTCTCCATCGTTGTGGTCTCCGGAGTCGCCTTACTTGTATCATCTGGATATACTGGTCAAGGATGCTTCAGGACGTGTGATAGATGGGTATCGCCAACGCATCGGCATTCGCAGCATTGAATTCAAGAAGACGGAAGGCCTGTGGCTGAATGGGAAACCGTATAAAGGCAAGATTATGGGTACTAACCGTCATCAAGACTTTGCTGTGCTGGGCAATGCATTACCCAACTCGCTGCAGTGGAGGGATGCCAAAAAACTGCGTGAAGCAGGTCTGAAGGTCATCCGTACCCATTATGTCATTGATCCTGCTTTTATGGATGCTTGTGACGAATTGGGACTTTTTGCCTTGGTCGAAGTGCCGGGTTGGCAGTTCTGGAACAAGGAACCGATATTTGCCGAGCGTATCTATTCAGACATACGTAATATGATACGCATCCATCGCAACCATGCTTCGCTGTTCTTTTGGGAACCGATTCTCAATGAAACCCATTATCCTGAAACGTTTGCCAAAAGGGCGTTGGAGATTTGTAGTGAAGAGTATCCTTATCCTTATAGCATAGCCGCCTGTGACCACGGAGCTGCCGGTGACCAATATTACGACTTGCTGCTGCGTCCTATCGAGTCCAAACTTCGTAGTGACAAGACTTATTTTATCCGTGAGTGGGGCGACAACGTGGACGACTGGAATGCTCAGAATTCAGACAGCCGTGTGGCTCGCGGATGGGGTGAAGTTCCGATGCTGCTTCAGGCCGCACATTATGCGAATCCGTCCTATCAGAAAGACTTCCCCATTTTGTGCTATGAGTCTATTTGTCAGAAATCTGCCCAGATTGTGGGAGCTTGTTTCTGGCATTCGTTCGACCATCAGCGCGGATACCATGCCGATCCTTTTTACGGGGGTATCATGGATGCTTTCCGCCAGCCCAAGACTTCCTATTACATGTTCATGTCGCAGCGTGAACCTGTGAAGAGTGACTTGCAGGCCGAGAGCGGACCGATGGTCTATATCGCTCACGAGCTGACACCTTTCTCGCCGGAGGACATTACGGTTTACTCCAACTGCGACGAGGTGCGGCTCACGGTGTTCAAGGGCGGAAAGACCTATACTTATAAGAAAGATCCCAACCATCAGGGCATGCCTTCGCCAATTATCAAGTTTACGGATGCTTTCCATTTCATGGAGTGGAAGGCGAAAGCCCGTGCCCGTAAGCAGGACGAGGCTTATTTGCTTGCGGAGGGACTGATGGACGGCAAGGTAGTGGCTACGCACAAACGTTATCCTGCGGGACAGGCCGACCATATCCGGCTGCGTCTGGACGACGAAGGAATGCGGATGGAAGCCGACGGATCGGATGTTGTGACCGTGATAGCCGAAGTGGTGGACAAGCGTGGAACGGTGAAACGTTTGAACAATTCCATTATCCGCTTTACGGTGGAAGGTGAAGGACGTCTGCTGGGCGGTGACGTGGCTTGTGTGAATCCGATGCCGGTGGTATGGGGTTCGGCTCCGGCCCTGATACAGGCTACCGGTCGCGCTGGAAAGATTAAGGTGACAGCTGCACTGGAAGTACCGGGCGAAGCACGTCCGTTGGAAGGTACGCTGGAGTTTGAAAGTATACCCACCGACCGCCGTCAGATTGCGGATGAGGCAGAAATGGCCGAGGTGGGCAAGCTGAAACAGACGGATGACCGGAAGACATCTGCCAGCGAACTGGAGAAAGAGAATGCGCGTCTGCGGAAGGAACTGAACCAGCTCAAGGTAAAGGAGGTGGAGAAACAGCAGACCCAATTCGGAGTAGGAATCAATGATTGATAAATTGATAATGTTGAATGAAATAAAAAAACAGTAACATGAGAAACAAGATGTTTGCATGCGTTGTCGGCTGCGGCTTGGCTCTGGCTTCGGCAGAAAGCCTTGCGGCGCAGCAGGAACAACCGAAAATGCCTTATTGGCAGGACCTTCAGACGGTATCTGTCAATCGGGAGGCGCCCCGAACGTCGTTCATGACCTATGACGACCGTGAGGCCGCCCTGAGTGGTAAATACGAGAACAGCCGCTTCTACCGGCTGCTGAACGGAACGTGGAAGTTCCTGTATTCCGATTCCCATCGCAGGCTGCCTGCCGATGTGACTTCGGCTACAGCAGACCTGGCAGGGTGGTGTGACATCCAGGTGCCGGGCAACTGGGAAGTACAGGGACATGGCGTGGCCATCTATACCAACCAGTGGTTTGAGTTCAAGGCCAGCGACCCTCAGCCGCCGCTGTTGCCCGACGATATTCCGGTGGGTGTCTACCGGCGCGAGATAGATATACCGGCCGAGTGGTTACAGACAAGAGATGTCTACCTCCATCTGGCCGGAGCCAAGTCGGGTGTCTATGTCTATATCAACGGGCAGGAAGTGGGATATAACGAAGATTCCAAGAATCCGGCCGAATTCCTGATCAATTCTTATGTAAAGCCGGGCAAGAACAGCCTGGTGCTGAAAATCTTCCGTTGGAGCACGGGTTCGTATCTGGAGTGTCAGGACTTCTGGCGTCTGAGCGGCATCGAACGCGACGTTTTCCTCTATGCACAGCCCAAGGTGGCCGTCAAGGACTTCCGGGTCGTATCGACGTTGGACGACACTTACAAGGACGGTATCTTCCGTCTGGCAGTGGACATGAGAAACCGGGCAGCCGGACAGAAATCCGTAAAGGTGGGTTACGAACTGCTCGATGCCGAAGGCCATTCGGTGGTCAATGCGGTTCAGGAGTGCAGCCTGCCTGCCGGTGGTGTACAGACTGTGGACTTCAGCACAACGCTGGCCGGTGTGAAGACCTGGACTTCGGAGCACCCCAATCTGTACAAACTGCTGATGACGGTCGCGGAAGACGGCAAGGTGACCGAAATCGTTCCCTTCCACGTCGGGTTCCGTCGCATCGAAATCAAGCAGATTGACCAGCTGGCCAAGAACGGAAAACCCTATACCGTGCTGCTCATCAACGGACAGCCGTTGAAACTCAAGGGTGTGAACATCCATGAGCACAACGAGGCTACGGGACACTACGTACCCGAGGAGCTGATGCGGAAAGACTTCGAGCTGATGAAACGCCACAACATCAATACGGTTCGTCTGGCTCACTATCCGCAGGACCGCCGTTTCTATGAGCTGTGCGACGAATACGGCCTGTATGTATATGATGAGGCCAACATCGAGTCGCATGGCATGTTCTACGACTTGCGCAAGGGGGGAACGCTGGGCAACAACCCCGAATGGCTGAAGCCCCACCTCTACCGTACGGAGAATATGTATGAGCGTAACAAGAACTATCCTTCAGTAACCTTCTGGTCGCTGGGTAATGAAGCCGGTAACGGATATAACTTCTACCAGACCTATCTGTGGGTGAAGGAACGGGAGAAAGATTTGATGAACCGTCCCGTGAACTACGAACGTGCCCAGTGGGAGTGGAATTCCGACATGTACGTGCCCCAGTATCCCAGTGCCGAATGGCTGGGTTATATCGGTGCGAACGGTTCGGACCGTCCGGTCGTTCCGTCGGAATATTCGCATGCGATGGGCAATTCCAACGGTAACCTGTGGGACCAGTGGAAGGAAATCTACAAGTATCCCAACCTGCAGGGCGGATACATCTGGGACTGGGTGGACCAGGGTATTCTGGAAACAGACGCGGCCGGCCGTCCCTATTGGGCTTATGGAGGCGATTATGGAGTGGATATGCCAAGCGACGGTAACTTCTGCTGCAACGGTCTGGTAGCTCCCGACCGCACGCCGCATCCGGCCATGGCTGAAGTGAAATATGCCCATCAGAACGTGGCTTTCGAGGCAGTGGATGCCGCAGCAGGCAAATTCCGTGTGCTGAACCGATTCTATTTTACGGATCTGAAAGACTACGACATCCTGTACGAAGTGCAGGTCAATGGAGAGACCCGCAAGAAAGGCCGTCTGAACATGGCCCTGGCACCGCAGCAGTCTGCCGAGTTCTCCATTCCGGTGTCGGGCTTCCGCCTCAAGGCTGGGACGGAATGCTTCGTGCGTTTCGGTGTGGTGACCCGCCTGGCCGAGCCGTTGGTTCCCAAAGGCTATGAAGTGGCCTGCGAGCAGTTCCGCTTGTCGGCAGCACAGCCCGAACTGGCCTACAAGGCATCGGGCCCGAAGCTGACAGACAGCCGCGAGGGCGACCGCATTGAGATTTCTTCGTCCAAAGTGCGTTTCGTGTTCGATGCGGCAGCGGGCAAGGTGACCTCCTATTGCGTGGACGGCATGGAATATGTGTCCGACGGATTTGGTATCCAGCCCAACTTCTGGCGTGCGCCCAATGACAACGATTATGGAAACAGCAACCCCAAGCGTCTGCAGATATGGAAGCAGGCCAGTCATGACTTTCGCATCAGTTCGGCTGACGTGAAGAAAGACGGTGATACCCGCATCCTGAGCGTGGTCTATGACCTGCCTACCCGGAACGAATACTTCGTGAACTACCGCATCTATCCGGACGGCGTGGTCAACGTGTCGTTGAAGTTCACTCCTACCAACGCCGCTGCTGTGAAGACCGAAGTGCTGGAAGATACCAATCTGGCAACCTATACGCCGGGCAAGAAAAAGGCAGACGGCAGTCAGCTCGAATTGCCCCGTCTGGGCGTACGCTTCCGGATGCCGGCCTCGCTGCATCAGGTGGAATACTTCGGCCGTGGTCCTGAAGAAAATTACATCGACCGCAATGCCGGTTCCATGATTGGCCGTTACACGACGACTGCCGAAGACATGTACGTCCGCTACGTGCGTCCGCAGGAGAACGGCCACCGTACCGATACGCGTTGGGTGGCCTTCTCGGACGGCAAACGGAAAGGCCTGCTGGTAGTGGCCGACAGCATCATCGGCTTCAATGCCTTGCGCAATACGGTGGAAGACTTCGACAGCGAAGAATCTTCGCATCCTTACCAGTGGCGCAACCGCTCTCCGCAGGAGATTGCCAATAAGAATGAAGCCGAAGCCTGCAACGTCATGCGTCGCCAGACTCACGTGAACGACATTGTTCCGCGCGATTTCGTGGAAGTCTGCCTGGACATGAAGCAGCAAGGCGTGGCCGGATACGACAGCTGGGGAGCCAAGGTACAGCCGGGCTACACCATTCCTGCCAACCGCCTGTATACCTGGGGCTTTACACTGGTTCCCGTCAAGGGCGGAAACTACGACAAGGCTTTGCAGTATAAGTATTGAGAGAGAATGTTGGTGATATTCGAAGCCGGCAGCCGGATACGGACGAAGGTACGTATCGCTGCCGGCTTTGGTTTATTTATGAAAAAAACGAAAATCCATGAACAGATTGAGACTTTTAGGACTGTGGATGCTTCTGATGCCTTTGTTGGCCGTAGCATCGGAACTGAATTCTGTAAAAAAGAGGGTGGATATTGTTGTTCCTGACAGTGGGACACTTTACAATCGCATGATGGAAAAGGGAAAAGCCGAGGCCCAGTTTGCCTTCACCAACTACCGCCGCTACTATCGGGAAGCCCGCGAGCGTGTGGCCGACGAGAAGACAGAAGCCGTAGGCAAGCTCCGCGACTACTTCTTCCGTCATCCCCATCGGGCCGTGAAGCCGGTGGGTGAGGCCGAGGCAGCCCGGATGTATGCTTTGCTGGGCGAGGACGGAACCTTCTCCGACCTGAATCCGACGGAAGAGCAGTACAATAGTGAGAACGTCTGGGACCGTGGATATGCCAATACGCCCGACGACCGGGCGGGTATCTTCATCGCCGATGCGCTGAACCGTGTGTACCGCCTGGCCGAAGCCGCGCGGAGGGGCAGTCTGAAGAAAGATACCGAGTTCCTGAACCGCCTTTCACGGTCGGTGGTGCATTACGGCAATCTGGAGATAGCCCGCTCCAACGACAAGCCCCGCTTTCACGCCTCCTGCTTTGCCATCCCTACGGCAGCGGTCAACATCTATTTTGCCTGCATGGAGGAGATGGACCGGGCTGAGCGCGGAGAAGCCGGTGCCGAAGTGCGGGCGGCCTGCGACATGCTGAAGGTACTCGGCCTTCAGGCCTATACGCAACCCTTGCGCCGGGACGCTACGGACCGTAATGTAGTGTCGGTGGAACGCTTCCGCAACCACGTCTGGTGGGTAGGCGGAAATGCCTTGGCCTACCGTTCGCTGCTTCCGGTGGCCGTCATGTACAGTTCGGTGCCGATGCTCGATGTGCTGGCCGAGGTATGCCAGCGCGGCATCAGCGTCACGTCGCAGACTACCTACAGCGACGCCTTCTGGACCGAAGGCTTTACGGCCGACGGAGCCGGATGGGGACACGGCATGCAGTGCCTCATCTGGGGATATCCCATTCACGGTACATCGGCGGCGCTGAATATGCTGAAAACACTTCGTGGCACGCCCTGGGCCAAGAACCTGAGCCGCGAGAATGCCGAGGCCCTGATGACCTTCTTCCGCGGTGGAAGCTGGTATTACCGCGACGGTTACCGCCTGCCGTGCCTCGACCGCGGTTCGTATGTCTATTGCGACAAGGAGAGTGCCATTCCCTACCGCAACATGCTGCGCGACGTGGTGAATAACTGGAAGGAATCATTCACTCCCGCCGAGCAGGCCGAACTGGAACAGCTTCTGGCCGAAGTGGAAGCCAGACGTATCCGCATGGACGGATACTCCGGCGGCGTCTATCAGGGTACGCGCTGGTTCTTCAACAACGACGACCTGATGAAGCACACGGCAGACTACCACCTGATGGTCAACATGGCTTCCGTGCGTTGTGACGGCCTGGAGAGTGCTGACTTTGCCGACAACTACAACTTCTATCCCACCGACGGTATGACGCTCTTCCAGCGTCGTGGCGACGAATACTTCCGCATCATGGGCGGATGGGACGTGACGGCCCGTGAGGGCATGGACCGACTGGTACCCGTAACCAACTGGCGGGGCTATTGCAGCCATCATAACTTTGCGACTGGAGCGGCCGACGGCGGCGACTATGCGGCCGGCGGATATATCTTTGAGAAGATGTACGGGCCGGATAAGGAAAATCCTGACTATAAAGGTGGCCATCCGAAGAAAAACGCTCTGCTGTATGGCTTCAAGGCCTACAAGGGGTATTTTATCCTGGGCGACTACCTGGTGGCCCTCGGTGCCGGAGTCACCAACCTGGAACCGGAGCAGGAGGGAAACATCCGAACGACACTGGACCAGACGGCAAGAACGTCGCCCGTGTATCTGCTGGAGAAAGGCCGGAAGAAACTGCTGCCCATGGGCATGACGACGCTCGACGCCCGCCAGCTGAAGAATGCCTGGATTGTTCAGGAAGGCCAGTTTGCCTACCGTGCCCTGCCGAACTACCAGTCGGACTTGCACGTAGCCTGCGAGAACCGTCCTGCCGACTGGGCCAGGATGAACGAGCAGAACCGTCAGCGGAAAGACCTTCCTGCCGAAGTGCCCGTCCTGCGTCTGTGGATCGACCACGGCCGTACGCCTGTGGCCGACACCTACGGCTATGCGGTCTATCTGGGTCAGGGCGAACCAGCCCGCAAGCTTCCCTTCGAAGTGCTGCGTAACGACACGCTGGTACAGGCAGTCTGTTCCGCCGACCGCATAGTTATCGGTGCCGTGTTCTATCCCGAAGCGCCGGCTCTGGAGGCCAAGGGGCTGAAGCTGGAAGTGTCTGCCCCCTGTGCCCTTGTGCTCCGCGAGACGGAGGAGGCCTGTTTCGTCACCGTGGCCGATGCCTGTATGGACGCTTCCCTGAAGGAGATAGCTCTGAAGTGGAACGGCCGCGACATACGGATAGCCCTGCCGCAAGGAATGTATAGCGGCAAGCCGGTGACTGTGCGGATAGACAGATAATTATCCAACATCTGCTGGGAAACTGGGAATGCAACAACCTTTCCCCGTTTCCCCTACGAGGAAACGCCCGTTCCCTTTAAAGGAAACAGACGTTCCCTTTCAATGGTAACGGTCGTTCCCTTCAATGGTAACGACCGTTTCTTTATAGGGGAAACGGGGTTCCCCCTGCGGAAACACGCGGAAACATGCTGTGAGGGCAGGGGGCCCGTCGTTTATTCCCAGACAAAGCAGTCAGTGTAGCCGTCGAAACAGTTCTCGTCCGGTGCTCCCAGCGAGCGGAGTACGGAACGTACCTGCTTCTGTTCGGCGGGCGGGAGCAGCCGGTCTCCCTTGCGCGAGGCGTAATAGTTCTTTCTTCCCATCTTTCCTATCATCCGTTCGCGGAAAGCAGCCGCCTGCTTCACCGACAGCTCGTCGATGATTCGGGCAAATCCTTTGGCATAGCGTACCTTGGCGTTGGAACAATAGTATTTGCATTTTCCCTGCGCCTGTTCGGCCATGTGTGGCACCAGCATTCGGACGAAAGCCTTGTCAGCGGGCAGGTGTTCGTAAGCGATGTGGCGCAGGCAGGTCGCAGCCTGCGGGCAGCTGGCTATGCAATGGCCGAATCCACGGGGTACTACAGAGTAATCGAAATTTTCCATGGTTTGTACGATTGGCTTCTAACTGTTCCAAAGATAAGAAAAAGTGGGCAGAAATACAACAGGTAACCGAGAGATGCAGGAGAATAAAATTGTGTTATGTATTTTCTCTACTACAATATATCAATTTACAAAACAAATATTTTTGGTTTATATTTCAATAGATGGAAATTACCTTCCATTTGAAAAGATTCATAAAATAATGCGGCATTTGAGAAGACGATTCCATGGTGTTTCTCTGTACCGTAAGCTCCATGGATATGGCCAAAAAAGTGATAGCGAGGTTTGACCTCCAATATCTTTTTTTTCAAATCGGCATTTCCCCAATGGATATTATTATCCTTATCTAGAATCATAAATGGAGGTTCGTGACTGACCAATACATCTGCATCAGGAGGAATGACTTGTTCGGAATGATTGTATGCCAGTCCAAAGAATGTTATGCCTTCTATTTTACATTCACTATCCTGAAGGAAGTGAACGTTTTTCGGTAAGTTTTCAATGGCTTCTGCATTCCAAAGGCATGTATCATGATTCCCTGTAACGAATATCTTGTGTTTATAAGGAAGCATAATGAACCAATTAAGGAAATCAAGAACTTCCTTTTCTGTGCCATGTTCGGTAAAATCGCCACAATGAACAATAACATCAGCTGCTGGAAGATTAACCAGCAAATGATGTTTGTTGTGAGTATCTGATATTTGTAGGATTTTCACTGCCTGATTATAAAATAGATTACCTAAACACTATAGTTCAGCATCAGCTTCCTTATGAATGCAAATAATCCTTTTGGGGTTAATTGTTCTGATAACCTTCTCTATTGTTTTGCGGTCTGCATGCCCTGATGTATGTATATCAACTACATTATGGAACATTTCACGAAATTCCTTATACATTGGATTTACTTTGATCTGTACCGGGTCTTTGTAGTAACCATCCCACGATGAGTAAATAAGCAACGTTTCTTCTTGAGGAAGTTCATTAATAAGTCCATTGATACATTCTTTCTGTGATGAACCTGCAATCATGACCATGCCATTCCGTTTTACGCTTTTCAAAAGGCGTTGATTGTAAAATTTAGGATGGAATGAAAACAAACCATGAGAGAGTTCTCCTTCTTGATCTGTAAAGAAAGCCATTGTTTGTTTCAGAAACTTTGACCACACATACACCGTTTTACCTGCTCCATTTGCAGCTTCTGTGATTGCAGCAAGTCGCTCTATGTCTGTAGCAGAAGCAAGCACAAATACATATTTAAAAGCCCGCATCACATAAGCCATCTTGCCGGAAACATCACGTTCGTGAATACATTTGTCTTCACGTTTCAGCATGGTTCCTTCTGTAATCAGCGTATCAATATGGGTGGCATACCTTTTTAAGGTCGGAAAAAGTCCTTTGCCCATATATCCATGCTCCCGATAGTCACCAGTATGCCAGATCCGTTTGCCGTCTGCCTCTATCAGAAACATGTACGAATCATAAATGGAGTGGCAATTGAAAAATGGAGTTACCTTTATATCGCCGACTATAATACTTTTCGGAACCTTATGCGGAGCAGTCCTTTTCCAGATACATATACGTTTGAGAAGCTTACATTTGTTTTCAACCTTTTTCTGGTTACTGTCCGCATCGTTATATTCCTCTGAAGTACAATTCTGTTTCCGCAATTCGCTCATTTTAAGTGACGCACCTTCCGATAAGAGTCCATATTTAATGGAAAGTAACTTCATGGTTCCTTCGCTCATATATTGAGGAACTTTGTCTGGAATATACTCAAACAGCCCCACATGATCCTCGTGACCATGTGTATAGAATACAGCTTCATGTTGCTTCTTGTTCTGAGAAAAAATAGCCTGAACCATTTGCTCGTCATCCTCTGGTGTAGTCGGTTCTCCACATCCAGGAAGATTCTGACCAAAGTCAATGAAAACCCTGGAAGTATCTGTAGAAATCTCTGTAATACAACCACCTATCTGATCAAGGCCTCTGTGTATCTTGATATTCATATTTTATTTAGAATAAAATTTCAATTCCTTTTTTGTCTTGATCAGATCCTTATACAACCCATATCCGCAGAAAGAAGCATTGATAAATTTGCAATCATCTGTCCAATCCTTATCCTCACATTCAATCTGAAGATTTGAGCTGTA
Source organism: Bacteroides togonis (assembly GCF_900130135.1). NCBI lineage: Bacteria > Pseudomonadati > Bacteroidota > Bacteroidia > Bacteroidales > Bacteroidaceae > Bacteroides > Bacteroides togonis. The sequence continues at coordinate 2,252,811 of NZ_LT670820.1, read as the reverse complement.
ATGATGATAGTTAGTAAGCAGGAACAGAAAATCCGGTTCAACTTCTATCTTAGGTTCAACTTCTACTTGTCGCTGCACCTTCTTACCCCAAACATCTTTTTCTGTAACCTTTTTCTCAAATAGATTATCCAACCCTTTCACAAGACCTAATTCTTTCTTCTGCTTTAGAACAAGAAGCATGTCCTTAGCCACACGGTTCACAGATTCCTGATCTTTTTTAAAAGAAAGATAGTCTTCGTAATGTTTCTTTAGTCCTGACAATGATTTAATTGCCTTATCACCTTGCTTTACTTCTATCAAAGTCAGCTGTACAATACGATTACGTGGCTTTTTATGTTTCCAACAGAAGGCCACGATGTCTACGCGGCCTTTCAAAACTTTATTATCAGCCCATTCTACATCGGCAATGAAATAATCTGTTTTGTCAGCATTCACAGACAGATTGTTTTCGTAAACCACCCTTTGCTGTATTTCCTTCTCTCCTAATTTACTGTTTTTGGTAGATTCATGAATATCTACAATATGTTTTGCATGAGCCAAGTAGTCATGCAAACCTTCAATAGAAGGTAGGATTCTCTCCGTATCAGGCGACAGATAGTATTCATCAACCAGACCTGTAAGAACTCCCTTTTCATCGACTGTAAGAACTTTCCCACCTCTATAATATATCATAACGCTATCGCCTCTCAGTTCCAGATCTAAATAAGGGTCAACTCTTACATAGTCTGTAATGGATTTCAAGTTACCGGTCTTTAGTTGTTCCAAAAAACTGCTTGAGATACTTCTTTTTTTCATAGAACTTTTGTTTTTACTTCCTTTAGGATACTGATTTCTATTCATCATGATAACGATTAAGTGTGTTTAATAATCTATTCTTGATTTCTTCTCTTAATTCTACGGGTTCCAGAACCTCTATTTTTTCACCCATCGCAAGCAGCTGGCTCGTAAGTTCGGGAGTGAGACACAAGCAATATTGAAAGTCACTGTATTGCTGATGCTTACATTCTATTTCCTTTTGAGTATGATGAAGAGGAAGAGTACGCATGTATTCTACATGGATGCCAAATGCCCTTACAAGAACTTTCTGGGGCTTTAACTTGTCATTTACAAAGATTCCTACAGTATTGGAATAGTATTCCTCCGCATTAAAATCATCTGGATATCGGAATGTTACTGTTGTGAGTTCCATATTCAATATCCTGTCCAAGGCTATGTTACGAATCCCTTTTTGCTCCTTTAGAACCCCCACGATATACCAACGTTGATGATAAACCTTCATTGCATAAGGTTGAATGTGCAACATAGCTCTGCTTCCATGGAATGGCTGATAGTCTATCCGTAGCTCTTTGTTCCACTGCATTGCTTCAATAACCGTTTGAATATATTCTGTTCCTTTTGGAATGTCCTCAAAAAGAATTCTGTCCTTCATATTCCGTCCGGCTTCAATCATGTTTGAGAGGGTGAATGAGTTGAGCAACCACTGACGAGTCCTGTCATTTCGCAAAGTTTCAGGAGATGACACGTAATATTCATAGGTAGAAGCATCACATGCCACTTCTACTCCGAACAGCTCAGCTATAGCATTTCTATGAACATGAAAAGTTCTTAGAGCAAGGGGCTTGCCATCACCGAGACAACTGTTTTGCCATCGGTTGTTAATTTCTTCAAAGGTTAATCGTCCATGCTGAAGCAAAGTATTCAACAACCAGATATATCGATTGAAGGTTTTACTAATCATACGAATTGTGTTATTATTTATTCTTCAAGTATTATCTGTAACATCTGTAATTTATACAATACCTTTTATTTATGCTATAAAAGTACATATAATATATGTAATAACACTGCATATGTGAATATGATTTTAATAATAGCGTAAGATATGCAGTGTTATTGCATATTGAAGGTGTTATTTTGCATTCAGAAACAAATAATCATTAGTATATACAACATTATGGCAACAAAGAAAAAAGACCTTCATAGGAAGGAGGCACTCGCAAGAAAAAGAGCAATCCAGTCTCTTGAGTTTCTTACATCGTTTGGATTAAAACAGATAGATGCAGAGCATACATTTCATAAGTATGCAGTTGCAGAACTGAAAGAAATCATTGAGCATTGACCTATGCAAAGATTTATTGGAGATTAAAAAGTTAGTTGACGGTATCAAACAGCATTTTGATATGAATATCACTGAAGATAAGGGGGATCTCTGCAATAGTCCAGTGTGTATAGCTTTAGGCATTAGTCGTGTTGAGGATATCCACAATGTTAACATTCATCAAAACATGTGGAGGGACTTGTTAAACAAGAAAATCATTTCCATTTATTATCCAGATGAAATACGCAATAAGGCTGTAGGCTGGGCCAGAGAAAACGGTTATATCACATCTACTTATCTTGGACAACCAATAATTAAGTTGGGTCGGTTGTTTTTGTCGATAAAAAGGAGCTGATATGGTCCTATAAAATTTTTGGTTGACTTCTTGGTTGACTTCAACCGCATAGTTCCGTGCAGAATTAGCACCCCTTGAGAACAAAAATCAGATAGAAATCTTTCGATAACTATCTGATTCTCTTAAGAGCGGAAGACGGGACTCAAACCCGCGACCCTCAGCTTGGAAGGCTAATGTCCTTTAATCCTGCGGATTAAAGGCAACCAACTGAGCTACTTCCTTTTATGATAGCTATCTTTAGTATCTGATTCTATTTAGAAACTATTGGTTGATGTCTTGGTTGACTTTTAAGGTCAAGTGCCAAGAATGGTTCATAATAAATAAATTAATAATCTCTTTGCAGTATTGCAACTGCACCACAAAGTTAGTAAATATCATGCTGTTATGCAATGATTCTTTCTAATAGTTTTGCTTTTGACTATCAGTTTTTTATCTATCTAATGATATAGTACATAATAGTATAGAGTAGCTTTCTCTTTACCCTCAAATCCGCAACCTATAGGGTTTAGTGGGATTTTGCTTGCAAAGCGACAAAATTCATTTTATTGTACATATTTCTTGCACAACAGAAATGTCGCAGACACAAAATCCCCTTACCCCATAAAGCGACTTGAGGTAATACGCTGGTTTAACCAGAAAAGCATGGTCTTTAACCAAAGTCTGTCTTGAACAGGTTGGCATAAGCATTGTTGTCTGAGTAAATATTCAATACATGCCTACGTGATGTCTTAATCCATTTCGCAGGAACAGAGATGAACTTGAAAACAAAGGTCTTGATTCTGCTGGTGGCACGCAATCCAAATTCATGGGTTTTCAATCTCTGCATAATAGCTTTGTAGAAGTTTCTGATGAGAGCTGTCATAAGCAGGAATACAGTATTCTGTGCCATGAACGATTTTGGCAATCGATTCCAGCCAAAGCCATTGTTCATGTCATCGAAGATGCGTTCCTTGCCACCACGAAGATTGTAGAATTCCACGATGTCTCTTGCACTCGACTTGTAATCGTTAGTCAGTATACATCTGTAGGTATATTCGCCTTCCCAAATGTCAAGGTCTCCATCTATTCGCCTTTGTCTCTGTATGACAAGACGATACGGTTTTCCTTTCCATTTCTCAACAAGGATGGAATTCAGCTCAAATTCAATACCGTTGATTTCAACAGTTTTCCATCCAGTCAAGGCAAACATGGAATCGTAGAAGGAAGAGCATCTGTTGGCACGAATATAAAAATGCCTGCAATGAGCCTCTACCATATCTACGATTTCCTCCGAGCATGAGCCGCAATCCATGCGGGCACGGGATATATATACTTCTGATGCCTCCAGTCGCTTGAAGATTCTTTCCAAAGTCTCTCTTTGGTTGAAGCGCACGTTTGTGTTGCCGTCTCTATTTTCAATACCGACAATCATGTCGTTAATGACTGCCACACCTGGACTATAGCCCAGGAACTTCTTGTAGGTTGGTTTTGCATCATGCTTCTCTGTTTCAATGAACTGATGGTCAAAGTCAAAATCATACTCTTGACCGGATTTCAATTGACCAGTAGCAAGCAGGGCTTTGATCAATAAGCAGTTCATCTTGTCTGCAGTATTGAAATCATAGGAGTTGCCAGAAGCAGATTTATAGGTGATGTTCTTACAAGTCAGTTCTTCGATAGCACGCAATATGGTGTCTGCGCTGCAAGTGCGAAGAGTTGGATGAAGAGACAAATGTTTCATCAAGTGAGTTGTAACATCCTCAATACATGAGCCGCCACAAAGATATACGCACATCAGAGAGCGTAGAATTTCGCTATATTGATAACCAAACATAGTGCATCTCAATCCCAAGGTGGAATCTATGGTTTGAGCTAAAAGAGCATCAAATTGCTCCATAATAGAAAAAATTCCTCCAAAAGGAGTGAGTTTCTCAGATTTTATTTGTATCTTTGCCATGTCATATTAGAGTTTTGCTTGTCTTCTTTTCGCAACACTAAGGTAAGTGAAAATTCTGACATGGCAAAATCCTGGGCAACTTTTTGTTGCTCAGGCACTTATAAATAATGTTAAACTATAGTGTTGCGGAATTAAGGTTTACTTAAAAAGTATTCATAGACTGTGTTTCTAATATATAATAGAGTAGTGGTAGTAAAATCAGTAATGAGTATAGAAAGCCGTTTCTTCTTAAAAATCTACTCGCTGAAAATATACTTTGATTATTTGGTATTCTCCGTAACTCTGAATAGAGTTGTATAACACATAGTTTATGGTTAATAGATATTTGTTCAGAACTGAAAAAGCCAACTTATCCGTAAGGATAGGCTGGCTTTTTTCTTAATTATTTTGCTCTTATAAAAGTACATGTATAACACCACCATTCTTGGTCATAATCATTACCGATAAATTCCAATACTAATTTTGTTTCATCTAAATATTTTATTTCGGCTGTATCAAATATATCCAGCTGATGAGGCGTTATAGTGAACATATTTCCTGATAGTTCAGGGTATATACCATCTTCTTCTTCCCATGTACCATTATTATATGTGTGTTCTTCAAATCTATATTTGTTATTTGAAACTTTAGTAATTATCAATTTACTTTCCTGCAAGTCTGGATAACTTTCATCCAAAATTTCTTTGTTGTCAGCAGTTTCAATGTAACCCTTTAAACTTTGCATTAGCCAAGTACCTTCAACACTGTAAGTTTCTCCTTGTTCTTCATCATCATTACTGCAAGAAGTGAAATTCACACACATTACTACGGCTAATAAAACCATTCCAATTAATCTAAATGTTTTCATTTCTGTTTGATATTTAAATAGTTATTCTGATTGTACGAATTCAAATTTATTCCCTTTTAGTTGGTATGTATGATTGATAGTATTGTTCCATCCATTAGAGCCGTAAACAGTAATGGTCTTGTTCTTTGAATCAAACTCACATTGTCCGTTTTCTAATTCTGTAAATGGTGCTTCTGCTTTCCGTATAAAGTAACCGTATGGGCTGACATCGTACACATCATAGGCATTGGAATCCCTTGAACCACTTTTATAGCAGTTGATAATGAACTCCTCTTCACCGTCAAAATCAACATCAGAAAAGAAGAAAGGGGAATCATCCGAAAGATATTCTTCGCTCTCTAATTTGGCTGTATAGTCCAATTCTATAACAGTGTTGTTCGGATATGTGTTATCTTTATCATACAGAATCTTATCAGTCCATTTCTCCGCAAAGTAGTAATATTGTACTCCTTGTTTCTCTAAACAGAATAGAGCATTACCTACCTCACCATATTGCAGCCACATTACCTTTACTGTATATCCGTTTATCGGTTGTTTGTACTTTATATAGATATGTGGCTGATTAAAGCACTCAAATTCTTGCGGAACAGATGTTTTGTCTGTTTTGCAAGCTGCTAAACTAAGTAGTCCAATAATGATAAATAGCAATCTTCTCATTATCTTTCATTCATAATATCAACAATATGCCTAAAGACATCACCTGCCATCAGTCCACCACTTGCAGGCAATTCTGTCTTATTAATGGTAACGATAACACTGTATTTCGGATTATCGGCAGGGAAGTAACCGCAAAATTCTACCGCATATTCACCGTTCGGAAGTTGAATTGTTCCCGTTGCTCCAGCTACTTTAACTTTATCTGATTGGGCAGGTTTAGCTAATCCATTAGAAACAGAGTATTCCAATGCTTCTTTTATGGCAGTCTTACTTTTAGCTATGTAATTAAAGAAAGTCAAGTTCTGTAATGGAGTGGTGAGAATGCCATATCCCAAAGGATTATAAACAAGACTTGTGCCTTTCACTTGATAACCGTATTTTGCCAGTGCTTCCGCAAAGGCTTGTCCGTTCTCAAATGCCTTTTTCGCTACTTTGTAGGTGGCGATATTGGATGCAAGTCCGAAGCCTTGTTCCACTGTGATTTTCCCATATCCACCCCTATGCCAGTTATGGTCGCACAATGTATCTTTACCAATAACTAAAATGCCATTACCAACATCTATCGTATCGGATAGTTTGATTGCCTTTGTTTCCAATGCTCCCAAAAGTGAAGCGGTACGCACTAATCCCGATTCTTGAAGAATAGAATCAGAACCAACAGAAGCCTTGATTTCTCCCGTCTGTACTTCCATTACGACAACTTGTCCTACCGTAGCATCAAGTTCGGATAACTTGTTTTGCAGGATAGAATCAACACTTACCTGTAAAGTGCTGTCTATGGTAGAAACTTGTTTTGTCTTACCATTATTAGAATTACAAGATATAAGTAATATAGCTAATGTTATAACATAAAATATTTTCGCCATAACTCTATAATTAAAATATAACTTCTGAACGCAAATTAAAAATAGTATTAATCTCATTTTCAAGATATGGAACTTCCAAAAGATATGGCTTGTTATATGTAGGATGGAAGATACCCAATCTTAATTTATCTATTTTAATACCATAATTTCTATCTAAAATGAATTTGTATAGACTTAGCTGTAACGCATAATGATAATAAGGTGAGTTATCTATATGCTCCAAAGGATAATTCCCTTTTTCTCCATATTTATTTATTTTTATAGGCATACCACTGGCTATGATTTTATCACTTCGTTTCCAATCATAAATTGTATATTGTCCGTTTTGGCAATCTACGAAATCAATAGTCCCTGCAAGTTTGTACTCCCAATCATATACAGCCCATTCAGTACGATATGGCACTAATTTAATGTTGTTCGCAAATATTCTAAACAAATTAAATGTATCATCATTTGCAGAATCAATACCTTGGTAATAATTCTCTATTTTTTTGTGCATTGCAGTGCCTAAATCCCTGCTTTCTTTTCCTTTTTGTTCCCACTTTTCTATTACTTCTTGAACGGATATTCCTAATGCCCCAGCTTTCTGTTTTGCATGAAGCTCTGTATTAAATTTCGGAAAACAGTTGCTAACAAAGGTTGTTACAGATTCTAAACAAACTCCATTTACTATATAAAGATGGTCAGATGCACGAAAGGATATAGTAGAATCAAGTGGATGCTTGTTCCTTTGGTTGAATCTAAATTTCTCTTTACGTGCTTCGGCTTCTTGTCTTTCGGCTTCAAGTTTCTTGTCAATCTCTTCTCGCTTCCTTTTATATTCTTCTTCCTCTTTTCTCTGTTGCTGTCTAAAATCGTCACAAGCACAATCAATCATCCACGAACAATTTTGTTCCATTAACCGTACCTCTGTATAGAAAAACATATCTTCATTATTTCTATGCTTTTCTTCAAGTTTTTTAAATTCACGATTTAAGCCTTTATTAAAATCTTTCCAAAATTCAGCTATGTCATCATCGCATTCTTTAATCTTATCATCATAATCATCACTATTAGAACATAAATAATTACGATAATCAGACACCCAAAAATTACGCCATATAAAATATGATTCTATACCGTATTTTATGGCAAATTCCCCATCCTCTTTACTTATAGAATATCTCCAACTTCTATCAGAATTTTTTAATTCTTCCAATGGAACATGAGTTATCTTACTATAAATTTCATATTTCATTATCCCATTTTCAATATAAGCTCGAAAACAGATAAATTCACCAAAAATCCATTCTCTGAAAGGGTTATAACATTTCTGTTCAATATTTTTTTCTAAGTATTTATCTTTACCTATTTTGAGTATGTCTGAAATTTCCGCCATAGTAGAATTAAGTATTGAGGTTATTATGTAGTTACTGTTCTTCAACTGCCTTCCAAATGACAATCAAAATGAGAAATACGATAATATATGTCATATCCTTTAATTAGATATGCTTCCCAATTCCCCGAAGAAAGCGGAAAAAAATAAGGTGTGGGAACTATATTTGTCTTACCCTAAAGTCAGGTCTTCGCAATACCTTTGGAATGGATAAAACAATAGCCCCACACCAAAAGGTATATAGTTCACCTAATAGATGATTATATATCAAATGTGTGAGTGCTATTGCTATCATCTTCATTCCAATATCAAAGTTGCGAAGTTTGACTTTAGAAGATAATCTCAATAACACCTTTCGTTAAATATGTCCTTTCAGAGCATTAAGACTTCTGAAATTGTTGCAAAGTTAGCGAAAGGTTTTGAATAGCTAAAGATAAAACGCTGATAAATGCAATTCTAAATGTTCCAAAGCATATTCTTAGTAGGTAATTAGCTATTTATCAACTTTTTTCTCCATAACTCCATAAGTAGGTACTTTTTTTGAACGGGGTCTATAAGAAGATTTCTTCCCGAAAAAAGTACCCGTAGATTCTGCGGATTGAAAAATGTAGTTCTATTAGAGATTATAAGGTATATAGGTTTGTAGCCTAATTAAGAAATGAATGAAAGGAGTATCTAATCTTCATAATAGGCATAAAAAAAGAGTCCGCAAATGCTACGAACTCTTTAAGAATCAGTTTACTACTTTGCCTTTTTAATGGCTTGTATCAACTCATCAAGGTCTTCATGCTTGAAATATTTCTCTCCTTTTATGGTTTGTGCCTTGTAAATATCACAGTCATTTGTGGTTAGAACTGGATATAAGACATCTTCATATTTCAATTTGAGAACTGTAACCCCGAAAATCTTTGAGATAAACAACTCTGCCATTTCTCCCGTAAGACTGTTTTCCTTGCCTTTACTTGGGAACTCACCGTATAACAATACGTTACCTAAAGAGAACATATCTTCCATATCTATTACGCTTTTAGTTAATTAGACCACAAAATTAGTGATTCATTTGCAATTATAGCGGTATCTGTGAGGATAAATTTGCTTCAAAATCGCACATACCATAAACTACAAGCCATATCATGCCTTTTTAAAAAGATTATTTTCTTACGCTTGCACCAATGCGGAATTAGCTACGTTATCGCAATCTGTTTGGCTTGGAACTATGCCCTATCAGATTTAGATATATCCATTATTTACAGTTCTTCTTACATTGCAGTTTTTGAAAGTTGCTGTATATTAGAGAACGGGACAAAGTTCTCTATTTCTGAAAATGGTATGATAACAACAGAAATTTCAAACTTTGTCCCATCCCAAGCAGTTAGTTAGAAATTCAAACAGTCATAAGTATTTAACAGTTCTTCTTGTCTAAGTCCCAAGTATCTTTTAGTTATGGTTACACTTGAATGGTTAAATAGTTCCATCAGCTTAACTAAAGCCAATTCTGCATTTTCAGAGGATTCAAATACTTTCCTGCCAAAAGTCTTTCTAAGTGAATGGGTAGAAAAATGGTCTATCTTTAAATTGTACTTGCTTTTCAGTTCTTTAAGTACAATGTTTATCCATTGGATAGAATAGACCTTGTTCTTACCTTTTCCCGATAAAAAGCAAAGTTCATTCAAACTCTGAATATCCAAAGCAGTATAACAGTCTTTGATATGCTTTTGGAACTCCTTGTTAATTCTCACTTCCCTACGTTTGCCTGTTTTCTTTTCAGTAATGGTAAACTTTGCATCTTTGCTTAGAAGCATTCCCCAAGTAATTTGCAATAGGTCACTAATGCGTAAACCAAAGAATATGCCACACCCAACAAGCAGGCTTATTCTATAATTCTTATCCCTATATAACTTTCTCACCAAGTTTGTGGCACTGTCCCATTGTAGGCAATCACTTGTTGTATAGCTATTCTTCAAACTCATATTGTTTCAATTTTGTAGGTTTGACTATAAAAGTGAAAGTAAATTCGGGAATCATTTTGTAATAATCTGATTCTCAAATTACTTTCACTTCTATTAGAAAGTGTAACTAAGATTGCAGATAAGTAAAGATTGCAATAATCAGTATCAGCAAAAAAGGATTAATGATACCAATTATTATCAGTAGTATAACTACCAATGTGCCCCATAAAATCAATTTTCCATTATCTTCCATTTTTGTAGTATTTTGAGTTGTCAAAAAAAAGGACACCTAATAAATAGATGTCCTTTCAGTTAGTTTAGCCCAAGAACCAAGAATATTCACTATCTCCCAACTTGGCACGTTGTATGCCTTGCACAAACTCTGTACAATTCAAGTTTCTTTCTAAGAAATTGTCAATGTAGCTTGATTTTACAGAGCCATTAAGCAGGTTTAGTAATTGCCAGCCTGTAATGCTATCCCCTGTACTCTTAAAGTTTGCATCAGAAACAAAAGCCCTGCAAGCTGCATTAATTTGACTGTCCCCCAACAATAGGCGTGGTAGGTGCTTTTGTTGATTGGGTGTAAGAGCCTGATATAACCTCATTCTGCCTATGATTTGGCAGAACTCACTTGTAGAAATAGACATTTGCCCAAGTGTCCTTAGCAAATGCAGGTCTTTGGATGGGTTGTAAGCATGAAACAGATTCAATGCTGCTGCATAAAGTTCCTGCACATTCAACACTTCCACCCTGTCTTGTAAACCATCAGTGGTAAGCATCAAATTTGAGCATACTCTATTTCTAAAGCCTATAAAGATTTTAAATTTCTCCACAGATTTTTTACTGTAAAGATTAATCTCATTATAGGCTCTCACCCCACCTATGGATAATGCCAAGCGGTTTCCATATTCATCATGTACAATGGATGGAATTTCAAAGCAGAAACACATACGTTGATAGAACAAAGTTTTCTCTTCCTCTGTCAGTTCAGATGCTTTCTTTCCCATTGCTGAACTAATACGCCCATTGATAGGATGAGAGATTCTAATCTCTGGCATGTCAAACTGTTCCCCATGAAAGTAATCTTTGGCTGCATCCACTACTGCACCTATAAAGGATTGATGGCTTATAGTTTCTTCCATTGATGCAAAACTTGGAATAATACAGTCATTTCTCAAATGTTGCAATGTTACTTCTTGTGTGTTTGCCTCTATGAAGTGATTTACCCTTTTAGGTGTTGCAGTTTCTTCAATAATGGTTGCTTCTTCTGCAAACTCACCTAAATTCAAAGTTTTTCTCTCTGTTGGCATGATAACTAAATTTCTCATATTGATAAAAGTTTAAATGATTAATAATTCTTTTTATATCAATGTACAGAGGGGGACTATTGGAGGTTGTGGGCACGAGAGGCAGACACTCTTATATATTTCGGGTTACTGGCTGCATGGGGAGGGGGCTTTCTGTATTAAGTATCTTATATATCCGCTTTCTTGATTTTTAGCTAAACTGTATATAGGTGACTCTTTAGTTAGGTAGTCTTTTTAATGGTATTAGGTATATGTGGCATATTATAAAGTAGGTGCTATATAACTCTGACTAAAGTGGGAGTATTCAGAAAATTGGAATCGTGGAAAATGTGGGGCTGTGGTTCTGTGCCAAAAATAAAAGCCGCAAGGGTTACTTACGGCTTGACGATATATTAAACAACGTAACCTCTTGCAAGGTCTTCATCAGTGATTATTTCGGGATATACATTTTTGATTATAGCTAATTGGCTTTCAGAAGTTTTCAGAAATATATCTTCTCTAAGCAGGTGTATTCCTTTCTTATTTCTCTTTACATAGCCTTTTTCTTCGGCTTCATTAATGTATTTCGATATTGTACCTTTGGATAAGCCCAGTTCTTCCGCTAATCTGTTTTGGCTGTAAAGAGTAGTGTTAGTTCCGTTTAAACATTTACATTTCAGTAGGATAAGAAAGCCTTTAAGTTCCTTGCTTATCGGTTCGTCATATAGCTTATTAGTTATGAGAACATAATGTTCTGTATCTAATTCGTAACTGCATCTGTTGAATATTCCATATTGTCCGTGAACAACGGACTTATTTATGTTTACCAATCCAAAGGATTCAAACTTATGCAGCCATTCTCTTATTTGGTCTGTCTTTTTAATTCCGTAGAAATTAGTTAGGTTATCTTGTTTTATGTGTGATTCCATTGTATTGCAATTGGAACAGAGAGCCAAACAATAGAACAAGTATGTTTCCAGCAGATTAAGTTTTCCTGCGATATTAGATGTTATCTTTCTGTATGAGGTCATTAGCAACCGTATGTTTATAGTTAGTAAAATAAATATCTCCTTTCTTTACCAATCTTCTGTAATGGTGATTTCCGAAGTGATTTTTCGCTTCTTTCTGATTCGTGAATGTCTTTTTTGTAGGCAAATAGATAATCATAGGTAATTAAATATAAGATTTTGAGAATTAACTAAACTGTCCCGATTTGAAAAATCGGGTAGGTAGGTATTTATATATAGGTATTTATAAGCGACCCACCTAAAATGAACACTCCGTACCCCTTGAAATGAACGGGGCATACTCCCTAAAATGAATACCTCTTTTTGGAAAATCAGAATTGGATTTTGAGGATGCTGTTTTTATGAGGTTGGATTTCTGTATTTTCAGATACGCTATCTTATTCATTGTATTAAAAAGTTCCAAGTAAAATCGGTGCAATCATCAGTCAGTGAGAAAACAAACCGTTTTTGGTGATTATAGGATAGACACGGTTTGCATCTGTCCTATAATCTTGTATAAATGAAAGATGGTTTTCTGTATAGGCAGGTACAGGTACTTTTTTTAAGCAGGGTATATATAGGAATTTCTTCATAAAAAAAGTACTCGCCTATACGCCTTTCCGCATGGTCAGTTGATAACCTTTTATATTTTTCCGTTTCTTTTCCACCGCATGAAAAAAATCAAGAATAGTATGTGATGTTACCGCTTTCTTTGGCTCAATGCCGAACAGACTGAATATCCTGCTGATTTCTTCTTTTATGAATTTTCGGGAATACCATTTGCCCGCTTCAAAAGAGTTGTATATCATCTGTGAGACTTCTGTTCCCGTAATTTTAGCATGGTAGTCCGCAATAATCATTGCTTCCTTGATTTTCTTGCGGTTATATTTCAACCGTTCTATTTCTCCCTTGCCTATTTTGTCGTATGCTTCCACAATGAAACTGTCCGCTTTCTCCAAGTCCCTTTTGAATTGGTATTCCATTTCCGTTTGGCACTCACCGAGCAATTCAAGTTGTTGCACCATTATCTTACGTTTCTCCTTGATGGAATTTGCTTTATTGGTACGTTGCAATCTTTCATAATCACCGAGCTTATAATCTAAAACGCTATAATGGTTGATTGTAAAAGCATCGCAATTCTTGTATGCTTCATACAGATTTTGGGGACAATTATAATATCCTTTCACCAACTCCGTATTGATGTAGTTGTCTATCTTGAAGTGTTTGGTTCTTCCTTTCTCGTCCAGCATCTCCGCATAGGGCAGACTGACAAGTATTGTACCGTATGCGTCTTTTGCGGAAACGGTGGTCGCATAGTCATAATGGTTCTGTAACATATCGTACACGTCTTTCCAACATGAGATGCGTCCTTTCAGTTCCTCCTTGCTTCTCACCATGAAATTGCGGTTAGTGTTACTGATATGGTGGATGGAGGACACACCGTTTCTGAATCTTCCCACGCATTGAATTGTGTCCGTATTCGGGTCGAATGCGGTATAGCCCGCAAAATAACAGTCTGTCAGTAATAATATGGCAGGCTTCTCTTCAAGTTCAATATCCACCGCATTATAAAAACGTGAAGTGAACCAGTTGTAACGCTTCATTATGTCCTTGTCCCATATATCGGAAACATTCTCAAACTTCAAGCCTTTCAGCTTTTCCACACTCTTTTCGGAACAGAATACTGCGGATTCGTCCAACAAGCCAAGTTGCAGTATCAGTGAATAGATGGTATCTGTGGAATTGCAGAATATGAAGCAATTACCTTTCAGACCTGCGAACACTTCTTTTACTGCCTGCAACAGATTGTTGGTCGCATGGAGATTCATGTCTTTTACATAGTCGAATGTGGGTTTGATGGTAATGGTCTGAAATTTCTGTTCTTCAAAACGCGGGTCTGTAAACTCGATGGGAGTGGCAGATACCAATGCCTTGTTTTCACATTCAAAAAACAAGTCCATAGGTAATGTTATATCTGGACGAAAACCTGAATCCTTGACTATCTTATGGCATTCATCGAACAATAGAAAACTGTTATAGCGTATATCCATATCCATTTCTTCAAACGCTTCCTGCACCTTGTGGAAACTTTCGGGAGTGGTGAGAATCTTGAAATACTTGTTCTGTTTGATACTCCTTTCCATGTATGCCACTATGTCATCCGCATAGACACCATCAGATACCCCGAAAAGATTGTCTTTTCCATGCTTCGGCTCTTTACACTTTCCACTGATAACGGGTTTGTTCGGCTCTATGATGATTGAATTACGGTGTGCTTTCAGTTCTCCATAAGTAGCACCAAGTCCCGTAAGTTTCTTATATAATATGGTATTGGTGGGTATTTCGGGCAGAATCTCTGTCAAGTATTGGATTTTCCCGTTTGCCTTTTTGCTGACTGTTATCTCTTTATTATTCATCTTTCTTATCATTTAAATAGCTAATAAAAAAGGGGGAAGCTCCCCCTTTACTTTTGGTTGATTAGATAGCTTGTTTCTGCTCACGTAGATAGTTCAAAGTTGCTTCTGTCCGTTTGATTCTGAACATTATCTTTCCTTTGAGACAAGGAAGAATTGCACTGATATAGTCGGGATGTTCTCTGAACAACGGGACATATTGGATTGTCTTGCCTGCTTCAATCATTGCTTTCAGTATTCCAAGCTGGAAGTCCTCGTCCTCATTCAACGTGTCCGCTTCTTTCGGATTTGTGTCGAAGTCTGTCACGTCACCTTTGAATAAGTAGTTCAACAAGCCTTGATAGGATGCGCTTTTCAGTTGATATTTGAATCCTGCCACGTGAGCGGATTCTATCCATGCACAACGTGTATTGTCCTTGCTGCCGTAAAACTTCACTATCAGTTGTTCCTTACGCTTTATCATTTCCTGCAAGGTGTTGTATGCGCCTTGATTGTCGTAAACTCTAACAGCATTCTCTGTACCAAAATTGTAATTGAAATTGCTCATAATCTTAAATTTTAAATTAAATAATCGGTTAATGCAATCATTGACATTGGCGCCTTATAGTCGCTGATTGTTGTTATCAAAATTCAGAGATTTGTTTACTTGGTTATCGGTAATGACCTTGATTCTCCCTTACTATTCTTCGGAGTGAACTTCCTTAATATGCTGAATGGAATGAATCATTTCCGTTTAACTTTTCAATGTCCTCTCGTGCTTTTGATATTACAAGATTCTTAATCTTGTTGTTGTAAGAAGTAATTCTCCTCTGTGCTTCTTCCCTTGCTATTCATAAGGATTACCCTTATGGGAATTACCGTTCTGCGGTTACATTCATCACAGCAACGTCCATCATTGACTGGTTGCGCATTGTTTCCATAACCAATGTATTCCTCACCACAGATTGAGCAGATGTGCTTCTCTTCTTCTGCACTACTTTTGATATATATTTCTTCCATAAGAATTATTTTTTAATGTTTTAAATGTTGTAATCATAAACTCGTGCGCACTTGTTTCTTAATTACGTTGCAAAATTACGGGGCTTTCAATCTCGTTTTAAGAAATGAAATTTTACCGATTTCTATTCCCCCTTACTATTCTTCGGAGAGAACTCCCTTGACTTTCGTCCTCTGTTTTGGGATGATTCCTTTCAACGATTTCTTAGACCTCTCGTCCTTTTGACATTGCAAAATTAGGGCAGAAATAAAGGGTGACAAAGTATTTTAGCTAATGCCCATGTGTGTAGAAAACGTGTCTATTCCAGTACGCAAAAAAAATGCGTACCGAAAAGAACAGCCCTTTCAGTACGCATTTCTGCTATGGTTTTATGTATGTTCTTTAAGAAACTACCATGTAGTTATTAGCTATAACAAACGGGAATTTCTCGTTCTTGTATCTTCTAAGGAGATTGGATAACATTCTGTTCTTGTTACCCTCCGAATCGTATTCTTCATTATATCTCTTGCCATCATAGCCTACTGTATAGATAAGCCTTGAAACAAGCATCATCTTGTCTTTAGATACCTTTACCTTTTTATTGGGGATGGTGGTAGCCTTTCTTTTTTCAATGAAGAAAAGAAACATATCCGTAAACTTCCACTTCTTATAAGATATGTCAAGACTGAACTTGTCTGTAAAGCTGATTTTTGACGATAAGTCATTTCTGATAAAGCCCTTCAAACCTATGTCCTTTAATTGTTTAATCATAGTTTCTCTATCTTGTTCACTATGTATAATATCGCTATATGTATTGACAAAATGCTGCAAGGCTGCTTGAATGATTCTGATTGTGTCCTCCCTTTCAACAACATAGCTTTTCTTGTTGTTCTTCTTTAAGGTGATACTGGTAGCTTCCAATAGATTGGCATGAAAATAGCTAAAATCTTCCAGTACAGACTTATTTAATGCAGGTGCGTTTGTGCCAATATCCTCTATAAAGTCATATACGAACAGAAGTAGATACCAAAACTTGCTAACGTCCAACTTATATGCTTCAATGGTATTCTGTAAATCTTCATTAGTCAGGAACTTCTCTTTGAAAGAATCATCCAGCTTTCTGTATTCCCGTTTCTTGTATTCTTCCAAAGTTCCTTTGAAAGTTTTCATTTCTTGGGTTCTCTCGTACCTTTCTTCAACGGATAAGTTTCTTTCCGCATATCTGTTGGCAAATATGGCAGGTGCAGCGGACACATCTTCATAATCGGGCAGGAAGTGATTGGCTACTTCCCACACATATTCTAATAGTGGTTCAGCAAGGTATTTGTAGCTTTCATGCCAAGACACTTTTAAATCGGGCAGTTCTTCTATTTGGTGCAGTTCTTCTTTTGACATAGTACGTTGTTATTAGTTATACTGCAAAATAAAATAAAAGTCTGCAATCTTTTCGGACTACAGACTTCTTTTTGTTACAGTAGGTTCTTCATAGCTTCATCCACTTGCTCATTATCGAAGCTATCCAAGTATATTTGAGTGGTAGCTAAGTCAGAATGTCCCAATGCTTCGCTTATCAATGCGATGTTTACCCCCGATTTTTTAAGAACACTTGCGAATGAGTGCCGGGCGACATAGGTTGTCAAGTTGGCTTCAACTCCAAGCTGTGCGGCAAGTAGTTTTAGATTCTTATTGACCTTTCCCAATATCTTATGTATTCTGTTCTGTTTTTGTAGGGCGGTCTTGTGTATCTTGCTGTCTAAAATCGGAAATAGATAGCCTTTACTTTCTTTTGAATACTTTTCGATTATCTGCATGGCTTCTTGCGGTATTCCTATTTTGATTAGCTTTTTTGTCTTTTGACGAATATAGTGTAACCTGCCATTTTGAATATTCTCTTTTGTTAGATTGGCTATATCTGTGAAGTTGATTCCACCACATAGATAGCTGAACACGAATATGTCTTTGCTCAACTCTATGTATTGCTGCTTTCCTATAGGCTGTACTTCGGTTGTGAATTTCAGTACGTCTGTTTTGGCAATGGCTCTCTTTTGAGTTGTAGTATCGAATTTATTAATCTTATAATCATCAAACGGATAATCGGACTTCCGGGCGCACTTAGCTTTGATGGCTTTATTATATGTACTGCGTAATGTACGAAACATAAGGCTTATGGTGGTTTCTTTATTGTCTTTGGAGCGTAACCACTTCTCATATTTGGTAAGCCAAGAAGTATCTATATCGCTGAAAGGTATATCTAACTTACCTTTCGTAAACACTTTAAGAGAATTGAAAGAACTTTTATAGATAAGGCGGTTGCCGCATTTGTCTTCACGTGTGTATTGCTTTATCAGTTCGTGATAGAACTCACTAACAGTTTTCAGTTCAAACTTAGTATTCTCATTATTGAGTAGGGTAGAAGTGGTATATTCTTTCTGTTCGACATTCAACTCTAACATTCGCTGTTGAAGTTCTCGCTGTTTATCCAAGATAATCTTTTGGATATATTCTTTGTTAGGACAGTTGGGTTTAGGTTTGTTTCGTGTGAAGTCCCAATATTTAGGATTAATGGATATGCCTAAACTTTGCATAGTTCGTTTGCCACCTTTGGCTACTCTTACCATTAAGGGGGATTCTCCATTTGCTAAAGTCTTCCACTTGTAGCATACTACGTTGATTGCTGCACTCATAGAATTTTCGGTTGACTTCTTGGTTGACTTCAACCGCATAGTTTTGTGCAAAATCAGCACCCTCCAAAAACAAAAATCAGATAGAAATCTTACGATAACTATCTGATTTTCAGAAGAGCGGAAGACGGGACTCAAACCCGCGACCCTCAGCTTGGAAGGCTAATGCTCTATCAACTGAGCTACTTCCGCAAATTTAGTGGGCAAAGATGGATTCGAACCACCGAAGGCGTAAGCCAGCAGATTTACAGTCTGCCCCATTTGACCACTCTGGTATTTGCCCAATCGCTCTTGATTTACTTAGTGTAGCACCTTTGTTTCTCAATTGCGGTGCAAAGATACGACTATTATTTTAAACTCCAAACAAAATCGATCATTTTTATTGCACAAATTGCACATTCGTCACCTTTGTTTCCCAATCGGCCGCCTGCACGTTCTTCGGCTTGTTCCATTGTGTTGGTGGTTATCAGTCCGTAAATTACTGGTACATCGCCTTTTGCGTTTAGCTGGGCAATACCTTGGGTCGCTCCCATGCAAACGTAGTCGAAATGTGGAGTATCGCCGCGAACTACGCAGCCCAAGGCGATGACAGCGTCTACATCGGTATGGGATATGAATTGGTTGGAGCCGAACGTCAGCTCAAAGCTGCCGGGGACAGTCTTGATTCGGATATTTTCTTCTTTTGCCCCGTGTTTTTTCAAGGTAGCTACGGCTCCTTGTAGGAGGGCGCCGGTGATGTTATAGTTCCACTCGGACACAACGATGCCGAACTTCATGTTTGAGGCATCGGGCACGGAGTTGAAATCGTATTCTGACAGGTTGTGATAAGCTGTTGCCATATCTTGTCTTTTTTAGAATTGGATTGTTGAGAATTTATAGATAAAAAAGTCACGGATTACACGAACTTCACGGCGTCTTTATAGGTTGACCGTGTTTTCCGTTTAATCCGTGACTGAAATTCTTATTTAATATTAATAAGAGGTGTAGCGGTTTATTTTTTCATCAGTTTGGCTTCTTCGATGAATTTGTCAATCTGCATAGCCTGATAAGAACGGAAGTATTTGTCCTTAATAGTTGTGTAAGCTTCGATAGCTTGATCATATTTGCCTTGCTTAACAAGAATTTCACCTGCTTGTTGCAAATAAATAGGGCTTAATGTGTTGTTATCAGCTTCTTTGGCTGCTTTGAGAAGCATGTCGGCTGCCTTGTCCAGTTGTCCCAATGATGCATAACAATTGCCCATCGCACCCTTCATTGCCGGAGAAACCATTTGATCATCGCCGTCAAAACGTTCAAAAGCTTTGATGGCTTCTTCATATTTGCCCAGATGTGCATAGCATATACCTGCGTATGCGTTAGCCAGATTGGCTGCGTCAGTCCCGCTGAATTCGTCGGCAACTTTCAGGAAGCCTGCATAACCGATGCTATCGCCATTAAGAGCTTGTTCGTAAGCATCAGCAGTCAGGTATTCTTCTCCTTTGAACAAGGCGGCCTGTGCTTTTTCTTCACGAGGTTCTACATACAGGTTCTTGTACATGACTATACCGGCAACAATGACTATAATTGCCACTACGGCACCGATAATTGCTTTCTTGTTTTTGATGAGGAAGTCTTCCGACTGCGTCAGAGCCTCTTCCATGTTGAGGGCTTCGTTTGTTTTCTTTTGTTCTGCCATTTTTATAGATTCTTTTTTTGTTATTATTCACTCTTTGAGATTTCGACTGGCAAAAGTAAGTTTTTTATAGCTTTCAACGAAATTTAGCGGCATCTTTTTTTGTTTTGTGTCTGAAAAGCACGAAAAACTTTCTAATTTTGCACAAGAATGTAGATGCAATTATGATACTGAAGCGAATTTCAATACTTAATTATAAGAATTTGGAACAGGTGGAACTGACGTTTTCACCGAAACTGAATTGTTTTCTTGGACAGAATGGAATGGGAAAGACCAATCTGTTGGATGCGATCTATTTTCTTTCTTTCTGCAAGAGTGCCGGTAATCCTATTGATTCGCAGAATATACGTCATGATGCAGACTTTTTTGTTATTCAAGGCTTTTATGAGGCGGCTGATGGGACTCCAGAAGAAGTGTATTGTGGAATGAAGCGTCGCCAGAAGAAACAGTTCAAGCGCAATAAGAAAGAGTATACACGATTGTCTGACCACATTGGTTTCTTGCCGTTAGTTATGGTTTCACCAGCTGATACAGAGCTGATAGCTGGTGGCAGTGAAGGTCGGCGTCGTTTTATGGATGTAGTCATTTCTCAGTATGATAAGGAATATCTGGATGCTCTGATTCGGTATAATAAAGCGTTGGCACAGCGTAATATTTTACTGAAGAGCGAAAAGCCAGTAGAAGATGAATTGTTTGCTGTCTGGGAGGAGATGATGGCAAAAGCTGGCGAAGTGGTTTATCGCAAACGCGAGGCGTTCGTCAATGAATTTATTCCGATTTTTCAATCGTTTTATTCATTCATTTCTCAGGATCGTGAACAGGTTGGCTTGAGTTACCGTTCACATGCTCGGGATGCGTCTTTATTGGAGGTTCTGAGAGAGAGTCGCGAACGCGATCGAATTATGGGTTTTTCCTTGAAAGGAATCCATAAGGATGATTTGGAGATGTTGCTCGGAGATTTTCCAATCAAGCGTGAGGGATCACAGGGGCAGAATAAAACTTATCTGGTAGCATTAAAGTTGGCACAGTTTGATTTTCTGCATCGTGCAGGAAATACTGTCCCTTTGTTATTGCTTGATGATATTTTTGATAAGTTGGATGCTTCGAGAGTGGAACAGATTGTTAAACTCGTGGCAGGTGACCGTTTTGGTCAGATATTTATTACCGATACGAACCGTGACCATTTGGATAAGATTTTGCATAAGGTGGGAGGAGATTATCGGATGTTTCGTGTCGATCAAGGTATGGTCTTTGAAATGCAGGAGGGTGAGATATGAAGCGTAATAATGCAGAACAGATTGGTGTTCTTATCCGAAATTACCTGCGTCAAGAAAGTTTGGAATCTCCTTTGAATGAACGGCGGCTGATTAATGCCTGGCCGGAGGTTTTAGGACCTGTTATAGCGTCATATACTCGAGAACTTTTTATTAAGAATCAGGTGCTGTATGTACATTTAACTTCAGCAACACTTCGGCAAGAATTGATGATGGGACGTGAATTGTTGGTACGTAACCTGAACCGCCACGTGGGGGCTCAGGTCATTACCAATATTATTTTTCGTTGACGTGATTAATAAATCACTTCATTCATGCGTATATCAAAGTCTTCTGTTGGTACACTTTCCAGTAATTGATAAGGGAAGCAAATACCAAGTTTATAAGTGCCTACTAGAAATGGAAGCAGTCGGTCATAATATCCTTTACCACGTCCTAACCGATTGCCACGGCGGTCGAAAGCTACTCCTGGGATGATTGCTAAATCAATATCTTTTAAATTATTGAATTTTCCTTCTGTTGGTTCCTTAATGCCATATGCACCTATTGTCATTTTGTCAGGGCCTGTATATGTATATAGTTCAAGCGTATCTTTTACGACAACTGGAAGCAAAATTCGTTTACGATTGTACCATTTTTGGATAAAGTCGTGTGTATAAACTTCATCGGGTAAGGAATAGTACAATAATACTGTTTGAGCCTTCTGGAATACAGGGTGTTTCTCTACTCGGCTTAGTATTTCATCCGATAAAAGCGTAGTGGAAGTTGTGTGCAGGGTCTTCAATTCTGCTATATACTTGCGCAGTTCTTTTTTCCCGATTATCATTTTTTTCTTCTTTAATGGTTGTTGGAGCTTTGGGGAATGCTTCTCCTCGTTCCAGTATTTCTAAGGCTTTCAACACTGTTGCATCATCACGGTTGATATAGCGGATGTATGCTTCTTTGCCTTGTATATTATAGATGATATTCCCGTATAGATTCCTTTCCAATAGTTTCCGTGATTTGTTGATCAGAAGATTACGTCTTTTAACACCTTTCTGTGCAGCAAATTGTACAAATTGTTCTACAATATTCTGCTTTTCCAGATACTTTTGCAATTCTGTCTCATCGTTGAATTGATCGAGTTTGGCACGATTGCGATCTGTATATTGGAAGGAGAATTGGATGAGCAAGCCTTTGTTGCTGACCTCCATCAGATAAGAAGTCACTCCTGTCGTATCACGCGGAACAAAGACGTCGGGCATAATGCCACCACCGCCATAGACCGGTCGTCCTAAAGACGTAGAATAGCGTAGTTTTTTGTCCAACTTCACACTGTCGGCCGAGAAGAATTCTCCATGTTCATAGCGATCTAACCAGTCCATTTCGTATTTGCTGTCTTTCCCATTTTCGTATGGACGTTGGATACAACGGCCTGATGGGGTGTAATAACGTGCAATGGTCAGGCGGATGGCCGATCCATCACTAAAGTCGATAGGTTGCTGTACAAGGCCCTTGCCAAATGAACGAAGCCCTACAATGGTTCCTCGGTCATTATCTTGAATGGCGCCTGCGAAAATTTCACTGGCTGAGGCAGATCCTTGATCTATCAATACGACTAAGGGAATATTCTGACAACTGCCAGTTCCATTAGCGTATTCTTCCATGCGAGGATATTTGCGTCCTTGTGTATAAACGATTAGTTTACCTTCAGGCAAGAATTCATTGACCATGCGGATGGCTGCTTCCATGTAACCGCCCGTGTTTTCGCGCAAGTCGATGATCATGCCTTTACAGTTTTGGTGGCTCAGTTGGGCAATTGCGTTCAAGAGTTCGACATGGGTAGTACGTCCAAACTTGCTGATTTGCACATAGCCGAAGTCGTTGCTTATCATATAAGCAGCATCGATGGTGTTTTGTGGTATGTCGCCTCGTGTGACAACAAAGTCAAGCAACTCTTTTTCCGTAATGCGTTTCACACCTAGTTTCACTTGGCTTCCCTTGGGGCCTTTTAAGGTACGCATGGCTTTTTCATTGGTCAGATCTTTTCCGACAAAAAGACTGTCGTCTACCGTCACAATGCGGTCTCCGGCCATAAGGCCTACCTTTTCAGCAGGGCCTCCCGATACAACGCTATTTACATGTATGGTGTCTTCTTGAATGGTAAATTGGATACCGACACCACTGAAACTTCCTTCCAACTCTGAGTTTACTTCTTCCAGCTTCTGGGCAGGAATATAAGTGGAATGCGGATCCAGTTCTGCCAGAATTTGTGGCATGGCGTTCTCTACCAGCTGGCTCATGTCAACTGTATCTACATATTGGTCGTCGATGACATGTAGGAGGGCATTCAGTTTGTTGGATGATCCATTGATGATGCCCAATTTGTTTCCTCCATAATGTTTGGCATAGAATGTTCCAATCAGAATACCTGCCACTACACTGATAGCAATGATGACAGGTGTGAAACGGGAAGAACCTTTTGTACCCATAATATCTTTTCTTTAATCGTTTTTTATTTTATTCGTTTGCTGATAGATACACCACTTCAATCCCAGCTCGTCTGAGCAGGTTGATGCCATCCTCTAGTCGGTATTTTTCTGAATAGACAACCCGCTTTATACCTGCTTGAATGATAAGTTTGGCACATTCGATGCAGGGAGAAGCGGTAACGTACATTGTAGCTCCGTCACTACTATTGTTGGAGCGTGCTATTTTAGTAATAGCGTTGGCTTCGGCATGCAGTACGTAGGGCTTGGTTATATTGTTGTCGTCTTCGCATACATTTTCAAATCCGGAAGGAGTACCGTTGTAACCATCGGAAATGATCATCTTGTCTTTCACAATGAGAGCGCCGACCTGCCTGCGTTGGCAATAAGAATTTTCAGCCCAAATGGCGGCCATTCGTATGTAGCGTTTGTCCAATGCTTCTTGTTTGGCTTTGTGGTCCATAGCTTTTTATTTTATTGTGCTTTAAAATTCATTCTTTTGATACTTTTGTCTTTATCTTCATAATAGATATAGAGATTGCTGGAATCTCCATCGTAACGGATAACATTTTGAAATCCAGTGATAAAGGCTTGTGCCAGCTTGTCTGTTTCTGTACTACTTATTTGGATACTGCTGGTTTGCATTTCATGGTTTTCACCGTTTGCATTCCATTGCCCATTGATGGTGGCTTTGATACCTTTGGCATTAAAAGTTCCACCTGTAATGCCATTCAAGTCTGTTCCTTCAAAAGTTACGATAAAGGTATCAGATTGCTTCAATGCATTGAAACTTTGTTCTGATTCTTGGTCGTTGTTCCAGAAGTTGTATTGCGTGTGTGAATTTTCTGTAGAAATATAAGTCAACTTCCAAGTTTTGCCAATGAAGATTTCCATTACATCGTCTTCTGTATTGCAACTAGTAAGGAGTAGGATAGCGGTCAATAAAGTAAATAGTCTATATTTCATCATTTTTTAATTCCATTTCTAATTAATAATGCATCAATGGTTGGCTCTTGTCCGCGAAAGCGTTTGTAGAGCGTCATGGGGTGTTCAGTTCCTCCCCGCGAAAGTATGTTTTCGCGGAAGGAAAAGGCTGTTTTCTGATCGAAAATCCTCTGCTTTTTAAAAAGCGAGAAGGCATCGGCATCCAGCACCTCGGCCCACTTGTAGCTGTAGTAGCCGGCCGAATAGCCTCCAGCAAAGATGTGTGAGAACTGGGTGCTCATGCAAGTGCCTTCAACCGATGGCAATATTTGGGCACGTGCCCATGCCTGCTTTTCGTATGCCATCACGTTGCCTTCGAAGGGAGTCGTACGGGTGTACCATGCCATGTCCAGTAGGCCGAAGCTGACTTGGCGCAGGCAGGCATAGGCGGCGTTGAAGTTGTGCGAATCCACGATGCGCTGTACCAGTTCGTCAGGTATCAGTTCGCCCGTCTGATAATGGCGGGCAAAGGTATGCAGGAATTCCTTTTCGACGGCAAAGTTCTCCATGAATTGTGAAGGTAATTCCACGAAGTCCCAGTAGACATTGGTGCCACTCAGGCTGGCGTAGGTCGTGTTGGCAAACATGCCGTGCAGACTATGGCCGAACTCGTGGAGGAAGGTTTCCACTTCGCCGAAGGTGAGCAGGGCAGGCTTGTCCTGTGTGGGCTTGGTGAAGTTCATCACCAGCGAAACGTGCGGACGGCTGTTCTCGCCCGTCTTTTCGTCAATCCATTGCTCTTTGTAGCTGGTCATCCAGGCGCCTGAACGTTTACCTTCGCGCGGATGGAAATCCGTATAGAGTACGGCGAGGAAACTGCCGTCTTTGTCAAATACATCGAAAGCTTCCACATCCTTGTGATAGACGGGGATGTCGGGATTCTTTTGGAAAGTGATGCCATAGAGGCGGGTGGCCAGGCCGAACACGCCTTTCTTGACGTTCTCCAGCTCAAAATAGGGGCGAAGCATTTCGTCGTTGAGGTTGAACTTGCGGTCCTTGAGCTTTTGCGAGTAGTATCCCCAGTCCCAAGGCATCAGGGTGAAATCGGCTCCCTGCTCTTCGCGGGCCAGTGCCTGTACTTCAGCATATTCCTTTTGTGCAGTTGGCTTGTAGGCTTCGAGCAGCTGGTCGAGCAGGTGGTAGACGTTGGCACTGTTCTGTGCCATGCGGCGCTCCAACTTGTAGGTAGCATAATCTTTGTATCCCAACAGCTGGGCAAGTGCCAGGCGGGTGTTGACCAGCTGCTTCACGATGTCGAGGTTATTGCAGGCATTGGCGTGCGTACACTTGGTATTATAGGCCATGTAGATTTCCTTACGCAGGTCGCGGTCGGCGGCATAGGTCAGGAAAGGCACGTAGCTGGGAGCATGCAGGGTGAAGACCCAGCCCTCCTGCTGTTTCTCGCGGGCCGTTTCGGCGGCAGCGTCGATGGCACTCTGCGGCAGGCCTTTCAGTTGGGCTTCGTCGGTCAGCACCAACTGGTAGTCGTTGGTTTCCTTTAGGTTGTTTTCGCTGAATTGCAGGGTTAGCAGGCTCAGCTGGCGCGACAGTTCACGATATTTCTCCTTGTCGGCCCCCTGTAGGTTGGCTCCGCTGCGTACAAATCCTTCGTAGGTATCCTCCGTCAGTTTCCGTTGTTCGGCGGTCAGAGGTTCGTCGTTGCGGTGCTCGTAGGCCGTCTTGACCCGTTCGAAGAGGCGTTCGTTCAGCGTAATGTTGTTGGCATGTTCGCTCAGCAGGGGCATCAGTTCCTTGGCGAGCTCCTGCATGGCATCGTTGGTTTCGGCGCTGAGCAGGTTGTCGAACACCACTTCCACGCGATGCAACAGTTGGCCCGACTTTTCCAAAGCCAGGATGGTGTTGTGGAAGTCGGCAGGCTGGGGATTGCGGACGATGGCGTCTATCTCCTCGTTCTGGCATTCGATGCCCCGGCGGATGGCGGGGGCGTAGTGCTCCACGGCGATGCGGTCGAAGGGGACGGTGCCGTGGGGTGTATGGATATTTTCAAAAAAAGGATTCTGAGCTTCTGTCATATTCAATATGCAAAGTAAAACAACGGCCTCTCTGATTTTCATCGAGATAAGGCCTTTCTCAAACATTACGCAAAAATGCAAAAAAAATAGGCGACTTCCGCAGAAGCCGCCTATACTTTAATATTTTCTAACTGTAAATTAGCAGTTAACAGATGCCATGTGAGCGATCAGGTCAAGAACTTTGTTAGAATAACCGATTTCGTTATCGTACCAAGATACAACCTTAACGAAAGTATCAGTCAAAGCGATACCTGCCTTAGCATCGAAGATAGAAGTGTGAGTGTCACCCAAGAAGTCAGAAGAAACAACTGCATCTTCAGTGTAACCCAGGATACCCTTCAGTTCACCTTCAGAAGCTTCCTTCATGGCAGCGCAGATTTCAGCATAAGTAGCAGGCTTAGCCAAGTTTACAGTCAAGTCAACTACAGAAACGTCCAAAGTCGGAACACGCATAGACATACCAGTCAGTTTGCCGTTCAGAGTCGGGATAACTTTACCTACAGCCTTAGCAGCACCAGTAGAAGAAGGAATGATGTTGCCAGAAGCAGCACGACCACCACGCCAGTCTTTCATAGAAGGACCGTCAACTGTCTTCTGAGTAGCAGTTGTAGAGTGAACGGTAGTCATCAAACCATCTGTGATACCCCATTTGTCGTTCAAAACCTTAGCAATAGGAGCCAAGCAGTTAGTAGTACAAGAAGCGTTAGATACGAACTGAGTACCCTTAACGTAAGTCTTTTCGTTAACACCACAAACGAACATCGGAGTGTCGTCCTTAGAAGGAGCAGACATTACTACATATTTTGCACCAGCCTGGATGTGAGCCTGAGCTTTTTCTTTAGTCAGGAACAGACCAGTAGACTCAACTACATATTCAGCACCAACAGCATCCCATTTCAGGTCAGCAGGATTCTTCTCAGCTGTTACACGGATTTCTTTGCCGTTAACGATCAGCTTGCTGTTCTCAACGTCAGCTTCGATAGTGCCGTTGAACTGGCCGTGCATTGTATCGTACTTCAGCATGTATGCCAAGTAGTCAACCGGGCAAAGGTCGTTAATACCAACGATTTGGATATCGTTTCTAGTCTGAGCTGCGCGGAATACGAAACGTCCGATACGTCCGAATCCATTAATACCTACTTTAATCATTTTGTTTAAACTTTTAAAGGTTCAATAAATATGTATTTATATATCTCTCTTGATAATCAGTGTGCACTTGTTTTTCAAATGCGCTGCAAAAGTACAAAATTGTTTTTTATGTTGGTGTGTCGGTGGGTTTAATTTTTCTTTTTTTTATATTAAGGGGTTAGAATAGGGTTATTTATCGTTAAAATTGCCTGAAATATTGCTTGGAATGATGTCGTGAAGACCATTTGATGATGTTGTAGCTCATTGTTTGTTCAATATGGTTAGGTGAACAGCATTTTTTGACTTTTATCTGATCATAAGAAGGAATAGGTTGGGAGTATGCTGTGTTGTGGATAGCTGTGTTGTGGAATAATTCTACAGATATGTAGAGGCTTTCTACATACATGTGGGGATATAGGTGCTTTTTACTAGAAATAAATAAAGTCGATTACCTCTGAAAACTAATAACTTACATGACTTAATGCATGATATTGAAAAAATGGTATTATCTTTGCATTTGTTAAGGTGAAGAACAGGGTTTTAATTATCTAACAAACAGACATGAGACTATTTTTTACAAAAAAGGAATTGAGGTTGAGAAAAAGAAGATTAGTGACGATGCTGGTTTGCATGGCGGTGCTGCTGGCAGCGTATATCGTATTAACTTGGCCGAAAGCGGTGGCTCCAGTACCACCTGTCGTGATTGTGCAGCCTGTAGAGCAGGAGGATGTGGAAATCTACGGAGACTATGTTGGACGTATCCGTGCACAGCAATTTGTAGAAGTACGTGCACGTGTGGAAGGCTTTTTAGAGAGTATGGCTTTTGAGGAAGGTACGTATGTGACGAAAAATCAAGTCTTGTTCGTCATCGACCAGAAGCAATATCGTGCCAAAGCAGATAAGGCTCGTGCTCAGTTGCGTAAGGATTCTGCTCTGGTGCGTAAGACCAAGCGTGATTTGGAGCGTATCCGTCCGTTGTTTGAACAGAATGCAGCCAGTCAGTTGGACTTGGATAATGCCATTGCGGCTTATGAAACGGCTGTAGCCAGCATGGGTATGAGCCAGGCTGATCTCGATCAGGCGGAACAGGAACTGGGCTATACGTGGGTACGTTCTCCGATATCGGGCCACATCAGTGAACGTCATGTGGACCTTGGTACACTGGTAGGTACTAGTGGAAAGTCCTTGCTGGCTACGATTGTAAAGAGTGACACCGTATTGGTGGATTTCAGTATGACAGCATTGGATTATCTGAAAAGTAAAGAACGTAATGTTGTCATAGGTCAGAAAGATTCGAGCCGCTCCTGGCAACCGACTGTTACTATTACCCTGCCTGATAACAGCACCTATATATATAAAGGTATTGTAGATTTTGCTGAACCGCAAGTCAATCCCAAGACGGGTACATTCTCTGTTCGTGCTGAGATGCCCAATCCGGATCGTGTATTGCTTCCTGGTCAGTTCACTAAAGTACGTGTGTTGCTTGATGTGCGCGAGCATGCTACCGTTGTACCTCAAAAGGCTTTGATGATCGAGAAAGGTGGAGCACATGTTTTCGTTATGCGTCGTGACTCTACGGTTGAACGTCGTTTCATAGAGTTGGGACCTGAGTTCGGTAACAATGTCGTGGTAGAACGTGGTATTGTACCCGGCGAGAATATTGTGACTGAAGGATATCATAAACTGACTCCTGGTATAAAGGTACGCGTAGGCAAACCTATGGAGGAAGAAGAGTAAGTGAGACAGGAAAACTGTCCGCATTGCAATCAAAATTCTAAAATCAGAAACCTATCCCGCTTATGAAAGTGAATTTCTTTATTGACAGGCCGGTATTCTCGGCTGTCATCTCTATATTGATCGTCATTGTGGGTATCATCGGCTTGATGATGCTTCCTATCGACCAATACCCTCAGATTACGCCACCCGTGGTGAAGATATCGGCATCTTATCCTGGTGCTAGTGCTGTCACCGTGTCGCAGGCTGTCGCTACTCCTATCGAACAGGAACTGAATGGTACGCCTGGTATGTTATACATGGAGTCCAGCAGTTCCAATACGGGTAGTTTTTCGGCTACTGTTACTTTCGATATCTCGGCTGATCCCGACTTGGCGGCTGTCGAAATACAGAACCGTATCAAACTGGCCGAATCACGTCTGCCTGCCGAGGTGGTACAGAATGGCATCGAAGTGGATAAGCAAGCTCCCAGTCAGCTGATGACCCTCTGCTTGACGTCGAATGATCCCAAGTTCGATGAAATCTACCTGAGTAATTTTGCCACGTTGAATGTGGTGGATCTCTTGCGACGCATCCCTGGTGTGGGCCGTGTGTCTAACATCGGAAGTCGCTACTACGCCATGCAGATATGGGTAGATCCCGCTCGTTTGGCCAATTACGGACTGACGGTGAAGGATGTTCAGGATGCCCTGAAAGATCAGAACCGTGAATCTGCGGCCGGTGTCCTTGGTCAGCAGCCCGTTGAGGGACTTGATATCACTATTCCCATCACCGCGCAGGGACGTTTGTCTTCAGCCGCACAATTCGAGGAGATTGTGCTCCGTGCCAATGCTGACGGCTCGCTGATACGGATGCGTGATGTAGCCCGCGTTTCGCTCGAAGCGCAGTCTTATAACACTGAGAGTGGTATCAATGCTGGTAATGCCGCTGTGTTAGGCGTTTATATGTTGCCTGGAGCCAATGCCATGGAGGTGGCTGAGAACGTCAAGAAAACCATGAAGGAAATCAGCGCCAACTTCCCTGAGGGATTGGAGTATGAGATACCGTTCGATATGACGACCTACATCAATGAGTCCATCCACGAGGTGTACAAGACGCTGTTCGAAGCATTGATACTGGTTATCATCGTAGTTTACCTGTCGTTACAGAGTTGGCGTGCCACCATCATACCTGTGGTAGCAGTACCCATTTCACTTATTGGTACCTTTGGTTTCATGCTCATTTTCGGATTCTCGCTCAATATGCTGACCTTGCTTGGTCTTGTGTTGGCTATCGGTATCGTGGTGGACGACGCCATCGTAGTGGTGGAGAATGTAGAGCGTATTATGGAAGAAGAACACCTCAGTCCTTACGAGGCTACGAAGAAGGCTATGGACGGACTGGTTGGCGCTATTATCGCCACGTCGCTCGTGCTGGCGGCCGTGTTTGTGCCAGTGAGCTTCCTGCCGGGCATTACGGGGCAGCTTTATCGCCAGTTTACGGTGACCATCGTGGTATCCGTGCTGTTGTCTACGGTAGTGGCCCTCACGCTGAGCCCCGTAATGTGTTCGCTCATCCTGCGTCCTGAAGATCCCAACAAACCGAAGAATCGAGTGTTCGCCTTCATCAACAAATGGTTGGCCATTGGCAATACGAAATACGTCAAGCTAATAGGTCGCACCGTGAAACATCCGCGTCGCATCGCTATGTACTTCTGCCTGGGTCTGCTGTGTATTTTCATCCTGCATCGCTTTACGCCTACCAGTTTCTTGCCTGTAGAGGATCAGGGATATTTCACTGTTGAGTTGGAAATGCCTGAGAGTACCACGTTGGAGCGCACCCGCAAGGTGACCGACCGTGCCATTGACTTCCTGATGAAGCAGCCTGCTGTAGAATACGTACAAAATGTTACAGGTTCCAGTCCCCGTGTAGGTACCAGTCAGGCACGTAGCCAGCTGACCGTTATCCTGAAGCCTTGGGACGAACGAGATAATACAACCATCGACGAGGTGATGGAGACTGTACGTCGTGAGATTAGTGAATATCCTGAATGTAAAGTCTATTTGTCTACACCGCCAGTTATCCCTGGTCTGGGTACGTCGGGCGGTTTTGAGATGCAACTGGAGGCACGTGGTGAGGCTACTTTTGATGACCTGGTGCGCGCTACGGACACATTGATGTATTATGCTTCACAGTGTAAGGAAATTGAAGGATTGTCGTCCTCGCTCCAGGCTGAGATTCCCCAGCTCTATTTTGATGTGGATCGCGATAAGGTGAAACTTTCAGGCGTGCCGATGGCTGATGTTTTCTCGACGATGAAAGCTTATACGGGTTCGGTTTATGTGAACGACTTTAATATGTTCAACCGCGTCTATCGTGTCTATTTGCAGGCTGAAGCTCCTTATCGTGAGCATCGCGACAATATCGGTCTTTATTTCGTACGTGGTAGCGATGGCGACATGATTCCGCTTACGTCGCTCGGAACGACGGAGTATACTACCGGTCCGGGAAGCATCAAGCGATTCAATATGTTCAATGCTTCTGTTATTCGTGGTACGGCTGCCAATGGTGCTAGCTCCGGACAGGTGATGGAATTGCTGGAGCGTATTGCTCGCGAGCACTTGCCCGACAATATCGGGGTAGAATGGAGTGGCTTGTCTTATCAGGAAAAACAGGCCGGGGGACAAACCGGACTTATCTTGGGATTGGTATTCCTCTTCGTCTTCCTCTTCCTGGCTGCTCTGTACGAGAGCTGGAGCGTGCCTATCGCTGTACTCATCTCTCTGCCCATTGCTGTATTGGGTGCTTATGCCGGTATTTCGGTCTGTGGGCTGGAGAACGACACCTACTTCCAGATCGGTCTGGTAATGCTCATCGGTCTGGCTGCCAAGAATGCCATCTTGATTGTTGAATTCGCCAAGGACGAGGTGGACCGCGGTAGCGACATTGTTGAAGCTGCACTCCATGCCGCTCACTTGCGCTTCAGACCCATCCTGATGACATCGTTGGCCTTTATCCTCGGTATGCTTCCGATGGTCATTGCTACCGGTCCGGGTTCAGCCAGCCGTCAGGCTATCGGTACGGGCGTATTCTTTGGAATGATTGTGGCCGTTACTGTCGGTATTTTGCTGGTGCCCTTCTTCTTCGTGATGATCTACAAGATGAAGCACAAGATGCGTGCCCCCAAATTGAATCTGCAAACCTTTAAAAAGAAGAAATGATGATGAAACGTACGATATATCCTATCTGCCTGCTGGCCGTACTGATGGTATTGGCCGGATGCCAGCTGGGCAAACACTATACCCGTCCTGACTTGGACCTGCCCACGACGCTGGGCAGCCAGACGGCCGACGATTCGGCTTCGCTGGCCGATATGGCTTGGGAAGAACTCTACACCGACACTCTGCTGCAGGGGCTTATCCGCAAGACACTGGAGTATAACAAGGATATGCAGATGGCTGCCGCCCGCGTTAAGGAGCTGGCTGCACTGAAGCGTATCGACGTGGCCAACATGTTCCCGCAGATTGGTGCCAAGGTTTACCTCGAACCCGAGCGCGAAAACTACGGAGGCAACAACCCTAAGAACAGCGATGAATTCGGTATCAAGGCGTCGGCTACGTGGGAGCTCGACTTGTGGGGTAATTTACGTTGGGCACGCGACAAGAGCCTGGCCGACTTCATGGGCTCCATCGAGAACCGGCGTGCCTTGCAGATGAGTCTTATCGCACAGGTAGCGCAGGCCTACTTCGAGCTGGTGGCGCTGGACAACGAGCTGGCCATCGTGCGTCAGACCGTCGAAGCCCGCCGCGAGAGCCTTCACCTGGTCCGTCTGCGCCGTGAAGCCGGACTTATCTCCGAAATTCCCCTCCGCCAGGCGCAGGTGGAATTGGCCAAGACCGTGACCCTCGTGCCCGACCTCGAACGCAAGATTACGCTCAAGGAAAACGAACTGGCCTTCCTGACGGGCGAATATCCCCATGCCATCGCCCGTGCCAGCCAGGCGGCCGACGTGCAGTTGCCCGATGCCCTGCCCGTAGGCATGCCTAGTACGCTGCTGGAGCGCCGCCCCGACGTACGCCAGGCCGAGCAGGCACTTATTGCCGCCAATGCCCAGGTGGGTATGGCCTTCACCGCCCTCTTCCCCCGCATCGCACTTACGGCTACGGCAGGAAGCGAGAGCGGCGAGCTGGGTGACATCCTGAAGTCGCCCTACCACCTCTTCTCGGCCAACCTGCTGCAACCCATATTCGCCATGGGCAAGAACCGTGCCATGCTCAAGGCCAAGAAGGCTGCTTTCGAGGGAGCCACGCATGCCTACGAGAAGGCTGTGCTCAGCGCCTTCAAGGATGCCTACAACGCCATTACGGAGTTCAACAAGATAAAGGACATCTACGATACCCGCCTCCGGCTGGAGCAGGCGGCCAAGACGACGCTCGAACTGGCCCAGCTGCAGTACGTCAACGGTGCCATCGGCTACATCGACCTGCTCGACGCGCAGCGTACCTACTTCGACGCCCAGCTCAGCCTGAGCTATGCCGTACGCGACAAGCGCATCACGATGGTCAATCTCTACAAAGCTCTTGGCGGAGGCTGGGAGTAGGAGACGTTGTTCTTTTTATCTCCGGAATCATATAAGTCGCCACGGTTGCTGACATGCAGCTGTGGTGGCTTATTTTTTTTACGCAGCTGTTTCCTTGTCTGTACATGAGGCCGAATTTCTAACGGTGGAGAGTATGTTGATTTTATTTACATATTGACGAGCGCGTATATATAACCTCAAAAATCTAAAATTTTAAACCCTTCCCATTGCCTTGGCCGCCAGCCATGCGATGAGGCCCGTTGCCGTGGCGAGCGCCAGCAGGTTGAAGAGGAAGAACGTGAGTAGGCACTTCGCCGTGGTCTTGCTCCAGCCCTCGCGGTAGACGACGTGCATCGACACGAGCTGGTAGGTCAGCAGGGCGAGGGGCGTGAGGAAGATGATGGTGTCTTCCACGCCGTTGGTGAAGACATCGCTGTAGCGGTCCACGTTGAAGTGCCACAGCAAGATGGCAGCGGGCGCGACGAGCAGCACAAGCAGGAGACTGCTCAGGTGCGTGGCGTGGGCAAAGTGCTCCATGTAGCGGCGGCTGCGGTAGAAGAGCTTGAACAGCAGCGCCTGCACGGGCAGGAGGAACATCAGGAACAGGGGCGTCCAC
This sequence comes from Bacteroides togonis, assembly GCF_900130135.1. Lineage (NCBI taxonomy): Bacteria > Pseudomonadati > Bacteroidota > Bacteroidia > Bacteroidales > Bacteroidaceae > Bacteroides > Bacteroides togonis. The sequence continues at coordinate 2,217,897 of NZ_LT670820.1, read as the reverse complement.
TTGGACAGCTGGCCGAGGACGAACGAGGCCGTGGCCTGCTGGTGCAGTTGGTCAGTTTGGTCGAGGCGCGTCATCCAGTCGTACGTGTCGGTCGTGATACGGCCCGTTACCGTGTCGATGGGCAGGTCCAGGTAGAACCGCTCTTCTTCGTCGGGCGTGCCCAAGCGTGCCGTGCGGCGCAGGACGCTGACCTCGGTCTGCGTCTCCTCGTGGACGGCGGTGCGCGTCAGGCACGAGTCGAAGAGCAAGCGGGGCAGGGTAACGAGGTTCAGTTCGTCGCCGCGGTCCTCGTAGTGCAGGCGGACGAGACTGTCGGCGTGCTGGGCTCCGCGGGCGTCGAGCACTTGGAGCAGCGTCTCAGTGTTGTAGGCATAAACCGTCGTGTCCGGGAGGGCGACGTCGGCACGGTTCAGGATGTTCATCACCGTGTCCGGTATCTGCTCGCCGGCTATGGACAGCAGTGCGCGGTCCGTGGCGCGTCCGGCAGCCATGAAGAACAGGGTAAAAAAGACGACGGAGATGCACATGTATAGTCGGAAGGGGTGCACGTAGGAGTTGATCTTACCGTCGTTGAACTCGTTAGTTAGGAAGCCCGGTCGGGTGAACATCAGTCGCAGCGTCATCCATATCTTGCCGTCGAACTGGTAGACGTTCTCGAAATACTGACGGATGTATTTCCAGATGGGCTGGTGGATGTCGAGGGCGTATTGGCCGCACTGGTGGCAGTACATGCCCTTCAGGCGGGTGCCACAGTTCATGCAGTGGGTGTAGCCGGGGCGGGTGTGGCGGCGGATGCGTCGCAGGCGCATGGCCTCGATGTTTCGCCGGATGCGGAGTTGTCGTTGTCGGAGTGTTTCTATGAGTTTCATTACTTAATTCTTCATTATTCATTGTTCATTCAAATTGCCTCTGCTTCTGTTGCCAACAGCCACAACAACAGTGCGGCGGCCAGCAGCGACGCGATGGCGGTGAACAGTACGTAGAACAGCACCGCCTTCATCGTGGTCTTGCCCCAGCCCTGGCGGTAAACCGTGCGGAAGGACATGAGCAGATAGAGGAACATGACGACGGGGAAACCGACGAGGGTGATGCGCAGGGAGTTCAGCTGCGCCGTGTTCAGTGTCTGTCCGGCTGCCATCAGGTCGTCGAGCCCGTAGGCGAAGAGCGGCACCAGCGGGATGCAGATCAGGATGAGGAAGACGGTGTTCAGGTGGATGGCGTGGACGAAGTGCCACATGTAGGGCATCTGCTTACGACGGTAGAACAGATTCAGCAGGGCTGCAAACAGCGGCAGAAGGAACATCATGTAGAAGGGTGTCCACTTGGACAGGCCGCCCACGAGGTCGTTGACGAATAGTTGCTTCTGCAGTTCGTCCGTCTCGGCGTCCTTCTTCACCTCGTCCGTCCAGAGCCAGACCCGCTGCGGGCGCAGCACGAGGCTGTCTCTGCCTTCGGCCGTCTGCATGTAGGTGCTGTCCACGTGGAAGGTTCGGATGGCGGCCACGTTGTCCGGACCGTAGTCACGTCCGTCTATCCAGTTTTCGATATTCAGGTTCTTCAGGGCACGCGATTTTCGGATGAAGTCCCAGTCCTCCGGCAGGATATCGGTCTGCTTGAAGCAGGAGTCCGCCAGCAGGCGTGGCAGGGTGGTGCGCGACAGTCCATAGGGATTGTCGATGGGTTGGTAGCGCACCAGGCTGTCGGCTCTCTCCATACCGAAGCGTAGCTTGAGGGTCTTCACCAGTCGTGGCGCTTGGTAGAGGTAGATAGTGGTATCGGCTCCGGCGGCAGGCGTTCCGAGCTGTTCCACGATGCTGCGGCGCAACCGTCCGTCGTTCAGCGCGTTGAAATCGTTCGCCCGTTCGCCCACCAGCATGAAGAACACGGCGAAGAACACCACGGAGATGCACATGTACAGGCGGAAGGGATGGACGTAGGAGTTGATTTTGCCCGCGTTGAATTCGGCAGTCAGGAAGCCGGGGCGGGTGAAGAGGTACCACAGGGTGCGCCATATTTTGGTGTCGAACTGGTAGACATTCTCGAAGTACTGGCGCACGTACTTCCAGAAAGGCTGTTCCACGTCGAGTGCATATTGGCCGCAGCGGTAGCAGTACATACCTTCAAGCGGCGTACCGCAGTTTTTGCAATGAGAGTATTTCGGCGTTTTTTTCTGGCGTATCCGCTTCAGGCGGAGCAGTTCTATCTTACGACGCACGCGTCGGGAGCGGGCTTTCCAGCGTTCTTTCCAGTCTTGTAGCATAAGGCGTGTGTTTGTTATTCGGCGGCAAAAATATAAAAAATGTGATAGTTGCTTAGGTTTTACTTAAAAAAGTTATGTAGTCTACGGGAAAAAAGCGAAATTTGCACCACCTTTAGACGGTAAAGTATATTCACCTTTAAACAAATAGTACAATATGACTAAAAGTGCATTGCAAATCGCAAGGGCTGCTTACCAGCCCAAGTTGCCCAAGGCGTTGAAAGGACATGTGAAAGCTGTAGCTGGCGAGGCTACCCAGTCGGTTGCCGACCAGGAGGCTATCCAGAAGCTGTTCCCCAACACCTACGGCATGCCGCTCATCAAGTTCGAAACTTCTGCCGAGGCTGTTTCATTCCCTGTAATGAACGTAGGCGTTATCCTTTCTGGTGGTCAGGCTCCTGGCGGACACAACGTCATCTCTGGTCTGTTCGACGGTATCAAGAAGCTGAACCCCGAAAACAAGCTCTACGGCTTCATCCTTGGTCCTGGTGGCTTGGTTGACCACAACTACATGGAGTTGACGGCCGACATTATCGACGAGTACCGCAATACCGGTGGTTTCGACATCATCGGCTCAGGCCGTACGAAACTGGAGAAGGAAGACCAGTTCGAGAAGGGTTATGAAATCCTGAAGGAGCTGGGCATCAAGGCGCTGGTTATCATTGGTGGTGACGACTCCAATACGAACGCCTGCGTATTGGCCGAATACTATGCTGCAAAGAACTACGGCGTACAGGTTATCGGTTGCCCCAAGACCATCGACGGTGACTTGAAGAACGACATGATCGAGACCAGCTTCGGTTTCGACACTGCCTGCAAGACCTACTCTGAAGTAATCGGCAATATCCAGCGCGACTGCAACTCGGCACGCAAATACTGGCACTTCATCAAGCTGATGGGCCGTTCGGCTTCTCACATCGCATTGGAGTGTGCTCTCCAGGTACAGCCTAACATCTGCATCATCTCCGAGGAAGTGGAGGCTAAGGATATGTCACTGGACGACATCGTGACTTACATTGCCAAGGTAGTGGCCGACCGTGCTGCTCAGGGCAACAACTTCGGTACTGTCCTCATCCCTGAAGGTCTGATCGAGTTTATCCCGGCCATGAAGCGACTCATCGCCGAACTGAATGACTTCCTGGCTGCCAACGCCGAAGAGTTCTCTCACATCAAGAAGTCTCACCAGCGTGACTATATCATCAGCAAGCTGTCTCCGGCCAACTCGGCTGTTTATGCCAGCCTGCCCGAAGGCGTAGCCCGTCAGCTGACACTCGACCGCGACCCGCACGGCAACGTACAGGTATCGCTGATCGAAACAGAGAAACTGCTTTCTGAAATGGTTGCTACCAAGCTGGCTGCCTGGAAGGAAGAAGGCAAGTATGTAGGCAAGTTCGCTGCTCAGCACCACTTCTTCGGTTATGAAGGACGTTGCGCCGCTCCGTCGAACTTCGATGCCGACTACTGCTACTCGTTGGGTTATACGGCTGCCGCTCTGATTGGTGAGGGCAAGACTGGCTACATGTCGTCTGTACGCAACACTACAGCTCCTGCCGAAGAGTGGATTGCAGGTGGTGTGCCCATCACGATGATGATGAACATGGAGCGTCGTCATGGCGAAATGAAGCCCGTTATCCAGAAGGCTCTCGTGAAGTTGGACGGTGCGCCCTTCAAGGCTTTCGCCGCACAGCGCGAGCAGTGGGCTATGGAAACAGCTTACGTATATCCGGGTCCTATCCAGTACTTCGGTCCTACGGAAGTTTGCGACCAGCCTACCAAGACATTGCAGCTGGAGCAAGGTAAATAAGCCTATATAATATAAGGTATATATAAGAGATTGCAGGAGCAGTGTGTTCCTGCAATCTTTTTTTGTACCTGTCCGCCCTCTGGACCTGTAATTGCAAGTTATTGGAAAACAGATGTGTAGTAGTTTATTTTTGTTTATCCGAAATAAACTCTCAGTTTAATAGCTTTAAACTGCCAGTTTAATCCGTTTAAACCGTCAGTTTACTCCGTTTAAACTGTCGGTTTAACGCCTTTGTACTGACGGTTCAATGTGGGTGTTATTACAAAATAATCTATTGGGGAAAGATTTTTTCAGATAAATGCTTACCTTTAGGGGCATAAGTGAATCGTATTTTATGTAAAGACATCCCAAATGATTGATTTATGGAAACTGAGAGACTTATACTTCGACGATGGACGGAAGATGATGCAGAATCGCTTTATAAATATGCGCAAAATCCGGCTATAGGTCCAATTGCTGGTTGGCCGCCGCATACGTCAATTGAAAACAGTAGGGAAGTAATACGTGATATCTTTTCTGCTCCGGAAACATATGCTGTAGTGCTGAAGGAAACCAATGAACCGATTGGTAGTGTAGGCATTATGTTTAGTGACGGTTTACACAGTGCAGAGATGGAGGAGGGGGATGCAGAGATTGGATACTGGATCGGTGTTCCTTTTTGGGGGCAGGGGCTTATACCAGAGGCTGTAAATCGTTTGTTAATACGCTGTTTTGATGAACTTGATATCAAAAGGGTTTGGTGTGGTTATTATGACGGAAATATCAAATCGCGTAGAGTGATGGATAAATGTGGTTTTAAATTTCATCATACAGAGGAAGGCAAGACTTCTCCATTGGGAGACATTCGGACGGAACATTTTACATTGTTGACTAAAGAAGAATGGAAAGCAATGAAATCTCCGATGTAGTGTTTTGGGGGACTATAATGTAACTGAACACCAAGAGGCGGTGGGGTATGGGCTAATTAAAAACTTCGTTTTCATTTGCCTATGCGCTTACCTTTCACTATTTTTGTTGCACGAAAATAGGATGCGGCTCAGCAATAAAAATAAGCGGGCTTATTTTGTATTGCTTTCGCCTTTCGCTATTTTTGCACAATCAATCAAACTTGAAACAATCATTTTATCAATAGACACATATATGCAGGAAAAAATCATCATTCTCGATTTCGGATCGCAGACTACGCAGCTCATCGGCCGCCGCATCCGCGAACTGAATGTTTACTGTGAGATTGTGCCCTACAACAAGTTCCCGCAAGGCGACGACAGTGTGAAGGGAGTCATCCTCTCGGGCAGCCCGTTCTCCGTTTACGACGAGAGCGCTTTCAAGGTGGACTTGAGCCAGCTGCGCGGCAAGTATCCCATTCTGGGTATCTGCTACGGCGCCCAGTTCATCTCGTACAGCAACGGCGGTAAGGTTGAACCGGCTGGTACACGCGAATACGGACGTGCCCACCTCAGCACCTTCGACAAGAGCAACGTGCTCTTCAAGGACGTGCGCGAGAATACGCAGGTGTGGATGAGCCACGGCGATACCATCACGGCTATCCCCGACAACTTCCGCGTCATCGCTTCGACCGACAAGGTGAAAATCGCTGCCTATCAGGCCGAGGGCGAAAAGATGTGGGGCGTACAGTTCCATCCCGAAGTGTTCCATAGCGAGGATGGTACGCAGATGCTGAAGAATTTCGTAGTCGACGTCTGTGGCTGCAGCCAGAGCTGGAGTGCCGCTTCGTTTGTCGATACGACCGTAGCTGAGCTGAAGGCACAGGTAGGCAACGATCGCGTCATTCTGGGCTTGAGCGGCGGTGTAGACTCGTCGGTAGCTGCCGTATTGCTCCATCGGGCCATCGGCAAGAACCTGACGTGTATCTTCGTGGACCACGGTCTGCTGCGCAAGAACGAGTTCAAGAACGTGATGCACGACTACGAGTGTCTGGGACTGAACGTCATCGGTGTAGACGCCAGCGAGAAGTTCTTCAAGGACCTGGAGGGCGTGACCGACCCCGAACAGAAGCGTAAGATCATCGGTCGTGACTTTGTGGAAGTGTTCAACGCCGAAGCACATAAGATAACCGATGCCAAATGGCTGGCACAGGGTACTATCTATCCTGACCGCATCGAGAGCCTGAACATTACCGGCAAGACCATCAAGAGCCATCACAACGTGGGCGGCCTGCCCGAAGAGATGCACTTGCAGCTCTGCGAGCCGCTGAAGTGGCTGTTCAAGGACGAAGTGCGCCGCGTGGGCCGTCAGCTGGGCATTCCCGATCACCTCATCAGCCGTCATCCTTTCCCCGGTCCGGGTCTGGCCGTGCGTATCCTGGGTGACATTACCCGCGAGAAGGTACGCATCTTGCAGGACGCCGACGATATCTTCATCCAAGGTCTGCGCGACTGGAAGGTGACCGATGAAAAAGGCAATGAAACCACGCTCTACCATCAGGTATGGCAGGCAGGCGTCATCCTGCTTCCTGTCCAGTCCGTTGGTGTGATGGGCGACGAACGTACCTACGAACGTGCCGTGGCTCTGCGTGCCGTGACATCTACCGATGCCATGACCGCCGACTGGGCACACTTGCCTTACGAGTTTCTGGCCAAGGTTTCGAATGACATCATCAATAAGGTGAAGGGTGTGAACCGCGTCACCTATGATATCTCCTCGAAGCCACCTTCGACTATCGAATGGGAATAAACCTTAGGTAATAATATTTTTTAAATAGAGAAAGCACAGGCATCACGGGCTGTTCGGAAACATCCGCATCCCTGCGTTGTCTGTGCTTTTTTATAGATTGATTATACAATGAAGAATAGACTTTATTTAGGGGCCTGTGTCTTTCTGCTGTTGATGCTGGGAATGGCCGTGTGCAATGCACAAAACAAGGATTTTGCGAATCTGAAACGTTATGCTGAAAGCAATCGCGTGTTGCAGCAGGAACAAAGTGGTACAGTCAAAGGTAGGGTAGTCTTTATGGGAAACTCCATTACGGAAGGATGGGTGCGGACAGATGGCCAGTTCTTCGAGGAGAACGGATACGTAGGACGTGGCATCAGCGGACAAACCTCCTATCAGTTCCTGTTGCGTTTCCGTGAGGACGTTATTAAACTGAAACCTGAAGTAGTAGTTATCAATGCTGGTACGAACGATGTAGCCGAAAATACAGGGCCTTATGTGGAGGAATATACATTTGGAAATATTGTCTCGATGGTAGAGTTGGCACGTGCCAATGATATCAAGGTTGTTCTGACTTCCGTATTACCGGCTGCTGCGTTTGGTTGGAACAAGACCATTACAGACGCTCCTCAGAAGATTGCCGCACTGAACAAACGTATTGCTGCCTATGCGGCCGAACAGGGCTTGCCTTATGTAGATTACTATCATGCTTTGTTGGCAGATGACGGACATTCGCTTGATGCTGCTTATTCGAAAGATGGTGTGCATCCTACACTGGACGGCTATCGTGTAATGGAACCTTTAGTCAAAAAAGTAGTGGCAGAGGTGCTGGGCAACGGTTCAGGTAAATAACTTTTCGGCTGCTGGAATGACGATTTCTCCGCGGTGCAGTTCCAGCAGCCCCTTGTCCTGCATGCTGTTCAAGGCTTTTGATACCCCGTTGCGCGTGTCGTTTACGATGGTGGCCAGGTCCTCCATCTTTATCTTCAGCGATTTGGGGCCTTGCAGCCGTTTCAGATGCGTGCGTATGAAATAGCGGATGCGTGCCTCCACATCTCCGGCCGCAGGCTGCCAGACGCTCTTGTTGAGGAACTGCAGCTGGCTGCTGATGATGTTCAGGTAGTTGAGCCGGAAGATGTCATACTTCAGCAGGTCGTTCAGGATGGATGTCTTGTCGATGCTGATGCTGTTTACCGGGGTGGTGGCTGTATATTTGGCCGAGTAGGTGGTATAGAGTCCGAACAGCGACTGGGGTTCTATCAGATAAGGGGCCTCAAAGTATTCGGTCAGGCTGTAGAGCCTGTCTGTCGAGGTGGTGGTCATGGCTACGCTCCCGTTGAGGATGAATATCAGCTTGTCGCACGGCATACTTTCTTGTGCGAGGATCTCTCCAGCCTTTTGCTTGGCGAAATGCAGTTTCACTTTTTCCAGGATGCTGGTGAAGTCCTCCATGGCCAGTCCTTGGAACAGGGGAAGTTGCAGCAGTGTATCGAAGATTGTTGTCATAGGGGTCCCTTTCCATTTGAAACAAAAATAATCATTATTGGCGGCTGCGTCTTTATTATCACTTCCCCATTTTGTTTTTTTATTATTTCTTAAAAGTGCTATTCACTCTGCTTTATGCTATCGGTTTTTCCAGAAGCTGGGGTAGAAAAGCAGCAGCACGCAGTATATCTCAAGACGGCCTACCAGCATGAGGAACGCTGATATCCACTTGGCGGCTTCGGGCAGGGCATTCCATGAGTAGGCCGGGCTGTAGTGGCCGATGGCGATACCCGTATTGCCGATGCTCGACACGACTACGCCGAATGCGTCGCTGAACTCTACGCCCAGTATCATCAGGGCCAGCCAGCCCGTCATGATAAGGACTAAGTAGAGGAATACGAAGAAGGCTACGGCCAGCACCGTGTTGGACGCGATGGTCTGCCGATTGATGCGTATCGGCAGGATGGCGTTGGGGTGGAGCATGCGTCGGAAGCAGCCGCGTATGCCTTTGGCCATCATCTGCAAACGCACGGCTTTGATGCCGCCGGCCGTGGAGCCGGTGCAGCCGCCTGCCAGCATGGCGAAGATGAGCAGCACCCACGTGAACGGCGGCCACGAGCTGTAGTCCTCGGTGGAGAGGCCGCAGGAGGAGTGGACGGTGGTCACCTGGAACAATGCCTTGCGGAAGGCTTCTTCCGTGCCGTAGCCGTTTCCTATCACTAGAGCGGCGGTGCAGGCCACGGTGAGGATGACGACCGACCAAAGGTACCAGCGGGTCTCTTCGTCGTGCCATATCTTGGAGACCTTGCCCTTGGCGGCGAGGAAGATGAGGCTGAAGTTGAGGCCGCCTATAATCATGAAGATGGAGATGATGTATTCGATGAAGGGCGAATTCCAGTAGGCCACGCTGGCCTGCCTGGTGGAATAGCCGCCGGTGGCGATGGTGGCGAACGAATGGCAGACGGCGTCAAACCAGTTCATTCCTCCCACACGGAGCAGTACGGCGGCCAGCAGCGTGATAAGCAGATAGACTCCCCAGATCTGTTTTATCATGATGCTGATTTTGGGATGTAGCTTGTTTTGGGTCACACCGGTGGCTTCGGCCGAGAATAGTTGTACATTGCCTTCGTTGAAGATGGGCAGGAGGACAAGCGCGAAACTTACGATACCCAAGCCGCCTATCAGGTTGGTGAGGTTACGCCAAAAAAGGATACCGTGTGGCTGGCTGTCGATGTTGTCCATGATGGTGGCTCCTGTGGTGGTGAAGCCCGACATGGTCTCGAAGAAGGCATTGGTGATGCTGTCCACGCTTCCGCTGAGATAGAAGGGCAACATACCGAAGGCGGAAAACAGTACCCAGGCCAAGCTGGCGATGCAGTAGCCGTCACGTTTGTTCATTCTGCGTTCAGCGCCGCGGCTCAGTAAAATCAGGATAATGCTGACAAGGGTATTGATGCCTGCCGTTTGCAGGAAGGTGAATGCTTCTTTTTCCTGATAGTACCACGACACCAGTGCGCAAATCAGGAACATGATGGCTTCCAAAAACAGCAAGATGCCCAGCACGCGTGCGATGATTTTTTTGTTGATGAGGCTGTGCTTTCGCTTCGATTGGTTGTACAATGTCTCAGTATTAAACCCTTCCATGATTATTGATGTATATAGAAAATATCTTTTGTCGTTAAGTGAACCTTGTTTGGCAGGACAAAAATAAGCTTGTATGGTGAATAAAACAACTTTTTGCTGTGAAAATGAGTGAGAGCCTACACGACCCTTTTGATGAAAGACGGCGGAAGTGGCTTTTAAATGAAAGAGCCATGCGGGGGGCTATATCATTCTTCCCGTAGGTCTGGTGTGTCTTTCTGTTTCGTCTCTGTACTTTGGTAGTTCTCCGTCTGTTCCGAGGTTTCGCTTTCAGGATTGTTCTCTTCCTCGTCCGCTTCGTCGGCGAAGGGGTCGGGACGTTGTGGCCCGTACTTCATGAAACCTACAGCACACAGCATGCCTGCTATGGCTCCGCCCATATGCCCTTCCCATGAAGTAGTAACCTTGGCAAACTGGGGGAACATATTCCAAACCAGTCCACCATAGAGGAACGTGATCAATAGCGAGAGGGCAATGAGAGGTACGTGTTTGCGGAAAATACCGCTGAAGAATAAAAAGAAGGCTAGGCCATAGATGAGTCCGCTGGATCCGATGTGCCATCCACTTTTGCCGAAAAGAAAGGTGAAAACGCCACCGCCAATCCATATTAAGAAAAAAATATATGGGGCGATACCACGATAGAAATAAAACAGACACCAGGACAAGAAGAGCAGTGGAAGTGTGTTGGCGGCCAGATGCTTGAAACTGCTGTGTACAAGCGGATGGGCAAAGATGCCGAAAAGTCCTCGTTTTTCCATAGGATAGATCCCCAGTCGTGTGAAATCCCAATCCATTCCTACTTCTAAAATCTTTAACATATACAGAACAAACAGAAAGAAGAGAGGGATTACGGCTGCCAGGAAAATTCTTTGTATATCTCGTTTCATAAGTTGTTCAAATAGCTTTTTGATAAGTGTCATGTGCTAATTGGATGCAATACTACGATTATTTGCTCGAAAAGCGAAAAAAAAAGCTTTTTTTATTTTTGGTGTATACATTAATTTGTATTTTTGGGCATTGCTACAGATAGCTGTAGCGCATAGTGAACCTGAGTTTTTAACCTTTAATTTAAATAATGCACAACTATGAGTTATTTACGATTTGACAAGACGCTGATGATTAATTTGGAGGAGTCGCTCCCTCGTGAGATACTCCGTACAAATAAATCTGGCGCCTATCATTGTACAACGATTGTGGATTGTAACACACGCAAATATCATGGTCTGTTGGTAATCCCGGTTCCCAACCTGGATGATGAGAATCATGTGTTACTCTCTTCTTTGGATGAGACGGTAATTCAGCATGGTGCAGAGTTTAACCTGGGATTGCACAAGTATCAGGGCAATCATTTCAGTCCCAACGGACATAAATATATCCGTGAGTTCGACTGCGAGCACGTCCCGGCTACAACCTACCGTGTGGGAGGCGTTATCCTCCGTAAGGAAAAGATTTTTGTACACCATGAGAACCGCATTCTGATACGTTACACGCTGGTCGATGCCCATTCGGCCACGACATTGCGTTTCCGGCCGTTCCTGGCTTTCCGCAGCGTGCGCGAGTACACGCACGAGAATCCCCAGGCAAGCCGTGAGTACCAGCTGGTGGAGAATGGCATCAAGACGTGCATGTATCCCGGCTATCCCGAACTGTTCATGCAGCTGAACAAGAAAAATGAATTCCACTTCCAGCCCGACTGGTATCGGGGCATTGAATATCCGAAGGAGCAGGAACGTGGTTACGATTTCAACGAGGATTTGTATGTGCCTGGTTATTTTGAAGTGGATATCAAGAAAGGCGAGAGCATTGTCTTTTCTGCCGGTATCTCTGAAACGGATACCCGTAAACTGAAACAGGTGTTCGAAACGGAAGTGGCAGACCGCACTCCGCGCGACAGTTTCTTCCACTGCCTGAAGAACTCAGCTCATCAGTTCCACAACAAACAGGGAGGCGAGCATTATATACTGGCAGGTTATCCATGGTTCAAATGCCGTGCCCGTGACTTGTTCATTGCTTTACCTGGTCTGACGTTGGCTATCGACGAACAGGATGAATTCGAGGATGTGATGAAGACGGCCGAAAAGGCATTGCGTCAATATATGAATGGGGAAACCTATACGTATAAGATTTATGAAATGGAACATCCTGATGTCCTGTTATGGGCAATCTGGACGTTGCAACAATATGCGAAGTTTACTTCACGTGATCGTTGCCGTCAGATGTACGGCCAGCTTTTGGAAGATTTGTTGGAATACATTCGTGGTCGTAAGCATGACAACCTGTTCCTGCATGACAACGGTCTGCTTTATACCAACGGCACGGAACATCCAGTAACTTGGATGAATTCTACAGCCAATGGTCGGCCAGTGGTACCACGTACAGGATATGTCGTCGAGATCAATGCCCTTTGGTACAATGCGTTGCGCTTCGTTGCCGATATGGTTCGCGAAGGTGGAAATGAGGCGTTGGCTAATGTGCTCGACGAACAGGCTGAACTGACAGGAAAATCGTTTGTTGAGGTCTTCCGTAATGAATATGGTTATCTGTTCGACTATGTAGACGGTTACATGATGGACTGGAGTGTTCGTCCGAATATGATCTTTACGGTTGCTTTCGATTACTCTCCGTTGGATCGTGTACAGAAACGCCAAGTACTGGATATTGTGACCAAAGAATTGCTCACCCCGAAGGGACTTCGTACGCTGAGCCCCAAGAGTGGCGGATACAATCCGAATTATGTAGGTCCTCAGATGCAGCGTGACTATGCTTATCATCAAGGAACGGCATGGCCTTGGTTGTTGGGCTTCTATATGGAAGCTTATCTGCGCGTTTATAAGTTGAGTGGCATTTCGTTTGTTGAAAGACATCTTATTGGTATGGACGACGAGATGGGACGTCACTGTATCAGCACCTTGCCGGAGTTATTCGACGGTAATCCGCCTTTTGTGGGACGCGGAGCTATTTCGTTTGCCATGAATGTGGCCGAAATCCTGCGTATATTGAGTTTGTTGTATAAGTATGAACAAATACAGAAAGAGGAGGAACGCAAATGAAAGTTTTAATGTTTGGATGGGAATTTCCTCCCAAAATCTATGGTGGTCTGGCAGTTGCTTCTTATGGAATAACCAAGGGATTGAGTTTGCAGGGAGACGTTGAAACGACGTTCTGCATGCCTAAGCCTTCAGGCGATGAAGAACGTTTCCTCAAGATTGTGGGGATGAATCAGGTTCCGGTTGTATGGCGGGATGTGAACTACGATTACCTGAAGTCGCGTCTTTACGGACAGATGACGCCAGAAGAATATTATGCTTATCGTGACCATATTTATGCTGATTTCTCTTATCTGCATGTCAACGACTTGGGATGTATGGAGTTTGCTGGAGGTTATCCGGGCAATCTGCATGAAGAGATCAACAACTTCTCCATTATAGCCGGTGTAGTAGCCCGCAAGGAACAATTCGACATTATCCATGCACACGACTGGCTGACTTATCCGGCTGGTGTACATGCCAAGATGGTGAGTGGACGTCCACTGTGCATCCATGTGCATGCTACGGATTTCGACCGTTCTCGTGGTAAAGTGAATCCGACGGTCTATTCCATTGAGAAGAACGGTATGGACTATGCCGACTGTATCATGTGCGTATCCGAGTTGACTCGCCGTACGGTTATTAATGAATACCATCAGGATCCGCGTAAAGTGTTTGCTATGCACAATGCGGTATATCCTCTTTCTCAGGATTTGCAGGACATCCCACGTCCCGACCATTCAAAAGAGAAGATTGTTACTTTCCTGGGGCGTATCACCATGCAGAAAGGACCGGAATATTTCGTAGAAGCGGCAGCCATGGTTCTGAAACGTACCCGTAACATTCGTTTTGTTATGGCAGGTTCGGGTGATATGCTGAACGCAATGATCAATCTGGCTGCAGAACGTGGTATTGCAGACAGGTTCCATTTCCCGGGTTTCATGAAGGGAAGGCAAGTATATGAAGTTTATAAGAACAGCGACGTCTTTGTGATGCCGTCTGTATCGGAGCCTTTTGGTATTGCTCCGTTGGAGGCAATGCAGTGTGGTACACCTTCCATTATCTCCAAGCAGTCGGGTTGCGGTGAAATCCTGGATAAAGTCATCAAAGTCGACTATTGGGATATCCATGCCATGGCAGATGCCATTTATTCCATCTGTACTAACCAGTCGCTCTTCCATTATCTCCAGGAAGAAGGTAAAAAAGAGGTCGATGGCATTACTTGGGAAAAGGTTGGCTTGCGTATCCGTGCCCTTTATGAGAATGTATTAAGAAACTATGGTAAATAACAAAACAAGAATAGGAAATGAGAACGATTTGTCTTTATTTTGAAATACATCAGATTATTCATTTGAAACGTTATCGTTTCTTTGATATCGGCACAGATCATTATTACTACGATGACTATGCCAATGAGACCAGTATCAGTGATGTGGCTGAGCATTCATATATTCCCGCGTTGAGTGCCTTGATCGACATGGTGAAGAACTCCGGCGGTGCTTTCAAGGTTGCTTTGTCTATTTCAGGTGTAGCTTTGGAGCAATTGGAAATGTACGCTCCGTATGTCATCGACCTGTTGCATCAGCTTAACGATACGGGTTGTTGCGAATTCCTGGCCGAACCTTATTCACATGGCCTTTCTTCTTTGGCCAACGAAGATTGCTTCCGTGAAGAAGTGCTTCGTCAGAGTGCCAAGATGAAACAAATGTTTGGTAAGGCTCCTAAAGTGTTCCGTAACTCAAGCTTGATCTATAACGATGAAATCGGTGCTGTAGTAGCCGATATGGGTTTCAAGGGTATGTTGACTGAGGGGGCCAAGCATATCCTGGGATGGAAGAGTCCTCACTATGTGTACCATTGTAACATGAATCCGAACCTGAAGCTTCTGTTGCGTGATTTCAAGCTTTCAGACGATATCAGCCTCCGTTTCTCTAACTCAGATTGGAGCGAATATCCACTGTTTGCCGATAAGTATATCTCCTGGATTGACTCTCTACCGCAGGAAGAACAGGTTATCAATATCTTCATGGAACTTTGTGCGTTGGGTAAATATCAGCCATTGTCTTCCAATATTCTGGAGTTCCTCAAGGCCCTGCCGGCTTGCGCCAAGGAGAAGGGTATTACTTTCTCTACGCCGACGGAGATTGTGACGAAGCTGAAATCCGTATCTCAGCTTGATGTGCCTTATCCGTTGTCTTGGGTCGACGAAGAAAGAGATACCAGCTGCTGGTTGGGTAATGTGATGCAGCGTGAGGCGTTCAACAAGCTGTACAGTGTGGCCGAACGTGTACATCTTTGTGATGACCGCCGTATTAAGCAGGACTGGGATTATCTCCAGGCTAGCAATAACTTCCGTTTTATGACAACGAAGAGCTCCAGTATTTCCCTTTATCGTGGCATTTATGAGTCTCCTTATGATGCATTCACCAACTACATGAATATTTTGGGTGACTTTATTAAACGTGTAGATTCCTTATATCCGGTTGATATCGATAATGAGGAACTGAATGCTTTGTTGACTACGATCAAGAATCAGGGAGACGAAATTGAAGAACTGAACAAGGAACTTGAAGAAGCCCGTGCCAAGCTGGGTAAGATTGCAGCAGAAAAACCGGCTAAAAAGACGGCTGCCAAGAAACCTGCTTCAAAAACTACTACAGCAAAGAAAGCCACAAAGAAAGCGGAAGCTTAATAATGGACTTTGTGTAACAAGTTAAATAGAGAACGGTCGGTGCTTACAGACACCGGCCGTTTTTTTGTCAACTGAAGGAAAATCGCATATCAAGTGCCACTTGGCGGTTGCCATGTAGATGTTTAGCATTCTAAAGTAGCTCTTTAGAAAACCCGAGTACATGGTTATTGGGAGGAGGGGCGATATTCGGTTTCTGTGAAACTGCTTTTAAATATATTGTTCTGCTTATGATAGACAAAGGTGTAAAAAGATGGTATCACGCTTTCACCTCGACTCTTATAGCCTGAAAAACAAAAAAATATGGTGAAAGAAGAATCTTTCACCATATTTCACTATATTCTTGGAAATTGTTATTCATGAAAGCGGGTATAGGTTACTTCCAGCGTCAGTTTGGTTCCGCCGTTGTCCGGGTCGCCTCCCTGCAGTTTAGCGTAGCTGGGCTGCAAGTCGTGTTCTACAGCTGTAGTTGTTGTAGAGTTTGTTCCTGTCGATTGGGTACTGATGTTTACTGGGATGAGTAATACTTTGTTCCAATCAGGGTTTTCTTCGTTCCATTTCTTGTTCCACGCTTCTTCATCCCATGTGGTTCCTGCTTCTTCTTTTGCCTTGTCGCGTGCAGCTTTCTTTTCGTTGATGCAAGTAGATACAAGGCGAGCGATGTTTTGGAAGGTGTATTGGTTAGTCGCAACGCTATTATGAGCAGCGGTGAAAGAAGTGATGTTATCGTTCACCTTGTTTTCCTCGAAGAACGATTTCAGTTCCTGCTTGCGTAGCAGCAATACGTTGCTTGGCGCATCCATACTGAACTTGTAGTTATTCTTCTCATTATAATTGGTGAATGTCAATTTCGCTGAGTTAAGCGTGTCTTTGGACAATTCCTGATAGATTTCATCATAGGGTAGGGTTGCCTCTGTGAAGATACCGGCGGGCGACTTGATGTAAGTCCAGTTCTTTTCTTCAGCTTTCTCTTTTAACTTTTCTGAATTGGCAAACTGGTTAGCCTGTATTACTTCTTTGGTCGATGCAAACAGAGTTTCTGCACCGTAATAGATTGAATCTTCACCGATTTGTCCATTTTCATCAGTCACTTTCTTTTTGAGAGCAACTCCCAGGCTGTCTACGTAGTGGAAGCGGAACTGGAACTGGAGGTCTATGCGGTCTGCATAGAGGATGGTTCCGTCGCCGAAGTCGTTCTGGATGCAGACGCCCTTGAATACGTTGTTGATGAAGTTGTCTGCATTATCGAAATAGTTGTTTTCACCTTTTTCGTAAGCCTTGTTCAGGTCATATATCTTTTGTCCTATTTCCGTATCGAGATTGAATACGATACTGGGGGAATAGGTGTAATTGCCGTTAGAGTCTGTTTCAAAGCGAACAGAATCGGGTACGGTAGCATCATAGGCCGTATAGGCTTTTCTTCCCAAAAGGGTTCCTTTATAGTCGTTGATATTGATGTCCGTGTAGCGGTAGTGTTTGGTCCCGTCCTGGCGTTCTTGTATCCAACGATCGTTCAGTTCGTAGGCGCTCATGCGGCAGGCATTCAGGGAATCACCGAACCAGCTGCTATAATAAAGGATCAGCTTCAGTCCTGCTACATTTTCGTCTACGCGTGTACCTTTCCCCTTCAAGGTGTCTCCGCTGTAGTACTCTTCATAGAGAGGAGGCAGCGTTTCCGAGAATTTGAAGTTGTCCGTACAGTTTAGTTCGGTCAGGAAGCTGGATGTATAGGCTCCGAACTCGGGGTCGGTAAAGCGGCCTACATATCCGGTACTGGTCTTGGCATATACGGCGTCTGCCAGATAAGAATGGGTTGTGACGTCGAAAGTGATGGTATGTGCAGACATCCCGTCCGAGTCGGGGAGCATCCCCATACCCAGTGTATTGGTGGTGTCGTCGCAAGCAAAGAATACGAGAGCCGCTGTCAGCAATGCTCCTATATGCTTAAGTCTCATAGATTTCAGTTTTTGCTTTTTTTTGATGTCATTGTTCTGTTTCTGCAACCAGGTCGTAGAAGCTGTTGCAGCGGTCTGCCATGTCTTCGCCTCCTTGGTACTCCAACACGGGTTTTCCCAGACTCCGTGCGTAGTCCAGCACTTCCTGGTTCACGTGTTCGCTTTGCTGAATGACTCCGTCGGAATACTCCACAGCCAGTTTGCACAAACTGGTGAAGTCCACGGGTTCTTTCAGTTTGGCGAGGTCCTTTTTGGCGATACCCTTCAGCATCAGCTTGGTCGCAAAGTCCGGATGGAAGTTTTGTTTGAAGTCGTCCTCGTAGAGTGAGAAGATCACTTTGGAATTTCTGTACGAAGGCTCTTCCCGGTATGCCCTCTTGATGTAGAGGGGAGCCAGGGCCGTTATCCATCCGTGGCAGTGTATGATGTCGGGGCACCAACGCAGCTTTTTCACCGTTTCGAGCACTCCTCGTGCATAGAAGATGGTTCGTGCGTCGTTGTCTTCATATTCTACACCGTTTTCGTCGGTGATTTGCAGCCGGTTCTGGAAGAAGTCATCGTTGTCTATGAAGTAGACCTGCATTCGTGCAGACTGGATGGAGGCCACTTTTATGATCAGCGGGTGGTCGGTGTCGTCGATGATGAGATTCATTCCCGACAAGCGTATCACCTCATGCAGCTGGTTGCGGCGTTCGTTGATATTCCCCCATTTGGGCATGAATGTTCTGATCTCTCTGCCTTTCTCCTGGATGGCTTGCGGCAGGTTACGACCGGTTAGGGACAGTTCGGTTTCAGGAACATAGGGGGTGATTTCTTGTGTGATAAATAAAACCTTGTTAGCCTTTGTCATACTCTTCATCAATTATTGCGCAAAGTTACAAAAAAAAACGCTCACAGCGTCAAGATGGGATGGCTATAATTCCTTATGATTTGTTAAGTGCTTGTATTTCAATATTGCTTTTTCGGCTGGAAAGTTCTGTTCGGACATGCTTTTTCTACAAAAAATGCGATATTTCTTCGTTATGTGGTAAATAATAGCTTATTTTGCACCGCTTTTGAAACAACCCTGTATTTATCAAACGTTAAAAGTAATGGAAATAGTACATTCTATCAAGGACTTGCAGGCGGGACTTGCCGCTTTGCGTGCCCAGGGTAAGACGGTGGGACTGGTGCCCACTATGGGAGCTTTGCATGCGGGACATGCTTCGCTGGTTAAGCGGAGTGTGGCCGAAAACGATGCCACGGTGGTGAGCATCTTTGTCAACCCCACTCAGTTTAATGACAAGAACGATTTGGCCAAATATCCGCGTACGCTGGAGGCCGACTGCCGCCTGCTCGAGCAGTGTGGAGCTACGTTCGCCTTTGCGCCGTCGGTCGAAGAGATTTATCCCGAACCGGATACCCGTCACTTCAGCTATGCTCCGCTGGATACGGTGATGGAAGGCGCTTTCCGTCCGGGACACTTCAACGGTGTTTGCCAGATTGTGAGCAAACTGTTCGATATGGTGAAGCCCGATCGTGCCTATTTCGGCGAGAAAGACTTCCAGCAGCTGGCCATCATCCGCGAGATGGTACGTCAGATGAAGTTCCCGCTGGAGATTGTCGGTTGTCCCATCGTCCGCGAGGCCGACGGGTTGGCTTTGAGCAGCCGCAACCAGCGCCTGTCTGCTGACGAGCGTCAGACTGCGCTGAAGATTTCGCAGACACTCTTTGCCAGCGTTGAATTTGCAGCTTCGCATACGGTGGCCGAGACGCAGAAGTTCGTCGAAGACTCCATTGCTGCTGTGCCGGGTCTCCGTCTGGAGTATTTCGAACTGGTGGATGGAAATACGTTGCAGAAAATTGCCGACTGGGCCGACACGGATTATGCCGTGGGTTGCATCACCGTCTTTTGCGGCGAGGTTCGTCTCATCGACAATATCAAGTACAAGTCTTAACCCAATAAACAGAAATACGTTATGATGATTGAAGTATTGAAGTCCAAGATCCACTGTGCCCGTGTTACGGAGGCTAACCTGAACTACATGGGTAGCATTACGATTGACGAGGACCTCATGGACGCGGCCAACATGATTGCCGGCGAGAAGGTGTACATTGCCGACAACAACAATGGCGAACGTTTCGAGACTTATATCATTAAAGGTGAGCGCGGCTCCGGAAAGATTTGCCTGAACGGTGCGGCCGCACGCCGTGTGCAGCCCGATGACATCGTGATCATCATGTCCTATGCGTTGATGGATTTCGAGGAGGCCAAGTCGTTCAAGCCGACGGTCGTCTTCCCCGATCCGGCCACGAACAAGGTGGTGCGCTGAGGCTGTTTTCCTCCCTATACTGAAAATGGCACACGGATGAAACCTTGCGTTGTCCGTGTGCCATTTTTGTATCCTTACCCCTTGTGTGCCGCTGCGATGGTGTCGCGGACGCGGCGTTCGGTGGTGACGGGGCGGGTATATTCTTCTATTCGTACAGTGCCGCCCATGGACACGGCGTCGTTGTGCCAGGCCATGTCGCTTTCTACGGTTTCACGGGCGGAGAAGTGGAACTCCGTGATGCCCGTCTCGCGGGCGATGCGGGCGATGTTTCCCTCGTTCACCCCGCAGCCGGCCAGGAGCGTGATGCGTCCGGCGGCGGCTTTCTGCAATTCACGCAGCAGGGGGATGCCTTGCTCGGCAGTGGGTTGTTGTCCTGAGGTCAGGATGCGGTGGCAGCCCAAGCCGATGATGTCTTCCAGTGCACGGAAGGGGTCGCGGCAGACGTCGAAGGCACGGTGGAACGTGACCGACATGCCTTGTGCCGCCTTCATCAGCCGTCCCATCAGGGGCAGGTCTACGGTACCGTCGGCTGTCAGGCAGCCCAACACTACGCCGTCGGCACCCAGGCGCCGGGCGTTGGCGATGTCTTCCAGCATGATGCGCTCTTCGAGGGGAGAGTAGCGGAAATCGCCGCCGCGGGGGCGGATGATGACATGCAGGCGGGTGCGGTCCAGCAGGCTGCGTGCGGTGGCGATGTCTCCGAAGGAGGGGGTTGTGCCTCCTTCGGGGATGCCAGCACACAACTCCACGCGGTCCGCGCCGCCGGCCTGTGCGGCCAGGCAGCTCTCTACGCCGTTGGCGCAGACTTCGAACTGGAAGCGGGGAGGGTTCATGATTAGGGAGTCTGTTTATGTTGTTTTCAATTCGTTTTACTTCGCATAGCTGACGGCGCGTGTCTCGCGGATGACGGTGATCTTCACCTGTCCCGGATACGTCATCTCGTCCTGTATCTTCTTGGCGATTTCGCCGGACAGGCTCTCCGTCTGCTTGTCGTCTATCTTGTCGGCACCGACGATGACGCGCAGCTCGCGGCCGGCCTGGATGGCGTAGGTCTTCGTCACACCCGGATAGGACATGGCCAGCTGTTCCAGGTCGTTGAGGCGCTTGATGTAGGCTTCCACGATTTCGCGGCGTGCACCGGGTCGTGCGCCCGAGATGGCGTCGCACACCTGGACGATGGGTGCCAGCAGGCTGGTCATTTCCGTCTCGTCGTGGTGGGCACCGATGGCATTGCAGATATCCGGTTTCTCCTTATATTTCTCGGCCAGCTTCATGCCGTAGAGGGCGTGTGGCATTTCGGGTTCTTCGTCGGGCACCTTGCCGATGTCGTGCAGCAGGCCGGCGCGTTTCGCCTTCTTCGGGTTCAGTCCCAGCTCCGAGGCCATGACGGCGCAGAGGTTGGCCGTTTCGCGGGCGTGTTGCAGCAGGTTCTGGCCGTAGGACGAACGGTATTTCATCTTTCCGATGATGCGGATCAGTTCGGGGTGCAGGCCGTGGATACCCAGGTCGATGGTGGTGCGTTTGCCGGTCTCGATGATTTCTTCCTCCACCTGCTTGCGTACCTTGTTCACCACTTCCTCGATGCGGGCGGGGTGGATGCGGCCGTCGGTGACGAGCTGGTGCAGGGCCAGGCGGGCTATCTCGCGGCGCACGGGGTCGAAGGCCGAGAGGACGATGGCTTCGGGCGTGTCGTCCACCACGATTTCAACGCCGGTGGCAGCTTCCAGGGCGCGGATGTTGCGTCCTTCGCGGCCGATGATGCGGCCCTTGATTTCGTCCGATTCGATGTGGAACACGGTGACCGAGTTTTCGATGGCTGTTTCCGTGGCTACACGCTGGATGGTCTGGATGACGATGCGCTTGGCTTCCTTGTTGGCCGTCAGCTTGGCTTCGTCCATGATGTCGTTGATGTACGACTGTGCCTGCGTCTTCGCCTCTTCCTTGAGCGATTCTACCAGGCGTTCCTTCGCCTCGTCGGCCGAGAGGCCCGAGATGGTTTCCAGTTTTTCGATTTCCTGGCGTTGCAGGTGGTCCAGTTCGTCCTTCTTCTTGTCGACGATGCCCAGCTGTGCTTCCAGGTTTTCGCGGATGGCGTCGGCTTCCTGCTTCTTGCGTTGCAGTTCTTCCTGTCGTTGGTTCAGCACCAGTTCGCGTTGTTTCAGTTTGTTTTCGGCCTGTTGGATTTTCTGGTTACGGGCGGCCACTTCCTTTTCCAGGTCGGCTTTCTTGTTGAGGAACTTTTCCTTTACTTCGAGCAACTTGTTTTTCTTGATCACTTCCGCTTCGGCTTCCGCGTCCTTCAGGATGCCGTCGTATTTCGCCTTCAGGCCGTGCTTGAAGAGCACGTACGAGGCGGCGGCTCCGATGAGGAGGCAGGCGAGGGACACTACTATCGTAACTACTGTCATTTTGATAATTTGTTTTAATATGTATATAAATAAAAAAGCACTGCCGGAGTCTTCCGCCCGTCGGTCCGGGAGGGGTGGAAGGTCTCGTACAGTGCGTGGTTTTGTTTTCTCATCTGGTTTGCGGCCCGGGGGCTGCGTCGGGAGGGTTGTCCGGTGCTTCCGTTTCCTTGAAGCAGGCTTCGATCGCCTCCGTCAGTTCTTTGAGCTTCGCCGTATAGGGGGCGGTGTCGTTCCGCTGTTCCATCCGCAGGGTTTCCAGTGCAAACTGGTAGGCCACCATGCCGAGCAGCTGTTCGTTGCTCGCTTCCGGGTAGTAGTCCCTATACTGTTTGAGCCTGACATTGACCTGTCGGGCGGCTTCCCTGACCGTTTCCTCGTCGTCGCGGCGGATGCTGAGGGGGTAGGTGGTGCCTGCCATGAGCAGGTGTATCTTTATCTTATCGTTCATACATCTTCGTCTCCTTCGTTATTCATTCAGCAGGGCGATGCATTTGTCGACTTCACGCACTAATTTTGACAATCGCAGCTTCGTCTCTTTCACGTCGCTGCCGTTAAGGCTGATTGTCGTAGCTGTTTTTAGGTCGGTGTAGCGTTTTTCCAGGGCCCGGTAGGCGGCTTGCGAGGCGGCGCAGTCGGCCCGGCAGGCGTTCAGGAGCTCCTTCAGACGCGCGTTTTCGCGCCGCTGTTCATCGTGCAGATAAATCAGGTGGCGCAGCCGTGCTTCAAAGGTTTTCAGTAGCTCTTTTTCTTCTTCTGTCATCTCTACACCAAAATTGTACACAAAAATACGATTTACTTGGATATTACAAAAACTTTTTGCCGAAAATTCGCGTTTTCGGCGAAATTATTGCGAATGTGGCGGGCGGACGCACCGTGGTGCGTCCCTACATCCAAAAAAAGGGGCTTGCGCCCCTTTCATTTTCCATTCTCCATTACAGCGGGCTTCCGCCTTCGCCCTCGTCGCCGCCCGGCTCTTCGGGTTCGGGTTGTGGTGTGTCGGTGCCGCCTTCATCCGGCGTGTCGGTGTCAGTGGTGTCATCTGTCGTCTTGCCCACGCCGCGGCGCGAGAGTACCAGCGTGTACTGCGAAATGAGGGCGTTCACCGTCGTGGCGATGGCGGTCACTTCGGCCAGCGTCTCTTCGTCCGGCGCGAGGACGGTCGACTGGATGTAGAGGGCGTTCACGATGTCGGCCACGTCGGCATAGGCCGCTTCCATCGCCGCGCGGGCCACTTTCATGTCGGGCGCCGAGGTGTTGCGCGCGTAGCGTTCGTCGGCGCGGGCAGTGTAGAGGGCGTCGAAGTCGTCGTTCGCCGCCTTCAGGTCGGCCACGAGCTGCGCGGCGCCCACTTGCTCTACCGACGGGGCGTAGTGGTCGGACTCCAGCTTGTCGACGATGTCGCGCACGGCAGTGGTGTTTTCGGTGTAGGGCAGGGTCGTCGGGTTCTGCGAGCCGACGGCTTCGAGACAGCGTGCGGCTGCGGCGGACGTGTCGGCGTCGGGGTCGAGCTCGGCGGACTGGAGGTGGAGCTTCAGGCGGCGGAAGAGGTTGTCGCGCGCGTTGTCTTTCTGCACCAGCGTATCGGTGTCGACGTACTTCGTCGTGCGCGTGTAGCTGGCGTTTTCGTCGGCCAGGGCGGCGGTCATGCGCTGGTGGTAGGCGAGGAAGTTGTGTTTCGTGGCGAATTCCTTCGAAATGGCTTCGACGAGTTTGTTGAACAGGTAGTCGTGTTCCGCGTTGCGGGAATAGCCGATGTACGGAATTTTTGGACTGATGATTTGCATAGGGCTTGAAAATTTAAAGTTAAACAATCTTTTTCTTCTGTTTTTCTCCGTCGACGGGATTTCCGGGCTGTCCGCGCGTTCAGAGAAGCTTTCGACGGGATTTCCGGGCTGTCCGAGCGTTCGGAGAGACTTTCGACGAGAATTCTCGGCTGTACGCGCATTCGGAGAGACTTTCGACGAGAATTCTCGGCTGTCCGCGCGTTCGGAGAAGCTTTCGACGAGATTTCCGGGCTGTCCGCGCGTTCGGAGAGGCTTTCGACGAGATTTCTCGGCTGTCCGCGCGTTCGGAGAAGCTTTCGACGAGATTTCTCGGCTGTCCGCGCGTTCGGAGAAGCTTTCGACGAGATTTCTTGACTCCCCGAGCGTTCGGACGGCCCGACGGTTTACTGTTTCTTCAAGGTAGGCAGCGCTCCGGTGAGTTCGTAACGCCACTCTGAGTATTGCAAGGCGGCGTTCATGGCTTCAACGGCCGTCTGCCAGGTAACGGTCGTGCCGTCCACTTTTGTGGGAGTGCCGGTGCCGTCATTGATGCCGATGCCGTTGCCATCATAGTTGCTCCAGTAGCAGGCGGTTATGATGCTGGAGTTGTATCCCGCCACACTGCCGACAAAGTCTCCCTTACTCGTGACATCTCCCGAGGCATTGTAGCAGGCGGTCATGAGGTCCGTATATCCCACCAGGCCGCCGACAAAGTTGGCGCCGGAGACACTGCCCGAGGCATGATAGCAGGCGGTCACGGAGCTATTGTTGTATCCCACCACGCCGCCGACATTGTTCCCCATACCCGTGACATCTCCCGAGGCGGTGCAGCCGGACACGGAGCTATTGTTGTATCCCACCACGCCACCGACATTGCTGTTGCCGGATACAGTACCCGAAACGGTACAGCCGGTCACAATGTTTAAGTAGTCGTCGGTAGATCCTACCACGCCGCCGACATTGTCGTGGCCGGTTATATTCACATTCTCCAGCGTCAGGTTCTTTACCGTGCCTCTTCCACCGATACATCCAAACAGACCCACATGGTCCGTTCCAGACTGGTTGATGGTCAGCCCCGTGATGGTATGTCCACCGCCGTCGAAGGTGCCGGTGTATCGTTTAGAATAGCCGTTTGTGCCTATCGGCGTCCAGTTATTCTCGCCTTCTGCAACCGTGGGCAAGGTGATGTCGGCGGCAAGGATGCAGTTCAGCGAGAGATTGCTCTGTGCAGCCTCTGCCCATGCCTTCAGACCGTCGGCGGTGTAAACGGTGTAGGTGTTATTGTCGTAGCTGTAACCCTTGGTTAGCAGTCGCGAGGCCGTCAGCTTGCCGCCGTCGGTGAGGAGGAGGGAGACGTCGAGCAGGGCGTAGCCCGCTTCGGTGGGAGGCGTCACGGTGACGGTGATGTCTTCTCCGCTCTTCGCTACCTTGGCGCTCCAGTCACTGCCGTCGGCACGGGTCAGCACGGCGTCGGCGTCCACGGGCGTCGCTTGCGCCACGATGCTACTATATTCTATGCCCTCGTCGATGGAGAGGTAGAGGGTGGTCGCTTCGTTGACAGGCACCGTGGCGTTGTCGAAACTCTCGAGGGTTTCGCCCTTGGCCAGGATGCAGAAGGGCTGGTAGGCGGCGACCTTGAAAGAACCGCCGTCATTGGCTAAGGTAAAAACGTAATAGTTTCCTTCCTTTTTGGGCGCTTCGGCGAACCAGGTGTCGCCGTTCGTGCCGTCCTTGCCGCTGACGCGGTACCACGTCGCGCCGCCGTCCACGCTCAGGTACCAGGCATCGGCGATCGTCGTGCCGCTGTCGGTCTGGACGGTACCGCTTGCAGGGATGTTGCTACCCAGCAGGATTTGCGGCGTGGGGGCGGAAGTGCCGTCGTTGCCTTGCGGGCCTTCGGGGCCTGTGGCTCCGTCTTCGCCGTCTTCACCGTCGGCTCCGTCCAGTCCGTTGGCGCGGATGGGGTTGCCTTGGGCGTCGGTCAGGAGTTCGCCGTTCAGCGTCCAGTACCAGTTGCCGTCCTCCGCCTGCGCGAGGCCTATCTGCGGCGTCTGTCCGTCGGCTCCGTCGGCACCGTCCTCGCCCTTCGCACCGTTATAGATGGTGATGGGGTCGGAGTGCAGGAAAGTGATGGTGTAGCCCACCGTCTGGCCGCCTTCGCTGACGGCGCTGACGCCGGTGATCATGTCCGTGGTGTTCAGCAGCTCCTGCATGGCTGCGATGCTTTGGTTGGTCTGTTCCTGCCATTTTTCCAGCGCGGCGAGGCGCTCTTCGTGGTCGTTCACTTTGTCCCAGAGGGCGGAGTCGTCGTAGTCGTCCGCGCAGGCGGCCGGCAGCAGCATCATCGCCACCGCCGCCAGCGTTTGCATGAATGTTCTTTTATACATACTTATCTTTATTGGTATTTGCGGCACAAAGTACAAAATGAATTAAGATTATGCAAACATCTCGCGAAAAAAATGGATACGCGGACGATGTAGGGACGCACCACCCCTGTCATGTTGAGCGGCGGGCAGGGGGTAGAACGTTTTCAGGCCGTCCCGAAATGAAAGTCAGTGTTCATCCCGAGACGGCCTGAAGGGAAAATCCGTTTCCGGCAGGGGGGGCGGGGCGTCAGCGTCCGCTGTCGGCAATCATCTGCCGGATCTTGTTGTTCAAGTCGTCGGCGGCCATGAGTTGTTCCAGCGTCAGGTGCATGCGGTAGCGCCAGTAGTGGCGTGGGTTGGCAGGCACGTTGATGCGCTCTTCGGCCACGTTGGGGTTGCGCAGCTGCCCGTCGATCGACATCCAGTCCTGGAAGGAGAGGATGCTGAGCATGGAGTTGCTCGTCAGATGGGCGCACACTACCTGTTCGCACAGTTCGGGCGTGGCCACGGCAGGGGCAGTGCCGTAGTGGCCTAGGACGTGGTTGTAGTAGCGCTGCGTCTGCTGGGCGTCTTCCTCCCACCAGCCACGCAGGGTGGACATGTCGTGGGTGGAGATGGTGCAGACGGAACGGTAGGGATACCATTCGGGGTGTCCGAACTCCTGGCTGGGGTCCTTAGGCATGCGCTGTATCTCGAGCGAGAGGATGCGTAGCTCGTTCATCACCCACGCCACGCAGGCGGGAATCATGCCGAGGTCTTCGCCGCAGACGAGCATGCGGGTGGACTGCGTCAGCTGCGGGAGCTTCTTCATGGCCTGCTGCCCCCAGAAATCGTTATGGCGGTGGTAGTAGTATTGGTCGTAGAGGCGGTTGAAGGCGGCTTTCTCCCAGTCGTTCAGCGAGCGGTAGATGTAGTCGTGCTGTACGCCGATGCGTGGATGGTATTTCGAGGGATCGTTACGGTCGGATACGAACAGAACGTCGCTGATGAGGGCGTAAAGGCCGTCGCGTATCCAGATGCTGTCGTCGTCGGTCTTGCCGTCGAAGTAGGCTTCCACTTTGCGCTGTGTGTCGAACTCGGGACGCATACGGTAGACTTCCCACGTGTCGGTGGGCTCGATGAAGGTCTGCTTCACGTAGTCGGTGTGCGGGCCGAACATTTGTCCGAGGAAGTATTCGTGTATGTAGGGTCTCAGGAACTCGGGGCGGAAGCCGAGGCCGTAGCTCTCGATTTCTTCACGCGTCATGGGCAGGGCGGGGACGAACTGTCCCAGCAGGCCGTGGATGGCGTCCATCGGAATCTCCCAGATGCGGAAGAAGCCCAGGATGTGGTCGATGCGGTAGGCGTCGAAGTATTCGGACATTTTGCGGAAACGCTTCATCCACCAGGCATAGCCGTCTTGCTCCATCACGTCCCAGTTGTAGGTGGGGAGGCCCCAGTTCTGTCCGTTGGCAGAGAAGTCGTCGGGCGGGGCACCTGCCTGTCCGTTCAGGTTGAAGTAATGGGGCTCCTTCCAGGCTTCGACACTGTTGCGGCTGATGCCGATGGGAATATCGCCCTTGAGCACCACTCCGTTGGCACGGGCATGGCGGGTAGCAGCTAGCAGCTGGCGGTGGAGCTGGTACTGGATGTAGTAGTAGATGGCGATATGCGGGTAATCGGCCGACTGGGGATTGCATAGAGCGTCGATATCTTCCTGGTGGTAGGCGCTGTAGCGCGGCCACTCGCGGAAGTTAGGTGTCCGGTAGGCGTCGCGCAGATAGCTGAAGACGGCATAGGGTTGGAGCCATTCCTTGTTGGCCTCGAAGAAGGCGCGGAAGTCTTCAGACGCCAGTACGGCTTCACCTTCCTGGGCGAAGATCAGGCGAAAATATTCCCACTTGGCTTCGTTGACGGCTTCGTAGTCGATGGCGGGCAGGGCATTCAGTTCCTGGCGTCGCTGTTCGAACTGCTCCATTTTCTCGCGGTCGTCCAAGGTACCCAGTTGTCGCAGGTCGGTGTACATGGGGTGGAAGGCGTAGATGGAGATGCTGCTGTAGGGATAAGAGTCGGTCCATGAGTGAGTCATGGTCGTGTCGTTGATCGGGAGAATCTGCACGGCCTTCTGGTGGGTTTTGACGGCCCAGTCGATCATCTTCATCAGGTCACCGAAGTCGCCCACGCCGAAGCTGCCTTCGGAGCGGAGGGAGAAGACGGGGATGGCCGTGCCGGCACCCTTCCAGGCAGGCAGACTGAAGTAGACGTAGCGGTCGCCTACAACCAGTGTCTCGGCGTCGCCCAGTTTCGGATCGGCCAAATAGCGGTTGGGATTGTTTTCCCAAGCCACGACGCGGCTTTCTTCTTTCTTATAGAGGACGAATTTGTATTCCAGCGGGAAGGTCAGGTCGGAGGCGTCGATTTCCACCTGCCATTCGGGGAAGTTGGCGTCGCTCATCAGGATGGCTTTGTCGGGATTCCATCCGCCCAGGGCGTCCACACTTCCACACACAGCCAGTGCATGTCCGCTGTCAATGCAGGGCGCGTAGGCTTTGAGGACCAGGCTGCGTTGGCATCCCCGTGGGGCTGCTTCGCGGTCGTGATGGGCCAGGAGCGACTCAGTGAAGGCCGAGGTGTAGAAATACTGCTGTTCCGGCAGGTTCTTCCAGCTGTCTTCCAGACGGTAGGTCTTGGCGGGATCGTCGGAGACGTACAAGACACGCGGCAGGCTGTTCCATTCGTTGCGGACGGCTTGTCCGTCGCGGTAGACATGGTAACTGTAATGGATTTCTTTCGTTTCGGGTAGTCCGATTTCGACTTCCGCTGTCCAGTGTATACCGTCCACTGTATGCATGGGAACGGCTTGTCCGGGCATGTTACTTCCTAATTCGGGGACGGAACCCAGGACTTTGATTTCCTCTCCCCAACTGGTACGATATTCGATGTTGAATGAAAGTATCATATTATTAGATTTATATGAACGACAATAGCTGCATTGACTATGCAAGTATAGAAAATATTCTTCATAGTCATGCAGCTATCGTTGTCCAAGTATTTTAAAATCCTATGCAAACGTTTGTGTTTGCAGCCCGTTTATCCGCAGCGGGAAGCACCGCAAGTCTTGCAGATGAGGCAGCCTTCCTGGTAGACGAGACTCTCATTGCCGCAGTTGGGACATTTCTGACCCTTGGCCTCTGTGCCGTCGAGCACATATTTTTTCAAGGCACGTTCTACACCGTTTTTCCAGGTGTTGATGTTTTCGCTGTCAAGCTGTAGGGATCCTACCAGCTTGATGACCTGCTCGATAGGCATGCGGTAGCGTAGTACGCCTGAGATAAGCTTGGCGTAGTTCCAGTATTCCTTATTGAACTTCTCGGACAAGCCTTCAATCGTGACTTTGTAGCCGCGCTTGTTCTCGAACTGGAAGTCGTAACGCTTGATACCGTTTTCGTCAACATTCTTGATGATGTGGCCTGAAACGACATTCTTGGGGAGTACGATACCTTCGTCATCGTCAAGCACACCGGTGAAAATTTCGTAGGGGTGTCCGTTGAGCAGGCCCACGAAAGCCACCCATTTTTCTTTATTGTTCTGGAAGCGTACCACTTCGGCGTCGAGCACTTTGGGGCGTGTTTCGACAATCGTAGGCGGTTTGCAGGGGGGCAATTCGTCTTTCTTGTCGCTTTTGGTAGAGATGAGCACGCCCGAGCGTGAACCGTCGCGGTAGACGGTACATCCCTTGCAACCCGAACGCCAGGCTTCTACATAGAGACGGTTGACCAGTTCTTCGTCGACATTGTTGGGCAGGTTGATGGTGACGCTGATGGAGTGGTCCACCCACTTCTGCACGCGTCCTTGCATTTTGACTTTCATCAGCCAGTCTACGTCGTTGGACGTGGCTTTATAATAGGGTGAGCGTGTCACCATTTCGTCGATTTCTTCTTGGGTATAACGCTTGGCAGGGTTAAGGCCCTGAGCTTCCATCCAAGTGACGAACTTCGGGTGGAACACTACATATTCTTCGAATGCGTCACCGGTTTCGTCTACAAAGTCGATACGGACGTTGGTGTCGTTGGGGTTTACTTTGCGACGGCGTTTGTATACCGGCAGGAACACAGGCTCAATACCCGAGGTGGTTTGCGTCATCAGGCTGGTGGTTCCGGTAGGAGCGATGGTTAGGCAGGCGATATTGCGTCGACCGTATTGGGCCATTTCTTCGTAGAGCTCAGGATCGGCTTCACGCAGGCGGTTGATGAACGGATTGTTCTTTTCGCGTTCGGTGTCGTAGATTTCGAATGCTCCGCGTTCTTTTGCCATTTCGACCGACGAGCGGTAAGCGCTCAGGGCGATGGTCTTGTGTACTTGTTCAGAGAAAGCTGTTGCTTCTTCCGTACCATAGCGCAGGTTTAGAGCAGCCAGCATATCGCCTTCGGCCGTGATACCTACCCCGGTACGGCGTCCTTGGCCACTCTTTTTGTAGATCTTTTGCCATAGAGTACGTTCTGTTTCCTTGACAGCATCGCTTTCCGGATCGGAGTCTATCTTTTCCATGATCCGTTCGATTTTTTCCAACTCCAGGTCGATAATGTCGTCCATGATTCGCTGTGCCAAGGCTACATGTTTCTTGAACAGCTCGAAGTCGAAATAAGCGTCGGGTTTGAATGGATTGACCACGTAAGAATAGAGATTGATAGCCAGCAGGCGGCAGGAATCGTACGGACAGAGGGGAATCTCACCGCAAGGATTGGTAGATACAGTGCGGTAGCCCAAGTCTGCATAACAGTCAGGGACAGATTCGCGGATGATGGTGTCCCAGAACAGTACGCCGGGTTCGGCAGACTTCCATGCGTTGTGGACAATCTTCTTCCACAGAGTACTTGCATCTATGGTTTTCTTTACAAGCGGATTGGGGCTGTCGATGGGGTATTGTTGTACATAAGGAGTACCGCTGACGGCGGCTTCCATGAATGCGTCATCCAGTTTCACCGAAACATTAGCGCCTGTCACCTTGCCTTCAGTCATTTTGGCGTCGATGAAAGCTTCAGAATCGGGATGTTTGATGGAAACGCTGAGCATCAGGGCACCACGGCGTCCGTCTTGTGCTACCTCGCGGGTGGAGTTCGAATAGCGTTCCATGAAAGGAACCAAACCGGTGGAAGTGAGGGCCGAGTTCTTTACCGGAGATCCTTTGGGACGGATGTGTGAAAGATCGTGGCCTACGCCGCCGCGTCTTTTCATCAGCTGTACTTGTTCTTCGTCGATTTTGAAGATGGCGCCGTAAGAGTCGGCTTCACCGTCTACTCCAATTACGAAGCAGTTGGACAGAGAAGCAACCTGGTAATTGTTTCCGATGCCTGTCATGGGGCTTCCTTGTGGAACGATGTATTTGAAGTGATCCAACAACTTGAACAACTCTTCGGCGCTCAAGGAATTGGGATACTTGGCCTCAATACGAGCCACTTCGTTTGCGATACGCCAATGCATGTCTTCTGGTGACTTTTCGTAAATATTGCCGAAGGAGTCCTTGACGGCATATTTGTTCACCCATACCCTGGCAGCCAGTTCATCGCCTTGGAAGTATTGTAAAGATGCTTCAAAGGCTTCCTGATAAGTAAAAGTTCTCTTTTCCACGATGGTCTATTCTTTTAGATTTTATTGATTCAATTAGCAATATTGTAGAAGTTTTGCCATTGGCTAACAAATGTGTTTGCAAATCTATGAATGTTTTTCCATCCGACAAAATAAATAGTCATGTTTTTATCAACAGATTGTAAGTTTCTTGTTTATAACTGTTATCTGTCTGTATTTTAGAAGTTTACTATTTTGGGATATATGGGAAAGTTTTCAAAAAAGAAAAGCAGTGAGCATATGAGAAGATTCTTGAATTGTTTTTTAGGTATGGAGTGGGGAAGGATTATGCCTAGAAAGAGGGTAATTACTTAAATCTTTTATATATTTGCAGAAAAAAGAAAAAGTATGGGAAGCTTGAAACAGAGAAAAACAATCCGTAAATATCAGCAGAAGGACATTCCTGCTGATTTGTTAAATGATTTACTTGAAACGGCGTTTCGTGCATCGACCGTTGGAAACATGCAGACCTATAGCGTGGTGGTGACCCGCGATGCCGACCGGAAGGCCAAACTGGCTCCGGCACATTTCAATCAGCCAATGGTGACAGCTGCGCCGGTTGTACTTACTTTCTGTATAGATTTGAACCGGTTTAGCAAATGGTGTCGGCAGCGTCAGGCCGAGCCGGGGTATAATAACTTTGAATGGTTTGTAACGGGAGCTGTTGATGCCTTGCTGGCTGCTCAGACATTTTGCGTGGCCGCCGAGGAAAAAGGATTGGGTATTTGCTATTTGGGTACTACTACATACAATCCTCATTTGATTATTGAAGCACTGGAGTTGCCGGAGTTGGTGTTCCCCATCACGACCGTTACAGTGGGATGGCCGGCTGAAGATCCTGCGCAAGTTGACCGTTTGCCATTGGAAGCGGTAGTTCATGAAGAAGTTTATCACGACTATACGCCTGAGGATATTGACCGTTTGTATGCTTATAAAGAATCATTGCCTGAGAATAGACAGTATGTGACAGAAAATGGTAAAGCGACTTTAGCCCAAGTCTTTACGGATGTTCGCTATACGAAAAAAGATGCAGAAGCCATGTCTGAATTGTTATGGAATATAATGAAAAAGCAGGGATTTTAATCCCTGCTTTTTCATCGTTATGAGTTTACTTTAATCCTATTGTTGTTTCAAGGCCGTCTGTATCTCTTCTAATTCTGCTTGGAAACTTTTACTTACTTCTTTCAGCTCACTGATCGTCTTGCAGGCATGTAGAACGGTTGCATGGTCTTTGTTGCCTATTAAAGAACCAATTTTGGCCGTTGAGAAGTCTGTGTAATTTTTAGCCAGGTACATGGCAATCTGTCGTGCCTGTACCACTTCTCGCTTTCTGGATTTTGTATGGATGGCACTTGTATCCAGACCAAAGTGCTTGCATACCGTATTGATGATATTGTCTATCGTTATGGCTTTACTTTCGTTCTGGGTAACTTTACGTACAATCCGTTGAGCCAGTTCCAAATCTACATCTTTATTGTAGATGGTTGAATGGGCCATGATGGAGATAATGATACCTTCCAGATCGCGTACGCTGTCACTTACGTTTTCTGCGATATAATTAATAACTTCTGGAGGGAATTGCAAACCGTCACGACGTATTTTGTTGCGTAAGATATCTTTGCGCAGTTCGACGGTCGGCTTTTCGAGCTCGGCAACCATACCCCACTTAAAACGAGTGACGAGGCGTTCTTCCATACCTTGTAGGAGTACGGGGGCACGATCCGAAGTTAGGATAAGCTGTTTCCCGTTCTGATGTAGATGGTTGAAGATGTGAAAGAACGTGTTTTGAGTTTTGGTAACTCCAGCAAATTCCTGGATATCATCGATGATCAGCACGTCAATTGTCTGGTAGAAGTTGATGAAGTCGTTAGTCGTATTGTTGCGTACGGAGTCCGTGTATTGCACCTGAAATAAGTGGGCCGAGACATACAACACCCGTTTTTCAGGGTAAAGTTCCTTAATTTTGGTTCCGATGGCATTGGCGAGGTGAGTTTTCCCTACGCCAGATGCTCCATAGAAGAATAGCGGATTGAAAATGGTTTTGGCCGGATTGAGTGCAACAGCTTCTGCCACACTACGTGACAGTTTGTTGCTTTCTCCCTCTATGAATGTTTCGAAATTGTAATCTCTATTCAGGTGAGGGTCGAGTTCGGTTATTTGTGGTGTCTGCGGAATGTCTTTGGTTGTAGTCTTGCGTACAGCAGATACCGGAGTGGACGAACCGGAATGAGTAGGCAGAGGAACAGCTGTAGGTGGGTTTTTAACCACCATTACACTGTACATCAATTTGGTTCTTTCGCCAAAAACCTTATGAATTGTTTGGCGTAGCAAATCCAGGAATTTCTCTTCCAGAAATTCATAAAAGAATTGGCTCGGCACCTGCAATACCAAGGTATCGTCCTCAAATTTTAATGGGACGATTGGACAAAACCAAGTTTTATATGTCTGTTCAGGAACGTTGTCGCGAATGATGTCAAGACACGCGTTCCATAGTCCGACATGATTGTTTTTACTCATAACGGCTATCTACATTTATCAATTTAGCGAAACTTCTACGTTTGCAAAATTGGGTATCTTATTTGAAAAAAACAAATGCTTTTTTTCTTGCTTTTTTCATTCAATGAATAAGGTCTTTACTTTCAGCTATTTATCGCATAACGTGCAAACAGCCCTTTGAGAAGGGCTGTTGCTTTTTTAAAAGGACTTGTATATTAGTATATTACGAATGTCTATGTAAATCTATAAGACTTTTATTCTTTGTGATGGAATAGTCCTTAATGCTTTGAATTACCCTATTTTCTTAGCTTCTTGCAGCTTTTGCTAAATTTGCCTTTATTTAGATGAATTCTATATAATAGATTTTTTTATTTGTCTTTTTTGCCGAAAAGCGAGAAATGAACATAGCGTTTGGGGTGGGCTTTCAAGTCTTCGAGTAAACTAGCAGCATTGGCCGTTGTTGCATTCAGGTTCTGGTAAAGCTGTGGGTCGTTTAGCAGTAAGCCTACGGTATTATCTTTGCTGTTCAGCTTGTCTGTAAGTGTTCGTACGTTAGCCAGTGTAGAATCTATTTTTTGCATGGCTGCAGCATAATCGATTTGCTTGAGGTTATCGGACATGGCAATGAAATTGTCGCCGATGGTGTTCAACTTGCTTGTTAGTTGCGGGATATCATTGCTCATAAGTACCTTCAATTGTTTGCTGGTTGCATTCATGTTGGCCGTCAATTCTTCGATATTCTTTAATGATGCAGGAATGGCTGGATTGGCCAGTACTGCGTTAAGAGAACTGAGAATGGAGTCGAGCTTAGGCATCATTTGCTCGATTTGAGGCATCATGTTAGCTACCTTTTCCATCATTCCGTTGTTTAAGTATCCGGGGATGGTATCACCGATTTGGTAGCGTTCACGCGGATTGTTGGCAAGTAGTAAGTTCATGCGAACTCCTCCCAACATTTCAGCGGCCAGTTCTGCACTACTTCCTTTCGGTATACGCAAATCAGGCTCTACGTCGATTTCAGCTACTACATTTCCAGGGGCATCATAGTCGTAATAGAGTTCGCGTACGAGTCCCACTTTATATCCATCGGCGTAGACCGGGCTGGATTTTGTGAGACCGTTGACGTTTTGGAATTTGACATAAAAGTAGCTAGCAGGTTTGAACAGGTGGATACCTTTCAGGTAGTTGATACCATATACCAATATGCATAGAGCTGCAATACCGGCAATACCTATCTTTACTTCTTTTGTAATATACTTCATGATGATTTGTCTTTATTGAATGGTTATTTCTTGTTTTCTTTAAATTCGCGGATAGCGGCAGCGGTATCTATCTTTTTTCCGTTTTTGAAGGCTATGATGAAAGCGTCTTTTATCCGTTTGGAAACGTCCTTCTTAATGCGGAGTATTTCGTTGTAGTTGGTGGACGAACCGTATGTGTACTTATACAGCCCGTTTTCTTTGTAAGAATCTATACCTTTGAGACCTTTGAACTGTTTGTCTTTGGGGGATAATGGTTTAGATGAAGTCAGAATTTGTACTTTAAATACCGGGACTTGTTGGGCGACTTTCTGTGTCTTGGCAGAAGTTGTTGCAACAGATGCCTTTTTCGGTGTAGTGGAAGCAGAGGTGGTACCTTCAGGTTGTGGAACCTCAGATTGTAGAGGCTCAGCTTCAGGCAATGTGTTCCCTTTACTTCCTTCCAATCTCATTTTCTGTTCTTCTTTGTATGTCAGGAAAGCTTGGAAAATGCTGTTTGCCAGTGCTCTCTTGCCAGACTCACTGTTCAGATAGCGTTCCTCTGTCGGGTTGGAGATGAATCCAAGTTCGACCAAAATACTAGGCATTGCACTGGCTTTCAGGACCAGAAAGCCGGCTTGATGTACGCCTCGATCTATGCGTTTCCCTGTTTGTTTGAATTCTTTCTGTACTAATGAAGCCAGGTGGACACTTTGCGACATGTATTTGTCCTGCATGAATTCGAAGATGATATACGATTCTGCAGAATTGGGATTAAACCCTGCATAGCGGGTTTTGTAGTCGTCTTCGTATAAGATTACGGAGTTCTCACGTTTGGCTACTTCCAGATTAGCATCCGATTTGGCCAGACCTAATGTCCAGGTTGAAGCACCTTGCACGCTTTTATTTCCTCCGACAGAGTTGGTATGAATCGAGATAAACAAATCTGCTTTGGCTTCATTGGCAATCTCTGCTCGTCGGGCTAATGGTATAAATACATCTCTGCTGCGGGTATAGATAACACGCGTGTCAGCGCATTGCTCTTTAATCAGGTTACCCAATTGAAGAGC
The DNA here is from genome assembly GCF_900130135.1 of Bacteroides togonis. NCBI lineage: Bacteria > Pseudomonadati > Bacteroidota > Bacteroidia > Bacteroidales > Bacteroidaceae > Bacteroides > Bacteroides togonis. The sequence continues at coordinate 2,181,110 of NZ_LT670820.1, read as the reverse complement.
GACGCTAAGGTTGATGTTTTTTTCCTTGGATATTTTTCCGACAGCTCCCGGGTCATGTCCTCCATGACCGGCGTCGATGACTACGACGAACTTTTTGGATAGGTTGGCTGCCAAACTTGGGTGCATGGGCAAACAGACCATGCAAAAAGTAATATATAATATGTGATAAAGCCTGTTCAAACTCATCTATATATGAATTACTCCGCAAATGTAGTGTAATTTTGCTGAAAACTTGCCGTTTACACTAAGTTTTATTCTTTTTCCATTTATTTTGGTACAGTTTTTAGATGTTGGAGAGCATGTTTTTCATAAATAGAAGCTAATTTTGCACCGCCTAATCTGACAGAGATGGTTAGAGCAATAAAATTGGTGTAATTTATGTTGGCTAATGCTATTATTCGTTTTTTGAAAGACTGGACGCTCCCCGTGGCCATGATAGCCGGAACGTTAGCCTATTTTCTTTTTGCAAGAGTGCCGGTGCTTGCTCCAGTCAAACCTTTGGTCAATGCCTTGGTAGCAATTCTTACGCCGTTGCTGATTTTTGCCCAATTGCTACTCACGTTCTGCAAGGTAGATTTCGCAGATTTGAAGCCGAAAGCCTGGCATGGTTGGTTGCTTTTGTTTCAGACGGTTTCATGTCTTTTGCTTTCGGCATTGTTGGTCTATTGTCCGATGAACGAACTTTATCGGGAGGTGTTCGAAGGAGCTATGGTCTGTCTGATATGTCCTACGGCTACTGCAGCAGCTGTTATTACGGGCAAATTGGGTGGAAGTGCTGCTAGCTTGACTACCTATACTTTGATGTCCAATCTGTTGGCGGCCGTGGCCGTCCCGCTGGTTTTCCCGTTGGTAGAACCTCATGCGGATGTGACTTTCTGGCTGGCTTTTCTGAAAATCCTTAGCAAGGTCTTTCCGTTGCTGCTTTGTCCGTTCCTGTTGGCATGGCTCTTGCGGATTTGGTTGCCTGCTGTTCATCAATGGTTGCTGGAGCGGCATACGGCTGCTTTTTACCTGTGGGGTGTGGCCTTGGCGATTGTTTCTGGTCAAACTGTGCGTTCATTAGTCAACAGTACAGCTCCAGGCTATGTGGAGGTGCTGATTGCTTTGGCCGGACTGGTGGCATGTTGCGTTCAGTTCTATTTGGGTAAACGTATCGGTGGACATTATAAGGAACGTATCAGTGGTGGTCAGGCATTGGGTCAGAAGAATACCGTGTTGGCTATTTGGATGGCTTATACTTATTTGAATCCTCTTTCTTCAGTGGGTCCTGGCTCCTACGTGTTGTGGCAAAATATTATTAACAGCTATCAGTTATGGAAGAAAAGGAAAGCTGATTTATCCAAGGATGTGTAAGGTAGTTAGGGAATAATTTGTACTTTTGTCGTCGAAAAAGATTGTGCTTACCGTTTCTTCTGTCGTTGGAGTTATAGTCATGCAGGAGTAGGGGAAGGCATAGTCGGATAATTTTGTGAAAGTTAGATCATGAATCCAGTTGAAATTATCGATAAATATTATCAGGAGGGCAGTGAACTGCGCCATATCCTGCTGACCCATAGCCGTTCGGTTGCCGATAAGGCTTTGCAGATAGCCGACAGACATCCTGAACTGAAGGCAGACAGGGATTTCCTGTACGAAGCAGCCATGTTACACGATATTGGCATTTTTCTGACCGATGCTGACGGTATTTTCTGTAAGGGCGATAAACCTTACATTTGTCATGGCTATTTGGGCGCCGACCTGATGCGTAATGAAGGCTATCCACGCCATGCGTTGGTTTGCGAGCGGCATACTGGAGCCGGCTTGTCACTCGAACAGATCGTAGAACAGCAATTGCCTGTACCTCATCGTGAGATGCTTCCTGTCAGTATCGAGGAGCAGATTATCTGTTTCGCCGATAAATTTTATTCCAAAACCCGTCTCGACCGTGAAAAGACAGTAGAGAAGGCGAGGAATAGTCTGGAAAAATATGGAGCGGAAGGTTTGTCACGTTTCGACCGTTGGTGCGAACTCTTCTTGTAGCTATCTAATTTTCTTTAAAAAGAGCGGACAATCCATCTATTTTGTTTATTTTTGCCCCCTCCAAGCACATAACCGTATGTTTATTTGAGCATTGAAAGTAAAGACAACCATATCATTCTTATTATTGTTTCTCTTGCTGATCATTTCTGCTGAAGCCGAATCGCAGCGCAGGAACAGGAACGTTTCGCTTCCAAGGAATCAAAGAGATTCGTTGCAGACAGGCGACACGTTGCGCAATGACTCCATACCTGTCGATACATTGGCGGCAAAGAAGAAAGACGGGCTCGATGCGCCGGTGACCTATGAAGCGACGGACTCCATTGTATTCACGCAAAACGGTTATGCCCATCTGTATGGAAACAGTAAAGTGAATTATCCGCAAGCCGAACTGACTGCTGCCGTCATTACCATGAATATGGACAGCAGTACGGTCTATGCCCATGGCGTGGAGGACTCATTGGGTGTGATGCAGGGTACACCTGTCTTTAAGGATGGCGAGACGCCTTACGAAACCAATACCATTCGCTACAACTTCAAGAGTAAGCGAGGTATCATCAGCAATGTGGTGAGCCAGCAGGGTGAGGGATATGTAACGGGTAACAATGCCAAGAAGGGAACGGGTAACGAGATGTATATGAAGGATGGTAAATATACAACCTGTGATAACCACGAACATCCTCACTTCTATATGCAGATGACTTATGCCAAAGTTCGTCCTAAGAAGAATGTAGTGACCGGACCTGCCTATCTGGTGGTCGAGGATGTACCTCTGCCCTTGGCGGTTCCGTTCTTTTTCTTCCCTTTCTCCAGCAGCTACTCGTCAGGTTTTCTGATGCCTACTTATATGGACGACTCCAGCCGCGGTTTTGGTCTGACGGACGGTGGCTATTACTTTGCCATCAGTGACCAGATGGATTTGAAACTTCGTGGCGATATCTTCACGAAGGGTTCGTGGGCGCTGAATGCCGAAAGCAACTATGTGAAGCGATACAAGTATTCGGGTCTTTTCCAAGCCAGCTATCAGGTGACGAAGACAGGTGACAAAGGTCTGCCCGATTATTCTGTGTCCAAAGATTTTAAGATCGTATGGAGTCATCGTCAGGATGCAAAGGCTAATCCGAACTCCACTTTCTCGGCCAGTGTGAACTTTTCGACCAGTAGTTATGAGTTGTCCAATATTGGCAATCTTTACAACTCGCAGGCCATGACGCAGAATACCAAGACCTCGAGTATCAGTTATACCCGAAGCTTCCCCGACCAGAAGCTGACCATCTCGGCCACGTCGAACATTGCGCAAACGATGAAAGATTCATCAATTGCTGTTACTTTGCCCGATTTGACAATTTCGCTCAGTAATATTTATCCTTTTAAGCGGAAAAAGGCGGTGGGTGAAGAACGTTGGTATGAGAAAATTTCTGTTCGTTATACAGGACATTTGAAGAATAGTATCAAGACTAAAGATAATCTGCTTTTTAAGTCGAACTTGATAAAAGACTGGGAAAACGGTATGCAGCATGAAATTCCTATCAGTGCCACGTTTACCCTTTTCAAGTATTTCAACCTGACGCCTTCTGTCAATTATACCGAGCGTTGGTATACCCGTAAAATCACAAAAGGCTGGGACGAAACGGCTAACAAAGAAGTAGATACAGATACCATCTATGGGTTCCATCGTGTCTACAACTATAATGCCAGCCTCGGCTTGAATACCAAGATTTATGGTATGTACAAGCCCATCTTCCTGCCGAAGAAGGCCATTCAGATACGTCATGTCATCACTCCTTCTATCAGCCTTAGTGCTGCCCCCGACTTTACGACGTCGCGCTATGGGTATTATGATACCTATTATCGTCCGAACAGCAATGGTACGCAGGATACAGTGAAGTATTCCTATTATGCCAACCAGATGTTTGATGTGCCCAGTGGCGGTAAGCAGGGAAACGTTACGTTCAGCATCTCCAACAACTTGGAAATGAAGTATAAGGACAAGAACGACTCCATCAAGAAAGTCAGTCTGATTGACGAATTGGGAGCAAGCCTTTCCTATAATATGGCCGCTACGACAAGGCCGTGGAGCGACCTGACATTGAACGCACGATTGAAACTGACAAAGAGCTATACGTTCAGTATGAGCTCCACGTTCAAGACCTATGGTTATAAATTCGACGAACAAGGCAATGTCGTAGATAATGATCGTACCGAGTGGTCTTATGGCCGTTTTGGTATCTTCCAAGGTTATAGTTCTTCTTTCAGCTATACATTCAACAATGATACCTGGAAGAAAATCAAGGCTTTCTTTACAGGTGAAAAGGAAGAGGGCGAAGGGAAAGAAGGTGGCGAAGGAACGGAGACCGATGAGACTACAGAAGGTGAAGAAACTGCATCAGGGGGCTTGCCAAGCAAGAAGAAAACAGAGAAAGCTGCCGTGGACGAAGATGGATATATGGCTTTCAAGATGCCTTGGTCTATCAATGTGAACTACGGTTTTGGCATTACCGAAGACCGCAGTGCGGAAATCAACAAGAAGAAGATGCGCTATCCTTATAAGTATACGCAAAACTTGAGTATCAACGGCAATATCAAGATATCCAACAAGTGGGCCATCAGCTTCAATTCGGGCTACGACTTCGATGCGAAAGAGATTGTGCAGACAGCTTTCAATATTACGCGCGACCTTCACTGCTTCAGCATGTCAGCCAGCCTTTCACCTTTCGGCCGTTGGAAATACTACAACTTTACCATTCGTGCCAACGCCAGCATTCTTCAGGACTTGAAGTGGGAACAGCGCAGCCAGACACAGAGCAATATTCAATGGTATTAAAATCTATCTGTATTTGTTTCGTGTAGGAAAGCATTGCTTTGCTATGTGGAAAACGGTGCTTTCTTCCGGTAAAAGTATTGTTATCTGTATAGGGCAACATACTACATTGTGAAGCTAAAGTGCCACTTGGTGATCGTAATGTAGATGTTTAGCGAGCTCAAGTAGGTGTTTAGTGCGTTCAGTGCGTTGCTCTTTTTCTGGCTGTATATTCTTTAAATATCCGTGTCTGAAAGCCTTATTCTCTAAACAGGTTTCAATCTTTCATTCTGTTTGTAAATTGTTGATAAAGATATGGTTATGGTGAAAGGTCGTGTTTCATGTGGGTGAAACGACTGTTTTTCCGATTTTGCTTTCATAAAATTCGATCTTTCACCGTAATTGTTTTATTTTCAGTGGTTTAAAGTGAATTCATTTATAAAAGTAACTGTTTTTATCCCTATTATTTGTTCAAATACTTATGTGAAAGATTGATTTCGTGGGTGTGAAACACTGGTACTGATAGATGTCTTCTTTTCAGACTATAAAATAATCTATATAATAATTTGGTTTATAAAATAAACCTTATATCTTTGCGACAGAGTTCGAACCTGAAAACGGGATGACTGCATCCTGAAATGTAAAAACAGAATGTTGAAAACGTAAACAAGTAAGGAGGAAAACGTATGGAAGATCGTAAACTGAACGAAAAGGAGAGTTTGGAATTGATAACGCAGATGATTCAGAACACACGCCGCAATCTGGATGCAGGCGGAGGAAACATGTTTCTGTTGTGGGGATATGTAGGTGTAGTGGTTACATTGGGTGTACTGGCCGCGTGGTCTCTGACGGAAAATACCGTTGCTTTGTGGGGCTTTTGGGCTTTGCCGGTAGTGGGATGGTCGTTGTCCTGGTGGTTCGGGCGCAAGTGGCGGAAGGAACAGAGAGCGAAGGACTATACCGACCGTGTAGTAGGGCAGGTGTGGCAGATAGTCGGCATAGCCTGCTGCGCAGTGGCCGGGTTCGCCACGCTCTATCATCGTTATGAAATGATTCTGCCCCTGTGTGGCTTGCTGGTTTCGCTCGGCAGCCTGCTTACGGGCATTATTATCCGCTATACGCTGTTCTCGGGTTTGCCTTCGTGTGGGTTTGCCTGGAGCCTGGAGCAGGTTTTCGAGGTGGCAACCGACGGGGCTTCCATGGACACATTGATTATTTTTGTCCTTATTCTACTGTTTTCGTTGGTTATTCCCGGTCATGTGTTGAACCGTCGTGTGCGTAAGGATGTTTCAATTGGAAAGTGAGAAGGAACCGATATGTTTAGAGAACTGAACCCATTACTTCATAGCGAGCTCCGCTTGGCCGTGATGTCGCTGCTCATCAGCGTAGAAGAAGCGGATTTTGTCTACATCCGTCAGCAGACGGGAGCCACGGCGGGCAACTTGAGCGTGCAGATAGACAAGCTCAGCAAAGCGGGCTATGTGGAGGTGACGAAAACGTTCAAGGGAAAGATGCCCTGCACGCTCTGCAAAATTACGCCCCAGGGAGTGGATGCCTTCGAGGAATATGTGGAAGCGCTGAAGACATATATTGTGAAATAAAGATTTAAAATGAAATTGCAATGAAAATACTGGTTACTTACGCCGTTCAAGGTGAATTTACGGAACTGAAATTTCCCGGCATGCGGGGAAACGACGAAGTGCAGGTGGGCTATCTGCGTACAGGAATCGGCAAGGTGAAGTCTGCCTATTACCTGACCGATGCGCTTAATCGTCTGCAGCCCGATCTGGTGATCAATATCGGTACGGCCGGTACGGTCGGCCATCGTGTGGGCGATATCTTTGTCTGTCGTCGTTTTGTCGACCGCGACTTGCAGAAAGTACAGGGATTGGGCGTGGATTGCCGTCTCGATGTATCAGGTCTACTAGAAGAGAAAGGTTACTGCCTCCATTGGCAGGGGACGGACGGGGTGTGCAATACAGGCGACTCCTTCCTGACCGAGCTGACCGACGTGGAAGGCGACGTGGTCGATATGGAAGCGTATGCTCAGGCCTGGGTGTGCCGTGCGAAGGGGGTACCCTTTGTGGCGGTGAAGTATGTGACCGACGTCATCGGGCAAAATTCCGTCCAGCATTGGGAGGACAAGCTTTCCGATGCCCGGCGGGCTTTGGAGGCTTTCTTTGAGCGGACGGGTGGTGTCTGAAGCTATTTCAAAGTTTTGTACGACAAGATGTGCCAGCTGATGCCTGCAGCCAATAGGAGCAGCAGGACTCGAAGCCAGAGTGCTGCAATCAGGAAAGTCACGCAGTAAAGAATGGTAATCCACGTCAGGCTGACGGAAGTAATTTTGGCATGAAGCGGTATGGCCTTGTGTTCGCGGAAGTTGCGGATATAGGGGCCCAGCCGCTTCTGTCGTAACAGCCAGTCGTACAGGCGGGGTGAGCCGCGGAAGTAGAGGGCTGCTGTCAGGAGCAGGAAGGGTGTGGTGGGGAGCAAGGGCAGGAAAATGCCGGCAATGCCTAGCCCCAGCGACAGGCTTCCTAAAATGATGCAGATTACTTTCATGGCGCAAATGTAGAAAAAATAACGAAGAAATTCGTATTTTTGCCGCAGCATCGAGGTGACATTAGATGCAGAATTTATGTAGGAACATTTATTTTAGTAAGCGTATTAAACCTATGTACACAGTAGTCAAATGCATGGAGGTGTCGGCTGCCCATAGCCTGCGCCTTTCTTATCCCAGTAAGTGTGAGAATCTGCATGGTCACAACTGGATTATTACCGTCTGGTGCCGTTCGCGCGAATTGAACGAGGACGGCATGGTCGTGGACTTTACCCACATCAAGCAGACGGTGATGGACCGTCTCGACCACAAGAATCTGAACGAAGTCATCCCCTGCAATCCCACGGCCGAGAACATCGCCCGTTGGGTATGCGACCAGATACCTACTTGTTTCAAGGTAGAGGTACAGGAGTCCGAAGGAAATATGGCCATCTATGAGAAAGATTAACGAAATATTCTACAGCCTGCAGGGTGAGGGGTTCCATACGGGTACTCCTGCCGTATTCGTGCGCTTTTCGGGGTGCAACCTGAAATGTCACTTCTGCGACACGCGCCACGAGGAAGGCACGCTGATGACCGATGAAGCCATCCTGGCCGAAGTACAGAAATATCCGGCCCGCATGGTGATATTGACTGGGGGAGAGCCGTCGCTTTGGATTGACGGGACGTTGGTAGACCTGTTGCATCGGGCTGGGAAGTACATTTGCATCGAAACAAACGGTACCTGTCCCTTGCCGGAAGGTATCGACTGGGTGACCTGTTCGCCCAAACAGGGTGGCGTACTGAAGTTGACCCGCATGGACGAAATGAAGGTGGTGTACGAGGGACAGGACCTGACGCCCTACGAACAGCTGCCTGCTGCACACTTCTTCCTGCAGCCCTGCTCATGCCGGAATACGGCCGAGACGGTGGCTTGTGTGCTGGCGCATCCACGTTGGCGGCTCAGTCTGCAGACGCATAAGCTGATAGACATACAATAAGAAAACTAACCATATCATTCAATCAATCTGATGAACCCATGAAAGTAGGTTTGTTTATTCCATGTTATATCAACGCCATCTATCCCCAGGTGGGGGTGGCGTCCTACAAGTTGCTGAAGAGCCTGGGTGTAGACGTGGACTATCCGCTGGACCAGACGTGTTGCGGACAGCCTATGGCCAATGCTGGTTTCGAGAGCGAGGCTTCCAAGCTGGCCCTCCGTTTCGACGATTTGTTCAAGGATTATGACTACGTGGTCGGTCCTTCGGCCAGTTGCGTGGCTTTTGTAAAGTTGAATCATCCTGATATCCTGAAGCACGAAGGACACGTGTGTCGGAGTGCGGGAAAGATTTATGACCTCTGTGAATTCATTCACGACGTGGTGAAGCCTGACAGCCTGAGTGCACGCTTTCCCCATAAGGTGAGCATACACAACAGTTGCCATGGCGTACGTGAGCTCAATCTCTCTTCGCCTAGTGAGCGTAACATTCCTTACTATAACAAGTTGCGCGATCTTTTGGGGCTGGTGAAGGATATCGAAGTATTTGAGCCGGCCCATCCGGACGAGTGTTGCGGCTTCGGTGGTATGTTTGCCGTAGAAGAACAGGCCGTCTCGGTCTGCATGGCCCAGGATAAGATCAGGCATCACATGGAAACAGGTGCCGAATACATCACCGGGGCCGACAGCTCCTGCCTGATGCACATGCAGGGCGTCATTGACCGCGAACATCTGCCCATTAAAACCATTCATATTGTAGAAATATTGGCTTCACAACTATGAGTACCAAGCATTCAAAAACCGCCGAGAAGTTCCTCCAGAACAAGGAACAGGTGGCATGGCACAATGAGACCCTTTGGATGGTCCGTGCCAAACGAGACAAGATGAGCCGGGAACTGTCCGAGTGGGAGGACCTGCGCGAAAAGGCTTGTCAGCTGAAACTGTATTCCAACAGCCACCTGGAAGAGCTGTTGGTCGATTTTGAGGAGAACGCCACAGCCAATGGTGCTATTGTACACTGGGCCAAGGATGCGGAGGAGTATCGCAACATTATCTACGACCTGCTGCGCAGCCATGGTGTCAAGCGCTTTGTCAAGAGCAAATCCATGCTTTCCGAGGAATGCGAACTGGATCCTTTCCTGATATCCAAGGGCATCGATACGGTGGAAACCGATTTGGGCGAACGTATCCTGCAACTGATGCACCTGCCGCCCAGCCATGTGGTGCTGCCGGCCATACACATCAAGCGTCAGCAAGTGGGCGAACTGTTCGAGAAGGAGATGGGTTCTGAAAAGGGCAACTACGATCCTACTTATCTGACCCATGTGGCCCGCAAGAACCTGCGCGACATTTTTCTGAATGCTGATGCGGCCATGACTGGCGCCAACTTTGCCGTTGCCTCGACGGGCGATGTCGTGGTATGTACCAACGAAGGTAATGCCGATATGGGCATGTCCTGCCCCAAGTTGAACATTTCGGCTTTTGGGTTGGAGAAGATTGTACCCGACATGGAGGCGTTAGGTGTCTTTACCCGTCTGTTGGCCCGCTCGGGCACAGGACAACCCAGTACCACCTATACGTCCCATTTCCGCTCTCCGCGTGAGGGAGGTGAGTATCACATCATTATAGTAGACAACGGGCGCAGCGGCATGCTGGCTGATACCGACCACATCCGTCTGCTGAACTGTATCCGTTGCGGAGCGTGCATGAACACCTGCCCGGTCTATCGGCGGAGCGGTGGCTATTCGTATACCTATTTCATTCCAGGGCCAATTGGCATCAATCTGGGGATGGCACACGATCCGCAGAAGTATTACGACAATCTTTCGGCTTGTTCGCTTTGCCTTTCCTGTTCCAATGTTTGTCCGGCCAAGGTCGACTTGGGCGAACAGATTTATAAGTGGCGTCAGGGATTGAAGGCTATTGGCAAGGCCAGCAGCGAGAAGCAGTACATGTCCGGCGGCATGAAATTCCTGATGGAGCGTCCGACCCTGTTCAATGCGGCACTTTGGGCGGCTCCGATGGTGAACGGGTTGCCCCGTTTCATGAAATACAATGGACTGAATGATTGGGGCAAGGGACGTGAGCTGCCCAAGTTTGCTTCGGAATCGTTCAACGAGATGTGGAAGAAAAACAAAGTACAGGGAAAGGAGGAATCTGAGAAATGAGCAATCGTGACGAAATATTGGACAAAATACGTCGGAACACCAAGTTGCGTTTCGACTATCCCCGCTGGGAGATAAAGGCTAGGACCTATGCCGACAAGGTGAAACAGTTTTGTGAGGTCAGCCGTCAGGTGGGAGGTGATGCGGTAGTGTGGCAGGAGGGTGATACACTGGATGCCATCATTCATTCGCGTTTCCCTGAGGCGCGTAGCATTGCTTCGACTTTGACAGAGGTAACTTGCGCTACGCTGAATCCCGACGAGGTGGAGCGTGCGCAGGATTTGAACGGAGTAGACCTGGCTGTGGTGTCGGGTGAAATGGGAGTGGCCGAGAATGGGGCGGTCTGGATTCCGCAAACCGTTCGTCATAAGTTGCTGTATTTCATTGCGGAGGCATTGCTGATAGTTGTGGACCGCAACCGTCTGGTCAACAATATGCACGAGGCCTATGCTGCTTTAAAGACGGCTTCCTATCCTTATGGCGTATTCATCTCGGGGCCTTCGAAGACGGCCGACATCGAGCAGGCGCTGGTTATGGGAGCCCATGGCGCACGTAAGGTACTGGTCGTTTTGAAGTAATTTTTATCCTTGCAACAAAAAAATCCGATATCCTTTGAAGGATACCGGATTTTTTGTTGCACGGGAAGAGAGGCTCGAACTCCCGACACTCGGTTTTGGAGACCGATGCTCTACCAACTGAGCTATTCCCGTGTTTGCGGCTGCAAAGGTAGTGGAAAGTTTTGATTTTGCAAGACCTTTGCCGCTTTATTTTTCTTCTTGTCCCCGATTATGCTGTCTTTTATAACATTTGCAAGTCCTGATACATGACTCGATAGGCAGTCGCTTTCTTGTCCAGGGCCAACGGATAGGCCCGCGAGGAAGAGGGCATGCGATAGAGGCGGAGGGAGCGTTCTCCGAAAAGGAATTCAGTGAAGTCGCCCACCTTGGGAGCTGTAAGGGAGAACGTGCGGCACAATGTATCGGTAGCCTTTTCGCCGGTGGTGACGATGGCGCGGCATTGAGGAAGTCTTTCGAGCAAGCCGCGGACATCCGTAGGTTGTACCACTTCCAGAAACTTATCGGATGCATTGTCTTGCAGACGTCGGACAGCCGTGGCCGTGTCGTAGAGGGCGATGCCTTTTTCCTGCAGGAAAGCAATGAGTTCTTCCTTGGAAAAGGCCCTTTTCTCCTTGACAACAAAGTGCTCTTTGTCGCCGAAGAAAATGAGGCCCACGATGCGCCACATGTCGTTGTTCCAGTTAGGGTAATAGAACTCCATACTCCACCGCTTGCGTTGAGGCGGAAAGCTGCCTAACATCAGCAGTTTGGCATTGGTTGGCAGGAAAGGTTCCAATGGGTGTTGTTCTATTTCCATAAATGGGGGTGAACCTGTTATTTCTTGTCTTCGTTCTTTTTATGCTTGGCTTCTTTTTTGGCCAGTACCACTACGTTGTAGACGTATTCTGTCATCCATTGTTCGGAGTAGCCCAAACGTTCCTTGTATTGGCGTACGGCGGCAGCAGTCTTGTGTACGTCGTCTTTCTTCCATACTGTTTTGGTGCAGACTTCATGGACTGTTTTTTCCGTCATCGCTCTAAGGGCACCTTTAAAGATTGACGGCATGCGGAATTTCCATTGCATTAAGTTACCCATCAGCATCATCAAGTCGTTGGCGAAACCTTGATACATGAAGAGGTAGGCTTGCACGTCGTTGGGAGTGCGACAATGTTTTTTGATGGAAGCGTCAATTTCTTTGAAGAAGTTTTCACTTAAAGCATAGTCTTGCATCAACATTTTCTTGGAGGCAGCTTTTTCTGCTTGTCCCAGTCTTCCACCTTGTGTGGGGATTTTGAATAGCCGTTTGAAAGTGGCTACATCGGGCACAAAGCGAATGTTGGTGATACCCAGATTGGCTGCTATTACTGACTGGAAATAAACACGCGTCAGCAAGACAAAGTCTTCTACGTTCTTTGAAGAGACTTCTTCTGTATTCTTTTTAAATAAGTTGGTAAATATTCCCATGTTTTTTATGAATGTTTTTTTAGTCGTGGCGCAAAATTACGAAATAAGTTGATTTACACCAATATTGTTTGGCGCTTATTTCTTAACTTTCTTTTTGCCAGCAATCTAAATCATCTTCCAATTCTTTCAATCTGTCGGAGGTAAATACAGGGTCTTTAATTCCACTTTGTTTTTGCATACGATAGTCTTCCAAAAGTTTAAATGCGTATTTGCCAAGAAGGCTGATGGCAATCAGGTTGCAGAGAGTCATTAATCCCATAGTGATGTCTGCCAGCCCCCATACCATATCCAATGTTGCCAATGCCCCAAACAGTACCATTCCACCTACTAATAAGCGATAAATGTTCAGTATCCATTTTCGATGGGTGAGGTAACGTATATTGGCCTCTCCGTAATAGTAGTTTCCCAAGATGCTGCTGAATGCAAAGAAAAATAATGCCACTGCTACGAATATACTGCCAGAGGGACCTATTTCGTTTGTCAAAGCATGTTGGGTGAGTTGCACTCCGTTGGCTGAACCATCTAGTGGAGCACCACTGAAAAGGATAATGAAAGTTGTGCAGGTACAAATGATCAGAGTGTCTGTAAAGACACCTAAGGTCTGAATCAGTCCTTGCTTTACAGGATGACTGACGTGAGCCGTAGCTGCCACATTGGGCGCTGAACCCATGCCGGCCTCATTGCTGAAAAGTCCCCGTTTAATGCCTTGCATCAAAGCTGCGCCTATACCTCCTCCTAATGCCTGATTCCAGCCGAAGGCATGGCTTATAATTTGGCTGATTACGGTTGGCAGTTCAGTTATGTTCAGCAAGACAATGGTTACTGCCAGTGCAATATACCCTAGAGCCATGATAGGTACGATGATACTGCTAACTTTGGCAATACGTTGTACGCCTCCAAAGATGATGAGAACAGTTAATGCAGTAAGTATAACTCCTACAATGGTATGACTTAAACCAAATGCGTTTTCGAAAGCGGCGCATAGTGTATTGCTCTGTACAGAATTGAATGCAAAACCAAAAGTGACGGTGATGAGGAGTGCAAATAAAGTTCCCATCCATGGCAGTTTTAGTCCTTTTCTCATGTAATAGGCTGGTCCACCAATATATGAGTCCTTCCCTCTTTCCTTATAAAGTTGTGCCAAGGTCGACTCTACAAACGAACTGGATGCTCCGAATAGGGCGATAATCCACATCCAGAATACAGCTCCTGGACCGCCGACGGCGATAGCGGTAGCTACTCCTGCCAGATTTCCTGTACCTACGCGGCTGGCTATCGAGATAGCAAATGCCTGAAAGGACGAGATGTGTTTGACGTTCTTGTTTGTTCCTGCAGAATCTCCTAACAGGCGTATCATTTCTGAAATCATGCGAAACTGGACAAAACGAGTTCTGAAAGTGAACCAAATGGCACATCCTAGCAAAAATGCTATAAGGATATATGTCCAAAGTATGTCATTGATTGAATTGATTATTCCCATGTGTGTTGTATTGTTGTGGAGTAGGGTGTTATTATTCTTTCAAACGAAAATGAAATTTGTGGCCTTCAAACACTGCTTCTACAATATCATAGCGGATAAACTTGGCCAGTAGATGTTCTGCCGCACGGCGTGAAATATGCGCTAAGCGGCAATATCGGTTTAAAGATAACTGGTCGTTCCCTTTGAGCAGATCAAGTAATAAATGTTCACGTTCAGTATATTCTATCAATTCTCCAAGCGGATTTCCACTCTGTTGCCAGACACGTAAATGGACGGGAGTTGCCAAGATGTTTTCATCCTTGATGCGCAGATAGGCTAAGTATTTTCCCGATTCATCTTTTGCATAGATTGGTTTTTGATCACTTTCTTCAATTTGTACAATCAGGATAGTGCGTCCTTCAACTTGATGAGTCTGCATGCTATAGTTGACTGTTGGGCTGCAATATAGTTCTGCTGCGGCTTCGATCATGTATTTTTCTTCCTCTGAACGCACTCCTGCAATTCGGCCATTATCTTTTACGCCAATCAACAGGCGTCCCCCTTCTGTATTTGCAAAGGCGGAAAGAGTTTTAGCAATTTTACATGCGTCAGATATTTCAAACTTAAAGTCTTGTTGTTGATGCTCACCTTCAGCAATCAAAGTGTATATATAGTCGGTATCTGTAAGACGTTTCATGGCTGCAAAAGTAGAGAAAAAACGCCGATTATTCTTTTTTTAGCTTAAAATTGCTGCTGTAGTAAAAAAAAATATTCTTTTTATGTGTTTATTTCGCAAAAGAGTGTATTTTTGCCGTACATTATTAACAAAGTAAATACTTAAAGGGATTATGAAAGAATTAGTAGAAAAGATTGCTGAATTATATGCAGCGTTTGAAAAAGATGCAAAGGCACAGGTAGAAAATGGAAACAAGGCTGCTGGTACCCGTGCACGTAAGGCTTCATTGGAAATTGAGAAAGCTATGAAGGCTTTCCGCAAAGCATCTTTGGAAGCTGCCAAATAAGAATTGCATAGTAAAAAATGAGAGGGTATATCTGTTGATGATATACCCTCTTTTTTTATTATATGGACACTTGTTGTAAAGTTTGGTATACTTTCTCCCATGAATCATTGAAGGCCAGCATGGAAGGAAATAGTAAATTGGCTCCAGCATTAAGTAGAACTTGCTCGTCCAGTGGACCTGTATTGACGGCTATAGTAAAAATACCTGCTGCAACGCCTGCTTGTACGCCGATGGGGGCATTTTCAACAACGATTGCTTCATTGGGGGCTACCTGCGCTTTTTCCAGTCCCATCAGGTAGGGTTCAGGATGCGGTTTACCATATTTGACATCGAAGGCTGTAACCATATGGTTCCGATCGAACGTGTCGGGATAGTTGTGGTTCAGTCTGTCGAGTAGGGATGTTTGTCCTGAACCTGTGACCAATACAGGAATGAGCCCGCAGGATTTTACTTTTTGTATCAGTTCCCAAGCACCTTTCATGCGTTCGGGTTCAGGATGCTTGTTGAACTCTCGGCTTTTTTCGGCATAGATTTCTTCAATCATTTCGGGAGTGGCATCTTTGCCGAACTGCCTTTGGTATACAATGTTTATTGTCGATGCTCCTGTACGTCCTTCGTGCAGAAAAGCTTCCTCACGGCTTAAATGGAGGCCACGACGCTCCATTACCGTATGCCAGGCGTCGGCATGATAGGGCATGGAGTCGAATAGTACTCCGTCCATGTCGAACAGTACTGCTTTGAGATGGATATAAGAATGCCCGCTACCTTGAAGATAGCGGGCTATGGATTGTTGAATGGAATTCATAGAGCTTACAGTCTTGCGCGGATAGCTTTGGATTCTTCTTCGTATCCAGGTTTGTTGAGCAGGGCAAACATATTCTTCTTGTAGGCCTCTACACCCGGTTGGTTGAACGTGTTGACGCCCAGCAGATAACCGCTGATGCCGCAGGCTTTTTCGAAGAAGTAGAGCAGGCCGCCGATACATTTTTCGTTCAGGGTCGGAACGGAGATACGCATGTTGGGTACACCTCCATCTACGTGAGCCAGCTGTGTGCCTAGTTCGGCCATTTTGTTGACTTCGTCTACACGCTTGCCAGCCAGGAAATTCAGGCCGTCCAGGTTTTCTGCGTCACTGGGCACTTCCAGTTTGTGAGTCGGTTGTTCAACTGATATAACGGTTTCGTAGATGGTACGTTCGCCTTCTTGGATCCATTGTCCCATGGAGTGAAGGTCGGTCGAGAAATCTACGGCAGCAGGGAAGATACCTTTGCCTTCCTTACCTTCTGACTCACCGTATAATTGCTTCCACCATTCGTTGACATAATGGAGTTTCGGGTTGAAGTTGACAAGGATTTCAATCTTCTTGCCATTCTTGTACAATTCGTTGCGGGTAGCGGCATACAAGGCAGCGGGATTCTGTTCGAAAGGAACGTCCGCGCCGCAGGCCTTTTCCATCTCAACGGCACCAGCTACCAGTTTGTCGATATCGAAGCCGGCTACGGCGATAGGGAGCAAACCAACCGGAGTCAGTACAGAGAAACGTCCGCCTACATTGTCGGGGATGATGAACGACTTGTATCCTTCCTTGTCGGCAGTAGTGCGTGCAGCACCTTTCTTGGCATCTGTAACAGCTACGATGACTTTCTTGGCCATTTCTTTACCACGCTGGTCTTCGCATTGTTTTTTCAGCAGGCGGAAAGCGAGAGCTGTCTCGGTAGTTGTCCCTGACTTGGAGATATTGATGACACCGAATTTCTTGTCTTTCAGATATTCAGTGAGTTCGTATAAGTAGTCTTCACCAATATTGTGACCGGCAAAAAGAATGGTAGGAGCGTTCTTCTTTTCCTGCAACCAGATAAAGCTGTTTGAAAGTGCTTCGATGACCGCACGTGCACCCAGATAGCTTCCGCCAATGCCTGCAACGATTACAACTTCACAATTTTCACGCAATATCTGTGCTGTAGCTTTCAAGTCTTCCAGGTGCTCTTTGGTGATGGATGACGGCAGGTGCAACCAGCCCAAAAAGTCATTACCTTTGCAGGTGCCGTTTTCCAAAGCGTCTTGTGCTTCTTTTACTTTTGCTTCGTAAGCGGCAACGTTTTCTTTGGAAATAAATCCAAAAGTCTTTTCAATGTTTAAACTAATCATACTATCTTAATTTAAAAAAGTTTTATCTGAAAGAATCAGTCAGCAATTTGATTTCTATCATGGGGGATATCCTTTCATACAGAATGTTATAGACCGCATCCACGATAGGCATGTTGACATGATAGTGTTTGTTGATTTCCTTGATACACTTGGTTCCATAGTAACCTTCGGCAATCATTTCCATTTCTATCTGGGCGCTTTTCACCGAATAACCTTTTCCTATCATGGTGCCAAACGTGCGGTTACGGCTAAAGTTGGAGTAGCCTGTTACAAGTAAATCTCCTAGGTAGGCCGAGTCGCTGACATTACGGTCAAGTGGATGCACCGTTTGCAGGAAACGGTTCATCTCTTGTATTGCATTCGATATGAGTACAGCCTGGAAGTTGTCACCATATTTCAATCCGTTGCAAATGCCGGCTGCGATGGCGTAAACGTTTTTCAGTACCGAACCATATTCGATGCCTGCCACGTCGTTGCTCACCGAAGTCTTGATGTAAGAACAGCTGAGATGGCGGGCAAAAATCGATGCTTTTTCGATGTCGGGACAAGCGATGGTGAGGTAGGACAGGCGCTCCAGTGCCACTTCTTCGGCATGGCAGGGACCTGCTACTACAGCAATGTTCTCGGCTGGTACACCATATTCCTTGGTGAAGTATTCGGATACAATCAGATTGTCATCAGGGACAATACCTTTGATGGCTGTAATGATAAATTTGTCCTTTATTTTTGTCTTCAGCTTCTTCAAATGAGATTTGAGGTAAGGCGAAGGCGTAACAAATATCAGTGTATCGGATGCCTTGACTACATCGTTGATGTTCGAACTGAAATTGATCCGCTTGGTATCAAACTTGACGCCTGTCAGATAGGCGGGGTTATGGCCCAGCCGCTTGAAGTCGGCAATACGGTCGTCACGCCGCATGTACCAATTAATCGACTCTGCCTGATTGAGCACCATTTTGGCAATGGCTGTTGCCCAACTTCCTCCGCCCATGATGGCTATCTTTCCAGGAACTTTCATCTCTATTTCGTTAGTTCTTCAATCTTTCTATCCAGCCGGCGACGTCGTTTACGCTCGGATTGGCCAATTCCAGTTTGTATTTCTTGTTGATCCCGCAAATGTCCATGTGCAGTTTTTGAGGATTGACTTCTGCCATGTCTGCAACTTGATTATATCCTGCTTTTTGAATAACAGGTACCCATTCTTCAGGAATACCCAGTTCTATGAATTTGGCTGGTGCGTCTTTCGGCGTTACTTTTTCGGGACGCATTTGCGGGAAGAATAATACTTCTTGAATGAAGGCCTTTCCTGTCATTAGCATGGTCAGACGGTCAATACCGATACCGATACCCGATGTGGGAGGCATGCCATATTGCAAAGCTTTCAGGAAGTCCTGGTCGATGAACATGGCTTCGTCATCACCCTTCTCGCTCAGGCGCAACTGCTCCTTGAAGCGTTCTTCCTGGTCGATGGGGTCGTTCAGCTCGCTATAGGCGTTGGCCAGCTCCTTGCCGTTTACCATCAATTCGAAACGTTCGGTAAGGCCCGGTTTGCTACGATGCATCTTGGTGAGCGGACTCATTTCAACAGGATAGTCGGTGATGAAAGTCGGCTGGATGAAGGTTCCTTCGCAGAATTCGCCGAAGATTTCATCAATCAGCTTGCCTTTGCCCATGGTATCATCAATATCCATCTTCAGTTCTTTGCAGATCTGGCGGATTTCATCTTCGCTCTTGCCGTTGAGGTCATAGCCGGTCTTTTCCTTGATGGCATCGAGAATGGGTAGACGGCGGTAAGGAGCTTTGAAACTGATGGTCTTGCCGTCTATTTCAGTTTCTGTACAACCGTTTACGGCAATACAAATACGTTCAAGCAGCTTTTCAGTGAAGCTCATCATCCAGTTATAGTCTTTGTACTGTACATAGAGCTCCATGCAGGTGAATTCGGGGTTATGGTTCTTATCCATACCCTCGTTGCGGAAGTTCTTGCCGATTTCGTATACACCTTCAAATCCGCCTACGATAAGTCTTTTCAGGTAAAGTTCTGTAGCAATACGCAGGTAAAGGTCGATGTCCAGCGAATTGTGGTGGGTAATGAATGGACGGGCACTTGCACCGCCGGGGATAGACTGAAGGATAGGAGTTTCTACTTCGGTATAGCCGGCTTCGTCCAGCACGGCACGCATGGTAGAAATAACTTTGGAGCGCTTCAGGAAAGTTTCTTTTACACCGTCGTTCACGATGAGGTCTACGTAGCGTTGGCGATAGCGTAGTTCAGGGTCTTCGAACGAGTCGTATGCCACGCCATCCTTGTATTTCACGATAGGCAGAGGTTTGAGGCTCTTGGCGAGTACGGTCAGCTTTTTGGCGTGTACGCTGATTTCGCCCATCTGGGTACGGAAAACAAAACCTTCAATACCGATGAAGTCGCCCAAGTCGAGCAAACGTTTGAACACGGTGTTGTACATGTCCTTGTTTTCGTCAGGACAGATGTCATCACGGGTGATGTACACCTGGATACGTCCTTTGGAGTCCTGAAGTTCGATGAAGGAAGCTTTTCCCATGACACGACGGCTCATCATACGTCCGGCGATGGACACCTGGCGAGGTTCGTCTTCGTCTTTGAATTCAGCTTTTATGTCTGTAGAGAAAGCGTTGGTTACATACTCTGCTGCGGGATAGGGTTCGATACCCATCGCGCGAAGTTCATTCATGCTGTTGCGGCGAATGATTTCCTGTTCACTTAGTTCTAAAACGTTCATATCGTTAATTTTCACTCAATTTGGGTACAAAAATACGAAACATTTTTCACATTCGCATGCTTTTTCGCCAAAATGAAGGATGGGAGAAGCCTATGCCGGTGAAAAATTGTCAGAAAATGCTGACAGCTGTCTTCGTGGTGAGTAGTTCGAGTGCTTTTAATCCCATTACAGAATTGCCTTTTTTATTGAGTCGGGGACTCCAGACGGCTACGGAGTATTGGCGTGGACAGATGGCAGCTATACCTCCTCCTACACCACTCTTGCCTGGCAATCCTACCAGGTAGGAAAATTCGCCGGCTTCGTCATAGAAACCACATGTCTGCATGATGGCATTGATGCGTTTCACCTGTGAGGTGGTGAGTTCAGTTCCGTCGAAGCTAAAGGCGCGCGTGTGGTCGGCGAAGGGCAGGAAAGCGCGCGACAATTCGCGGCAGTTCATCTTGACCGAACACTGGCGAAAATAGAAGCGGAGTACGCGCTCCACGTCGTTTTCGATATTGCCATAATACTTCAGCATGTTCACGATAGCTGCATTCAGATAGCCGTTGTCGCGCTCCGAGGCGGCCATGCTCTCGTCGTATTGGATGGAGTCGCATCCGCAAAGGCTACGCACAAAGGCCAGATATTCACGTTCGGGGTATTCCAATACAGAGAGAAGAATATCGGTCATGACAAGCGCCCCTGCGTTGATGAGCGGATTGCGGGGAATACCATGTTCCAGTTCCAGCTGAAAGATAGAATTGAAGGCATTACCCGAAGGCTCCACGCCGATGCGTTGCCAAAGACGGTCGTTCAGCCGGGCAAATCCCATGGCCAGTGCAAAGACTTTCGAGATACTCTGGATGGCAAACCGTTCGTCGCAATCGCCCATCGCAAAGTCTTGTCCGTCGAGGGTATGCAGGCAGATACCGTAGCGGTCGGGATTTACTTTCAACAAGTCGGGAATGTAGGCGGCAGGTTCTCCCTGTCCGGCATAAGGCTGTATCTCCTGATAAATTTCTTGAAGGATTTGATCGTAGTTCATGAACTGGTTGAGTTGAAAAATGGTTCTTAGAAACGTACTTGTACTTGAGCTTGTACCAGGTTGTAACTTTTATTTTGGTAAGGAACGCAGTGGGTATATTGTACTTGAAGGCGGCATTTCGGATAAAACCACCATTGTATACCTGCAACGTAGTTACTTTGTTTATTGTCTACAGCTTTATTTTTGTTTAGGTAGTCGTAAGATGCTATTAAGTCTAGCTTTTGCTTGGAGAGGATGTGTATGTTGGCTGTTGCATAATATCCGTTGCTTTTTACCAAACCGTCTTTGCCTGCCAGATATTCTGATCTAAGGTCTATCGGTTTCAGTTTCATTACTATACCGGCTGCCCATCGATTGCGTGTGTAGTTGTCTCCAATCTGTATGTTGGGATTGATATTGGATGTGGCTATGGCGCATCCTTTTCCTTTAATGAAAGAACCGGTAAGGGTCAGCCATTGCAGTGGATTGATGTTGAACGTACCTACGATATCTTTTTGATTGTTGCCATCTTTTTTATTAATGCCTTGTCCGTTCATGATGGCTAGTTTGTAATTTATGAGATTCTTGAACAGGTTGCCGTATATCATTAAACCTAAATCGCGTCCACTGTTAGAGCCGTAAAGTAAATCACTGCCATTAATACCTGCTAGATAGTTAACGGCTTGTGAGTAACAACTTATTAGCTCAACGACTGTAGGTGACAAGGGATTCTCATACGTATAAGGAGTCTTGAATTCGCCAATGCGTACACTCAATTCAGGGAAAAAGTGATATTCGGTGTAGGCTTCCAGAATTTTGGGTGTTCCTGCCAGACTATACATAAAATAACATGACCAATGATCTGTAATTCGTCCACGAGCCATGAGGATGGCACGGGTCATTTCAAAGGTATTTGTTTTGCTTTCAGACTGATCATTATATGTGTATCCTAATTGCATATATCCTTCCAGTGTGATACGCTCTTTCAGCGTGTTCACAATGTTGTTCAGTGTATTGTTCTGTGGTTTTTTCTTTTCTTCTTGCTTTTCTTGTGCGGCTGCTGAAGCCATGAAAGCGCAGACAAACCATAGTATCAGTAGTTTTTTCATAAGGCATTTAAAAAGAAAGAGGGCGTATCTTCTCTGGACACACCCTCTTTCGGTTGGTGATTATGTTTTATTCGTTGATAGCTGCAATACCCGGAAGAACTTTTCCTTCGATGGCTTCGAGCAATGCACCACCACCAGTCGATACGTAAGATACGCCGCTGGCCAGACCGAACTTGTTGACACAAGCTACAGAGTCACCGCCACCTACCAGTGAGAAAGCACCGTTCTTCGTTGCTTCTACGATAGCTTCGCCTACGGCACGTGAACCGTGTGTGAAGTTGTCGAATTCGAATACACCTGTCGGGCCGTTCCACAGGATAGTCTTGGAACTCTTGATAACATCGGCGAAGAGTTTCTCACTCTCAGGACCTATGTCAAGGCCTTCCCATCCGTCAGGAATTTCATTTACCTTGCAGAACTGGGTGTTGGCGTCGTTCGAGAAGGAGTCTGCAATCTTGGCATCGGTAGCCAATACCAGATTAACGCCTTTTTCCTTGGCTTCCTTCATCAGGTCGAGAGCCAAGTCAAGCTTGTCGTCCTCGCAAATGGAGATACCGATCTTGCCGCCCATAGCCTTGGTGAATGTATAAGTCATACCGCCGGCGATGATGAGGTTGTCTACCTTGTTCAGCAGGTTTTCGATGATTTCGATCTTGGAAGAAACCTTCGAACCACCCATGATGGCGGTGAACGGACGATGAATGTCGTTCAATACTTTGTCAACAGCCTTCACTTCCTTCTCCATCAGGTAACCGAACATCTTGTGGTCCTTGTCGAAATATTGGGCGATGAGTGCCGTTGAAGCGTGTGCGCGGTGAGCGGTACCAAAAGCATCGTTCACATAGCAGTCGGCATACGAAGCTAGCTTCTTGGTGAATTCCTTCTGGCTTTCTTTTACCTTGGCTTTAGCGGCTTTCTTTTCTTCGTCGGTAGCATCTTCGGCCAGGCCACGGGGTTTACCTTCTTCTTCTGCATAGAAACGCAGGTTTTCCAGCAGGAGGGCTTCACCCGGTTGCAGAGCGGCAGCCTTTACGGCAGCTTCTTCGCCCATACAGTCGTTGGCAAACTGAACTTCAATGCCCAGCAGCTCGTTCAGGTGGTTCAGGATGTGTTTCAGAGAGAATTTTTCGGCTACGCCTTTCGGACGACCCAGGTGGGAGCCGATTATCAAACTACCGCCGTCGGCCAGAATCTTCTTCAGTGTAGGAAGAGCGGCACGCATACGGGTGTCATCAGTGATGTTGAAATTCTCGTCCAGGGGCACATTGAAGTCCACACGGACGAATGCCTTCTTACCGGCAAAGTTGAATTGATCAATTGTCATAATGCTCTATTTTATTTAAAAGTGTTACGAATATTCTCGCTTTACTTGCCCGCAAAGTTAGCATTATTTTCTGTAATATGTTCGCTACGGGCACTTTTTTAAATCTTGAATGTTAAAAATATGTTGGATATCCCCCTGTGAATTAACTATTCACCTCTTTTATTCCCGTCCTTTTTTCGTAATCTTTGCAGAGCATCTTTAGGCCGCAGGCATCGCATTGGGGTGTACGTGCTTGGCACACGTAGCGCCCATGCAGGATGAGCCAGTGGTGGGCGATGGGAATGTCGGCCTCGGGGATGTGCTTGGTCAGCTCCTTTTCCACGCTCAGCGGGGTGGTACAGTTTGGACCTACCAGTCCAAGCCGGTGGCTGACGCGGAAGACATGCGTATCTACTGCCATGGCGGCCTTGTTGAACACGACCGACTGGATGACGTTGGCCGTCTTGCGTCCCACGCCGGGCAGCTTGACGAGTTCCTCCAGCGTGTCGGGCACCTGGCTTCCGAAGTCCTTGATGAGCATCTGCGCCATGCCCACCAGGTGGCGTGCCTTGTTGTTGGGGTAGGACACGCTACGGATGTACTCGAACACCACCTCGGGCGTAGTGGCGGCCAGTGCTTCGGGAGTGGGGAAGTCGTGGAAAAGCGGGGGAGTGATCATGTTCACTCGCTTGTCCGTGCATTGGGCCGACAGGATGACGGCAATGAGTAGCTCGAAGGGGGTGTTGTAGTGCAGCTCCGTTTCGGCCACGGGGCGGTTCTCCCTGAACCAGGCCAGTATCTTTTCGTATCGTTCTTTCTTTCTCATCTCAGTTTGTTTTGGTGGTAATGGGGCGCCACTTTCAGGTTGAAGTACAGCATGGACACCACCGTCAGGCAGGCGCCGAAGAGGTAAGCCTTGTCGAAGGTGCTGATTTCGGCAATGTATCCGCCGGCCAGCATGCCGATGCCGATACCCACGTCCCACGACGTGAGGTAGGTTGAGGTAGCCGTGCCGCGCAGGCTGTTGGGCGCCAGGTTAACGAACAGGGTATTGTAGGCGGGAAACATGGTGCCGAAGCCGATGCCCAGCAGCAGGGCGATGGTGAAGAACACCACCGTGCAGGCATGGCTGTCCCATTGGATGATGTATACGCATGCGGCCAGTAGGAAGAAACTGAACACTACCAGCACCAGTCCTGCGGATATCACTTGCGTAATCTTTCCCCTGTCCACCAGCCGGCCGGAGAAGAGTCGCGACACGGCCATGCCCAGCGCCATGAAGGTGAAGAAGAAGCCTGTAGAGGCGTCTATCTCAATCTGGCGAGCATACATGGCCACGTAGTTGGTCGTCATGCCATAGGGGATGGACAGAAGTAGGAGGCTGGCTCCGGCAGGAAGTCCCTTGAGCAGGATGAAGCGGTCGAGTGAGATGGGGTCGCGCTTCACAGGTGGCTTGTAGGGCGTCTTGACCAGCGTAGCACAACAGAAGCCGGCCAGACACGAACCCAGTGAGGCACAGAATATCCACGTGTAACCGATGTCCGCGTCATGCAGGAAGAGGCCCGTCATGGGGCCGATGGACATGGCAATGTTGTTGGCCAGTCCGTAATATCCCAGTCCTTCGCCGCGGCGCGACGAGGGCATAATGTCGATGACCACCGTATTGCCACCTACCGTCACCATGCCGAACGACACGCCGTGGACGATGCGCAGGGCGATGAAGAGGGTCAGGGTGCCGGCCAGCAGATAGCCGCCGAAGATAGACGTGAAGATGAAGTAGGCCAGCAGATAGAGAGGTTTGCGGGCGAACGTGTCGAGCAGGTAGCCCGAGAAGGGGCGGATGCATAGGGCCGCAATGGTGTAGCACGACAAGACGAGCCCCATGGTGAATTTGTCCGCTCCGAACACTTCCGTCAGGTAGAAGGGGAGTACGGGCATCATCAGCCAGAAGCCGAAGTAAAGCAGGAAGTTGGCTGCCAGGATGAAGCAGTAACTCGGAGTGATGAGCTTGTCTTTCATTAGCAGTTTAGTGATAAGCGGTTAGTGGTAAGTAGTTAGTAGTTAGTGGTTGATGCTTGTATAAGGCACTTACGGCTAACTACTTACCACTGACCGTTGAACTTTATCTTGCCGCTTCGAATTCCTTCAGGAAGCGGGTATCGTTTTCAGAGAACATGCGCAGGTCCTTCACCTGATACTTCAGGTTGGTGATGCGCTCGATGCCCATACCCAGGGCGTAGCCGGAATAAACTTTGCTGTCTATGCCGCAAGCCTCGAGTACGTTGGGGTCCACCATGCCGCAACCTAGGATTTCCACCCAGCCGGTGCCTTTGCAGAAGGGGCATCCCTTGCCTCCGCAGATGTTACAGCTGATGTCCATCTCGGCACTGGGTTCTGTGAAGGGGAAGTACGACGGACGCAGACGTATCTTCGTTTCGCTGCCGAACATCTCCTGGGCGAAGAGCAGCAATACCTGCTTCAGGTCGGTGAACGACACGTTCTTGTCGATATACAAAGCCTCTACCTGGTGGAAGAAACAGTGTGCACGGTAGCTGATGGCCTCGTTGCGGTACACGCGTCCCGGGCAGATGATACGGATGGGCGGCTCGGCATGCTCCATGGTACGTACCTGTACGGAGCTGGTGTGCGAGCGCAGGATGATGTTCTTGGTCACGTCGCCGGGGTTCACATTGACGAAGAAGGTGTCCTGCATGTCGCGTGCCGGATGGTCGGCGGCGAAGTTCAGTTTGGTATATACGTGCAGGTCGTCCTCCACCTCGGGGCCGTCGGCGATGCTGAAGCCCATGCGGGCAAAGATGTCAATGATTTCGTTCTTGACGATGGACAAGGGGTGGCGTGTGCCCAACCCGATGGGGTAGGCGGTACGTGTCAGGTCGAGGTCGTCGCAACCCGTATCCTGGCTTTCGAACTGTTCCTTCAGGGTGTTGATTTTCTCTTGTGCCTTGTTCTTGAGTTCGTTCAGCTTCATACCCACTTCCTTTTTCTGTTCGGCGGGCACGCTGCGGAAGTCGGCCATCAGTTCGTTGATGGCACCCTTCTTGCTGAGGTATTTAATGCGGAGCGCCTCCAGTTCTTCGGCATTGGAGGCCGTCAGTGCTTCCACTTCCTGCAGAAGCTCGTTGATTTTAGCTATCATATCGTTGTTGTCTTTTTGAATTTCGTCTTGGTTTGAAAATGTTGCAAAGATACAACTTTCTTGTCACATCGTTCTGTTATGTGCTAGAAAGATACGAAAAAAGTCCTTGAAACTTCCGTTCTCAAGGACTTTGTGTGGAGCATAGCGGACTCGAACCGCTCACCTCGACACTGCCAGTGTCGCGCTCTAGCCAGATGAGCTAATACCCCAAAATGTAAACGTTTGCAAGGTTGCTTTCGTTTTGATGGCGCAAAGATAATGCATATTTCTGAAATAATTGTTATGTTTGCAGAAAAAATAGCGAAAAAATTATGTTGGTCTATAATACAACGTATCATGTAGAGGATGGACAGGAGAAATATTTCCTTATTTGGATGAGGGAATTCTATCTGCCCGAAGTGGAAAAAGAAGGCACGCTGCGTTCACCGCGTATCCTGCGTATCCTTAGTCATCGTGAGGAAGGAAGTACTTGCTATTCTGTTCAATTCGAGGTGGAGAGCTCGGCCTTACTTCATCGCTGGCATCGCGAACAGGGAGTGAAACTTAATGAAGAGATGCTTCGCATATTCAAGGACAAAGTAGTAGGATTCCCGACGTTGATGGAGGAGGTAGAGTGATAGTACCAGTCAAGGAAAAGGTTATTTTGGGTATCGATCCGGGTACTAATATTATGGGCTACGGAGTGTTGCGTGTTATGGGCACCAAACCTGAAATGGTAGCTATGGGGGTTATCGATTTGCGACGTGTAGGCGATACTTATCTTAAACTAAAGTACATTCATCAACGGGTATTGGGAATAATTGAAAGTTATCTGCCTGATGAATTAGCTATTGAGGCGCCCTTTTTCGGCAAAAACGTTCAGTCCATGCTTAAATTGGGACGTGCACAGGGAGTTGCTATGGCTGCTGCCCTGAGTCGTGACATTCCTATTACCGAATATGCTCCTCTTAAGATTAAGATGGCTATTACGGGCAATGGGCAGGCCTCGAAAGAACAGGTAGCCGACATGTTGCAGCGTATGCTTCGTTTCGACAAAAGTCAGATGCCTGCTTTTATGGATGCTACGGATGCTATGGCAGCTGCCTACTGTCATTACTTGCAGATGGGGCGTCCTATGGTAGATAAAGCCTATCATGGGTGGAAGGACTTCATTGCCAAGAATCCTGATAAGGTAAAGGGTGGATAGTAGATTTTAATTTTAAAAACAGTATATATAAATATAGAAGATGGAAGCCATGAAAATGAACGATTTAGTCATTGTCGGTGTAGCGGTGGCGACGGCTGCCGGTTGCACATCCGTGAAGAACGAATATGCCTCCTATGAACTTTATCCCGTACGTTCGGGCAGCTTGACAGAGATGGAGTACACTTCTGAAGCTACACATTTTTCCGTATGGGCACCTACAGCAGACGAAGTACGTCTCATGCTGTATGAGGCTGGTGAAGGTGGCCATGCCTACACAACTGTCAGTATGGAAGCGGGCGAAGAAGGTGTTTGGCACGCTACGGTAAAAGAGGACCTGATGGGTAAGTTCTATACCTTTAATATAAAAATCGATGATCAATGGTTGGGAGATACGCCGGGTATTAATGCTAAGGCTGTTGGTGTGAATGGTAAGCGTGCTGCCATCATTGACATGAAGGCTACCGATCCGGAGGGCTGGGCTGAGGACCGTCGTCCGCCACTTCAGTCTTTTGCCGATATTGTTATTTATGAGATGCATCATCGTGATTTTTCCGTTTCGCCAGCATCGGGTATTGAGCATAAGGGAAAGTTTTTGGCTATGACTGAAGAAGGGACCCTTTCTCCCGAAGGACTGGCTACGGGTATCGATCATTTGAAGGAGTTGGGAGTGACTCATGTTCATTTGCTGCCTTCCTATGACTATGCCTCTGTGGACGAAACGAAACTGAGCGAGAATCAATACAACTGGGGGTATGATCCTCAAAATTATAATGTTCCTGATGGTTCTTACTCTACCGATCCTTATGACCCTGCTACGCGTATTCGTGAGTTCAAGCAGATGGTGCAGGCACTCCACAAGGCTGGTATCCGTGTCATTCTCGATGTTGTGTATAACCATACTTTCAATATTGCCGGCAGTAATTTCGAACGTACGGCTCCCGGATACTTCTATCGTCAGAAGCCCGACGGTACGTATGCAGATGCTTCAGCCTGTGGAAACGAGACGGCCAGTGATCGCCCCATGATGCGTAAATATATGATTGAATCTGTGCTACACTGGGTGAACGAATACCACATAGACGGTTTCCGATTTGATCTTATGGGTATTCACGACATAAAGACCATGAACGAAATACGTGCTGCATTGACAGCCGTTGATCCTTCCATCGTTGTTTACGGAGAGGGATGGGCTGCCCAGGCTCCCCAGCTTCCTCAAGACTCGTTGGCTATGAAGGCTAATACGCATCGTATGCCGGGCATTGCTGCTTTCAGTGACGAGATGCGCGACGCTCTTCGTGGTCCCTTCAATGATAACAAGCAGGGAGCTTTTCTGGCAGGTCTGCCGGGCGGTGAGGAGAGTATTAAGTTCGGCATTGTAGGTGCTGTGCAGCATCCACAAGTATGTAACGACTCTGTTAACTACAGTCAGGCTCCTTGGGCGGCCGAGCCTACGCAGATGATCAGTTATGTGTCCTGTCATGATGACATGTGCCTCGTCGACCGCCTGCGTGCCAGCATTCCCGGCATTAAGGACGATGAACTGGCACGCCTCGATAAGTTGGCCCAGACAGCAGTCTTCACTTCGCAGGGTATTCCTTTCATTTATGCCGGCGAGGAGGTGATGCGCGATAAGAAGGGGGTGCATAACAGCTACCAGAGCCCTGATTCTATCAACGCTATCGACTGGAGCCGCAAGGCTCTGCATGCCGACGTCTTTGCTTACTACAAGGGGCTGATACAGTTGCGCAAGAACCATCCGGCTTTCCGTTTGGGAGATGCCGATCTCGTGCGCCGTCATTTGGAATTCTTGCCTGTTGAGGGCACGAATGTAGTGGCATGGCGCTTGAAGGAACATGCAGGAGGTGACAAGTGGGAAGATATTGTTGTTGTGCTCAATTCGCGTCGCGAGCCAGCACGTGTGACTGTGCCTCAGGGTAGTTATACTGTAGTGTGCAAGGATGGATTTATTAATGAAGGCGGTTTGGCCAAAGTGTCGGGTACCGAACTGACAGTTCCTGCCCAATCGGCCCTTATCGCCTGGAAATGATATTCAATTATTCACGCTCAATTTTCAATTAAAAGAAGTGTTCAAGTTCAGTAACAAGAAACTTTGGCTGGTTGCCCTGCCCGTGTTTGTGGCAGTGGCGACAGCTTTGCTTTTCCTTCCTACCTATCGCGAGGGAGAAGGAGACCTTGACGAAGTGGCCGTTACCGACTCGGCTGAAGTGCAGGAAATGGTCTACGAATATGGCATTCCGGCCGACCGCTATCGGGTGCAGTATGGCATTGTGCAGCCACGCCAGAACCTCGGTTCCATCTTAGGTGAGCATGGCGTATCTACGGGTACGGTACATCATCTGGGCGAGAAGGCTCGTGGAGTGTTCGACGTTCGTCGTATTCGTAGTGGGCAAGCCTATGCCTTGTTCTTCAGCAAGCATGACAGTCTGGCTCCTCCTCGTTTTTTCGTTTATGAAGAAGATCCTAAATCGTACATCGTTTTCGATTTGCGTGGTGACTTGGCTGTCAGTCGTGGGCAAAATCCCGCCGAGTGGCGCACACAGACGGTTAAGGGACAGGTCGAGTCGTCGCTATGGGTGGCCATGCAGCGTTGCGAGGCGTCTCCCCAGCTGGCCATTGTCTTGTCTCACATTTTTGGATGGACCATCGACTTCTTCGGCTTGCAGAAGCAGGACGAGTTCCGTGTCATCTACGAGCAGGAATTTGTGGACGGCAAAGCGCTTGATAACTTCCACATTCTGGCTGCTTCTTTCCGGGCTTCAGACAGTACGTATTATGCCATTCCTTTCGTTCAGGATGGTGAAGAGCTTTATTACAACGAGCGCGGTAATAGCCTCGAAGGGGCTTTTCTGAAAGCTCCGCTCGATTTTTACCGCATTTCTTCACGTTTTACCAACAGCCGCTATCATCCGGTGCTGAAACGTTATCGTGCCCATCATGGTGTGGATTATGCTGCTCCAGCGGGTACGCCTGTTTATGCCATCGGAAGCGGTAAGGTCATCGCCAAAGCCTATCAGGCGAATGGTGGTGGAAATTATGTGAAAATCAAGCATAATGGTACATATACTACGACTTACATGCACTTGTCTCGTTTTGCCAAAGGTTTGAAGGTGGGATCTACGGTAAAACAGAAGGAGATCATTGGCTACGTCGGCTCTACGGGACTTTCCACAGGTCCTCATCTTGATTTCCGTGTCTATGAAAACGGCCGTCCTATCAATCCGCTAACCATCAAGTCCCAACCCAAGAAGCCTATCAGTGAAGCCAACCGTGCTGCTTTCAGTCAGGTATGCGACTCATTGGTACTGAAGTTAAAGGGCTTATAACGTTTTGAGGCGGGTCTGTGGTCGTAAGGCGTGGAAATGTCATCGTCCGTCGGCAGGCATCCTGACACGGTGCTTTCTGGCGGTCTGACACGGTGCTTCATGAGGTGGTGACGAAGCACTTCCTGAGCCCCTAACGAAGCACTTCGTCAGAGGGTGAGAAAGCACTTCGTTGGAAACTCATGCTGATTTAGTGGGGGTATATGAAAAATGTTGTATCTTCGCCGTTGAAATGAAACAAGGTGACACAGAAATGAGTGAACAACAAACAATCTGTCTGATGAAGGGGGTGGTACGTAACCCGCTGGTAAGGCTGGATGCGCCTGCCGATGTGGCCTTCGGAGCAGGCGAACATATCGCCATTGTGGGACCCAATGGGGCAGGTAAGAGTCTGCTGGTGGACACGCTGACCGGGAAATATCCGTTGCGAGAGGGCTCTTTGACCTATGACTTTCGTCCTTCTTCTTCACTTTCAGCATACGAAAATATTCGCTACATCGCATTTCGCGATACCTATGGCAGTGCCGATGCCAATTACTATTATCAGCAACGATGGAACGCCCACGACCAGGACGAAGCTCCTACCGTACGCCAACAGTTGGGCGAGATTAAGAACGAAGAATACCGTCGCCAGTTGTTCGAGCTGTTTGGCATCGAACCTTTGCTTGACAAGAAGATCATTCTGCTTAGTAGCGGTGAGCTACGTAAGTTCCAGTTGGCCAAAGCCCTGCTGACTGCTCCCCGCATCTTGGTGATGGACAATCCCTTCATCGGTCTTGATGCAGCTACGCGCGATTTATTGAACGACCTTCTGATGCGCATTGCCGATATGCGTTCGCTCCAGTTGGTGCTGGTGCTTTCGATGCTTGACGACATACCTCCTTTTATCACCCATGTGATACCAGTGAATGGTATGCGGGTTGGTGAGAAGATGAGGCGTGTCGACTATTTGGATGCCTATCGCAAGCTCGATGAAGCACAGAGTGCTGATGAGCGCCAACGGCTTGAAGCTTTGCAGCAGCGCATTTTAGCTCTTCCTTATACACATACGAACTTTACTTCTTCCGAAGTGGTACGGCTCAACCATGTTAGTATCCGCTATGGTGATCGCACCATTCTGAAGGAGCTCGATTGGATCGTGAAGCGCGGTGAGAAGTGGGCTTTGAGCGGCGAGAACGGAGCGGGCAAGTCCACTTTGCTGAGTCTTATTTGTGCCGACAATCCACAGTCTTACGCTTGCGATATCAGTTTGTTTGGCCGTAAACGGGGTACAGGTGAGAGTATCTGGGAGATAAAGAAGCACATTGGCTACGTCAGTCCCGAGATGCATCGTGCCTACCTGAAGAACCTGCCGGCCGTAGAGATTGTGGCCAGCGGTCTGCATGACAGTATTGGTCTTTACAAGCGTCCACATGAAGAAGAGATGGCGGTGTGCGAGTGGTGGATGGATATCTTTGGCATCGGTGCCCTGCGCGACAAACCCTTCCTGCAGCTGAGCAGTGGCGAGCAACGCTTGGCGTTGTTGGCACGTGCTTTTGTCAAGGATCCTGAGCTATTGATATTGGATGAACCCCTGCATGGACTCGATACGTATAACCGTCGTCGGGTAAAAGCCGTTATCGAAGCCTTTTGTCGTCGCAATGACAAAACTTTGATTATGGTGACTCACTATGCAGGTGAGCTGCCAATCACTATTACAGACCATCTTTACCTGAAACGTAACTGACTCGTTTTCAGGATAAAGGAAAAAGATCGCAATTCTTACATCGAGCCGGCACGAAGCGGCTCATCGCAAATAGAATGAAACTATGTTGACAGACTTTTTATCACAGTTGATTGAGGCGGACAATGCCTGCCTTCTCGCCATCAACGGATGGCATGCCCCTTGGGCGGACACGTTTATGTATGCCTTTAGTGGCAAGGTAGTGTGGATACCACTTTATGCTTCGTTGCTTTACGTCATTGTACGCAACCTGCGCTGGCAGGTAGCTTTGGGTTGTGCCGTAGCCATCGCATTCACTATTGTTTTGGCTGATCAGATAGGCGCCTCGCTTATCCGTCCCATAGCAGAACGACTGCGTCCATCCAATTTGGATAATCCAATCTCGGAGATGGTACACATCGTTAATGGTTACCGCAGCGGACGTTATGGTTTCCCTTCGTGTCATGCTGCCAACACCTTTGGTCTTGCCTTTTTTGTCTTTTATCTTTTCCGTAATCGGCTGCTCTCAACGTTTATTTTCGGATGGGCAGTGGTGACGTGTTACTCGCGGGCTTACCTTGGCGTTCACTATCCGGGTGATTTGTTGGCAGGGGCTTTACTTGGCTTTGCGAGCGCCAGTCTTTGTTATTGGCTTTTCCAGAAATTTGGTAAGTACGAGCGTCTCGAACGTCCGATGCATCTGTGGGTGCCGGTGGCTGTGGGTGGTCTCACGGTTGTAGGCATGTTGGTGTATACTTTCGTATAGATTTCTTCTTTTCAGAACTGATATCCCACTTTGACGGACAGTTCGCGGGGTCGGATGCGAAGCCAGTCGGTGCGGCTCTGTGTGGCCGTGTACGTGGTGTAGGCATAAGTCTTTTTGTTGAACAGATTGTTGAGGCGGGCCTCTACCCGCCAGCGGTCGTGCTTCCACGTGAGCGAGGCATCGGCCAGGAGGGTGTTCAGGTGAGTGCCGTCGGCCAGGGCGTTGCGGTAGTGCTCGCCGCCCAGTTGTACGTCTATCCGCCCGATGGTCAGGATGAGGCGCAAGCGTTGCGTCAGGTTCAGCAGGGGAGGGAGGTGTGTGTCGCTCCCGATGCGGGTGGCGTTGTACGACAGGGTGGCGTGATAGTCGGCCTCCAGCCACGTCAGGGGAGACCAGTTGAGCTTGGGCTCGGCCGTGAGGAGGTCGTAACGATAGTCCTGTGGCAGGGCGGGCGATGCGGCGGTGCGTGTCAGCTGGTGGCCGTAGTGGCGTGTCAGTTGCAGGTCGAGCGAGGCCTTGAGCCGCCAGTCGAAGACGCCTTTGGAGAGGGAGGTTCTCAGTGTCCAGGTGTCCGTCCGGTTCTTCAGGGCGCGTCGCGTCAGGGATAGGGTGTCTTCCGAGAGGTATTGTTCGTCCATCGTGGCATGTCGACCGTGGCTGTAGGTCAGGGTTAGCGTGGCGAAAAATTCGGTTACAGTGTTCTTGTATTCGGCGTAGAGCTGCCCTGTGGCGGTGGTGCTGAGGGGCATCAGGCTGGCGGTAGAGGTCAGCGTGCGGTAGTCGGTGCGGCGCAGGTAGGGGCAGAGGTCGAGTGCCTGCCCCGCCTGCCGGTCGAGGCCGCTATAAAGAGAGAATTTCCAGTGATAGTCGTGCTGGTAGCGCAGGTAGAGGGTCGGATGGTAGAGCAGGTACGATTGTTGTGCCCCGAGGTAGTGCGTCCATTCGACAGGTACCTCCACCGAGGCGAACAATCGTCCGCCTTCCCATTGGAGCTGGGGCGTCAGGTCGGCCCCGAGGTGCGAGGCGTCGTAGGTGCGGACGGTGGCGGGCGACTCCAGCCGATAGCGGGCCCATTCCGCCGTGAGGCCTGCCTCTAGGCGGCGGCTGAAGCCGTTGCGCTTGCGCAGGTAGCTGGCCGTGTGGCGGGTGTGAAGGCTCCTTTGGGTATAGTCGTCACGCTCCGTAGCCAGGGTCAGGACGGAGGGAAGCAGGGACATCTGTACGTCCGAGGTCAGCTCCCACGTCCGCTCACCGCTGTTCTTCAGGTAGTTCAGGTAGTTGCGGGCCTGTAGGGTGGAGGTCTCTATGTTTTGTCCCAGCCGGGAGGCGTGGCTGCGGTTGCGGGCGGCGTCCAGCTCCAGGCGTTCGGTCAGGTAGTGCGTCGGGCTGTTGTCCTCGTAGGCCAGGGCCGCGTGCAGGGCGTCGGTTCGGAGGCGGTAGTCGGCCTCTTCCGAGAGGTTGACGGTATCGGTTGCCTGGTAGTAAGTCTGCGTGTTGCCCCGCTCCTGGTGGACGAAGTCGTGGGTATAGTCGGCCTGTATGCGCAGGGTGCGTTCGTCGTTGCGGCGGTACATGCGGTTAGCGTTGGCCGTCCAAGTCTCGTTGAACAACGTGCGGCGGGTGTCCAGCGGAGCGCTGAAGGCCGGCAGGTCGAGCAGGGAGGGGAGTGTGGCAGCTTCGGGTACATTAGTGGCCAGGAGGGTTTGTTCGTTGCTCAGGTCACGCCCCGTGTTGTTGGTCTTCAGGGCGAAGATGCTCTGCCGTCCGCGTCCCAGTTGCAGGGCGCTCAGGGTACCTTCCCACAGGGGTGCGGGGTGTCCGTCGGTGTCTTCGGTCAATCCGCCCCCTGCTTCGAGGTAGGGGAACCACTGGTCGCGCGCCTTCTCGTCCAGCCGCAGGTTCAGGGCCACCTGTTCGGAGTCAATTTTCCCCTTTAGGGCGCGGACGGACTGGTAGTTCTCCATCAGCTCGGCTGACTTCACCGCCCGTGCGTCTAGGTTGTTGTTCACCTGGTTGTAGCGTCCGCCCGTCACGTCCATGCCCTCTACGAGGAAGTGATCGATGGGCTTGCCCTTGTAGGTCACGGTGCCGTTCTCCTCCACGTCGATGCCCGGCAGGCGCTTCAGCACATCACGGACGCGGGTGTCTTTCTCCGTGATGAAGTCGGCCAGGTTGTAGCGCACGGTGTCGCGCCGGCTGCTGATGCGCCCCGGCCGTATCTCCACCTCGCGGAGCACGATGCTCTCGGTGCGCAGGGCGAAGTCCAGCCGACCGCCTTTGCCGACGTCGCGCGTCTGTCGTCCGTAGCCCAGCATCGAGGCGCTGACTTGCAGGGTGCCCTTGTGGTGCCAGGGCAGGGAGTAGCGTCCGTCGGCGTCGGTCAGGGTGTAGTCGATGGTCATGCTGTCGCGCAGTACGCTCACCATCACTGCCTCGAGCGGAAGGGAGGTTTCGGCGTCGGTCACGCGGCCTTGGAGTACGTCTTGTGCATGAAGCGAGGGCAGGAGAAAGCCCCCCAAGCAGAGAAGAAGGAGATATCGGGTCGGCATAGGCAGAAAGTGGAAAGAATAGGAAAATACGATGATGGGAGTATTGTACAAGGAGAGTGTCCGTTCAAACGGAGTTTATAATCGGTTTAAAGCTTTTAAACTGTCAGTTTATCGCTTTTAAACTGGTAGTTTACTGCTTTTAAACCATTAGTTTACCGCCTTTAAACTGGTAGTTCAAAGCCTTTGAACGGATGCTTCCCTGTACGTGGGGCGGCAGGATGTCCGCCTTTACCGTTCGATGGGATTGTAGGGCATGTCCTTGGGGTTCTTGGTGTTGTTGCCGTGATTGTCCCGGACGGTAATCTTTACGTTGGGCATGATGCCGGTGATGAAGCCCACGGGGTCGGCGGCAAAGCGTTTCTGCATCTTGTCGTACTGCTTGCGGTCGACGGGCTGGTAGTCCTTGCCGCCGAAGAGGATGGGCTCCGTGCCGTGGCTCTGCTCCAGGCCGTCGGCCGTGAAGCGGTAGTGCCCCTCGTCGTCTTCAGCTTTCAGAATCAGGCCCGGCAGGCCGCAGAGCTTCCACGGGCCTTCGCTCACGGGGATGTCCGTCGTGTACCAGGCCGACCATTGCCGCCCCTTGAACTGGGTCGTGGCACGTGTACAGCGGTAGCCCAGCAGGGTCAGCGTGTCCTGCGTCAGCGTCCATTGAGGTTTTTCCGTGGGCTCTTCGCAACGCAGGCGGCAGATGTCGCCCGCCAGCTCGTCCAGCGTCGTCACCTTCCCGGCGGGATAGTTCTTGAACGTCTGTTCGCTCCATTGGCTCTGGTACTGGTTGGCGTGCTGGGCTATCAGCTCGGAGGAAGCGCCGTTGGCCATGTCGGCAGCCAGGACGGAGTCGGCCACGAAGGCCGTGTAGCTGTAGAAGCGCGACGCCTGCCGCCCGATGTCCAGCCGCAGGGTCTCCTGCATCCGTGCGTCGGGCTTGCTGAGGTCGGTCAGGGCATCCAGCCCGTATTGCACGGTCAGCACTTTGTGGTCGATGGTGTCCTTGCGGAAGGTTTGCCCGGTAGAAATCTTGATGTTCATCTGTGCCTGGGCAGCCGTGGCGGCGAGGCTCAGGGCGAGGAGAAGAATGTGTCTGGTTTTCATGTCTGTAATGGTTTGGTGGTGAAACATTCAGTTCGTTTTCCTGCCACGAAGATAGGCGGAAGGGGCGGAAGCGGGCGCAGGAAGTTATTACGGAAATATTACGGCGGCGGAAATATCGGCCTCGCGCGAACCTTGTGTACGGGCGAAAGGCTTATCTTTGCCTGCGGAAAAAACAAGTGAACGATGGAACGACGCATCAAGATTATCTGGCTGCTCTCTCTGACCTCCATGCTCCTCATCGGGGCGGGGCAGGGCTACTGGCTGTGGAGCCACTATCAATATACCAACGAGGCCTACGGACGCGAAGTGCTGCGGCAGGTGTCCGAAGCCGTGGTGAGCTACAACACCCTGCGTTGGCAGGAACCCCGTCCCCTGGGCGAACAGAAGGCCGTGCAGTGGTATAACACCAACGTCAACTGGGACGACCGTACCGACTCGCTGACGGGGCAGGAGAGTACGCGCATCTACCTGGTGCAGCGCCTGGGAGCGGAGACGCAGGACACGCTGACGGACTTCACCCCAGCACAGACAGGGGCGGCAGGCGTGAATGTATCCCGCCTGCTGGCCGACAGTACCGTGCTCTGCACCGACTCGGTCGTCCTGCTGGGCGACAAGAGGCAGTACGAACGCCTCAACATGATGTATCTGGCCGACCTGATGCGTCTGGAGTTGTCCCATCCGTTCGACCTTCATCCGTTCGACTCCATCGTAGCCGTCACCCTGCCGGACGTCACCTTCACCACCCGCCTGACTACCACTGCCGCCGACAGCCTCTACCAGTGGGAAGCCACCCTACACTCCGGCGGCTCCCTGCTCCGGCCGCTGGCGCAGGTGGTCTATCCCTATAACCCCCTGAAGCGCCAGTTGGTCGAAGTCGATGTCCGAATTCCCTGCCACATGCTGCTGCTTCGCATGGGCGGCCAGTTGGCGGGCAGCCTGCTGATGATAGCCTTGCTGGCCGTCTGCCTGTTCTTCCAGATCAAGACCATCCTGAAGCAACGGCGGGTGGACGAGATGCGCCGTAGCTTCGTGAGTACCATGATACACGAACTGAAGCGCCCCGTCCAGATGTTGAAGATGTGCCTGGCCTACCTGTCCGACCCCTCCCTCCGTGCCGACACGAAGGCTACCGATGCGGTGGTGGACGACTCCATCGTCGAGGTGGACAACCTCTCGGCCTACCTCCAGAAGCTGCGCGACATGACGCGGGCCGACGACGAGCGCACGCCGCTCAGCCTCCGCACCTTCGACTTCCGCCCGATGGCCGAGAAGACCCTCCGCCAGCTGCACATCCCCGACCACAAGCTCGTGACGTTCGAGACCCACTTCCCGCCCTCGCTTCCCGTGACGGCCGACCCCATGCACCTCTGCAACATCCTGAGCAACCTGCTGGAGAATGCCGTGAAGTATTCGGGCGACTCCGTCCACATCACCATCACCGGCGCGTCGGACGGGCATCGCTTCACCCTCACGGTGGCCGACAACGGCATCGGCATCCCGCCCGCCGAGCAGGCCCGTGTGTTTGACAAGTTTTACCGCAGCGCCAGCCTGCCCGACCGATCCGTGCCCGGCATCGGCCTGGGCCTGAGCTACGTGAAGCTGCTCGTGGAAGCGCATGGCGGCACCGTCGACCTGCAGAGCCAGCCGGGGCAGGGGACAACGGTGACCGTCACTATACCTCAATGAATGGATGATTATGAAACCCTTGAAGATTCTTTTTGCCGACGACGACCTGAAATACTCTCTGCTCCTGAAACGCTTCTTGGAGCAGGAAGGTTATGAAGTGACCTACGTAGGAAACGGCCGCATGGCCGTGGAGCAGTTCCCCCTGGTCAGGCCCAACCTGGTGCTGCTCGACATCAACATGCCCGGGCTGAACGGCTTCGAAGTGGCGGCCCGCATCCGCGAGGCAGACAAGCACGTCCTCATCTTCTTCCTCTCCGACCGCAGCGACAAGGCCGATCGCCTGCAGGGCTTCAGCCTCCGCGCCAACGACTACCTGGCCAAGCCTTTCTACCCCGAAGAGCTCATTGCCCGCATCCGCGAGCGCTTCGCCCTCCAGCTGGAGGAGACGATGGAGGAGGAGACCTACCGCTTCGGCAATACCGTGTTCAGTTACAACACTAACGAGCTCCGCACGGCCAGCAGCAAGGTGCTCATCACTTCGCGCCAGGCAGATATCCTCCGCCTGCTGGCCCTGAATGTCAATCAGGCCGTCTCCCGCGACCACCTGCTCGAAGCCGTGTGGGGAACGGTTTCCTATGCCAACTCCCTGGCCCTGAACGTACAGATCACCTACCTGCGTAAGGCGTTGAAGAACGACCCGTCGGTAAAGATTGAGTCGCTCATGAAAAAAGGATACGTGTTGCGGGGATAAAAAAGAGGATGCGTCACGCATTGCATGGCACATCCTCTTACCCTTCCAGTTTATAGTTGTAGTTAAGTCAATTAGTATTTGAAATCGTTGGTCTTTACATATATTGCATAGTCTTTGATGAGGCCCGGTGCACCCTTCTCGGCGCGGGGCAGCATGCGGAAACCACTTACGTTGTACTCCTTACCTAAATCAATAACTACCTGATGGGGGAATGCGGTGTTGTCTACCGTCTGCCAGAAGGTGCTCTCTTGCAGGTCGAATATCTTGTCGGCCGTGCGGTTGCCGCTACGTGTCTCTTCACTGTCGGCATAGACAATCTTCCAGCTTTCGCGCGATACGGGCTTGCCGTTGGCATCCAGTACATCGAATTCGGCGATGGAGGCAATGTTGTTTCCATCGTAGTTGGACGTGGCATTCAGGCAGAAGTAGCGTCC
This sequence comes from Bacteroides togonis, assembly GCF_900130135.1. NCBI lineage: Bacteria > Pseudomonadati > Bacteroidota > Bacteroidia > Bacteroidales > Bacteroidaceae > Bacteroides > Bacteroides togonis. The sequence continues at coordinate 2,141,162 of NZ_LT670820.1, read as the reverse complement.
TTGCACGGGGGCAGTAAACTTCACTTCCTGCCAGCCGTTGCCCGGCTTGAAAGTACCCTTGTGGGCCGGTTTCTCGGCGTTGAGCTTCAGGGCCTGTCCGTCCTTGCGATGCGTTTCGGGAGCCTGTGTGCGAAGCATGTCGAGAATAGGTTTCTCAAGGCCGATCACCTTTGTCTCGGCAGGACCTTTCAAATCGAGGATGATGATTTCGTTCTCACCTTCCTTCAGCCAGCATCCGGGCATGTAGAGCGTCTGCTGGGGACCTATTTCCCAGAAACGGCCCATGGCGTGTCCGTTTACCCAAACCATGCCCTTACCCCACGTCTGCATGTCGAGGAAGGTGTCGCCCGTCTTGTCTAGGCGGAAGGTGGCACGGTAGTAGGCGGGACCATTTACAGCCTGTCCCTTCTGATAGTTTTTGTTGCTGACGAATTCGTAGAAGGGAGGCAGATTATATACTGACCATCCTTTCAATTCGGTAGCCTGTCCGTCGGAAATAACTTCCACCTTCTCGGTGATACCTTTGCGGTCGTGGATGGATTTATCGAAATTTACACGCCCCATGGCTTCCACGAGAATGTCCAGTTGGGTACCCTTTTTCAGAGGCGACTTCAGTGGAAGGGTGAATTCGCCTTGACGGCGGTCGAGGCGTCCCAGCAGCTGGCCGTCGGCAAAGACCTGTGCCCAGTCGTGCATCTCGTCCAGGTGGAGAGTACCTTCGATGTCTTCCTTCAATGTCGTGCGGTAGAGGATGCTTCCCCAGCCTTGGTCGAACTGCTCCATGGGCTTCACACTTTCCGTCTGCTTGGGGTCGGGTAGGTTGTCGAACAAGGGGGCTACCTCCCATTCGGTGATGGCCGGTATTTCGATGACGGGGAAAGCTTCGGGAGGCTCGGGCAGGGTCTGTCCAGCGGGCAGGTATTGTTGCAACAGGTCGCGCAACTGGTAGTATTTCGGCGTGAGCCAGCCGGCTTCGCTGATGGGTGCGTCGTAGTCGTAGGAGCTGCACATGGCCGAGTAGGCGGGATTGTTGGCACCACCCCACCAGCCGAAGGTCGTACCTCCGTGGGTCATGTACAGGCTGAAGGAAATGTTGCGGTCGAGCATGTCTTTGATACCGCTCACCATGGTGGCAGCGTCGCGCGTTTCGTGCTTGCGTCCCCAGTGATCGAACCATCCACTCCAGAACTCACTGCACATCAGTGGAGTTTCGGGGCGAAGTTCCTTTAGCTTCTTGAATTGTTGTTCTATGTTGGCACCGGTACCGAAGTTTACTGTCCAAAGCAGGTCGTCCAGGGCGTTGTTGGTGAAGTTCGAGCTCCAGTCACATTGGAAGAGAGGTACATCTGTAAAGCCTGCTTCGCGCACCAAGTCGCGGATAGCCGATACGTACGGTTTGTCGGTACCATAGGAACCGAATTCATTCTCCACTTGCACCATGATGATGTTTCCGCCGCGGGTAATCTGCAGGTCGGCCAACTGCTTACCTACTTCCTTCATGAAGATGCCTACACGTTCCATGTAGTAGGGATCGAGCGAACGGAGTTGTACATCCTGTTTCTTCAGGAGCCACCAGGGCAGACCGCCCATTTCCCATTCGGCGCATACATAGGGACCCGGTCGTACGATGACGTACATGCCGTGCTTTTGTGCCAGGCGACAGAACTTGGCAATGTCTTTGTTCCCTGTGAAGTCGAACTTACCTTCTTCCTGTTCGTGCAGGTTCCAGAAAACGTAGAGGCAGATTGTGTTCATGCCCAGTGCTTTGCACGATTCGATACGCTGCTCCCAGTAGGGTTCGGGAATACGCGGATAGTGGATTTCGGCGGCTTTCACCACCATGGAATCTCCGTTCAGGAGAAACGTGCCCTTTCCTGCCTCGAATGTGCCTGTCGTTTTCTGCGAACAAGACGACAGACTGCCTACCATGCTTATGGCTAAAAAGAAGGAGAGGGCAATGCTTGCTACTCTTTTCATGATATCTTTATGCTATTTAAATGTTGATTGTTTAGACTTATTTTGTCAGTTCCACCCGCTTGATGGTACCGTCAGCATTGAACTCCAGGCGGTCAATGCAGACCTCTCTGTGCGTGCCGGGCGACAGGCTTTTGTCAAGGTAGTGCTTGTTGATGCGGTGATAGACAATGTACCACTCGTCCGTGCCGGGCTTACAGATGACAGAATTGTGTGCCGGACCGTATATCTCCTTTTCTGGATTTTGGATCGTGACGATAGGGTCGGTAGCTACTTTAATGGGGCCTAGTGGAGATGTAGAAGTTCCATAGGCCACGTGATAGTTTGGAGAACCAGTATCATCTACTGACCACATGAAATAGTACAGACCGTTCCGGTAGAATACGTAGGGAGCTTCACGGTAGGCATAATCTTGCAATGTGCCGCCTTCGGGTGTCAATACTGTCAGCGTTTTCTTTTTGATGGAAACCATATCCTTGTTCAGTTCGGCACCGGCCATGTATCCGTTACCCCAGTAGAGATAGGACTTGCCTGATACAGGGTCGGTGAATACGTCCACGTCAATCTGCTGTCCTCTGCCTACAGGTGATTCGGTAATCATTGGATATCCCAAGTCTGTGAAAGGACCGGTAGGTGAGTCGGCTGTAGCGACACCGATTTGCTTGCCGCCGCCGTTTTTCGGATTGCCGCTGAAGTACAAGTAATAGCGGTAACCGTCTTTGGTCTTCTTTTCTTCAATGGCAGGTGCCCATGCGTTGCCGTCGGCCCAGGAAACCTGATCGGATTTCAGGTCGAGAACAATGCCCTCATAGGTCCAGTCCTTCAGGTTATTGGAAGAATAGGCGGTATAATACCATCCTCCCCATCCGGGATGTCCGTCGGTTGTTGAGTAAATGTAATATTTGCCGGTCAGATTGGAATAAACAATTTCAGGGTCGGCATGGAAGCTGGGGAGAACCGGATTATTGGGTAATTCACCCAGTTCGGCAGGCTTTCCCCATTTGTCCGTGATGCGTTTCAGTTCGCTTCGGGTAATGGGCATGATAGTGCCATGGCGTGGGTGGAAATTCATCTTTACCTCGTGATCAATGACTTTGAAGTGTTCTAGATCGGTTGTTTCCGTGAACTGGTAAGCCCCTTTCATATAAACGTCATACATCAGGATGTATTTGTCTTCACCAATCAGTTTGAAGGTACCGGCACCTTCCACTGCTTCCTTGGTTTGTTGCTTATATTCCATATTTTCTTTCCATTGTCCGGAAGTCAGTGATTTGGATGTGGCTACGCGGATGCCGTTACCATGCCCTTCTGTCTTGTAGAACAGGTGATAGATACCGTCTTTGTACACGATGTCACCGTCAATGCACGATTTCTTGTCGGCTGGAACGAACAGAGGTTTCGGTTCACCTTCCAGGTCGGTAAAGTCTTTGTTGGCGTAGGCGTAATAGATAACGTCAGGACCATCACCGTATTTCATGGACCAGTAGACCATATATTTTTTTGCCTCAGGATCAAAAATTGTTTGGGGAGCCCATACGCGTTTCAGCTTTTCCTGACCTTCATAGCGCTTCTGCATATTGATGATCGAGTGTGACCAGTTAACCAGGTCAGTCGATTTCAGTAACACCATGGCACGGTTAGAATCCCATCCGTTACCTGATACCATATCCGTTACCACCATATAAAATGTCTTTCCGTCTTCACAACGTAGGATGTGCGGGTCGCGTACCCCTCCGGTAGAGCTGATGACTTTTGAGTCGATAACCGGTTTGTTGTTATTGAGGGCCCAATAGGAATATCCGTCCATACTGACCGCATAACATACAGCTTCCTGGCTGATGTGATTACCGGTAAAGTAGACGAAGAGATAGGCCATTAAATCTTTTTCTTCTATTTTTTCTGCAAAGGTAGGGGTGAAAGCAGATAACAGTAGGATAAATGCTAGAATTTTGTTTTTCATGTTTATGTTTGTTATTTTTTTATTTTGTGCAAATTTACAAATAAACAGTGATTATAAGGGCAGCAAATCATTCAAAAAGGGATAATAATCATGCATTGAACGATTGTAGTAATGGCAGAACAGAAAAGTCCGCCTATAACAAGCGGACTTTTTTAATGATATTCGTTTATTTATTAAAGAAATCGAGTGTCCAGCTGTCCATCCATTCAATATAGGGTACTCCGTCTTTAAACTGTATGGGTAGCCAGATGTAGCGTGCATCACTTGGTTTTTTCGGTCTCCATATATCAGCCATGAACATATAGGCGTTTTTCTTACTGGGTATATTCAGTACAAATGTACTTTGTCCGCCGAAAGTCAGTTCAGAATTCGGTCCGATGCAGGGATTGGGGTGTTTGGTCCATGGTCCCCAGATACTGGGTGCTGAGAACATGCGTGCTTCGTTGGGATCCCAGCCTGTGCATCCCGAAGTAATCATCCAATAAATGCCGTCTTTCTTGAAGATGGCAGGAGCTTCGTTGTGTCCGGCAGGTGCCAGGCGTACGTATTTGCCTGTATGGCTCAGGTAGTCTTCACTTAGTTCGGCTATGTGTAGGGTCAGGTTGTCTTCCGAAGAATAAATATGGTAAGCTTTACCATCGTCGTCTACAAAAAGTTGCATGTCGCGTGCCATCTGGCCGCCTTCCAGGTCGCGTTTCAGGAAGAGGCCTTTGTCGATGGCTTCATACCAGGCTGGTGTCCACCATTCCTTGAAATGTTCCAACTGAAGCGTGTCAAGGATATTGCGTTGGTCGGCTGTTATGTCAAAAGGAAGAATCCCGGGGTTGATACGTCCTGAACGAAGATATTGGAATGGCCCGGTCGGCAAGTCACTTACGGCTACGGCCGAACGAGCGGCTGCATATCCTTTGTCTTTTAGCTCCAAGTGGAACCACATGACGAATTTTTTCGTCTTTTCGTTGTAGATCACTTTCGGTCGCTCCATTATGCAACCTTGTATGATGTCACTGGTTGTATCATTCAGTTCCACAGGCAGCACGGCACCTTCGTTTTTCCAGTCGGTGAGGTTTTTTGACGAATAACACATGATACCTACCATAGCCTTGCTGGTCGAGTCCGATTTGTTCTCTCCGTACCAGTAATAGGTTCCTTCGTGATAGAGCATACCGCCTCCGTGTGCATTGATATGCACGCCTTGATTGTCGGGCCAGATTTCGCCGGAACAGATAGGTCTCGGCTGTGGTTGTGTACAAGCTGTGGATAGTAAAATGCAAAAATATCCGCAGTATTTTATTATTCCTTAATTCCGCAACACTATTATAAATATAACTTTTTAAGTACCTGAGCAACAAAAAGTTGCCCAGGATTTTGCCGTGTCAGATTTTTCACTTATCTTAGTGTTGCAATTAGAAAACAAGCGAAAATCGTAACAAGGCATGGCAAAGGTACAAATAAAATCTGAGAAACTCACACCTTTTGGAGGAATTTTTTCAATCATGGAGAAATTTGACTCCATGCTTTCACCCGTTATCGACTCAACACTGGGTCAGAGATGCCGCAGTATCATCGGATATCAGTTCAGCGAGATAGTCCGTTCGCTGATGAGCGTTTATTTCTGTGGCGGCTCATGCGTGGAAGACGTAACGTCACAACTGATGCGCCATCTCTCGTATCATCCTACCCTTCGTACATGCAGCTCTGATACCATCCTCAGAGCCATCAAGGAACTGACACAGGAAAACATCTCCTATACTTCCGACCAAGGCAAGACCTATGATTTCAATACTGCAGACAAACTCAACACATTGCTTATAAACGCTTTGGTTTCTACAGGCGAGTTGAAGGAAATTGAGGAATACGATGTTGACTTTGACCATCAGTTTCTTGAAACGGAGAAGTATGATGCAAAACCGACCTACAAAAAGTTCCTCGGCTACAGGCCTGGCGTATATGTTATCGGTGACAAGATAGTCTATATCGAGAACAGCGATGGCAACACGAATGTGCGTTTTCATCAGGCAGACACCCATAAGAGATTCTTCGCTCTTCTGGAATCCCAGAACATCCGTGTAAATCGCTTCAGGGCAGACTGCGGTTCCTGCTCGAAGGAAATCGTCAGTGAGATAGAGAAGCATTGCAAACATTTCTACATCCGTGCCAACCGATGCAGTTCGCTCTACAATGACATCTTTGCTCTGAGAGGATGGAAGACGGAGGAGATTAACGGCATCCAGTTCGAACTCAATTCCATTCTCGTTGAGAAATGGGAAGGCAAGTGCTATCGTCTTGTCATCCAGAGACAAAGACGCAACAGTGGCGACCTTGACCTATGGGAAGGCGAATACACTTACCGTTGTATTCTGACCAACGATTACAAGTCATCGACAAGGGACATTGTTGAATTCTACAATCTGCGTGGCGGCAAGGAACGTATCTTTGACGACATGAACAACGGATTCGGTTGGAGCAGGCTCCCCAAGTCATTCATGGCGGAGAATACTGTCTTTCTTCTGCTTACTGCATTGATACACAATTTCTACAAGACCATCATGAGCAGGCTTGACACCAAGGCTTTTGGGCTCAAGAAAACGAGTCGCATAAAGGCTTTTGTCTTCAGATTCATCTCCGTACCTGCCAAGTGGATCATGACTGCAAGGCAATACGTGCTGAATATCTACACAGAGAACCGCGCTTATGCAAAACCCTTCAAAACAGAATTCGGATAAGAATCCTTTCTTTCCGGTTAGAATCTGCGTATTTCCTCAAGTCGCATCGTGGGGTAAGGGGATGTTGGCTACATATTGATGTTGTGCTGTTGCTTTTTACTGAAAGCTACTACTAACGACTCATAAATCTACCCTTAATCGTGTATTGGATGATAGTTGCGGATTTTAGGTTATTTTGTTTTTCATGATGTCGTTTACTTTAGGGTTGGTACATTTTTCCGACTATTAATTTATCGCCAGACAAATCCACTTCAAATAAGTGTGGTATGCGGAGATAAAATCCGTTGATGTCTTTGTGACTGTGTACAGACATCAGCCATTTACCGTCCAATGTTTGGAATAGCATCCCGTGTCCGAAGTTGGGAGGGGTGATGGGCTGTGGTTCCTGAATCCAAGGACCGTCTAAAGTTCCACTTTCAGAATATGCGACTCCTTGTGTATAGATGTTATGAATCCAGCTTGTCCAAAGCATTCCTAACCGTCCTGTTTGCGTGCGAAATAGGTAAGGACCGTCGGTCACTTTATTAGGAACCTCCTTCCCGTCACGCAATTCACGACTCCAGGGACATTCACTGGAACGGAACAGCAATTTACCTTCTCCGATAGAACCGCTGAGATCAGATTTCAATTCTATTTTTTCAATGGTTCCGTCCCAATTCTGTAGCCATTCATAACAATAGACCATATAAGGCTTTCCATCAGTATCAACCCAAAATGTCCCGTCTAATGTGGGCTTATTTGCAGGCAGATAAATGGAATCTTTCATAGGGCGATAGGGGCCATCTGGTCTGTCACTTACTAATATGTGACTTGCTCTTCGTTCAATTTTGTTTCCTTGGACTACATCTATAATGACTGCTTTGTTTGTAAAGGTAGCGAAGTAGTAATATTTATTCTTATAATGATGAAGTTCAGCCGCCCAAATCATAGGCTCAGGTCCCATCCATGAGTGAGAATCTGTTTGAGCTACTTTATAAGGACCGTCCCAATATTTTAAATCTTTACTTTTCCATAGCATTCCACCTGTTCCTGTCATGTAATAAGTGGAAGTTTCTGGATCTGTTAGAATACAAGGATCGCTCAATCGGATAGAATCTAATGGTATATTCTTTTTAATGTTTTGTTGTGATTGGACAGCCTGTATGGACAACCATGTGAATGATATAAGGAACAGGACTTTGATGTTTTTCATATTGCTATGCGGAATAAAAAAAATAACTAAAGCTCTCCCATTAAAGGAGAGACTTTAGTTATTTTATTATTAGATAAATTATTTCTCTGCTGGCATATCGGCAGTAGTCGGCCAATATGGATTTTGATACAGAGGAGAAAGCTCTGGTGAAGCGTTATCGGAAGCAGTTAACTGGAACTGTTTGATGGGAAGTGGTTGCAGGTAGTGTGCCATGTGCCATGTATATCCATCTTTGAACAGATTACCACTTGTCATATTCTTCTGATAAGGTCTGTAATACTCGCTCAAGCTTGGGCTTGATACGGTAGCTGAAGCACTTCCGTCGGAAATCAGATTATTTGCATCGTACCAGTTCTGCATTGGAGTATTCCAAAGATGGAAACCTTCAATGAAATAAGGTTCGTCAATCATTTGATCCAATGCTCTCCAACGAATCAAATCCATCCATCTGAGGCCTTCGGCCATCAGTTCGCAACGGCGCTCTCTACGTATATTGTAAAGAACGGGGTCGGTCAACTGTTCTCCTGCAGAATAAGAGCCCCAGTCCAATTTCTCTTGCGTGATATCTGTTGCTGCGATGGTTGTCTGTGGGTCAATGGCAGAACCTGTAAATCCTGCAGCTGTACGGACAGCTTTCCAATATTCCAGAATCTTACCGGAGGAAATGTTCTTGGTAAGTTCGTATTCAGCCTCCATGTAATTCAACAATGCTTCGGTTGCTCTGAAAGTAATAGAACCTGTATATCCAGCACCATTACCTGTTAAGGCTTTATCGAAAGTTCCTCCCTTACGGATGGAATATCCGGTACCATAGTCATTTTCACCATCATTACCCAAGATATCGGGATAGGGTTCAAATTCCATACCATGATCTTTTTGGGAGTCCATGTTCTTGAACATATTGATTTGATCGGGCTCTTTTAAGAGGGGTTCTATAATTAACACTTCGTGATGATCGGGAGAACCCGATTAAGCCTGACCGACACGGATTTTATTAATTCACGATGTAAAAGTATGTGTTTTAGCTCATAACTATATCACCCCCCCCAATTTTAACATAAATTAATATTTAAGGCATAACTATCCCTCACAAGTAGCCAGCCAATCGCCATGATACTTGACAATCTGACAGAAGCGGCAGATATTGTACATTAGGCTCGTCAGTGCGGTATTGGCTTTCGCTCGGCTTATCCCGACCGTGCGGACGAACAGCCCGTGCATACTCTGTTCCATGAAGCCAAAGACATGCTCCACACGGCTGCGCACTTTGGACTTTGTCCTGTTGTTGGCCTTTTGGGTTTCTGTCAGCGGACGATTCCTGTGTCCTTTTTCACATATGACAGGGGTCATTCCACGTTTCCTGACCTCATCGTCCTTGCCGACATATCCGGCATCAAGGTACAAGGCTTTCCCCTTGTCTTCATCCGTAATCAAGTCGGTGACCTTCTTCGAGTCGTGCACACTGGCGGATGTGGTGTCGTAGGCAAGCACGATCTTCGTTTTGGCACACACCTTGGAGTGGTTCTTGTATCCGTAATAAGTTTCACCACGCTTCTTCGTCCAACGGGCATCAGTGTCCTTATGGCACTTCTTGTGTGGATTGTCATTCCAAAGTTCATCACCCCTGCCGGCTTTTATCTGCCGGTTTTCCTCGCGAGTGTTGCGCTGACGGGGAGCGGTGACAAAACTCGCATCCACTATCTTGCCGCTGTTGAAAACAAGACCTCTATCCTCCATGTACCGGCGGAACATGTCGAACAGTCTGTCGTACGCGCCACAGACTTGCAACGCCTCCTTGTATTTCCAGACCGTCTTTTCATCGGGAACGTCCTTTACGCTCTCTATACCAAGGAACTGGCGGAAGCTCGTCCGATCAACAATCTGGTATTGGATTTGATGGTCTCCCAGGCCGTAGTAGCGTTGTAAAAACAGAACCTTGAACATCAGAACCGGTTCGAAAGGCTTGCGCCCAGCGTTACTCTTGCGCTCTTTGTTCGAGAGAGCGGCCTCAAGTTCAGGGCGAAACATCTCGAAGTCAATCAAGTTGTCAAGCGCAGTCAATGGGTTACCGAGGTTCGACAAAATCGTATGAGTATCTTCGGACTCGAAAAGACTCTTGCTAATGCGGTTTCTGTATCGGTTCTGCTTTTTCATCGTTTTCAGCAATTTTTATTGCTTAAATATACAAATAATTATCTGATTATCAAAGTATTATAAGTAATTCAATTTATAGAACACCCCTTAAGAAAATGAACAAGCGTGGGTCTGCATTTTTTCTCACATTAGCCAATGTTTCATCATTGAATGCAAAACCGTCATGGTTTGCATAGATGGGTTTTCCGTCCGACATAATAAAACCTTGAACCATACTTCTAGTCAGTCCTACACCGTAGTTACCTTTCTGAACAGCTACTTCGATGTTGTTGGTAATGCCCAAACCTTCGTTGTATTCACGCCACAAGAGTACATCCGGGAAACCTGACATATCAGTATTTCCGAACATGCTGAAATAAGGATTCTCTGGATCTGATTCAGATTGGGGAACTAAGCCTGTGTTCTGAGTCAGTCGTCCTTTGTATTTTTCAGCCACTTCTTCAGCACTTTCTGCTGCTATCGTATAGAAATATTCGATTTCGTTTTCTATGCTGCCTGATGGGAACTGATAGTTTGCATTATAATCTTTTGCTTTTCCCGGCCATCCTTCACCGTTCGGGACAAAAGGCGTATTATTAAAATATCTCAACCAGGAAGCTTCAAACAAAGCAACGCGTGATTTCAACACTTTGGCAACGTCCGGTGACAGACGATTCTTTCTGGAATCGAAATTGTCGGTCATATAGCTGATGGCATTGTCCAAATCTTCAAGAATAAATCTTGCCACTTCGTTTCTCGGACTTCTCTTGTTGGCTTCCACCAGAATATCATTGTCGTCCGGAAGCGCTTCTTTAATAATGGGCAGATCTCCCCACTTCTGTAACATGTCGAAATAGCAATAGGCACGGAAAAAGTAAATCTCTCCTATATATTGGCGAATGTTTGTGTCAGAGCCGGTAATCTTTCCTGCCTCATAATTTTCCAGAATGGTATTCAATGAATAATTAATGTTGCGGATGTTGGTCCAAGCCCAATTGCCGTTTTCCAATGCTACTTTCCATTGGCCGGTAGCATATTTGTTATCTGCTGTAAAGCCGGCTTGGTTGTCTGTATTGTTGTCTGTGCCGAATGTTCCATAACTCCAGTTTCCGTGAGAAGGAAGCACGTCAGGATAGAATTTGTTGGCTACAGCTTGAATTTGGTCTTCTGCTGAATAGTAATCTTCAGGAACTGCGTATGAAGGGGGTTCCTTGTCCAGAAAATCCTCACAAGATACCAGCGAAGAAGACAGTAATATGACTGTCGATAAATAAGTGAGTTTATTGAGTTTCATAATAGCTTCGAATTTAGAATGTAACGTTTATACCACATGATAATGTCTTTGACAACGGGTAGGAGTTTCCACTATAGCTGGAAATGGTTTCAGGATCAAATTGGTCTGCCAGGCTTGTTCCTGTCCACAAGTTTTCACCAGAGAAGAAGACTCTGACATTTTGGATGCCCCATTTAGAGGTGATATTTTGGGGGATAGTATAACCGATTTGTAAGTTCTTCAGACGAATGTAAGCTGCATTCTGCAGGTATCTTGTCTGACACTGTTGGTTCTTGTCACTGTACAAAGGACGTGGCAAATAAGAGTCTGTGTTAACAGATTGGTAACCGTTCTGAACAGACCACGTGTTTTCGTCGCGGAAATAGTCGGAAACTTGGCTTAAGCCTGTTGCCCACCATTGTCCGTTGCCGGCAGCACCAAACAGATAAGTACTTCCTTGCCAGTAGTCGCGTTTCATAACGCCTTGGAAGAATACGCGAACATCAAATCCTTTCCAGCTTGCGTTCAAGTCAAGACCGAAGAGATATCTGGGGGTATGGTTACCAATTACTTTCATATCGCCATGGTCGTTCAGTGTGCCTGCGCCACCGGAAATCTTGCCATCGCCATTTAAGTCAGCATACATGATATCACCGGCTCTCCAGTCGCTACCCAAAGCATTTTGTCCGCCGTTGGGCAATGTAGCGAGGTGTGCCTGCATTTCTTCGTCTGTCTTGGCCAAACCGACTGTTTCGTAGCCCCAAATTTCGTTGATGTAACGTCCTTCAATGTATGTACTGATGGCATTGGTCGGGTTATTGGGATAGCGAGTGATCTTTGTGCGTGCATCTGATATGTTGAATTTGGCACTATAGTTCAGCCCGTTGCTCAGACGATCATTCCAACCAATTGACAATTCCCATCCTGAAGTGCGCAAGTCGGTATTGTTGGTTACAGGAACCGCAGTACCTAAAATGGCAGGAAGTTCAGGAGCATTACCCACCATGTCTTTAGTGTTTCGGATATAATAGTCGAATGAACCGGTCAAGCGGTTATTGAGCAATCCCCAATCCAAACCAATGTTGTATGATTCAATGGTTTCCCATGTCAACGTTGTAGATACAAGACCGGGGGCTGTTGCGGTATTAGGTTTCTTACCGTTCATGAGCCAGCTACCGTCGGATGAACCTACTGACATGGTCTGATAAGTCTGATACCAGTTGGTTGTATTTTGGTTACCCAATGATCCGTATGAGGCACGCAACTTAAGAGTTCCGATTACATCGTTGATTGGTTCGAAGAAGTTTTCTCTTGCAATGTTCCAACCGACAGATACTGATGGGAAGGCTTTCCATTGGTTGCCTTTTCTAAAGCGTGACGTTCCGTCTGCACGGAGATTGCCTTCAATCAGATACTTGCCTTGGTAGTCATAGTTGACACGTGCAAAGAAACCTGCTGTGGACCATTCGTTTCTGGAACCATTGGTCTGAGGAGTTACTTCGTTGCCAAAATAGTCCAAACCGGTCGTAAGATCCACTTCGGGTTTGCCGGGGAACATGATACCGTTTCTTTGCAGACCGAATTGGGTCTGTTTCAGATTCTCTGCCTGGAAACCACCCATTACATGAAGATTGTGAACCTCATTGAAGGTATGAGTATATTCCGTATAGGCATTGAAGTTATAATAGTTCTCTTTATAATAATCTTCATGTACATTAGAACCATTGCTGTGAACATAAGGATTACCGTTTACATCGTGGTTGTATCTCATTTGGCTATCCCAATGTCTGTTAGCCGACTGGATATGGTAGTTGAAATCAATATGGGTAATCCAATTCTTGATAGGTTCAATTGCCAGTCCGATTTGATGATAAGAGTTGTCTGTCTGTGTCTTGTCAACACCACCTTCTGCCAATCCCAAAGCAGGTGAGGGCGCATCGTAGTAGTAGCCATTGGGATCGTAGAGTGGAAGAACAGGCCATCCCTGACGGGCCATATCGGAATACAATGAACTGGTCAGAGTGGCAGGACGTTTATAATCCTGGCGAGTGAAACGCATGGTATAATTGAATTTTAACCAGTCGGTAATTTGTGAACTGATTTTAGCTGTACCATTGTATCTCTTCAAACCTTCTTCACCCAGATTCATGAAGCCGCCTTGATCCAAGAAATTGAATGATGCATAATAGTTAAGCTTCTTGCTACCACCGCTGACACTTAAATTGTGTTCTTGGGAGAATGTCCACTTTTTATAGATTTCACTGTACCAGTCTACATCATCTATACCGTAGGCATATCCGTCTAACCAGTATCCGTTATCTCCTGCGCTGATACCTGTCATGATTGTTCCATCACTGGTAATTCTTTGTCCAGGTTTGTAAGGAGTAGCATTGTGATAGGCCACAATTTGGTCCATTCTGTCTGCGTCAAAGAAAACGGGATTACCTCCATTTGCAAAGGTGTCGTTCATCCAGCTGGCAAAATCAACAGAATTCATCATATGGTTCATGTTGATAGGAGTACCCCAACGGAAGCTGTTATTGTAGTTAACAGTAGTCTTTCCTTCTGTACTACCTGATTTGGTTGTAATCAAGATAACACCGAATGGAGCACGTGAACCATAAATAGAAGATGCAGCAGCATCTTTCAAAACTGAGATGTTGGCAATGTCTTGTGGGTTGATAGTGTTCAAGTCACCTTCCATACCATCAATTAAAACTAACGGGTCGCCGCTTGTTCCTTGACCGATGGTTGTTGTACCGCGGACATTGATACTTGGAGTGTCTTCCAAACTACCGTTGGTTTGGGTAATTTGCAATCCAGGTACTACACCTTGCAGGGCTTGTGCTGCATTGGTTACGGGACGTTCCTTCAGCTCTTCGGCTGTAACTACACCTACCGAACCGGTCAGGTTCACTTTTTTCTGGGTACCGAAACCTACTACAACTACCTCGTCGAGCATTTCGGAATCATCTTCTAACTTTACATCGATTGTCTTTCCTGGAATAGCATCTACAACGACAGTTTTATATCCGATAAAAGATATTTCCAATTTAGTCGCCTGAGCTACATTCAGAATAAATTTTCCGTCCAAATCAGTTATGGTACCATTCGTGGGATTGTCCTTTTCACGTACATTAGCACCGATGACAGGTTCGCCTGTTGAATCTTTGATTACACCGCTTACGCTCTTTTGTTGTTGCACCACGTTCAGTGATGAAACGTCTTCTTTAGCTGACATTGCCAAGGGGTGCATGGCAATGAATCCTGTGCAAAGAAGCAGAGCCATCATGGCTCGTCGATTGTTTTTGCAAGAATTAGATTTCATCATTCATTTTATTTTAGTTAAAAATTGTATGAGAATTAAATCGCTGCCAAAAGTAGGAGATAAATAAGAAAAAGAGATTATAAGAAATAAGCATATAAGATAGAAAAATTGTTCAAAGATGTCAAATGACGTTTTATTCTATCTTGCTTGCTTTGTTTTTATTGGTAGTTTTTAACATTTGAGAGGGGTGAAAAAGGAAACGTTTAGATGATTATCATGCATCAGAATCTGTGTTTTATAAGATGTGAACATCTAATTTCTCGTTATAAAACATCGTTTTTTTCGTCAAAATGCTATTTAAAAGTTTATCATTGTCTTTCTAAAGTCCATAGTTACGTCGCTAAAGTTCATAGTTACGTCGCTCAAGTTAATAGTTACGCTATAGGAGTGGCTGTTTTTCGTTTCCGGTCATTGATTGGGTATTGACGAAGGTGAAAGATTATTCAGATTAGCTGCAAATCTCTGTTGAAGTCTTTCTTTCAGAAAAAAACTTTCACGCTTTCACGGTCCTATAAATTATTGGAATTCAAAGGATTGTTGTGAAATCAATGTTTCATGCGTCCTTATAGGCATCTTTCACGGTAAATGCCTTGTACATAGTTGGTTACGGTGAAACTTCACGGGTGAAACTTCTTCATACACAATAGAAACGCTCGTAAACAGGATGAAGGATGTGAAACATCTTGAATAAATGGCACTACGTGGGAGATTTCATGCTTTTTGATAAGAACGGATAGAAAAAATGGTCATAAAGACTGTTCTATTCGGCTTATTTCATTATTTTTGCTGGGTACAATTAATCTGTTTAGTGTGATGATGATGAAAACCGGTTACCTTATATCGCTCATAGTATTATTGGGGTGTTTCCCTTTGAATGCACGTGCACTTCAGGACGATTTGATTTTGAAACGGATGGGTGTGGAACAAGGGTTGTCGAACAATTATGTGGTAGATATTACGCAAGATAACCAGGGCTGTGTATGGATTGCAACAGAGTCCGGACTCAACAAGTTCGACGGACGTTACTTCACTGTTTATAACCGAAACAATTCACAGATTAGCGGCAATGAACATAATGCATTGCTTTCCGTGCCGCAAGACAATACGATCTGGATAGGAACGCAGCGCGATGGTATCAGTATCTTTGATGTAGGCAGCCAGACGTTTGAGAC
Organism: Bacteroides togonis; assembly: GCF_900130135.1. Taxonomy (NCBI): domain Bacteria; kingdom Pseudomonadati; phylum Bacteroidota; class Bacteroidia; order Bacteroidales; family Bacteroidaceae; genus Bacteroides; species Bacteroides togonis. The sequence goes on along the minus strand of NZ_LT670820.1, from coordinate 2,125,404 downwards.
TTTAGACGTATATGGCGGACTGATTACAAACGACGTGACCGACCTGAAAATGGCGGCGGACGGTGGTGTCTGGATTACTCATTATCATTTGGGTATCGATCATTACGACCGGAAGACGAAGAAGATAGAGTGTTACAGCACGTCCAATGTCAAGGGATTTACGGGCCGTAACTGGACTTCGTGCGATGACGGGAAAGGTCATCTCTATGTGGGACACGTGAATGACGGTCTCAGTATCATAGACTTGAAGACACGTACTTGTGAGAATTTCCGCCATTCTACTGACGACCCCAAGAGCATTCCGAGTAATACGGTTCATGCCATTCTGATGGATAGTGCAGAACGGATATGGGTCGGTACGGAGAACGGCCTTTCTTTGTTCAATCCGGTTACGAAGGAGTTTACGACCTTCCGTAATCAGCCTGACAATCCCCGTTCCCTATTGTCCAATCAGGTGTACGATATCAGGCAGACACGCGATGGAAACATTTGGGTTTGTACCAATATGGGCGGAGTCAGCATTCTTGATTTACGCCAAAATTCTTTTATCCGCCCTGAACAGGTGCAATTCCGCAATCTTGTAGTGACAAACGATATACATGGTTTGTCTTCACCCAATGCGCGGTGTTTGTTCGAAGATTCTTTCGGTAACATCTGGATTGGTAATTATCGGGGTGGGGTGGATGTCATCAGTCATCAGCAGCCTTTGTTCAAGACGTTGCCTTATCAGAAGAAACGCTACGGCGAATATACCAACAAGCAGGTGTGGGGTATCAATGTTGATGTGGACGGTCGTTTGTGGTTGGGTGGAGAGAATGAAGTAGCAGTGTTCGACAAGGGTAAAATGAAAGATTTGCTGAAGCCGCAAGCCGTAAAGAATACACATGTGAATGTTATCTATAGAGACCGTTCAGGTGACTTGTGGATGGGTATGTATCTGGATGGAGTGACAGTGTATCGCCACAAAACGGGGCGCATGGAGCGGATTGCCGAAGGATACCCTAATCTTGACGTACGATGTTTCCATGAAGATACGGACGGCAAGATGTGGATTGGTACGGAAAGCGGTATCTACAGCTATGTCGGCGGACGGTTCTGTTGTGAGGACAGCATTAACAGTCAGTTGGCCGACAATATGGTACATAGTATTCTGCGTGACAGGCAGGGAAAACTGTGGATTGGCACCTTCGGTAAGGGTGTTCAGATTCTGAACCGTCATAGCAATTTGGTTTATAGTCTGACTACGGACAATGGAATGGCTTCGAATGCTGTATCCCATTTGGCTATGAATAGCCGTGGCGAAATCTGGGCTGCAACAAGGAATGGCCTTGTCTTTTTTGAACGGACAGACAATCCGAATGGATTCCGTATATTTTCAGAGAAAGACGGCATAGAGAACAGTTATGTCAGAGCCATACAGGAGGATGGGAAAGGTAATATTTGGTTCAGTACAAACAATGGTATTTCGTGTTATGAGAAAGCGACAGGAATGTTCAGAAATTATAATTACCATGACGGCGTTCCCCGTGGTGACTTTATGGACGGATCGGTTTGTCGGACAGCTGATGGCACTATTTATTTTGGCTCGCAGAATGGTGTATGCTATTTTCATCCTGCTACTCTTGATAATGGTGACAAGGTGGCCCCAGTAGTCTTTACTGAGTGTCGGAGTATGACGGGGGATTTACGGCCGGAGTATGCCGAGGTAATGGTCCCCATCGTTAAGAATAAGATTAAGCTTTCTTATCGAAACAATAATCTGAGAATTGGCTTCAATGTGACCGATTTCTCACAAGCAGGTCAGGTGGAGTATATTTATCAGATGGAAGGGTTGAATGATTCCTGGTACAATACGCATGGTGAGAATCAGGTTACGTTCAGGAATCTGCCCTACGGAAATTATACGTTCAAGGTGAATGCCCGGATGAGAAATCAAGCTTGGACGGATGAGAATATTGCCTCATTGACGTTGGTAATCGAACCACCTCTATGGTTGGCGTGGTATGCAAAGTTGTTCTATGTGGCTGTAGCATGCCTGATTCTCTTTTTTATTCTGCGTTTCTATAAGCATAAACTTGATTTGGAGAATAAACTGAGTCTGGAGCACCAACAGCTGGAGAATGGAGAGAAACTTAATGCAGAAAGGCTTCGTTTCTATACCAACATTACACACGAGTTGCGTACGCCGCTTACGCTCATTATCGGACCTTTGGAAGATCTTCTGTCGGATAAGTCGCTATCACAGAAACATGCGGAACGTATCGGTATCATACATAGCAATGCCAATAGGTTGCTGGCGTTGATTAACCAGATATTGGAGTTCCGAAAGACAGAAACACAGAATCGGAAATTGCTGATAGAAAAAGCTAATCTTGGGAAGTTGGTAAGAGAAATCGGTTTGGGTTTTAAGGAATTGAATCAGAACAGTCGAGTCGATATCGAGGTGAAGATTGAAACAGAAGAAACGGAACTCTATTTCGATCCCGAAATAGTAAGGATTATCCTTAATAATCTGATGTCCAATGCCATGAAGTATACGCCTGAGGGAGTCATCACTTTATCTCTCGACAAACGTGAGGAAGCCGGGCAGAGCTATACTGAAATCAAGGTTAAAGATACAGGGTTCGGCATTGATCCGGAGTCAATACCTCACATTTTTGATCGTTATTATCAGGCGGAAGGCAAGCATCAGGCTTCAGGCACAGGCATAGGGTTGGCCTTGGTGAAGTCATTGGCCGATTTGCATGAAGCAAAGATCATGGTGGAAAGTGAACTGAATGAAGGTAGCTGCTTTACTCTCAGCCTTTTGACCGACAATACATATCCTCATGCACAACATAAGCAGGAGGTTTCAAGTAGTGCTAAAACATCTGTAGCTGAAACTGCTGTTAAGGATGCGTTGGTTGAAGGGGAAGATGCACGTCCCGTTCTGCTAGTGGTAGAAGACAACAATGATATCCGTGAGTATATCCGAAGTTCCTTCGAGGATATGTATGAGGTACTTACTGCTTCCAATGGAAAAGAAGGCTGGGACATTGCCAAGGTGCGTATACCTAGTGTCATTGTCAGTGACATTATGATGCCCATTATGGATGGTATTGCTTTCTGTAAACGTGTGAAGCAGGATATGCGTACCAGTCATATTCCTGTGATTTTGCTGACGGCCAAAGATAGTATTCAGGATCGGGAAGAAGGGTATGCCGTTGGAGCCGATTCATTTATAGCCAAGCCTTTCAGTGCTCGTCTATTGACTCGGAGAATTGAGAATCTGCTGGCTGGTAGAAGAAAGTTGGCGGCCCTGATTGCTGCAAAGACTGTATCGTCAGTAGGTTCGTCCACTCAAGAGGCTTTAAAGGATCTGGGTGAAGGAAATCACACACTGAATAAGCTTGATCGTGAGTTTTTGGATAAGGTAGCCCGTATTATTGAAGAAAATCTTAGCATGGAAAAGATTGATGTGGGGTTCATTGCCGACAAAATGTGTATGAGTCATTCTACGCTTTATCGGAAAATTAAGTGTCTGACAGATATGTCGGTCAACGAATTTGTGAGAAAAGTGAAGTTGAAGAAAAGTGTGGATCTCCTGTTAGGTGGTGAGTATAGTATTGCTGAGATCTCAGACTTAGCCGGTTTCAGTAGTGTGGCTTATTTCAGACAGTGCTTTAAGGATGAATATGGCATGGCTCCTTCGGAATATCTGAAGCAGAAGAGCCGGGGGTGATATATTATATTTCAGGCACGGATGACAATTTATCTGTATCATCCGTGCCTGAAGGGTCGGACGCACCGTGGTGCGTCCCTACATGCTGTTATTATCAGAATAAATCCCACGTACGGATTTCATCCTTCCAATGGTGATCTTTGGGGAATGGTTGTTCGCTCCAAGCTCGTTTGCTGGTCCAGTCCTGGGGGGCATCGGTCCAGAATGGATGGCTGGCTGGCAGCCCCAAAGGCAGGAAAGCCAGGGAAGTCATGTATAAGCTACCATTGTTGGTGTACCAGTCTGCAATATTGGGCTGTCGTCCGCTGAATCCAATGGTCAAATAACCACCTTCATTGAAATTGTTGCCGCTGGCAAACATACGTTTCATGACGGCAGTGAGGGCGCAACGTACCTGAGCGTTGGTCACACCAGCCGGCAGTTCCTGATACCAGGCCATCAAAGCGAGGGGTTGCATGGTAGCCATGCGGTAGGGGATGGATCGTCCGAAGACAGGGAAGGTTCCTTCAGGTGAGATGAAGCGTTCCAGTATCAGGCTGTACTTCTGGGCACGGCGCAAGGCACGGTCATAATACTTGGAATAATGTATGCGTGTATAAGCCTTGACGTCTTTCATGGCCTGAAGAGTTTCCAGATACATGGGATGGAATACATAGCTACTGTAATAGTCGAAAGCAAAGCTCGGGCCGTCAGCATACCAGCCGTCTCCGGTATACCATTCTTCTACCTTGCGGATAGCGGAATTGATACGATAGGCATCATAAGGTGCCCCGGCTTTAGCCAGGAAACTTTCGATAGTGGATGAGAAGAGCAGCCAATTAGTGTATGGCGGATCGATACGGCGTAACAGCGTGAACTCTTCAATGTAGCGTTGCTTGGTGGTGTCATCCAAAGGTTTCCACAGCTGATCGAATGCACGGAGAAAGCTTTCTGCAATATAGGCTGCGTCTACTAGGGGCTGGCCTTCCTTACGCCACAGTAGGTAGTCGGGACTCTGTGGATCTACAGCGTTGGCATAGCTTTCCAAAGCCCATTCGCGTAATTGCTTGCGCATGGCTCCTTCTGCTGTATTGTCATCGGGGAGGGTAAGCCATGGGGCGATACCTGCCATCAGACGGCCGAAAGCTTCCATGTAGGTTACCCTTTTGTCGCGACCGTCCCATGTAGGACTAACTTCTACAATCATGTTCTTTTGAAGTTCTCCTTTGGACATATTACTCAAGATAGGGGCAGCCATCTTGTAGGCAAGGTCACACCAGTAAGCACGGTCTTGAGTCTTGGGAGCTTCCAGGTAACGTACATACTCACAGGCTGCCAACAGGAAGGCACCTACACCGAAGTTTGCGGTAGAGTTAGCATCAACAACCTGGCCGGGGATGGCTTTTTCGCCGATAGGTTGTACGTAACCCACAGCTCCGTTTTTCTGAAGAGCGGTTTTCGACAGGTAGTTCCATGCTTTGTTGACAATGGGCAGGTATTCAGCCTCGTCCAGATAACCGTTGTTGATGCCCCACAGGATGCCATAAGTAAAGAAGGCAGTACCGCTTGTTTCAGGGCCGGGCGCATGTTCGGGATCCATCATACTGCGGGTCCAATACCCTTCGGGTTGCTGGATGGCAGCTACTGCTTTAGCCAGTTTCTGGAATTTCTCCACGAAAAAGGCGCGATGCTTGTAGTCGGCCGGCAGATCTTTCAACACTTTAGCCAGTCCGGCCAGTACCCATCCGTCACCACGGGCCCAGAAGTCTTTTTTCCCGTTGACACTTTTGTGTTTGGGATAGACGTATTTGGCATCGCGGTAATAGAGATTTTCTTCTTTGTCGAACATGATCTGGTCGGAATAGGTGATATATTCGTATAACTTGTCCAGATAGAGAGAATTGTGAGTAATCTTATATAATTTTGTCATGACCGGCATAACCATGTACAGACCGTCGCTCCACCACCAATAGTCGTTTTGCGGAGTGCTCATCTGATATTCCATGACTTCGCGTGCACGCTTGATTTTATAGTCTTCAGGTGCCAGATTATAAAGGTCGGCATACGTTTGGAAACAAATCTGATAATCGCCGAACAGAACGTATTCGTCCGATTCTCCGTATGAATATTTCCACTGGGAACGGTCGTTGCTTTTGGCTCCTTTCCATTCGTTGTGTTTGGCCCATGCTTCGGAGTAGGCACGGTAAGTCTCATTGCCTGTCAGGAAGTAAGCTTCCATGTTGCCGGTGTGATAGGCTGCGTTGTCCCAGAAAGAACGTACTTCTGGCTTGTTTTCAGCTTGCCAGTGTTGGTTCACTTTGTCAATGATCTTTCGGACCTGTTCGGCCTCGGAAGTCTTGGCAAATGTTGCAACCGGTAATAGTCCAATGAAACAGGCTGCAAATGTTTTAAGAATTTTGTTCATAAGTTTTGTATGTTAATTATTGTTTGGTATTGATCTCGAGTACATATACGGGAGTTGGTTCGGAAGCGATTTGTTTCTCGCCGTCGCCCTGATGGGTTTCTTGTACGAAAACATGAAGCTGACGGTTTTGTTTCCATAATTCTGTATCAAGACTGGGTTCCCATGCGTCGACACTGAAGTCGGTAAGATCAGTCACTTGCCATTCTCCGCTTTTGAGGTCAGTGGTATAGGCCATGGATACCTTGCTGCTACGTTCAGCATCGCGAAAGAGGAAGAAAGCCCGTCCTTTGTCTACTGCAATGCGGGGGCGAGAAATGGGAATCATTTTGGTTCCTCCTCCTTTCAGAGAGAAGGCCTGTGTGCGATTCATGATGGGGCGGTTGTGCCAGTTGATGCCGTCATGCCAAACCAGACGATACTGGGGAATGGTATTGTCGGTATCGCGCCAGTAGGTGACAATATAAGGATGACCTTCCGTGTCGGCACTCATACTGGTTTGGTTGATAAGTTCGCTGTTTTGGGGGATACGGCAGGCGTATTCTGCATTAGCTTCACGTATGGGCAGATTATAAGTTTCGCCATTTGATTTTTGCCATGTTTTTCCCCCGTCTGATGAACAGGCGTAGCACAGGTCGTGGTTGGTTTCTACCATCCATGTTTCCCGCCATACCCACGAAAGATGGATTACGTCTTTGGCATCTACGTACAGTTGCCAGTAGGCATTACGTTGTCCCTCGCCATCAATGAGCACGTCTTGGACACGTTGCCATTTACGTTGTTTCAAATTATAACGGTTTAATACGAGATTTCCTCTTCCGGATGCTCCTGAACGATAGACGAAGAGCAAATCTCCGGTGGAGAGACGGTAAAATTCTGGATAAGTGACATCGGCTTCGTCTTTACCGGTCATCGGTTCTTTCTCTCCTAAAACAAGGGATTCGGGAGCAGTACTGCGACAATAGTTCAGCGGTTGTCCATGATGATCAAAGGCAACATGCAAATAGCCTTCGCCATCTACCATTAGGCTGATGACATTGTGGGCATCAGTTACATTACCTTTGTATTGTGAACGCTGAAGTTCCCAATGTTCGGAACCTAGTTTGCGTTTACCGATAACCATATAGCCGTCGGCGTCGTAATAGGCTGTGTATTGATTTTGCTTGAAGGTAACAAGCGAACTGTTGCGGAATACGGTTGTGTTGACTGAAGTGGAACTGTAACCTTTTCCTATTTGAACTAAATGTTGAGCTGATGCAGACAAGCTGCCTATAATGAATGTAAGTAATAAGATGGCGTATTTCATGATAAATTATAGATTATTGTTTGTGCAATATTCGCAAAATTATATGATACCCGCAATGTGTGGAGGGGTAATTTCGATTCCAACAGGTCAGATTGACGCATTTATGTATCTGAATGATTAATTTTTCGTTCTGTAATTGATCCATTTCTTTAGTAAATCAGTCGAAATTCTGCCCATACAGGCAGGTGATCGCTGATGCCTCCTTCGTATCGAGGGCCGATATAAGTACGGAAAGGCTGGACTCCGCCGAATCTTTTGTCCGGAACCAATAGGAACGGTAGGCGAGCTATTCCAGCATGTGCTTCACTAGTAGTGAGTGGAGCATCGGGCTTTAGCAGATTACCTGATACAATAAGGTGGTCAAGCAATCCCCATTCCCCCTGATATTTGTAACTTCCATAGTTTTTCTCCTTTTGGACCTTACGGGCTAGCAAGTGGTATAGCTGATCGTTACGAGGCGTATTGCCGGGAACGAGAGCTTCTGCCTGTATGATTTTCTTGATGGATCGATTGTGAGGATAGTCGTTAAAGTCTCCCATGATGAGTAGCTGTGGATATTGCCGAAGGCTGATGATACTGTCTGCTGTCTGTTTTAGCCGGTGGGCGGCCTTTAGTCGATATGGTTCACTCTCTTTCGCACCGCCTGAACGGGACGGGAAATGAGCGATCAGTATGTCTAAGGTATCGCCGTTCAATAACATCCCGCTTACATGCAAAATATCACGTGTAGGCCGGTCGGATGGTCGGGGTTTGTCGATGGTTATGCTGTGATTGTCTAATAATTTAAACAAGCCACGTTGATAGAGTAAGGCCACATCAATACCACGTTCGTCGTTGGAGTGGGTCAGCACATAACGGTATCCGACTTCACGCAATACGGAGTAGTGTGTCAGATCATACAATACACTGTCATTTTCAACCTCACATAGGGCTATTAGTGCTGGAGGTGTCCATTCGCCCACGGCAATGAGAGTGCGGCCGATGTCGTTCAGCTTTTTCTTGTATTTTGAATAGTTCCAATGGCGAACAGACTCGGGTAGAAACTCGTAGTCGTTTTTTAGTGAGTCATGATAGGTGTCAAAAAGGTTTTCTACATTGTAACTGACTACGCGGAAAGTCAAAGTATCATTGTTTTGTGCCTTGCATAACAGACTGTAGCTTGAAAAAACAAAGACACAGAAAGAATAAAATGCGAAACGCGGTTTCGTATTCTTCCTGTGTCTTTGTAAAAAGAGTATCATCCGTCTGTTCCGTAATTATTTAGTTGGAATGTTTTTCAGAATATCCAACAGATGATCCCAGAATTTCTGAACCGTTGGTATCAGCATACGTTCGTCTGGTGAATGTACTCCTTGCAGAGTAGGACCAAACGAAATCATGTCGAGCGACGGATATTTGTCAAGGAACAGGCCGCATTCCAGTCCTGCATGGATCGCTTTAACCTTGGCATCGACGCCAAACAGGCGTTTATAGGAGGCAGTGGCCACTTCCAGTATTTCGGAATGTGGGTTGGGTTTCCAACCTGGATAACCGTCGCCAAAAGTAACAGTTGCGCCGGCCATTTCAAATACAGTACGTACCATGTTGGCAATGTCTTGTTTCGAGGAGGCCGTGGAACTACGTTGGCTGGTTTCGATACGGATAATATGGTTGGGTTTCATTTTGACAGAAGCCAGATTGGTAGATGTTTCTACCAGGCCGGGAATGTCCTGACTCATGGCAAATACACCGTGAGGACATGCGTAGAGTGCCTGAAGAAGTCGGCGTGTGGTATCGCGGTCAATTGCTTTTGCATGGAAGTTTTCTGATTCCATGATCAGTTGTAGATCTGGATCGATGACGTTATATTCATTTTGTACTTCAGCTGCAAATATATTCAGATCGGTTCGCAAACTGTGTTTGTCATTTTCAGGTATGGCAATGATTGCATGAGCTTCCCGGGCTATGGCATTACGCAAATTGCCTCCATCGATGTCACATAAGTAAAGGTCGTATTTTTGAGAAGCAAGACTCAGGAAACGAGTCAGAATTTTGTTGGCATTGCCCAATCCTAAGTGAATGTCTCCTCCTGAATGGCCGCCTTTCAGACCTTTTACTTGAATTTTACAGCAAAAGTATCCGGCTGGAACATCTATTTCGTGGTAATTGAATTCAGCAACAGAATCTACTCCTCCTGCACATCCGATGAACAGTTCGCCTTCATCTTCCGAGTCGAGGTTCAGTAAGATTTCTCCTGTCATGAATCCCTCTTTCAGGGCAAATGCACCTGTCAAGCCTGTTTCTTCATCCACTGTGAACAAGCACTCCAGAGGGCCGTGTTCAATCGTATCGTCGGTCAGAAGGGCTAATTCGGTTGCTACACCAATACCGTTGTCTGCTCCCAGAGTTGTACCTTTGGCTTTCAGCCATTCTCCGTCTACTTCGGTTTGGATGGGATCTGTCATAAAATCGTGTTTTACATCGCTATTCTTTTCACAGACCATATCCACATGGGATTGCAGAACTACGGTTTTACGGTTTTCCATGCCTGGTGTGGCCGGTTTCCTGATTAACACATTGCCAGCTTCGTCCGATAATGTTTCCAAGTGGTGCTTTTGGCCGAATTCTTTCAGGTAAGCTATTATTTTTTCTTCATGTTTGGAAGGGCGTGGTACTTGGCAGATTTCCTCAAAATAGTGGAACACTCCTGCCGGTTTCAAATTTTTCTTTTCCATACTTCTTTTTGTTTTGGTTTTTGCCTTGTAGCAATCTGTTTTTCCTTTCTCTTAAGGACTGTTGCATGAACGATATATTGCTAAATATGGTTAAATAATGAATTATTCTGCCAACCCATCTTCTTTTTTTAGAAGAAAAAAGGCGGCTTAGTCCTTGCAAAGCCCTATATTTGCACCCACAAAATTAATGGAAATGCTCGAGACTGTATTGATAACTTTGTTAATAGTTGCTATTTGTGTGCTTCTGTTGGGTGTAAAGGTCTTTTTTGTAAAAGGAGGACGATTTCCTAATGGCCATGTAAGCGGTAATAAGGCGCTTCGTAAGAAAGGCATTGGATGCGTTCAGTCGCAAGACAGAGCTGCGCAGAAAAAATCTCGTTTTTCCATTGATGAATTGGAAAAAGCCTTGAATGAAAGTGTGAACTAATTAATTCTAAAAATATTATTGTATTCAAAATTATGAAGAAATTGAATTACCTCCTGAACGGTTTGGCTGCTTTGGCCTTTGTTGTTTTGTTTTCCCAATGTGCAGGCAATACAAACAATCAATCGGTTAGTGCTCCTGCTCAAGCCGGCCTGTCAGGCATGAAGATTGCTTATGTAGAGATAGACACATTGTTGGCCAAATACAATTTCTGCATTGACCTGAATGAAGCGATGGTGAAGAAGAGCGAAAATGTACGTCTGACACTTAACCAGAAGGCTTCTGAGTTGGAAAAGCAAAAGCAGGAATTCCAGACCAAATATCAGAACAATGCTTATCTTTCGCAGGAAAGAGCTCAACAGGAATACAATCGTATTGCTAAGTTGGAGCAAGATTTGCAGGCCCTGAGCAATAAATTGCAGTCTGAACTGATGAGCGAAAATGAAAAAAACAGTTTGCAGCTGCGTGATTCTATTAATTCTTTCTTGAAAGAATATAACAAGACAAAAGGCTACAGCATGATTATCAGCAATACTGGTTTTGATAATCTGTTGTATGCCGATAGCGTTTACAATATTACAAAGGAAATTTTGGAAGGTTTGAATGCACGTTATTCTTCACCGGCCAAGAAATAAGGAAATTGGTGTAATCGATAAAAAGGGCGGTTCAAAAATGAGCCGCCCTTTTTTATGGGGTTATTCGTTATTTAGAAAATAAAATCTAATTCTTAAGAATAAGGAACATTAGATGTCTTCTTCTTCCGGTTCGTCTTTAGTGACCAGTAGTTTGTCTACTCGTCCGCGATCCATATCTACAATTTCAAAGTGCAGGTTTTTGTATGTGAAAAGATCACCGGCTTTCGGAACACGTCCTACAAGGAACATGGCCAGTCCGCTTAGTGTGGTGAAGTCTTCTTCTTTCAGATCATCATAATCGAGGATGCCCATGGCTTCCATGAAGTCGTCCAAATTCATGGAGGCTTCTACCAGTAGCGAACCATCCTGGCGTGCTACGATGTCTTGTTCTTCCATTTCGTTTTCTTCCAGAATATCGCCGAAGATACTTTCTGTCAGATCATGCAGGGTGATGATACCTTGTGTGTTGCCATATTCGTCAACCACTACTCCAAATTTGTTTTTATTCTTCTTGAAGATTTCCAGAACTTTCTTTGCATAAAGGCTTTCGGGAATAAATTGGGCCGGACGAGCAATGCTGCGCAAGTCGAAACGTTGATTGGTATTGCCCATCATCAAGATGATATCTTTCACTGATACGACACCGATGATATCTTCCATGCTTTTGTCAGTTAGCAGGTATTTGCTGAAATGCTGTTCTTGGATTGTTTTCAGCACTTGTTCAGGACTGTCTGTCGGGTGGAGCACGACGATGTCGCGTCGGTAGGTCATCAAATCATTGGCACGTTTGTCCGAGAAACGGAATACGTCTTTTAGCATTTCGGTTTCGTCTTTGTCAATGACACCCTGTTCGGAGCTTTGGTGGAGTATCATTTTCAGTTCGTCTTGTGTCATTTGGCGTTCTTCGTTGTTTTCCATACCGATAAGACGGTTGGTCAGGCGTGTGGATGCGCTGAGGAGGTAGACAAACGGATAGGAAATTTTGCTGAGTACGATCATGAACGGACTGAGGCGGGTTGCCCATTTCTCAGGGTTGTTCATGGCAACGGTTTTCGGAACCAGTTCACCGATAATTAAGGATAGATAGGTGATAACGGCTACTGTGGTTATCATGGCCAGATTTGCTGCGTATGGCTCAGCTCCAGGAATCAGAGCAAATAGTGGAACCAGGTCGTCTGCAATATTTGCACCACCGTACGCACCGGAAACAATTCCGATGAGAGTGATGCCTATTTGGATTGTAGAAAGAAATTTTTCGGGTTCTTCCAGTTGTTTCAGTACCCCTTTGGCTCGTTTGTTTCCTTTGCTGACCAGAGTTTCTAGCCGTGCTTTACTGGATGATACAAGTGCGATTTCATACATGGCAAAAATGCCGTTCAATACTAATAAAAGTAGAATGATAATAAATTCCATATAATAAATGAAGTGTTTTCGCCGCAAACATACTAAATTTGGAGCAATTTTGTAATCTTTTGTAATAAAACATCTGTAAATAATGAAAAAAGAGTTCTTTTTGGCAGGTATGCTGCTATGTTTGGTTGTGTTGTCTGTACAGGCGGCACGGGTGGATACGGTAATGGTTAAAAGCCGTTCCATGGACAAGGAGGTTCAAGTTGTTTATGTTGTGCCTGACAAGGCAGAAGGCGATCGGGCTCAGGCGTGTCCGGTAGTTTATTTATTACATGGTTACGGTGGAAATGCCAAGACATGGATCAATATCAAACCTCAATTGCCTTCCATAGCCGACGAAAAAGGTATTATATTCGTTTGTCCGGATGGAAAAAACAGTTGGTACTGGGATAGTCCGGTGAACTCTTCATACCGTTATGAAACATTTGTATCTTCCGAATTGATTGCTTATACGGATAGTCATTATAAGACGATTGCAGCACCTCAGGGTCGTGCGATTACAGGACTGAGTATGGGTGGCCACGGTGCTTTGTGGAATGCCTTCCGTCATAAAGATGTATTTGGTGCTGCCGGCAGTACCAGCGGTGGAGTGGATATCCGTCCTTTCCCGCTGAACTGGCAGATGAATAAACAGCTGGGAGAGTATGCTGCCAATAGGAAACGTTGGGACGAACATACAGCCATTAATCAGATAGACAAGATAGAGAATGGTGATTTGGCCATTATATTCGATTGCGGTGAGAGTGATTTCTTTCTTGAGGTGAATAAAGAACTTCATCAACGTTTATTGGGCCGGGGGATCGATCACGATTTTATTACCAGACCCGGCACACATAATAATACTTATTGGAATAATTCCATTGATTACCAGATTTTGTTTTTTGAGAAATTTTTCGGAAAACAGAAGTAGCCCAGATTTTATTGGCTGAAAAAGAATTGATTGAAAGAAACTTCGTGGGTTGACATTTACATGTGTATTGCCCTCGAAGCTTCTTTTCATTTATGACAGGTTAGCTTTCTTCACAACTATTTTGTACCCGATGGCTGCCATCAGGATGCTCATTAGCGGACTGATGAGGTTGAAGAAGCAGAAGGGTAGATAGACCAGTGTAGGTACACTCAAGATGGTGGCCTGGGTCATGCCGCAAGTATTCCATGGAATCAGTACGGAAGTGACTGTTACGGCATCTTCGGTTGTTCGGCTCAACAGACGGCTTTCGTAGCCTTGTCTTTTATAAATGTCTCCAAACATATTACCCAGCAGAATGATGCTGATATATTGGTCGGCTGTGGCTATGTTCAAAAAGAGTCCTGAAAAAACCGTAGAAGCTACAGTGCTGACACGGCTTTTAATAAAACGTACACATACGGATGTGATACTACCCAACATGCCACTGGCCGTCATGGCTCCACCGAAGCACATGGCGCATAGGATAAGCCATACGGTATTCATCATACCTGACATACCCCGGGTGGCGACCAGTTCAGTCAGGATGCTATTATCGGTCTGCAGGCTGGTACTTCCATAGCAGGTCATCATTGTTCCTTTGAACAAGCTTCCACCTTCTGCTACTTCGCGCAGCAGGTCGGGCTGAAAGATGAGGGCGGCTGCACAAGCCAGTACGGTCGAGATGGCCAAGGTGACAATAGAGGGTACTTTGCGTGCAATAAGAATGCCTGTTACGATGGGAACAAGCAACAGCCAGGGAGTAATATGAAATTTGTTTTCCAGTGTTGCACCAAATGCAGCCATTTCTTGGGCCGTGCTACCGCCGTCGTGCGTTAACCCCATGATGGTGAAGAGTGTGATAGCTATGAGTAGGGAAGGCACAGTCGTAATCATCATGTAGCGGATGTGGGTAAAAAGAGGAGTATCTGTAACCGATGAAGCCAGAATGGTCGTGTCAGACAGAGGGGAAACTTTGTCTCCAAAATAGGCTCCTGAGATGATAGCACCGGCTATCCATCCTTCGTGGAACCCTTGTGCTTTGCCGATGCCCATCAGGGCAATGCCGATAGTAGCGATAGTGGTCCATGAACTTCCAGTCATTACGGATACGAGAGCGCAGATAAGGCAGGTCGAAGCCAGAAAAAAATCAGGATGGATTATCTGCATGCCATAATATATTAAGGTTGGCACTACACCACTGATCATCCAAGTTCCGCTTAATGCACCGATAATAAGCAGAATGAGAAGGGCGGTAGAGACACCTGCTATATTATTGGTTATTGCCCGTTCAAAGTTTTTCCAAGGAATGCGGTAGAAGGCCATTCCGATAAGTGCACAGCAGGCAGTGGTTACTAATAAGGAAATTTGGCTACCACCGTTCAGCGCATCACTTCCGAAAGTACTAATGGTGGCAAACAACATTCCTGCCAGCAACGCAATAGGCAGGAGGGATACGAGGGGAGAGGGAATCTTCTTCGTTGAATTCATGCTTATTTTTCAATTTTGCGGCAAAGGTACGATAAAATTTATGCTTATTCCGTATCCGTAGGGGAATATTGCATAAAAATAATGTTTTGATAGGGATACTTTGGCTTTTATATTATTTTGTGTGAATATATATTCGGATTTTTACTAGTTTTTTTCTTTTTTCGAAGTTGAACCGATTTTGTTATCCATTAAATTTGTACATTCGCAATCTCAAAACGAATTGAAGAATAAAACTTGGATAATCAGATGGAAAACAAGCGATTGAATATTGGAAAGAAAGTGGTTACTTTCGGTGAGGTGATGCTTCGTCTGTCTACCCCCGGTTTCCGGCGTTTTTCGCAGACAAACGAATGGATAGCCACGTATGGTGGTAGTGAGGCTAATGTAGCAGTGTCGTTGGCTCATTTCGGGGTGCCGACTGAGTTTGTAACTCGTTTGCCGGACAATGCCATTGCTCATGCCTGTATTGATTCGTTACGTTCTTATGGGTTGGGCACGGAAGGTGTCGTTTTCGGTGGCAAGCGTATGGGGATTTATTTTTTGGAACCGGGAGCTGCTTTTCGTAATTCCAATGTCGTGTACGATCGCGAGGATTCTGCATTTGCGACTCTTCGTCCGGGTATGATTGACTGGGAGAAGGTGTTCGACGGAGCGGGATGGTTCCATTGGTCGGGTATTGCTGCCGCCCTTTCGCAGGAAGGGGCTGATGCCTGTCGTGAGGCGTTGGAAGTAGCCGATCGCATGGGACTGATCATTTCGTGTGATTTGAATTTCCGCAAGAAACTGTGGAACTATGGACGGACAGCAGCTGAAGTGATGATGCCGCTTGTGCAGTACAGTGATGTATTGTTTGGTGCCGAACCCGAGTATCGGGAGATTATGGGAGTTGAGCCTGTCGGTTTTAAGGCTGTGACCGCAGCTGATGTTTCATTTGAAGCCAATTTGCCTGCATTCGAAACTTTCACGCGTAAAGTAAGTAAGGCTGTACCACGTTGTCAGAAGGTTTTCCTTGAGTTGCGCAATTCTCTCACTGCTAATCATAATTTATTGGCAGCTGTTCTTTTGTCTGATGGAAAGTTCCATCACACTGGAATCTATGACATCGAGCATGAAGTAGATCGTGTGGGTGCCGGCGATGCCTTTGTAGGAGGTATGATTTATGGTTTGCGAGCTTATCCCGATGATGCACAGAAGGCACTTGATTTTGCTTTGGCTGCTTCTGCCTTGAAGAATACGGTCTATGGCGATTTCAATCTGGTGACAGTTGAGGAGGTAGAAAGCCTGATGCAGGGAAATACCTCCGGACGTGTATCAAGATGATGTAAGTGCAAAAAACGGAAAAATCCTGCAAACAGATGCCTTTCTCCATACCTTCTCCGTACCAGGTCCGTACCTGCTCCATGTTTGGGTACTTGTATACGGAGAATGTACGGAGGAGGTAGTGGGTGTGTCATGCTCATTTTGGGGGTTGAAATAGTAGCATGTAGTGGTTTTAATAGAGTGTGAAATGTTATATTGAGTTAAGTTTGCATTACTTTATGTATAGTTTACTTGTCATTTCGTATTCTATGCTTTATATTTGCATCGTAATCTTTAAAACCATTACGATATGAAAACCGATTATCTTTTGTCGCCCTCCTGCAAGAAAGTAGGATTGTGGTTGGGTATTCCTTTTGTGTTGGGAGGTCTTTATCTCTTGCTTGATGGATCGTGGATGGATACATTCTTATCCCAAATGGGGATGAAGGATTGTTTTGATGAACTTGTTGTGGTAGGTCTTGCTGTCTGCTTGTTGCTGGCTTCCTTTTCGTGTGAGAAGGATGAGGACGAATGTATTGCTCATTTGCGCATGCAGGCTTGGACGTTGGCTATTGTGTGCAACTACCTGATTCTGATTGTGGTAACACTTTGCATTTACGGAATGCCATATCTCAATTTTATGGCTGTCAATATGTTTACCGTATTGATTTTGTTTCTTGTCATTTTTCATTGGAAACTTTTGCGTTTCAGAAAGGAGAATCATGAATAATACTTTGCGCGTGCAGCGCGCCATCCATCAGATGACGCAGCAGCAACTGGCCGAGGCGGTAGGAGTGAGCCGCCAGACCATCAATGCCATCGAGACCAAGAAGTATGTTCCTTCTACGGTGTTGGCCCTCAAGATAGCAAAAGTTTTCGGCCAGCCGGTCGAAACAGTTTTCCAGCTGGAGGAAGGTGATTGATTAACTTTGCCCGACTTCTATACAATTGTAGGGCTGTATCAATAACAAGAGAGAATGCGAACCATTCTATCATGTTGTTGATGCAGCCCCATTGCTTTTTTACTTTTGTGTCACCACCGTGATGCCCAGTGAAATCAGCGTCAGTAGGGAGGCGACGGCCGATACACCGCCCCAGCCCCACAGCTCCCAACAGCTGCCGGCCAGGAAGGTACCCAGCGAGCCGCCGATGAAGTAGGTGGTCATGAAGATGGTGTTCAGGCGGTTGGAGGCCGAAGGGCAGAGGTGGAAGATGCTTGTCTGGTTGCTGAGCTGGATGCACTGCATGCCGATATCTATTAGCAGGATGCCTGCCACAATGGCGGCAAAGCTGTTTTGCCCGAAGTAGAAGCAACACCAGGACAGGAGGATGAGCCCGCATCCGATGTAGTTGAAGTTGCGTACACCCACTTTCTTTACCCAACTGCCCACGAAGGAAGCTGTCAAGGCGCCGGCCACGCCGCACAAGCCCAGGAAGCCGATGACGTCGCTGTCGGCATAGAACGGTGCGCTGCCCATCTTGAAGGCCAGGCACGACCACATGCCCAGCATGGAGCCGAAGGCCAGTGCGGAGCGGATGGAGTAAATGCGCAGTTCGGGATAGTCCCTTACTAACTGGAAGAGCGATTTCATCAGGTCGGAGTACCGTCCGCTGAAGGTGGGGCGGATGTCGGGCAGCACCTTGAGCACCACCACAGCACATACTACCATCATGCCGGCAGCTATGTAGTACATTTCGCGCCAGCCCAGCAGTTCGCCGATGTAGCCGCTGACCACGCGCGAGGCCAGGATGCCCGTCAGCAGACCCGAGATGACGATGCCTACGTTGCGCCCCTTGTTCTCAGGGCGAGAGAAGACGGAGGCGATGGGCACGAAGATTTGGGGAATCATGGAACCTATACCCGTGAGCAGCGACGCGGCCCAGATGACATGGATGTCCTTGCTGACGGCCATCGTCAGCATGGAGCAGATGAGCAGGGTGAAATTG
Organism: Bacteroides togonis; assembly: GCF_900130135.1. NCBI lineage: Bacteria > Pseudomonadati > Bacteroidota > Bacteroidia > Bacteroidales > Bacteroidaceae > Bacteroides > Bacteroides togonis. The sequence goes on along the minus strand of NZ_LT670820.1, from coordinate 2,107,110 downwards.
GCCAGAATGATTTTCTTACGCGGATAGAGGTCTCCCAGCGGGATGATGAACAGCAGTCCCAGCGCATAGCCCACCTGCGTGATCATGGCGATGAGGTTGGCGCTGAACTCCGTGATGCCCAGTTCCTGCCGTATCAGGTTGAGCAGGGGCTGGTTGTAGTAGATGTTGGCTACAGACACGCCTGCCACGATGGCGAGTGTCCAGAGAATATGGGCGGGAAGGCCGCCGTTTTCTTTCAATTCCTGTTTCATGCGGATGTTGTAACTGCTTATAAAAAGAAAAGAGGGTGTGTCGTAATACGCGATTCACCCTCTTTTCTTTATCAACGATAAGAGCGTTGTTAACTTTTTCAAGCAGCGATATTCTGAAGATAATCTCGATATTTTGTTCCCAATAGCTTAAATGAGTGGTAATAAGGCCGTAAAGGTGTTTAATTGGCCAATTTATCCCCTCTTTATTCATCTTGGTACACATCTTTTTTATATTGAAGGCGATGGCCAGGAAGGAAAAGTCCATAAGGACCTTGTCCTTTCCAAAATGACGGAAGCGCTTGTAGTTCATGTTGAATTTTATCTGTCCAAATACAGCTTCCGGTTCTATACACCTTTGCCCTCTGTGTTTCAGTCCTTCTTCGGAACAGAGAAGTTCCCGGGCTTTCTGTTTGTATATCCTGAGTCGGTGATTCAGTTCTATCGTCCTGTTTCCTTTAGCTTTAAAACACAGACATCTTAACGGACACCCTTCGCATCTGACAGCCCTATACCTGGCATATTCGACTACATATCCGGATTCGGTTTTCGTATGCCTGGTACCTGCCCTCTGCATCTTTTGTCCCATTGGACAGACGCAGTAGTCCTGTTCTTCATTGTAGAAAAAGTTTTCGGCTTTAAAAGGATTCGGTTTAAATCTTGGCCGCTGCTCCATGTGGAAACAATTGTATTTGACGTATGCTTCCATCCCGTTTTCCGACATAAAGTGGTAATTCTCTTCTGATCCGTAACCGGAATCAGCAACCACCGTATGAGCCAAACGGCCGTATCTGTCGGCAAAGGACTTCAGAAAGGGAATCATCGTCAAGGTGTCAGTCGGATTCGGAAAAAGAGAATAATCGATAATGAATTGATTTTCCGTAGCAATCTGAAGATTATATCCTGGTTTTGTCTGACCGTTGTGCATGGCATCCTCCTTCATTCTCATAAAAGTGGCCTCTTTGTCTGTCTTGGAATAAGAGTTGCGGTCCTGAAGATTGTCCAGATGGTTATTGTATTCCTGAAGCTTATCTCTATGTGCTTCCAGTTCTTTCAGCTGCTTGCGTTTCTTTCCCAGCGCAGATTTCTGCTCTTTCGTGGATGGTTCTGAAGTCTGTTCAAGAGCAGTGCGTAATTCTCCCGCCATTTCTGTCAGCATGGAAGGAGTAAACTCAATTTCCTCGTTGTTTTCCGAAGCTTTTTCCTGAGCGATGACGTCATCTATTTGGCTTAACAAAACACTGATTTTCTTCATCAGTCGTTCACGGTTTCGCTCAACGCTCTTCCGCCATACAAAAGTATATTTGTTGGCCTTGGACTCAATCTTTGTTCCGTCAATATATTCCACATTCAGACTGATGAAACCTTTGGATGAAAGCAGAAGTACGGTTTGGGTAAACACTTCGTTGATCTCCTTCTTCACCCGATTACGGAAACGGTTGATAGTAATAAAGTCCGGTTTCTCATAACCGGCTAACCAAATGTAATGGATATCACGACGAAGGAGCTTTTCTATTTTCCGGCAGGAGTATATATTGTTCATATAGGCATACAAGATAACCTTTAGCATCATCTTGGGATGGTAAGGACTACGGCCGCATTCTTTGTATAACTTCCTGAAACCTTCAAGATTCAGGCTTTCAACCAAAGCGTCAACCATGCGTATAGGATCGTTTTCTGCAATATCTTCATCGATTCTTTGCGGAAATAGTACCGTTTGGTTGGGAGTGTAGGGACGAAAATGTATCTTTGCCATATGTATAAATCTTTAGGCTTAAAGATACAAAATCTTTAGGTAACAACAAAGCCCCAGCTTGTGAAAGTCGGGGCTTTGTGCTAAACAAAGAAGGTGTGCTTTTTGACACACCTTCCCAGGAACACACAGGCGATGATGATATGGATCCCGCATCGAGTGCGGGATGACAGAAACCGGATAGCGTTTATGGCTTGACGGGAATATATTCGCCGCCTTTGATGATGGCCTGCCCGTTGGACGAAAGAATATAATCCAGTAGCGGGGCAACGCGGTCGGCATTCTTCTGTTCGTAATAGTAGTAGAGTGGGCGGACGATGGGGTAAGTGCCGTTGGTGGCGTTTTGCGGGGTGGGTTGTGCATACTCGCCTCCTTCGTAGGCCACGGCAAGCGGCTTCACTCGGTGGGAGACGTAGGCCAGTCCCACGTAGCCGATGGCACCACGGGTCTGGCTGACCGACTGGATGACGGCGCCCGTGGCGGGCATGGAAAGGCTGCCAGCCATGTAGTTCTTATTTTTCAGCACGCTCTCTTTGAAGAATTCATACGTGCCGGAGGACGTCTCGCGCGAATAAACGACAATCTTGCGGTCTTCTCCTCCCACTTCTTTCCAGTTGGTAATCTTTCCGCGGAAAATATCTTCCAGTTGCTGGCGGGTCAGCCGGTCGACCGGATTGTCAGGATGGACCACCACGGCAAGGGCGTCTCCAGCGATGATGGTTTCGCGGATGTCTTTGCCTGCCGCCTTAGCTCTCATCTTTTCGCTGAACTTGATGGAGCGCGAAGCCATGGCCAAATCGGCCGTGCCGTCTAGCAATGCGGAAATTCCTACGCCGCTACCTCCGCCGGTGACGGTGACGCGGGCTTCGGGGTGGATTTTCATGAATTCTTCGGCTGTCTGTTGGGCGATGGGCAATACTGTGTCGCTGCCCTTGATGCGTTGGGCGTAGAGGTTGCCGAAGGAAAGAAACCATGCGGCCAGAACAAGAAAAATCTGTATAGTCTTCATTTTAATTATTGTTTTTATGGGCACAAATAACGGAAACAGATGTTTCATGGACGTTACAAAACGGGTGTCCTCGGGATTTGTAACGAAAATGTAATACATATGAAACAGTTTCTTCAAGAGAAAGACACGTTTTCTTAGCATTTCCGCTGTTTCTTTGCGGCGGAAAATTATAGGTACAGAAATTTATTATGCAATGAAGCGGATATTTGAAAAAATTGTAGAAGGACTGCTGGCCTGTAGCGGTTTTGTGACAAGCATCACAATTGTTTTGATTGTGCTCTTCCTCTTTTCGGAAGCGGCGGGGCTGTTTGGTGACAAGGTCATAGAAGAAGGTTACGTGCTGGCGGTTCATCAAGGTACCGGAGTGGACGAGCTGACTCCCGAGGAGATTAAGGATGTGTTTGACGGCGAGATTACCAATTGGAAGGATGTAGGGGGAGAGGATGTCCCCATCCGCCTGTTTCGTCTGGAGGACGCTGAGCGGTATTTCACGGAAGAGCAGTTGGGAGCGTCTTACGAGAATGCGGGCGCATGTATCACAGGGTTGGTAGCCCGTACGCCTGGTATGGTGGCTTTTGTTCCCGAACAGTTTGTGGAGCACAATGACTCAGTGTATTTGATGAAAGATAACACCATCTCGGCGAAGGACGTGTTTGCCGGTGCGGAATGGTTTCCGACTGCTACGCCCGCACCCTTGTTCGGTTTCTTGCCCTTGATAACGGGTACGCTTTGGGTCAGCCTATTTGCCATTCTGATAGCTTTACCCTTCGGACTGTCCGTGGCCATCTATATGTCTGAAGTGGCCCATCCTAAAATCCGTAACGTCTTGAAGCCGGTCATCGAGCTGTTGAGCGGTATTCCATCTGTAGTTTATGGCTTCTTCGGCCTGATAGTCATCGTGCCTTTGCTTCAACAAGTGTTCAACCTACCTGTGGGTGAAAGTGGCTTGGCGGGAAGTATCGTGCTGGCCATCATGGCCTTGCCTACGATAATCACCGTGACGGAAGATGCCATGCGTAACTGTCCCCGGGCTATGCGCGAGGCCAGTCTGGCGCTGGGCGCATCGCAATGGCAGACTATTTATAGAGTGGTGATACCTTACTCCATATCGGGTATTACGTCGGGTGTCGTGTTGGGCATCGGACGCGCTGTGGGCGAGACGATGGCCGTGTTGATGGTGACAGGCAATGCGGCCGTGATACCGTCTTCCATCCTTGAACCGCTTCGCACCATTCCCGCTACGATTGCTGCCGAACTGGGTGAGGCTCCCGCGGGGGGGGCACATTACGCGTCGTTGTTCCTCTTGGGCGTGGTGCTGTTTTTCATTAGTCTGCTGATTAACTTTACGGTGGAGGCGGTGTCGAAGAGAAAGTAAGGATTTAAATATAGAAATAAGATTATGTCAGTCAATCGAAAACGTGTTTCGCAAGGTATAGCTTTCGGTTTGTTCCGTTTGCTGAGTCTGAGTGTCGTGTTGGTGCTCTTTGCTATTCTGTTCTTTATTATATATAAGGGTATAGGGGTCATTAGTTGGGACTTCTTGACGACGGCTCCGGCCGACGGTATGACGGCAGGCGGTATCTGGCCGGCCATTGTAGGTACGTTTTATCTCATGGTGGGTAGTGCGCTGTTCGCTTTCCCTGTAGGAGTGATGAGCGGCATTTATATGAATGAGTATGCTCCCAAACGGGGGTGGGTGGTTCGCTTCATCCGGATGATGACCAATAACCTGAGCGGCATCCCGTCCATTGTGTTTGGCTTGTTCGGTATGGCCTTGTTTGTCAACTGGCTCGATTTTGGTGACAGCATCCTGGCCGGTTCGCTCACGTTGGGCCTGCTCAGCTTACCGTTGGTTATCCGTACTACTGAGGAAGCTTTGAAGGCGATACCCGACAGCATGCGTGAGGGAAGCCGGGCCTTGGGCGCCACGAAGTTGCAGACCATCTGGCATGTCATCTTGCCGATGGGTATGCCTAACATCATTACCGGCCTTATTCTGGCTTTGGGGCGTGTGTCGGGCGAGACGGCGCCTATTCTGTTTACTTGTGCCGCTTACTTCCTGCCTCGGTTGCCACAAAGCATTTTTGACCAGTGTATGGCATTGCCCTATCACCTGTATGTGATTTCGACCAGTGGTACGGACATCGATGCCCAGCTGCCCATTGCCTATGGCACGGCCTTGGTGCTCATTGTCATCATCTTGTTTGTCAACCTGTTGGCCAATGCTCTGCGCAAGTATTTTGAGAAGAAAGTAAAATCAAATTAGAAAATGGAAATTTATCGATAATCAAATATCCAAATATATGAAGAATATCATTGAAACCCGTGACGTGAACTTCTGGTATGGCGATTTTCATGCGTTGAAAAATATCAGCATGGATATAGAGGAAAAATCCGTGGTGGCTTTCATCGGCCCGTCGGGATGTGGCAAGTCTACCTTCCTTCGTCTGTTGAACCGGATGAATGACCTGATACCCGATACGCGTCTGACCGGAAGCGTTCAAATCAACGGGCAAGACATCTACGGCAAAGGGGTGAATGTGGATGAGTTGCGTAAGGACGTTGGCATGGTTTTTCAGCGTCCCAACCCGTTTCCCAAGAGTATATTCGAGAATGTAGCCTATGGCCTGCGCGTGAATGGGGTGACCGATACCCAATTCATTCGTCAGCGTGTGGAGGAAAGCTTGCGTGGTGCCGCCTTGTGGGATGAGGTGAAAGACAAGTTGAAAGAGTCGGCGTATGCTCTTTCGGGTGGTCAGCAGCAGCGTTTGTGCATAGCTCGGGCCATGGCAGTATCCCCCTCGGTGCTTCTTATGGACGAACCGGCTTCGGCGCTCGACCCCATCTCGACAACCAAGGTAGAGGAGCTGATACACGAGCTGAAGCACGACTACACCATTGTTATCGTGACTCATAACATGCAGCAGGCCGCCCGTGTAAGCGATAAGACGGCTTTCTTCTACATGGGGCAGATGGTGGAGTATGGCGACACGAAGACCATCTTTATCAGCCCGAAAAAAGAGCAGACGCAGAATTATATCACAGGACGTTTCGGTTAATGGGGATTTTGCTTAACTTTGAGGCAATTTTAAAAACGAATTAGTAACTAAAACAGAATAGTATTATGGTAAAATTCATCGAAAGTGAACTGGTTTTGTTGAAGAAAGAGATAGACGAAATGTGGACGTTGGTTTACAACCAACTGGATCGTGCCGGCGAATCGGTACTTACGCTGGACAAGGAGTTGGCTCAGCAGGTGCTTGTGCATGAACGTCGGGTCAATGCCTTTGAGCTGAAGATAGACAGCGATGTGGAGGACATCATTGCGCTTTATACGCCGGTAGCCATCGATTTACGATTTGTATTGGCCATGCTGAAAATCAATACCAATCTGGAGCGTCTGGGCGATTTTGCCGAGAGCGTTGCCCGCTTTGCTCTCGAAGAGAAAGAGCTGACACTCGATGCCGACCTCGTGAAGCGTCTTCGTCTGCAGGAGATGATCGATCAGGTTCTCTCCATGCTCGAACTGGCAAAGCGTGCTTTGCAGGAAGAAAGCCAGGAGTTGGCTACATCAGTTTTCGCGAAAGACAATGTGCTGGATGAAATCAATGCCAACGCTTCTACCTTGTTGGCTGAATATATCCAGCAACATCCTGAAAGCGCTTTGTCCTGCATCAATTTGGCAAGCGTTTTCCGCAAGCTGGAGCGTGCCGGCGACCACATCACGAACATAGCAGAAGAGATTGTCTTCTTCATCGACGCCAAGGTATTGAAGCATCACGATACGGCAGAAGAGGGATACGGACAAGAGAAGTAGTCAGAGAAGCCTCTTCTTAATAAAGAATAAAGCATTGTTTTCTGCCTCACAAAGCATTGTTTTTCGAGGTGGAAAGCAATGCTTTCTTTTTGCATTTATTCTCCATTCTTTCGTTTCAAGAAATCGGTGGGGTTTTCGCCGAAATATTCTTTGTAGCATTTGGTGAAGTAGGAGGGCGAACTGAAACCTACCTCGTAAGTGATTTCAGCTACCGTCTTTTCGGTGGAAGCCAATAGCGCAGATGCACGTTTCAGGCGTGCGATGCGCAGCAGTTCGTTGGGTGCATGGCCACAGAGTGCCTTCGTTTTGCGATAAAGCTGTACGCGGCTCAAACCTATTTCTTCCCCCAAATCCTCTATGCTTAGGTTAGGATCGGACAGGCGGTCGTTGATGAGGCGATGGAGCTTTTCCATGAAACCTTTATCCAGCTCGGCCACGGGGGCCTTTTGCGTGGGTGCTTTCACGCCGTCCGAGAAGAAATTTTGTAAACGTTGGCGGTTTTCGATGAGGTTGCGCAGGCGGACGGTAAGTAGCTGGGCACTGAAAGGTTTGGATATGTAGGAATCTGCTCCACACTCGTATCCCTTTATCTTCTGTTCGTCTACGGCATAGGCCGTGAGCATCATTACGGGGATGTGCGATGTCTGCAATTCCGACTTCAGGCGACGACAGCACTCCATGCCGTCCATGACGGGCATCATCACGTCGCAGATGATGGCGTCGGGCACGTACTTCATGGCTTGTTGAACGCCCTCTTGTCCGTTGGCAGCCTCAATGACGTTGTATTTTTCCTGAAGGACGGAGCGGACATAGTCGCGTATGTCCTGATTGTCGTCTATTACGAGAATGGTTTCTTTGTCTTCGGGTTTTGTGTCGTGATCGGCCACTTGTATTGTTTCCTGGTCGGCGGCCAGTACGGCGCCTTCTTTCAGGTTGGCTAACATGGCGCTACGGGTAGTGTTACTGTCTAATGCACCTGTTTGATGAGCTGGCATCTCAATGCAGAAGCGGGTACCTTGTCCTTCAGCGCTGTCCACGTGGATGGTGCCTCCGTGCATCTCTACAAATGCTTTCACCAAAGCGAGGCCAATGCCCGATCCTGCATGGTGGACATCTATCTGGTAGAAGCTTTCGAATATGTGCTGTATGTGGTCGGCAGACATGCCTACTCCAGTATCTGTCACTTGCAGGCGCATCCAACGGACCTCTTCCTTATTGAAAAATTCGAGACAGACGTGGACGCTTCCGTTTTCGGGAGTAAACTTGAAGGCGTTGGACAGGAGGTTGTATAAGATACGTTCTATTTTTTCGGCATCGGCGGTGATGAAGCTATTTTCGTTTTCTTTACCTTCAGGTTCAGGGGTGTCGATGCTGAAGCGGATATGTTTTCGATAGGCCAAAGTACGGAAGGCATCTGTCCATTCGTGTAGCGAGGCAGCCAGATCAAATCGAGAGAGATGCATATCCAGTTTCCCTTCTTCAAATTTGCGGAAGTCGAGTATCTGATTGACGAGGCGTAACAGTACAGCTACGTTCTTATGGATAATATTCAGCAGAAAGCGTTCCTGCTCGTTCAGGTTGTGACTTTGCTGAAGTTGGTCGACGGGGTCGGCGATGAGGGTGAGGGGAGTACGGAAGTCGTGGGATACGTTGGTGAAGAAAGCCAGTTTGGCATGCGTAGCTTCTTCTAGTTGCCTCGATAGTGTGATGAGTTGGTCACGTTGTTCCTCCAGCTGCTTTTTCTGTTGGGACAGTTCGGCATTCAAGCGGTTTTTGGTCCAAAAAGCACGTACTACGAAGACCAGCAATGCACCTACCAGCAGGATAATGATGATGCAGGCGTAGAGGAACATGCGTTGGGCGGAATAGCGGAGCAGGAAGGCATCCAACTGGCTGTTGAGCTTCTCAATTTTTCCGTCCAGTGTGGCGATGTGATCCGTTTGCATCTGCATTACGTGGGCGTTTTGTCGGTTGACAGGAGCGGTGGAAAGCAGATTCTCGCGTTGATATTTCTTCCCTTCCAGAATGCTCATGGCTACTTGTATTACGCGGTCGCCTCCCGTTGGATAAATGAAAGTGCCGTCCAATACGCCATTGGCTACCAATTCTACTCCCAATCCTTTGCCAGGCAAGGCATCTACACCGACGAAGAGCATTTTGTTTGCGCGTCCATGCCGAAGGGCTGCTGTGTGTGCTCCTGCTGCCATGCGATCGTTATGAGCAAATACCAGATCGATTTTCGGCTGACAGGTCAGGATGGAGTCAAATGCTTGTTCTGCTGATTTTTGGAACCACCCGGCATCGGCACTGGCCACTATCTGTATGCCAGGTGTACGAGATAGTACGTCCATCAATCCTCGATGGCGATCGGCTGCAGGTGTGGAACCTTTTAAGCCTGTCAGTTCTACAACGTTGCCTTTGCCTTCCAAACGTGTAGTAATGTAGTGGCCTATCTGTCGGCCCATTTCGTAGTTGTCTGCTCCTACATAAGCAGTATACTGGTCGGAGTTAATCCGTCTGTCAACCAGTACGACGGGGATTCCCTTGGCGTATGCTTTTTCTATCACAGGAGTGATGGCTTCTGCTTCGTTGGGAGCTACAACAATCAGATCTACTTTTCGGCGGATAAATCGTTCGATATCTTCTGTTTGTTTCCGATTATCGTCGTTTGCCGAACGGATATCTACTTCCACGCCAGGATAGAAGAGTGCTTCGCGGCGGATTTCCTTGTTCATTTGTGTGCGCCATTCGTCATCACTGCATTGTGACACACCGATAACGTAACGGTTTTTCTCTTGGCTGCATGAACTAAATAGCAGTAGATAGAGTGTACAAAGGATGGTTACAAGAAAGACAAAATGGCGTTTCATGGATTTTTGTTCTTTGGTTATGGATACAAAGATAGACAAAAATCCATGAAACTATCATCTCTATGCCAGTCTTTCCGTCAGCGATTGAGGTAATACGGGCATAGCTCCTTGTTGCGTACAAACATAAGCCGAAGTTTCTACGGCCAGTTGATGGGCTTCTGCTACTGGATGTCCCTTAAGGATAGCGGCCGTAAAGGCTGCTGTGAAAGAGTCGCCTGCACCTACGGTGTCAGCAACCTGCACCTTGGGAGTTTCTACAAATGATACGCGGCCGGGAGTAAAGACATAACTGCCGTTTACGCCACAAGTCAGAATCAGCATTTTCAGATTATACTTGGCCAGCAGAATCCAGCATTTGTCTTGAAGGTCGATACCCGGATAACCGAACATTCGACTTACGGTAACCAACTCTTCATCGTTAATCTTCAGTACGTTGCAACGACGAAACGAATCACACAGAATTTCTTTCGTATAAAATCCTTGACGCAGGTTGATGTCAAAAATGCGGAGTGTATCTTCGTTTTCCAGCATTGCGTCGAGAAAATGGTGAATGGTTTCGCGTGATACGATGCTGCGCTGTGCCAGTGAACCGAAACAGACAGCGCATGTCTGATGGGCCAGTCCCTCAAGAGCTTGTGTGTAGGGAATGTTGTCCCAAGCTACCCCTTCTTTAATGTCATAGCAAGGAACCCCTTCAGCATCCAATTCAACTTGAACCGTTCCTGTGGGATAAGGTACTGTTTCTATCAGTCCGTATAATTGTTTTTCGCGGAAGTTATCCAAAATTTCTGAACCCAGTTTGTCCTGTCCTACGGCACTTACTATGCGGCTTTCCAATCCGAACTGCGATACGTGATAGGCAAAATTAGCGGGTGCTCCACCCAGTTTTTTCCCTTCGGGCAGCACGTCCCAAAGTGCTTCGCCCATTCCGACTACGATTGATTGATTATTCATGGCTATTGTTTTTTTGTGATTTCATTTTCAAAGTGTAGGCAATCAGATAGAGTACGCCGATCGTCATTACAGCGACAGCGCCGCTTTGTCCGACAGCGTCACTGGCCATACCCATCAGCAGCGGGAAGATTGTACCGCCGAAAAGGCCCATAATCATCAGTCCCGAAACTTCGTTCTTTTTGTCGGGTACAGCAGTGAGGGCTTGTGCGAAAATGATAGGAAAGACATTGGAGTTGCCGAATCCGATGAGGGCGATGCAGACGTAGATGACATGATGCGCGTCGGACACCAGCAGGCCAGCCATGGCTACCAGCATACACACTACGCTGATGCCCAGAAAGCGGCGTGCTGACAAATGCTGCAGGATGAACGTGCCCAACAGGCAGCCCGCCGTACGGAAGATGAAGTAGAGGCTCGTGGCAAAACCAGCTTCGTCGAGTGTCAAGCCTACACGCTCCATCAGTAGCTTGGGTGCAGTTGTGTTGGTTCCTACATCGATACCTACGTGGCAGACAATACCCAAAAAACAAAGCAGGATAAACGGTTGTCCTAACAGACGCAGGCAGTCGGCAAAGCCTGATGCCTGATCAGGCTTTTCTTCTTCAATAGGGGTAGATGAGAGCCACAGGATGGCGATGACAGCCACTATCATGTAGACGGGGAACAGCACACGCCAGCCCAATCCGAAAGTAGGCATGGCCTGCGTAGCACCCCACATGGCGATGTAGGGAGCCAGGAACGAAGCGATGGCTTTGACAAACTGCCCGAAAGTAAGCGAACTGGCCAGACGATCGCCCGAAATAATGTTGCTCAATAGTGGATTGAGTGAAGTTTGCATCAGGGCATTGCCGATACCTAGCAGCGAGAAGGAACAGAGCATCAGTCCGTAACCATCCCCAAAGAAAGGTAATAGGAGTGACAGAGCTGTCACGAAGAGGCTCAGCAGTACCGTGTTTTTTCGTCCGATACGATTCATCAGCATTCCTGTGGGTACAGAGAAGATGAGGAACCAGAAGAAGACAAGCGACGGAAAAATGTTGGCCTGCGAGTCCGTCAGTCCAAGGTCAGCCTTTACGTAATTGGAAGCGATACCCACCAGGTCGACAAAGCCCATGGCGAAGAAGCAGAGCATGACGGGTATCAGCCTTCCGTATTTCATTTGTTGTTTTGCGGTCATTGTTTTTAAGAATTTAAAGAAGTTTGAGAAGTGATATTCATTCTACCTCCGTCAGTTCCACCACATGACTTTGCATCGGGCGGAAACCAAAGATATCGAGACCGATTTTCATCAGATAGTCACCTGAAAGAATGCGGCCGTTAGATGGAAGTGAAGATTGGGCCTCGGGCATCAGGTTGATTTCCTCTACCTTGTAGCGCTTCGTCGGGTCAAGTCCCTGCAAGCGGACGGGCAGCAGTTTCTCCTGATAACGCGGATAGACATCGTAAGCAAAGAGTACGGCCTTGCGGCTGTCTGTGCTCACGTAGTTCACCGCCATGTGGTTACTTTCGTAAGGCGATACCAGACGGTATTGGTTACCGTCCAGGATGACGGATTGCAGACGCTTCCAGTTGGCTACGGCCGTCTGGCAGTAGAGCAGTTCCTCGGCACTCAGTTCTTTCAGTCCCAGGTCGAAGCCCAGCTTACACATCGAAGCCACATCGGTGCGGAACTTGAGGGAAGCTGCCTTGTTCCAGCTCGTCACATGGGCGCACATGGCCTTGGCCGGGAAGAACTGCGAGAAGCCCCATTGGATGTAGATGCGCTCCACAGGATCGGTATTGTCGCTACACCAGAATTCGGTGAAATACTTCAGCGCCTCGTAGTCACAACGTGCACCGCCGCCCGAGCAGAGCATCATGGGCACGTCGGGATAGTTGTCCTTCACGCGCTTCATCACGTTATAGACGCCGCGGACATGGTCGATGTACAGTTGTCCCTGTTCAGCTTTGAGGTAGGGCGAATAGATGTTGGTGATAGGGCTGTTGCAGTCCCACTTGAAGTAAGCGATGTCAGGATTCTCCTTCAGCAGCTTGTCCACAATGCTGTAGACATAGTCCTGCACGGCCGGGTTGCTCAGGTCGAGCACCAGCTGGTTGCGGTAGTAATACGTCTCGCGGTTGGGATAATGGATGGCCCAGTCGGGGTGCTGCTCGAAGAGTTCGCTTTTGGGATTCACCATTTCCGGCTCTATCCATAGTCCGAACTTCACGCCCGCCTCTTTGGCAGCGTCGGTCAGGGCACGGATGCCGCCGGGCAGCTTGTCGTGCGTCACTTCCCAGTCGCCCAGTCCCGCACGGTCGTCTTTGCGCGGATATTTGTTGCCAAACCATCCGTCGTCCAGCAGGAACATGTCCACACCCAGGTCCTTGGCTTCCTTCATCAGTTCGGCCAGGATGTCCTGATCGAAGTCGAAGGCGGTGTTTTCCCAGTTGTTGAGCAGGGTCAGGCGTGTACCTTTGCCGTCCTTCAGCTGATAGTTGCGTGCCCAGGCCTGCAGGTTGCGGCTGCCCTGGCCGGTACCTTCAGTGCTCAGTGTAAAGATGAATTCGGGGGTAGTGAAGACCTCATCGCGATTCAACCGATAGGCCGACGCATACGGATTGATGCCGGGAATGATGCGCAGGTTGCCCACATTGTCCACCTCGAAGGTGAAACGGAAATTGCCTGTCCACGCCAGTGTGCCCATCAGCACTTCGCCCTGCTGTTCCTGGGCGGGCTGGTCCATTCCCACGATGAAGAAGGGATGCGTGTGCATGGCGGCGCGGCTGCCCAGCTTGGTGTCGATCACTTTCTTGCCGAAAAGCAGGGGCTGCGTGCTCATCTGCGCTTCCTTGGCCCAGTCGCTGCTGAACTCCGTCAGGTAGTAGGCCGGACGGCTGAAGTAAAGCATGGTTGAGGCATAAGCCGACAAAGTAACGGGCTTCTTCTCCTGATGGCGGATTTCGCTCCACGTCTTGATGACGTTCTCCTTCGGATAGGCCACGTAGTGCAGCGTCACGTCGACGGGATACTTGTCGTCGCGCAGCTGGATGTCGGTCTGCACGCCTCCCTCCACGGGGTGCGAGGAGGAAGAAACGTAGTAGAGCCATGTGGAAGGATTTCCGTCGTTGTGGGTGACGGCCAGGGCGGGTTCGAAGAAGTCTTCGTTGCCCGAACCGCTGTACACCTCCCATCCGCGGCGGCTGACACTGCCGTCCGAGGCGGGGTGCACACTCCAACCCAGTTCTTTCAGGTCGGACTCATTCAGCAGCCGTTCACCAAAGTAGCTCTGGTAGAGGCGGCCGTTGTCGCCCACCTGCAGCACCAGGTCGGTGCGGTCAGTGGAAATGCGTATCTGTTTCATGTCACTGGCATTCAGTGTAGTGGTGGCGAGCAGTGTAAGTGCCGCCGTTGCGATGAGGTGTTTCATGGGATATAAGGGCTTTTAGTGTTACAATCCTAACTGATGTACTTTCAGGTTCTTCACTTCGGCCTCACCTCCCTGGGTATAGAAACGCAGAGCGTTGTAGGGCTGGGTGGGGAACACGAGGTTGGTCATGGCGATGCGGCCACCGTCTACGAAGATTTCAACAGAGCACTTGTCTACGAACACATCGAGGTGATATGTCTTGCCTTCGCACAGAGAGAGCGGTGCCCAGGTGCCCAGAGCGAAATCGTTGATGTAGTTCACTGATTCGGTCTTGCGGTGGTCGTCGGTCTCTTTGGCATGAGGTTCTGCTTTCTCGCCGAAAGCGGTCAATCCGCTCTGAGTACGATCCATGACGAGGCGGCCGGCCTTTATGTCGAGGTAGATGTCTACCTTTTCGCCTTTATCGTTTAGCAGTTGGAAGCCTGTGGTTTGTGCTTTGCCCGGGGTGATGTCCATTTCCAGTTCGCAAGCACCTTCGACACCGGTAGCCAGCGGGCTGACCAGATGTTCGTCGGCCAGGGTGAAGTCGTTGACGGGGGTAGTGCCTTTGCGCAGGCCTTCGGTCTCCTTCACGGCATTGGCGGCCATGTAGATTTCACCGTTCTTGGTGTAGAGTGAAAGCTCGCGAGGCAGGGCGTTGGCACCTCGGTACTGGCGGATGGGGGTTACGTTGGCATACTGCCAGTTGCTCATCCAGGGAACTGCGATGGTGCGGTCGCCGGTATTCGAGAAGCAGACTGTGGCGTAGTGGTCCTTACCGAAGTCGAGCCACTTGGTAACGCTCTTGTCCGTGTCGCACTTGAATTCCTTGCCGTCGAACTCGCCTACGAAATATTCCGTAGCACTACCGCCGAAGGGGCAGCCGGGGTTGATATTGACAATCATCACCCACTTCATGTTGTCCTTGTTGCCGTCGACAGGCAGCTGTACAAAGTCGGGACACTCAAACTGGTTGGGCTGTACGCCGTAGCCTTCGCCAAACTGGCTGAGGTATTCCCAGTTCTTCATGTCGGTAGACGAGTAGAAACGCATGTTCTTGTCGGCGGAAACAATCATGTACCACTTCTGTGCGGGTTCGTACCAGAAGACTTTCGGGTCGCGGAAGTCCTTCAGTCCGTCGAACGGCGTCAGGATGGGGTTCTTTTCGTATTTGGTATAGGTGCGGCCGTTATCGTTGCTGTAGGCCATGCACTGTATCTGTCCGTGCTCGTCGCTGGCCGAGGTGTAGAAAGCAATCATGGCGTCCTTGCCGTAGCCGGCGCTGTTGTTCTTGTCGACAACGGAACTACCCGAGAAAATGTGTCCCAGTGTGTCGCGGGCGATAGCCGGATCAAGGTGTTCCCAGTGGATAAGGTCGCGGCTGACGGAGTGTCCCCAGTGCATGTTGCCCCACTTCGATCCGTAGGGGTTGTACTGGAAATACAGGTGATATTCGCCGTCTTTGTAGACCAGACCGTTGGCGTCGTTCATCCAGCCGTAGAGCGGCGTGTGGTGATAGACGGGGCGGTAATAGTCGGTATTGGTGGTGTCGAAGGTGTCGGCCAGGCGGATGCTGTCCCAGCAGATGGCGTTAGCAGCCACGCGGCCGATGGTCACCGTGGCTTCTTTGGCTCCCTGCGGCAGGGCGAAGGGCACGTAATATTCTACGCTATCGACTGCCAGACGTACGTCCATGGCCATGTCGGCGGGGCTGCCCGTGATGAGTTTTACCTTGCCTTCGTTGCAAGACTCCTGGATGGGGAGGATGAGGTATCGGGTTGGGTTTGTGATGTGAACGATGGTGAGCGTGTCGCCTTGGTGTTCCAGGCGGATGCCGTTGCTCTGCGGCTGGCAGGCTGTCAGTGCGGCAGCTGTTGCCAAAGTCATTGTCAGGTGATTGAAAATCCTTTTCATGGTTCTATTGTTTTTAGCGTTTAAATGTACAGATTATTTTTGAATTAGCCTCACCGGTGTGGCGGGTTTCCGCAGGGCTTCGCCGCCGTGCCTCACCGGTGTGGCGGGTCTCCGACGGGCTTCGGCAGTGTGCCTCACCGGTGTGGCGGGTCTCCGACGGACTTCGGCAGTGTGCCTCACCGGTGTGGCGGGCTTCCGACGGGCTTCGGCGACGAGCCTCACCGGTGTGGCAGGTTTCCGCAGGGCTTCGGCGTCGTGCCTCACCGGTGTGGCCGGCCGAGAGGATCAGAATTTCAGGCTGGCGCTGAATTCGACGGTGAACGGACGGATGTAGCTACCCGCCATGACGTGTCCGGCATACTGTCCGGCGTCTTCCTTTTCGATCAGTTCGGCACCGGCGATGCTGCCTTTGGCGCCTGTCTGGTTCAGGAAGTTCACGACGGTGCAGCCCAGGGCAAGTTTCTTGTTCACCTGCCAGTTCAGTCCGCCGAAGGTCTCCCAGCGGCCGTTGAAGTAGTAGGCGTCGTTGATGTTGGCGTAGGTCTTGCTGAAGTAGCGGAAGCTGGTCCAGATCTTCAGGTCTCTGGTGATCATGTAGCTGGGGTCTATTTCGACGATGACCTGCGGGATTTCGGCTACGATGTTGCCCGTGGCGTTGATTTCGCCCACGTATCCGTCGGAGAAGGTGACAGAGGTCTCATACTTCTTGTAAGTCGGCTTCTGGTAGGTGAAGAGGAAGTGCAGGTCGAAGCCCTTGAAGGGGCGGGTAACGACGTCGGTGGTCCAACCCAGCGTCTGGATGTCGTAGGTCAGCGGGGCGGCCATGATTTCTGTCTGTCCGGCAGCGGTCTTGTGCTGCAGGTTCAGGGTAGAGTTGTTGTTCGTCTTCGAGATATAGGAGAAGAGCGAGGTCAGGCTCAACCATTCGTTGTTGTAGTAGATCCCGGCACGTCCCAGGGGTACGGAGATCTTGTCCGTATTGGGCAGGGTGGCAGGAGCGAAGTTTTCGATTTTCGGATGCTGGGTGATGTAGGTGAAGTCGCCGGTGAAGCCGAATGACTTGGTCAGCTTGTAGGTGGCGGCGGCAGTCAGAGCGTAGTTCAGCCAGTCGTAGCTCATTGCAGTGGGGGCAATCTGAGTGCCGTCGGGAGCTGTAGCGCCCAGGTAGTAGTTGGCAAAGCGGCCTACGTATTCGCCGTTGGCGTTCTTTACGGCTGCGTTGTCGCCGCGCAGGGCTTGGTATTCCAGGCGGGCACCGTAGTAGAGGTTCAGCTTGTCGGTTACGTCCCAGTCGTGGGTGAAGTAGAGGGCCAGCTTGTTCTCGTGTCCCTTGTAGTATTCCGAAGCGTTCTTGTTGAAGTCATAGTAGTATCCGTTCCCGGCGTAGGTGCGTCCGGCATAGGTGGCGTAGTCTGCGTTGTAGAGGCGCACGGGGTAACTGCCGTCGGTGGGAACGGACTGGTCGTACATGGTGGTGGCCGATGCGTAGTCGATATCATAGTACCATTCGTTCAGGCCAAGGCGCCAGGTGCTGTTGCCTGTGTGGCGCGACAGTTCGGTGGTGAACATGAACGAATCGATAAATCCGCGGTTGAGGCACGACATGCGGCTCTGCACGTATTCGCCCGTGTAAGGCTTCATGCTGCCGTCGGCGGCTTCGTAGAGGTAGTTGATGCCGGCTTCGTTCTGGTCGAGCGACATCGGGGTCTGGTAAACGCACGAGCCGGTGGAGTGGTCATATTTCATGATGGTGCGCCAGTTCAGTCCGTTGTCCCAAGTGTAGTTGTTCATCAGGGTGAACTCGCTGCCCTTGTTCTGCACGGCGTCGTAGAGGTTAGTCTTCTTTACTTCGCCCGTGCGCATGTCGCGATACATCATTTCGTTGTCCATCGGCAGGTAAGAAGTAGTTCCGAGGGCGAACTGGCCGAACTCTTTCACGCTTCCGTCGCCCACGTAGACGAACGGGGCTGATTGTGTGGCATACATGTAGACTGGATGGCTGTTGCTGTAGTGATAGATGGCGGTCAGTTCGCCACGGTTATCGTTGTATTTCTTCGTCAGGGCGAATTTATAGATCTGCGTGCGGTCCTGGAAGGGAGTCGATTTGATTTTGAACGTTCCCGGGTCGAAGTCCTGGTAGATGCTTCCGCTGTAATACCAGTCACGGGCGATGTCGCCGTTCACGTTGAGCGAGAACTCCTGCATGCCGAAGTGGTTGCTCTTGTAGTTCAGGGTGCCGTGAAAGCCTTTCTGCCCCAGCTGGGTGAAGGAGTTGACGGCGTATCCGATGTTTCCGGTAGTGATGGCTGTCTCCGAAATTTTCAGCAGTCCCACGTGGTTCAGGCTGGCGTCGGCACGCCAAAGGGAGTTGACTGAATGAGGATTGGTAGCGTAAGTGACGGGGATGCCGTTTTCCAATACATTGACGTCGGCCGAGGGTAGTCCGATCTGGATTTCACGTGGACCGTTGGCACTGGCGGCGTTCAGCATCACGTTACGGTTTTCCTCCTCTTTACTGGAGCTTTCCGTTTGTGGCTGTTCCGATGATTTCTTTTCTTCTTGTGCGGAAATGTTTCCACAAGTCAATCCGAGCAACAAAAAAGCTGCTGCGGCGCGATAGCATACTGCATGTCTTTTCATACCTGTTTTCATGGTACGTTATTTAATAAGTTAATAATTGAAGTTTCGCTTTTCGGTCATCGGGCGTTTTGCCTGAAGGCCTGTGCAAATGTATGCAGTCGTTCGCAGGAAGGATAAAAAAAATGTTTCATTCCCTGTCATCAGGGTTACATGAAACATTTTTGATAAGGAATGTAACAAAATGGATAGACGTCAGCTTCAGCGACTTAAACGTCAGCTTGGGTTCGCTAACCCTCAGCTTGACGTTTTCCGTGTGGAGGTCGGTTGGCTCAGGGCTTGTAGACTTTTCTGTCCGACGTGATGTTGCGGTAGGTGATGCCGGTAGCGTCGTTCGTGACCATCAGTGGCCGGCCGTCGGGCTGCTCGTAGTGGAAGTGTACATTGTCCAGACGGATGTTGCGGGCATGGCGGATGTAGAAGCCTTTGGCAGGAATGGTGCCGAACATCCATGGTTCGGGATATACTTTCTCCTGTTCGGGCGGCGTACGCTGTCCGTCGGCTTCGTCATAGCCTTCGGTAGCTGTGGGGAAGGCGGCTGTAATCACGGTGCCTTGTTCCATCAGCAAATGGACGTGGCTGGCCAGTCGGATGGAGTAGCAGGCATAGTTGCCGGCGGGCAAGTAGACGGTACCTCAGCCATTGGCGGCTGCTTCCTGGATGGCACGGTTGATAGCGGGGCTGTCTATAGTCTTTCCGTCGGCTTTGGCACCGTAGTCTTTTACATTATATACGTCGGCTTGGATTGCTGCCGTGCAGAGGCAGAGCAGCAGGAACAATATCTTTTTCATCATTGTAGGGGCATTAAGGTAAATCGTTTCAAGTAAGAGGCATTTCCGTACATGGTATGCTCGTCGGACAGATTCCAGAAACCGTCTTTCGAAGTGGGGTTGGCATCCCAGTCGATTACAGCCCAGCAGAGACCTATTTCATTGCCTTCTTTGAGGACGGTTGGACGGGAGAATTCCGGCCCGTCGGCATCGGCATGGTCGAAGGGAGTGATGTAGAACTCCAGCGTCAGTTTGCCGGCTTCGCCTTCACGAAAGTCATAGTGGTAGGCATAGTCGGCGTAGGGCTTCTGCTTCAGCCACACTTGTGGTCCCCAAAGCATGCACCAGTCGCGTCCGTGGGGTGGTGTGAAGATGTGGTAGTTCTGTGCGTGGCAGCCGTGAAACTTGAACCAAGCCTGCCAGACATCTTTAGGAGCAGTCGGGTGGAAGCGGTCGATGAACGGGCCTCCTGAGCAGTCACCGTCCACTACTACTTCGAAAATGTCCGTATTCAGCGAGTTTTCATTGAAGCGCCAGTAGTTGTCCCAGGCTTCGTAGAGAAAATACAATTTCTGGGTTTCGGCACACCAACCTACCTTTACGCTGACCTGCAAGGTTTCGGTGTTTGGAGCGGCATGCTTACCTTCGTCTTCTTTCATTGCGGCTTCAGTTATGGTATAGCTGTCGGGTACACAGGACCAGTCACGGGTATCACCGTCCAGGACGGGGACTTCATCGGCTGCAAACTGGTAGACTTTGTAATCCTGCGCGTTGGCTGGCAGATACGTCAGCAGCAGGAACAGGGAAAGATACAAATGTTTCATCATGGGTTGTTTTTGATTTCTTTGTCAAAAAGGGCTGGTAACATAAAGTGGTTATAGTCGGCTTTGGCGTTTTGTTTGTACAGGCAAAAGTAGAGAGTCTCTCCTTCTTGCCAGGTGCGTAGGGCAGCGATTACGGGAGCATCTGTCTTTTTGCCTGAACGGTAGAGTGTCAGGGGATTGTTCTGCTGATGGGCATCGCAGAGGATGGGTTCGGGACCGTCGGGCATCACACCGTGTACAGTTCTCAGTCTCATCACCTCACCGTAGTAGACGGTAAATGCATTTCCTTCGGTACAGAACACATTGTCGTGACAGGCGTCTGTGGGGATTGCATTGTTTTGTTCCGTCTTTACAACTTTGTCATCACAAGCACCGAAAGCCCAGCACAGGCGAGCGTCAGATGGTAGATTTTCGGCTGTGGCCTTCAGAATGATTCCTTGTGTGTCGGTCAGTGAACAGATGGTTAGTTCTACTTTACCTCCTTTCCACAGTTTGTCTTTTACCGTGTAATGGTTTCCTTTGTTTTTCACTTTGCATTGGTCCAGCCATCGGCTTTCCTCACCGCAGACCATTCCCAAACGTAAGGTTCCTGCTCCTTCTGGAAGTTGCAGAGGGGGGAGGGTTTGAGCTTGGATGGTTGCTGTCCATAAAAATAGTAGCAGCAGTAACAGTTTGTTTTTCATTGTAGGTCTAATCTTGATTATTTATGCGGCTAAGTTACGTCCTTCCGAGGTTTGAGCAAATGGAAATAAGTACAATAGGATGGAATATTGTATAAAGAAAAAGAGGGTGTGTCGTAATACGCGATTCACCCTCTTTTCTTTATCAACGATAAGAGCGTTGTTAACTTTTTCAAGCAGCGATATTCTGAAGATAATCTCGATATTTTGTTCCCAATAGCTTAAATGAGTGGTAATAAGGCCGTAAAGGTGTTTAATTGGCCAATTTATCCCCTCTTTATTCATCTTGGTACACATCTTTTTTATATTGAAGGCGATGGCCAGGAAGGAAAAGTCCATAAGGACCTTGTCCTTTCCAAAATGACGGAAGCGCTTGTAGTTCATGTTGAATTTTATCTGTCCAAATACAGCTTCCGGTTCTATACACCTTTGCCCTCTGTGTTTCAGTCCTTCTTCGGAACAGAGAAGTTCCCGGGCTTTCTGTTTGTATATCCTGAGTCGGTGATTCAGTTCTATCGTCCTGTTTCCTTTAGCTTTAAAACACAGACATCTTAACGGACACCCTTCGCATCTGACAGCCCTATACCTGGCATATTCGACTACATATCCGGATTCGGTTTTCGTATGCCTGGTACCTGCCCTCTGCATCTTTTGTCCCATTGGACAGACGCAGTAGTCCTGTTCTTCATTGTAGAAAAAGTTTTCGGCTTTAAAAGGATTCGGTTTAAATCTTGGCCGCTGCTCCATGTGGAAACAATTGTATTTGACGTATGCTTCCATCCCGTTTTCCGACATAAAGTGGTAATTCTCTTCTGATCCGTAACCGGAATCAGCAACCACCGTATGAGCCAAACGGCCGTATCTGTCGGCAAAGGACTTCAGAAAGGGAATCATCGTCAAGGTGTCAGTCGGATTCGGAAAAAGAGAATAATCGATAATGAATTGATTTTCCGTAGCAATCTGAAGATTATATCCTGGTTTTGTCTGACCGTTGTGCATGGCATCCTCCTTCATTCTCATAAAAGTGGCCTCTTTGTCTGTCTTGGAATAAGAGTTGCGGTCCTGAAGATTGTCCAGATGGTTATTGTATTCCTGAAGCTTATCTCTATGTGCTTCCAGTTCTTTCAGCTGCTTGCGTTTCTTTCCCAGCGCAGATTTCTGCTCTTTCGTGGATGGTTCTGAAGTCTGTTCAAGAGCAGTGCGTAATTCTCCCGCCATTTCTGTCAGCATGGAAGGAGTAAACTCAATTTCCTCGTTGTTTTCCGAAGCTTTTTCCTGAGCGATGACGTCATCTATTTGGCTTAACAAAACACTGATTTTCTTCATCAGTCGTTCACGGTTTCGCTCAACGCTCTTCCGCCATACAAAAGTATATTTGTTGGCCTTGGACTCAATCTTTGTTCCGTCAATATATTCCACATTCAGACTGATGAAACCTTTGGATGAAAGCAGAAGTACGGTTTGGGTAAACACTTCGTTGATCTCCTTCTTCACCCGATTACGGAAACGGTTGATAGTAATAAAGTCCGGTTTCTCATAACCGGCTAACCAAATGTAATGGATATCACGACGAAGGAGCTTTTCTATTTTCCGGCAGGAGTATATATTGTTCATATAGGCATACAAGATAACCTTTAGCATCATCTTGGGATGGTAAGGACTACGGCCGCATTCTTTGTATAACTTCCTGAAACCTTCAAGATTCAGGCTTTCAACCAAAGCGTCAACCATGCGTATAGGATCGTTTTCTGCAATATCTTCATCGATTCTTTGCGGAAATAGTACCGTTTGGTTGGGAGTGTAGGGACGAAAATGTATCTTTGCCATATGTATAAATCTTTAGGCTTAAAGATACAAAATCTTTAGGTAATAACAAAGCCCCAGCTTGTGAAAGTCGGGGCTTTGTGCTAAACAAAGAAGGTGTGCTTTTTGACACACTTTCTTTTCTCCTTGTTTAAGTTGTATGTTGTAACTATGGCTTGTTTATTTCGCATCATACAATTCCTTGAGCCATCATGGCATTGGCCACTTTCATGAAACCGGCAATGTTGGCACCCTTTACATAATTTACGTATCCGTCGGGTTCCGTACCATACTTCACGCAGTTTTCGTGGATGTTTTCCATGATGTAATGCAGTTTTGCATCTACCTCTTCAGCACTCCATGACAGGCGTTCAGAGTTCTGAGTCATTTCGAGACCCGATACCGATACACCACCTGCATTGGCAGCCTTACCCGGAGCGTAGAGGATCTTGGCTTCTTGGAAAACGCGGATTGCTTCCGGTGTAGAAGGCATGTTGGCTCCTTCGGATACTGCAATCACACCATTGGCGATCAACTTCTTGGCATCGTCTCCGTTGATTTCATTCTGTGTGGCAGATGGAAGTGCAATATCTGCTTTCTCACCCCAAGGACGAGCTCCTTCTACGTATTTCACGCCAGGATATTGTTCTGCATATTCACGGATACGACCACGGTACAGATTTTTCAGTTCCATGATGTAGTCCAGTTTTTCGCGGTCGATACCTTCGGGGTCGTAAACGTAACCGTCGGAGTCGGACATGGTCAATACCTTACCGCCCAGTTGCAATACCTTTTCAGCTGTATATTGGGCTACGTTACCTGATCCTGAGATAAGTACTGTCTTACCTTTCAGATCCATTCCTTTGGTCTTCAGCATTTCCATCAGGAAGTATACATTACCATAACCCGTAGCTTCGGGACGGATTAGTGAACCACCAAATTCACGGCCTTTACCGGTCAACACGCCACTGAATTCGCGGGTCAGCTTCTTATACATGCCGAACATAAAACCAACCTCACGGCCACCTACACCTATATCACCAGCAGGTACATCTACATCCGGACCAATGTGGCGCCACAGTTCCAGCATGAAAGCCTGGCAGAAACGCATCACTTCAGCATTGCTCTTGCCACGCGGAGAGAAATCTGAACCACCTTTTCCACCACCCATCGGAAGGGTAGTCAGTGAGTTTTTGAAGGTCTGCTCGAAAGCCAGGAACTTCAGAATGCCCAGGTTTACAGATGAGTGGAAACGGATACCACCTTTGTACGGGCCGATGGCATTGTTATGTTGTACACGGTAACCCATATTGGTTTGTACATTGCCTTTATCATCAACCCAAGTGACGCGGAACTGGTATACACGATCAGGAATACACAGACGTTCAATCAGGTTAGCTTTGTCGAATTCGGGGTGTTTGTTGTACTCTTCTTCGATTGTACCTAATACCTCTTCTACGGCTTGATGATACTCAGGTTCATTGGGAAACCGTCTTTTTAAATCTTCTAATACCTTAGCTGCATTCATAATCTTTGTTTTATTAGTTGTTTTATTACTTGCGGTTGCAAATGTATATATAAAAATGATAAGTGCAAACAATTTATAAATAAAAAGCGAGATAAAACGTCATTTTTTTTGTTTTATCTCGCTTTTAGTAGAAAAACGATATGTTTTTACCGCTTCTTCAGTGACTGGATGACAGGAATGAACACCAATGCTGCCGAAATGAGTATCATTAGGATGACAGGACCGTCAATTCGTTCGCTGTATACTAATACATAGTAGCAAAGTAACGCCCAAAGAAGCGTGATGCAAACTATTTGTGATTTAGAAAGCGGTTTTCTCATTGTTTCGCTTTCTTTTTGTCGACAATGGCGTCGATGACAGCCACGGCAGTAATGTTCACAATGTCACGTACCGAACTTTCGAAGTCTGTAAAGTGGATAGGCTTGTTCAGACCCATTTGTATCGGACCGATGAGTTCGGCGTCTGTATCCATTGCCTGCAGTAGTTTGTAAGCTGAATTAGCTGAACTCAAGTTGGGGAATACCAACGTATTGACATCCTTGCCAAAGAGACGGGTAAAAGGATACTTTTTGTCACGCATTTCGCGATTCATGGCAAAGTTCACCTGCATTTCGCCATCGATAGCCAGTTCGGGATAGTGCTGTTGCATGTAGTCTACGGCCTCGTGTACCTTGACAGGACTTCCTTCCGTGTCGGCACCGAAGTTGGAGTAGCTCAGCATGGCCATCACCGGAGTATGGTTGAAGAAACGCACAGTGTGTTCCGACAACTTGGCGATGTCAATCAGCGTATCCGTGTCGGGATGACGGTTAATGAGCGTGTCGGCCAGGAAGTAGGTACCCTTCTTGGAATTGAGGATGTGCATGGTACCGAAATGTTTGTATTCGGGACGGATGCCGATTACTTCCTTAGCTACCTTGATGGTGTTGCTGTATTTGGTGTAGAGTCCGGTGATGAAAGCATCTGCCTCACCTGTTTCGACCATCATCATGCCGAAGTAGTTGCGTTCGAACATTTTATCGTTAGCTTCCTCGTAGGTCGCACCTTCGCGTGCACGCTTTTCAGACAGGATGCGGGCATAACGTTCACGGCGCGGAGCTTCATCGGGGTGACGCAGGTTGACAATTTCAATACCTTCTAGGCTGAGATCCAGTTCCTTGGCCAATTTCATGATGGCTTCGTCATTGCCCAGCAGAATAGGATGACAGATACCTTCGGCTTTAGCTTCAACAGCAGCTTTCAACATATTGGGGTGGATACCTTCTGCAAAAACTACGCGTTGTGGATTGCGGCGTGCCGTGTCGTAGAGCTGGCGGGTGAGTTTACTTTCGTAACCCATCAGTTCACGCAACTGCAGGCAGTAGGCATCCCAGTCTTCGATATTCTTGCGGGCTACTCCACTCTCCATGGCGGCACGGGCCACGGCGCACGACACTTCTGTAATGAGACGTGGGTCGACGGGTTTCGGGATGAAGTATTCGGGACCAAAAGTGAAATTATTCACATGGTAGGCTTCGTTTACTACGTCGGGTACGGGTTGCTTGGCCAGGTCGGCAATAGCGTGTACGGCAGCAATTTTCATTTCTTCGTTGATAGCACTGGCGTGTGTGTCCAATGCACCACGGAAAATGTAGGGGAAGCCGATGACGTTGTTGATCTGGTTGGGATAGTCTGAGCGGCCAGTCGACATCAGCACATCAGGCCGGGCAGCCATAGCGTCTTCGTAAGAGATTTCCGGTGTGGGGTTGGCCAGGGCGAAGACGATAGGATGGTCTGCCATCGAGCGTACCATGTCCTGTGTCAGCACGTTGCCTTTGGACAAACCGAGGAAAACGTCGGCTCCTTTAATGGCTTCTTCCAGTGTGTGTACATCGCGGCGGTCCGTAGCAAAGAAGCGTTTTTGTTCAGTCAGATTTTCACGATCGCTTGTAATGACTCCTTTGCTGTCCAGCATCAGGATGTTTTCGCGGCGGGCGCCTAACGAAACATACAGTTTGGTGCACGAAATGGCTGATGCTCCGGCACCGTTTACTACGATGCGTACGTCTTCAATCCGTTTGCCAGCTACTTCGAGTGCATTCAACAGTCCTGCACTTGAGATGATGGCTGTTCCGTGCTGGTCATCATGCATTACGGGAATATCCAATTCTTCTTTCAGTCGGCGTTCTATTTCGAAGCATTCAGGTGCCTTGATATCTTCCAGATTGATTCCTCCAAAAGTAGGGGCAATAGCCTTTACGGCTTGGATGAATTTCTCGGGGTCCTTTTCATTTACTTCGATGTCGAATACATCAATACCTGCATAGATTTTGAAGAGCAATCCTTTGCCTTCCATTACAGGTTTACCGCTCAGGGCGCCGATGTCTCCCAGCCCGAGTACGGCAGTACCGTTAGAAATAACGGCTACCAGATTTCCTTTGGCTGTGTATTTGTAGGCATCCTGCGGATTTTTCTCTATTTCCAGACAGGGTTCGGCTACGCCGGGTGAATAAGCCAGCGAGAGGTCGGTTTGTGTGGTATAAGGCTTGGTGGGCACCACTTCAATTTTTCCCGGTTTGCCCATTGAATGATAGAGCAAAGCGGCTTCTTTCGTAATCTTTCCCATATTCGTTTTTAGTATTTGTTCTATGATTCTATGCGTTTAATGCTTGCTCGATGTCAGCAATAATATCTTCGGCATTTTCGATACCGACAGAGAATCGGATAAGGTCTGGACGTACACCGGCTTCCATCAGTTGCTCGTCTGTTAATTGACGGTGTGTATGGCTGGCTGGATGGAGTACGCAAGTGCGGGCGTCGGCTACATGGGTAACGATGGCTGCCAATTTTAGTGAGTCCATAAATTTGATAGCAACGTCGCGTCCGCCTTTTAATCCAAAAGTTACCACACCGCATGATCCGTTTGGCATGTATTTTTGTGCCAGTGAATAATATTTATCACCTGGTAGGCCGCTGTAGTTTACCCACGCTACTTTGTCATTCTTAGACAGGTATTCGGCTACGGCTTGTGCATTTTTGCAATGTTGCGGCATGCGCAGGTGCAGTGTTTCCAGTCCGAGGTTTAGCAGAAAGGCGTTCTGCGGTGATTGGATGCTGCCTAAATCACGCATTAATTGGGCTGTAGCTTTGGTTATGTAGGCCATTTTACCGAAAGCTTTTGTATAGGTCAGTCCATGGTATGATTCATCAGGAGTGCAGAGACCGGGGAATTTGTCGGCGTGGGCATCCCAGTCGAAGTTACCGCTGTCTACGATACATCCGCCTACGCTTGTGGCATGTCCGTCCATGTACTTCGTTGTGGAGTGTACTACGATGTCGGCTCCCCATTCAAACGGACGGCAATTAATAGGGGTAGGGAAGGTGTTGTCTACAATCAGAGGAACTCCATGTTTATGAGCAATGCGGGCAAACTTTTCGATGTCAAGAACCTCGAGTGTGGGATTCGAAATGGTTTCGCCAAACAGTGCCTTGGTGTTGGGGCGGAAAGCGGCAGAGATCTCTTCTTCCGATGCATCGGGATTGATGAAAGTCACGTCAATGCCCAGCTTTTTCATTGTTACACCGAAAAGATTGAATGTCCCACCATAAATACATGATGAGCATACAAAGTGGTCGCCTGCCTGGCAAATGTTGAAGACGGCATAGAAGTTGGCAGCTTGTCCACTTGAAGTCAGCATGGCAGCTACTCCACCTTCCAATGCTGCGATTTTAGCAGCTACTGCATCATTTGTAGGGTTTTGAAGGCGGGTATAAAAGTATCCGCTGTCTTCCAGGTCGAAGAGGCGAGCCATCTGTTCGCTGGTATCGTATTTGAAAGTTGTACTCTGATAGATGGGGAGTACGCGGGGTTCTCCTTTTTTGGGAGACCAGCCGGCCTGTACGCACAGGGTTTCGGGTTTGAATCGCTTGGTCATAATCGAATAATTGTATAGTTTTGGGTTATTTATATGCACTTATTTCTCGCAAAAGTACGGAAAATACTGTAAATTTGTCGGCTGAAACCGGATTTTTAGTGGATTTAATAGAATGAGACATATTTTACTTCCTTTGATATTGGCCCTATTCACCCTTTCTGCAGTGGCCCAGCAGACCACCGATACTCCTCGCAGAGGCGAGGGAATCTCTTCATTTTTGCAGCGTAATCATCGTTCCGGACAGGCTTATTACCGTGAATTCCTGCGGCTGAATGAAAAGAAACTGAAAGGCAAGAAAGAACTGATATTGGGAGTACGTTATGTGCTTCCTCCGTTGAAAGAGGGAGGAGAACAGTCTGTTACTGCTAAAAAGCGGCAAATTAAGGAACCCTTGTTCGGCAAGAAGCTTTCGCATGTCGATGTGACGGGCAGTAGCTTGGACGGTGCTTGCTTTTACATCGTCAGTGGACATGGTGGTCCCGATCCAGGGGCTATAGGGCGTCTGAATGGCCATGAGTTGCATGAAGATGAGTATGCCTATGATGTAGCCCTGCGCTTGGCGCGTAATCTGATGCAGGAAGGTGCCGAAGTACATATTATCATCCAAGATAAGAAAGACGGTATCCGTAATGATAATTATCTGAAGAATAGCAAACGGGAGACATGTATGGGCGATCCTATTCCACTCAATCAGGTCGAACGTCTGAAACAACGTTGTGTGAAAATCAATGAACTCTATCGCAAAGACCGACAGAAATACAAGTATTGTCGTTCGGTATTTCTCCATGTGGATAGCCGTAGTAAGCGGGCCCAGACCGATGTATTCTTTTATCATGCTCCAGGTAGCAAATATGGCGAGCAATTGGCTCGTGGCATGAAGAATACGTTCGAGCGTAAGTATGACCGCCATCAACCCAATCGTGGTTTCGAAGGGACGGTGAGCAGTCGTAATCTCTATGTATTGCTTAATTCTACTCCTCCTGCATTATTTGTAGAGTTGGGAAATATTCAGAATAGCTTTGACCAGCGCCGTTTTGTCATCAGTGACAACCGTCAGGCACTGGCCAACTGGATGCGTGAGGGATTGATTGCTGATTTTAAGAAATGCAAATGATTCAGGGGCGTCCGCCGCGTAGCCAGCAGCGGCGGTAATAGGCTTCGTCAAGGTGGCTGACAATGACTCCCCGGCTGGTACTAGCATGTACAAAGTATCCGTCTTTCAGATAGATGCCTACGTGGGTAACTTTTTTTCGTGATTTTCCATTGTGGAAGAATACGAGATCACCTTCTTTCAATTCCCGACGCGAGACTTTTCGGCAGGCTTTCATTTGCTCACTGGTGCTGCGTGGAAGACGCATATGGTATACTTTCCGATAGATTTCTCCAGTCATACCCGAGCAATCTGTTCCTTTTTGAGTGTGCCCGCCGCTACGGTAGGGGGTCCCTATCCATTCGGCGGCGGTGAGATACAGGTGATGGTTATCCTTGGGGCCGATGTCTATACCCAGCTTTACTGAGGCACGAGCTAAGGCCCGATAGTCTAGTCGAGGAGTCGATGTATGGCAGGCACTTAGACAGAGCAGCAGTATTGCAGGGAGTAATAGTCTGTACAGGCATTTCATTATGCTTTCGCCTCCTCGTCTTTTTGTACTTCTTGTACTTCCGGTTCGTCAGTTGTTGATAATGGTTGTGCCTCCTCTTCTTCGGCCAGTTCTTCTTCTTTGACACCTACGTTGAAGTAATCTTCCAGTTCCTTTTCTGCTGAACCGTTGGCATTGTCAATGTCACGGATGATGATGCCGTGTTCCAGCAGGGCGATGCGGGGGCAGATGTCTACCGTGTGGTTCAGGTTGTGGCTTGAGATAAGAACAGTAGCGTTATGCTCTTCATTGTAGCGTTTTAGCAAGTGCTTGATGATGGCTTGTGATGAGGGATCCAGGAAATTGAACGGTTCGTCCAAAATGAGTAGGCGTGGATGGGGAAGTATAGCCGAGATGATGCCTATTTTCTGCTTGTTGCCCATGGAGTAGTTGCGGATAAATTTCTTCTGTCCCATTACTTCGCCGTTCATGAAACGTTCGAAGGGCAGGAGGCGTTCGTCTACCTCTTCCTTTTTCAGCCCGTACATACGGCCGATGAAGTAGAAGTATTCTTCGGGTGTCAGGTAGTCAATGAGGAAGCCGTCGTCGATGAAGGCACCTGTAAAGGTTTTCCAGTCTTCACTCTTGCTGACGTCAGTTCCGTCAATGCAGACGTTGCCGCGGTCGGCTTGCAGCAAGTCCAGAATAAGGCGGAAGAGAGTAGTCTTTCCTGCGCCGTTGTTGCCCACAAGTCCGAGCATTTCGCCCTGGTTGATTGTATAGTTTTCTATGTCGACGGCTTTCTTTTCACCGAATAATTTCTGTAATGAGTTAATCTGTATCATAGTCAAGAACAATGTAAGTTCAATATTTAGTAATTGATATTTTATATTTCTGATATTTGTCTTTTATCGCTGCCGGCTGTCACGAAATCCTTCCAGGTTTTTATAACGTCGTTTCATGAAGCGATGATAGATATTTTTCAACCAGAAGCGCGAGGTGAGGATGAAGCCCAGTCCTACGACAATCAGGATGATATTAGTGGTATTTTCGCCCAGCCATATTTTGAGAACGAAATTTAGCAACAAAGGTAAACCGAAGGCTGCAAACGAAATGAGATTCTGCAGTCCTGTTCCCATATTCTGGCGATTGGTCAGTTTGGTGTTCAAATCCAGCGTGCGGTTGTTGTATACGGCCAACTGGAACAGGCAGAAATAGATGGCTCCGGCAGTAAACAGTGCCCAAGCCAGGCAACTGACAACGGTCAGCTTGCCTGTCACCATAGCAGGTGTCATCAGCAGGAAGGGAATCAGAATAGCTACGCTATAAAGGATGTACTTGGCACGCAGCAGCGAGTAGATGGACTCCTTACGGCTCATCAGTCCATCAATGTAGTTACCTTCGTAACTCATGATACTGAGCAGGAACATGATGCCGAAGATGACGTAGTTGTACACCATGATGAAGTTTTTCATGCCGTCAGAGTCGTAGATATCCGAAAAGCTGAGGATACCGCTGAACATCAGTACGATGATAACAATGGAACGTAGTGAGGCTTTGCATACTTTGTTGCGTAGCAGCAGCTTCAGCTCCAGGCGCATGTATTCTCCTATTTCGCCGTAGCGGTCCAGGAAGCGGTATTCCGACACGCTGCGCACCTTCACAGTTGTATCTTCTACTTTGTTTAGTTCGCTGTACACCAATCCCTGCATCACTTTGCGGTTAACGAACCATAGAGCAATGATGACGACTATCACGCTGAGAAAGCTGAATACATTGCCTGTAATGAAGCCTTCGCCTAATGTTACGGCCCAGTCGAACAAGGGGCTGTCGTCAGGAATGAACAGGGCACAGCCGATAGCGCCATAAACGGAAAGCGGAAGGAAAGTCCACCAGATGCGTTCGTTCATCAGTGTGCGGCACAGTAGGAACCAATAGTTGTTCATCACCATCATCAGCCAGATGCCGATACTGTAGGTAACAACGCCTGTCACGCCATAGAAACGCGTTACGGTGATGATAGCCAACGGTACAAAGAAGAACAGCCAGAAGAGGTTGAACGTACTCAGCCCAGAACGAAGTAGAAGACAATCTATCAGCCTGTTGCGTTTAATGGGAAGCAACAGGTAGGGTTTCATTTCCTGCGTAGGTGTTTTTTGGAAAGGAAAACGGATGAGGAAGTCGAGCGCCAGGATGATGATGAGTCCCCCGTTGATGATCTGGTAGGGCTCGCGCGACTCTTCACTCAGGGCAAAAGCAAAAGTTGTGCCGAAGAATATCAGATACCCGGCCCAGAAGGCGGCCATGAGGTACATCCAAAAACGGCCGAATTTGTTTTTGTCGTACATGGGATGGCGTTTGTCGGCCAGCTTGCCATGTCGGCGTAGTTCGAGAAACAAGTTCATGATTGCATGTAAATGTTTGGTATGAAAAAAGGCACGGATAACTCGGATTTTACGGATTTGCTATGCCATTCCGTTGTCTTTCCGTGTCATCCGTGCCTGTTATTTTATGTAGGGCTTTCCTTTTAGTATTACTTCTTGTCGGGTACGGTCATCACCACTGTAATCTTGTTGCCCTGTTTTTGCAGGTCGGCAGCAAACTTTTGTACGTCTGCTTTGCTGATGGCATTGATCGTTTCTACGTAGTCTTTGGTATTGTCCACACCGTTGCAGAAATATTCTTTCAGATTGTTTACCCAGTAGCTGTTTTCTTTCTGGTTGTCGTTATACTTTTTCAGCATATACTCCTTGATTTTCTGCATGTGTTCGTCGCTCGGACCTTCGGTAGCCATTTCTTTCATTTCACGATCGATGATGGAATTCAGCTTTTCGAATTTGTCAGGGTCTGTCTGATATACAATCTGCATCATCATGTCTTCCGTCGGGTATTTGTTCAGCCCTCCGTAGCAGCTGACGCCGTATGTACCGCCTTCTTTTTCGCGGATTTCCTCCGTGTAAACCATGTCGAGTGCCTGTGTCAGGAAGCTCATCAGCAGATTGTTCTTCAGGTCATATTTGCAGTCGCCGCTGTAGAGCATGAAGACAGTGGCCATCGGTGTTTGCTGTTCCTTGGCATATGTCTTGTTCAGAATGCCCTTGGCGATGTCCATGTGGTTGTCGCGTACGGTTTCTTTAGCACCTGTAGAGGGCAGAGCGCCGAGGTATTGCTCGATGAGCGGCTTCATTTGTTCCAGATCGATGTTACCAACGAGGAAGAAGGTGAAGTCGCCTGCATTGGCGAAACGTTCCTTGTAGATTTGCAGAACGCGGTCGTAGTCGATCTGGTCGATCAGTTCGGGCTTCAGCGAGAGATAGCGCGGATGGTTGCCGTACATCATCGAGGTGATGGTGTCGTTGATGCTCGACAGCGGGTTGGCTGCTGCATTTTCCAGCTGTGCTTTCAGACGTGTCTTGAAAGAGGCAAAAGCTTCCATATCCTTGCGTGGAGCTGTGAAGCTCAGGTAAGTGAGCTGCATCATCGTTTCAAAATCTTTGGGTGAGCAGTTGCCGTGTACGTATTCTTGTGTACCGCCTACACCTGCGTCTACCGATACTTTCTTGCCGGCCAGCATCTTCGTCAGTTCCACGTTGCTGAAGTCACCCAGTCCGCCGGCAGAGATTACGCCGTTCAGAATGCCTTGGTTGAAGTTCAGCTTGTCACTGTCGGGCAGCAGACTTGTTCCACCCAGACTGAAAGCGCTCATGCGGATTTCGTCAGCCTTGAAGTCTGTCTTCTTCACGTAAACCTTCACACCGTTCGACAGGGTCAGTTCCGTTGTGCCATAGATGGCGTCAGTCTTTTCCGATACGATCTTGCCGCCTTTGGGAGCTTCCTTCATCAGCGGTTCGTTGCTTACCTTGTCTTCGTAGGGTTTTACGTCGAGTTGTTTCATGCCGTTCAGCTGTGCCAGCACTTCTTCCTTAGTGGGGATTACTTCTCCTTCTTTGTCGGGGGCGGAGATGATGACCACCTCGTTGTTGTCAGGAATCAGTTCGCTTTGTACAATCTGGTTTACCAGAGCCACAGGAATGTTGGGGGCTATTTGGTTGAAGACAGTATATTCGTATTCGATGCCTGGCATAGGCTCAGCGTCGAGGAAGTGCTGGATGCACTCGTTTACGTACGAATCATTCTTCGTGTTGGCACGTTCGTTATAGGAAGACTCAATGCGTTGCAGGATGTTTGCACGGGCACGTGCATATTCCGATTCCGTGAATCCATAGCGGCGCATGCGTTCTACTTCTGTCAGCAGAGCGGTCAAAGTTTCCTTCAGACCGTTGTCTTTGGCTGTACCAGAGATGTTGAAGGCTTCTTTGGTTTTGGACAGGAAGAAGTTGCCATAATAACTGCCGGCATTTACATAGGGCGGGTTGGCGCTCTGTGCCAGTTCGCTCAGACGCTCATTCAGCATCATGGTGATGGTGCTCATCAGGTAGTCCTGCACCAGGTAGGCCATAGTACCCTTGATGGAGTCGGGCGTGGCATCGTGCTTGAAGTAGATGTCGATGCTCGGACTGTCTATCTCCTTGTCCTTACCTATATATATAAGGGGTTCGGCATTATCGGGTACGGGATAGTAGACACGTTCGGCTGGGTTGACGGGCTTCTTCACGTCTGCAAATACCGACTTGATTTTGGCTTCCATCTGGTCTACATCAATGTCGCCCACGATGATGATACCCTGCAGATCGGGACGATACCACTTGGCGTAGTAGTCGCGGATGTCCTGATAGGGGAAGTTGTTGATGACGTCGATGCTGCCGATGGGCATACAGTCGCTGTACTTGGAGTCGGGGTAAATGACGGGTTGCGCTTCGGTGTAGAGGCGGAGCATGCCACTGTTGCGGCTGCGCCACTCTTCGCGGATGACGCCGCGTTCCTTGTCTATCTCCTTGTCGGCCAGCAGGATGGCGTTGCTCCAGTCGTGCAGGATGAGCAGGCAGGAGTCTACTACGGATGCATCTGTACTGGGGACGTTGCTGATGCGGTAAACAGTTTCATCCACCGAGGTATAGGCGTTGAGGTTCACACCGAATTTAATACCTTTCGTTTCGCACCATTGTACGATACCCAGGCCGCGTTCGTCGCCGGGGAAGTTTTTCGTACCGTTGAAGGCCATGTGCTCCAGGAAGTGTGCCAGTCCGCGTTGTTGTGGCTCTTCGAGGATGGAACCTACTTTCTGTGCGATATGAAATTCAACACGGTTTTCGGGTTTTTCGTTGTGACGGATGTAATAGGTCAGTCCGTTGTTCAACTTGCCCACGCGTACCTGTGCGTCCATGGGGACGGGTGGCATCTGCTGGGCGAAAAGGATTCCCATGTTACCGCAGACGATGACTGCGGCCAGGATGGTTTTCTTGAATAAATGTCTCATAACTCAATTTTTAAGTTTTTCTGTATGTATCAGTCGAAGGCGGTGGCCGAAAGTCACACGCCAGAGAGATTTTTTTAGTGATTATCGGCTTGTAATTCGTCTCTTATTCGGGTATAATCAGCGTAATGGCTTCGTGCAGGATACCGATTTCCAGCGGGAAGTGGCGGTCAAGAATACGTCCGTCCAGGTCGACTTCCGCATTCTGCGCACGAAGCACTTTGACGTGTTGAGTACGATAGGGGTGAACTACCTTGTGGTTCAGGATACGTCCTTGTATCAGCATCCACAGGCCACTGAGCAGCTGGCGAAGTTCGGGACGGTAGATGACAGAAACGTCCAGCCAACCGTTGTAGGGGACGGCACTCGGCACTTGTCCATAACCACGTGCACTGCCGATACAAACCGTCATGATACGTCCGCGGATGTGTTCGCCGTTTATCTTCAGGTGCATGCGATGAAGCTTGCGTTCGAAAATGAGCGACAGCAAGGCCATGAAATATGACAATGGCTTTACGCCCCAGAATCGTTTGCACTGGTCGGTTACCTTTACGATGCGTGCTCCCAGGCCGATGTTGATGGCGTTCAGGAAATAGCGTGTCAGGTGTTTCTGTCCGTCGTAATAGTAGCATGTGCCTACGTCGATACGTCTGCGCCGCCCGTGAATGATGCAGTCTACAGCCTCTTTATAGTCATCGCTCATGTCCCAGTAGTTGGCAAAGTCATTGCCGATGCCGTTGGGGATGATGCCCAGGCTGATGTTTTCCTTGTCAGGAGCATCGGAGTTCATGATGCCGTTGATAGCATCGTTCAGGGCGCCGTCGCCACCCACGATGACGATAGTATGGTAACCGTTGTTGGCCAGAATGCCGGCCAAACGTTCCACCGAGCCGAACCCTTCGGATTGTACGTAGTCATAAGCCACGTTCCGGCTGTCCATGTATTCCTTGATTTCTTTCCACCGTTTCTGCACTTTGCGTGTGCCGGCTTTGGGGTTGTATATCACCCCCCATTTTTCGGGTGATTTCGTCATAGCTTCTTTGTCCTTATTGTTTGGCAGTAGGAGAGGAAGGAAGCCTCTTTCCTGCCGTTGTCACTTGCAAATTTACAAATTCTCTGTGAGTTTTCCTTTGACAAACGCAATCTTTTCTTCCATGGGCAGGCGTGCGTCCATCCAGTGTATGGTAAAGCCGCGCCGTTCCATGCCTCTGAACCATGTCATCTGCCGCTTGGCAAACTGATGGATGGCGGTTTCCAGTCCGTGGAACATCTCGTCGTAAGTCAGCTGGCCGGTGACGTAGAGGGTCAGGTATTTGTATTCCAGTCCGTAATAGATGAGGTCTTCTGCTGCGATACCTCGTTCTAGCAAGCGGCGCACTTCGTCCACCATACCTTCGTCCAGTCGCTGCTTCAGGCGGCGGGTTATCTTTTCGCGGCGCAGGTCGCGGTCGATGTCCACGCCGATGATGAGGCTTTTCAGCTGGGGAAACGAACGCTCGTCCACGGGGGTGTGCAGGTAGTATTCTTCTATTTCGATGGCGCGGATGGCTCGTTTGGCTGTGTCCACGTCCGTTGTGTTGTGCAAGGTCTTGTAGGTTTTCAGCAGTTCAGTCAGTTCTTCCAGCGATTTGTCTGCCAGGCGGGCGCGCAGCTCAGGGTTCTCGGGTACGGGCAGCAGACGGTAGCCTTTCAGCACTGCCTCTAGATAGAGTCCCGTCCCTCCGCAGGCGATGGGTATCATACCCCTGTGGCGGATATCTTCGTAAGCCGTCAGGAAGTCGCGCTGGTACTCGAAGACGTTGTACTTGTAGCCCGGCTCGGCGATGTCTATAAGGTGGTAGGGGATGGCTTGTCCGTTTACGTTGTAGTCGGCCAGGTCCTTCCCTGTACCCAGATCCATGCCACGGTACACCTGTCGGGAGTCGGCACTGATGATTTCCGTTTTCAATTCAGCTGCCAGAGCTGCTGCAAAAGGTGTCTTTCCCGAAGCTGTAGGACCCAGTATGGCGATTAAATCATAGTTTGGCATACACTTGCAATTTACGTTCGGGCAAACTTACGGATTTTCTGTGGAATATACTAATGAAAGACTGGTTCTATTTTTCTCCAGTTGAGAAAAACTTTTTTCCCAACTGGAGAAAAAACAGTGGCTGCTTGGCGTTTCCAACTGCCTACATTAGCGTCGTAAAGTGCCACTTTAGCGTGCTAAAGAGGGACTTTACGGAAGCCAAGTGCCTCATGGTAGAAAGCAGTGCTTTTCGGGTGTGAAAGCAATGTTTTAAAGGGAAGAAAGCATCGTCTTCTTGTGAAAATTATGTTTTTGTTTTATCCTTCACGCCTTCACTTCATTTCAAAACGTTGGAATATAGTTTGTTATGGTGAAACATGTGTTTTGTTTGCTTTCACGTTTTGGGGCTGATTACAAATTTCTGTGAATTATGAATTGTTTTAAGGTTAAAGAGAGTTTGCATAATTACTGTGACTACAATGTATAGGTACAATACAACAAATAGCGACTGCTACTATTAGGTTCTTGTAGTAACAGTCGCTATTATATTGTAGAGGTTAGTGCCTGTAGTTTACTGAATGTTTATGCAGTTCATTGTAGTTCGACATCAGTTCCAGCAGGAGGTATAGGCTGATTGTTTCGTCTTATTCTATTTAGCCAATTCGCACCTTGTTGTTGTATCTGAGCATCCAAATTGTCAACCCTATCCTCTGTCAGATCAGACCGTAGAATTTTGAAGGTATTGAACATTTTTAAACCTATATATTCTTCAGTAATCATCTCTATTACCTTTGTTCTATTCCATAATGGATGATAGAATATTGAACAGATTCCATTCCTATTAATCCAATAATGCTGCTCTTCTGTTTGCGCTTCAAGATTGAATTTCTTTGCACATTCATGTACAATGTGATTCCAATCCTGAAGCTCCTCATAATTAGCGCGCGTATTCGTGTCAAATCCGAAATCATAATTTTCATCTAACATTAAACGCAATATACCCACTCCGAGTCGCCAATCAAGCACATGATGAAATCCTCTGTTATTGTATGTTAAGAGGCACTTCTGACATGAGGTCAAACAGTTGCATCTATGCTCTTGGGAGATTAGGGATTGCATAAAACTCTTGTCTTTGGGCGTTTTTGTTACATCAAAAGAATCGAAATCGATGATACGCCTAATCAGTTCTTCTAATTTTCCGTCTTGATATAAGTAGCTTACAATGCCAGCACCATTAGGTAACGCATCACTCAGATATAGCGTAGGATATGCAAAATTCTCATTAATTTTTTCGCATATTTCTATTTCATCGGGTTGGACATCAAGTTTGTCTGCCAACGCTCGTTGCAATAAGAAAGCGGCTGAATAGAATGCGGCTCTGATAGCAGATTTATTACCAGTTTCTAATGACAAATCAAGGACAGCAGGATATGATTTCAGTTCCAATTTAATCATTTCTGTGACTTTCTTCGATCCCAATGCAATGTCGATTGTATTTTGACCTTGTCCTTTTCTTACTATCTCTTCTTTGCCATTTACATTAATTTTGTCATAGAACATAAAGTTCGCAGTATTGTCATTAGGCTGTCCCAGTAGGTTTGCAGAATAAGCACCTGTATAGAATCTGTTATTATTGCTATTCACATGCCATACGGTAGGATCTTCATTTAATCCCATTTCATACATCGAAATGTCCACATTGCAGACCGTTTTCTTGTTAGATCCTGTTTGTATAGAGCTATTGTCTCGCGCAAAGATCTGGCTTTGAGTAAAACTACTTCCTTTGTCATTGTTTTCTACGGGAGTACCAGTATTTCCTACTATATCTAAAGAGCGATAGGCTTGAGGAATCACAATAAGACGTTGATTGTCAGTCAAGTTTATTTGATTGGATGGAGTATTATGTGGAGCCTCTGTGATCTCTATTATGTTATTATCATTCTCACCTATGTTTTTGATGTACGATAGTATATATCTATCAGACAACGCATCTCCATTAGGATTGTAGAAATTGATTCGTCCGTTATTAGCTTCTTCCATGATTGGAATTGTTACTCCCTCAACTCTATACTTACCCTTGTCCTTCGTCTTTTCTGATCCAGGTGCAAACTCAGTAATTGCAATCTCACTGGAACGGTCAATACTCTTTATCCTATTAAATACATTATCATAGCCATGGTAAAAGTTGCGCACATCAGAAGGCATTCCATACATAGGCAGGAATCCGGCTTCAGACAAATAAGCAGCCAATCCCATGTCAGGATTAGTTGCTTTGTGAACGGCATTATCAATCTGGCTAATCATATCATTCGATATCCAGTTTATAATATCCTTTATATCATTTTGAATTTGACCATTTGTGTTGAATTGATCAAAGTATCGATGTACTATCGCATTAACAGCTACCTCGTTATTTGTAAGCCAGTTTTGTAATGTTGCCTTATTGGTATTATTCCATTCACTTATTCGTCCAAATTCACCTGCCGTATCTTGAAGGTCATATTGATAGCGAAGTCCTATGAAAGCCTGATGGAGTATTTCTTTCACGACAACACGTTTCATTATAGCTTTTTTCATTCGCATTTGGCCATCAGAGTCTCGATATGGAGCCAAAGACAATGTCGGAGTTGCGGGTATTCCACCTACCATTTCGTCGGTAGCTTTTTCATAATAGTACACATCATGACTCCTTCCGCGGCAGAACGTGAAT
Source organism: Bacteroides togonis (assembly GCF_900130135.1). Taxonomy (NCBI): domain Bacteria; kingdom Pseudomonadati; phylum Bacteroidota; class Bacteroidia; order Bacteroidales; family Bacteroidaceae; genus Bacteroides; species Bacteroides togonis. The sequence goes on along the minus strand of NZ_LT670820.1, from coordinate 2,067,328 downwards.
GCGGTAGAATACGCTTGACCACGACGACCACCACGACCGACACGCTGTTGGTAATTGTAACGTGTCGGTGGCATGTTACCTTGGAATATGGCTTGCAAGCTACCAATATCAACACCGACCTCCATGGTAGTAGTAACACAAAGCATATCAATAGGCATTGTCATTTCTTTACCACGTTTTGTTGGGTCATCGTCATTTATCAGGATTAGATCCTTGAATTCCCGTAAACGTGCTTGGATATCATCAGTCTGTCCTGATAATTCTTCTGTATGAAGCCTTCTTGGTGCTTTTTTCTCTTTTAAAATGTCAAATGAGATATAATGATTGTGCAAAGAATCGGTATCAATTGTAATACGAGGATCTAATGTTGTCATGCAGCATGTATTGGTGCAGAAACCGAATCCCATATTGGGATGCACTCGACCACATCTAGGACATTTCAGATACCTGTCCTTTGTCATTTTGGTGAAATACAATTTTTCAAGTTCAAGAGAAAGAATTTCATTGTCAGTACAATTTATTTTCAAGTAAGCAACAAGAGCATTGCCCAATTGGTTTTCATCGATATTATTTTCAGTACAGAATTTTCCAATAGGGCGTTTTACAGAGGCTTTAAGATTTGCGTAATCTGTATAAGAATTTCCACCTTCTACGCTTGGATAGAGATAGTTGTCACCCATTACACGGATGAATGCGTCAACGAATTCATAAACATTGATATTTGCTGGCAATAGATTTCTTAACGCTTGATACTCTTGTGATCTTTCAATATCAGCTGACTGTGGTCCACTGATATAACCAATACCTGCATCTAATACGCTTACACCCATGTATTTGCCAAACGAGTTGGCAAATACTGCATTTTCAAGTTGATTCCTGATTTGTCGGGTGTATGCGCTATCAAAAAAGTGAGGATTGCTTACTAATGAAAAAGTATTGAAGTCGTAAGCTGTGCTCCAATGGTACAAACCTGGTGCATTATCTCTTCTGTACCACTGAAACTTGTAAGCCTCTCCTGCCGGATTAATACCTCTTTGCAGTAATTTTCTTACTAAAGTTCCATCAAAACTATTAGCATGTCTGCTGATGAGGTCGGATAAAGGAATATTATTTGGAGAGAATCTGGCTAAACCTGTGTAATTGTTAGTCGTAACTGCAATCATGATAGCATACATTATTGCAAGAATGTCTGGACGCAACCATCTAGCCATAACTTCTTCATTGATTGTGTCCCATTGTTCACCAGCTGCTAGTCTCTGTCTAACAAAATCAACAATATCATCAATGCCAACTTCATTGACACACTCAACAAATAGCATACGAATCATGTCTCGATATTGTTCCTTCTCAATACCCAGTGCCTGTTTGGCGGCATCTTCTCTGCTGTCGGAAAAACCAATAAGCTTTGCGGATTTATCATCTAATTGATACAATAATTCCTTGCTGAGGATCTGATTACTACGATCGATACCAGTTCGGAAACTACGAATAGGTGAATGTGTATATTTGCGTAAAGTATAATCCTGTAAACAATGCGGACAAGTACATGGAGCTGCATAAATTCTGGAAGCTCTTGTACTATCAATCTCTTGATCATTGTTATTCACAACTTGATAAAGGAATCCTTGAATGCCGTTTTCTTGAATAGTGGGGTAGAGTTCTCCTGTCTCAGGCGAAATGGATCTATCTTTTGGGATAAACCTCCCTGTTAAGGAATCCAAGTAACCTGGAACCCATTGAGCTTTGCCTAAATCATAAATATTGTTACCGGATGAAATTTCCACTACATGATTATTTGCCCCTGCTTGAGCATTTCCATTAGTCAATTGGATTTGTGTATCCAAATCTTTTGGCCAGAAAATCGCATACTCCAGATAGTTCTTATTCTGAACCATCGGTGTCGGATTGAAATTAGGTATTTGCTCCAGATTAGGGAAGTTTAATGTAAGTGAAATGCTACCGTTATCTTCCATTTTTCTATTCCCCCCTATAAACAGTTGACCACAATTTTCACAACGGAGCAGTTCAAGTACCTTTCTTGCTCCTACTTCCTTTGCATTGTAGCTGAGATTCTTTACAGGTGGAACTTCATCAGATAAAGAAGGGTTCAATTCACCCCATAGCCCTTCGATATACTTAAAGAACTTATGAAAACGGAATCTTGGCAATTTATGATTTCTGTAAAGAGTATCTATATAACCTCTAAAGATAAGGAATCCGCGATAAGCTTCCTTATTACCTTTAAATAAAGATTTAATTAGTTCAGATTGGGCAATCGGTCTTTTTGATCTATCTTTATTTGAAGGCAGGCAATTGAAAAAGTCATTAAAGATCTGCTCTTCATACTTTTCACAGAATTCTGCTATGGAATCACAATTGAATTTTTCCTTTATAAATCGTTTTACTTTATTCGTGCGTATATCTTCTACATTACCTGCATTATTTGTTTCGAGTTCAATCGCAATGAAGTTTTCATGATTAAACTCAGAAAACAGTGTATAATCAATAGTAATATTTTGTTCGCTTCCTGTGTAATTGGAACCAGCCTGAACATTGAATACCGTTTCTCCTTCAATGGTACTGTATATACCAAAGAATTCTTCCATGAATTTTTGTGTTGTAGTCTCGTCCCCTAAAGAAGCGGATGAAGCAAGTATTTTGATCTGGGGATTCGGAATTTTGTTTCCATGACCATCATCTACTACAGGTTCAAGACCAATGGCATTATACAACATACGCAACAGACAAGCCACCTCGCTACCCGCAGTTCCCCGGTACAGGTGGAGTTCATCGACAATGATGTGAAAAACTCTATTCTTTTTAGCTTCTTCGCGCTGTTCTTTAGGAAGGTCTTCTGCTGCCAGCCAACGTCTGGTATCTTCAAACATTTGGCTTTCTGCCCGTCGCATAAGCATAATGCTGAGCATCGAAGTATTGGTAATCATAATATCAGGTACCCAATACTGCATATCCCAACGGGTTATCATCTCGCTGGTAGTCAAATCTCCTCCAAGTCTCGGTTCAATGTACAGAGCATCTCTTTTATCCGGATGATTGTTTACGTAATTATTGATAAATTCAAAATTATCATGAATCTCTTTCAACTGTTCTGCTACTTCTTGTCTCTTTCTGTTAAAAGTATTCAGGTGATCAGGATCTTCGAGTAAATCATAACTTTTCGGAGCAATAGTCGCACCGTTGTACCTGCCGAAATAGATGCGGTTTCCATTCATATTTTCTTGCATAAAATTACGTACATCATCACTGTCGAGTGCTTCCCTAAGACGTGCCATCTGATCCTCGACCAAGGCATTCATCGGATAGAGCACAAGGGCTCTGATGGCTGCACGTCGCGGATCGCCTGACCGTTGATTAGGTGTATATCGTCTTATATTGGTTCGCCCTTCTACAACACCTTCATACCAATTGGTGTGTGAAGTGGCTTGTCCCCAATTGTTGTTAATATACTCTTTGTATATATCTGCTAACAGCGGTAGCAGGAATGATTCTGTCTTTCCTGAACCTGTGCCTGAAGTGATGACTGTGTTTTTGTATTTAAGTGTTTTGCCATTTTCGTCTATTCCAGCAAATGCTTTCTCCAGCATTCCTATCTGATGGCCGTAAGGGATATACCTATCCATCAGGCCTTGCATCAATCCTTTTGAGATGAAGTCTTCGAAGAATTCTTTAGCGTGTTCTCTCCCGCCTAAAAAGTCGGAGAAGCGATTTATCAGGTCATCCATTGTAGATAACTTTGTAGCAGGGGCATATTCAGGAAGTACTTCTAAATAAGGTTCCTTGCTGAGGTTGTTGCCTAATGCTTCCATTCGTTCTTCATCCAGCCTTTCATTGCTGATTTTATACGCTGCTTTGAAATAACGTCTATAGTCTTCTTCTATCTTTTCAAAAGCTCCAATTGGATCTTGTGAGAATAAATGTTCAAATTTCTTCATAGTAACTTATATAATTTGAATATCTTCTTTATGAAATTGTGATAAGTTTGGCACTTCAATTACTTCATCGGTCAAAGTGAAAACGGATTCAAACGTTAGTCCGCCATTTTTTGTATATCCAATCGATGCCCCTTTTGGTTCAAACTTCCATCTGTTTTTGTTTTGGATGAGGAATGACATCGCCTCGTTAACGGTTCTTGTATCTAATCTGTAAAATTTCCCTTGACGATTTAAGTATATTTTATGTTTATGGGCTACAGCCAAAATATCATCGGAGCCATTGCAATCTTTTAATATCATATACATATCCCGATATTTGCTTCCATTGAAATTGGATTTATAGAACTCCATTCTGTGGGTAGTTCTGACAACATCTCTTACAAGATTACTTTTATTATCGCTTCCGGATATTTTTGAGGCAAACACATCACATCTTGTTTCATTATGAAGTTTATATTGGTTCATTAATGTGTAATATGTATTACTTGAATTTCCACATACAAAAACTTTTTTTATTTCAGGCAACCCTAAATTCATTAAATATAAAGCTCTTTCAACATAACTAGGCAGCAACAATGTAGCTGGAAGATAGACAGAATAATCTTTTTGTTTAATTACCATAGGTGCATTCATCTCATGGTGGCAAATGATTGATGCCCACGGTAACATACCTTGCTCAATTTTGGCAAACTTATTATTTGCTTTTTCAATGTACCAGGTTTTATGTGTGCCAGTGCTTCTCATTGACCTTATTCTTGGTATAGCAACAGTTGTGGCTGGTTCGAGTTGAGAAATAAAATTGGACGAACCAACGTTAAATTGGAATTTAGAGTAGATATCGTTATATGAATATGAAGGTATTATATTGAGTAACGACAAAGCAAAATCGTGGTTATCAAGCACATCACACTGCTGTCCAGACTCTTTGCTAAACTCACTTGGAGAGAAATTGGGGCCAAGAAGTATAATTGGTGGCAACAGTTTTTCTTCATCTTTTTGGCTCTTATTCTTGATACAAAACATGTTTACCTGATGGCCGTCACAATACTTAATTAGATCTGCAACAAATGCCCGTGTGTAACAACCTCCCAACATCAGTAATTGAGATCCTTGGGTCTGATACAGTGAAAATGGCACTCGCATAAATGAAGGTACTATAGCTTGACATTTGCCGGTAGAATAGTCAATGTGTAACAAACCTGCCTTACTGAGAATTCTCTTTGTATCCTAAAATCCGCAACTATCATCCAATACACGATTAAGGGTAGATTTATGAGTCGTTAGTAGTAGCTTTCAGTAAAAAGCAACAGCACAACATCAATATGTAGCCAACATCCCCTTACCCCACGATGCGACTTGAGGAAATACGCAGATTCTAACCGGAAAGAAAGGATTCTTATCCGAATTCTGTTTTGAAGGGTTTTGCATAAGCGCGGTTCTCTGTGTAGATATTCAGCACGTATTGCCTTGCAGTCATGATCCACTTGGCAGGTACGGAGATGAATCTGAAGACAAAAGCCTTTATGCGACTCGTTTTCTTGAGCCCAAAAGCCTTGGTGTCAAGCCTGCTCATGATGGTCTTGTAGAAATTGTGTATCAATGCAGTAAGCAGAAGAAAGACAGTATTCTCCGCCATGAATGACTTGGGGAGCCTGCTCCAACCGAATCCGTTGTTCATGTCGTCAAAGATACGTTCCTTGCCGCCACGCAGATTGTAGAATTCAACAATGTCCCTTGTCGATGACTTGTAATCGTTGGTCAGAATACAACGGTAAGTGTATTCGCCTTCCCATAGGTCAAGGTCGCCACTGTTGCGTCTTTGTCTCTGGATGACAAGACGATAGCACTTGCCTTCCCATTTCTCAACGAGAATGGAATTGAGTTCGAACTGGATGCCGTTAATCTCCTCCGTCTTCCATCCTCTCAGAGCAAAGATGTCATTGTAGAGCGAACTGCATCGGTTGGCACGGATGTAGAAATGTTTGCAATGCTTCTCTATCTCACTGACGATTTCCTTCGAGCAGGAACCGCAGTCTGCCCTGAAGCGATTTACACGGATGTTCTGGGATTCCAGAAGAGCGAAGAATCTCTTATGGGTGTCTGCCTGATGAAAACGCACATTCGTGTTGCCATCGCTGTTCTCGATATAGACTATCTTGTCACCGATAACATATACGCCAGGCCTGTAGCCGAGGAACTTTTTGTAGGTCGGTTTTGCATCATACTTCTCCGTTTCAAGAAACTGATGGTCAAAGTCAACATCGTATTCCTCAATTTCCTTCAACTCGCCTGTAGAAACCAAAGCGTTTATAAGCAATGTGTTGAGTTTGTCTGCAGTATTGAAATCATAGGTCTTGCCTTGGTCGGAAGTATAGGAGATGTTTTCCTGTGTCAGTTCCTTGATGGCTCTGAGGATGGTATCAGAGCTGCATGTACGAAGGGTAGGATGATACGAGAGATGGCGCATCAGTTGTGACGTTACGTCTTCCACGCATGAGCCGCCACAGAAATAAACGCTCATCAGCGAACGGACTATCTCGCTGAACTGATATCCGATGATACTGCGGCATCTCTGACCCAGTGTTGAGTCGATAACGGGTGAAAGCATGGAGTCAAATTTCTCCATGATTGAAAAAATTCCTCCAAAAGGTGTGAGTTTCTCAGATTTTATTTGTACCTTTGCCATGCCTTGTTACGATTTTCGCTTGTTTTCTAATTGCAACACTAAGATAAGTGAAAAATCTGACACGGCAAAATCCTGGGCAACTTTTTGTTGCTCAGGTACTTAAAAAGTTATATTTATAATAGTGTTGCGGAATTAAGGTGTATTACTTATGAATTCTTTTTGTTGTATATTAATGTTCAAACGGGTTGCTGCATAGCTAATACACTTTCTGAACTTTGCATGTGCTATTTCAGAGTACTTTGAATCGTAACAACATGCGGCGAGCAAATTTGTGAAATATAGGTCATCCGAAATAGAGTTGAAATCTTCTTTGTTGATTTGAAACAAGCCTCTGACATTCGCTGATTGATATTTGATATCAACATGATTGCCATAGTAAGTATGGTCATTTTCTGTCTTAGTGCCGAATTGGTCAAATCTGTATGCATATGACGGATCGTAAATTATACTTTGACCGCAGACATCTATACTGTAACAATAATTTGTGTTACCATTGTGCTCAAGACGGATATCCATGTAAGCAATTTCAGAACTTCCGATAGGCATTTCCTTGATATCCAAAATAATTCTATTATCTATCACTTTATAAGTAAATATGTCTTCCCTATCGCCCCCATTAAGATTCATAAAGACTTTTATGTCTTCAGGATTATAAATAGTTGGAATTTCAAAGTAAGGAAGTGCATTAATGAAATAGCAGCCATTGCTCTTCTTAATGCCTCCCTTCATAATTATGGTTGATGACTCTTGCCGTTCTGAGTTAGTAGCTACGTTTTGATAGTATTGGCCATTCAACTTATTCTCTGTATAGAAGATAGTCCAGTTCTCTCCAAACAAATCTCTTGTATCTTCATTGGGCCATTGCACCAGCGTGTTCCTATTATCTATACACCATTGGTTAAAAACAGACTCAGAACCATTACGGACAGCTATGATATAAGATTTTGCAGGTTTAATCGTTCTAGTTTGAATAAATAAGCTATCATCATACTCATAAAAAAAGATTACATTTTCAGTAGGCAATGGTGTGATATGATAACAGTTTTTCTTTAAAGCATAATCCTTCAGTTCTATTTCTTCTGATTGGTTTTGCAATTTTACAAATGATGTATTATAACCAGCCAGTGTTCCTGATTTCCCTTCATTTATGCAGAAACCACCTTCATTCACATATTGCTGTACAGTAGTGAGTAAGACGATTGAGTTCGTTTGTTCTTCATCATCTGGAATATATACACCCAATGCAAACTCACCGTTTACTATAGTTTCTTTGTAATCTTTCGTCTCCTTCCGTTGAGCTAAATTGCTTTCATAAACATCAATATCAAAATCGTCTATTACGGACTGAATCTTACGGGCTGATATTCCTTTATAATCGTTTGACGAGTAACAACTTAACAAGATATTTTTTAGTTCCTCATTAGCTTTAATATCTTTTAGAGAATTTATTATAAGGCCAATGATATCAACGAATGATTTTGAGTCAACTAATTTCCAGATACTCGACTTATATATGGCATCCTGTATCTTGTTACGTGTAGATGCAGAAAGCGGTAGATGATATAAGATTCTTCCAGCATAGTCTCCATAATCCGGATTATCACGATTATATTTGCTGGCATCTTTGTCGAATCTTCTATCAAAATCATTTATCGCTTTCCACAATATAGGAATGAAAGCTCTCGATTTAGGAGAAATGTCTTTCCCGACATTGTCCCATTCTTGCGTTTTGCCATTATCGAATTTCAAGATAACATAGATTACTATGGCAAAAAATGGCATATCATGGACTAATGGCTTTTCATTTTCTGAGAAACGAATCGTTCTATTACCATTTTTATCTTCATATTTATCGTAATATTTTATTTCGTTAGAATAAATATGGTTGGCAACTTCCAATACATTACAATCCTTATAATTCTTCTGACAAAAAATATCGGAGCATTTTTTGCTATCATCAGAAAATTTACAGCCTTTTTGGAGGTCTAAAGTATATTTCCTGCAAATAAATCTATTGTAATAAGCACAGAAATTCTTTACACTTGAAATAAATTCGTTCTGATAGTCATCTGCCTCAATACCTTTGCTTTTACCAATTTCTTCCAAGAGTTGTTTGTCTATGTGGAGTAAAATCTCGCTCTTTCCTTTCTTAAAGAAGTGCTCAATCAGACCATTATTCCAAAGAAAGTACTCATAATAATACTTATAAAAGAATCTGTCCATATCTGATTTAATTTAAATAATATTCCATTCAATGAAGTCTGGATATGTATCAGCAAGTTGCTTAAGCATTTTTCCAATCTCCGAATTCGTATCAGACAATGTTATTACCAATGTGTCTATCGGTCGTGTCAATGGCATAAGCGCCCATAACAGTACTTTTCGTTTCTTAGCCACCTCCGGATCAAAACATAATTCATCTTCAGTAGGCTTGTATGTATTTAATTTATATTGAATGAGTTCATCAAAGTTGGCACATACAACACACCATCCCTCAAGCCCTCTGCATGAATCATATTGAAACACACGGCATTGATCTTTTGTCGGGTAGGTAGTTCTATTCTTGTTGTTAATGCCATCAAATATAGGTATGCCGGCCAGGGTGTATGTTTCTGCTTTAGAAAAGGATTTATTACCTTTATCATCTGTTTTAACCAAAGTTGGAGGTTCAAGGATAAGTATGTCGTAGCTCTCACAGTTATTCCTCTCGCAATTAGCTTTGAGCATGTCGTATGTTGATTTCATGAATTTTGAGTAGATTTTAATCTCGCCACCTGGCAATTCATCATTCGGTTTGACTTTCCAATCAAGAGTGGCTAAACGAGCAAAAGCATTAACAAATGATACAAGATTGGCTTTCTGTCTTCGCTCCAATTCCATGGCTTTAGGTTTATGTACAAGAGACTTATCAACTCCTTTCTCCCAATTTTGACGGTTGCCTGTTCTCATAAATTGATCCACGCCATCAGCAACCACCAATCTGTTTGCGCCATAAATCTTGAAAAGAATTTTTTTCTCTAAATCCGAGAAGTCTTGCGCTTCGTCTATCAGGATATAGTCCCAATCGACTGTGTTTTCTGCCATATCCTTCAGAGCATCAATATCTTCTTTCTTGCATGTTTTTACTACAAAATCATAAAGTTGTTCTAATGCAAGATTATAGTCATTATCATAGGTTATTTTCAGTGGGTTCAGATGATTGACATCAACGCCAATCTCTTTCATCAATGTTTGGAAGAAAGAATGTATAGTCTTGATTGATACTGTACGTCCGTCAACTTTCGATGGCATTGGGGTATAGTCTATCAAACGTTTGATGTCACTCACCAAGGCGTTGTTGTAAGTAAGAATCAAGCAACGTTTTGCATAATTTTCATTCGCAAGAAGAAATGCTAATTGCAGTAACTGAACAGTTTTCCCTGTCCCTGCTCTTCCAGTGACAATAGTAAGTTTATTGCCAACGTCTGACAAAAGCTTTTCAACTTCTGTATTTTTTTGACTTAACAATTCGAATTTTTGTTTGGTCAGACCTTGTGGCTTTCTCTCTACTGTAAACAGGTCAACAATAGACTTATACTCCTTTGCACCATCATTAAAGCTATCCAAACAGTATCTTGACATCTCGGTTTTGATAACATTGGCTTGTTGGAGAATTACGTTAACAAGATCTCTGAATTTGAATCCTCTGTGCAATGCGTTGTCAATTGTGCAGCCTCTCATGTATGACAAATCTGTCTTTGACAATCCATTGAACCAAAGTACATCGCAAATAAACGGTTTGATATTCAATTGGTCATTTAGATGGTTGAACAATGAAAACTTCGCTTCACAACATTGTTGGGAGGCATTATGAGGAATACCGGAATAATAGACTATATAATCTGTGCCTTCACGTTTTACGCAATTTGCAGAGTGCGATTTAAGTTCTATGTTACAAATGAAACTTTTAATGTCCAACTCCTTTACTACGCTATAATTCTTGGTATTGATGTTCTTTAGGGTTAGATTTTCTATAAATCCCATAACAAGTATATCTATGTCATTCCGTTTCTGGCCGAAAATACGTATGCTTGTCATGATATATATTGTACCCTTCGCATTAGGATATTGAGCTAAATCCTCTTGGAGTTTGTTCTTCAATTGGTTTGCGGCTTCATCCTCTTGTGAAAGAAGGGTAGTATCTTTAGCAAAACTCTTAATGTGGATATTTATCATATTGTATTTATTTTGTGACTAATCAAGAATTACAAAACAGTTATAATATCTATCAGTCTTTTTTAATAATAAATTAGCATGATATTATTTAATCAATATTACTCTTATTATTGGAAGTTCACTGTTTTAACGCTACAGATTCTACAAAGAATAACTCAAATCTTCTTGTGCCTCTTTCAAACTATTTCCAATGCCATAATGAGTACCTTTTTTCACTACATAAAATCGGTATTCACTATCTATGCTATCAGAGTCAGTTATCTCCCGATACACGTCGAGGATGGGGGCAATAACAATCCAATAATCGTCGTGCTGCTCAATCACTTTATACAAATTGTCCTTGACATACATGTATCCGCTGTCCTTCCAAATTAGATGGTGCAGGTCGGCCGGAAGCTCTGTTCTTATATTCGAAGCGTTTGCCTGATTTTCATCCATCATTATCTTTCCTCCTACAATCAAGTTGTCGGGAAGTTCTTGAATAGGGGTGGACCTGATATCTATATTTCCGCCAACGATCAATCTGTCAGGAAGTTCTGTCAGGCCCGACTCACTCAAGTCCAGATCTCCATTGACGACCAGACCATCAGGCAAAGATTTCAGATTCTTACAATTGGATAAATATATATTTCCGCCAATGCGGATATTTTTCGGCAACGTTTCTATGTAGCTGCAATATGCTTCCAAATCATTTCCTATGATGATGTTTTCCGGCAATTGACGTATGGCTGTCTTTGCTATATTCAGATTGCCATAAACGGACTTAATGTCGGGAAGTGATTCAAGATTCTTACAGCCCTCCAGGAATAAATCTCCTGCAAAGACCGTACAGGCATCTGGAATTTTCTTTATATTGGGACAATCTATCAATACTAATTCTTTCCAGCAAGATGAATGAACGGGTAAAGTGTCTATTTCCGACTGGAATAGATATAATTGCTCCAGTTGAAGCGATTCCGGCAAATGGACTATGTTGGGGCATTGCTGTATGGAAAGATATTTGATGTCCAGATCCTCAGGTAATGATTTAAGTGAAAAGCAACCTTTTAAAGTCAGTCCATATACTTTGAGTTGAGATGGCAAACTATCTGTAACATCACCATTCAGGGTAACACACTCCATACCATTGTCAAGCATTGTACTTGAAACGCCGGCTATACTGTATAAATCTTCTTTCGTTATCATCATTCGCTATTTGGTTAACACATCGATTTTCCTGCTATAATTTCCCGAATCTTCTCTTTTATTTTGCTTTCTGTTGAATTTGGCGGTAAGTAGTCGGCCAACTTGATATATACGGTATTGATCACATCCTTAATGCGATTTTCCGCTTCTTCAATTTGAGGTTTAAGTCCCCAATAATCTATAATCTGTTCGTTGATGTTAGGCCAGTCAATCCTCGTTATCTCGCCTGGTGTATAGAACAGTGACAAGGGGACATTTATGTCGGCGGTTGTATATTCTACTTTAATGGTAGCGGTATTGTTCAAACATAAGGATCCGCCATTGACCGCCATACAGATTTGCTTCATTTTGCAGTCCTTTACAAACAATCTGAACCACCTGTAGGAAACGGAGAAACTGCCAGTACCCTCTGTTTCGGCTTCAAACGAGTATTCTCCTCCAAGGACTCTCGCTGTGACAAGACCCGGAGTTGCGACGCTTAAAGATAGTTTGTAAGCGTCCGAGTACTTTGCATGTTTCTTATATCCTGCAAATAATGCCTTTATTGCGGTGCTAAGAGATTTTTTGGTTGCTTTTATGGTAATAGTGTCATTCATAATACAATGTGAAATGAGTATAAAAGATTAACGGTGCTATTTTTGCGTGTACTTCATATACATATTTTCGACCTTCTTCCTCATTTCTTCTCTGAGGTATTCAGGTTCGAGGATTTCAATGTCATCAGCGTATGAAAGCAATAAGTTCGTTAGCTCTTTATTGGGTTTGACTTTAATGGTAATGATTCTATATCCATCTGTTCTTTCAGACTTCAGCTCAGTTTGTGAAGAATGGATAGGTTTGGATTCAATATATGGGTATCTTTTCTCCGATACTTTAAGCTTGATCTTTACAATCTCATTATGGCTCACTGTTACGCCGACAATGTCTTCAAAGTATTCATCTATATTAACAGGACTATCGCGAAACTGGATGCTCTCGTTTATTTGTAGAGACTTTATTCTATCAATTGCCAAATTAGTAAGGTTGTTGGGAAAAGAATCCGTGCTGCATATCAAAAACCATCTGTTGTTAAATTGCTTGATAGAATAAGGATGAGCGACAAACTGAATGGAAGATTTACCGTAGGGTTCATATTCTATATTTAAAACAACTTTATTTAAAATAGAATACAGAATTTGATCAAAGTGTTCTACCCCTTTTAAAAATGGATTATCTTCAAACTCCAAGAAATTGGAATCTATTTTAGATGATAGAAATACAGGAATATGCGATATGAGCATACGCATAGACTTAAAAATAGGTTTTTCTGAAAATTCCGGTTCAGAAAGTAATTTCAATATATTGTCAATAGAAGTCATTATCCAATCATTAAAATAATCGAACGGAAAGGGACAAAGGACATTTTCATATCTCAAAATCTTTCTTCTTCCCAGTTTGATATTAACAAAATCTTCTTTGCTGTTAAATTCAGCCAAATCAGCTTTTAATTGTCTAAGCTGTATGGTGTCACAGTCAATATCTCTCAAACGGGCATTTACTGTTTCAAGTAAAGTCTCGTACGTATATTCTCTGTTTACATCGCGAAGACAACAGTCTATAATTTTATATCTTTTATATAAATGCTTATTGATAGGCATAATTCTTAATTTAAAAATAACTTTATTGAGGTACTCAAAGAAAAAAATAAATGCTTGACGTTTTGTATATTATTGATATTTAATATATTAGATCTTCTTTTATAATAAATTGATATTATATACAAAATGTACATGCAATAATCGTAATTTTTTTCAGTATATGCAAATAAGTTGTTGACTATTTTATTAATAAATTAAGAAGTGTGCTTAAGGCTCAAGTTTCGCATTTGCGAAACTTGAGTAACTAACCTTAATTTAGTTATCGTCGGATGGGTTGTCACTTCCAACCGTTCTTGCATCATCAAACATTTTTTTCATCGTTGGATTGCCGCGTGTAAGTCTTTTGATCGAAAGGGCTTCAGTGTCATTGTTGGCAAGTCTGAGATAATTTGCAGAGCTCATAAGATCTTCTTTCATTTTTTGAAGAGATATGATCGCTTTGTCAATATCTTCAATCGCTTTGTTGAACTTTGCGCTTGCATGTTGGTAGTGGTAGCCGAATTTGTCTCTGAAGTCATTCAGCTTGTTTTCGAAATTTGTCACATCTACAGACTGTTGGCGAGCGATGATAAGTTCCTTTTGGTATTCTATACTCTTTCTGGAAGCTTGGGTAAGTAAGGATATAATCGGCATAAAGAATTGTGGACGGATGACAAACATTTTAGGATAGCGATAGGATACGTCTACAATACCTTCATTGTACAAATCATTGTCGGGTTCCAACAGTGAAACAAGAATGGCGTATTCGCAGCCTTTATCTCTCCGGTCTTTATCCAGTTTGGCAAAAAAATCCTCGTTCTTGTGCTTGGTAGCTGTTTCGTCCATCTCATTCTTCATTTCAAACATCATTGAGATATATTCAATATTATCTATATAATCGCGGAAAATAAAATCTCCTTTGCTTCCATGGCTGGCATCGTTGTCCTTATCAAAGTATGCATTGGGGTACATACTTGTACGCACACGATTGAATTCATTACTGCAATGAACTTCAAGTGATTCGCCTATCATCTTTGTCGATAGTTTCGCTTTCAGGTCTTTATAGTAATCTACGAGTTCCTGTTTTTGCTTGAGTTGCCGCTCGTAATCTTCTTTAATGCTGGCTTCCCGGATGGTAGCTTCCTTTTGTTTTAAATCAAATTGACTCCTCAACTCAATTAAAGAATTTTCTTTTGTTTGAATGAGGTCTTTTACTTTATTGCGCTCTTCAAGAATAGCAACCTGTATGTTGCTTTCATTTTGTTTAATAATCGATTTCAATCGTACAATTTCCTCATTGGTTTTTGCACGCTCTGTTTCCAATTCCAGTTGCTTAGCTTGGTTGAAGCTGTCTAAGCGAGCTTGAAGTTTAACGATCTCGTTCTCTTTTTTCGATAATTCGATTTCTTTTGAATTTAATTGTTCCTGATATTTCTGACTGATTTTCATCGAATCTGCTTCTTGCTGGATTTTGTTTTGTTTCATTATCTCTTTGAGGCGAGATTCAACTTCAGCATCAAATTCCAGTGTTTTCACTTGGTTAACAATGGAGGCATAGTCTGCTTCATCTACTGAAAATACACTTCCGCAATTGGGGCATTTTAACTCTTTCATACACTTAATCAATTTAGAATTCTAGACTAGATTTGTTTTTGATACAAAGTTAAATATTAACTATGCAGATTTTTTGCATGAAGATAATTTAATTATGTGCCAAGTGCCTCTTTGGGAGAAAAGCATTGTTATCGATGGGCGAAAGCACTGTTTTGGGGATAGGAAAGCATTGCTTTGTGAGGTTATCCGCATTACTCGTGGAAATGGACATCTTTTTTATATGTTTATTGGCGTGTCGGTTGTATTTTTGTAAGCCGTAAAAGTGGAATGAAAGGATGATTTTCTAAATACTAAAAAGAATATGAGAAAAGTAAGCAGAGAAATGAGTAGCGATTGGGCGTTGGAAATAATGCGCAAGGCTCCGTACATTACTGTAAGTTTTACAAGGGCGGATGGCACGGCCTATGGTGTGCCGCTCTCGCTGGCTTGTGCTAGCGACAATGTGTGGTATTTTCATTGTGCGCCTGAAGGTGACAAGCTCGATGCACTGGCTGTACATCCAGAGGTATGCCTTTCGGCTGTCACGAAATGCCAACCTACGGTTGGGCCTAAAGATGGTACTTTTACGCTTCAGTATCGTTCTGCAATAGCCTTTGGGAAAGCGGAACTTGTGACAGATGACGATGAAAAGATACATGCTCTCAAGCTGATAAGTCAGCGTTTTCTGCCCAAGCACATGGAGGCTTTCGACGATGCAGTCAAGAGAAGTATTCATCGTACAGCTGTGGTTCGCATAACGCTGACTGGCCTTCCTACTGGTAAGCGTAAGCAGTATGATAAAAATGGAGAAGAAATGAAGTATGGAAGGATGGAATGATGTAGAATACTGAATGAAAATGAAAAACGTCCGACTATATATTATAATCGGACGTTCTTGTAAATGTTTGATTTTTAATAGTTTGCGGAGAGAGAGGATTATGAACCTTTCTCTCCAAAATCCTTATGAATCAACATTTTAATTCAGTTCAATTTTTCAAGTGTAACGATTTAGTAACTGAAAACTGTCTTTTTGTGTCACTCATAGACTTTCGCTTGTCTAAGCTTTATCATTACATTACAAAGGTACATTTTCCTGTTTATAATTCCAAATTGTAGTCTCCTTTTTATGTTTTTTACATCGTTCTATAATCCCTTCTGAAAACCACTTCTGCCTGATGCGCAAAAGCCGATTTCAGAAACAGTACAAGCAAAAGAAAAGCCCACAGCGACCACAATGTCATAAATGACACTGCCATCGCCGTGGGCACTTCTTTTATATGCTTGTACTAAAACGGTAAAACCGTTCTTATAGTCATTATTTCATCCATATACAAGTAGCCGAAAATGCCACTTCTACAGGACACGCCAAGCGTGGATCTGTTCTTGTGACCATTTTCGGCTACAAAGCCCCGTGTCGTAAAACCAGTTTGCCTTCCATTGCAGACAAAGCAACGGCAGACAATCCCGTTTTACGACAATGTACCACCGGAGGAACACCAGTAACCGCAAGCCATGCACGCATGACAATGACGGTTACAGGACTTCCACACGGCGGTCGGAAAGCCAACTTTCCCCTTATTTGTAGCACCGCCCTTAATCTATCCACATGGCGCTGCACGCCAATATATCTGTCCCTTTTCCTTTCCGCCTCTCTATGCGTATGCCTCTGTTTCCATGCCGCCATCCAGGACGGCATCAGGTGTCATTTTCGTTGCATGGGGCAAAGGTAAAGACGGGATTAGGAACTCAAATTTTTTGTCGAAAAATCTCCACGCCCTTTCAGGGGTAGTATTTTGTCTAAAAAATTTGCTAATCCTACTCCCTAACCTTTGAGAAGCCCCCGAAACGAAAACGACCAATGCGGTCGGAAGACGTCACAAGAAAACATCGGACATACAGAGAGGCGAAAAGAAAAAGAAACCGCCCACTCCAAATCCGAACAAGGTAATCAACAATCTAAAATCGGAAAATATGAGAATGATATTGAGTGACATCGGAAAGGTATTGTGGAAAGCATTATCCGCAGTAGTAACGACAACATCAAACATAGCCTTTTGTGCTGGCAGTTTGGTAGTAGGTATCATAGGAGAAATCCTATTCGGCATGTTGAGCATCATGTTCGGCATCCTAATCTCCCTATTTTCAGTAATGGCGGCAATTGGCTTTTTCATTTGGTTATTAACAATCTAACAAATAAGGATATGGCAAGACGATACAGCAGGACAGCAGCGCAGCAATGCAGATTTTACGAGGTGGACAACATCTTTGAGTATATGGTGGAAACCTACATCAACGGCATTAAAAACTTTCGAGACAGAAAAAGAAGCTCAAAATTTTTTCAGATATGCTACGAGTGAAATTATTCGCTTTGCATTTTTGCTTACAGACGAATCTTTGACTTCTTTGGCAAAAAAAGTTCCTGATTTATTGGATTATTCTGATAATAATGGTATTATTGATTACGATGGCGACTTAAATATTCAAATTTATAGGTTGTTTTGCATTGACTATAAGAACCAACAGTACATTCGTGAGATACTTGCCTCAAAAGAGTAATTTACAGAAATGGAGGTCATCGTTTCTACAACATGACCTCCTGATTTGTATTATCTAAATATCAATAAATTACATTATAATAATTTCATCTTCTTCAAACCATCTTTTTTTGATAGCTTCAGTTTTTACTCCTTCTGGATTATTTGCATACATTACAACTGCTAACGAACTCTTTGCTCTTGTACATGTAACATAAAATAATCTTTGAGTTCGTTCTATAGAAGTTTCCTTGCCTTCGCTTAAGTTTTTCTTATCAGTGTCTGATAAGCCTTTTATACCGAATAGCTTGTCATAACTAAATAGAAATCCTTTCGCCTCAGAATCATCTATAATAACCATCACACGCTCAAATTCAAGCCCCTTAACCCCTTGATGTGTATCAAATCGTGAACGGTGATTAACATAGTTATCATAACTGTTTATCATATCAATCGGCAAATCCATAACTTCTATCCAAGCACGCAGTTCTTCTTCTATGGAATCTTCTACATCCGATGGCTTAAAAGAATACGCTTGCCGTATAATATCCGGAACTGTCAATAGTTGAGATTTTAGGATTTCCTCTACGATAACACGAATAGTCCCGTTTTTATTTATAATGTGAGCAATTTTCATAGCTTCGTCTCTGCATTTCAAATATAATTCATACGGCTTTTCTTTATTTTGTTTACTTAATAATGGCGAATTTTCTTTCAAAATTTCTAGTGCGACCCGTCCATTCCCTTTCATTGATTCTGCAATGGGAAGCACTTCTTTTGTAAAAAATTCAATTTCTGATACAGTTCCTTGAAGGAATGTCATTTGATATTTTGAAACTTTACTAAATGGAGCAAAAAAACTATCAAATCCTAATCTCCGTGCAGCCATCATATGTTCAAGTGTCAGGATTTTCACATCAGCATCTACTCCCATCCATTTTTTGTCTCGGGTATACTCACTCATTATCTTCATTACGGTTTGCTCAACTTCATCTTTATTTATGCCATCATGTTGTCTTATCACGAAAAGTCTAACAAAACCATCATTAGCATCTTCACGCGGACTTTGTTCTGCATGAATATCTATAGCCTTACCAATAGTATTAGCTAATTGGATTATTCGTTTAGCACAACGATAGTTCATCCTCTTTATTGGCTTCTCCCACTCGGCAGGTATAATGCTTTCAATATTCTCTTTCCCATCTGCATAAATTCGCTGCTTCTGATCGCCAAGCAAACCTAAAGTAAAAATATCAGCAAAGTTTCTTTGTATTTCAAAGAAGGCGTCAATCAATTCTTTCTTTGTGTCTTGGCTCTCATCAATCAAGAGTATCGGATACCGCTGCGCTATGATTTGCTGCAATACTTTGTTTTCAATAATCATTCGTGCTGCGATTTTAATAACCTCAGCATGTTTCAATGCATTATGCTCAGGATTACTGCCATTGGGATTGTATACAAACTTATCTATCGTCTGTGCTTTTATTAATCGCTCTTTTAGATATTCAAGCTTTTCTACATTGGAAAAATAAGTTTTTGTAGCCTTGTTTTGTGTTGCATCTAACTTTTTTTCCAACACTTCCGCATCTTCAATAATATACTGACAATATAGTCTCTTTATATCTGTTTGATAGTATCTGATAATATCCCATACAAAGCTATGAATCGTTGATATGTGAAAAATAGGACTATAATCCAAACGATTGATTATTTCATCTGTAGCTGCATTTGTAAAAGTAATAACGGCTACATTTTTTCCTTGCAATAATAGGTCTTTACCGATACTATTGCGAATTTTTTTCAAAAGAAGAACCAAAGAATGAGTTTTACCTGAACCAGCTCCAGCAAAAAGAAAAAAACTTTTACGTGGTGTTGAAAGAATACACTTCTCTAGTGTTTCATCTACTTGACTATCTATATTATTTTTCATCCTTGTTTCCATTAGAGTCTAAATATAACTTCATCCAGTTTAGTCCTTCCTTAATATATGCGGGAGCTTCTAAGTCGATAAAATCATTTTTATAAAGCAAAGAAACTGCAAAATCAGCCTTTTTAAAATCACTTTTGCTTTCCAGCTTTTCAAATATACATCGTTGTAATTCATTAGCTGAATCACTTTTCCTCAACAGATTCAATATCGTGGTAATGCCGCCCATTTTCTTGAGTCCATCTTGTCTGAATAATTCGAGATTTGTAAATATTAACGCATCCTCAAAAGTATAGGGACATATTTCCACCAAATCCTTTGTATCCTTATCCCACTTGACGTTTATTGAAGTTTGGAATGCGATTTTTACATTACCAATTATCTTTTCTTTTTCATCCAATACCAACAAATCATCTATTTTTTCTTTCTCAGGAAGCCAGTTTTTAATAGAAGGATTACTTGTCTTATAACCCTTTCCTTTAGATGTTATCACGGACGAAAGATGTTTTTTCCCATCTTTTCCTATTTTAGTCTCAGCTGCATCTATATCCGTTATAATCAAAGTGGCTATTCCAATTTTTTCAATAAGTTTACGAAAACTATGTGCATGGCGCCCATTTATCTCTATAACAGAAATATAGTAAGAATCTAATCCTGCTTTTGTGAGAAAGTTAGGAACAAGTATCTTTTCCGCAGGACCTTCAACCAAAATAACAGCATCCGAAAAAAATATATCGCAGTGAGTCAAACGTATATATCTCGTCACAAACTGTTTTGTTTCTTCTTCATCTTTTCCAAATGTACTTGATAAGTTCACGACTTTTGAGATGGGTATTTTACTATCACCTATTACTCGCCTGAAATAACGCATACAGTTTAAATCAAGTTCGTTTACAATATGATTTGAATGTGTACTTAGTACAAGTTGTGTATTTAGCCAAGGATGTTCCTTTATCAGCTCATTGTTGCACAGAGCCTCAAATGCTTTCCTTACAAACACTTGTTGTGCCTGAGCATGTAGGTGCGCTTCAGGTTCTTCTACAAATACTATATGAATAGGTTCAATATTTTCTCCATCACTAAATGTCCTCAGCCATTTTTCTCTAAAGTCTATCAGCTTCATATAAATGGAGATAAGATTTCGATAACCAAGACCGTTATATTTCTCCGGAAGCATTAGTTGCTCCATGCCCTGAATAGCGAACTGAACTGCTGAGTCATGTTTTATAGCTTCTTCAATCTGAATTTTACTTCGTATTTTTATCTCTGGATTTTGGAATCCAGGATAATTAATATTCTTCAATTCGCCTACAGGCATCTCAAAAGTCTTTCTTAATTTTTCATCATATGTTTTATTGGCTATTGCGATACCTCCAAGGAGATTCAAACCTTCTGAAGTTAATTCTTCATCTTCTAGTCCACAACTCTTATAGTACTGTTGAAATTGTTTTGACAATGTATCTATATCACTATCGGATTGCCCTCCTGGATCAGAAAAGTCTCTTGATGCCAATATCGTATCTACTCTGATCAGACTTTCAAAAGGATTGCTATCAAGTTCGTGATCAGGAGTCTCCTGCACTTTGTCTTCTTCGATAGGATCAAGAGCTGGATCTATGATGTAATATTTCACGTTGAAATACTCTTTAAGGTTTAACCCTTTACCTAAAAAATCGCATAAATTTTTGGGATATAATTCAGGAGAGCCAGCCTTCTTCCATTCTTCAGTACTTTCTAAAATGTTTGCCTTTGTCTTGGCTTCCTTGTAAGCAGTATAAAGTTTTTTTACATCCTTGGGGCCATATTGTCCACGGACACCCACCTTTTTACCATCCCATGTACTAAGTGACGGTATCAAGTGATTCACTCGATATTGTTCTCCATCTTCCACATTTATCCAAACATCCATAGATGGCACAATGGTATCCCATTGATGAGAGCTCAATAATGCTTCATCTACAGAATCATTTTCCAGCCATTTCTCACCAATTTCATTAATTAATGCCCAATTTGTTGCAGTGAACTCTTTTAGAGTGAATCTATCTGTATTCTTTAGAAATCCAACAATAGCACTAATAGCTGAAGTCTTGCCACTATTATTAGCACCAACTAAAACTGTTTCCTTTTCCCCAAAATCTATGTGACAATTTTTCAATTTTCGGTAATTCCTAATATGAACTGATTGTATTTTCATGTGTTGCTTATATTAAATGTATAACTCTATATCATTGAGTAATCTTATCACCTTATGCACTTCCGAGTATGCCTTCAAATCTTCCGGTGATTCTTTACACAATTGACATAATTTTTCCGAATTTAACATCGCGCGTTCCAAATCTCCATTCTCTGTCAGGTATTTATAGAGGTTGGTACGTATGAAATATCGCTTTGTCTTTTCATATCCCGGCATGTATTTCTGCAATTCAGGAAGCAGTTGGTCGTAACTTTCATATCGCCGACAAACTACATTGGGTAGAAAGTGGAGCAAGAACCAAAATTCCGTACATGGATTCGTTTCTACAAACATCACTTTGCCAGCGTATTTCTTTGCGCTATACTTTTTCTTTGCTCGTTGATACAATTGCATTTCAGAAGGATATTGATACAGCCTGTCCATATCAAAAAGGCATACGATAAAGTCATATTGCTTGTTCAAGTAGGATTCTACCAATTTTAGAATATGATTGATGTCGCTATGCTGCGGAAAATCCGGAGCGACCTTGAAAGGATAACGACATGCCACCCTCAATGAATCAAAATAGAACCACTCGGTTTCTCCCTCGCCTATGATGGCGATGCTTTTTGTTACTGTCCGCCCCATATCATTAGTCATTTAGGTTAATGTATTGACTGCCAAGGAACGGAAGCTTAACTAATTTACCCTGTTTGTAAGCATTATACGGGGAAAGATTCTTGTGTAAGCCTAAAGATGAAAGACGAACTATTTTAGTCTCTCCATATTCGTCTTTATCCGTAAACCATATTGTGTCACGGCGAATGAATTCTTCGTTGAGAAGATTGATGTCGTGTGTTGTCAACAACATTTGGGATGTTCCTTCACTGTTCGCTAAAAATACTTTTATAAAATAAGCCAGCAGTTCATAGTGGATGCTTGTCTCGACTTCGTCAATAAGCACAAACCGGTTGGTCTTCAACAAGAAATTCAGAATTACTGCCATCCCCAAAAATCTCATCGTACCATTGGATTCATATTCTTCAGACAAATCGTATAGTTTGTCGCCAACCTTATGCTTGAATGTCAATTCTGCATTTGTGATTTTTCCTTTTCTAAGCATTTCAGCTTTTGCCTCATTATCAATAGGGGCATTTTGAATCAATTGCTCCAATTCAGGGGTAATCAATTCTTCCTCTTCATGCAATACGACATCTTCTATGTTAAAATCAGATGCTTTCAAGAAATTTAAAATGAACTTCTTCAAATCGCCTGTTTCATCTTTATCCAATCGTGATTTTACATATCCCGAAAGCAGCATACCGGGAGCCAAAACATCTTTTACCTGTTTGGCAAAGTAATCGTACACATCGTTCAACCTGGTACGCTCCACATTACTTTTGCCAAATGCGGCAAGTACACTGCAATTATTGATCGTGTTGCCGGAAATCACATCCTGACTCTTCCGTGGCATTTTCAGATTTACGCCGAAATCTATTGTTGTGGAATCTGTAGTTGCATCATAACTACGACTGTACAATTTGGTAGGACGGATGGAATCGTAAACAACCAATGTCTCAGAATAGATATATTTTGCGTCCAATTCAAAAGTAAGGATATACTTCGACTTATTAATATAGAATACCATAGACATCTTCGTCCTTTCATTCCTTGATGTGTCATCCAGCATAAAAGGAACGACCCCGGTTTTCTCATTTCGGTCTTTGGGCATCCTAAGAACAAGCATTCTGAAAAATTCCACAGCATTCAAGATATTGGTTTTTCCGGAAGCATTTGCACCATAGATGATGCCCAATTTCAACAATCTTACCCCATCCTTAACTTCATACGAATATTCGTCAGACATAAAGTTATCTGATGAAGGTTCAAAGCTTATCTTTTGTGGAGACTTTATCGAGAAAAAATTTTCAATGGTGAATTCTGCTATCATATTCGTTGAATTTATCTGTCATATGATGCAAAGATAGAAATAAAAATCAATATATGAAATTATAGTACGTATTTTCGTAGTAAAATTACGTAATTTGAATACAAAATACAACTTCAAATATTTTTATAACAATAGAATAACGCAAATAAAATGGAGATTGCATTATTCCTTCATGAAATTTTTCTCTTCATACTATTTTTTATGATTGAGAAATTTCATATCTTTGAAACCTAAAGTAAACGTTCTTTCATTTATGCAAAATCTGGCAACTTGAAGAAGTCTACTCGTTTCTAAATCGTTACCTGTCTAAAAAATAGAGCTTGTAAGTTTCTTATTTTCAATGAATAAGAAAAGATGCGCTGCCTAAAGCAGTGGAAGGTTATGTGCTTTCTGATTCCGGCTTCGGAAATCCATTGTTTCAGGGGATGATGGGTCATGGAGCGGGTTAAGCCTTTGAATACTTTTCCAGTGCCCCATTCACCGCACAACTCCAGTGCTTCCTGACTGATAGGGAGGGTGGCCTCGGTTTCTGTCTTTTCGGTGCAGATACGGATGTAATAGCCTTGATCCGGACCGACTTCAAAATCACGCCAGTCCAGTTTCAGAATATCACTGATACGGAGACCGGTCATGCAGGCAAACAGGGAGGCCTGTTTTAAGACAGGAATCTTGCAGGGTGTAGCTGCCAGTTTCTTGACTTCATCAAGTGTCAGATACTCTTTCTTGACCTCTTTCCATTCTATCTTTTCCAGAAAGTCGTTCAAGTTCTCGCGCAACATCTTCTCTTTATAGGCTATTTTCAATAAGGCACGGAAAGTCGAATAATAGCCGGCTGCCGAATTGCGTGAGATATAAGCATTGGGATGATTGATTTGTTTGCATTTGAGCAGGTAATCCCTGAACTTCTCGCAAAGTTCTACGGTAACGTCTCCGAATGTGCATTTACCGCCGACAAATTTCTCAAAGTGGTTGTAAACGCAATCCCATTTCTCATATTTTTCCCGTGCCTTTGTCCGGAAGTAGGCGAGGAAATCTACCTTTTGCTTGTTCTTGTCCAAGAACCCGAATTCTTCATTGATAAGCGACTGGACACGGATACAGCGGATTGCCTCTGCCTTGTTCAGCATATCCTGATTGAACATTCTTTGCTGCTCGTTCTTAGGCTTGGCATAGATGTAGATACCGAGGAATTCCCGGCGACTCATCTTCATCGTATAAGGATTGCGGATTGCCGGATAATAATCCAGATAAAGAGATATGCGGTCGTTACGCAATGGCTTTTGTCTCAAAGTTACGTTGGTGCATGTAAGTGTCATAGCTATATTGTTTTTTGATTAATACTTGTTTTTGTTGCAAATAAAATAGGTGTTCTAATGGTGGTATTTATCACCGGAAAATAACTTTCGGCTCATTCTATCTTTGGAGGCTCAAAGAACTTGTCCAGCTCTGCCCGCAGGATCTTGGTATATTTACCGACCTTGATACGGGGAATATTATGGTATTTCACATAATGGTAGAGTTGGTCCCGTGTCAGATTGAATCGCTCCATTGCTTCGGCAATGGTGTAGTATTTGGGCTCTTCGGGAGCTATGAGACCTTTGGCAATGTCCACATGCTTCTTGGAGTAGTACACCATGATGCCGACTTTCTTTTTGGGAATGGCATTCTTTGATACAAAAGAATAGATGGCCGTTAGTGTCATGCCGAACTTCTCCTGCATGTCTTGTGTGCTGTACCATTCCTTGATTTCAGGATCGGGAGCTTTCTTTGCAAAGTAATCATCAATATGCTTTTTGCTCCAATAGGTTTTTCCACGGTGAAAGGTTCGTGGAATATTATGTTCCTTAGCGATATGAAATATCCAGGAATCCTTTACGCCATACTTTTCCTTGACTTCAGCTGTGGTGTAGAAATCTGATATTGGAGTTTTCTCTTTGGGCTTATTCTCATTATTGGAAGCAGTAATGTAGTCGAACATCTTATCAATATCCGAACGCCGTACAAGAGTTTTCCCATCAAATCTGACCGCTTTGATTTTCGCATTTTTGATATACCGATAAACTGAGGTACGGCCTACACCTAAAAATGCGGCAACTTCAGTAGGGGTTAAGAACTCTTTTTCAGAATTAGGTTTTAATTCTGCATCGTGTTTCAAGTGGAATTCTTGAATCCGTTTTTTTCTAACTCGATCTTTGTATGCGAGGTTTGCGCACCTGTGTGAACAGTATGCGGTAGTGATCTTGTGGGCGGTAAAAATAGTGCCACACCACTCGCATTTCTTTTGAATTTCAATGTTACTAGCCATTCTAATTATCTTTTTAGTTCGCCAAATCTGTTTCATTGCGTACCACAGCGTTCCAAGGCGTTCCAGGTTATCCACTATCTGGCAAGCAGTAAACCTTGTTTTTGGCTTGTGAGGTACACAGGAGGTACAAAAAATGGCGTAAAAAGGCTTAGCAACGATTATCAACGATACTTGAGCAACAAAAAAGGCGCCCCGTAAAGAGCGCCATATCAATCGATTATAATCAATTTAACTCATTGATAATCAGATAGTTATTTGCCGATGCAAAAGTGCTTGAAGATGTTTCCCAGCACCTCGTCCGTCTCGATGGTGCCGCCCACAATCTCGCCCAGGTGGTGGAGGCACTCACGCAAGTCTTGGCTCACGAAGTCGCCCGAGAGGCCCGAAGCCAGCCCGTCCTGTACGCGGTGGATGGCCGTGAGGGCGTGGGTCAGCGCTTCGTAGTGGCGCACGTTGCTCACCACCACGTCCGTTTGCGACAGGTCCGGCAGGGAGGCGAAGTCCACCAGCCGCTTTTGGAGGTCGGCCAGCCCGTCTTTCTGCTTGGCGGAGAGGGACATGACGAAGGCGTTGTCGGGCAGGTCGTCGAACGCAGGCGTAGGGGCGTCGGTCGAGGGCAGGAGGTCGGCCTTGTTGAGCACCAGCACGAGGTGCTTGCCCTCGCATCGGGGCAGGATGTCGGCACGCAGCTGGCGGTATTGCTCGTGGGCGCGGGTGGCGTCGATGACCCACAGGACGATGTCCGCCTGCTCCAGTTTCTGGAAGCTCCGCTCGATGCCCAGGCTCTCGATGGTGTCGGTGGTCTGGCGGATGCCGGCCGTGTCGATGAAGCGGAAGGTGATGCCGCCCAGGCTCAAGGTGTCTTCGATGACGTCGCGTGTGGTGCCGTGGATGTCGCTCACGATGGCGCGTTCTTCGTTCAGCAGGGCGTTGAGCAGGGTGGACTTGCCCGCGTTCGTCTCGCCCACGATGGCCACGGGGACGCCGTTCTTCAGGGCGTTGCCCACGCTGAATGTGTCGGCCAGGCGGGCGATGACCTGCTCCACACGGGCGGCGATGGCCTCGAGCTCCGAGCGGTCGGCAAACTCCAGGTCTTCGTGGTCGCTGAAGTCCAGTTCCAGCTCCATGAGCGAGGTAAGATGCAGGAGCTGGTCGCGAAGCAGGGCCAGCTCGCGGCTAAAGCCTCCGCGCATCTGGTTCATGGCCATGCGATGAGTGGCGGCCGAGGTCGAGGCGATGAGGTCGGCCACGGCTTCGGCCTGGCTCAAGTCCATCTTGCCGTTGAGGAAGGCGCGCTGGGTGTATTCGCCTGGCCCTGCGGCACGGCACCCCTGGCCGATGAGCAGTTGCATCACCTGCTGGAGGATGTAGGCCGAGCCGTGGCAGGAAATTTCCACCGAGTCCTCGCCCGTGTACGAATGGGGCGCGCGGAAGAGGCTGACCAGTACTTCGTCCACCACTTCGCCTGCGGGCGAGAGGATTTGGCCGAAGGTCAGGGTGTAGGCGGCCCGTTCTGCCAGGGGGTTGCCCGAGGCAGGTGTGAAGAGGCGGTCGGTGATGGCTATGGCGTC
Organism: Bacteroides togonis; assembly: GCF_900130135.1. Lineage (NCBI taxonomy): Bacteria > Pseudomonadati > Bacteroidota > Bacteroidia > Bacteroidales > Bacteroidaceae > Bacteroides > Bacteroides togonis. The sequence continues at coordinate 2,039,619 of NZ_LT670820.1, read as the reverse complement.
GGGGCCCGACACGCGGATGATGCCGATGGCTCCGCCTGGGGCGGTGGCGATGGCGCAGATGGTATCTTGGTTCATTTTCTCTTTGTTGACGATGTATTCTGTTCTCAGATGCGGTCGAGCACCGTCTGGATGAGCGTGTCGATGGTGTTTTTGTAACCCGTGTTGGCCTCTTTGATGAGGCGGTTGGCGATGACCATGCAGACGGTTGTGGCCTTGTGTCCCAGCAATCGTGACAGACCGGCGAGGGCCGAGCTCTCCATCTCGAAGTTGGTGATGTGCATGCCCTGGTATTCGAATTGCTCAATCTTCTCGTTCTGTCGCGGGTCGGCCAAGGGGATGCGGAGTTCGCGTCCTTGAGGACCGAAGAAACCTCCTGCGGCGATGGTGACGCCACGCACCATGTCTTGGCGGGCGATGCGTTCGACGAGTTCGGCATCGGCATCGATGACGTAGGGGGCGGGGGCGCAGAGGTTGCCCGTCCATCCCATGTGGTTCAGGAAGGCGCGTTCCATGGCGAGGTCGCACACGGCGTTTCGCCCTGCGTAGAAGTTGAGCAGGCCGTCGAAGCCGATGGACTTGGCCGAGCAGATGAAGGTGCCTACGGGTGTGTTGGGCTGGAGGCCGCCGCACGTGCCGATGCGCACCACCTGGAGCTGGCGGAGCTGGGGCTTCACTTCGCGCGTCTGGAAGTCTATGTTGGCCAGGGCGTCGAGCTCGTTCATCACGATGTCGATGTTGTCGCATCCGATGCCTGTTGACACCACCGTGATGCGCTTGCCCTGGTAGGTACCTGTAATGGTGCGGAACTCACGGCTCTCTACCTCGCACTCGCGGCTCTCGAAGTGGGATGCCACGAGGGCCACACGACCGGGGTCGCCCACGAGGATCACTTTGTCGGCCAGCCATTCGGGTTTCACATGCAGGTGGAAGACGGAGCCGTCTTCGTTGATGATCAGTTCGGAAGAAGGAAAGTATTTTTTCATATTCGGAATGGGTTTAAAAATGGGTTACTTGTTATTTTTATCTCATTTGTTCAGCGGCGTATTGCTTCCACCCGTAGTGGGGCGGGCAATGGTTTCGCGCATGTCCGTATCGGCTTGGATGTTCTTCATGCGATAGTAATCCATGATGCCCAGGTTGCCGTTGCGGAAGGCTTCGGCCATGGCTTTGGGCACTTCGGCTTCGGCTTCGATAACCTTGGCGCGGGCTTCTTGTGCTTTGGCCTTCATTTCCTGCTCGCTGGCCACGGCCATGGCACGACGCTCTTCGGCCTTGGCTTGGGCGATGTTCTTGTCGGCATTGGCCTGATCCATCTGGAGGGCAGCACCGATGTTCTTGCCTATGTCGATGTCGGCGATGTCGATGGAGAGAATTTCGAAGGCCGTACCTGCGTCAAGCCCCTTGCGGAGCACGAGCTTCGAGATGGAGTCGGGGTTTTCGAGCACGGACTTGTGGCTTTCGCTCGAGCCGATGGACGAAACGATGCCTTCGCCTACACGAGCCAGCACCGTGTCTTCGCCTGCACCACCCACCAGCTGGCGGATGTTGGCACGAACCGTCACGCGCGCCTTGGCGATGAGCTGGATGCCGTCCTTGGCTACGGCGGTCACGGGCGGAGTGTCGATGACCTTGGGGTTGACCGACATCTGTACGGCTTCGAAGACGTCGCGCCCTGCCAGGTCGATGGCGGTGGCCATCTGGAAGGGCAGGTCGATGTTTGCCTTGGCGGCCGACACGAGGGCGTGTACCACCTTTTCGACGTGTCCGCCTGCCAGATAGTGGGCTTCGAGGCCGTCGCGTGTGATGTTGCTCAGGCCTGCCTTGTGGGCTTCGATGAGCCCTGGCACGATGACGTAGGGAGGCACGTTACGGATGCGCATCAGGAAGAGTTGCACCAGCGAGATGTTGACGCCCGACACCTTGGCCGAGAGCCAGAGGAAGAAGGGCACATAATGGAAAAACAGAATCAGAAAGATGATGCCTCCCACGACGAGGAAGGCGGTCAGGTACAAAGAGCTTGTGTCCATTTTCAGTCTTATTTAGAGGTTGACAAATTGAGTTTCGAATATCACAAATCACAAATCACAATTACGCGTTTCGGCTGACAAAGATGGTGCCGCCTGTGATGCGTACTACTACGACAGGTGTCTTTTCGTCCAGAAAGCCGTCGGCCGATGTCACTTCTACCAGATGGCCGGCGATGTTGGCTTGACCTACGAGGGCCAGGCGGGTCTGTGTGATGCCAGTATCACCCACCTGCACACTCTGTTCGGCCGAGCGATCTACCGAGCCAGGGATGTCGGTTTTGAGCGAAATGCTGTCCAGCGTCTTGGAGCGCATGAACCATATGAGCGACCCCACACACGCCACGGCCGAGATGCCCAGCGTGACGAAGCCGCCCGTCATGCCCAGTCGGGTGAAGGCGTAGTAGTTGGCAAAGAGGTAGCAACCTCCTGCCAGAATGCCCGCAATGCTGATGCCGGGGATGACAAAGAGTTCTACCAGAAACAGGATGATGGCCGCTATGAGCAGCACGGCGATGATGGCAATGTCCATATGCTTAGCGTATAAAGGGTTAGTGGATTCCGATGGCTTCCAGTTCGGCTTTGCGGACGGCTTTGGCGGCCTGCTCTGCTTCTCTGGCCAGTTTCTGTACATGCTTCTCCAGGTCGAGGATGGCGGGTGCCATGCGTGCCTGCTCCGTGCGGTCGGCGTCGGCATAGGCTTGGCGTGCCTTGTCCAGCTGCTCCCGTTGCTGGCGGAAGCTCTGCTCCAGCTGGCGGTATTGGTCGAACAGGGCTTTGGCCTGAGGCGAGCGGAAGTCTGTGGTCTGGTAATAGGTATGGTCGTCGTTGACGATGAATTCGAAGTCGCGGGCGGGCTTTTTCACCTGCTTGTCATTTTCGGTCACGGCGGCCAGTCGTTGGCGTGCCTCGTCCACCAGTGTGGTGTCCGTCCACGTCAGGCGGATGTCCTTCAGGGCGGCCAGGCAGCGCAATGCTTCTTCGTCCATGTTCTCGTAGTCGTAGACTTGCTTCGAGGGGTTGGGGATGAAGACGTAGACACAGACTTTGCCTTCGGGTTGGTAGCGGTCGGAGGCAAACCATCCCAGGTTGTTGTATTCGTCGACGACGTACATGTAGTCGTTGTAGGGCGAGTTGAAAGGCATGCCCACGTTCTCGGGCACGAGGTAAGTGTCCGTATTAGTGTTGTAGCGAGTGACGAAAATGTCGGTTCCGCCCATCGATTCGGGGCCGTCGGCGGCGTAGTAGAGGGTAGTACCGTCGCCCATGACAAAGGGATAGCCTGCATTGACGCCCTCGTTGATACTGCCTGGCAGGAGGACGGGTTTGCTCCATCCGTCGGAGAGGCGGGCGCTACTCAGAATGCCGAAGGTGCTGTCCGGCTGGAGCTCGCTATAGTAGCGCTTGTTGCCCAGCTCGTTCTCGTAGACGGTACCGCCCGTGCGTCCGTTGTCTGCAAAATGGTCGGCATAGCGGCTCAGGGTACCAGCCTCGGGCCCTATCTTGTAGGCTTCGAGGAAGTCTTGCTTGTCGCACACGAAGCTATCGACCACGCACACGCGTTCCACGCCCTTCAGCATGCGCGAGTGGGTGTGGATGGCGGAGAGGAGGAGTTCGGCTTCGGCCGTGTCGCGACGGCGGCGTTTCAACTCGTCCAGGTAGTCGGTACACACTTCTTCGGCCTTGTCGTAACGGTAGGTGCGGTCGTAAGCGCGTGCCAGGTGATACTGGCCGCTGGCCACACGGCGGCGGACGGCTGTTTCCAAAGGTTTCACGGCCGATTCGGAATCGCCCGTCTCCAGGCAGCATACGCCGTACCAGAGGCTATAGTTGCCGTTCGAGGGTTGCGATTTGTAGTAGCGTTCCATCACGGGCTTGGCCTCGGCATATTGCCCAGCCTCATACCAGGCTTTGGCTTCGTTCAGGCTTTGCGCCGAAGCGCCTGCGCCGCCCAGCATCAGTGCCAGGCCGAACAGGCATATCGAATTCTTGAATATCTTTTTCATATGTGGAAGTCATAGGTCATTTGCGTCCAAAGATACGAATTTATCCCAAATAATATCCCTTCGCGTCTCCTTTTCTTCCTCAATTCATTCTTTTGCACTACTTTTGCGCCCGCAAATCGAAGGTTATGGCAAAAAGGACGGAAGAACAACAACTGATGCTCCGCATCGAGCGGCGTCTGATGAAGGGTATCGTGGACTACGACCTCATTGAGGACGGCGACCACCTTCTCGTAGGCCTTTCGGGCGGCAAGGACTCGCTTGCCCTGACGGAGCTTTTGGCTCGTCGTGCGCGCATCTACCGTCCGCGCTTCACGCTGACCGCCGTCCACGTGGCCATGCGTAATATTCCTTATAGTATTGATGCCGATTACCTGCGCTCCTTCTGCGAGGAGAGGGGAGTGCCCTTTGTCCTGCGTGAGGCGGAGTTCGACGCCTCGACCGACACGCGCAAGTCGCCCTGCTTCCTCTGCTCGTGGAACCGTCGCAAGGAGCTCTTTACCGCCGCCCACGAACTGGGTTGTAACAAGATCGCCTTGGGGCACCACATGGACGACATCCTCGTGACGCTCCTCATGAACCAGACCTTTCAGGGCGCCTTCTCCACCATGCCGCCGCGGCTGGTGATGAAGAAGTTCGACATGACCATCATCCGTCCCCTCTGCCTGGTGCACGAGGCCGACCTCGAGGCTCTGGCCGCCGCCCACGCCTACCGCAAGCAGGTGAAGAACTGCCCTTACGAGCACGATTCTCACCGTTCGGACATGCGCGACGTCCTCCGCCGCCTAGAGGAGATGAACCCTGAGGCGCGCTATAGTCTTTGGGCCAGCATGACGAACGTGCAGGAGGAGCTTCTCCCGCCCAAGATTTGATAGTAACAATTAATATTGATAGATATGAAAGCATTCTACACCATCCTCCTGCTCATCGTGTCGAACATCTTCATGACGTTCGCCTGGTACGGCCACCTGAAGTTGCAGGAGATGAAGGTCATTTCCAACTGGCCGCTTTATGCCGTCATTCTTTTCTCGTGGGCCATTGCCCTGGCCGAATACTCCTTCCAGGTGCCGGCCAACCGCATCGGGTTCGTCGAGAACGGCGGCCCCTTCTCGCTGATGCAGCTCAAGGTCATTCAGGAGGTCATCACGCTGATGATTTTCACCCTCTTCACCACCGTCTTCTTCAAGGGCGAGGCGTTGCACTGGAACCACTTTGCCGCCTTTGTCTGCCTGGTGCTGGCGGTGTACTTCGTGTTCTATAAGTGACGAAGGAGACTTGGAGGATAATCATTTCAGTTCCATGTCTACAAGAAAGCGATGCTTTCTGTTCGGCAAGTCATAGTTTTGTCGAGCAAAAAGCATCGCTTTCTTTTTTATGCAAATAAGTGTAATGTCTATTCCTCTGCTGCGTAGCGTTTCATTCCCTCCGTCATGTACGTCTGGTAGCTTCCTGTAGAGTCGGCATAGATGAAGTAGGCATCCAGATCGGGACGCGCCTCGACGAAGGCTTTGGCCCGCTCCAAGCCCATCACCATGAAGGCCGTGGCATAAGCATCGGCGCTCATACAATCGCGGGCGATGACCGTGGCCGAAAGCAGATTGTGCAGGGCGGGGTAGCCTGTGTGCGGATTGATGGTGTGGGCATATTTCTTGCCTTCGTGATAATAATAGTTGCGGTAGTTGCCCGAGGTGGCGATGCCCACGTCGGTCAGCGTCAGTACCGTCTGGAGTTCTTGGTTCAGTGAGAGCGAGTCGTCTACAGGCTTGTTGATGCCTATGCGCCACAGGCTGCCCTGCGGGTTCTGTCCGCTCACCACCACTTCGCCGCCAATGTCCACCATGAAGTTCTTCACGCCCTTCCGTCGAAGTAGCTGGGCGATGACGTCTACGGCATATCCTTTGGCTACGGCGCTACACGAGAGTTGCATTCGGTCGTCCTGACGACGTACGTGTCCGTCGGCCGTGAGCTCCACCTTCTCGTAACCCACCAATTGTCGCAGGCTGTCTACCGTAGCCGAGTCGGGGAATTCTCCCTTCTTGAAGCCGAAGCCCCAAGCATTGGCCAGGGGAGCGACGGTGATGTCGAACGCACCTTCCGTCTCGTGTGAAATCTCCATGCTTCGGCGGAAGACGTTGCAGAACAGGGTGTCACCTGCGATATCCTCGCCGCGGTTGATGCGAGTAATGACGGCCGTGTCGTTGAAGGGCGACAGGGAACCATCGAAGCGGTGGAGTTCGGCTTCGATATCGGCCTTCAGGTTGGAGGCATGCTGGTAGGTGATGTTGTAGATGGTGCCGAATATCAGGCCGTTGTCTTTCTGGTAGGGCACGGGCTGGTTGTGGCGCGCCAGTATCCAGATGGTACCCAGCACGAGCAGGGCCACCCAGAGGAAGTTTCTTCTTGTTTTCTTATCCATAATGTTGTATCAAATGTTCGATGAGTATCTTCAGGCCGATAAGGATGAGAATGACGCCTCCCCAGCGCTCAGCCTTCAGGCGTCGGGCAAAACCACATCCGAAGCGGATGCCGAACGTGAGCCCTATCAAAGACAGGGCGAACGAAACGAAACCGATAATGCCCACAGGCGACAGGATGGTCGTTACGCTCTTCATGCCTAGGAAGGCGAACGATACGCCTACGGCCAGCGCGTCGATGCTTGTGGCCACGGCCAGCATGAGCACCACCTTCAGGCGGGTAGGGTCGAAGTCTTGTCGGCAATCTTCTTCTTTGAACGACTCGCGTACCATGCGTCCTCCCAGAAAGGCGAGGATGGCAAAGGCAATCCAGTGGTCTACGTCTTCGATGAGGTGGCTGAATGTGCTAGCGCAGGCCCATCCGATGAGGGGCATCAATGCCTGAAAAAGGCCGAAGAAGAAGGCCATCATCAGCATCGGACGCCAAAGGGTGCGCTTCAGTAGGATGCCGCTTGCGATGGAGATGGCAAAACAATCCATTGCCAGGCCGACGGCCAGAAGCCAGATTTCAATCGTAGTCATAATTTACGTTTTTCGTTATAAAGGTAGTTTGTACGTGATCGTATAGGATACGCCTAGCGTATTCGATCCGTAGGTTCCATAACCGGGTACATACGAAGGATCGCCATATTCGCCTGTCGTGGCTGAGAGGCGGAACTTGTAGCGCAGAGCCCAGCCCATGTACAGACCTTTCCAAACATGAGCTCGAATGCCGGCGCATACTTCAATCCAATGCATGGTACCCTTCATGCCGGTATGGTCGAAGGGAGGCAGGTTACCGCCCCAGATGCCGTCGGTGATGTTGGGGTTGCCCAATCCTCCACCATAGATGGGATCGTCTACAGAAAGGCTTTGCACGTCGTACGAAAAGCTACTCACGGCGTAGCGCAGACCTACAAGTAGCTTGTGCTGGAATTTCTTTTTATAGAAGGTGTTGTAGTCCATTCCGATGCGCAAGTAAGGAGCGCCAGTCTTGTAGTGGATACCATCCTCGCTCCAGGTGTCGGACTTTCCATAGCCTACTTCGAGGGTGGGGAAGAAGCGGTTCTTCAGGTTGACGTCGGCGGCCACTTCCATGCTCAGGTTGTCGCTTCCCAATAAGTAGCTTCCTGGCCCCCAGAGGTCTACACTCAGGTCCACGCCGTTGAAGAGTGGATAGACAGGGACGTCCTTGTCTTTCTTCTTCTCCTGCTTGTGGGCCACAGGCCGTTTGTCGGTGCCGCTGGTACTGCTCACTTGGGCATTCAGGGTCAAGGCGACACAGAGGCAGGCTATCAGACTAATAGAATATCTCAAGGTTTTTCGTTCCATTGATATTGGCTTCAGGGTTTGCGATATAGATAGAGTCGATGTTGTGACGCGTGTAACGGATGCTTGTGATGCTTTGTTGCATCTGGTATCCGCAATCCATCGATATGAAATAAGGTTTGTTCGTGTGGCGGATAACGACGGTATCGGTCACCTTCTTGACATAGTGGAAGACGAGTTCGGTGGAGTCTACGGCATATCTCAAGGGAAGGGAAAAGACCGTAACTTGTGCCAGGCGGTTGGCTACGATAGAGTCGGTACCTGCGGCCGTGACGGTCAGCGAATCAAGCGTATCCTTCATGGCCGTGTTATTTTCTGGATTTATCTGGCTGACGTTGCATACGATCATACCACGGTTGTCGGTCATGGAGCAGTCAGCTTCTTCCGAACAACTAAAAAGCAGGCTGGCCAGGGCATAAGCCACGACTCCTGCCAGAAAGAAATGGAATAGTTTTCTCATAATAGGGTCAGATTGTTTTCTCTATGTGATACTTGTTTCGTTCAGGGGCGTTGCGCGAGATGAGTTCGCCCAAGAAGCCTGCTACAAAGAGTTGCGTGCCGATAATCATGGCCGTAAGCGACAGGTAGAAGTAGGGCGAGTCGGTTACCAGCCGGTAGGGCATGCCGTTGTGCATGTAGTAGAGCTTGCTGATACCCACGATGATGACGGCAATGAAGCCGAAAATGAACATCAGTGATCCCAGGAAGCCGAAGAAGTGCATGGGCTTGATGCCGAAGGTCGAGAGAAACCATAGAGAAATCAGGTCCAGATAGCCGTTGAAGAAACGGTTCAGCCCACCAAACTTGGTCTTGCCGAACTTGCGTGCCTGATGGTGGACTACCTTTTCGCCGATTTTCTTGAAGCCTGCATTCTTGGCCAGGTAGGGAATATAGCGGTGCATTTCGCCATAAACTTCGATATTCTTCACCACGTCGCGGCGGTAGGCCTTCAGGCCGCAATTAAAGTCGTGCAGATTCTTGATGCCCGATACCTTGCGTGCGGTAGCGTTGAAGAGCTTTGTGGGAATCGTTTTCGATAGGGGATCGTAGCGTTTCTTTTTCCAACCAGACACAAGGTCGTAGCCTTCGGCCGTAATCATGCGATACAGTTCGGGTATTTCGTCGGGGCTGTCCTGCAGATCTGCATCCATGGTGATGACCACATCGCCTTCGGCTTTTTGAAATCCACAGAACAGAGCGGGTGACTTCCCGTAGTTACGACGGAACTTAATGCCGTGTACGTGGTCAGGATTTTGTTTCTTCAAATCTTCGATAACCTGCCATGAACGGTCTGTACTACCGTCGTTGACGAAGATGACTTCGTAGGAAAAATGATTGGCGTCCATCACCCGAACGATCCATTGGTAGAGCTCGGGCAACGATTCTTCTTCGTTGTATAAGGGGATGACTACTGATATATCCATAATTAATGTATCCGATTAGTTCGTTATTGGGGATTATAAGGTGTTTCTTTACTTGCGTCGCATAGCAACCAGAGCTGTCGGGATGCTTAATAGGGTGCAATAGTAGATGTTGCTACCTAGCATCTTCAGTACGATGTCTGTCGGGGTTAATGAACTTACCATGTCCAGGTTTTCTTTCATCTGCCGTAGATATTCTTCCATGCCGGGCAGCTCTTCACGGTTCAACGTGGCAAGCATTTCGCGGCAAGTGTTGAGGATATAGCCCTGGTCGATGAAAGCGAAGTAAACGTAATGGGCTGCCGAAGTGAGCAGGGAAGCACATACATACATGAATACGTTGAACAGCCAAGCATGGAAGAAAGTGATACTTCCGTCGCAAACTCGGTTACGGTACAGCTTGGTATAGTAATATCCCATAAAGGGAACACAGATAGTCAGGCAGATAAAAAGCAAGAGGAGGAAGGGGGACGTCAGTCCCAACGGTACGAGTATAAACTTCAGTATCCAAAACAGGCCCATATAGGTGCCGAAAATCATTGCATATTGTTGCATGCTGCTTTTGTTTTCTGTCATCTTGGTCTTTTAGAAATTATGCGCAAAGGTATAAATAATATTTGTATGTAACCCTTTGTCTTTCTGTAAAATTTGAACGTTCATTCAAAAAAAAGAAGGAAAAGTATTGCAGAATCAAAATAAATGCCTACCTTTGCAACCGCAAAAACGGGTAAGTCCTATACGGCCAGCTCCCTTCGAATCCTCCAGGGCTTGACCGCAGCAAAGGTAGTTGGTTGTAGCGGCGCGATATAGTAAGCTTACCCACCCGCCTCTTTAGCTCAGTTGGCCAGAGCACGTGATTTGTAATCTCGGGGTCGTTGGTTCGAATCCGACAAGAGGCTCAGAAAAAAGGATGTGTCAAAAGACGATGCATCCTTTTTTATTTTTCCCCAGTCAGAAAAAAATTTTTTCCCAGTCAGCGATGAAAAATTGGATAACTGTTCAGGAATATGAGTCTCCGTGTGGCGTTTTGCTTTTAGGGACTATGGGAGGTAAACTCTGTTTGTGCAATTGGACGGAGAGTCGTTGTAGGATAAAAGTGGAAGACCGTGTAGCCCGTTTGCTTCAGGCGGAATATCGGTTAGGGTCGGACGATACTCTCACTATGGCTGTTCGTCAGCTCGATGAATATTTCGCTGGAAGGCGGCAGGTGTTCGATCTGCCATTGTTACCCGTAGGTACAGAATTTCAATTATCTGTGTGGCGGGAGCTTTTGAATATTCCATATGGTGGAATCTGTACCTATACCGTTCAAGCAGAACGGTTGGCGATGCCTCGTGCCGTACGAGCCGTTGCGGCTGCCAACGGGCAGAACGCTCTTTCTATCTTCATTCCATGTCATCGGGTAATCGGCAGGAATGGCCGGCTTACAGGCTATGCTGGAGGGCTCGAAGCCAAGCATTTTCTATTGGAACTGGAAGCTGTCTATGCTCCTCAGGTACGTGCCTTGAACACGGGAGCTGCTTTCTGAATTTCCGACTCAAATCCAAACCAATAGCCGTGTCCTTCGTCTTCTGCTGTCGGGAGGAAGCACAGACGGAGCTTTTCGTGGTAGGTACCTTGTATGATTTGCCACGTTGCAGGAGGTATTTGACGTTTGGTACGTACCTTTTCGGCCGGTAGCTTCTTCAACGACATGCCTGCTTCTATCCAGGCGATACTTACAGCGGTAGCATATTCGGGTACAAAGCGCTTGACGTATTCGTATAGTACCAGTCCTCGCTTTTCCAGACTCATCGGTTGGTCTATTAGGTTGGCCTCGGTCAGGTATTCCAGAAAATGGTGTAAGAATTCCGCCTTGTCCAATATCAGTCGGCGGGTCACTTCTTGCCAGGCCGGTGTGTTGTAAAAAGCATCGAGCAGACGAGACAGTCGGCGGGCAGTTTGTAGTTCGGCAGTTGTGATTTCGTTTGTCCGAAGCACTTCATAGGGTGGATAGGTAGAGTAACAGATGCCTAGTTCGGCCGCATGCTGGCGCATGTAGGTACCTGGTAAGAGTTTGAGTGACTCCAGTTGGATTTCGCCAGCCTTATAGTCGGCCAGCGTACGAATATCTTCGAAGATTTGTTCCAGATGGTAGCGGGGAAGTCCGGCAATCAGGTCGGCATGTGTTTCCATGTTGGAGAGGGAACAGAGATATTTCAGGCCGTCCAGTGCATCGGCCAATTTCCCTTTTCGCATACTTGTTTCCAGCACTTCTTCATGCAGGCTTTGGATACCCGCTTCCAGGTGTAGCAATCCCTGTGGAAGACATGCTAATTCCCTACGAAGCTCATCGGTGAGCAGGGCTGGGTGTATTTCTAGGTGGAAGCGGATGTGTGGATGGTATTCACGGAACAGTTCGAGCATCTCTTGGGCTCGTCGGTTGTTGTAGTTGAACGTACGGTCCAGTACCCTTACATTGCGAATGCCGTGCCGATAGATGATGTCCAGTCGTTGGCGAATGGCATCGATGCTGAGGGTACGTACCGGCTTTTCGCCTCCGCTTACACAGAAAGCACAAGTATTGAAGCATCCACGGGTGGTTTCCAGTTGTACGAAAGGTTTGTCCCAGTTGAAGAATCGGCTCGTTTCAGGCGGTACAAGTTCAGCGAAGTTGAGTACACGGGCAATGCCTTGGTCGTGATATCGGCCTTCTGTATCGAGATAGCACAGGCCGTCGATGTTGTTCCACGCTTCAGGGCGGTTCCAGCAAGCCAGCCATTGAGGTACTGTCTCTTCACCTTCTCCTCGAAAGACGCAACTGACGAATGGATGGCAACGCAGGTAGTGTTCGTTGTCTCCTAGAAACTCTGGACCACCCAATGCGATGCAGCATTTAGGCAATAAAGCTTTTACACGCGCTGCGATATGCATCAGTTGTTCGTGATTGAATAGCCAGGCGGTTCCTGCCAGAATGTCGGGTGTATGCCGGCAGATTTCTTCTACCACCATTCCAATGTTCTCGTTAATGGTAGCCGACACAACTTCCCATTGTATGTCGTTTTCATCCGTCATTTGTGCATGGAGTGCGGGCAATGCCAGCGAAGAATGGGCATAAGAACTGTTGAGGTCAATCCAGAGAAGTTTCATGTAGATATTGTTGGTGGTTAGAAACAGATGTTCGAAATTTATTTGTGCAAAAGTACGCAATTTGTCCGAATGTAAAATCTTCATGCACTGGAAATGTGTTTTTCTAACTATCAACTTTAGCATCGTAAAGTCCATGTTTAGCTCGCTAAAGTGGCACTTTACGACGCTAAAGTTCCTGTTTGTGTTTTCAAAGTAAATGGTAGGGTGGGGCAGGTCGGAATTCAGTGGAATTTCTTTTTGGCTTGTTGGAAAAAGGTGTATATTTGCGGTAGGCGAACCAATCGTTCGTTCTGAATGTTGTATACTATATTTATAAAGATATGAAAGGAATGAATTATTCATTGATGCGCATCATCTGCGCTTTGATTATCGGACTGCTATTGGTCCTGTTTCCGGCACAGGCCGGTGAGTATTTGGTGATTACTATTGGCGTTGTTTTTCTGGTTCCTTCGCTCATTGGTCTGATTGGCTATCTGGTGCAGAAACCTGAGAACCGCCTTCGCTTCCCTATCGAGGCTGTGGGCAGTCTGCTTTTCGGTTTGTGGCTGGTCATTATGCCCGATTTTTTTGCAGATTTGCTGACCTTTGTATTAGGCTTTATCCTGATGATGGGAGGTGTACAGCAGATAGCATCGCTCATGGCGGCTCGTAGTTGGATGAAAGTGCCCGGTGGGTTTTATGTTGTTCCGCTGCTAATTCTGATTGCGGGTGTAGTTACGCTATTCAATCCTACGGGTGTTCGCTCTACTGCTTTCATTATCATCGGTGTGACGTGTTTGGTTTACGCTTTGTCCGAATTGGTGAACTGGATTAAATTTTCCAGTCGTCGTCCGTTGCCTAAGGATCTGGAAACGATGAAAGACAGTGCAGAAGATGCCGAAATATTGAATTGACCATAGAAATAATAAGCAGGCACGGATTTTACGGATACGCGTGACAAGCTGATTGTGGCTTTCGCTTTCGTCCGTGAAATCCGTGCCTTTGTTTTTTTAGATTTCTATCTTTATAGTGCTAGTTGTTCGTATGGTAATCCAAAGACGTCGGCTACGGCTTTGTAGACAACTTTTCCATCAGCGACATTGACACCTAATGCGAGGGCAGGATTATCTTTGCAGGCGCGTTGCCAACCCTTGTCGGCCAGGGCTACGGTGTAGGGCAGAGTAGCATTGGTCAGAGCCATGGTTGAAGTGAAAGGTACGGCGCCGGGGATGTTGGCTACGGCATAATGTACGATTCCGTCTACAATATACGTCGGATCGCTGTGCGTGGTGGGGTGCGACGTTTCAAAGCAGCCGCCTTGGTCGATGGCTACATCGACAAGTACAGTGCCAGGCTTCATTAGTGAAAGCATGTCGCGGGTGATGAGGTGAGGCGTCTTGTCGCCTGGGATGAGCACGGAGCCGATAACCAGATCGATGGTGGGTAATTCCATGCGAATGTTATGGGCCGAGGAGTAGAGAGTCTTCACATTCTTGGGCAGCACTTCACTCAAATAGCGCAGGCGGGCCAGGTTGATGTCCGTGATCATCACTTCAGCACCCATGCCGGCTGCCATCTGTGCGGCGTTGCATCCTACGATACCTCCACCCAATATCAGTACGCGGGCAGGGCGTACGCCTGGTACTCCTCCCAGCAGTTTGCCTTTACCTCCCTGGGGCTTTTCGAGGAAGCGTGCACCTTCCTGTACAGACATGCGGCCAGCTACTTCACTCATGGGGACAAGCAGCGGTAACGAATGGTCGGGCAATTCTACTGTTTCGTAGGCGATGCAGATACCTCCACTGGCTATCATGGCTTCGGTCAGGGCGCGGTCAGCGGCAAAGTGGAAATAGGTGAATACCACTTGTCCGCGGCGAATGAGCTTGTATTCGGGAGCGATGGGCTCTTTGACTTTGACAATCATGTCGGCGGTAGCATAGACGTCTTCGATGGTGGGAAGCATCTTTGCGCCTACGCTTGTATAGTCTTCATCGGTAAATCCGCTGTTGGCGCCAGCTGTTTGCTGTACATACACAGTATGTCCCCGCTTGACGAGTTCGGCCACTCCGGCCGGCGTCATGCCGACACGATTCTCATTGTTTTTGATCTCTTTCGGTACACCAATAATCATAATGTTATGTATTAGGGGTTAAACACGTTGCAAGATAGTGATTTTGTTGACATCTTGTTGACGGAAAGAGTGTGTTTTACAACAGAAACAGTCAGCTAGGAGGCAAATAGTCCCCGACGTTGTTTCCTTGCTTGTTTTTGTAGACACAGATATTAAGAATGAAGAGAGATGTTAGGAAACGTGGTCAGGGACTGTAGTTTTGTCGCGTTGTCAGAGTTCTTGTCCGCCTCCTAATGCCTGATATAGGTTGATGAGGCTTTGGATTTCCTTAAACTGATTGGCTGTCTGGGACAGTTGGGCTGCAAGCAGACTTTGGCGGGCGGTAAGTACTTCCAGATAGGTTGTATTACCATTTTCCATCAATAGTGAGGTACTGGTGTAGGCTCGTTCCAATGCTTCTATTTGCTGCCGATAGTTCTCTTTTTTTCGTTTACTGGTCTGATAGGATACAAGAGCATCGTTCACTTCTGTGCCAGCATCCAGCAGTTGTTGTCTGAAGGCTAGCAGAGCTTCTTCCTGTTGAGCCTTGGCGATACGTCGGCGGGCGATGAGTGTACCACGGTTGAAGAGCGGTTCGGTGAGGGAGGCCAAAGCTGATGTGATAAACTGAGCTGGATTGGAAATGAGACTACCTATGGAGTTGGTCCATCCAGCATTGCCGCTTAGCGTGATGGAGGGATAGAAAGCGGCATTGGCTTGGTTGGTCGTATAAAAGGCTTGTTCCAGTTGGCGTTCTGTCATTCGTACATCGGGTCGGCGTGACAACATTTGTAGAGGGATACCGGTACTAAGGTCAGAGGTAAATTCTTGATCAGAAAGTTTGCCTCGTGGGTAGTGTCGGGGTGTTTCGGCCAGGAGTAGTGAAAGACTGTTCTCTACCTGGTTGATTTGTTCTTCAAGGTCGATTACCGAATTTTGTACTTCGTAATAGGTGGCTTGCATTTGCGAAACAGCTGCTTCGTCAGCCAGTCCGGCATCCATCAATGCCTGAGTAGACGATACGGTTTCTTTCCAGCTATTTGCTGTTTGACGAGAAATATCCAACTGTTCGTCAAGCATCAGCAGGGTATAATAGGTATTGGCAATATTGGCGGTCAAGCTGGAATAGACAGCTTGGCGGTAATCTTCGCTTTGAGCATAGGCAGCCTTGGCTTGTCGTTTGGCATTGCGAAGTTTTCCGAAGATGTCTAATTCCCAACTTGCTGTAATTGGCAATGTGTAGGTGCGTGACACTTGACTCTCCACCGTGTTTATTGAACCTTGTGGAGACAGGGCGAAGGAGGGCAGAAAGGCTAACTTCGCCGAGAGTAGAGAAGCTTTGGCTTCTTCGATGCGTAGATTGGCCGTTTGCACATCAGTGTTCTGTGCCAATCCCTTTTCTATCAATGCTTGTAGATAGGGATCATTAAAGAAATCGCGCCAGTCGATGTCGGCGATACTGGTTGTATCGGCCGACAGGGAGGCTACTTCTTCACCGTACAGGTTGTCGGGAACGGTGTCCTGAGGTTCATATTTGGTATAAATCCCGCAACCACTCAACAGGAGGGTTGTACCTAGTATAATGAATTTTTGTTTTGCGTTCATAATGTTCTCGGTTTACTTTTCTGTGTTAAAGGCACTTTTTTCGATCAGTGTCTGTTCTTTTTCGTAGATGATTTGTGCGTCGGGTTCTTTATGCATGGGGCCTCGTAGTTTCTCTTGCAGGTACTCGAAAACGATGAAGAATATAGGCACGACGAAAATGAGGGCCAAAGTTCCGATAAGCATACCACCTACGACGCCAGTACCCAATGAGCTGTTACCGTTAGCTCCTGCGCCGGTGGAGAACATCAGTGGAAGCATACCGAAAATCATGGTAAGTACGGTCATCAGGATGGGGCGGAAACGGGCTTGTGCAGCCGAGTAGGCGGATGAGATGATTCCCATGCCCGTACGGCGGCGTTCGATGGCATATTCTGTAATTAGAATGGCTGTTTTTGCCAGCAAACCAATCAACATGATGGCACCAGTTTGCAGGTAGATGTTGTTTTCCAGTCCGAAGACGCGGGCAAAGAGGAAGCTGCCCATCAGTCCGAAAGGAACAGAAAGAATGACTGCCAGCGGGACAAGAAAACTTTCGTAAAGGCACGATAGAATAAGGTAGATGAGTACAGTACAGAGAGTATAGACAAAGACAGTCTGTGCGCCTCCGCTACTGGCCTCTTCACGAGCCATACCACCATATTCGTAGCCGTAACCTGAAGGCAGCATTTGCTCGGCTACTTCATGGATGGCTTGCTGGGCTTCACCGGTCGAATAGCCTTCGGCTACATTCACGTTTACGTTGATCGTGTTATAAAGGTTGAATCGTTTGGCTATCTCGGCACCAAGCACAGAACGAAGTGTGACAAATTGGCTGACTGGATCCATTTCTTCACCATTGCGTACGAACATGTTGTCCAGTGCATGTTGGTCCAAACGGTTTTGGGGAGAAGCTTGAATCATAACACGGTATACTTTTCCAAACTTGTTATAGTTGGATACGTAGGAACCGCCGCAATAGGAACCTACTGCATCAAGTACATCGTTGGGGCTGATGCCGGCACGCTTGCATTTGGCGGCATCTACGTCGACGGCTATCTGCGGAAAATTCATGGCATAGGAACTATAGGCCATGGCTACCTCGGGTCGTTGATTCAGGGCACCAATAAATTCAGTTATTGATTTGAAGAAGGATGCCATGTCGCCTCCAGTTTTGTCTTCTATGTAAAGTTCGATAGAGTTACCTGTACCATAGCCGGGAATCATGGCTGGCTGGAAGCAGAAAACCTGAGCTTCTTTAATATTACTGAATTGAATATTCAGGCGTTTCATTACTGCTTCTGCGGTATGTTCCTTACCTTTTCTCTGATCCCAGTGATACAGACGAATAATAACTGTACCATACGATGTCCCTTGTCCTGAAAGCAATCCGTAACCGGTGATGCGTGAATAATGCTCTATCTCAGGAGTATTTTTAAGGATATCTTGTACTTTGTCCATTACTTTATTGGTTTCGGCCAACGAGTTTCCAGGTGAGGTACTGATGTTGATCATGATAGTTCCTTGGTCTTCTTGAGGAACCAGTCCTGTTTTGGTTGTAGCCATGAAATAAACCAATAGTATACAGGCTATTCCAAGTGAAGTCCATACCATCCAACGGTGATGGAAGAAGAACATCAGTCCTTTCTTGTATTTTCTTAATAAGGCATTGTAGGATGCGTTATAGGCGGCGCGTACTCGTCCGTTGATGCTTCGTGCGTTTTTCTGTTCTTCAGAGGGTTTCATCATCATGGCGCACAGAGCTGGACAGAGAGTCAGAGCATTCAAACAGGAGATACCTACAGCTACTGCCATGGTTACACCGAATTGAGTGTAGAATACACCAGAAGTTCCTCCCATAAAAGTGACTGGGATGAATACAGCCATGAATACACAGGTACATGAGATGACAGCCATCGTTACGTCGCTCATGGCATCTTTAGTGGCTAAATATGGAGAGCGATAGCCTACATCGAATTTGGCTTGTACGGCCTCTACGACTACGATAGCATCATCAACTACTGTACCGATAGCCAGCACTAAAGCGAACAGTGTCAGGATGTTGATGCTGAACCCTGCTATGGATAGGAAAGCGAATGTACCTATTAGTGAGACGATGATGGAGATAGAAGGAATAAGTATACTTTTGAAGTCATGCAGGAAAAAGTACACTACAAGAATAACCAGCAGGATGGCGATAATCAGTGTCTCTACCACGTTGTCGATGGAAGCGAAAAGGAAATCGTTGACACTCATCATTTGGATAAATTCCGTTCCTTCGGGCAGATCTTTGGCTAAATCGTCCAGCAAATTGGTAATTTCTTGATTTACGGCAGTGGCGTTTGCTCCAGCCACTTGGAATACCATAAACGTAACACTAGGCACACCGTCTGCTTCACCATGAAAACTATAGGATTGACGGCCTAATTCTACATCGGCTACATCTTTTACGCGAAGTACAGAACCATCCGATTGTGACCGTATGACCATATTTTCAAATTCTTCAACTTCCTTTAGTCGTCCTTTGTATTTCATGGTATATTGGAATACATTATCTGAGCTTTCTCCCAATGAGCCGGTAGGAGCTTCAATATTTTGTTCCCCCAGTACCGATGTAATGTCTGAAGGAACCAGGCCGTATTGGGCCATCTTTTCAGGTTTCATCCAAATACGCATACTGTAAGTATCACCCATCAGCTGTACGTCTCCTACTCCTTGAATACGTTTGATTTGGGGAATGACATTGATGTCGAGATAGTTGGCCAAAAATGTTTCATTGTAACGTGCGTTCGGGCTGATGAGGCTATTGATTTGTAGGAAGCTGTTCTGGCGTTTCATGGTGCTAACACCTATGGCCGTAACTTCGGATGGTAACAGACCTTGTGCTTCGGATACACGGTTCTGTACATTGACCGCTGCCATATCAGGATCGGTTCCTTGCTTAAAATATACGAGAATTTCAGCAGTGCCGGCATTTGTGGCGGTAGAAGTGATGTAAATCATATCTTCTACGCCGTTGATGCTTTCTTCCAGTGGCATGATGACACTGTTCATTACAGCTTCTGCGTTGGCTCCTGTATAAGTAGCTTCTACGCGGACTGTAGGTGGAGCGATGTCGGGATATTGCTCTACGGGCAGGGTGTAGAGTGAGATAAAACCTACTATAAGAATTAGGATGGATATGGATATGGCCATAACCGGCCTTTTAATGAATATGTTTCCTTTCATAAAGCGTCTGTTATTTTACTTGAGTTCCTTCGCGGATCATTCCTGCTCCGTTGGAGATAATTTCATCACCAGGTTTCAGGCCGTCTGTAACAATGTATTCTTTTCCATCATTTACTGGAGCTACTTTGATCAGAGTAGACACGGCTTTTCCGTCTACAACCTTGTAGACTAATATTTGGTCTTGTAGCTGCACAGTAGCTCCTTGGGGAATAACGATACAGTTGGTATAGGTACTGGGGATTAATACGTTGCCCGATGCATCGCTGTGTAGTAGTCGGTCTGGGTTGGGGAAGACGGCGCGTACGCCTACAGTGCCTGTCGCTTTGTCGATGACTCCGCTGATGGATTCTATTTTACCGCTTTCTTCATAGGTGGAGCCATCGTTCAGTTGTAGTTGGATGTCAGGCATTCCTTGCAGGGCTTTTTCGATGGTACCATATTGGCGGGCTAGGGAGAGTAGCTGGTTTTCGGTCATGGAGAAGTAGACGTACATGTTCGAGTTATCGGAAACGGTGGTCAGCGGTTGGGGCATGCTGGGGCTGACGAGTGTTCCTACACGATAGGGCAACATGCCTATCACACCGTCACTTGGACTCTTTACTTCGGTATATGATAGGTCGTTGCGGGCATTTACTTCCTGAGCTTCGGCTTGGGCTAGTTGGGCTTTGGCTGTCAGATATTCGTTTTTAGTGGTTTGCAGGTTGAAGTCGGATACTACTTTCTGTTCGTGTAGTTTCTGAGTGCTTTTGTAGGTGAGTTCTGCAGTGGCAAGACTGGCTTTGGCTACTTCTACGTTGGCAATGGCTGTTTGCAAAGCTACCTTATAGGGCACTTGGTCGATGACGAACAAAATTTGCCCTTTGCGTACAATCTCTCCTTCGGATACGTTGAGTTTCTCGAGATAGCCGGAGACTTGCGGGTAGATATTGATGTCCTGCATTCCTTCGATGGAGGCAGAATAGGAAGTGGTTATCTCTTTGTTGGCATCGGCATGAATGGTAGCGATGGCATAGTTTTGTTGGGCTTGTTCTTGCTTTTCCGACTGGCAGGCTGTGAGTCCGACCAAGCATCCAGTAAAAGCAAACCATCGCATGTGGTTTTGAATGTTTTTTATTGTCATATTAGTTCGTTTTAAAAATTTGCGCAAAAGTAGTGCCTTGTTCCAGAATGGTTGCTATGAATTTTTTTGGAGAAATGTTGTATTTTCTCCTTGCTTGATAAAATAATTATTAGACGTGGTAAATTGAATGTGTTAAGGGGAAAATTGAATATTGATAATGTCGCATAAATCTCCATCTTTGCAGAAAAAATAAAAATGGAAAAGATTATTGAACATATTGGTATCGAAACGCTGAAGCGATACGGCGGACAGAACTGTTGTTTGGATGACTATCTGTTCGTGACCGACCGCTTGGAGAACATTCTGGCTGGAGGTAAAACAATCAAGATGGAAGTCCTTCTGATGATTTATTGCATGGAAGGCGAGGTAAAGTTGGAATTGAACAATCAGACTTGTCATTTGAAGGCTGATGATCTGTTGGTGAGTCTGCCGAATATGCTGATTGGTGAGGTGCTGGCTTCTCCTTCTTATAAGGTGAAAATCATTGGCTTGTCGAATCGGTTTATACAACGGCTGACGCAGACTGAAAAATATACTTGGAAATCATTCCACTATCTACATCGAAATCCTGTCAAGCACTTTGATGAAGAAAACAAAGAGCTGTTCAATCAATATTTGGGATTGATTGAACGCAAACTGGCATTGTGTGAAGACCCTTATCAGAAAGAAATATTGTTGTATTTGTCCTCCGCCTTTTTTGTGGAATTAGTTGCGGCTATCAGTCTGCAGACAGTTGTTTCCAATGAAGATATGCGTACTTTGGTCAATCGTCCGGACTTTATTTTCAAGCGTTTTATGGAAACAATGGCGGCGGATAGTGGCAGACATCGGACCTTAGAATATTATGCCGATTTGTTTTGTTATTCGCCCAAATACTTGTCGCGTATCATTAAACGCATCAGCGGAAAGAATGCCTTGACGTTGATTCACGAGAATGCCATAGAGCATATTATTCGTGAATTGAAGCATTCCAGCAAAAGCATCAAGGAGATTGCGGCCGATTTCGAATTTTCCAACGTTTCGTTTTTTGCCCAATATGTCAAGAAGCATTTGGGGGTAACACCTTCCGAATTTCGGAGCAATGTCAAGGCAGATAAAGAGGTCTCAGCCTTCTGAGAGCCTTCGGATTGTTTTTTTAGTTTGCGAATGCAGCCTTGTCAATAAGGTTGCATCCGCAGGGTGTGAATAGGAACTTAGCGGTCGAAGCGCAGTGCCTCGCCCCGATAGCTTTCGTCGACTTCGCGGCCGTCGTAAACGGTATGTCCGTTGACGAAGGTGCGCTCCACGTGCCAGTCGAAGGTGTGTCCCTCCAGCGGACTCCAGCCGCACTTGCTTTGGATGAGGCTCTTCTCCAGCGTCCAGGGGGTGTCGGGGCGCACCAGCACGAGGTCGGCCTTCCAGCCTTCGCGGATGAAGCCGCGTTCGCAGATACCATAAAGCTGGGCAGGGGCGTGGCACATCTTCTCCACAACCTTCTCTATCGTAAAGATGCCTTCATTTACCAGCTGGAGCATGCTCACGAGCGAGAACTGCACCATCGGCATGCCTGATACGGCTTTCAGCGCGCCGCCCTTCTTCTCAGTAATGAGGTGGGGGGCATGGTCGGTGGCGATGACGTCTATCACGTCGTCGTTGACGGCACGGCGCAGGGCGTCGCGGTCGGCCTTGGTCTTCACCGCGGGGTTGCATTTGATGAGGGTGCCCAGCGTGCGGTAGTCGGTTTGGCTGAACAACAGATGGGCCACACAAGCCTCGCCTGTAATCTTCTTGCCGCTGACGGGGCCTGCCTCGAGCAGGTTCAGTTCGCGGGCGGTGGAGAGGTGGAGCACATGCAGGCGGGCACCCGTTTCGCGCGCCAGCTTCACGGCCAGGCTCGACGAGGCGTAGCAGGCGGCCGAAGAGCGGATGTTGGGGTGCTTGCTGACGGGCACGTCGTCTTCGTCGGCATATTGTGCCTTATATTTCTCTGTGTTTTTTCGGATGATGGCAGGGTCCTCGCAATGGACGGCGATGAGCAGGTCGGTGCTGCCGAAGATGGCGCGCAGGCTTTCCATGCGGTCCACCAGCATGTTGCCCGTGCTCGAACCCATGAAGAGTTTGATACCGCACACGCGCGAACGGTCCAGGCGGGCAAAGTCGCCGTAGTTGTTGTTCGTAGCGCCGAAGTAGCACGAGTGGTTCACGATGCAGCGTTCGTCCAGCAGGTTGAGCTTGGCGTCGAGGGCTTCGAGGGTGGTGGTTTGCGGCAGGGTGTTGGGCATGTCCATGATGCTGGTCACGCCTCCTGCGGCCGCCGCCCGGCTTTCGCTGAGGATGTCGGCCTTGTGCGTCAGGCCCGGGTCGCGGAAGTGCACGTGGTCGTCGATGGCACCCGGCAGCAGGTAGCAGCCAGTGGCGTCGATGGTTTCGTCGCAGGGGGCGGAGAGGGGTTTGCCGTGGGTCAGTACCTCGGCGATGCGGCCCTGGTCGGTGATGACTACGGAGCCTTGTATGGTTTGTCCCTCGTTGACGATGAGGGCGTTGTGGATGAGGGTACGTTTCATGTCTGTTAGCCGTTAATTTTAGGATACTTCTTGAACCAGCTGTCCCACTTTAGGCGGATGACGCCGAAGACGGCTTCGCCGAAGATGCTGGAGTTCATTTTCGAGGTGCCCAGCTCGCGGTTGATGAAGATGACGGGCACTTCCTTCACACGGGCGCCGCACTTGTAGGCGGTGAACTTCATCTCGATCTGGAAGGCATAGCCCTTGAAGCGGATGGAGTCGAGGTCGATGGTTTGCAGCACGCGGCGGCGGTAGCACACGAAGCCCGCCGTGGTGTCGTGGATGGGCAGGCCCGTGATGATGCGCACGTATTTCGAGGCGAAGTAGGACATCAGCACGCGTCCCATGGGCCAGTTTACCACGTTGACGCCGCTCACGTAGCGCGAACCGATGGACACGTCGGCTCCCTCTTCGGCACAGGCCTTGTAGAGGCGGGGCAGGTCCTTGGGGTTGTGGCTGAAGTCGGCGTCCATCTCGAAGATGTATTCGTAGTCGTGCTCCAGCGCCCAGCGGAAGCCTGCGATGTAGGCTGTGCCCAAGCCCAGCTTGCCGCGGCGCTCCACCATGAACAGGCGGTCGGCGAACTCTTCGCGTTGCAGGCGGCGGACAATCTCGGCCGTACCGTCGGGCGACCCGTCTTCGATGACCAGGATGTGGAACCCGTGCTCCAGGGCAAAGACGGCCCGTATGATGTTCTCGATATTCTCCCGCTCGTTGTAGGTCGGGATGATGACGATGCTGTCTGATGTATGCATATCTTCTGTGGATTGTAAATGTGCCACAAATGTAGTGTTTTCCATTGTTTTTTCAGTAGGAAAACAGTGCTTTTCTTTGCGGCGGATGTATTCTTATCCATTTTCTTCGTAATTTTGCACAGATAATTTTCACGCACATGAGCTTTACGATTACCGAACTGCAACAACGATACGCCGCCCATCCGCAGATCGAGGCGGCCTTGCGCCTGCTGGCCGACGACCAGCTGAAACACCTCTTTGTGGGCGGGCTTCACGGCTCGTCGGCTTCCTTGATGGCCTCGGTGCTGGTGGGGCGGGCAGGTCGCCCGTTCGTCTTTGTGCTGGGCGATGGTGAGGAGGCGGGTTACTTCTACCACGACTTGGTGCAGGTGCTGGGCGACGGGCAGGTACTCTTCTTCCCTTCATCCTTCCGCCGCGCCATCAAGTATGGCCAGAAGGATGCCGCCAACGAAATCCTCCGCACCGAGGTGCTCAGCCGCCTGCAGAAGGACAGCCGCGGCTTGTGCATCGTCACCTTCCCCGACGCGCTGGCCGAGAAGGTGGTGTCGCAGGGTGAACTCGAGGAGAAGACGCTCACCCTCCACGTGGGCGAGCAGGTGGACATGACATTCGTCACTGAGGTGCTCCACAGCTACGGCTTCGAGCATACCGACTATGTCTATGAACCCGGTCAGTATGCCGTGCGAGGCAGCATCATTGACGTATTCTCCTTCTCCAGCGAATACCCCTTCCGCATCGACTTCTTCGGCGACGAGGTGGAGAGCCTGCGCACCTTCGAGGTGGAGACGCAGCTGTCCAAGGAGAAGCGGGAGAGCGTGGTCATCGTGCCCGACCTCAGCAATGACCTCTCGGCAGGAGGCACGGGCGGCATGGTGTCGTTCCTCGACTTCCTGCCCGCCGACACCATCCTGGCCATGCGCGACTTCCTGTGGCTGCGCGAACGCATCCAGCAGGTGCACGACGAAGCTCTCACTCCCCAAGCCATCGCCGCCCGCGAGGCGGAGGAGAACGGTGACATCCGTTTGGAGGGCAAGCTCATCGACGGCGGCGAGTTTACCGTCCGTGCCCTCGACTTCCGCCGCCTGGAGTTCGGCACCAAGCCCACAGGCACGCCCGACGCTTCGCTTCAGTTCGACACGTCGGCGCAACCCATTTTCCACAAGAACTTTGACCTCGTGGCCGACAGCTTTGCCCGTTATCTGGCCGACGGCTATACCATCTATATCTGTAGCGACAGCACCAAGCAAACCGACCGCATCCGTGCCATCTTCGAGGAGCGTGGGGGCGAGAAGATCACCTTCACGGCGGTGGAGAAGACCTTGCACGAGGGCTTTGCCGACAACCAGTTGCGCCTGTGCGTCTTCACCGACCACCAGCTGTTCGACCGCTTCCACAAGTACAACCTCAAGAGCGACAAGGCCCGTAGCGGCAAGGTGGCCCTCTCGCTGAAGGAGCTCAACCAGTTCCAGCCGGGCGACTATGTGGTGCACACCGACCACGGCGTGGGTCGCTTTGCCGGCTTGGTGCGTATCCCCAACGGCAACACCACGCAGGAGGTCATCAAGCTCGTCTATCAGAACGACGACGTGGTGTTCGTCTCCATCCACTCCCTCCACAAGGTGTCCAAGTACAAGGGCAAGGAGGGTGAAGCGCCCCGCCTCAACAAGCTGGGCACGGGTGCGTGGGAGAAGTTGAAGGACCGCACGAAGAAGAAAATCAAGGATATTGCCCGCGACCTCATCAAGCTCTACTCGCAACGCCGCGAGGAGAAGGGCTATCAGTTCAGCCCCGACAGCTTCCTGCAACGCGAGCTCGAAGCCTCGTTCCTCTACGAAGACACGCCCGACCAGAGCAAAGCTACGGCCGACGTGAAGGCCGACATGGAGAGCGCCCGGCCGATGGATCGCCTGGTGTGCGGCGACGTGGGCTTTGGTAAGACGGAAGTGGCCGTGCGCGCCGCCTTCAAGGCCGCGTGCGACAACAAGCAGGTAGCCGTCCTGGTGCCCACCACCGTCCTTGCCTACCAGCACTTCCAGACGTTCAAGGAGCGCCTGAAAGACCTGCCCTGCCGCGTGGAGTACCTGAGCCGCGCCCGCACCGCCGCCCAGGCGAAGGCCGTCATCAAGGGATTGGCCGCAGGCGAGGTGAACATCCTCATCGGTACCCACCGCATCCTGGGCAAGGATGTCAAGTTCAAGGACCTGGGCCTGCTCATCATTGACGAAGAGCAGAAGTTCGGCGTCAGCGTCAAGGAGAAGCTCCGCCAGCTCAAGGTGAATGTCGATACGCTCACCATGACCGCCACGCCCATCCCCCGCACCCTGCAATTCTCGCTGATGGGTGCGCGCGACCTCAGCGTCATCCAGACGCCGCCACCCAACCGTTACCCCGTTCAGACAGAGGTACATACCTTCAACGAGGAAGTCATCATCGACGCCATCAACTTCGAGATGAGCCGCAACGGACAGGTGTTCTTCGTGAACAACCGCATCTCCAACCTGCCCGAGCTGAAGGCCATGATCGAGCGCAACATACCCGACTGCCGCGTGTGCATCGGTCACGGCCAGATGGAGCCGGCCGAGCTGGAGAAAATCATCTTCGACTTCGTGAACTACGACTACGACGTGCTCATCGCCACCACCATCATCGAGAGCGGCATCGACATCCCCAACGCCAACACCATCATCATCAACCAGGCGCAGAACTTCGGCTTGAGCGACCTGCACCAGATGCGCGGGCGTGTGGGACGCAGCAACAAGAAAGCCTTCTGTTACCTGTTGGCCCCTCCGTTGTCCAGCCTGACGCCCGAAGCCAAGCGCCGCCTGCAAGCCATCGAGAACTTCTCCGACCTGGGCAGCGGCATCCACATCGCCATGCAGGACCTCGACATCCGCGGGGCGGGCAACATGCTGGGCGCCGAGCAGAGCGGCTTCATCGCCGACCTGGGTTACGAAACCTACCAAAAGATCTTGACCGAAGCCGTGCGCGAGTTGAAGAACGACGAGTTTGCTGACCTCGTGGCCGAAGAGCAGCAGGCGGCCGACGGCAGCGGGCAGATCAGCGGCGAGCAGTTTGTGAACGAATGTCAGGTGGAGAGCGACCTCGAACTCCTCTTGCCTGCCACCTACGTTACGGGCAGCAGCGAGCGCATGCTCCTCTATCGCGAGCTCGATTCGCTGGTGCTCGACAAGGATGTTGATGCCTTCCGCGCCCGCCTCGAAGACCGTTTCGGCCCTGTGCCGCCCGAGACGGAAGAGTTGCTGCGCATCGTGCCCCTGCGTCGTCTGGCCGCCCGTCTGGGAGCCGAGAAGGTGTTCCTCAAAGGTGGCCGCATGACCCTCTTCTTTGTGTCCAACCCCGACAGCCCTTACTATCAGAGCCAGGCCTTCGGCAAGGTCATCGCCTACATGATGAAGTACACCCGCCGTTGCGACTTGCGCGAGCAGAACGGCAAACGCAGTATGCTGGTCAAGGACGTGCCTACGGTCGAAGAAGCCGTTGCCACCCTGCAGGAAATGGTGGCGATGGCGGTGGAAGAATAAGTGGTGGAATTTCTGTTTCCGCCTCCTACAGGTTGCAGAACAGGTTCACGAAGAAGGGCACGCTCAGGTCGATGAGGATGCCGTGGAAGATGGCGATGGGCATCACCTCCTTGCCCGAGCAGCGCGTGATGGAGGGCAGCAGCACGTCCATCGAGTTCACGCCCGCGGCCGAGATGGGAGCCAGCTGTCCGAAGTATTTGCGGATGAGGGGTGCACCCACCAGCGACATCATTTCGCGGATGATGTTGCTCAGCAGGGCGATGGTGCCCAGCTCCGTGGCCAGCTGGAGGCCGATGGAAGGCTCCTTGAACTGCGTGATGAGGATGGACGACAGCGAGTAGTAGGCAAATCCGCTGCCCACGGCCATGCAGTCGAACACGCTCCACTGGCTCAGCAGCAGGCTTGCCGCGGCCGAGAAGGCCAGGGTGCCTGTGATGGTGGCTGCCGGCACCAGCAGCATCTTGGGGCTTAGTTTCTTCAGTTCCTGTTGCAGGCCTCGGTTGCTTCCGATGCCGATGCCCACCTGCAGCATCAGGGCATAGAGGATGCAGAGCGACCAGTTGTGCATGTTTGCCTCCGGTTGGAAGCCGGCGCCGGCTAGGCAGCCGATACCGAAGATGGCGAGTACAATCAGATTGTTCTTCATTTCTCTTCTCCTTTCTCAAAAAACAGTTGGAAAACGATGCGTGCGGCTACGATGCTGCCTGCCAGGCTCAGTACGGCCAGTATGGCCGCCTGCCATCCCACGCGCCCCAGGTTTTCTACGATGAGGCGGTTGGAGCCGATGGACAGGCCCAGCACAAACAACAGGACAGTAATGGTGAGCGAAGTGCTCTTCTCGATATTTTTCAGAAACTTCCCGTCGTGCAGGAAGCGGCCGATGACGATACCGGCCAGCATGGTACATATAATGCTGAACATAACGATTCTCTCTTTCTTTTTTTTGAGGTTGAACACAATGAACGGGGCGGGCAGACGTCATGCGTGCCTGCCAGATAGATAGAGGTCAAAAAAAATAGGGGAGGAGGGAAACTTAGATGAACCCGCTGAACCAGTGGACGTGTACCGTCTGCTGGCTGTCCGTACCTTTGTGCAGGCGGACTTTCCGACAGGTCCTGTTCAATATGTGTAACGTCTGGTTCATGAGTCTTTTTCTTGGTTTTGCGGCCGCAAAGGTATCGCTTTTATGAATATATACCAAATAAATATGCAGAAATATTTCTTTTTCTCCCTTTGTATCCCTAAAACTCTTCGTCCAACCGTTGTATATCTGACGTGCGTGCCTTAATTTTGGGCGTCATTTCAAGAAGCGAAACCATGGCCGACTTGTACAAGGGAAATCTGACGGAAGGCAGCATCACGGGCACGATGCTCCGCTTTGCCTTTCCGCTGATGCTGGGCAACCTGTTGCAGCAGTGCTACAACGTGGCCGATACGCTCATCGTGGGGCGTGTGTTGGGCGCCGATGCCCTGGCCGCCGTGGGTTCGTCGTATGCCCTCATTGTGTTTGTCACGTCCATCTTCATCGGCCTTTGCATGGGGTGCAGTGCCGTGTTCTCCATGCAGTATGGCGCGCGCGAGTTCGACGGCTTGCGGCGCAGCATCTTCTCGTCCATGCTCATCGTGGGCGGCGTCACGCTGGTGCTCAACGTGGCTTCGCTCCTCTGGCTGACGCCCGTTATCCGTCTGCTCCACACGCCGTCCGAGGTAGAGCCGCTGGCGCGCAGCTACCTCTTCATCGTCTTCCTGGGCATGGTGCCTGTGTGCGTCTACAATTTTTACGCCTTCCTGCTCCGTGCGGTGGGCAATTCCGTGGTGCCCCTCTGCTTCCTGCTCGTGTCCGTGGTGCTCAACATCGGGCTCGACCTCCTCTTCATGCTCGGTTTGCACATGGGCGTCGAGGGAGCGGCCCTCGCTACGGTAGTGGCTCAGACGGTGGCCGCCCTGGGGCTTTATCTTTATACCCGTCACCGTTTCCCCGCTCTGCGCCTGCGCAAGGCCGATCGGGTGGTCGACTTTCCGTCCATCCGCCGCCTGTCCTCCTATTCGTTGCTGACGTGCGTCCAGCAGTCGGTCATGAACTTCGGCATCCTCCTGGTGCAGGGCTTGGTCAACAGCTTCGGCACGGCCGTCATGGCCGCCTTTGCCGTGGCGGTGAAGATCGATTCCTTCGCCTACATGCCCGTGCAGGACTTCGGCAACGCCTTCTCCACCTTCATCGCCCAGAACTTCGGAGCCGGCCGCACCGACCGCATCCGTCGTGGCATCCGTAGTGCCGTGTGGCTCACCACTGCCTTCGCCCTGCTCGTCTCCGCCCTCGTCTTTGTGGGCGCTCCCTGGCTGATGTCGCTCTTCGTCTCTCCGTCCGAAGCAGAGATTATCGCCATCGGAGTGGAGTATCTGCGCATCGAAGGCAGCTTCTACGTGGGCATCGGCTACCTCTTCCTGCTCTACGGCTTCTATCGCGCCGTGGCCCTTCCCTCCATGTCGGTGGTGCTCACGGTGGTGTCGCTGGGCACGCGCGTGTTGCTGGCCTATCTGCTGGCTTCGTTGCCCCAGGTGGGCTATACGGGCATCTGGTGGTCCGTCCCCATCGGTTGGGCGCTGGCCGATGTTGTGGGCGTGTGGTACTACCGCTCCAAGCCGAACTTCTTCCGATAGTACGACTCCGCCGTGTAGAGCGCGGCGGCGGGGTTGTTGCCCGTCACGCGGTCCTTGGTGACGAGGGTGGTGGCGTAGGCCTCGGAGTACTTGTAGAACAGGCTGTCGTGCCCCACGCAGAGGCCGATGACCACGTTCAGGTCCGTCCGCGCCTCGTTCAGCAGGCGCGCCTGCAGGATGGGGTTGCACATGGCCGCCCCGATGGATTCGCACGCCTGCGGGATGCCGATGGACGACTTCGCCTTGCCCGCCACCTTGCAGATCACCGCCAGTGGTTCGAAGCCGTTGGCTTGCAGGATGCGGGCGAAGATGCGTGCCTCGCGGATGAGGCCGATGCAGTGGGCGATGCCTATCTTGTGTGCCCCTATCTTTCGGGCAAACTCCATGATTTCCTGTACGCGTGTCCATTGGCAGTAGCCTTCGTATTCCACTTCGGCGCTGGCTACCATGATGTCGTGGTTGCACGGCTCGTCGTAGCGCTCCAGCGCCCATTGCAGGTCTTCCTCCTTCAGGTGGGTGGTGGGGCAGAATTCGGGATACGTGCGGTTCTGGTACTTACAGTTCTGTGTGCCGCAATCCACGCACGAGTGGCGGGTGGGGGATGAGGGTTGTTCGGAGGTATTCATAGGGTAGATAATGTTTTATGATTGTTATGCAAATATACTGTTAAAACGAATTCAATGTTTCGTCGGGGACTATTTCATTTAGATTAATTATGTTGTAAAATTCACCATTCTTCCCTTCTTTTATTAAAAGGCAATTTTTGTGACTCCATTCTTTCCACATTCCTTGTGAATCAATCCTAAGTACAATAGTAGGTATATTTTTGAGAGGCGACTCATTGTTTAAACAGGGCTGAATGAATATTGGGGTAAGTTCGTTTGATGTGTTGAATATTTTTAGTGATATATTCCCTCTTTTTATATCTTCTCTTTTACATTCGTTGTATAAAGGTCTTAAGCTTACAGGGCTTTCTTGGTGTTTTTCTATGAAAATATTTCTGGCTTTGAATTCTTTTTCGATATAATCTAAAACTTCTTCTTTATTTTTATTTGTCAGAGATGTTTTGGATTCATTTTTAAATAAATCTTCTAAATAAAGAGTATTCTTGCTTGGTAATTCTTTTATACAACATGGTTCTTCTTTTTCCTTTTTTTGATTCGTTTGTTCCTTTGAGGGTCTTTCATGTTTCCTTTCTTCGATGTTGTGGAAGATGGATTGTCCACATGGATAGATGGTTATTCCTGTGTAACTGGTGAATTCTTTTAAGCTTTGTTCGTCCTCTATTTTTAGATATATGTTTTTTGTGTTGCTTTTTTTCTTTATATTGAAGAAACCTTCTTTTATGCAATAGAGAAATAAAGGTGTTTTCTTAGGTTGCATTGAATGATAGAATTTCAAACCATACGCAAATTTGTTTATCTTGAAACGCTCACACGAATTGTAATAACAACTCAGATTGTGGCTTATGCTTCCAACTTGTAGGCGCAGACTTTTCTTGTAGTAACATTGCTCTAACTGAGAGATACAGGTGTTCAATATATTGCCTATCTTTTGACTGTATAAAAAATTAAAGTCAATATTGTTGAATGATTTCGTGTCATTTTTAATTATTTTGATTCTGATTTTGGAAGTTGCATGTTTATATATTCTATGGAATAATTCATTGGTTTTGTAGTAATTACAAAAGTACGCATACGAAGGATTCGGCTGTATGGGTGTATTGATCTCTCTACTTTTCTTACATATACCTTTGAAGTTATAGTGTTGGCAAATGGAACAATTCTTTAGATTATACCCTAACGAAATAGCGTAGTAAAAGAATTCGGTTTTTTCAAGTTTCCCGTCGTAAACGGAGATATCCAGAAGAGTGTGTTCAAATTGAGGAGTTTCAATGTTTTTACAGCTTATTTGATGTGTCGGTATATATGAATATTTGCCAGAACTAAATAATACATATTTTTGTATGATATAATTTATTTCCATAGGCTCATATATATTTTTAATAGGGAAATTATATGTTTGCCCACAAAGCTCTGTTTTGTTTTCTATTATCTGGATATCTTCTTCTGATTGGATGGGTATTTCAATGATAGGAAGTTTAGAATTGATTTTGTCTTGGGTACAAGGGTGTGTAACGAAAATTTCTATGAGTATAGGTTTTATTCCTGTTATAGTGTTTTCTAATAATAAATCAGCTCGAAAGTCTTTTATTGACTTCTCTATACTACACAGATTGTAGTATTTCTTTAGATTGACAAGTTTGTCTCTCTCTTTGATGCAGAGATGTTTGTTTGTTGCAAATTCGCAATTTTCGACAGATGAGCATATTACTTTTTCACGAAGTTTTATGAAGAATGATTCGCTCTTGTCGAATTTCTCCTTGATTTTGATTTTTGCTAATTGGTGTAGATACGTCTCATTATTACAGGGAAATCCCTCTGTGTCGAATTTATGGGCGAAATGTTTTTGTTTTTTCTCTCCTAATTTGGCAATAAGTTCTCTTCCGCATGAGGGGCAATGGTAGTTTGAGTGAATTCGATGTTCCTTATTTATCATAGAGATATCAATAATATGATTCTCTTCATCCAAAGCATATTGATATTTTATAGGTTGCTTCATAATGTTAGTTGTGTTTTTCTGTGGTTGTAAAACTCTTAAGCTGGATTGTTGAAAAGTATGAATATAAGCGGCTACGAATGAAAAGAAAAAATGGACACTTGATTACTCTTGTTACAGAACTTTTTGCGAGTATAATTTCGCCAAGTGGTTCAATGATAAAGAAAAGTTTTAACTTTGCTGTTTTATCTTTACTATGTTTATAAATGATGACAATGTTTCTATTTCAGCTTGGAACTCCTTATCAAACGAACTTAGATAAGGAGCCGGTACAACCAATTTCAAGTGATTATGTTTCATCTCTCTCAATTGATTTTTGGAAATACCTTGTTGCAAAGTGAACAGATATTTAGTTTCAATACGGTCTGCCTCATTCAAAACTTGACGCCAACGATCTTTACAAGTTGTCTTGGCCCCTAAGAAAACCAGTTTGTCTGCCGGAAATAAGAGATTGTGGTACGCTTCTCCGCCAGGAAACAAGAAATCAGGTTTCTTATTGTCTTCTGTTACAGCTTGTTCTTCGTATTTTAATTTTGCAGCTGTAAAAATGGTGGCAAGATGATGTTCCAAGGACTTCCCTGCACGGGATTTACGACGGTTGAGGATGATGTTGGAAAATTTAACTAATTCTTGACAGCTTGGAAATGGTGTGCTATAAATAGGAGCATATATTTTTTCCTCAAAATTGCGAAATAGAGTATATTCCGTATCAATCCACTTCAACAATTGCTTGTCAGGAGATTTACAAATGTCATTATCTGTAATTTGATGGGCTTCATTGTAAATTTCTCTGGCAAACTTTGCCATTTGATTTGTTTCAGGAAAATCAGTGTTTAGAGAAATGAGTTTTTGAATGCTCGTTTCCAGTTGCTTTTCAGGAGTTATTGCTTGAGAAATGTCAATCAATTGATTGGTCATTTCCGGTGATAAATTAAAGAAAGCGAAGAAATCATCTATGTCTTGGTCGGATTGTAATACAAAACCATCATAATAATCTTCACTTTGTTTGGCAATGATGAGTAAATCCCCCACATTATCTTCTTCAAAGAAAGGAAAGCATTTCCCGAATCGGGTAATTCGGTATTCATTACGTGTTCCCTGCCCGTAATAAATAAAACGGCTGTCTGTGGTGAATTTGTCTTGCCATTTTACTTTTACCATTTTATCTTTATTTTCACCCTTCACTCCCGGAGTGTCAAATAAAAGTGCGGCTGCGCATTTTGGTATGTAAAAACCTGCTTGATGCGAACCGTTTTTACCGGTATCGTTAGCAGTAATAAAGCGACAAAATGCGTATTGGGCGTTTTGTACTTTATTTATTGCACTATTTAATATTTCGCTCATATATTATTGTCGGTTAACATAGTTTTTACTAATTGTTCAGAAACAGCAGTGATAAGAGGCACGACAACAGAATTTCCACATTGTCTGTAAGCTTGCACGTCAGAAACTTGGTTGAGGCGATATTTATCAGGATATCCCATCAATCGAGCACATTCACGGGGTGAAAGTTTGCGAGGGTTCTTACCTTCACCTTGTGGTATCAGAATTTCTGAACCATCTTTGTAATACCGTGCGCTAAGTGTTCTTGAAATACCATTGAGATCCGTCAATCCATAACCAAAGCCGTTGCCTTTCGCACGGTGCTTTTCGGCATAGTTTTGTAAGTAGTTCCATAATTTGTCACTCAACGTATATTTTTCATCAATGTTTGGGTCAAGTATATCTTTAATACTTCGAGTAGCCTGTTCTTGTTTAGGAAAAGTAAATTGTTCTTCTCCATGAAAAATATCACGATTAAAGCCTACTATCATGATACGTTCCCTATGCTGGGGCACGTAAGTTTGCCCATCCATCACGAGATAATGAATCGAATAGCGTAATTCTTCCAATGTACCTTTTATGACTTTAAACGTATTGCCTTTGTCATGTGACATTAGATTTTTCACGTTTTCCAAAAAAAACGCTTTAGGACGATGGCGACTGATAATATCAGCTACATCGAAAAACAAAGTGCCTTGCGTTTTGTCCTTGAACCCAGTTTCGCGTCCGAGGCTTTTTTTCTTTGAAACGCCTGCAATGGAAAATGGTTGACAAGGAAAACCTGCACAGAGCACATCGAATTCTTGGGGAATAAAACTTTTGGTTACATCTTTTGTAATATCCCCAAAAGGCATTTCTCCAAAGTTTGCCATGTAGGTTTTTTGGGCGTATTTGTTCCATTCTGAGGAAAAAACGCACTTGCCACCCTGAGCTTGCATGGCTAAACGGAAGCCACCCATGCCGGCAAATAAATCTATAAAAGTAAATTTAGGTTCTCCCGGGTCGGGAAACGGCACATTGAAAAAATCAGCAAACAAATCATAAGCAATAGGATCTTCTGCCACCTTTGTTGCATATTCTTCTGTTATTTCCTCGTTCTTGATCTCTTTTTTTCGCTCCAAGAACTCACGAATTGCATTTATCACTTCCTTTCTATAATCATTATCTTCGATATTACCGTTGTTATGCAAATAATGGCTAAGCACGGCAAGCTGATTCTCCCAACTGATTTCTCCGTACAATTTTATACCGTTTTGCTCATCAATTTCCTCCGGGAAATCAACGAGTTTGATATTTTGTATATTTGTCTTTGTTTCTATCATTCAATTTATTAGTCAATTAATGCTTGCAAAAATACATTTTTTTATTGAGAATATCGAATGGCGAAATTATAAATATCTCGATATTTCATTCTGACCATTTATAAGGTTTCATATTTGTCAGTAATATCCTTTTTTGTATTTGTTTTATTGGGTGTGGTTGTTTGGTAGCAGTATTCACTTTCCGCTTCCGCAGCCATCCCCATGCCGCTGCCTTCTTCCTGCTCTGTATAAGGCTTGGCTTGACGGATGGAATAATCCTGTAGGAAAATTTGGTTCAGGGTGTGGACGATACTTTTTAAGGTCAGTTCGCGGTTCTTGGGCTTGAGCTGGCACTCCCACACCTGGATGACGTGCCAACCCATACGGCGGAGCTGGAGGCGTTCGGCAAGGTCGCGCTCGCGGTTGCGCTCGATCTTGGCTTGCCAGAAGTCGGTACGGGTTTTGGGAAGGACGAAGTAGCGGCAGCCTTCATGGCCGTGCCAGAAGCAGCCGTTTACGAAGATGACGGTGCGATACTTGCGCAGCACGATGTCGGGCGTGCCGGGCAGGCGGCGGACGTTGATGCGAAAACGCAGCCCATTGGCAAACAGGAACCTACGCACCAAAACTTCGGGCTTGGTGTTGCGGCTGCGGATGCTGGACATGCACTTGTGCCGCTGTTCGGGTGTAAGTTTGTCTGCCATGCGATAACAAGGTTCTCAACAGCATGCAAACTTAACGAAAATTCTTCATCTTTCAGCTCCGGCTGATGAAAAATGAGGTGTTCGGACAGAACATCTGCATCCTGCCTGCAGCTTGTATATATCCTCCGGACAGATTGTCCGCATCGTGCAGACAGGCTGTTTGCGTTGCCAAAGTCCATAGTTAGCTCGCCAGAGTCCATAGTTAGCCTGCCAAAGTCCATAGTTACGCCGCTAATGTAGGCAGTTTGGAATGGGGATGTGCCACCCTGCCACCTATCTATACAACTTCCTTACGCGCGCGCGGGGGAGAGTGACTGTTAATGTGAATTAACTTAACAGTTAGGGACGTTATTGTCATATATAAAAAAGTTGATTTTTAGGGTGGAAGGGTGGCACATATTTCCCCTTTTTCTTAAATTTGCCACAGAACCCCGCAAATCGAAAAGACAAATGGACAGAAAACGTGTAATCAAACGGCTGGCGGCCTTGCTGGGGTGGATGCAATGGAGAAGCCCGCAGGCGATGAACCCGAGGGTGATGTTCGATTAGGGAAAACAATGACCAAAACGAGATAGAAAGGATATGGCTTTTCTGATTACGACCGTTGAAACGCAGGGCGACCTGACGGGCAGGAGCCACTGGTGGGGCGCACCCGACCTGCCGAAGGACGTGGCATATCCCTGCGTGGCCGTGGACGACGGCGAGGGCAGGCACTACGACGAGCCGCTGACCTTCGTCTGCCAGATACGTTGCGCCGACCTGGCGCCGCTGGACGGCGAGAACCTGCTGCCCCACAGGGGGATGCTCTACTTCTTTGCGCCGCTGGATTATTTCCTGGGGGAACACGAGTCGCCGCTCGACTATCACACAAGGCCTGTGGTGATTTACGACGAGCGGGAGGAGGGGTTGGAGCCCTACGACCTGCGCTGGGAGGACACGGACGAGAGCGTGTTCCGCCCTGCCGAGGCGATGGACTTCGGCGTGGCGGGCGAGGCCAGGGGCGACGGACACCGCCTGCTGGGCCTGCCCTATCAGGAGGAGGTGGAAGGAGAGCATCCGGGCTGCCTGTCGCTGCTCCAGATAGACGAGGACGACCGCTGGGGGCTGCGCTTCTACGATTGCGGCATGTATTACTTCCTCCTCTCCAAAGAGAACCTCCGAGCACGCTGCTGGGACAGGGTGGAAGGGGCGTTGTTCTTCTACTGAACGGATGGCAAAGGCGGAGCTCTTCTCTGGCGGGGAGATTTATCGGCCCGATTGTTGGGCGCATCGGCAGATTTTCACTACATTTGTAAGCCGACTTCGGACAAACTTTCCTAGGGTTGGACAAGTGCGGTGTGAGACAACATAAACAGAAAAATTTTTATCTTATCAGAAACGATGAAAAATACACTTTTGAGAAAGTCCGTACAGGCGTTGGCGCTGGCGTGCGGATGTCTGTATGCAGGCGCGGCATCGGCGCAAAACGACAATCTGGTGTTACACTACAACCGACCGGCGGAATACTTTGAGGAGGCGCTGGTGATAGGCAACGGCACGATGGGGGCCATCGTCTATGGCGGCACGCAACGCGACGTGCTCTCGCTGAACGACCTGACCCTCTGGACGGGCGAGCCCGACCGCAAGGTGACCACGCCCGACGCCCATCGGTCCATCCCCGTCATCCGCGAGTTGCTGGACAACGAGGACTACCGCGGAGCCGACCGCGAACAGCGCAAGGTGCAGGGACACTATAGCGAGAACTACCAGCCCTTGGGGCAACTGACCGTCACCTATCTGGACGAGCCGGCCGAGATAACCGCCTACCGCCGCTCGCTGGACATCGGCAACGCCACCGCACGGACGCAGTACCTCCGTGGAGGCAAGGCGCAGGCGTGCGACTACTTTGCTTCGGCGCCCGACTCGGTGATTGTGTTGCGCCTGACCTCGGCAGGCGAGAAGGGTATCAGGGCTCTGCTCTCGTTCAGCTCGCAACTGCCTCATGCCACGTCGGCCGCCGGCAACGAGATGGCCGTCGAAGGTTATGCGGCCTATCATTCCTATCCGTCTTATTACAAAGGCGTCAAGGAGAAACATCTGTACGACCCCGAACGGGGGACACGCTTCCGCACGCTGGTCAGGGTGCTGACGCAGGGCGGTAGCGTGAAGAGTTTCCCCTCGGGTGAACTGAAGATTGAGGGCGCACGCGAGGCGCTGGTGCTGGTGGCCAACGTGACGAGTTTCAACGGCTTCGACAAGGACCCTGCCCGCGAGGGACGCGACTACCGCGGATTGGTGGAGCGGCGCATGGAGCGTGCGGCGGCCAAGACCTACGACGAGCTGAGGGCGGCGCACGTGGCCGACTACAAGCACTACTTCGACCGCGTGAAGCTGGACTTGGGGCAGACGGCACCCGAAATAGCGGCCCTGCCCACCGACGAGCAGCTGAAGCTCTACACGGACAAGCAGCAGGCAAACCCCGCGCTCGAAGCGCTCTACTTCCAGTTCGGACGCTACCTGCTCATCTCGAGCTCGCGCACGCCGGGCGTGCCCGCCAACCTGCAGGGCCTGTGGAACGAACGCATCCTGCCGCCCTGGAGCTGCAACTACACTACGAACATCAACCTGGAGGAAAACTATTGGGCGGCGGAGACGGCCAACCTGAGCGAAATGCACCGCCCGCTGATGGACTTCATCGCCAACCTGAGCCGCACGGGTGCAGAGACGGCCAAGGCTTACTATGGCGTGGACAAGGGCTGGTGTCTGGGGCAGAACACGGACATCTGGGCCATGACCTGCCCCGTGGGCCTGAACGTGGGCGACCCCTCGTGGGCTTGCTGGACGATGGGCGGCGCATGGCTCTCTACCCACATCTGGGAGCGCTACCAGTTCACGCGCGACAAGGAGTTCCTCAAGCAATATTACCCTGTCCTGAAGGGGGCGGCAGAGTTCTGCCTCGGCTGGCTCGTGGAGAAGGACGGCAAGCTGATGACCTCGCCCGGCACCTCGCCCGAGAACAAGTTCGTGACGCCCGACGGCTATGTGGGCGCCACCTCCTACGGCTGTACGTCCGACCTGGCCATGACGCGCGAATGCCTGATGGACGCCGCCAAGGCCGCCGCCGCGCTGAAGACCGACAAGGACTTCCAGAAGCAGGTGGAGCGGACGCTGACCCGCCTTTTGCCCTATCGCGTGGGAGCCGACGGCAACCTGCAGGAGTGGTATCACGACTGGAAGGATCAGGATCCGCAACACCGCCATCAGTCGCATCTGTTCGGCCTCTATCCGGGTCATCACCTCTCTGTAGCGGCCACGCCCGACCTGGCCAAGGCATGCGCCCGCACGCTGGAAATCAAGGGTGACAACACGACGGGATGGAGCACGGGTTGGCGCGTCAATCTCTATGCCCGCCTGCACGACGGCAAGAACGCCTACCACATCTATCGCCGCCTGCTCCGCCTGGTGAGCCCCGACGGCTACAAAGGGGAGGACGCCCGACGCGGAGGCGGTACGTATCCCAATCTGCTGGACGCCCATTCGCCCTTCCAGATCGACGGAAACTTTGGCGGTTGTGCAGGCGTCATCGAGATGCTGATGCAATCTACCGAGAGCTCCATCAGCTTGCTGCCCGCCCTGCCTGAGGCGTGGAAGGACGGCCGCGTGGAGGGTATCTGCGCCCGCGGTGGCTTCGTGGTGGACATGACGTGGAAGGACGGCCGCGTGACCGACCTGCGCATCACCGCCCGCGCCGACGGCAAGACACAGCTCTGCTTCAACGGACAGAAGAAGCGCATCAGTTTGAAGGCGGGCGAGAGCTGGGAAATGGAGGATTAGGTTTTAGGTATTAAGTATTAGGTTTTAGGTTTTGCGTATGGAAAGGAATGCGTGGAAAGGTTGGCGGACGACGGTTTGCTTGATGCTTGTGTCGTGTGTCGTGGCATTGTCGGCTTCGCACGGAGGTTTCCGCAACGTGACCATCGACAACATCGAGGTGTATGACACCTTCCGCTCGGCCATTGCCATCGAGACGGTGGATGGCGGCGGGTTGGAAAACGTGCGGGTGACACGTGTACAGGCAAGGAATACGGGCAATCCGCTCTTCATCCGCTTGGGACACCGTGCGGGCGAGAAACCCGGCTACCTGCGCAACATTTATATCGGCCAGATGAAGGTGGAGGTACCTTTCGGACGGCCGGATGAGGATTATGACCTTCGGGGACCGGCGGTGACTTTCTTCCACAATCCGATACCTTCGTCCGTCACGGGCATCCCTGGCTCGCAGGTGGAGAATGTGGTGATAGAGGATGTGGAGATACGCTATCCGGGCAGGGCAACGAAGGGGATGGCCTACGTGCCCCTGTGGCGGCTCGATGCCGTGCCCGAGGCCGTGGAAGAGTATCCTGAATTTATTTTCTGCCCCCTCTGTTGCCGCCGTACAGCTTGTCGATCAGGTCGGAGCGACCGATGCGGCGCAGCTCGTTGACGATGTTGCGACGCTCCTCGGGCTTGTACCAAAAGAAGAACTGGCGCTGAGCCAGCTTCTCGCGTTGCGTCTTGGCGCTGAACACAGGTTCGAGGGTGTAGGGATGGTAACCTGTGTACCACGCCTCCGTGCTGACGGTCATGGGTGTGGGCGTGAAGTCCTGCACCTGCTCCAGGTGGAAATCGAGCCGCTTGGTGATGACGGCCAGTTCGGCCATGTCTTCCTCATGGCAACCGGGGTGGCTGGAGATGAAGTAGGGGATGAGCTGCTGGCGCAGGCCCTCCTCCTGGTTGATGCGGTCGAAAATCTTTTTGAACGTCTCGAACTGGGCGAATGGCGGCTTGCGCATGACGTTCAACACACGGTCGCTGGTGTGCTCGGGCGCCACCTTCAGGCGTCCGCTGACGTGGCGGGCGATGAGTTCGCGGGTGTATTCGCGGGTGCTTTGGTTCACCTTCGGATCCTTGCTCTCATGGAGCAGGAGGTCGTAGCGCACTCCGCTGCCGATGAACGACTTCTTGATACCGGGCAGGGCATCGACGGCGTGGTAGATGTCGAGCAGAGGGCGGTGGTCGGTATTCAAGTTGGGACACACCTTGGGATGGATGCACGAAGGCCGCTTGCACTTCTTGCACAGGTCGAGGTTGGTGCCCTGCATGCGGTACATGTTGGCGCTGGGTCCGCCCAGGTCGCTCAAGTAGCCCTTGAAGTCGGGCAGCTCCATGACAGCCTTCACCTCACGTAGGATGCTCTCCTTGCTTCGGCTCATGATGAACTTTCCCTGATGGGCGGAGATGGTGCAGAAGGCGCATCCGCCGAAGCATCCGCGGTGGATGTTGACAGAGTGCTTGATCATGTCGTAGGCGGGGATGCGCTTGCCTTTGTACTTGGGATGGGGCAGGCGCGTGTAGGGCAGGTCGAACGAATGGTCGAGCTCCTCGGTTGTCAGGGGCGGGTAGGGCGGATTGACTACCACCAATTGCTTGCCTACCTTTTGCAGGATGCGCGCGGCGGCATACTTGTTGCTTTCTTCCTCGATGTGGCGGAAATTGGCGGCCTCCTTCTTCTTGTCCTTCAGGCATTCTTCGTGGGAGTAGAGGGTGATGTCGCCCTCCACAGGGCTGACTTCGCGGGCAAGGTAGGCGGTCTGGGGAACGTCGTCCAGCGGGCGTCCCTCCATCAAGCGGCGGGTCAGTTCGACAATGGGCTTCTCACCCATGCCATAGATGAGCAGGTCGGCTCCGCTATCCACCAGGATGCTGGGGCGCACACGGTCTTGCCAATAGTCGTAGTGCGTCAGGCGTCGCATACTGGCCTCGATGCCTCCCAAGAAGACGGGCACGTCGGGGAAGAGTCGTTTCAGGATTTGCGTATAGACGATGGAGGGGTATTCGGGGCGCATGTCGGGG
Source organism: Bacteroides togonis (assembly GCF_900130135.1). NCBI lineage: Bacteria > Pseudomonadati > Bacteroidota > Bacteroidia > Bacteroidales > Bacteroidaceae > Bacteroides > Bacteroides togonis. The sequence goes on along the minus strand of NZ_LT670820.1, from coordinate 1,997,923 downwards.
CGCGCGTCGGGCGTATAGGCATCGTCGCTGCGCAGGCGTTTGTTGGCGGTGTATTTGTTCACCATGGAGTCCATGCAACCGGCCGATACGCCGAAGAACAGGCGCGGACGACCCAACTTCTTGAAGTCTCGCAGGTCGTCGCGCCAGTTGGGTTGGGGGACGATGGCCACACGCAGCCCTTCCGCCTCCAGTATGCGTCCGATGACGGCGGCGCCGAACGAGGGATGATCCACATAGGCATCGCCGCTGAAGATAATTACGTCCAGTTCGTCCCACCCGCGGAGTTCCACTTCTTTTTTGGTCGTGGGCAACCAATCTGTCAGTCTGTATTCTTTCATGGGCACAAAGATACGACCTTATTTTGTAAATTGCACGGTCATCTGCTCGCCGTCGTAGATTTCGCGGAAACCGATGTGCTGTTCGGCCAGGTATTCCTTCAGGTCGTTGAAGGCGGAGGCATTGTCCATGACAATCTCCAGCGTCTCGCCAGAGGGGGCTTCACACAAAGCCTTGATGGCGGGAATGAGTGGGCTGTAGTGCGATGTGCCGCACGTGTTAATGGTTTTCATGTTCATTCTTCTTCCTCTTCTTCTGGGCAATGTTCGGGCAGCCATTGCAGGTAGAGCCTGATGAGTTGCTGGAGTCCGAAAGCCTTCATGTTGTTGTGGTAGATGACGTCGATGCAGAGGTCCAGCAGGTCTTTGCTGTCTTCTACTTGTGCGGCAATCAGTGAACGGATGTTCAGCTTCAGCTTGTCGAGCACCGTTTCGTCCACGATGCCGTTGCTGTCTATCAGATGCTGGAACAGTCCGTATTTCTGGATGGTGGCGAGGTGTTCGTCCGACACTTCGATGCTGCGTGTGCCGCTTGTATTGGCTTGTATGGTGTACATGTCTTTTTAAGTTTAAAGGTTGATAATTTATACTTCGATTGCAGCAAAGATAGTGTTTTCGTGATATATTCTGCTATATGGGGACGATTTTCTTACAAAAAAAGAATGCTGCTTACTGTTGGAGACAGGGAGCAGCATTACTCGTTTTTAGTATCTGATACGGACTTTATATTCTGGTATAATTTCTATTCGGTCGATGTGGAGTAATTTGTTTTGCTGGCTGAAATCGGGTCGGGCCGATGGTGGCAAGTCGTTGAGGAACGATGCGTTCTTCGACAAGGGGCGGAAGTAGAAGTTCATTTCTCCGGTTGCTTGCAAGGGTTGACTGAACCGCTTTAGTCCGATGAGCCATGGTGCTCCATGATAGAACTGGTCGAGTACCATTGTGCCATTGATGAACGCCATGGCTACGTCGGCCACGTAGTTGATCTTTAGAAAGTATTCATTGACTTGAGGCTTTTCGGGCTGTTGGATACGTACGGCCAGTCTCCGTCCGCCTATGGCGCGGCTTTCTGCCGGCACGTTGACGCTGTCCACTTCGACATGTTGTGGTTTCCATCCGTCGTGCGAAGGATAGAGTATATAGTCCATCTTGTTCTTGCCCAGGCTCAACAGGGTAAAGCCGTCAGCATGGGGTAGAACTGTTGCTTGTGTGATGAGGATGCGGCCGTCGAGAAGTGACGTGTGCATGGCCTGCTGGCGGGTCAGGGTGGTGATATAGACTTTCTTGCCCGAACGGGTAGTGATGTGGAAGGTGCTTTGGGTGCCTGGCTGGGGGCGATAGCGGTTACGTCCTGATTTTAGTGTAGACGGGTCGAAGTAGTATTCGGGAGCGATACCTTCGGGGGCAAAGAAGATATAGTGTGGATGCCCCTTATCTTCGATCAGTGTCAGTGGTTGAGCCGTTGCATATTTCAGCAGGGCGTCTTCGATAGCAAAGTTGAACGGCAGGATGGCGCTGACGTCTTTCTTTAATGTGAAAGTACCTTGGGCGGGAATGCGCAGCACTTCGTCGTTCAGGTTCAGTTGCAGTTGCAGGCCTTCCTGGTCGATGCGGGCGGTGTCGTGATCCTGGAAATTGGTCATGAAGACAAATCCTGCTCCTTCTTTCATACGGGTGGCAAATCGTAATGTCTCGCGGTCGTCAGGGGTGATGCGCTCGTAGCCTTCGGGCAGAACGGTTTCCATGGGGGCCAGACGGCTGCCGAATGCATTGACAAAGAGATGGAGTAGACGAAGGTAGCGATAGGAATCGCGTACTTGGCCAGACTCGCCTACAGGTGCTTGGAAATCGTAAGAAATCTTGGGACAGCCGGGCTCTTCACTGAAGAAGCCTACACCTCCTTGTTGCTTGGGAGTCATTCCGCCGTGATACATGTAGTAACCGATGCCATTGGCTCCACTGCCCAAGGTGCGTACCATCAAAGCTTCGGCGGCCGCATCTTTGACGATGCAACGGCGTGGATAAGTCATCTGGATGCCTACACCCATTTCGGCGCAGAATGACGGATATTTTTCGCCATCGTAGCGTACGGGGGAGTAGTCGGGGTTACGCTGGATATCCTTGAACAGGCAGAAGGGGGATTTGCGGTCGGCAGGCGTCCAGGTCGGATAAGTATAGGCAGCGGTTACGGGGATTGCTTCGTTGCCGATGACGGCTGCCATCCCCCATCCGGTAGCTGTGTAGAGCGGTGTGAGGATACCTGCTTCTTCGGCTATGCGTTTCAGGGTTTTCATGTGACGGTTGCCTTGCTCTTCACGGCTGATCTGCTGGGTTTGTACACCTACACCAGGCAAGACCGTCGAAGCATCATAAGATGCAGCAGTGCGGTCGACAGGTTCGTCTTGATAGAAGATGGCCCATGGTGCGGCCGAATGTTGCAGTTCGTTCTCTATTTGGGTACCGATGATGGGGCCTCCATCTTTATAATACAAACCTTTGAGTTGGGTTGCAATTTCCTTGTAGAGACGTGTAACGTATTTCAGGTAGTTGGGATCGTCGGTGCGCACTTCGACGGGGCGTGCAAACAGCCAGTCGGGCAATCCGCCGTTGCGTATCTCGCCATGACAGAATGGACCGATGCGTACCAAGACCTTCATACCATGTTTTTGGCAGAGTTGCACGAAAGCCCGCACGTCACGGTTGTCACTCCAATCGAAGATACCTTCACGTTCTTCATGGATATTCCAGAAAATGTAGGTGGGGATGACGGTCAGACCACCGGCCTTCATTTTCAGTATGGCTTCTTCCCATTGCTCACGTGGATAACGGCAATAGTGGAATTCACCCATAACAGGAATGGTGGGGATACCGTTTTGTGACATGTAATAGCTGTTCACTTCGATACGTCCGCCATCGGGCGAGGTTCCACCCAATTTCAAATGGCCAGTATAGATAGTTTTCTCTTGCGCAGGGGCATTTAAATTGTATATATGCTGGGCAGCAGCACCTGTACACAATAGGCACAAGGCTGCTACCATTGAAAGGTGATTCTTCATATGAATGGAGCTTTGTCTTTTATCGTTGGGTTAGTTGATGAATGGATGCTGGTTGCAAAGATACTGAGGGTTGGAAATCCTCGCTCAGCATGTATTGTTTCAGACTGTAGAGCAATTGGCGTGCGGCGGGGCGCTTGTCCATGTTTTGATGGAAATCAATACCCGATACGAGTAGTTTGCCGTTGCCCACTTTTACTTCGAAAAGCAGACCTAACGAACGGTTGGTCACCCAGTCGTCAATGACACGTACCAGCGGATGGATGTCTTTCGACAGTTTGCTTAGGTGGATGGCATTTGAATGACTCATAGCATCCCACCATTGGTAATTGCTATAATATTCGGTAGGAAAATATTTGAGAGCAGGATGTGACGGGTTGCATAAGATGCCTAACGTATGGGGAGCTTGTCCGTTGGTCCATGCCGTATTCCAAAAGATGCTGGAGAATCCGACAGCTACATCACCCCCCATTTCTTTGCTAAGGCTTCCTTTCTTCAGTGAAAGCAATACTTTTCCGCCGTTTTGGAGACATTCCAGTGTCTTTTGATCCAAAGTATCGGTTAGGAGCAGGGAATCATCCCATACTTGTTTTTGGGATGGGTAGACCCAAAAATCCCAGTCATTACTGCGTCCGTCAACAGTGACCTCCAATTTCAGTTGGCAGGCTTTGTGAATGGAAGCCAAGTCAAAGGTGATATGGCCTAAAGGTTGGCAATTACCCAAATCCAACTGTTCAATATTGAAAGAACCTTGAGCAAGTGTCTTGCCAGAAACATTGCGAATGGTCCATATTGCTTGCGGGTGTTGTAGTGGGCGGTAGAAATTGGCTACTTCAATAGTTGCATCGAAATTTTCATCATTGTCGAGTACTAACTTGGGTATGCGTGCTAATGGTACAAGGCTGTTGCAGAAACGGCTGTATTCCTTAGCGGTGACATAACCTTTTTCTTCCCAAAAGACATCAAGGCTACCAACGAGTGCTGTACCTTGTCCAGGGAAGTCGTTCAATCCAAGTAACTGAAAACCTCCAAAGCCTGGAGTTCGCAATGCGGCTTCGATGTCTGCTTTATAGCAGAGTGTCTGTAGCTTGCCTGATGCCAGGAGGAAGCTGTCGGCCAGTTGGATGAGGCCGTTTTCTTTGAGCCTTTCTTGGAATATTTCGAAGTTACGCGCCTTGTAGACACCTGTGTATTTTTGCATTTCGCGGAAGTTGGGATATGCACACCATTGACCTATTTCGTGGCTGACGAATGGTTGATGGAATTTGTTTGTATAGCCGCTCCAGTCATAAGTAGTGGAAGGTGGCTGGGCATTGATGATGCTGGTGACTCCGGCTCCCCATTGCTGGATACGTGGATTGGAATCACTTAGGAAATCATTGACAGGCAGGTTGGGCCAGCCTGCGGCTGAAGTATAAAGGCGACGTGAATCGTTTTCTTTCCAGTAGCTGACAAATTGGGTCAGGTAATCATTGGAATGCTTGCCGGAGGTTCGTTACCGTAGGCCATCATGCAAAAAGAAGGATGATTGCCATAGGCATTGACGATGCGTTCAGCCTCCTGACGGATGAAATCATCGATAGGTTTCCCGTCACCGATAGCTGATGACTGGTTGGCCCATGAAGAGCATTCAATCATGTAATATATTCCTAGTTCGTCAGCAGCTTGGAAGGCAGCTTCGGGTGGGCACCATGAATGGAAGCGGATGTGGTTGATACCATATTGTTTGCAAATGCGGAGTTCGCGCAACCATTCTTCCTTGTCGGTAGCAGGGTAGCCAGTCAGAGGAAAAGAAGCACAATGCAGCGTACCACGAAGGAAAACAGGGTGTCCGTTGAGGGTTAATTGATCGTTTTGAATGCTCCATGTACGACAGCCAAAAGTGATTTCACGGTAGTCCAGTTGTTCTTTCCCTTTTTGGAGTGTACAGGTCAGTGTGTACAGATTGGGATTAAATTCATCCCAAACTTTGATGTCTTTTGGCATGGAAAGATTGATTTCCAGTTTATTGTCACCAGGTTGAATGGTGTAACTTCTGGTGGTTTTCGTATCTTTCAGGCGGAAAATCAAATCGATCTTTTGTCGTTTGGAAGTCGTGTTACAGATGTTGGCCTTTATCGTTAGATGTCCTTTTTCGGCTTGTGGGAAAACGTGAAGTTGCTTGTAATAAGAATTTCCTTTGGCTTCCAGATACATGGAACCTGCTATGCCGTTCCAGTTCCCTTGTGTATGGTCGGAAATGGAGTGAGAGTTTTCACCTGGATCGATGTCACGTACGGCGTTGTCAACACGTACGGAGAGGGTATGTTTACCAGGAGTGAGGTAGTTGGTCAGATCGTATTGTTGAGGAGCGCTTAACGCATTCTGCATTCCTACTTCCTTACCATCGATCCATATACGACTTTCCCAATGGCAGCGTTCGAAGAATAGATGGATACTCTTCTTTTTCCACGACTTTGGGATTTCAATGTCACGCTGATACCAAGCTACTCCAGCATAATAGTTGTCGGGTTGTAGCCAATAGGGTATCTTGAAGTTGTCAGGTGTGCGATAACGAGCATAACGGTCCTGTTTGAAAAAAGTTTGGTCATTGAAACTACCTACCCAGGGGGTAGCCAGGTTGACAGGATCACCTTTTCCATTGGTAATCATAGAACCTGGAAGTTGAACCTGGTCGTTTAGTGTCTGAAGATACCATTGGGCAGAGATGCCTTCATTGTTACGATCGACAGCAAAACGCCAGGTTCCAGAGAGATCCATTACTTGAGCATGCGCTGACAAGTAGAATGACAAACATAGTAATTGTAATAAAAAAAAGTGTGTTTTCATGGTAGCTTGAGTGTGTTATAGTTTGTATTGTTATTGGGTCTAGTAAGGACCGTTATGTCGTTTTTAGTATATTAGCCGACCATTTCTTTTTCCAGTTGCTCCAACGATTTACCTTTTGTTTCAGGCAAGCGGAAAGAGAAAAATATAAATCCTGCAGCGCAGATGGCTGTATATATCCAGAAAGTGCCGGCTGTTCCCAATGCTTTGTTCAAGAAAGGGAATGTGTAGGTCAGTATAAAGCTGGCAATCCACAAGGCGAACGTTCCTGTAGCTACAGCTATTCCTCTTACTTTATTGGGGAAAATCTCCGATAATAATACCCAAGTGACAGGTCCTAAGGACATGGCATAGCAGGCAATGGCAGCTACAACCAGGATAACCATGAAAATGCCGCTTACTTCGAAATAGTAGCAAGTGCCGAGTATGAGGTAAATTCCTGCCAAACCACCTGCGCCAAGCAACATCAATGCACGGCGTCCCAGACGGTCAACGGTATAGATGGCTACAAAGGTAAATATCAGGTTGGCAATACCCGTAACAACGATGTTGATAAATGTATTGTCTACGTCGTAGCCAGCCGACTGGAAGACTTCTTGTGCGTAGTTGAATATGACATTGGTTCCACACCATTGCTGGAACATAGCTACGATAATGCCTAGCAAAAGAACCCGGCGATATGGTTTGCTGAAAAGCAGAGACAGGCCGCCTTGATTTTGCTTATGTTGCATATCTGTTTGTAAGGCTGTTAGCTCGCTTTGCGCATAGTTTGCACCTCCAATACGGGTCAGTGTGGCTACGGCTCGTTCCCGTTGCCCTGTTATGGCTAGCCAGCGTGGACTTTCAGGTATGAATGCGGCAAGCACTAAAAAGGCTAGTGCAGGGAATGCTGCTGACCAAAACATCCAACGCCAAGCCATTTCAATATTCCAAGTTGTGTCGTCACTGACCAGTAGCCAGTTGACAATTTGTGCTGCCAGGATGCCGATGACAATGGTGAGTTGGTTGAGTGAAACCAGTTTGCCACGGATGTGGGTAGGCGCTACCTCGGCGATATACATAGGGGAGAGCCCTGAAGCAATACCGATAGCGATACCTCCACAGAAACGTGCCAACAGAAAATAGTGGAAATTGCTGAATGCTCCTGTTCCATATGCTGTTAATACAAAAATAAGAGCAGAAAGCAGTAACAGAGGCTTTCGGCCAAGTTTGTCAGCCAACATTCCTGAAGTTAATGCGCCAATGAGGCATCCTGCCAAGGCTATGCTCATCGCAAGTCCCTGCATTGATGGATTGTCGACTATGTTGAAGAATTGTTCGTAAAAAATCTTAGCGCCTCCGATTACAACCCAGTCGTAACCAAATAGCAATCCGCCCATAGCTGATACAAGGCAGATAAAGTAGATGAATCCTTTGTTGTACGTTTTCATGTGATCAGATGGAAAATATGTTTTTCGTTTGCAAAATTAGTAACTATCAGCAGACTGAAAAATAGAAAGTTTTATACTTTATATGTACAATCTTACTTTTTTGCTTGAATTTCCCATTTTCATTGTGTATGTTTGTTGCTGGGATTTTGAACAGATGGTATATGATAGAGCTGAAAGATGGATTTCAGGGGGAGCAGATATTGGTACTTCCCAAATTGATAGTAGATGCGATGGAGGCAGACCCTTTGTTGTCTAGGTTGCATATAACGGATATCGGCTATTTTCCGAAGGCTTTGCATCATCGTAGGGAGCGAAAGGCTCCAATTAATCAGTTTGTATTTATATATTGTATAGATGGTGATGGTTGGTACCGTGTGGGAGAACATACTTATACAGTTACGGCTAATCAATATTTCATTCTTCCTGCTGGGGTTCCACATGCATACGGAACCAGTGAAACAACTCCATGGACAATTTATTGGATACATTTTAAAGGTGAGATGGCTCCTTATTATGCCAAGGATACTGTCTATCCTATGGATCTTTGTCCGAGTGACAGCTCGCGTATCAGTGATCGTATCGGATTGTTTGAGGAAATGTTTATGATATTAAAATCGGGATATAGCAGTGAAAACCTGTTATATGTTTCTTCTCTTTTTCATTATTTCCTGGGTTCGTTGCGTTATGTTCAGCAATATCGGAATGCCAGTAATCGAACAACTGAATCGGATACAGTAGAGCGTGCTATTCATTATATGAAAGAGAATATGGAAAAGCATGTGTCTTTGCAAGATCTTGCTGCGCTTACAGGTTATTCACCTTCGTATTTTTCAGCTATGTTCAGGCAGAAGACAGGACATAGTCCGTCGGCCTATTCCAATTTGTTGAAAATACAGTATGCTTGTTCTTTGTTGGATACGACAGATATGAAGATTAATCAGATTTGCTATAAGGTTGGCATTGGGGATATGTTTTATTTTTCGCGTCTTTTCAGTAAAATTATGGGTATGTCTCCCAAAGAATACAGGAAGTCAAAAAAGGGATAATAAGTATAGAAATATTGGTTGACAATAGCAAACAGGAGAATGAAAGCAAGAGTATAAATCTCTTTTCTCATTCTCCTGTTTTTATTTTTATTCTACTTGTTTTTATAGTGGAATGTATTCTACGAAAGCTTCCATAGCTTCATAGCTGGCAAGTCCCAGACTGTTATACAAATTAGCGGTACCGCGATTGCGATCCTCGCTTCGTTGCCAGAAGAGGCGTTCGTCATTGCCGAGGAATGGAGCGCTTTCCATCTGGCTTTGGTGTTTCAGGATAGAATTGCGTTTGGCACGTAGTTCTTCTGGACTGATAGGAACAGCCATTTCGATGTTTTCAATTTCCCATTCTGCCCAAGCACCACGATACATCCATATGCGGCAATCTTTTAACCATTCAGCACCTTCTTCCTTTTCCAAGTCGATAGCAGCGAATACAGCGTCTGTGCAGACACGATGTGTGCCATGGGGGTCTGCTAAATCGCCAGCCACAAAGACCTGGTGAGGTTTTACTTCGCGCAACAGATTGCGGACTATTTCAATATCAGCTTCGCTAATTGGATTTTTTTGAATCTTGCCTGTTTCATAGAAAGGCAGGTCAAGGAAATGACAGTGATCCAACGGGATATTGTTGTACGTACAGGCTGTACGTGCTTCGCCGCGGCGGATAAGTCCTTTAATGGTGAGAATATCGCGTGTATCCATGTCACCATCTTTCTTTTCGCGAAGGAATTTGCGGATTTCTGCATATTTTTCATTGATGACCTGATCTGCACTGTCATTAAACAGTTGATTGAAACCATTGATAAAATGCAAGAAACGGATCACTTCTTCGTCACCAACAGCAATATTACCGCTTGTTTCGTAGGCTACATGAACGTCGTGTCCTTGTTCTACCAGACGGCGCAACGTGCCACCCATAGAGATAACATCGTCGTCAGGATGGGGTGAGAAGATAATGACACGCTTGGGGTAGGGAAGGGCACGTTCGGGGCGATAGGTATCGTCTGCGTTTGGCTTTCCGCCTGGCCATCCAGTGATGGTATGTTGCAGGTCATTGAATATTTTTATATTCACATTATAGGCTGAACCATAAAGGGCCAACAATTCGCTTAAGCCATTTTCATTGTAGTCCTTGTTTGTCAGTTTCAGGATAGGTTTACCTGTCAGCTGGCACAACCATACGATGGCACTGCGGATGAGCTTGTCGTTCCATTCGCAGGAGGTTACCAGCCAAGGACGTTGGATACGTGTCAGGTTCGAAGCTGCTGATAAGTCTGTTACAATATGGGCATTGTTGTGAGTTTGCAGGTAAGAAGCCGGAATTGTATCCGTAATAGGGCCTTCTACGCATTCTTTCACCATCTTGGCTTTTTCTTCACCCCAGGCAATGAGGTAGACTTTCTTGGCTGCTAATATAGTAGATACCCCCATTGTAATAGAGCTTACAGGAGTACTGTCTATATTACCAAACATCTTGGCTGCATCGTTACGTGATGCATTGTCAAGCAGAATTAATCGTGTGGTAGAGTTCAGGCGGGAGCCTGGTTCGTTGAACCCAATGTTACCTACACGTCCAATACCCAGTAAGGCAATATCCAAGCCTCCGAAACTTTCGATACGTTGCTCGTAAAGGCGGCAGTATTCGAAAATAGTATCTTTGGCTATTGAACCATCAGGACTGAAAATATTTTGTTTATCAATGTCCACATGGTCGAGCAGCATTTCTTTTAATGCATTGAGATTGCTGTTAATTGCATCGGGTGCAAGTGGATAGTATTCGTAGAGATTGAATACAATAACGTTGCGGAAACTCAGCCCTTCTTCTTTGTGCATACGCACTAAAGCTGCATATACATTGCGTGGAGAGTTACCTCCAGCTAAAGCCAGTACACAGAAACGTCCAGCTTTTTGCTTATCACGTATCACTTGGGCGATGTCGCGGGCTATTTGGTCGACGCCTTCATCCACTGTTTCGTAGATGTCAGTAGGAATCTTTTCCAACCGAGTCAGAACAGAGCGTTCAAAGGCATTTTCCGGACGGTAGTACCTCGTCGATACTCTGTTCAAGGTGATTTGCGAGCTAAGATTTGTCTTCATAAATTGATTGTATTAAAGTAAATGGATTGCAGTGGGGATATTATATGGTATATGTATCCGGCACAAGTTTTCCCATTGCCCATACGGCGCGTACGTTCAGGTTGTCATCCATGACGATAATGTCTGCGTCTTTTCCTCGTTGCAATGAACCCTTGCGATCGTATACACCCATGATTTTTGCAGGAGTTTCAGATACCATACGGACAGCATCGGCCAATGGAATATCGGCTTTCTGTACGACGGTTCTGATCAGTCGGTCCATTGTGGCTATACTTCCTGCCAAAGCTGAACGGTCGGCTAACTTGCAGACACCGTCTTCGATGATGACGCGTGGATCGAAAGCTTCTTTGCTGTCACTGGCGGCACAAGCCAAGGCGTCTGTGATCAGGCAAGTACGTTCTACACCTTTTATTCTATATACCAATCGCAAGATTGTTGGCGGTACATGAATACCATCGGCAACGACTTCTACTGTCATGTCGTCCAGCAGATAGATGCTTTCTACAGTACCTTCATATTTATATTCGCGGCGTTTATGGAAGCCAGGCATGGCATTATAGAAGTGTGTTGCATGGGTATATCCTGCCTCATGTGCAGCTTGAATATCTTCGAATTCAGCTTGTGTATGGCCTACGGCTGCCAAAATACCTTTGCCGGAGATGTATTTGCCGAATTGGATAGCACCTGGAAGTTCAGGAGCTGCATCCCAACGTTTGATACATGACCAGCGTTCTACCAGAGGAATATATTCGTTGGGATCTGGGTTTTTGATATTCTCGGGTATTTGTCCGCCAGCCATTGCCATATTGAAGTAATGTCCTTCAAGATGGAGACCTAAAATAGGGCTGTCGGGTTCTGCCATCAGTTTCGTACAGGTTTCGGCTGCCTGTTCTATCATGGGAACTGTAGACGATGACATTGTCGGGAATATGCTGGTTGTACCATATTTCATATGCGTCTGTACTGCTTGGCGGAAAGCGTCTTCGGTACATTCCATAAAATCACGTCCACCACCACCGTGGGCATGAATTTCGATACCACCGGGCAGTACATACATGCCTTTGACATCGATGAGTGTAGCACCGATAACGGCCAAGTCACAGTTGGTTACTTCCAATATTTTTCCGTCTCTTATCAGAACGGAACCATCTTTCAACCACCCTTGTGGAGTAAGGATGCGGGCATTGATGAGTTGAGTCAGCATAGGATTTAGGGGTTAGATTATTGTTTCTTAATTGTTTTCATTGGATTTTATTTTCCAGTTACAAAAGTAGCGACTTTCTGTTAAATATGCACTACTCATTGGAGGTATTTGTCTTAAATACTCTAAAAAACAGTACTTGTATATAAAAAAGCAGGAAGAATATACTGGCTGATTTGGTTTATTTACTGTTGGTAGTGTTAAGTAAAGTTTAATGGCATGCAAACGTTTGCTGTCCCTTTATTCTTCTTTGTGTCAGAATTGGATAACCGCTTATTGTACTTTTGCTTATCTTTGTCTGCAAAGAATAATATTACACATGAGAAACATGAAAACATTCACTTCTAGAATCTTATTTTTGTTATCATTCCTTTGCATAGCTGGTATGGCTGTTGCCGAGGAACTTACTTCTCCTAATGGGTTACTTAGACTGGTATTTACAGTAAACGGGCAGGGAGAGCCTGTCTATGAATTGTATTATAAAGAAAAGGTGGTTATTAAACCTTCCAAGTTAGGATTGGAACTGAAGGATGATCCAGGCCTGATGGCTGGATTTACTTTAGGTGAGGTGAAAAATTCTACGTTTGATGAAACCTGGCAGCCTGTGTGGGGTGAGGAAAAAGAAATACGTAACCATTATAATGAAATGGCGGTAACGTTGAACCAGAAAGCGCAAGAGCGTAACATAGTTATCCGTTTCCGCCTCTTCGATGACGGTTTGGGCTTCCGTTATGAATTCCCTTTGCAGAAGAATCTCAATTATTTCGTTATCAAAGAGGAACATACTCAGTTTGCTATGGCTGGTGACCATACGGCTTTCTGGATTCCTGGCGACTATGATACGCAAGAATATGATTATACTGAATCGAAACTGACAGAGATACGTGGCCTGATGGAAGGTGCCATTACGCCCAATTCTTCGCAGACTCCATTTTCACCCACAGGTGTGCAGACGGCCTTGCAGATGAAAACGGCAGACGGACTTTACATCAATTTACACGAAGCTGCTCTTGTGGATTATTCGTGCATGCATCTCAATCTGGATGATAAGAATCTTGTGTTCGAATCTTGGCTGACTCCTGATGCGCAAGGCAATAAAGGATACTTACAGGCTCCTTGTACTTCACCTTGGCGTACGGTTATCGTGAGTGACGATGCACGTGATATTTTAGCCTCACGTATCACGCTGAACCTGAACGAGCCTTGTGCTTATGAAGATGTATCGTGGATTAAACCTGTTAAATATGTGGGCGTTTGGTGGGAGATGATTGCAGGTAAGAGTACCTGGGCTTATACAGACGATCTGCCTTCTGTGAAGCTGGGTCAGACAGACTATTCGACGCTGAAGCCTAACGGACGTCATGGTGCTACCAATGAGAATGTGAAGAAATACATTGATTTCGCAGCTGAGCATGGACTTGATCAGGTACTTGTCGAAGGTTGGAATGAAGGTTGGGAAGACTGGTTCGGCAAATCTAAGGATTATGTCTTTGATTTTGTGACTCCATATCCTGATTTTGATGTGAAGATGCTGAACGACTATGCTCATAGCAAGGGAGTGAAATTGATGATGCATCACGAAACTTCTGCTTCGGTACGTAACTACGAACGCCATTTGGATAAGGCCTATCAGTTTATGGTAGACCATGGATATAACGCAGTGAAAAGTGGATATGTAGGCAATATTATTCCTCGAGGCGAGCATCATTATGGTCAATGGATGAATAATCACTATTTGTATGCAGTAAAGAAAGCTGCTGAATACAAAATTATGGTCAATGGCCATGAGGCTGTTCGCCCTACAGGTCTGTGTCGTACGTATCCCAATCTGATTGGCAATGAATCTGCTCGTGGTACAGAGTACGAAGCCTTTGGCGGAAGCAAGCCTTTCCATACGACGCTTTTACCGTTCAATCGTCTTATTGGAGGCCCAATGGATTATACGCCGGGTATTTTTGATACTAAACTTGATTTTATGGGTGACCTGCCGCACGGACAAGTACAGACGACTCTCTGCAAGCAGCTTGCTCTCTACGTTACTCTTTATAGCCCCTTGCAGATGGCTGCTGATTTGGTGGACAACTACGAGAAACATATGGATGCTTTCCAGTTTATCAAGGACGTAGCTGTCGATTGGGATGAAAGCAAGTATATCGAAGCCGAGCCAGGTGATTACATCACTATAGCCCGTAAGGCAAAAAACAGTGGTAATTGGTTTGTTGGTGGTATCACCGATGAAAATGCACGTACGGCTGAATTCAAACTTGATTTTCTTGATGCAGGTAAGAAATATGTCGCTATTCTCTATGCTGATGGAAAAGACGCCGATTACAAGGACGATCCTACTTCTTATCAGATAAAGAAAGGTATTGTGACTTCTAAAACTAAGCTTTCTGTCAAAGAAGCTCGCAGTGGCGGTTTCGCGCTCAGCCTGATGGAGGCAACGGGCGATGACCTGAAGTCTGTAAAAAAGTGGAGAAACTGAGAAGGGGTAAAAAGATAGGTCAATAGGTATTGGTTGGATGAGGGTGTGTCGTAATACGCGATTCACCCTCTTTTCTTTATCAACGATAAGAGCGTTGTTAACTTTTTCAAGCAGCGATATTCTGAAGATAATCTCGATATTTTGTTCCCAATAGCTTAAATGAGTGGTAATAAGGCCGTAAAGGTGTTTAATTGGCCAATTTATCCCCTCTTTATTCATCTTGGTACACATCTTTTTTATATTGAAGGCGATGGCCAGGAAGGAAAAGTCCATAAGGACCTTGTCCTTTCCAAAATGACGGAAGCGCTTGTAGTTCATGTTGAATTTTATCTGTCCAAATACAGCTTCCGGTTCTATACACCTTTGCCCTCTGTGTTTCAGTCCTTCTTCGGAACAGAGAAGTTCCCGGGCTTTCTGTTTGTATATCCTGAGTCGGTGATTCAGTTCTATCGTCCTGTTTCCTTTAGCTTTAAAACACAGACATCTTAACGGACACCCTTCGCATCTGACAGCCCTATACCTGGCATATTCGACTACATATCCGGATTCGGTTTTCGTATGCCTGGTACCTGCCCTCTGCATCTTTTGTCCCATTGGACAGACGCAGTAGTCCTGTTCTTCATTGTAGAAAAAGTTTTCGGCTTTAAAAGGATTCGGTTTAAATCTTGGCCGCTGCTCCATGTGGAAACAATTGTATTTGACGTATGCTTCCATCCCGTTTTCCGACATAAAGTGGTAATTCTCTTCTGATCCGTAACCGGAATCAGCAACCACCGTATGAGCCAAACGGCCGTATCTGTCGGCAAAGGACTTCAGAAAGGGAATCATCGTCAAGGTGTCAGTCGGATTCGGAAAAAGAGAATAATCGATAATGAATTGATTTTCCGTAGCAATCTGAAGATTATATCCTGGTTTTGTCTGACCGTTGTGCATGGCATCCTCCTTCATTCTCATAAAAGTGGCCTCTTTGTCTGTCTTGGAATAAGAGTTGCGGTCCTGAAGATTGTCCAGATGGTTATTGTATTCCTGAAGCTTATCTCTATGTGCTTCCAGTTCTTTCAGCTGCTTGCGTTTCTTTCCCAGCGCAGATTTCTGCTCTTTCGTGGATGGTTCTGAAGTCTGTTCAAGAGCAGTGCGTAATTCTCCCGCCATTTCTGTCAGCATGGAAGGAGTAAACTCAATTTCCTCGTTGTTTTCCGAAGCTTTTTCCTGAGCGATGACGTCATCTATTTGGCTTAACAAAACACTGATTTTCTTCATCAGTCGTTCACGGTTTCGCTCAACGCTCTTCCGCCATACAAAAGTATATTTGTTGGCCTTGGACTCAATCTTTGTTCCGTCAATATATTCCACATTCAGACTGATGAAACCTTTGGATGAAAGCAGAAGTACGGTTTGGGTAAACACTTCGTTGATCTCCTTCTTCACCCGATTACGGAAACGGTTGATAGTAATAAAGTCCGGTTTCTCATAACCGGCTAACCAAATGTAATGGATATCACGACGAAGGAGCTTTTCTATTTTCCGGCAGGAGTATATATTGTTCATATAGGCATACAAGATAACCTTTAGCATCATCTTGGGATGGTAAGGACTACGGCCGCATTCTTTGTATAACTTCCTGAAACCTTCAAGATTCAGGCTTTCAACCAAAGCGTCAACCATGCGTATAGGATCGTTTTCTGCAATATCTTCATCGATTCTTTGCGGAAATAGTACCGTTTGGTTGGGAGTGTAGGGACGAAAATGTATCTTTGCCATATGTATAAATCTTTAGGCTTAAAGATACAAAATCTTTAGGTAACAACAAAGCCCCAGCTTGTGAAAGTCGGGGCTTTGTGCTAAACAAAGAAGGTGTGCTTTTTGACACACCTTCTTATTTTTTTATTAAAAAAACAGGTGATGACAGAAGGCTACCTGCCGACTAATTTGTACCTTTGTCGACGTTTTAAAAACCATACGTAATTATTAAAGTATAAATAATATGGGAGGTTTCTTCGGGACAGTCGCCAAAGAGAGTTGTGTGACTGATTTGTTTTATGGGACAGACTATAATTCTCATTTAGGAACGAAACGCGGCGGTATGGCTGCTTATGATGAAACGACCAACTGTTTCAGTCGTTCTATCCACAATCTGGAAAGTACCTATTTCCGTACCAAGTTTGAAGACGAACTGGACAAGTTTAAAGGAAACTCCGGCATAGGAATCATTAGTGATACGGACGCTCAACCTATCATTCTGAATTCTCATTTAGGACGTTTTGCTATTGTTACAGTTGCCAAGATTATGAATATTGTCGAACTGGAGGAAGAATTGTTAGAGCAGAATATGCACTTTTCAGAACTCAGTTCAGGACAGACTAATCAGACGGAGCTGATAGCTTTGCTTATCATTCAGGGCAAGAATTTTGTAGAGGGGATAGAGAATGTATACAATCGTATCAAAGGTTCTTGTTCCATGTTGTTGCTGACGGAAGACGGCATTATCGCTGCTCGCGACAAATGGGGGCGCACGCCAATTGTTATCGGAAAGAAGGAAGGAGCGTATGCGGCAACCAGCGAGTCAAGCAGCTTCCCGAATTTGGGGTATGAAGTTGAACATTATTTGGGGCCGGGTGAAATCGTTCGCTTACGTGCCGAAGGTATTGAGCAGATGCGTAAACCAGAGGAACGGATGCAAGTGTGTTCTTTCCTGTGGGTATATTATGGATTCCCGACTTCTTGCTATGAAGGTCGTAATGTAGAAGAAGTTCGTTTTACCAGTGGTGTGAAAATGGGCCAAACTGATACTTCCGAAGTAGATTGTGCATGTGGAATTCCTGATTCAGGAGTAGGCATGGCGTTGGGGTATGCCGAAGGAAAGGGAATCCCTTATCATCGTGCCATTGCTAAATATACGCCGACTTGGCCACGTAGCTTTACTCCCAGCCGTCAGGAGATGCGTAGCCTTGTGGCCAAGATGAAGCTTATTCCCAATCGTGCGATGCTTCAGGGAAAACGTCTGCTTTTCTGCGACGATTCTATCGTGCGTGGAACTCAGCTTCGCGATAATGTGAAAGTGCTCTACGAATATGGAGCCAAGGAAGTACACATCCGTATAGCTTGTCCGCCATTGATATATGCTTGTCCATTTATTGGCTTTACTGCTTCCAAGAGTCCGTTGGAATTGATAACCCGTCGTATTATCAAGGAGCTGGAGGGTGATGAGAACAAGAATTTGGAGAAGTATGCCACTACTGGCTCTCCTGAGTACAATCGTATGGTAGAGATCATGCGTGAGCGTTTTGGTTTTACTTCCTTGCGTTTCAATACGCTAGAAACGTTGGTCGAGTCTATCGGCCTGCCTAAATGCAAACTTTGTACGCATTGTTTCGATGGCAGTAGCTGTTTCTGATTGACAAATCGTTAAGTTTCGGATAAAAAAGGGGTGTGGATTGCTTGCCAATTCACGCCCCTTTTTCTACCTTTACGGGCATAATACAAATTGTAAATGTTGAATCGTAATTTTTTTGAATGATATGACTTTAGTAGAACGTTTTTTGAAATATGTCAGCTTCGATACTCAGTCGAGTGAAGAGACTGGTGTTACTCCCAGTACGTCGGGGCAGATGGTTTTTGCCCGCTATTTGAAGGAAGAACTGGAGTCTTTGGGACTTGAAGATGTTACGTTGGACGACAATGGCTATTTGTTTGCCACACTTCCTGCTAACACTGATAAGCCTCTGCCTACAGTAGGTTTCATTGCTCACATGGATACGAGTCCCGATATGAGCGGTAAGGATGTGTCACCACGGATTGTACAGTGTTATGATGGTGGAGAAATAGTGCTTTGTGCCGACGAAAACATAGTTTTATCACCAGCACAGTTCCCCGAACTGTTGGATCATAAGGGGGAGGATTTGATCGTGACCAATGGCAAAACGTTGTTGGGGGCTGACGACAAGGCTGGTATTGCCGAAATTGTTTCGGCTATTGTCTATTTGCAGGAGCATCCCGAAATCAAGCATGGTAAGATACGTATTGGTTTCAATCCTGATGAAGAAATCGGCTTGGGTGCCCATAAATTTGATGTCGAGAAATTCGGTTGCGACTGGGCCTATACGATGGATGGCGGCGAGCTAGGCGAACTGGAATTCGAGAACTTCAACGCTGCTTCTGCCAAGGTTACGTTCAAGGGACGCAATGTACATCCGGGCTATGCCAAGCATAAGATGATTAATTCTATTCGCGTGGCCAATCGTTTTATGGCTATGCTGCCCAGTCATGAGACGCCCGAGCATACCGAAGGTTACGAGGGTTTTTACCATCTGGTGGGTATCAGTGGCGAAGTGGAGCAGACCGTGGTATCTTATATCATTCGCGATCATGACCGCACCCGTTTTGAAAGCCGTAAGCAGGAGATAGAACATCTCGTTCGGAAAATCAATGCTGAGTATGGCGAGGGCACAGCTACACTCGACCTGCACGATCAGTATTACAATATGCGTGAGAAGATAGAGCCTGTGATGCATGTAATCGATATTGCTTTCCAAGCTATGAAAGATGCTGGTGTAGAACCTCGTGTGAAGGCCATCCGTGGTGGCACGGACGGTGCACAGCTTTCATTCAAAGGATTACCTTGTCCCAATATTTTTGCCGGTGGACTTAATTTCCATGGGCGTTATGAATTCGTGCCCATACAGAGCATGGAGAAAGCTATGATGGTAATTGTCAAAATTGCCGGACTGGTAGCTGCACGCTGATCATTCATTTTAATTCTTAAATATAAGTTTCATGAAAACCACTCCATTTACCGAGAAACACATCTCGCTGGGTGCTAAGATGCACGAGTTTGCGGGATACAATATGCCGATTGAGTATTCGGGTATTATCGACGAACACATGACTGTCTGCCAGGGTGTAGGCGTATTCGACGTATCACACATGGGAGAATTTTGGGTGAAAGGTCCCCAGGCTTTGGCCTTCTTGCAGATGGTGACTTCCAATAATGTGGCAGTCTTGACTCCAGGTAAAGTGCAATATACTTGTTTTCCCAACGAGACAGGTGGCATTGTAGACGACCTGCTGGTTTATTGCTATGAACCTGAAAAGTATTTGCTGGTAGTGAATGCTGCCAACATTGAGAAAGATTGGAATTGGTGTGTAACCCATAATACCGTCGGTGCCGAGCTGGAAAATGCTTCCGACCGTATGGCTCAGCTGGCTGTGCAAGGACCGAAGGCTATTGAAGCTTTGCAGAAGTTGACGCCGATCGATCTGTCTTCTTTACCTTATTATACGTTTACTCATGGCGAATTCGCAGGTGAGAAGGATGTCATCATTTCGAATACAGGTTATACGGGTGCAGGAGGCTTTGAACTCTATTTCTATCCAGACGCAGCCATGAAAATATGGGATGCTGTTTTTGAGGCTGGAGCTGAGTTTGGTATTAAGCCTATTGGTCTGGGTGCCCGCGATACACTTCGTTTGGAGATGGGCTTCTGTCTTTATGGCAACGATATTGACGATACGACTTCGCCTATTGAAGCAGGACTGGGCTGGATAACTAAATTTGTAGAAGGTAAGAACTTTACCAACCGCGCGATGTTGGAAAAACAGAAAGCCGAAGGCGTGACGCGCAAGCTGGTAGGTTTCGAAATGATCGACCGTGGTATCCCCCGTCATGGCTATGGGCTGCTGGATGCCAATGGAGAAGTCATTGGAAATGTGACTTCAGGTACGATGTCGCCTACTCGTAAGATTGGTATCGGTATGGGTTATGTAAAGACTGAATTCAGTAAGCCTGGCACGGAAATCTGCATCGACATGCGTGGTCGTAAGCTGAAGGCTGTAGTAGTAAAGCCGCCTTTCCGTAAATAAAATGAAGTATAGGTATAAAATAAAAGGGAAGCTTTCGAGCTTCCCTTTTATTTATCTCTTATCAGAAATGATTATTTCTTCTGACGGTTACCGTAACGGCTCATGAACTTATCTACACGACCGGCGGTATCAACCAGCTTAGACTTACCAGTATAGAACGGGTGAGAAGAGCTGGAGATTTCCAGTTTTACCAACGGATAAGTTTCGCCTTCGAATTCGATTGTCTCTTTGGTGTTAACAGTTGAGCGAGACAGGAACATGTCACCGTTTGACATATCTTTGAATACTACCGGACGGTAATTTTCGGGATGAATACCTTTTTTCATTTCGATATTGTTTTTTAATTTTTTTATTTCGTTTACTATTGCTGGTAACAAATAGTGGTGTAATGGTCTTTTCAGTTTTCAGGGTGCAAAGATAGTGCTATTTCTTGAAACAGAAAAAAAGTTCGACTAAAAAATAGGTTTATCTCGTTTTATTTCTTTTTTTTGCATCTAAAATTTGTGTATGAATATGAAGAAACTATTCTTTCTGTTGATGTGTTGCCTCTGTGCGATAGTTTTGGAGGCACAAAACGAGAAGCGCGACCTGTACAGCGTAGCGTTTTATAATCTTGAGAATTTGTTCGATACCATTCATGATGCGGGCAAAAACGACTACGATTTCCTACCCAACGGTAGTTATAAATGGAATTCGAAGAAGTATGAGGCAAAGTTGGAAAACATGGCTAAGGTGCTTTCCTCCTTGTCGCGCGACAGGGTACCGCAAGGTCCAGCTTTTATCGGGGTAGCTGAAGTAGAGAACGATCGTGTATTGGACGACCTCTTGAAGCAACCTTCTCTTTCTGCTTACAAATATATCCACTACGAAGGTCCCGACAAACGCGGCATTGATTGTGCTTTGTTCTACGATCCGCAACAGTTTGAAGTGACTTGTTCGAAACTTGTTTTTTCCGAACCTTATCAGGGGGATACGGTCCACTTGACGCGTGGCTTCTTGATTGTGGACGGGCGTATGGCTGGTGAGCGTGTGTGTGTCATTGTCAACCACTGGCCTTCTCGTGGAGCCCAGTCACCAGTACGTGTACATGCGGCACGACAGGTAAAAGCTTTGGCAGATTCTTTGCGGAACGAAGACCGCAAGCTGAAGCTATTCATCATGGGAGATATGAACGACGACCCGATGGATGAGAGTATGCAGACGTTAGGCGCACGTAAATATAAAAAAGAGGTGAAGAAGGCCGATTTCTACAACCCCTGGTGGGAAACGCTGGAAGACGAAGGGGTAGGTACGCTGCTCTATCGTGGTAAGTGGAATCTGTTCGATCAGATTGTCCTGTCGAAACCATTATTGAAAAAACGTCACGGATTGCGTTACGACCATCATGAGGTCTTCTACCGCGACTATCTTATTCAGCAGGACGGTAAATACAAGGGTTCTCCGTTACGTACCCATGGTGGCCGTACGTGGTTGAACGGTTATAGTGACCATCTGCCGACCATTATTTATCTGAAGAAATAATTCAGCTCAGGTAGCGGGATCTTGTAACGTAGACTTTACAATCTTTTGTTAAAACTCTTCAAACACTTGAAAAATGATTGTTTTTCTTTTGTTTGAAGAGTTTTTTTAGTGGAATTGGCGTCCGCTATTTGAACGAGAATGTGTACTTTTGCACAGAATTTGATTCACTAACTATAAACTTTTAAACAAAATGGTTAATTACAAAGATTTGGGCCTTGTAAACACAAGAGATATGTTTGCTCGTGCCATTAAGGGTGGATATGCTATCCCGGCTTTCAACTTCAATAATATGGAGCAGTTGCAGGCTATCGTAAAGGCTGCTGTTGAAACTAAGTCTCCGGTTATCCTGCAGGTTTCTAAGGGTGCACGTAACTATGCAAACCAGACTCTGCTGCGTTACATGGCTGAAGGTGCTGTAGAATATGCTAAGGAACTGGGTTGCGCTCATCCTGAAATCGTGCTCCACCTTGACCACGGTGACAGCTTCGAACTCTGCAAGTCTTGCATCGATATGGGCTTCTCTTCTGTAATGATCGACGGTTCTCACCTGCCTTACGAAGAGAACGTAGCTTTGACTAAGAAGGTTGTTGACTACGCTCATCAGTTCGATGTAACTGTAGAAGGCGAGCTGGGTGTATTGGCTGGTGTAGAAGATGAAGTATCTGCAGAACATCACACTTATACTGACCCTGAAGAAGTAATCGACTTTGCTACTCGCACTGGTTGCGACAGCTTGGCTATCTCTATCGGTACTTCTCACGGTGCTTACAAGTTCAAACCCGAACAGTGCCACGTAGATCCTGCTACGGGTCGTCTGGTTCCTCCTCCTTTGGCATTCGAAGTTCTCGACGCCGTTATGGAAAAATTGCCGGGCTTCCCCATCGTTCTGCACGGATCTTCTTCAGTTCCTCAGGAAGAAGTTGATACTATCAACAAGTTTGGTGGTAAGCTGGAAGCTGCTATCGGTATCCCCGAAGACGAACTGCGTAAGGCTGCCAAGTCTGCTGTTTGCAAGATCAACATCGACTCAGACTCTCGTCTGGCTATGACTGCTGCTATCCGCAAGGTATTTGCTGAGAAACCGGCTGAATTCGATCCTCGTAAGTATCTGGGTCCGGCTCGTGACAACATGGAGAAACTCTACAAGCACAAAATCATCAACGTGCTGGGTTCTGACAACAAGCTGGCAGAATAAGTTTTATCCGTATATAAATAAGAAAAGCCGCCTGACGAGGGCGGCTTTTTTTGTGTTTGTTTCTTTCGTATCTCCTTTTCTCTTATGCTTTGGCTATATTCTGATAAACCTCTTTCACCAGCTTGCAGGCTGTTTCCAGGCTGATATTTCCTGTGTTGAGCATCAGGTGGTAGTGATGAGGTTCGCCCCATTTCCAGCCGGTGTAGTATTCGTAGTGATGGATGCGGTTGCGATTGATGCGGCGGATTTCCGCTTCTGCTTGCTCTTGGGGAATGCCGTAGTCGTTGACACAGCGGTTCACCGCACTTTTCAGGTCGGAATAGCAGAATACTTTCACCACTTTAGGGTGGTCTTTCAGTACGAAGTCGGCACAACGGCCTACGATGATGCAAGGTTCTTGAGCGGCGAGCTCCTGTACAATCCGACTTTCGGCCACGAACAGTATGTCGTCTGCCGAAAGACTGGCTTCCACTGGCTGTTCGCTGTTCTTCGAGAGGATGCACTTCAGCCAGAACGAAGGAATGGACTGTTCATTTTTCGCGATATATTGTTCGTCTATGCCGCTCCGTTGGGTAGCCATGCGGATGAACTCGCGGTCGTACAACTTGATGCCCAGCTCCTTGGCAAGTCTTTCACCCAGCAGATGACCTCCGCTTCCATATTCACGTGCGATGGTGATGATAGTATTTGTATGTTGGGCCGAAGGTGTGTCGGCCTGTTTGATGGGAGCATTGATCCAACGGTCGAAAATGCGGTAGGCAGGATTGACGAAGTGTACGATGGGGCCTACCAGCAAGGCGGACACTACTGTTCCTTCGCGTACGCCTTGAATGTCGGACAAGAAGACGAGCGACAGGATGCAGGCAATGGTGAGTAACGTTATGTCAAATCCCAGCTTTACGTAGCCGAACTCTCCATGGAAGCGTCGAGTGATGGCTTTCACAAAATATTCTCCTGCCATCATGGCCGCATTGGCTTTTACTTCGAGAGCGATACCCAGAGCCAGAATGACGCAACCGATCAGCAGAACCGTCACTTGCATGACATAGGCCGAGGGTTCCAGCCAGGAGAGCATGAACATGGAGAAGTCGATGAACAGGCCGAAGCAGAACGCAATGGGGATTTGAAGCAGGTACATCCGCAGGTCTTCTCTCAACTCCCTGCGTGTCATCAGAAATGGTTCGAGGACGACGAACAGCAGGTTGAGCAGAATGGTCCATATACCCATTGTGAAGGGCGTAAACAGGCTCAGTACGTAGGTTACACTCGTGATGGGCGACGTGCCCAGCAGCGCTTTGGTGATGAAGGCAATGCCGAATGCATTGATGAACAGTGAGGCGACGAACAACAGGTAGCGTCTGAAAGTATATTTACTCATAATCTTCTGTTTTGAAAACCGCCGCAAAGTTCATACTATTTCTTTGTATTTCCTTCAGAAAAGAACGACCTATCTTGGTCGAAAACGAAACAAATCTTATTTTTGTGATTAAATTATGGTAAGATATGAGCATTGCAATTACCGAACTGATGAAGGCCTGTAGGCCGGGTGTAGGCATGCCTTGTGGCCTTGCTATGGATATGGCCTGTGCTGGATACGGACAAATTCTGTTGGACAAGGGATTTTATTTCCTGCTCGTCGCAAACGGAACGGCGTCTGTATCGGATGTCCATGCCAGTTATACGCTTGCTTCCCTCCATTTGCTGGTTGTCACACCTAGTATTCGTGTCACACTCACTGACATGAGTGCCGATTTCCGTATGGTCTGCCTTTATATCGAGCCCGATTATTTCGACACGCTTTCCGTCGGACAGCTCGTCTATGGACAGGTATCCCAGTTCGTGGGTAACTATCTGCTGCCGATTTTCCAATTGGAAGCGGAGCAGGCCGATTATTTACAGAAGACGTTGGTGCTTTTTTCCAGCCGGCTGGAGGAGCTTCACCTTTATCGTGATGGTATAGTCCGCCATTTGTGTAGCTTTCTTTTGTTGCAGATGGCCGATGCGCTGTATCAGAAGAACCGTGAGACGACGGGTTTTGCCAACCGTTCGACTGAGATTTTCCGTAACTTCAAGCGTTTGTTGGTGCATCACTACCGCGAACAGCACAACATCGGTTTCTATGCTGACCGTCTGCACATTTCTACGACCTACCTTTCGCGCATCGTGCGCAATATCACGGGGCATACGGTCTGTTTCCACATATCCGAACTGCTTTGTGCCGATGCGCGTAAACTGTTGGAGTGTACCGACAAGGATGTGAAGGAAATTGCCGACGAACTGGGCTTTTCCGACCAGTCGGTCTTTGGCAAGTTCTTTGTTCGCAAGACAGGTCTTTCACCTTTGAAATACCGTATGCGGAGATGGGAAGTATCAAAATGACATTTTGATTTCCCAACCTCCTGAGAATCGCTTCTTTCGGCCTGAAGTAGAGGGCGGTCGAAAAGAACGAAAAAGAAATCTGCTTTCTGTCTAATAGACAATAGGATAGCGAAATATTTACATTTGAAATAGAAGAGAAAGGGGAGGAAACTACCGCAAAGAAGGTGGAAAACAAGGAGATTGTCGGTCTAAAGTGGGTGTTTATGCCGCTAAAGTGCCACTTTAGACGTGTAAACATTTACTTTTTTGCTTAAAAAGACGTATTTTTGAGGGTGCAAACATACGACCTGATGACAGAAAACATACTATCTTTCGGGAGAAAGCATACTTTTAGCTTCTGAAAAACACCCTTTTCCGTATTCGAAGTGTTTGTTTTTCATGTTATCTATTCCTGTTTTCTCTTTTCTGAAAAAGGTCTGTGTTCGCTGAAACGATGAAACACTTTCTTTTTGTTGCCTGTATGTTTATATCAATGTCTTTTTGTTGAATGTAAGATCGCAGGGGAAGAAGAAGCGAACAAAAGTAGATATATAAATGTTTTTTGAGTATAGTGCAAAATTAAAGACGACGTATGAAACTGATTTTAAGCGATAAACGGCTAGATATTTCTGTCGATTCAGAAAAGGATATTCGCTATTTTGATTTATCCAATCTGAAGATAGCCAATTGCATGGGTTGCTTCGCTTGTTGGACTCAAACGCCAGGACGATGCGTTATTCGCGACGATGCCACTCGAATCTATCCCTGCATTGCTGCCAGTGATGCCGTGCTTTACGTCAGCCGCCTGAAGTATGGCGGTTATGATACCGTGATGAAGACTATGCTCGAACGGGCCATTCCCGTACAGCAAGCTTTCATCCGTATCCATTGTGGCGAGACACACCACGTGCAGCGCTCTGTCGCACCCAAGCATGCCACTATCATTGCCTATGGGGCCGAGGACGAAGAGGAACGTGCTATCTTCCGTCAGCTTGTAGAGCGTAATGCCCGCAACATGAACTTCGAGAGTTATGAAATCCAGTTTACAACCGAATCCATGATCGATGACATGGTAAAACAAGTATTGCAGAAATGGGAAAAATTCTGATATTGAATGGCAGCCCTCGTGCTCCGAAATCGAACTCGAAACGCTATGCTGAGATTTTCATGCGTTATTGTACGGCCGAGACTGATTATCGTAACATTACCAAGAAGAACCATGAAGAATTGTGTGCTGCGCTCAGCGGTTATACCGATGTGTTGTTTGCTTTTCCGCTCTATGCCGATTCTTTGCCAGTGGGCTTTCTGAATTTTCTGAAATCGTTGGAGGCTTGTCCGCCAGCTCATAAGCCTGTGGTCTCCATCTTGATAAACTGTGGTTTTCTGGAAGCTGAACAGAGTGAAGTTGCCATCCGTATGATGCGACTTTTTTGTCGTCGCAATGGCTATGTCATGGGGTCTGTATTGATGTTAGGTAGCGGAGAAGCTATCCTCGACACGCCATTTAAGTACGTAGCTACAAGGAATATTCGTCGTTTGGCCCAGTCCATGGTAAGCGGACGTTACCATACGTTGAGCGCCACGATGCCGCTTTCCAAGTATTTGTTTCGTCTGGCCGCCGACATTTATTGGACATTTTATGGCAAGCGATTTGGTACTACAAGGAGGCAGATGCAGACGATGGAGGTAGAGGGAAAGTAGCGGGAAGCTGTAGGTATGTCAGGCGTTTGTCTGTTCATGTTCTCAGGATTTTCTCCATGGGCTTTCCTTTGGCCAGTTCGTCTACCAGTTTGTCCAGGTAGCGTATTTCCTGCATCAACGGTTCTTCTATTTCTTCCACACGGATGCCGCAGATACTGCCTTTTATCAGTTTACGGTTGGGGTTGGGAGCTGGGGCATTGCGGAAGAAGTCGCCGTAGGTAGTGGACAGGTTCAGCAGTTCCTCCAGTTGTCGAGGGCTGTAACCGGTCAGCCAGCAGATGATTGTGTTGACCTCCTCTTGCGTCCTTCCTTTTCTTATGGCTTTGTTCACCAGCAAAGGATAGACCTTGCCGAGTGGCATTTGATATACTTTTTCAAAAGTCTGTTGTTCGGTTTGTTTCATTGTTTTCTAATTTGATTTGTTCTTTGAGAGCATCCCTTTCCCAGTTTCGTGCTGCCCGTTTCAAAAGGCTTCTGCAAATCAGGCAATGGAAGGGGCGGATGAAGAAAAAATAGACTCTGCCCAGTGTGTTGTGAAACTGGACGGAGGTTGTTATCTGTATGGCTTGGCATTGTTTGTATACGTCGGGTGGGGCGCACGTTAGCCCTACTTCAAAAGTCAGATGTTTGTCCTGTTTGCCGAAGACAACATTTTCTTCATTCTGTTCCTGTATCAGATCAGTAAAGCCGCCTCCGGCTTTAAGTCCGAATGGTTTGACAAGCCGGTTACGCAGCCGTAGCAGGTACTGGACGGGTTTTGGGTAGCGCACGAACATCAGGCGGAACAAGTCGGCTGCCGTCATGCGACGGGCGTTCCGGACAGTTGTCGTATAGGTGTCGGTATAGTCTGCTTTCATAAGGTCTTATTTCCTTTTCTTCAGGGTTTGCGCTTTCAGCCGGGTCATTTCTTCAGCAAAAGCTTCGCGCCCGTTTGTCTGAATGTAGCGGATGCACGCAGCACGGTCGGAGTTGAACAGAAAAGCGAAGATTTTTCCTATCACATTGTTATGCGTCTTACAGGCTTTTACGTCTGTGCTGCATTCGGCACAACTACGGTAACCTTTCTCCAGACAGCATTGTCTGATTTTACACCAGCTTGCCTGGTCGTTCTGCCGGCATCCCGGACATTTCCCGTAGAGGTACTTACGGCATGCTCCGCAATACAGGCCGCAGGCGGCGATGTGTTCTGTGGAGGCGGTGATTGTTTTAACTTCGTTTTTCATCTGTATCTGATGTTTGTTTTTGTTGCCTTCCAGTTCCTCAAAGGGATTTCTTTAAATGCAGAAGCGTGGAACTGCGATGCCACATCTTAGTTTGAAGGTCCTGAGAAAACCTGAGATACAGATATGATAATAGCAGCCCACGCTATGGCGTGAGAACCACTATGCTCTTCCTTGTATCTCGTTATGAAAGTTTCTCAGGTTTTCAAACTACAAGATAAGCATAACGCTTCTTTCTTTACTTAATATGTCATGGACGAATTACTTCTTCCGGTTGCAAATATAAGAAAATACTTTGGTCGGATAACTCTTTTTCGATCTATTTAGCCAGACGGTGCATGATTACATGCATTCCTATTAAGTTCACTCCGCCAAGCAATGTGCCCAATATCGTGTAGAAAAAGAGCTCGTATGCAGAAAAGAACGGATACGTGTCATGTATCGCCCAAATACAATAAGGCAGGCAGAAAGCTGTAGTAACAATGGCAGGAATATATCTGCGCCATACAATAAACTGAATGATATGGACGAATAGATGGACGCTGAATGCGGCCAGACAGCAATACCAGGCTTCTAGGTCTCCTGTCTGCAGACTCACAAATGTACAGGTAGAAACAATCAAAAATTCTTCAAAGGCGATTGTGGCAAATCTTCGTGTGGTCATTTCTTCCATCTTCCGGATAAGATATCTCAATCTCGGAAAGCGTTTGTGCATTGCGGCGCCGTTCTTTTCAATCCACCGATGTACCATAAGGATTTCTTCCAGTTCGTGAAGCAAGAAGAAAAAGGGTAGTAGGAAGAGTATAAACACCGTATCCATTCTTCTTAGCGGTTGGAAGTTAATTTCTTCTTAAAATAAATCATATCCTTCAGCACCTTGCCTTCCTCTACAATCGGATGGTCGTAGTTGAGAGTGAAAAAGTCGGCAACGGTATGCGAGTAGCTGAAACCACAACTTTCGTAAAAAGCAATTGTCGGCTTGCTTTCCCCCGTGCCTACAAGCAACGTGTGACACACATCGGCATAGTACCGACAAAGATATTCCACCATCTGCCGTCCATATCCCTTCCGTTGGCAGGCTGGTGCAACAGCCAGATTCTTCAGCTCATATACACCATTTCCTTCGTTTGTCACAACGGTTACGGCAACGGTTTCAGTTTCCTGCGTGCCGTGCATGACGAACAACTCTCCCCGTTCCAGATAACGGTTAATCATCGACTCTTGCTCGTCGGCCAGGAGAAGGAGGGGAAGGAAACGTTTCTTGTCGGTGGTGATAAGTTGGATGTTCATACAAAATCAATATGTTCATATCTTTTTCAGTTGCTTTTTCATGATATAGTTTGTCAGTTTCAGGCGGTTGGCCTGTGCGCGTTGCTCCTGCCCCACGACATATCCCCGTCGCTCAAAGAAGGGGCGTGCCGTGATGCTTACTTCCGAAGTGATGTCGCAGATGCCGTGTTCCATGGCGTATGCTTCAATCCGCTGCAGCAGAGCGGTGGCAATGCCTTCTCCCTGATGGTCCTTGTGGACGAACATGGAGTGCAGGTGGCCGTCGTTGCGGATGGAGGTGAAGCCCACGATGTGTCCTTCGGCATCGCAGGCAGCGATGAAATGCAGGGTTGCCATCAGTTCTTCCCAGCGGCCCGGGCGATTGCCGCACGAAGCCCAGTCGGCTACTTCTTCGGCGGTATAGTCGCGGGCATTTACCGTCAGCACCGTACTGCAGAAAAGCTCTTTCAACTCTGGTATGTCGGTTGCGGTGGCAGGGCGGAAAGTTATATCGATTGTCTTGTCAGGGGCATGTGTATTCATAATTCGATTGAAAGATAAAGGGCGTATCATTATATATTCTTCTTCTGTTTCCCGCACCGTTTCGAATCCGAGACGGCGGTAAAGGCGAGCAGCAGGATTGGCTTTCTGTACCGAGAGTGATACCTGTTTGTAACCTTTGGCACGCAACAGGCTTGTCATTTCCCGCATCAGGCGGGTACCGATTCCTTTCCCGCGGAATGGCGGGTAGAGAGAAATGGCAAGTGAAGGCGTATGTTCGTCTATGTGGCCGTAGTCGTTCATCTGGCGGACCCAGACGGCGCCTATAACCCGACCGGAACTTTCGGCTACCAGGCAATGGTCATCAGGCCGGGTACCGAAGTCTTGGATATAGATTTGCAGCTCGGGCAGGTCGATGACGCTACGGGGCGGGGGAGATGTACCCTCGGGCAGGTAAATGGCCTCGTATAGAAAGTTGCGCAACAGACGAGTTTCTTCCGGTTGCAACGCACGTATGATATAATCAGGATTCCTCATATTTTGTCCGTTCGAAATCAAAAGCGGATAAAGATAGGAAAGATTTTTATGAAAATGGGCGTATGATGATGCTTTTTGTCTTTGGAATAAAAAAAGGCTCTAGTCACTGGGACATAGAGCCGGAATGATGAATGATTTTCTGTTGAAAGATTTGTTACAATTCGGAGAGGATCAGCCAATAACCACTTCGCCGTCGGCCGTGACCTGGTCGCCCTAGGCTGTGATGGAACCTCCTTCTACGGTAATGCCTTCCCGACTAACTTTCAAGGTCAGTCTGCAACGTTTTCCTCCTTCCAGAACACTTTGCGGAGATTCCAGTTGCTCCAACAGTTTGTCCAAGGTCAGTGACTTCTGGTCGCTGCCGATGGCGATGGTCAGTGTGACATCCGACGTGTTTTGGGGAACCAGGTAAAAAGAAGCTTGCGTGTCGTTTGCCGTATATTCGCCCGTCGCTTCCTTCACTTGTGTTATCTTACCCTGTACTCCGTCTACTACACACGTCGTTCTGGCATTGAGGGCCACGGAAAGCCCCTTCAGGTCTTCATCTGTATAACTGTTTCCTGCCGTAAATGTCAGGTCTAACCGGTGCAGGGCGTGGTTGAAGGTCAGATGTACGGTTTCGGAAGTACCGGCTGTTACAGATTGGGCAGGAGCAAGAAGCAAATCCTTTTCCGAAGCTGTGAGAGGATTGAATTCGAACGTTCCGTCCTGTATATCTTTCTGTTGCGGATAGCATGCAGCCAAAGAAATTTGGGCATTGCTTCCAGAGAGTCCCAGGCTGCCCCAAGTCAAGATGCCTGAACCATATTCGAAGTCAACGGTATGACTTTCTCCATCGGTTTCTTTCAGAAAGAGTGACATTTTGTCTCCCTGGGAGAAACTGCCGCTTCCGTCGTTCGTCAATTGTGGAGCACGTGTTTGCGATGATATGCTGGCCACGATATTTATTACATCGGTGGGCTGCTCATTAGGGAGTTCGTTCGTACAAGAGGTTGCTGCGAATATGGCAGCCATCGTTACATAGAATACTTTCTTTTTCATTATCAGTTGGTTTTTATTGTTATTTCACATCAGGAAAAGCTTTTTGCCAAAGGTCACGACGCAGGTCGACCAAAGTAAGCGAGGTGAATCGGAAGCGGGTTGGCGAAGGAGTTCCGTCTATATTGTCCAATAGTGAAATATAGGCATAATCACCTTTTAATTCGGGAATGGTTGATTTGTCATATACCACTTTATAGCGTTTCAGAGATGCATGGTTGGGTTCATCTTCCGCGCTATTATTATCACAGAAATAGACATAAGCTACATTTCCTTCGGCATCAAATTCCGCTCCCCATATGACCATGGAATGGCTTTGGGTATTAGTGCCGGCAAAATCGTAGGCTGCAAATCCGATGGCTTGGTTGTATCGGAAAGCGTTCTTGAACCAAAGGTTGAACGTTTCTTTGGATGTGTCACGTGTTTCTTTTGCTATGACATCGTCTTTCGAGAATACTTTACTGAAGAAACCATGGAATTCTTGCCAACTACAAGATATCAGATGCTGTCTGTCTCCGTTTATGAACCAGTTGATACCTCCCGTATCCCAGCTTCCTAAATCATCGAAACAGAATTTGAAGAAGTTGAACACTTCACTATGCTCCTGATTCTCTTTGGTCATTTTGCTGTATTTCTCCGGTCGTAGCACGCCTTCGTATTCAGAACCATATTTCTCGTCGTATGCATCAATGTATTTTTTGTTTTGTGCCATCCACCAATGTATCAGATTGGATGCGGCTGCAGCCCAGCACATATTGCGGTCTCCGTTATAGTTGAAAGTCTTGTTGCAGTCGAACCATCCGAAACCTTCTTTCCAGGTGAGATATTCTTCTTCCAGTAAAAGTGGAGGATACATAGTCTCGTTGGCATAGCGGAACCATAGTCCATCCTCGAAATCTTTTCTTCCAGGTCGTGCAGAGAAAAGATTTTCCTTGCCGGGGAAAGGAGGGACTGTGATGCCATATACCCAATAGGTTTGGTTGCTGAACTCCAGGTCCACATTGCTCTCTTCCTTTTTTAAGGTCAGGTTGAGGGTTGTCTGCATACCAGGGTTGAAAGTTTCGGCATTGCCATTGAATGTGTATGAGGCGGACTTCCCACCGGTAGTCAGACGCACCAAGCCTTCGCCGCTGGTGAATGCCTTTGTATCTTGTGGCAGAATGATGAGGCTATACACACTGTCACTCTTTCGAAATGGTTTTATCCAGACATAACCATCAGATGCATCTGTCGTCACGGCTCCATTGTCCAGTGATATCTGTCCATTGGCAAGACTCTTTACTTCGATTACCAGGTTTTCGGGGATGTTACCTTTCAGATTGATGTTGACACGGTGCAGGGCATGGTTGAATTTCAGGGTAGCTGAAGCGTCGGTGATGCCGATTGATGTACTTGCAAAAAGGATATCGGCAGCCGAATAATTCTCTTCACTACTCTGGTCTACAGGGATATGGATGTCGCGTTGTTGCAGATTCTCTTCATTCTGCGTCTGCAGAGGGAACAGGGCTGAAAGAGTAAGGGCTCCACCATATTCGTAACGTTGCAATTTTGGTGTCCATTGGCCGGTTACATATTCCAACGAGGTGATGGCTGTTTTTTTTTTCGCCTGCTATCCGTAATTCAATCTGGTCTCCTTCGGAGAAATTATCCTGTCCTTCATTATCCATAGTGGCACGGGTGCCTGCCCAGGTGGACTGGATACACGTCAGCGAGAGGTCGTTGGTAGGAAGAAATAGATTCTCTTCTTGTTGAGAACAGGATGACAGGAGCAATAAGCTGCTTGAAAGTACGGTAAAAATAGTCCTGAGTTTAGTTCTTGTCATAAAGCATTCTGTAAATAACAGCATCATATACAAAATAAGACTGTATAATGTTCATTTTGTTATTGCATTTTTTTAGGGGGAGCAAAGATAATTGTTTAGTTGGATAGAAATTAGCATGCAATATCTTCGTTTTGTTATTATATAGCTGTTTTCCTATAAACTTGATATTTATAAATCTTATCTTATTTCATTTGGATTAATAGTTAGGTATTTGACTATTTCAATGAAATGTATTACTTTTGCGCTCCGAAAAGGATAACAGATCTATATAAAGACTATTATGAGTGAAGAAAAGAAACGTATTACGTCAAGAGATTGCATTCTGCAACTGATACGTACCCGTATGGCTTCACGCCATGCTATGCAGCGGTTGTTGAGAAACTCCAATGCTGGAATAACTTTTGAAATGCTACAAGTAATGAGTTGCTTGTGGAGTGAACAAGGTATTAGTCAGCAGACATTGGCTGAACGTACGGCAAAGGATAAGGCTTGTCTGACAAGTCTAATGACAAATTTGGAGCGTAAGGGGTATGTGTGTCGGCATGAAGATCCGAAAGATCGTCGGAATAAATTGGTTTATCTGACTGATAAGGGGGAAGCCTTTCACCAATGGATTGCTCCTACATTGGCTGCTTATCACAAACGGTTGGAAGATATATTAGGGATAGACAAACTGCAACAGACAGAGGAATTACTAAAAGAGTTGCAATATGCTATCGAAGGTTATTAAGCGTTTGGTAATTGCAGGTTGTAGTTTTTTCTTTTCTATAAGCTTATATGCGCAGCGGGACACTTTATGTCTCAGCTTACAACAGCTGTTCGAGCGTGGTACAAAACAACATCTGCAATTGGCAGCTGACCGACTGAAAGAGGAAATGGCTCATGAACGTGCAATGACAGCACGTGCTTCCCGCTTGCCGGAACTGAATGTTGGTCTTAAAGGTGGATTTTTAGGGCAGCCCATCGTTTGGCAGAATGGTATGAGTAATCCGACTTATCCTGAATCGCCCGACTGGCAACAGAACTATGCTATTGATTTTTCACAGCCTATTTACCAAGGAGGAAAAATTCGCTATGCTATCCGTCAGGCAGATTTGGAACAGGAAATAGCCCGACTACAGACGGTTACTGATCAGGCTGAGATTAAATTAGTCTTATTGGAACAATACCTTAATCTGTTTAGCCTTTATAAGCAGCATTTCGTTTTGAATCGTAAGATTGATGAATCAGAACGACGTCTGAAGGATATTCGCCAACTGAAAGCTGAAGGTATTATTACGAACAATGATGTACTGCGTAGTGAAATGCAACTGACCAATGATCGGTTGTTGAAGAATGAAACGGAAAATAATATATGTATCGTATCGCAACAGTTGGACATTCTGATAGGATTGGATGAACATTTACTACTCATTCCTGATACGACTTTGCTCAGCCAAGAATGTCCGATAATAGATTATGATGATTATGTAGGTCGCGCTGTTTTGTCGGATCCGGCTTTACTTCTGATTCGTAAACAAACTGAATTAGCGGAAAACAATATCCGGTTGATTCGTGCGGAGCAATTGCCTCATTTGTCACTTACAGCTTCAAATACTTTGGCACGTCCTGTATCACGTACTTTGGCAGATATGTATAATAATAGTTGGAATATTGGTCTCTCATTCTCTTATCCGATTTCATCGTTCTATCGGAATCGGCATCGGATAAGGGAAGCACGACAGAATGTTTTATTGATGCAAAATGCTGAAG
Organism: Bacteroides togonis; assembly: GCF_900130135.1. NCBI lineage: Bacteria > Pseudomonadati > Bacteroidota > Bacteroidia > Bacteroidales > Bacteroidaceae > Bacteroides > Bacteroides togonis. The sequence goes on along the minus strand of NZ_LT670820.1, from coordinate 1,962,679 downwards.
AGCAGAAACAACAACATATTCGTATGAATGTGCAAACTGCCTTGTTGAAACATCGCGAAGCAATAGATCGTGTAGATGCATTGAGATTATCCGTGCGGCAGGCGGAAGAAAATTATCGTATCATGCAGAACCGATACATGAACCAACTGGCTATTCTGACTGATTTGCTTGATGCTGATAACCTGCGGCTTAATGCAGAGTTGCAGTTGACCACCGCTCGTACTCAAGTGATTTATACTTATTATGAGTTACAACGGGCCATTGGAGCTCTATAAACGATTAAGAATTATGTCACATCAACTGAAATATAATCGACTGAAACGACGGAAACGCCGCAATATAGTTCTCAATATTGTATGTATTCTCATTGCTGGTTCAGGATTGGCTTGGACAGCCAACTATTTTTGGAGATATATTAATTACGAAATTACGAATGATGCGTTTGTGGATCAATATATTGCTCCCATAAACATACGTGTGGGTGGGTATATTCAGGAAGTTCGTTTTCGAGAACATCAATATGTGAATGCGGGTGATACACTTGTTGTTCTTGATAATCGCGAATATCTCATTCGGCAAAAAGAGGCCTATGCGGCTTTACTTGATGCCAAGGGTTCGCGTGACGTACTTGCTTCGGGCATACGCACTTCACACACTCGCATTGCTGAACAGGATGCCAATTTAGCTGAAGCAAAGGCTAAATTGTGGCAGGCAGAACAGGACTTCCGTCGCTATGAGCGATTACTGAAACAGGAATCTGTACCAGAACAACAATACGATCAGGTTAAGGCTAATTATGAAGCAGCTCATGCTCGTTATGACGCACTACTAAAACAGAAAGATGCGGCTCGTTCGCAATATGACGAAGCGAACAAAAAACAGGTGAATGTAGAAGCAGGCATTTTGCGTGCTGAAGCAGCTCTTGACTTAGCCAATCTGAATCTTTCGTATACAGTTGTGACTGCTCCTTATAGTGGTTACATGGGACGTCGGACGTTGGAGCCGGGGCAATACGTGAGTGCCGGTCAAACACTTTCTTATATTGTCCGTCAATCTGGGAAATGGATAACGGCTAATTATCGAGAAACGCAGATTGCCAATATCTATATCGGTCAGCCTGTACGTATCAAAGTGGATGGATTACCAGGAAAAAAACTCCATGGCCATGTAACTGCTATTTCTGAAGCTACCGGTTCTAAATATTCACTTGTTCCTACAGACAATTCGGCAGGAAACTTCGTAAAAGTGCAGCAACGCATTCCGGTGCGTATCGATTTGGATGATGTAGACGATGAAACCATGAACCATCTGCGTGCCGGTATGATGGTTATAACTGAAGCCTTGAGGGAGAAATGAAAACAGCCAGCGAACTTGATATTCCTGCTCGCCCCTGGGTACCCGACCTGTTGGCTATTGCTACGGTTTTCATCATTATGCTTCCCATCGCCATGCTGAATGGTACTTATACGGGCAGTATGGTAGAAGTCTCAAATACCTTGGGAGTGTATACCGAAGATATTACTATTGGTTATTATGCTGCTTCGGCTGGTATGGCTGTATCTTATCCCATTGTTCCCAAGATACTGAACGCATTCTCCAGTAAATCGTTGTTGCTGGTCAACCTTACCCTTCAGTTTTTTCTCAGTTGGTTCTGTGCACGAGAGGCCAATATCGATTTGCTTATTGCTGCCAGTTTTATTATTGGTTTTCTGAAAGGTTTTCTGATGCTTTGGATAATCCGCCGTATCAAATTCATCTTCAGCCCAAAGGATGTCCGAAGTGAGTTCTATGCCTATTTTTATCCGTTGGTATTTGGAGGAGGTCAGCTTTCGATGGTTATTACTGCTTTGCTGGCTTACCATTATGACTGGAAATATATGTATTATTTCATGATGCTGCTTTTGCTGATTGCTATTTTGGCAGTTATTCTGTTTTTCCGTCATGACCGGCCTTCCAAACCGATTCCATGGGGAGAACTTCATCCCCGTGAGATGCTGATTATTGCTACAGGTGTTTTGATGCTTATTTATGTTATAACCTACGGAAAAACACTCGACTGGATGGCATCTACACGTATTTGCATTTACATCGTTATAGCTCCGCTACTCGTAGCTCTATTTTTATGGGAACAATTCCATTCTCCTCATCCCTACGTGAGTCTGAAGCCCCTGTTCCAATGGAAGGCCATTGTTGGATACTTTTATATGATGCTTGTGATGTTTTTCAGTACCTCCACCAGTTTGCTAACCAGTTATCTGACCACTATTCTGCGGGTAGACAATACCCATAGTTATACCTTATATATTTGCTTGCTTCCAGGTTATGCAGTAGGAGCTTTCATCTGTTTTTGGTGGTTCAGGTGGCAACGGTGGCGTTTCCGTTTTCTTATAGCTGGAGGTATGGCATGCTTTGCTCTTTTCTTTGGTATTCTTTATTTTGGAGTTTCACCCGACAGTACTTATGAGATGCTCTACCTGCCTATGTTCCTGCGTGGTTTAGGGATGTTGACGCTTATTATAGCTTTCGCACTTTTTGCCGTCGAAGATCTGCCTCCGAAATATCTGCTTTCGAATGCTTTTTTTCTTATAACCTTTCGTTCGGTGCTAACGCCGGTTATTGCTTCGGCTTTTTACAGCAATACGCTTTATCGTCTGCAACAGAAATATATGGTAGAACTGTCCGAAACACTCAGCGCTACGGATCCATTGGCTGTAGATCGTTGGCAATCTGCTCTGAACAGTAGTTTGGCACAAGGACATGGCATTGATGAAGCTACCCAACTCGCTACCAATACACTCTATACTGTTTTGCAGCAACAAGGCACTCTATTGGCTTTAAAGCATATTTTAGGCTGGCTTTTTGCTATAACTTTGATTATAGCCATCGTTTCCCGCTTTATTCCATTTCATAAGACGGTACGGGTACCGGTTATCCATACAGGAGAAGATATGGTATAATGGGGATTAGGAAGATTGAGGTATAAGAATAAAAATAAACGTCTGTCTTCGGCTGCTTTAATAGAAGACAGACGTTTTTGTTATTATTTAATATGTTTAGATGTTTTTCTGTCGATGACATACAGTTCCTGTAGCCTGATTGGTAGGCATCACCAATACTTCGGCTATTTGGATGTGCGCCGGAGCTGAAGCTGCGTAATACACCACATCGGCAATGTCATCCCCTGTCAACGGTTTGAGGCCTTCGTACACAGCGTCTGCTTTATTTTTATCCCCTCGGAAGCGGACGACGGAGAAGTTTGTTTCTACCATGCCCGGCTTGATGTTGGTCACTCGCAATGGCGTATCTACCAAGTCGATGCGTAGACCGTCGGACAATGCTTTAACAGCTGCTTTGGTAGCACAATATACACTGCCTCCTGCATAAGCCGCATCACCGGCAATAGAACCGATATTGATGATATGTCCACTGCCGCGTTCTACCATTCCTGGTACAATCATCCGTGTCATGGCTAGCAATGCCTTGATGTTCGTATCAATCACGATGTCCCATTCGTTCAGTGAGCCTTCATATTCTTTATCCATTCCGATAACCAGTCCGGCATTGTTTATCAGGACATCGATGTTCCTCCATTTTCCTTCCAATGAATCGACCGCCTGACGCATTGTTTCACGGTCGCGTACATCGAATGGTAATGTAAGAACTTCTACGCCTTGTGCCGTTAGTTCTTCTTTCAGTGCTTCCAACTTTTCTGTATTCCGTCCATTCAATATCAGATTGCTTCCCATTGCTGCAAATTTGCGGGCACACCCTTCACCGATGCCGCTGGTAGCTCCAGTGATAAAAATCAGTTTTTCTTTCATGTTACTATAATTGATATTTTATTCTTGATTGTTTTGCTTGAACTGTTTCAGTATTTCAGTTCCTTTTATTGTATCAGATTCCTTTATCATGATTTGTATTAGCTGGGCAGGAGTGACGATAGGACCATAACCGCTGCGCGTACTGTTGGTCAAAAAACAATCGATGTTATTGTCTTTCAAGATGCTTTCCAGCAATTGGCACTCCCAAAGCTCACCTCGATAAAGTTCGACGATTTTGTCTTGTTTCATGTCATATCCTTTATTTATTTCTGCTAAGGTATCTACAATCTTTTGAATATCAAAGGAAAAATCGGATTTCTTGCAGCTTTAGAAGGTGCTGCCAAGCAATAGAATCGGCATGGTAAAAGAAAAGCGGACCGATTGCTTGTGGCTCGGTCCGCTTAAGATATAGAGGATGAATCAGGGGAGACTTACAATTCGATGACCAATGATTCGCGTGGTGCCATCTTCAGATCTTCTGTGAAGCTGATGGTGCGACCGCTAAGAATGTCTTTGCCCTGTGTTGCATCTTTCAGAATTTCTTTGTAGAACTTCAGGGGAAGGGTAGTTTCATTGTCTGTACCGTTCAGCATGACGAATACCGTTTTGCCTTCATATTGCCGGGCATAGGCATAAACTCCGTTTTGTACCATGAATTGTGTCATGCTGCCTTTGGCGATGACATCGTTGCCTTTACGCCAGTTCAGGATGGTTTTATAGAAATTGTAGCACTCGTTTTGCTGTTCAGTGCGTCCTCCAGCGGTGAAGGCATTCTGTTTGTCGCCAGCCCATCCACCAGGAAAGTCACAGCGCACATAACCGTCGCTCTTGCTTTTGGTTCCGTTCATCATGATTTCTGTACCATAGTAGAGCTGTGGAATACGTCGTGTGGTGAGTAGCAAGGTTGTAGCTTGTTTCAACATGGCGAAGTTTTGTCCTTCACCCAGAAAACGGTCAGTATCATGATTTTCGATGAAAGCCAAGACACTGGCAGGATTGGGATAGAGGAAGTCGTAGACGAAGTTATTGTATACGCGATCCAGGCCTTTGAACCAGGTTTCGGTCTGTTCGTTCTTGGCGATATTTATCTTATCGTAGAAGCTGAAGTCCATTACAGTCTTTAGATTGCTGTTCTTCGGAGCCGAGAGCTTGGAATCTTTCTGCCACCAGGCGGTATAGGCAGGTTCAGTTACCCAAGTCTCGCCTACGGTATTGTAATTGGGGTATTCTTCGTTGAGCTCTTTCATCCATTGGCTCATGCCATCGTAGTCAGCGTAGGGGTAAGTGTCCATGCGGATGCCATCGATACCTGCATATTCAATCCACCAGAAGCTGTTCTGGATGAGGTATCTCAGTACGTGTGGATTCTTTTGGTTCAGATCGGGCATGGCTGTTACAAACCATCCGTCGTTCATTTGGTCGAAATCATATTTTGACGTGTAGGGATCTACGTGTGGAGTTAGTTTAAAAGAAGTCTGGACGAAGTTGTTCTGGTAATCGGAGTTGTTGAACCAGTCTTTGGAGGGCATGTCTTTGATCCAGATATGGTCGACACCGCAATGATTGAAGATCATGTCCATTACGATTTTGATACCACGCTGGTGTGCTTTCTCGATCAGCTGACGGTATTCTTCGTTGGTACCAAAACGAGGATCTACTTTGTAATAGTCTGTTGTGGCGTAGCCATGGTAACTTCCTCCTTGCATGTTGTTTTCCAAAACGGGTGTAAACCACAGAGCCGTTACACCTAGGTCTGTGAAGTAGTCCAAATGCTGTTCAATACCGGCCAGGTCACCGCCATGGCGGGCATTCGGATCATTGCGGTCTACTTTTGCATCCAGCATACCTTCTATTTGATCATTATCCGGATTACCGTTAGCAAAGCGGTCGGGCATTAACAGGTAAAGGGCATCCGATGCATCGAATCCTTTATGGTCGCTACCTTTCATGGCACGAGCTCTCAGTTCATATTCCTGTACTGTCTTTTTCTTTCCTTGTGTAAAGGTGAGAACCATTTTACCAGGCTTTACGTCTTTGTCTAGTTTCAGATAGACCAGCAGGTAATTGCTGCTTTCCAGCTTCACGGTGCTGCTCACTGATACGCCAGGATAGTCTACCGTGACACGTGCATCGCCGATTCCTTCGCCATAGACCATCAGCTGCAGTTCGGGATTCTGCATGCCTGTATACCAGAAAGGGGGATCAATTTTGTTGATGTTAGGTGCTGCGTAGGTAGTAAGGGACAGCAGCATCGTCCCGAGAAGGGAAAATACTTTCTTTTTCATGATAGTAATTTTACGGTTACAATTTAGTGGGGCTAATATAAGACAAATGGCGGAGATACGCTATGTTTCTCCGCCAATCACTTTCCTTTATATTATGCAAACGTTTGCTTTATGCTACTTTGAAGTAGGTGGATTGACCTTTATAGCTGTTTTTCCTTGGAAGAAATCTTCCACTTTCTTTCGTTTCCGCAAATCTTGCAGCCATGCTTCGGCGGCGTTGTATCGATTGTTTTCGTTGATGACAATGTCACCTTCTTCCGTCATCTCTTGTGGTTGATCCTTGCTTTCTTTAGGACGGGTCTTGAGGTAGGCTTCCAGATATTTTTCGGTACTTTCCAGATCTTTCAGGTGATAGAAAGAAACAAAGGCAGCTTTGTAGAGCACATAATGTGCCTGTGGATTGTATTTGTATTGTTGCATCAGCGCTTTTATCTGTTTGCGGGGTTCGGCTGCCTCTCTGCAGCAGTCGGCCAAACCACCATAGAGTCGTGCCACCACACTGTCCTGTGGGAAAACCAGCCGGATGGCATCTTCCATGTATTCCATACCTTTCTTCTTCCAAAGCGTTTTGGAGCAGGCTTTTCCCAGATAGTAGAGCAGGTCGATGTGGTCGGGAACATGTTTACGGGCGGCTTCCAGCAGGTCGTGTGCCTCGTAGGGCTGGTTCAGGGCATAGTGGCTGATGCCGGCATAGTAGCAGTTGTAGAACGAACTGTCTCCCTGGGCCAGCAAAGGCTGGTATCTTTCCAATGCCTTTTGATATTCTTGGTTCAGGCAGTAGGCTTGTGCTTCCAGACGGTTGACGGTCGCATTTGTGGTGTCTGTTTTTCGATAGGCTTCGCAAGTTTCGATGGCATAATCGTAATAGTTGTTTCGAATGTACAGGCTTGCCAACTTGGAAGCGGCGAGGTAGTCGTCAGGATAGCGTTCGTGTATTTCCATGTAGGCGCCAATTTGGATGTTGGGGTCGGAATACAATCCTTCCAGACTTTGTGCTTTCAGGTGGAGGATGGTTGCAGAGCTGTCCTGTTCGGCCAAGGCAGTGCTTTCGCCTAAAGCCTCCTGGTATTTCTGTAAATTCAGCAACTGGCTGATATACTGGATACGGGCATATTTATGGTCAGGCTTTAGGTCCAGTACCCGTTTGTAGCATAATAAGGCCGGTTGAAATTTTCCCAAGGTCTTGTAACATTCTCCTGCCTCAATGTATGCCCGTGGGTTGAGTGAGTCTTGTTTGGTCAATTGGTTGAACACGTTCAGGGCTTCATTGTTTCGTCCCAGTTCTTTCAAGGCTTTTCCTTTCAGATAGAGCAGAGGAATACTTGAAGGTGTTTTCTCCATTAATTGGAGGGCAGCTTCATAATCATAATTGTTCATAACCTCTCGAATATCATTGGAAACAGGGGATTGGGCGGTGGTAGCCAAGATATGACCGAGAAAGGCGAAAAAAAGAATAATTCGTTTCATACATGTTGCTTTTTAAAGTGTGAGGCTAATATATTAAGATTTTATGTATTTACGAATTGTTCGTAATATAATTGGGATAGATTAACATTAACGGATATAGATGGTCGTTAGTGAATATCCTATTCTGGCTCTGTAAACACCTACTTTAGCGACGTAACTATGGACTTTAGCATCGTAACTATGGACTTTAGAAACGTAACTATGGATTATATTAGAGAGCAATGGAATATTGTCCTTTTCCTATGGACTGTGAATAAAATAAAAATCCCCATAACTCATTGAGTTACGGGGATTAATTATCTTGATTAAGTATTGAATTACTTATTCAAAGCAGTAGCAACGTCAACGGCGCAAGCTACTGTACAACCTACCATCGGGTTGTTACCGATACCCAGGAAGCCCATCATTTCTACGTGAGCAGGAACTGATGAAGAACCAGCGAACTGAGCATCAGAGTGCATACGGCCCATCGTGTCCGTCATGCCGTAAGAGGCAGGACCGGCAGCCATGTTATCGGGGTGCAGTGTACGACCTGTACCACCACCAGAAGCTACTGAGAAGTAGGGCTTGCCTGCTAGTACGCGCTCTTTCTTGTACGTACCAGCAACGGGGTGCTGGAAGCGGGTCGGGTTGGTAGAGTTACCTGTGATAGATACGTCTACGCCTTCCTTCCACATGATGGCTACACCTTCGCGAACGTCGTCGGCACCGTAGCATTTTACTTTGGCACGAGGACCGTCGCTATAAGCGATTTCCTTCACAACTTTCAGCTCGCCAGTGTAGTAGTCGAATTGAGTCTGAACGTAAGTAAAGCCGTTGATACGAGAGATAATCATGGCAGCGTCCTTACCCAGACCGTTGAGGATACAACGCAGAGGCTCTTTACGAACCTTGTCAGCCTTAGCAGCAATCTTGATGGCACCTTCGGCAGCGGCGAATGATTCGTGACCGGCCAAGAAAGCGAAACATTTAGTTTCTTCGCTCAGCAAACGGGCTGCCAGGTTACCATGGCCCAAACCAACCTTACGGTCGTCGGCTACAGAACCGGGGATGCAGAATGCCTGCAGACCGATACCGATAGCTTCGGCAGCTTCGGCAGCTGTCTTCACACCTTTCTTCAATGCGATAGCGCAACCTACTACGTAAGCCCACTTTGCATTTTCGAAGCAGATAGGCTGAGTTTCTTCACAAGTCTTATAAGGATCGAGGCCGTAAGATTCGCAGATTTGGTTAGCTTCTTCGATATCCTTGATACCGTTTTCGTTCAAAGCAGCAAGAATTTGCTTGATACGACGGTCTTGGCTTTCAAATTTCACTTCTCTAATCATATTCCTTCCTCCTTATTCTTTACGTGGGTCAATGTATTTAACTGCACCGGCCTCTTTGCTGAAGCGTCCGTAAGTACCGGTTACCTTCTTCAGAGCTTCGTTGGCGTCTGTGCCCTTCTTGATTTCGTCCATGAACTTGCCCAGGTGGACGAATTCATAGCCACAAACCTGATCGTCTTTGTCCAGGGCGATGGTCTTGATATAGCCTTCAGCCATTTCCAGATAGCGAGTACCTTTGGCCAAAGTACCATACAATGTACCTACCTGGCTACGCAGACCTTTACCCAAATCTTCCAGACCGGCACCGATCATCAGACCGCCTTCAGAGAAAGCTGACTGAGTACGTCCGTATACGATTTGCAGGAAGAGTTCGCGCATAGCTGTATTGATAGCGTCGCAAACGAGGTCAGTGTTCAGGGCTTCGAGGATAGTCTTGCCCGGGAGGATTTCAGAAGCCATAGCAGCAGAGTGAGTCATACCGGAGCAACCGATAGTCTCTACCAAAGCTTCCTGGATAACGCCTTCCTTTACGTTGAGGGTTAATTTACAAGCACCTTGCTGGGGAGCACACCAACCGATACCATGTGTCAGACCAGAGATGTCAACGATTTCTTTAGCTTTTACCCATTTACCTTCTTCGGGAATAGGAGCCGGTCCGTGGTTGGGACCTTTCTTTACAACACACATGTGTTCCACTTCGTGTGAATAAGTCATAATTAGCTCTTTTTAGTTAGTTATAATTAAAAAAACGTAGTTCCACTTTGTAAAACTGAGGCAAAGTTAACCGTTTTCTTTTATCCTGCCAACCGTTCAATTTGACTTTTTTATTAAAAATAAGTAATGAAAGAACCTGCGTTTGCGTATTGCAAAGTAGACTTTGCAATCTGTCGGCGTTTTGGCGAGATTCTCTCCTTCATCTTTATTATTGGAAATCGGAGTTGCAAGGAGAGTTCGCTTCGTTTGATGTGCCGGCTTTCATGATGTCTTCGACCAGGCTGTTGATGTAGAGTTCCAGATAGCAGTAACCGCTAGTCGGGTCGATGTCCTTATAGGTCTTGCCTGTCGGCAGGTGTTGGGCGGCCCATGTGTCGGGTATCCCGTCGTTGTCTGTGTCTTGGGGTTTCTCTGTACTGTTATAGGTTGGCCATCCGCCGGCATCGGCTTGTGAGTCTATCAGGCCGTTAGTGCTTCCGTTACTGCCTTCGTATTCGTAGGTACCGTTTTTCACGTCGTTCACGATACGTGTGTCCACAGCGTCGCGCTTCAGGCTGGCGCCGGCATAGGCCAGCACTTTGTCGTAGGCTTCGGAAGCGGTGTGGGTGCCTGTCGGCTCTACTTCATAGGCTGTCTGGCTGATGATGGCGTTTTTTTCGCCATCGGGCAAGGGATAGCCGTTCTTGGTGTCGGGATGGAGGCCTTCGGCATTGTCGCGGTTGACGGCATCAATCAGTGTTTGGTAGTTGGAGGGCACCAGCTGGTTGTCGAACAGGTTTCCGTTCAAATAGAATGTTCCCCAGATGCCTGCCTGATTTTTCTGCGTGCCATCGTCGGCGTTGGGTGCGAAGATGCGGTTGACCAGCCCTTTTTTCGTGATGGTCGATGGGCCTGGTTTGTAGTAATTGTTGACGAAGTTGTAGTGTCCTCCCTCGCCGGCATAACCGCCGTTGGTGGGTCCCCAGTTGTAGAATACGTTGTTGCGAAGGTCTACCAGTTCGTCGTCGGGCCGACCTGAGAAACGGCTTCCGCAGAGGCGTGGCGTACGACTTTTGTGGTGAGCCATGAGGTTGTGGTGGAAGCTGGCTCCTTCGCCTCCCCAGATGCCGCCATAGCCGTGGCTACCCTTGCCATGGACGGAGTTGGTGAGGCTTTCGCTGAGGATGCACCATTGCAAGGTGAAGTTCTTGTTGCCGTAGAAGGAAGAACATTCATCTGTACTCCAGCTCATGCTGCAATGGTCGATGATGACGTTCTGCTGATTGCGTCCCCACATGGCATCATCCTCTGTTTTCAGTTCGTCGCCCATGCGGCTTCGGATGAAGCGGATGATGACGTTGTCGGCCTTCACCACGAACGAGTAGTTCTTCAGGCAGATGCCGTCGCCTGGAGCTGTTTGTCCGGCTATGGTGACGTCTCCATTCTTTATTTCAAGCGTCTTCTGCAGCTCGATGATGCCCGATACGTCGAAGACGATGATACGTGGCCCCGTCATGGCCAAGCCGTTTCTGAGCGATCCGGCACCACTATCATTCAGATTGGTGACGTGATAGACGGTACCGCCACGTCCGCCCGTCGTGGTGTTGCGTGCAAAACCTTCGGCGCCAGGGAAGGCTGGGGCAGAGGGGGCAGGTTCGTCTGGAGTATCTGTGGGGTTATCGTCGGGGACGGTGACAGGAGGTACAGGTTCTTCGGTCGTGCTTGCCGGTGCCTGACAGGCACTTGTCAGAAACAGCAGGAACAGCCCTGCTTGGAAAAACAGATTTTTCATGATTTCAGATGGATGTTTTTTTAGTTGATTAATTGCTGGCAAAAATAGGGAATTGCCGGCTGGGTGAGGTGTAGATTTTCTTTTTCTATGTGGAAGTTTCGTTCTTTTTCTTTTATTTTATAGCTTTGTACCCGATTTTATACACGAGTAGAAGTTATGATAGAAGTAAAAGACGAAATGTTGCAGCAGGCGGCCGGCGAAGGTATGGATGCCTTTATTAAGGTGTTTACCGATGCGTATATGGAAGCTTTGGGCGGCAAGCTCACGGCTGAAAACATGGCTTTGCTGACGGGCGAGCAACATACGTTGTTGGCCTATGTGTTCTTCCGCGACGAGGTGATGGAGGGCGGTTTCTGTCAGCTCATCCAGAACGGGTATGGCGGATACATTTTTGACAATCCTTTCGCCAAAACCATGCGCCTTTGGGGGGGGGGGGAGCTGGGGAAGCTGATCTATGCCGCCAAGAATATCTACGATGCCAACCGTGCCGACTTGGAGCGTGAACGTACCGACGAGGAGTTCATGGCCATGTACGAGCAGTATGAAGCGTTCGACGATCTGGAGGATGAATTCCTGGAGAAGGAAGAGATGTTCACGGCGCAGGTAGCTGAATATGTGGACGAGCATCTGGATCTTTTTGCCAAGGTCGTATAGAGAGCGGTTGGAGCTCTTTCTTTTACAGATGACAAAGCTATGTTTTCTCCTCGATAAAGCATTGCTTTCTCCTCGGTAAAACACCGTTTTCTTTTTAAGGGGATGATACAGACGGGATGGAAACGGAGTTCTGAATAAAAGTTAAAAAGAAAATCCGAATGCAGTATTTTAGCATACTTGTCATTTTGTCTTAAAAACAATGAAAAAACGTGGCGTGTAGTAGGCTACTCGCTCCATTATGTCTAATTTTGCAAAACTTAATACCAATAATTTGAAAATGAAACAGATTAAAACTTTGATGGTAGCTGCCCTGACGCTGGTGATGGGCGTAATGATGACTTCATGTTTGAATTCGGATAATAGTGAATCGTTGTACGATTGGGCCGGTTTCGTACTTGTACAGAACACAATGGCCGGTACCTATTTCCAGGATGCTGGTGGCAATAAGCTGATTCCTACCTATGAGTCGCTGATGGCTGTAGAACAGGCTGGTTTCAAGTCATCTGAAACAAATGTGGCATTCGTATACGTTAAGATGGTGGAAGACACAGAAACTTCGACCAAGGCTGGAGAAACGACTCCGCAAACATTTGATGTGAAACTGGTTGCTGCCCAGAGCCTTGACGGTGAGGATGTTGTAGTGGCTCAGACTGCTGAAGAAATGGAAGGAATGGCTCCTGAAACAGCCCCTGTAGGCTCGTTGGAGTTCAGTGACAATACGTGGGGAACTACCGTGAAGCCCATGTTGTTCGACCTGAATACACTTTTGCTTCCCATTCAGTTCTATCTGACGAATGATAACGAAAAGTTCAAACTCCACAAACTTTACCTGGCATGCAACATGGAAGAAGTGTCCGAAGGTGATACTACGCTGGTATTTTACCTGAGACACGACCGTGGCGAAGACGACAAGGCAGAAGTATACTACAGCCAGTGGTATGGCTTTGATATCCGTGCGGCAGTAAATATGTTTGCCATGAAGTCGGGTGCCGATCCTACAAAGATTGTCATCAAGGCGCATGAAACTCAAAGCATGACGACGGAGTTGCCCGAAAATTACGAAGAATACGAGGTTGAATATACATTAGAGACCCAAAATTGAATTATAAGGAACTTTTAAATATAACCCTGCGACTGATTTCCTCCCCGGCGCAAGCCTGGGAGGAAATTCGTTTGGAAGAGGATAGGCGGAAAGTCTTTACGGCTTTTGTCTATCCTATGATTGGTTTATGCGGGTTGTCCGTCTTCATTGGTTCGCTGATAGCGTTGGGGTGGAGTGGGCCGCAGAGTTTCCAATATGCCATGACGAAGTGCTGCGCGGTGGCGGTAGCCCTGTTTGGCGGCTATTTTCTGGCGGCCTATCTCATCAATCAGGCGGCCGTTCGTTTCTGCGGGATGGGCGATAATCTGTCGCTGGTTCAGCAGTTCTCGGGCTATGCGATGGTGGTGGTCTTCCTGCTTCGGATGGTGCTGGGTATCTTGCCCGATTTTCAGATCATTGCCATGCTGTTGCAGTTCTACACGGTCTACGTGGCGTGGGAGGGTAGTGCGCGACTGCTTCAGGTGTCGGATGCCAACCGCCTGCGTTTCACCCTGACGGCTTCCGTGCTGCTCATTGTCTGTCCGATGCTGATCGAATGGATCTTTAACCGGCTGACCATCATGTTAAACTGATTTATCATTACCAATATCCATTGCTGAAAAATGAAACAGGCTCCTGTAAACATTAAGAATAAACGTGCGACGTTCGACTACGAGCTGATAGACACCTATACGGCGGGCATCGTGCTGACAGGTACGGAAATCAAGTCCATCCGCTTGGGCAAGGCCAGCCTGGTGGACACGTTCTGCTATTTTGCGAATGGCGAGCTGTGGGTGAAGAACATGCACGTGGCCGAATATTTCTATGGTTCGTACAACAACCACAACGCCCGCCGCGAGCGCAAGTTGCTGCTCACCCGCAAGGAGCTGGAGAAACTGGAGCGTACGTCCAAGGATCCCGGCTTCACCATCGTGCCCGTTCGCCTCTTCATCAACGAGAAGGGATTGGCCAAGCTCGTCGTGGCGCTGGCCAAAGGCAAGAAGCAATACGACAAACGCGAAGCGCTGAAGGAGAAAGCCGACAAGCGCGACATGGAACGTATGTTCAAACGATAAAACCGATTTTATGAAACTGGAAGACCTGGTGCGCCGACGCATCCTTATTCTTGACGGTGCGATGGGCACCATGATACAACGATACAACTTGACAGAGGCCGATTTCCGCGGCGAATTCTTTAAAGAAATACCCGGGCAGATGAAGGGAAACAACGACCTGCTCTGTCTGACCCGCCCCGACATCGTGTCGGACATCCACTGCAAATATCTTGCCGCTGGGGCGGACATCATTGAAACCAATTCGTTCAATGCCACGCGCGTCAGCCAGGCCGACTATTACGTGGAGCATTGCGTGCGCGACATCAACCTGGCCGCTGCTCGCCTGGCTCGTCAGGCAGCCGATGCCTTTTCAACGGAGGAGAAGCCGCGCTTCGTGGCAGGCTCTGTGGGCCCCACGAACAAGACCTGCTCCATGAGCCCCGACGTGAGCAATCCCGCCTACCGTGCCTTGACCTTCGACGACTTGGCCGACGCCTACCGCGAGCAGATGACTGCCTTGCTGGAGGGTGGGGTGGACGCTCTGCTCATCGAGACCATCTTCGATACTCTTAATGCCAAAGCTGCCCTCTATGCAGCGGAGCAGGCGATGGAGGAAATGGGACGCCGCGTGCCGCTGATGCTCTCCGTCACTGTTTCCGACACTGCAGGGCGTACCCTGTCCGGCCAGACGCTGGACGCCTTCTTGGCTTCCGTGCAGCATGCCGATATCTTCTCCGTGGGCCTGAACTGTTCGTTCGGCGCCCGCCAGCTGAAACCCTTCCTGGAGCAGCTGGCCGCCCGCGCTCCCTATTACATCAGTGCCTATCCCAATGCCGGCCTGCCCAACAGCCTGGGGCAGTACGACCAGACGCCCGACGACATGGCCCGCGAGGTAGGCGAGTACGTCCGCGAGGGCTTGGTGAACATCATCGGCGGCTGCTGCGGCACGACCGAAGAATACATCGCCCGCTTCCCCGCTCTGGTGGAAGGCGCGGCTCCCCATACGCCGGCTCCCGCGCCGGAAAACCTCTGGCTCTCCGGCCTCGAACTGCTGGAGGTGAAGCCCGAAAACAACTTCGTCAACGTGGGCGAGCGTTGCAACGTGGCCGGCTCGCGCAAGTTCCTGCGGCTCATTAATGAAAAAAACTACGAGGAAGCCCTCAGTATCGCCCGCCGTCAGGTGGAGGACGGGGCACAGGTCATCGACATCAACATGGACGACGGCCTGCTTGATGCCAAAGAAGAGATGATAACCTTCCTCAACCTGATAGCCTCCGAGCCCGAGATTGCCCGCGTGCCGGTGATGATAGACTCCTCGAAGTGGGACGTCATCGTGGCCGGACTGAAGTGCGTGCAGGGCAAGGCCATCGTCAACTCCATCTCGCTGAAGGAAGGCGAGGAGAAATTCCTGGAACATGCCCGCCTCATCCGCCGCCTGGGCGCCGCTGCGGTGGTGATGGCTTTTGACGAGCAGGGGCAGGCCGACACTTACGAACGCCGCATTGCCGTCTGCAGCAGGGCTTACCGCTTGCTGGTAGACGAAGCTGGCTTCCGTCCGTCGGACATCATCTTCGACCCCAACGTCCTGGCCGTGGCCACGGGTATGGAGGAGCACGACAACTACGCCGTCGACTTCATCCGCGCCGCGGGCTGGATACGCCGCAACCTGCCCGGCGCACACGTTAGTGGCGGCGTCAGCAACCTGTCGTTCTCTTTCCGCGGCAACAACTACATCCGCGAGGCCATGCACGCCGTCTTCCTCTACCACGCCATCCGCGAGGGCATGGACATGGGCATCGTCAACCCCGCCTCGTCCGTCCTCTACACCGACATCCCCGCCGACGTGCTGGAGCGCATTGAGGACGTCGTCCTGAACCGCCGCTCCGACGCCGCCGAGCGCCTCATCGAGACTGCTGAACGCTTGAAAGCCGAAAAGGAAGCCGAGAAGGCTGGCGGAATCTCCGCTTCTGCGCCCGCACAGCAGGCTTGGCGCAGCGGCACGCTGGAGGAACGCCTCACCTACGCCCTGACCAAAGGCATCGGCGACTACCTGGAAGAAGACTTGGCCGAGGCCCTGGAAAAATATCCAAAGGCCGTGGAGATCATCGAAGGACCGCTGATGGCGGGCATGAACCACGTGGGCGATCTCTTCGGTGCCGGCAAGATGTTCCTCCCCCAGGTGGTGAAGACCGCCCGCACGATGAAAAAAGCCGTCGCCATCCTGCAACCCGCCATCGAGGCCGAAAAGACCGAGGGCATGGCCTCGGCCGGACGCGTACTGCTGGCTACGGTGAAGGGCGACGTCCACGACATCGGCAAGAACATCGTCGCCGTCGTCATGGCCTGCAATGGCTATGATGTCATCGACCTGGGCGTTATGGTACCCGCCGAGACCATCGTGCAGCGCGCCATTGCCGAGAAGGTAGATATGATAGGCCTGAGCGGCCTCATTACCCCGTCGCTCGACGAGATGGTTCACGTGGCCGCCGAGCTGGAGAAGGCCGGCCTCGACATCCCCCTGCTGATAGGTGGCGCCACGACTTCGGCCCTGCACACGGCCCTGAAGATTGTTCCTGTCTATCACGCGCCGGTGGTTTACCTGAAGGATGCTTCGCAGAACGCCGCCGTTGCAGCCCGCTTGATGAATCCGCGTCAGCGTGAGGCCTTCGTCCGTGAACTGGATGAGGCAAATCGAGTCTTGTTGGCCCGTAGCGAGGCCTGCCAGACGCTGACCATTTCCCTCGAGGAGGCTCGTAAGCGCCGGCTTAACCTCTTTACTGACTGATTTTCCCTCCGCCTCTATTTTGGTCGAATTTCCCGCTTTCTGCATATCTCTGAATTGATATTTTGAGTCTATAAAGCGCTTTACAATGCTGAAATATTCATATTTCGGTGCTGTAAAGCGCCTTTTCACATCAAAATATTAATATATTTAGTCCTATAATACGCATTATGGCTTCAAAATAGGCTTATGAAAGCTCAGAGACAGATTTCATTACAGGGAAAAAAGAGGAAAGAAAGGGGGAAGAAAAGCGTCTGCGCCCTTCAGCAGTGGTGCGGAGGGATGCAGATGGGCAGAAGGTTATTGTCGAATCTTCTTCTTATACTGTTCGAACCGTTCGGTAATCTCCCGCACGAAATTGTAGGTCTCCGCCCCGCGGAAATAGCCGAATTTGCAGACGGGATCGGTGAAATATTCTTCGTTGGCCTTCAGCAGAATGTATTTCTCCACGTTGTCGCGCCAGACGTTCTTGTCCTTTCCGTACTTCTCGGCTAGCGCCATGGCGTCCTGCACGTGGCCGATGCCTGAGTTGTAGGAGGCCAGGACGAAGTTCACGCGCTCTTCTGCCGGCAGGTCCTTGAAGCTCTGCGCCGTCAGGCCGATATATTTCACGGCGGCTTTCACGCTCTCTTCGGCATTCTGTTCCTTACCTACCGGAACTCCCATAGCGTGGGCCGTAGAGGGCATGAGCTGCATCAGACCGCGGGCGCCGGCCCAGGAGACGGCGGCGGTGTCGAAATTGGATTCCGTGTAGGCCAGCGAGGCCAGCAGGCGCCAGTCCCAGCCGATCTTCTTGGCATATTTCTTGAATAGTTCGTCGTAGTGGGAAATCCGTCCTTCGCGCAGCGAGAGGATGGGCGTATGGGGCGTCGATTTGCTGATTTCGAAGTATCGTTTCGTACTGGCCTTGTAGTCGGGCGAGGTCATGTTGGCGCGATGCCATTCGCTGGCGGCTCGTGCCAGTTGCGGGCAGTCGCGGCGGACGGCCCAGGAGGAGCGCTGATCGAAGCTGATGGCCAGATTGATGTTCAGGTTGGGGTAGTAGGTGCGGTTCAGGCGGGCGATGTCGTTGTCCGTTACCGTGTAGGGGATTTTTCCCTGTGCTACCTGTGCGATGAGGTCTTCAGCGCTCAGGCTGTCGCCCCTGACGAGGTGGATGCGGATGCCTCCGCCCAGTTCCTTGTCCAGGTTGACTAGTCGCTCGTGGTACTTGCCGGGCTTCACGTAGACGTCTTTGCCGACGAGCTCGGTGACGTCCTTCAATGGCTTTTCCCGTCCGCCGCTCCGTTGCACGATGACTTGATGGGTGATGACTTCTTCGCCGCAGTAGAGCAGGCTTTCTTTCCATTCTTTGGTGATGGGAAGGGTGTAGGCTATTAGATCGCCTTCGCCGGCTTGCAGCTTTCGGATGAGGTCGCGGACGTTCCGGGCCACTTTCACCTTGAGCTTTAGGCCGAGGCTCTTGGCGAACTGTTCGCTCAGTTCGTACTGGAATCCCATGTCCTGTCCGCGGTAGATGAAGTAGGACGTGGAGCTGTAGAGGGTGAGCACCACCAGTTCGCCGCTGTCCTTGATTTGTTGCAGGTCGTGCACGCGTTCTTCCTCACTGCCCGCACGATTGCTACGACAGCCTCCGATGGCCAGCAGACACAGCAGGACCGTTCCGATGATGCTTGTCAGCCTACGATTTCTCATTTATCTTTGTTTATGGTTAGTCATTGTCATGAATGTGTCGTTTGATGTACATCGTCAGGATGTCGATGGCCACCTGGTTGTTTCCGCCTTCAGGTACGATGAGGTCGGCATATCGCTTGCAGGGTTCGATGAACTGCTGGTGCATGGGCTTCAGAACGCGTGTGTAGCGTTCCATGACGGCTTCGGCGGTACGTCCACGTTCCACCACGTCGCGCTGGATGACACGGATGAGGCGTTCGTCCGGGTCGGCATCGACAAAGACTTTCAGGTCCATCATGTTGCGCAGTTTCTTGTCGCACAGGGCCAGGATGCCTTCGATGATGATGACGTTACGCGGCTCAATGTGGATGGTTTCCGGCAGGCGCGAGCAAGTCAGGTACGAGTAGGTGGGTTGTTCGATGCTCTTGCCCTCGCGCAGCATGGCCACGTGTTTGGACAGAAGGCTCCATTCGAAAGCGTCAGGATGGTCGAAATTGATGTACTGTCTTTCTTCTACAGGCACGTGGCTACTGTCTTTGTAATACGAATCCTGGGGTAACAAGACAACTTCGCCTGCAGGCAGGCTTTCGATGATTTTCTTTACGACGGTGGTCTTTCCCGAGCCCGTTCCGCCGGCTATTCCGATTATTAACATCCGTTTAAATGTATTTCTGAAACAAAACAAGTATTTTTGCATCCGTTTTAAGGACTGCACTTTTGTCAGCAAATATAGTATAAATCATTAAAATAACAAAGTTATGGTGAAACACATTGTATTGTTCAAGTTGAAAGACGACGCATCGGCCGACGCGAAGCTGGCTGCCATGCATGCTTTTAAGGATGCCATCGAAGCGCTTCCCGCCAAAATTCCCTTTATCCGCAAGATTGAAGTGGGCCTGAACATCAATCCGGCCGAGACGTGGAGCATCGCCCTCTACAGCGAGTTCGACACGCTGGACGACGTCAGACGGTATGCCGTGCATCCCGACCACGTGGCCGCCGGAAAGCTGCTGGCCGAGGTGAAGGAAAGCCGTGCCTGCGTCGACTATGAATTGTGATTTTAACCCGATAAAAGTTTTGTAGATGAAAAAAATACTGTTTTCACTGATTGTCTCTTTCCTGGCCTTCGCCGCGTATGCCCAAATACAGGAACCGGTGAAGTTCAAGACTGAGTTGAAGAATGTATCTGCCACCGAGGTGGAAATCGTGTTCACCGCTTCCATCGAGCAAGGATGGCATGTCTATTCCACCGACCTGGGCGACGGCGGCCCCATTTCGGCCACGTTCAACACCGACAAGCTGACCGGTGCCCAGCTGGACGGAAAGCTCCGTCCCGTAGGCAAGGAAATAGCCTCGTTCGACAAACTGTTCGAGATGGACGTGCGCTACTTTGAACACACGGCGCAGTTTGTTCAGAAGCTGAAGCTCACCGGCGGTGACTATCAGGTGCCGGGCTATCTGGAGTATGGCGCCTGCAACGACGAGAACTGCCTGCCTCCGACGCAGGTGGAGTTCAGTTTCTCCGGTAAGGCCGAGGGAGCTTCTGCTTCAGTGCAGGCGGAGACTCCGGCGGAACAAGCAGACACGGCTGCTGCTCCTGCCGTTATCGGCGGTGCCGACGGTCCTACTTCCGTGGTGGTTTCCGACAACGATTTGTGGAGCCCCGTTATCAACGAACTGAACGCTTTGGGTGAGACTACTTCGCAGGAAGATATGTCGTGGCTTTACATTTTTATCACTGGTTTTGTGGGTGGTCTGCTGGCGTTATTTACGCCCTGCGTATGGCCTATCATTCCGATGACGGTCAGCTTCTTCCTGAAGCGCAGCAAAGACAAGAAGAAAGGTATCCGCGACGCTTGGACTTACGGTGCTTCCATCGTAGTCATCTACGTCACGCTGGGGCTGGCCATCACGGCTATCTTCGGTGCCAATGCACTGAACGCCCTTTCTACCAATGCCATCTTCAACATCTTCTTCTGTCTGATGCTGGTGGTGTTTGCTGCTTCTTTCTTCGGCGCCTTCGAAATTACGTTGCCTTCCAAATGGAGCAACGCTGTTGATAGCAAGGCCGAGGCTACGACCGGTTTACTGAGCATATTCCTGATGGCCTTCACGTTGTCGTTGGTGTCCTTCTCCTGCACGGGTCCCATCATCGGTTTCCTGTTGGTACAGGTGTCTACTACAGGCAATGTGATTGCTCCGGCTGTAGGTATGTTGGGATTTGCCATTGCTTTGGCATTGCCTTTTACGCTCTTTGCCCTCTTCCCCTCGTGGCTGAAGTCCATGCCTAAGTCGGGCGGTTGGATGAATGTCATCAAGGTAACGCTGGGTTTCCTCGAACTGGCTTTTGCGCTGAAATTCCTTTCCGTGGCCGACCTGGCATACGGCTGGCGTATTCTCGACCGTGAGACCTTCCTGGCTCTGTGGATCGTGCTCTTCGCCTTGCTGGGCTTCTATCTTTTGGGTAAGATCAAGTTCCCTCACGACGACGATGACACCAAGGTCAGCGTGCCCCGCTTCTTCCTGGCGCTGGCTTCGTTGGCTTTCGCCGTTTACATGGTGCCCGGTCTGTGGGGTGCTCCGCTGAAGGCGGTCAGTGCCTTTGCACCGCCCATGCAGACGCAGGACTTCAACCTCTATAACAACGAAGTTCATGCTAAATTCGACGACTACGATGCCGGTATGAAGTACGCTCGTGAACATGGTAAGCCTGTCATGCTTGACTTTACTGGTTATGGTTGCGTCAACTGCCGCAAGATGGAGCTTGCTGTCTGGACCGATATGAAGGTGGCCGATCTCATTAACAACGACTACGTACTTATCACTCTTTATGTGGACAATAAGACTCGCCTGCCCGAACCTGTCAAGGTGATGGAGAACGGCACGGAGCGTACCCTCCGCACCGTGGGCGACAAGTGGAGTTACTTGCAGCGCGTCAAGTTTGGCGCCAATGCCCAACCGTTCTATGTCCTGATCGATAACGAAGGCAAGCCGCTCAACAAGTCTTATTCTTACGATGAAGACATCGACAAGTATGTCGACTTCCTGCAGACAGGATTGAACAATTATAATAAGAAGAAATAATTCCGGCTTGATATAGAAGTTCTGTTCAGGCGCGGCTGGCGCGGATTTCTATCCGTACAGTCCGCGCCTGAATTATTTTTACGTATCTTTGCTGACAACTAAAAGCAACTACGTATGGAAACAGGCAAACTGGATACAGGAAGAAACTCGCAGACGGCGGAGGTACCTATGGAGTCCAATCCCGAATTGGAACTGGCATGGCAGTTGGTGGAATACACTGGCGTGAATGTTTTCCTCACTGGTAAAGCAGGCAGCGGGAAGACTACCTTTTTGCGCAGCCTTCGCGAGCGGTCTACCAAGCGGATGGTGGTATTAGCTCCTACGGGTGTGGCAGCCATGAATGCGGGTGGTGTTACCATCCATTCGTTCTTTCAGTTGCCGTTCGCACCTTTTGTGCCCGAATCTCATTTCGGAGGAGAAGCCAAGTATCAGTATCGTTTTGGTAAGGAGAAGGTCAACATCCTGCGTAGTCTCGATCTGCTGGTCATTGATGAAATCAGCATGGTGCGCGCCGACCTGCTCGACTCCGTGGACGACGTCCTGCGCCGCTACTGCGACCGTCATAAGCCTTTTGGCGGTGTCCAGCTGCTCATGATAGGCGATCTGCAACAGCTTTCGCCTGTTGTCAAGGAGCAGGACCAACAGTTGCTTTCTCCCTATTATGACCATTTCTATTTCTTCGGCAGCCATGCGCTGGC
Source organism: Bacteroides togonis (assembly GCF_900130135.1). Taxonomy (NCBI): domain Bacteria; kingdom Pseudomonadati; phylum Bacteroidota; class Bacteroidia; order Bacteroidales; family Bacteroidaceae; genus Bacteroides; species Bacteroides togonis. The sequence goes on along the minus strand of NZ_LT670820.1, from coordinate 1,940,265 downwards.
ACAGGCCGGTTATGTGACGGTGGAGTTGACCAAAGTTTATCGTCAGAGCAATGCCGAGTTTCTCGACTTGCTGAACTGTATCCGTGACAATCGGGTGGATGTCTCGGTACTCAATCGCCTGAACCGTCGTTGCCTGCCCAACTTTGCTGCCGAACAACCCCGTGGCTACATTTATCTGACTACCCACAACCAGAAAGCCAATGATTTGAACACTGCCCGCCTGGAGCAGTTGGCAGGAGAGCCTCATGTTTTCTGTGCCGAGATGGAGGGAGATTTTCCCGTCTACATGTATCCCACGGAGGAAGAACTGGTGTTGAAGGTGGGAGCGCAGGTCATGTTTGTCAAGAACGACATTTCGGGGCAGCACCGTTACTACAATGGCATGTTGGGGCGTATCATTTCACTTTCAGCTATCGGTCCTGTAGAAGTGGAGACCGAAGACGGGCAGCAGATAGCCCTCGATCGCGAGGAGTGGACCAATTGCAAATACTCTCTCGACCCTGAAACCAAAGAAATCACGGAAACGATCCAGGGTACCTTCAAACAGTATCCTTTGCGGTTGGCTTGGGCCATTACGATTCACAAAAGCCAGGGCTTGACGTTCGACAAAGCCATTATTGATGTTCGCCAAGCCTTTGCTCCCGGTCAGGCCTATGTGGCTCTCAGCCGCTGTCGCAGTTTGGAGGGATTGGTGCTGAGTGCGCCCGTCGAGGCTTCGGCCGTCATCTCCGACCGCATTGTCACCGACTTTGTCAATCACATTCCGGCTCAGATACCCGATGCTTCCCGTATCACTGCCCTTCAGCAGGCCTATTTCGAAGACCAAGTGGCAGGGCTCTACAGTTTCGCCCGCCTGTCCCGCCTTTTCCATACCTACCTTCGCCTGGTGGACGAACACCTCTACCGCCTCTATCCGCAGTTCCTCGGTGCACTCAAAGCCCAGGCCGACGGACCGATGAAGGAATTGGTGGATGTCGGGAATAAGTTCGTGGCCCAATGCAGCCGTATCATTGCCACCAGTGCCGACTACACTCACGATGCCTACTTGCAGCAGCGCTTCCGTGCCGCTTCGTCCTATCTGCACAAGCCTGTGGCCGCCCTTCTGTCCCTGCTCGAAGAAAATCCCGTGACTACGGACAACAAGGTCGTGAAGAAACGACTCGACGAAGCCTCTGCTGAGCTGCTCATGGAACTTCGTCTGAAGGACGGCCTTCTGATTTGGACGGGGGAGCACGATTTCATCGTGGCCGACTATTTGAAGCGGAAGAATCGCCTGACCATCGAACTCTCCGAAGCCCCCAAAGCCGCGAAAAAGAAAACCTCGAAAGAGAAGAAGGCCGAGGTTCCCCAAGACATCCTTCATCCCGCGCTCTTTGAAGCCCTGCGTGCCTGGCGTGCGTCGAAGGCTGTCGAACTGGGATTGCCAGCCTATACCGTTCTCCAGCAAAAAGCCCTGCTGGGCATTGCCAATCTGCTTCCCGACACTCTCGACTTTCTGCTTACCATTCCGTATTTGGGCAAAAAGAGCGTAGAGAAATACGGCGAAGAGTTGTTGGCTCTTGTCCATGATTACCGCCAGCAAAATCCCGATTGACTGCACTGATTTTGCCAAGGTCTACATTAGCTTTCTAAAGTCCATAGTTAGCGTGCTAAAGTGGCACTTTAGCTATGCAAAGTCCTTCTTTACACAACTGAAATGGTATGTTTGTAGATGCATATTTTACTAATAAGTTAAATTTTGGATTGTGTAATTGGCGTTTGTAAATATTGTTGATTGTTTCTTTCCATTTGTTTTTATTGTGTTTGAAGAGCTATAAAAATGCCTTTTGTTGAATGTTTGAAACCTAAGGACTGAATGTTTCAAACATAAAAGGTTTGGGGTTGAAACCTTCCTTTGGGTTAGGATAGCTGCTTGATGGATTCTTTTTTTGTTTGTAAGCTATAAAGATAGAAGGTGCTCATTTCCGTTTTTCTGAGTTCGAAGATGCTGGGTTTAGATAATTATTGTATATTTGTTATCAGAATGTGTACATAGTGAGTTTTTAATTTTTCTCAGGCTTGAGAATTTTAAAAAGAATGGCTAACTATGTTGGAAACAGTCAATGTGATAATTTTCTGTAAAGTAACCGTTTTTAATGAATAAATTATGGTTGGCATGCCGCAATTAAAAGATATTATGACCCATGAAGTAGGTGATGGTGACCGTTTAAAAATCATGACTTCTTACTTTACTTTATATGCCTTCAAGGAAATAAGAAACGAACTATCCAAACTTGGAGGGGTAGACCTTATCATCAATCCAAACAAATATGATAATAGCAATAAAATCATAGAAACAATTGAGGAAAACAGTCTTAAAATAAATTTAGACTATTGTGGTATAGCAAAGGAATTTGCCAATTGGTTAGAGGCCAAAGTAAACGTACGTAAAATAAAATCTCGTAAAATTGACGGGAAAATGCTGAGCATATCGACTGCTGATACATATAAAGATTATATTATTCATGCAGATTTCAATGCTGTAGGTTTAGGTGTACTAGATAATGCAGGAAGAGTACACATTAATGAAAAAATAGAGAATCCGGAGAAGGCTTCAGCATTACGACAAGCTTTTGAATCTATATGGAATAACCCTAACCAACTGGAGGATATAAAGTTTCAGATGTTATCTGATTTGAAGAAAATTTATCAGGACAAGTCCCCGGAATTACTTTATTATTTCACATTAAACCAGCTTTTCCATAACTTTTTGGAAGATGCTGATGCTGAAGCCCTGATAGAGAAACGTACCGGAATAACGGAAACTATGATTTGGAATAAACTTTATGATTTCCAACGTGACGGAGTGGTAGGTGCAATTAACAAAATAGAGAAATTTGGTGGATGTATTATAGCCGACTCTGTAGGTCTTGGTAAAACATTCGAAGCTTTGGCTATTATAAAGTATTATGAACTCAGAAATCATAAGGTGCTTGTTCTGGCTCCTAAAAAACTCCGTGATAACTGGCTGGTATATAAACTCAACGACAAACGTAACCCTTTTGCAAGTGAAAGACTGTTCAGTTATACTTTATTGAATCATACCGATTTATCGCGTGAAAACGGTATGACAGGCGATGTCGATTTATCATCTGTTATATGGGGAAATTTTGATTTGGTAGTAATTGATGAATCTCATAATTTCAGAAATGCTACTACAGGTAAAGACCGAATAACAAGGTATGAGCGGTTGATGAAAGAAATAATCAAAGCCGGTGTGAAAACAAAGGTTCTGATGCTTTCCGCAACTCCAGTCAATAAGGAACTAAACGATATTAAGAATCAGATAGCTTTTATATCAGAAGGAAATGATAATGCCTTTGCAAAAAGTGCAGATATAGATAGTATATCCAACACATTGCGCAAGGCACAGGCTGCTTTTAATTTGTGGAACAAATTACCGGAAAAAGAACAAACAACAGAATCATTGTTGGAGTATCTTAACTGGGATTATTTTAAACTGCTTGATTCCCTTACAATCGCCCGTTCCAGACGGCATATAGAAAAATATTATGGATTGGAGAAAATCGGGAAGTTTCCAACCCGATTGCGGCCAATAAATAAAGAATGTGAAATTGATTCATTACGGCAATTCCCTTCATTTGCAGAAATCAATGAAGACATTATGCGAATGAGTCTTTGTATGTACACTCCGTTATTTTATGTAATGCCGGAGCGTAAATCATATTATGAAGATCTGTATGATACTAAATTAAAAGGGAAAGGTAGTTTTAAGCAGACTGACCGTGAGTTTAGCTTAAAAGCCTTGATGCGTACTAACCTGTTGAAGCGATTGGAGAGTTCTGTTTATGCTTTTAGTAAAACAGTAGATAGCCTGATTGAAGGTATAAACTATATTCTTCAGCAAATACAGAATGATGAAGAACAGTTTGAAAATCCGGATTTGTTGGAAGAATGGGAAGATGAAGAATTTTTCGCAAGTGGACTGACCATTGGTAAAATTACGAAAATACGTGTGGCAGATTTAGATAAAGTGAAGTACCAATCGGGGTTGGAATTCGATCTTTCTGTACTACAACATATTTCTACTGAAATAAAGAAGGTTACTGCTGAAAGGGATGAGAAATTGACAGAATTAAAAAGAATTATATCAGAAAAAGTGAATCATCCTATTAATGTCGATAACAAGAAAATCATTATATTTACAGCTTTTGCCGACACCGCTACCTACCTTTATGAAAACTTATACCAGTGGGCTAATAATAATTTTGATATTTATACAGGATTAGTTACAGGCTCCAATGAACCCAAAACCAATCTTCCTATCAAAAAGAAAGATTTTGCCAGTATACTTATTAACTTCTCGCCTATTTCTAAAGAACGTAACAGTGAAGGAGAAGAAATAGACATATTAATAGCAACAGACTGTATATCAGAAGGACAAAACTTACAGGATTGTGATTATCTGGTAAATTATGATATTCACTGGAATCCTGTACGTATTATTCAGCGTTTTGGGCGTATAGACCGTATAGGAAGTAAAAATGATTCTATCCAGTTGGTTAACTTCTGGCCGGCAATGGAATTAGACGAATACATCAACTTGGAGCAGCGTGTAAAGGGGAGAATGAAACTTTTGGATGTTTCAGCCACAGGAGAAGAGAATATAATTGAATCAAACACAGAAATGCATGATTTGGAATATCGTCGTAAACAATTGGAGCAACTGAAGAATGAGGTTTTAGATATGGAAGACCTTTCCGGTGGAGTATCCATCACAGACCTTACATTGAATGATTTCCGGATGGACTTAACTTCATTCAATGAAAAGTATCCCAATTTGCTTGATACAATTCCAACTGGTATTTTTGCGGTTAGCCGGAATGAATCTGAAGAGTTGCAAGAGGAAATAAAACCTGGAGTCATTTTCTGTATCAAAAGTAATGATGATACTGTAGGAAAAGAAAAAAATCCAATTGCTCCATACTTTTTGGTATATGTCACAGATGATGGTGACATCCTTTTTACTGACAAGCAGATAAAACAGGTTCTTGACATTTACCGCTCATTATGTTTAGATAGAAAAGAACCAATAAAAGAACTTGTCACTTTATTCAATAAGAAAAGTCATAACTTAAGCAAGATGCGACATTGGCGTGATTTATGTGAAACTGCTCTGAGTTTTATCAAAGAAAAAGAAGATGAAGAATGTGGTGATATATTTTCTTTGGGAGGTTTGTCTTCTTTTGGAGCAGGCAAATCCGGCATTCAACTTATAGAGAATGATTTTGAATTGATTTCTTATTTAGTGATTATGTGATATGGATATATTCGAGCGACTTGGGTACAAGGATAATATAAAGCCATACGGAAAGCGAATCACAAAAACTCAGCTTTTTATGCAAGGAGAGCTTGGTAGAACAGATCGTGCACTCCTTACAGAAAAAGTGGAGGATATTAGGTTGGAGTATGTATTTAATAAATTTACATACCCAATGGCTGAGGTTGTGACAGAAGAAGAGTGTTACGATGCCATATTTATCGTCAAAGTAATATTACGGACTGATGTTTCATTAAAAAAGTTATCGAAAATAATTCAATCATCATTGCCAACTCCCACTGTAACTATTTTTAAAAAGAATGATGAATATCTTTTTTCATCCGCTTTAAAGCGATTAAATAAAGCTGAAAAAGGAAAAACGGTAGCCGAGGAATTTCATTTTGGAAGATGGATAAACTTATGCTCAACGTCAGATAGTGATAATTGTTTTTTAGACACTATTAAGTATGGCTCATTACCAGCTTTGGACTTTAAACAAGCATATATAACGATTCATCAGGCAATATATGAACAGGCAAATGCAGATACAGCGATAGATATTTTAGCTGAGGACTTTGAAGAATATAAAATAAAAGTAGAACGAAAAAAGGAAATTCAGCAGGAAATAGATAAATTAGTACGATTATTAAATAACAAGTCAACTTCTCTGAAAGAAAAGGTTGAAATTGCAGCTAAGATAGAGCAATTAAATAGGATTTAATTATTAAGAAATGAATATACTAAAAAGAATTTGGAATCATGTTGAAGAATATTGGATGCGTTATACTTGCATCTTTTTTATATTATTTCCATTTTTAATTGGAGCACTGACTGTATGTAATAAATTTGTACCTTGGGATATTGCTGGTGAACCTAAAGATTGGCTTTCTTTTTGGGGAAGTTATATTTCTGGAATAGCTTCATTTATTGTAATCTTTATATCAATTAAACAGCATAAGGATTTAAAGAAACTGCAAATAGACATTTTACGGAAAGACGCAGTAAAAGATTTGCTTAATGACATACGTAATGTAAATCGTGTATCTGAATCTAATTATGTTTTAGATAAAGTAGATAATATTCAAGGAGTATTAACACCATCATATTACGTTGATATCATGAACCATATTCACGATGAACAATACTGGTTTTATACAAAATATTTTACAGAAATAAATATTGATAAAGAATCGGAAATTGCACAGTACCATCGAGCTGTTGACATTGGATATTATGAAATCTCAACTTATTTATATGCTATGCAAATACTTCATTCTATGGATATTGATGATGAAGAGTATGTATGTCAAGTTATAGAAAGAATAATAAAACAGAGTAATGGTAAAAATATTGATAGTTATAACGTATTGCTACAAAAAATAGAGAAACTTAATAGTGATGTTATTTGTGTAAGTTGGGGACAAATTAAAGAAAAACTCAAGTTATCATTAAGAAACGACTTCCTTAATAATAACAGTGAAAAATACAGTGTAATAAATGAAAAAGGAATATTACTCATAGATAAGAAGAAAAAAGAATTAAACGACATATTTTTAAATGAACATGGACGGACAAAGTAAGAATTTAACTCAAGAATATATCAAGCAGATACAGGCTATATTTCCTGAATCCGTAACTGAAGTAGCAGACAAAGACGGAAATAACATCTCATTGAAGGTAGATATGGAAAAACTTTCCATTTTATTGGGAGAAGCATCCATACCAGAAGATGATACAGACTACAAGCAAAAGTATGGAGAAAAGTTCTCTTTTGAGTGGGCTGGAAAACGTCGTGCTATAGCTGAAGCGCAGAAACGCAGTACAGGTACATTACGTCCCTGTCCCGAAGAAAGTGAAGACTGGGAGAATACGGAAAACCTTTATATAGAAGGGGATAACTTGGAAGTATTGAAGTTGCTTCAGGATTCTTATCTCGGTGCTATCAAAATGATTTATATTGATCCTCCTTATAATACAGGAAAGGACTTTGTATATAAAGATAATTACAAAGATAATCTGACCAATTATTTTGAACAGACAAATACTACCAATGCGGTAAATAGTGAAGCCAGTGGTCGATATCATACTAACTGGCTAAATATGATGTATCCACGTTTGAAATTAGCTAGAAATCTCCTGACGGACAATGGGGTTATTTTTATTTCTATTGATGACAATGAGGTTTCTAATCTGAAAACTATTTGTGATGAGATTTTTGGAGAGGATAATTTTGTAGGGATCCTGTCGATAGAGAATAATCCTAAAGGACGAAAAAATTCAAATTATGTAGCTGTAAGTAATGATTATTGTTGTATTTATGCTAAAAACAAAAGTTTCTCAGGTTTTATAGAAAATATACCTAAGAATATTAATGATTTAGCTATAGATGAAAATGGCAACTATGTTCACAATAGCGGCAAGAGGGTTTTGGTTGGTGAAAATGAATTTAATAATATTGTAAGTGATTTAAATTCAGACAAGCATTATACAATATATTACAACGATACGACAAATGATTTTATCATAAAAAAAGAAGTGAATATTGATAGCATTGATAATGCTTTATTAAATCAAGGATATTCTAGATATTATTCATATTATAATGAATCTTTTGTTGAGAATACATATTCAAAAGAAAAAATAAAGGAGCTTTTTACTGAGAATGCACTAGAATTTAAAAATGGGAAAATATACGAAAAAAATTTAAGTACGACAATTAGAATAAAGAGTCTGGTGCTAAATAAGAAATATAAAGCAGTAATCGATAATATGCCATGTGATTATGAACTTGATGTTAAAACAACTTCTGCTGGAACAAAATTAAAAGAATTATTTAGTTCAAAAGTATCTTATTTTACAGCTCCTAAAAATACAGGTCTAATGAATCTGTTTTTAACATTATTCAACGAAAAAGAATTCATAGTGCTTGATTTCTTCAGTGGCTCTGGCACAATGGCAGAAGCAGTATATCGCTTAAATTCGTGCAATGATAGAAAAATTAGATACATAATGGTGCAATTACCAGAAATAATAGATCCAGCTAAAGCAACGAGTTCACCTGCAAAAGAATCAGCAAAAGCAGCTGTCTGTTATTTAAAAGAAAAACAATTACCCATTAACCTTTGTGAACTTGCCAAGGAACGCATTCGCCGTGTCGGAAGGGAAATCCTTGAAGAACAAAAGAATAAAGAGCAAGGAGACTTATTTACAGAAACTGCAAAGAAACTGGACATTGGTTTTAAAGTATTTAAACTTGACCGTTCTAATGTGGCTGACTGGGATTTGGAACTTAATTCTACAAATGAAAAGGATGCAAAAGAAACATTAACATTAGAGTTTAATAAAGTCTTGAACATCCTTAAAGAAGGCAGAACAGAGCTTGACTTATTGTATGAAGTGATGTTGAAGTTAGGACTTCAACTTACCACAAAAGTAGAAGAAAAAGAAATAAACGGTAAGAAAGTCTTTATTGTGGGGCACGGTGTTATGGTTGCTTCATTTGCAAAAGAACTTACTTATTCTGACATTACTAAGATGTTGGAATACAAGCCAGATTATGTACAGCCGGGAGAGTTTAAAGTTGTCTTTTCTGATGAAAGTTTTGCATCAAACAATGACAAAGTAAATGTTATGCAGTTGTTCAAACAGAAAGGTATTACTAACTTTGAAATTATCTGATAGTTGCATATGGCAAAAGAAACTAAAATAAAATTTAATCCTAATCTGGAATATCAGAAGGAAGCCGTAGATGCTGCTATTCATTTATTTGACGGACAGCAAAAGTCATCTTCTCCATTTACCATAAGCAAAAGTATATCTTACTTTGGAAATCAAGATGATACAACTATTGTATTAGGTGAAGGAAACAGGTTTACTATTTCTGAGAACAAGATACTGGATAATCTGCGTGCTGTACAGATGGAACGTGGTCTGGATGTTTCAGAGAACTTGTCTTTCCCTGATTTTACCATTGAAATGGAAACAGGTACAGGTAAGACATACGTCTATCTGAAAACTATCCTGAATTTGTATAAAGAGTACAACTTCAAGAAGTTTATAATCGTAGTGCCCAATAAGGCTATCCGAGAGGGTGTTAATGCTTCACTCAATGACTTGAAGGAGCATTTTCACTTGTTGTATGGAATAAAATATACTCACTTTGTTTATGACTCTTCACAGCTGCAGCAAGTCAGGGATTTTGCCATGAGCAATACCATACAAATTATGATTATCAATATAGCAGCTTTCAACAGGGCTTTTAAAGGAGACAATCCGGAGGACAAGGCCAATGTGATTTACCGTGAAAGTGAGAAATGTAATGGTAAGGCTCCTATTACACTTTTGCAAGAAACATATCCGATAGTGATTATAGATGAGCCTCAGTCAGTTGATAATACAGAAAAGGCAAAGGAAGCCATCAGTGCACTTAGTCCTTTGTCCATATTCAGATATTCAGCTACTCATAGAACTATTACGCATCCCATCTATAAATTGGGAGCAATAGATGCGTATAATCAGGAACTGGTAAAGCAAATAGAGGTCCTTTCTATTTTCGAGGATACAGACTTGAATGGTGTCTATATTAAAGTATTGAATACCAATCCATCCAAACGTGAAGCTGAACTGGAACTGAATATTATAAACAAAGGCAAATCTTCAAGGAAATCGAAGAAGGTGAAATATAATTCCCTGCTACATGAAGTAACCGATAATCCGGAGTATCTTGGATTACGACTTACAAACATTGACGATAATTGTATTGAATTAAATGGACATGAACGTATAAATATCGGTAGTGTCAAAACCAGCCGTTCACTTTACTCAGATGATGAATTGAAACGGATGATGATTCGGGAAACAATAAAGGTTCATCTTGAAAAACAGATTTCTGTTTTAGACAAGGGAATCAAAGTGCTGTCATTATTCTTTATTGATAAGGTTTCTAATTATAGAAACTATGATACGGAAGATGAACGTGGCAAATATGCTGTTATGTTTGAAGAAGAGTTTCTGAAACTTACTCAGGAAAATATGTTTTACCAGAAGCTTTTCTCTATGTGGGGCGGTAATGTAAGCAAACTGCATGATGGTTATTTCTCTGCTGACAAGAAAGGAAGGATAAAGGATACTAAGGGAGATACAGAAGATGATAATTCTGCTTATCAGAAGATTATGCAGAAGAAAGGTATTTTGTTGAATGAATCAGAACCTTGTAGATTTATATTCTCACACTCTGCCTTACGGGAAGGATGGGATAACCCAAATGTATTTCAGATTTGCATGTTGAAAGATCCTCAGGTAAAACCAGATAAGAACATTCGTTTACGTCAGGAAATTGGCCGTGGTTTACGTATTGCAGTAAATCAGGAAGGGCAACGTGTGCATACAAAGGGAGTAAATATACTTACCGTAACTGCCAATGAGACTTTCAATGATTTTGTATCACGTTTTCAAACAGAACTTCGTGAAGATGAAGGTGAAATGTTTGATGTGATAACTCCTGATAAGTTCAGAAATCTAACATATTTGGCGGATAATGGAGTCAGACATGTATTGGGAAAAGAGTTGGCAGAAAAGCTTTTCAAGCATTTGGTAAGTAATGAATATGTTGAGAAAGAAAAAATAAAAGGGAATGCTCTGGCCGGTAAACCTACTGAAAAATTACGAGATACAGTAAAGGTAAATCCTGAAATGGTTGTTCCGGATGATGATGTCTTTAAACCATACGTTGAAGTTATAAGTAAACGTGTGACGGAACTGGCTACTAAAATTACCATAAACAAACATAAGCCAAAACGCTTAGTTAAATTGAACAAACGTGTCGCTGCATCTGAAGAATTTAAAGCTTTGTGGGATAGAATAAAGTATAAGAGTGTCTATTCAGTGGATTTTGATGTTGAACAGTTCAAAATCAAATGTGTTGAAGCTTTAAATGAGTTGCAGGTAGGGCGTATTGTATACAATATAGAAAAGGCAACTGTAGTTATAGACTCGGACTCTGGTGTGGGAGATAAAGATGGCGTGCTTAGTGATTTCAGTGAAATATCTTATACTGGCAAGATACTTATTCCGGATATAATCCGCTATTTGCAAAATGAGACAGGATTGAAGCGACAGACACTTATCGAAATCCTGACTCAAACCACAACATTGGGTAAAATTATCTATAACCCACAGCTATATATGGAGTTGGTCCGCGATACTATTAAGAGATTGATGCAACATGAACTTGTAGTAGGGCTGAAATATACCAAACTCGACGATGAATTTGTAATGGAACTTCCGGCTAATGATGAAATGGAACAATTCTTTAGTAGCCTTGTAGCAGAAACTCCTAATAAAAGTATTGTGGACTGTTTTGCCGTAGATTCAAAGGAAGAACTTGAGTTTGCGAAAACACTTGACAATAATGAACGTGTCAGTTGTTTTATGAAACTTCCAAACTCATTCAAGATTGATACTCCACTCGGAACATACAATCCTGACTGGGCTGTTTATGTAAAAGGTGTGGAGAACAAAATTTACTTTATAGTCGAAACAAAGGGAACAGATATATTTAGTGAATTACGTCCGGCTGAACAGGATAAAATACGTTGTGCAAAGAAGCATTTTGAGGCTGTAGCTCCGGAAGTAGTAGTTTCTGCTCCAGTGAAGGATGGTAAGAAGTGGTTGAATAGTTTATAAATTGATAAGTGGCAGAGGCTTTATATTGAGTTTGATAGAAAATGGGAATACAATGCAGAGCCTTTCCAGAAATATTCCAGTATTCTTCAGTATATTTGCCTGCATAACTATTTAGGGCTGAATAATGGGCAAATTTCATCAGATCGAGAAGATTATAGGACTATGTATATTCTTGTTGGGCACTACTACATGGTCTGTATGTGCACAGGAAACTGATTATACTACATGGATGAAGATGGGTGTCAAGTACGGACTGAATGAGCGTCTTGATTTGTCTGGAGGATTGGAGTGGCGTACGGAAGATCACTTGCAGGTCACAGATCGCTGGGGACTGGATGTGGGGGCTAAATATGTCCTGCTTCCTTTCCTGAAAGTAGGTGGAGGTTACGAAATTCATTATCGCAACCGTGGGGAGGATGGATGGAACTTCCGTCATCGTTATCATGCGGAAGGAACTTTATCTACTCGGTGGATGAGGTTGAAAATCTCTTTGCGTGAGCGATTTCAGCATACGTGGGATGATGAGGAAAATGAGTTGAGGCTACGTTCTCGTCTTAAATTGGCTTATGACATACGTGACTGTAAGGTGGAACCTTACGTGTCAGTCGAGATGTACAACAGTTTGAATCGTGGCGACAGCTTTGATATTGCTCGTATGCGTTATCGGACGGGTCTTTCACTTCCGCTTTTTTCGAAGAATTGGGAAGCGGATGTATTCTACTGTCGCCAATGGGAGAACGACGGACGGAAAAACATCTTTGGTGTGGATTGTGTGTACAAGTTTTGAGATCTTTCACTACATTTGTTGCACACAAAATAGAAGATTATTATGAAGAAGATTATCAATCCCTGGCGGAAACTTGCCGGATATAATTGTTTTGGCTGTTCGCCTGATAATGAATATGGTGTAAAGATGGAATTTTATGAGGATGGTGACGAGGTGGTGAGTATTTGGAAGCCAGATGAGCATTATCAGGGATTTTTGCACACGTTGCACGGTGGAATACAGTCAGTACTGCTGGACGAAATTTGTGGATGGGTCGTGTTTCGTAAGTTGCAGACGGCAGGAATGACGACCAAGATGGAGACACGCTTTCGCAAGTCGGTGTCGACAGATGCTTCTCATTTGGTGCTGAGAGCTTCGCTGAAGGAACAGAAGAGAAACTTGGCGTTTGTGGAAGCCCGGCTTTATAACGATAAAGGAGAACTTTGTACGGAAGCTTTATGTACGTACTTTACTTTTCCGAAGGAAAAAGCCGAGAAGGAGATGTTTTTCCGTAGTTGCGAGGTCGAGCCAGAGGAACTTCTTCCGTTGATTTGATAGGAAAAATAAACTTTTTGTGATAAATCTTTGGTTGTTTCAAGAATATAGTTTATTTTTGTCGCAAACAAATAAAGATATGAGAATTTTTGCAGTACATCATCATCATCATTATCCTGGCGAATAAATTCGGTAGGCAGATGAGTGTATGTGCATGAAAGGATACATGAGGAAAGAAGCTTGCCGGATTGAGGCAGGCTTCTTTTTTTATTTGTCCCTTGGTTGATGAATATTGAAAATTAGAAAAAATAAAAAGCTATGTTGAGAATTGCAGTACAAGCCAAAGGTCGTCTTTATGACGAAACAATGTCGTTTCTGGAAGAAGCAGACATCAAATTGAGTGCGACGAAACGTACCCTGTTGGTACAGTCGTCGAATTTTCCTATCGAAGTGTTGTTCTTGCGTGACGATGACATCCCGCAAACGGTGGCTACGGGAGTGGCGGATATTGGTATTGTCGGTGAAAACGAGTTTGTAGAACGAGCTGAAGATGCAGAGATTGTAAAACGATTGGGGTTCAGCAAGTGCCGATTGTCACTGGCCATGCCGAAAGATATCGAATATACAGGTGTGCAGTGGTTTGAAGGAAAGAAAATTGCGACGTCCTATCCTGGCATTCTGTCCCGCTATCTGAAGGAACAGGGAGTGAAGGCAGAAATTCATGTGATAACCGGTTCGGTGGAAGTATCGCCGGGTATTGGTTTGGCCGATGCCATTTTCGATATTGTTAGTTCGGGGTCGACGCTGGTCAGCAACCGGTTGAAGGAAGTGGAAGTGGTAATGAAGTCGGAAGCGTTGCTTATCGGCAATAAGAACTTGAGTGACGAGAAGAAGGAGATCTTGAAAGAACTGCTTTTCCGCATGGATGCAGTGAAGACGGCCGAAGATAAGAAATATGTGCTGATGAATGCTCCTAAAGATAAACTGGATGAGATTGTGGCCGTACTGCCGGGTATGAAGAGCCCCACGGTAATGCCTTTGGCACAAGAAGGTTGGTGTTCGGTCCATACGGTGCTCGACGAGAAATGTTTTTGGGAAATTATCGGCAAATTGAAGGCATTGGGTGCTGAAGGAATCTTGGTTTTGCCTATCGAGAAAATGATTATTTAAAGGACGGACGGTTATGATACTGATTGATTATCCTGAAAAATCGCAATGGCAGGAATTGCTGAAGCGACCGGTTATGAATACCGAAAGTTTGTTTGGTACGGTGCAGGGCATCATTGATCGTGTAAAGGCAGGGGGAGATGAGGCTGTACTCCAGTATGAGATGCAGTTCGACAAGGTAAGTTTGTCCGCTTTAGCTGTATCTTCTGAAGAGTTCGACGAGGCTGAAAATCTGATCGACGAGGAACTGAAGGCGGCTATTCGTCTGGCTGCCGGAAATATCTCGGCCTTTCATGCCGCACAGCGTTTTGTGGGTAAGAAGGTGGAGACACAGCCAGGAGTTACCTGTTGGCAAAAGGCGGTACCTATCGAGAAAGTAGGATTGTATATTCCTGGAGGCACAGCGCCGTTATTTTCCACCGTGCTGATGTTGGCCGTACCTGCTTGCATAGCTGGGTGTCGGGAGATTGTGTTGTGCACCCCTCCGGGCAAGGACGGGAAGGTGCATCCGGCTGTATTGTTTGCGGCTCGGGTGGCTGGTGTGCAGCGTGTGTTCAAGGCCGGTGGCGTACAGGCCATTGCGGCGATGGCTTATGGAACGGAAAGTATTCCGAAGGTATATAAGATTTTTGGTCCCGGCAACCAGTATGTCACGGCGGCCAAGCAGTTGGTTAGCTTGCGTGATGTGGCAATTGATATGCCAGCAGGACCTTCCGAAGTAGAAGTGCTGGCAGACGCAACGGCCAATCCTGTGTTTGTGGCGGCCGATTTGTTGAGTCAGGCAGAGCATGGGGTAGATAGTCAGGCCGTGCTGATAACGACCTCGAAGGAGCTACAACAGGCTGTTAAGGACGAAGTAGAGCGTCAGTTGGACCTGCTTCCGCGTAAGGAAATTGCTGCCAGGTCGCTTGCCAACAGCAAACTGATTGTAGTGAAGGATATGGAAGAGGCTGTCGAGATGACCAATGCTTATGCACCCGAGCACTTGATTGTAGAGACGGAGAATTACATGGCTGTGGCCGAACAGATTGTCAACGCCGGTTCGGTATTTTTGGGTGCATTAACTCCCGAAAGTGCTGGTGACTATGCTTCGGGCACGAACCATACGCTGCCTACCAACGGTTATGCCAAAGCCTATAGCGGCGTTAGCTTGGACAGCTTCATCCGCAAGATGACCTTTCAGGAAATCAAACCTGAGGGATTGTGTAAAATAGGTCCTGCTATTGAGGTGATGGCCGCCAATGAGTCGTTAGACGGTCACAAGAACGCCGTATCCGTCAGGCTGGATGCTGTTCGTCGTGATAAATGAATGTTTTAAATAGAAGAATTTGGATATGAAGAAATCGTTACAGGAATTGGTAAGACCCAATATTTGGAAGCTGAAACCTTATTCGTCTGCACGTGATGAATACAATGGAGCTACGGCTTCTGTTTTCTTGGATGCGAACGAGAATCCGTATAATAATCCTCACAATCGCTATCCCGATCCGTTGCAACGGGATCTGAAAGTACATCTCTCTCAAATAAAGAAAGTGCCGGCGGAGAATATCTTTTTGGGCAACGGAAGTGATGAGGCTATTGACTTGGTTTTTCGTGCTTTCTGCGAACCCCGTATCGACAATGTAGTGGCTATCGATCCTACGTATGGGATGTATCAGGTATGTGCTGAAGTCAATGATGTGGAGTATCGGAAAGTACTTCTGGACGAACATTTCCAATTTACGGCTGACCGTCTGCTGGCTGTTTCCGACGAACATACCAAGCTGATGTTCCTCTGTTCGCCCAACAACCCGACAGGTAACAATCTGTGTCGCGAGGAGATTGAAAAATTGCTCGAGGCGTTCGACGGTCTTGTGGTGGTGGATGAAGCTTACATCGACTTTTCGGAGGCCCGCTCTTTCTTGCTAGACTTGGCGAAATATCCGAACATTGTTGTACTTCAGACTTTCTCCAAGGCTTGGGGATGTGCCGCCATCCGGTTGGGAATGGCTTTCGCATCGAAAGAGATTATCTCTATTTTCAATAAGATAAAATATCCGTATAATATTAATCAGCTTACTCAAAAACAGGCACTGGAGATGGTGCTCCGTCATTATGAAGTGGAGCGTTGGGTCAAGGTCTTGAAGGAAGAGCGTGCTTGGCTGGAAGAAGAGTTCAAGGCTCTTCCTTGCACTGTACAGTTGTTCCCTTCGGATGCCAATTTCTTCCTGGTGCGGGTGACCGATGCTGTATCCATTTATAGCTATCTGGTAGGTGAAGGTATCATTGTGCGTAGCCGTCATACGGTTTCGCTTTGCGGTAACTGCCTGCGCGTGACGGTAGGGACCCGCCCTGAAAACGAGCAGCTGCTGAAGGCTTTGAGAAACTATAAAGGATGAGAGGGCGATGAAAAAGAAAGTATTGTTTATCGACCGAGACGGTACGCTGGTCATAGAGCCGCCGGTCGACTATCAGTTGGATGCTTACGAGAAGCTGGAGTTCTATCCCAAGGTGATGCGAAACCTTGGCTTCATCCGTAGCAAGCTCGATTTTGAGTTTGTGATGGTGACCAATCAGGATGGGCTGGGGACAGCTTCTTTCCCTGAAGAGACTTTTTGGCCGGTGCACAACCTGATGATGAAGACCTTGGAGGGTGAGGGGATTACGTTCGATGAAGTTTGTATCGACCGTAGTTTTCCAGCAGACAATGCACCTACCCGTAAGCCTCGGACAGGAATGCTGACCCGCTATCTGAATGACCCTGCATATGATTTGGCAGGCAGCTTTGTGATAGGCGACCGTGCCACCGATGTGGAGCTAGCCAAGAACTTGGGATGCCGGGCCATTCTGTTGCAAGACGACAAGTCGGTGCTAAAGCCGGTGGTAGAAGGAGGCAGTGCCTCTTGTGAGGGATTAGAGGAAGTTTGTGTGTTGGCTACGACCGACTGGGATCGGGTGGCCGATTTCCTCTTTGCCGGCGAACGTCGGGCGGAAGTGCATCGGGTGACTCATGAAACTGATGTCTTCGTGTCGCTTGATTTGGACGGCTCAGGCAAATGCTTCATTGATACAGGCCTGGGCTTTTTCGATCACATGCTGGAGCAGATAGGCAAACATGGAAGCATTGACTTGACGGTTCGTGTGAAGGGCGACCTCTATGTCGACGAGCACCACACGATTGAAGACACGGCGTTAGCTTTGGGCGAATGTCTCTACAAAGCCCTTGGCGACAAGCGGGGCATCGAACGTTATGGCTATTCGCTGCCTATGGACGACTGCCTGTGTCAGGTCTGCCTCGATTTCGGAGGGCGTCCCTGGCTGGTTTGGCAGGCCGACTTCAAGCGAGAGCGGATAGGGGAGATGCCGACCGAAATGTTCCTGCATTTCTTCAAGTCGCTGAGCGATGCCGCCAAGATGAACTTGAATATTAAGGCTGAGGGCCAAAATGAACATCATAAGATAGAAGGCATCTTCAAAGCCCTGGCTCGTGCATTGAAGATGGCTGTGAAGCGTGACATCTATCGCTACGAACTGCCTTCGTCGAAAGGAGTGCTTTGATGTCGGTCGAAAAAGCTTATTTGGTGTAACTATTGATATTAGCTTCGTAAAGTCCCTCTTTAGCGTGCTAAAGTGGCACTTTACGGAGTTGGAATGGATGTTTATGATTTGTTTGTTCTGGCCTATTGGGAAATTTTTTTCCCCAGTAGGCCAGAACTTTTTCTCCAGTTAGGGAAAAAGCATTGCTTTCTCCTCCTTAAATCATCGCTTTCCTTTCCCTAACGCACTGTTTTCTTGTTTTGTTCGCATAGAGTTTACCTGTAGTTGTAATTGTAACGCGCGCGCCCATGCGCATGAAATATTATAATGTGTCGTCATTTCATCTTGTGCATTTCGTCTTTGAAAATCCTGCTATAAAACATACTTGTAAATCAGTAATTTGCGAAAAAAGTTCAAGAAAGTGTAGAAAAAAAACGTTTGTAAGCTTGCAGTTATCTGAATAAGCTGTACTTTTGCACCCGCTTTCGGAAACGAAGCGGTGATATTTGACATGCTGTTGCAGATGATTTTTGATGAAGTTGTCCTTTAGCGGCAAGTAACTTTCCCGCCTTTCGCATGAGAGAGGCCCAAGCGGAGAGCTCCTTCCCTCTGAGGTCTTCGAAAAAACTTTCGAAAAAAAACTTCTCAAAACATTTGGTAGTTTGAAAATAACTCCTTACCTTTGCACCCGCTTTTAAGAAGTGAACCTCGAAGCTGAGCTTCGAAAAAAAACTTCGAAAAAAGTTCCGCAAAAATTTGGAGGATATACGAAAAACTCCTTACCTTTGCAACCGCTTTCCGATAAAAACGGAGGGCATCAAGAAGAGCGATCTTTGAAGAGATTTACATAAACAATACAGTAGTACAAGAGCAAAACTGGAAACAGTTTTGGGTAAAAAAGAACCGTCAATACTTATATATATAGGTAATGAACTTTTGATCCGTAATCCTGGCAGAGCAACAACTTACTTGAATGTCATTTGATATTCAGGCGTTAAAGATACTTTTACAATGAAGAGTTTGATCCTGGCTCAGGATGAACGCTAGCTACAGGCTTAACACATGCAAGTCGAGGGGCAGCGGGATTGTAGCAATACAATTGCCGGCGACCGGCGCACGG